>NZ_VCQT01000022.1 GCF_005938655.1 Alloalcanivorax gelatiniphagus
CTCGATACCCGGGGCGGTTCACTATACTCGTCTCTTCTTAGTTGAGAAGAAACACGCTCCAAAGCAACTCTAAGGCCTGCCATATATAACTGGCGCCACCGCCAAAGACCATACCACCCAGGTTTATTTTCTTTGCCAAAAGCGAACCAAGCAACATTCCGAAATACATTATCGGAACTGACCGGGGCAGCCTCTCTGAACATAAAAGAGATCAAAGGATTACCCCAATCCTCCCTCGGAGACAGATGGTATCCAAAAATATCAAGATTTGAGTATAAAGAAATCCTTTTTCCAATCTTATTATTAGCCTCTCGAACATCCTCTTTTGTATTATTATCTTTTTTATAGAAAGGCCTGTATTGACACATGGATTCAAAATCCAAGTTCCCCGAATAAGATTCCGCCCTCAGAACAACAACCCGAAGAAGCCATCCAGGCGCCGAATCACTGTTAATTATCCCTTCGTCGCGAGCACAAATAAGAAATCGGTGCCCATCCTCCAAAGCCTGCTGCCAAACTCGAATGCTACTAATGTCAGACTTCTCCAGAACGGAAAGCAAATTCTCTTCAGCAATCTGAACAATTTCGGAAAGCGACTTGTCGCTCTTAATCTCGTCAACTTTGGCCCGCACAATAGCATTGAGGCAGGATTTTATCGTCACTGTTTCTTTAATAAACTTCTCTTTGGAACGCATATATAGATCATGTTGCGACGCTCTTTCTTCTTCCTCGTTACATAGGTAGACCACCACCACACCTGTGTCCAACATGAGCCGATATACAGTTTCATAAAAATTATTTTTAAAGCATTCACCCACCCTTTCTACATCATCAAGAATAATTACCAGCCTTCCGCAGTTTGATACTATCATTTTAAAGTATGCCGACGACCGACCACCAAAAGAGGAAGTCATCCCTGACAGAAAACGGTTAAAAACCAAACCTTGTTCACGCCAGAAGGAAGGCGCCACCTCAGATAAAATTGCGACCTCTAACTCTTCATAACTTTTTATCCCGGCAACACTAACGTATGCCGCGCGTTTCATTTTCAAAAAATCGCTGAAAATTTTCTTGACAAAATAGGTCTTACCTATCCCCCAGCGACCTATCAACTTTATTGCACCATCGATGGCATCCTCGCTATCGACACATTCCACCAGAACGTTGTAGGCATGCTGGTTGCTCCGCAACTCTTCAGGTAACGCAGTATCAGCCAACCTTAAAATTCTCCGATCATAATGCGCAATTACGATAAATAGTGCCCAACCAAAAGCAGCAGAAACCAACAGTGACCACAAGACTCCTTCTGCAATTAAATTGCCCAAATAATCAACAAGTGGATATGTTTCATAGAACGAAATCCCAACGACCATTGAAGCCAATGCGACAATAGCAACATCGAAAAATTTATTATTTTCTTTCCTCATAGAATTACCATTTTATTATTTTTAATTAAAAAGGAATGGTTCCATCCCCACCAAACAAACGCTGCGATGAACCAAGCTAGGTTCGGGTTTTCCAGCGCCGGGGGTCACGGCTGCCGTGCATGACGGCAATCACGACAATGGCGTCCTCAGAAATAACAAAATGCACGCCGAAAGGGAATCTGCGTATAAGGGCACGGTGGGAGTCCCGGTGGACCCGGGGGAAAGCGAGGGGATTTTCCTGGATCAAATGCAGGGTCTCGGACACCGAGTCGAGAAAGGCCTGCCCCAGTCCCCGCTGCTGAGATTCATACCATCGGGCGGCGTCTTCAATATCCCACTCGGCGTCCGGGCGAATCCGGACGGTGTGAGTCATAGCCGATTGCGTACCCTATCCAGCACTTCAAGCATGTCCGCGCCGGGAAGCGGGTCCTGACGGTAGGCGTCCAGGCGGCGGTCGAGTTCCTGCCGATGGGCGGCGGTCAGTTCCACGTTGCCCTGGTCCGCCGCAATGCTGTCCCAAAGGTCCTCCACCAGACGAAGGCGCTGGTCGACGGGAAGATCTCGAATGTGCGAATTCATAGTAGGACTCCGGGTTCCGACACCTCACATTACCGCGCGGGTACCGGCGGTGTCACTGGCGAATGGAGCAAAGAAACGGAGCAAGGGGAGACGCGAAGCATGAGGGCCGACGCGCGGAAGCGCGCCGGCGGGCGGGGCAGGCTTATGAAATCTGCGACTGGCGGTAATTTTCCTCGCCGATATGCTTGATCAGGCGAAGCTGCTGTTCCAGCCAATGGGTGTGGTCTTCCTCGGTGTCGGCCAGTTGCTGGCGCAGCATGTCACGGGTGACGTAATCACGCACCGATTCGCACAGGGCGATGGCGTTGGCCAGATTCTCACGCACCTCGTATTCCAACCGCAGGTCCGCCTCCAGCATTTCCATCAGGGTGCGCCCCGGCTTCATGGGATTCGGGGTCATGTCCGGAGTGCCTTCCAGAAACAGCAGGCGGCGCAGGATGGCGTCGGCGTGCTGGGTTTCCTCTTCCATTTCGTGATGGATGCGCTCGTAGAGCTTGCCGTAGCCCTGGTCTTCGTACTGGCGCGAATGCAGGAAATACTGGTCGCGGGCGGCCAGCTCGCCGCGCAACAAATCCTGCAAACATTCGATCACGTCCGGATGACCTTTCATGGGGGGCGCTCCTTGAACAGCGTTGGTGGCCTGGAATGTGCGCAGAGTATGCCGTCATGCCCCGTAAAACGCCACCCCAAAGAGGTGATTTTTCAATGGAATCAAGGAGTTAATCGTTCTCATTTGTTGTACGCGCTTTGTAGGAAATTGACCATGGTATTTTCAGCTTTTTCCTACAGACAGCGGGGTGTCGCTTTGACATTATTTTGCCAACAGGGAATAGCAGGGAGAGCAATGACATGGACCGCAATCGCATGGAGAGCAACGGCATGGAGAGCAATGGAATGGAAATCAACCAGACCTGGATGGTGCTGCTGGAAACCCCCAACGGAAAACGCCAATCGATACCCGTGAGTTACCCACGGCAGCCCACCAAGGACTTCGCCGCCGGCTTCGCGCGAATGGCGCTGGGCATGCCGATATCCCCGCCCCGGGAATACCGGGACCAGGAAGATGCCAGCCTGCGCGCCCTGGAAGGCGCCGGGTACCGGCTTCTGGGCGTGCGCCTGGCGTCCCACTAGGGGCGCGGGCCCACGGGCCTGCCCGGCGTAAGTTTTATCCTACAAGGATTTGCTCCATATCCTACAGACGGTTGTCTCCCGGGCGTGCAAAGCTGTACCAACGTACAAGGAGACAACCAACATGGACATGGACGTTTATGAGAAGGTCTGGACGGTGGTCCTGGAGACCCCTTCCGGCCTGGAACAGGTGATTCTGGTGCGCTACCCGCGCCGCCCCAGCCAGGATCTGGCCGCCGGCCTGGTGCGCCTGCACCTGAACATGCCCACCGCCATCCCCGAGGCCTTCCGCGATCACGAGGAACCGGCCCTGCGCGCCCTGGAGGAATGCGGCTACAAGATGATCTGGATCGGCGAGCCCACCGAGATCATCGGCCGCCAGCGGCCGCCGAGGGATCCCTGAGTCTGAGTGAAGGCCGGGCCTCAGCGGTCAGTGCGCGAGGCCACCAGGGCGGTAAGGCGGCCGGTGCCGAGCAGGAAGCTCAGGGAGAAGTAGGCGCCGCCGGCCACGAAAGTGCCCACCGTTAGAGTAAATTCCGACCAACCAGCCAGGGTACCCAGCACCCCGAAACCGACCATGGCCATATGCATGGCCGCCACCATGATCAGCGCCTGACGAGCGTTGAACCCATGATCCAGCAACAGGTGGTGAATATGGGTGCGGTCGGCGCTGAACGGTGAACGGCCGCTCAGCGTGCGGCGCATGAATACCGCGAGCATATCCAGGATCGGCACGCCCACCAGCCACACCGCCACAATCGGCGGGAAACTGCCGTCGCGCTGGCTGCCCAACACCACCAGCCACAGCACCAGAAAGCCCAGAAGATTGGAGCCGCCGTCGCCCAGGAACATCTTGCGGCCACGCAGCCAGGGCACTTCCAGGTTGAACATCAGATAAACCAGCAGCGCCAGGCAGGAAAGCCCGGCGAACAAGCCGGTGTTGTGATGGCCGGAAACGGTGGACAGCACCGCCACGCCCGCCAGCGTAATCAGCGTTACACAGCCGGCCTGACCGTCGATGCCATCGATCATGTTGTAGGCGTTAATGCACGCCAGCGCGCACACCAGGGTGAAAACCAGCCCGAACAGACCGCCCAGCAACAGCACGCTGTCGCCCATCAGCAGGCCCAGGCTGTTGATATAAACACCGGAAACGGCGCAGGCCAGGGTCACGGTGACGCCCTGGATCAGAAAACGCCAACGGGCGCTCAGGTCGTAGATGTCGTCCAGGGTGCCCACGGTGGTCAGGATCACCGCGGCGGCCAGGAACCAACCCCAGCCCTCGCCATCCCACAATCCGGTGGCCAGACCGGCCGCCATCAGACCGACAAACACCACGACGCCGCCGGTCAGCGGCACCGGCGCCGCATGCTGCTTACGACCATTGGGGTGATCCACAAAGCCCGTCCGATGGGCCAGGGGCAAAAACCCGAACGCGGCGAGCATGCTGCTAAGCGGTACCAGAAATGATCCCAGTACTCCGACTTCCATGCCGATTTCCTTAAAGGTATTGGTTGACAGGCCGAACGCTAACCAGCCCACAAAATTCCGAACAGACCCGAAATAAGGGGTACGCATCTACGAAGAAAGGATGGTACTCTCTAAGGTCGGCGCCGGGATTATCTCAAAACTCTCAAGCCGGTGCGCAGTGTAAGCGATTCACATGACAATCGCTCGCACGCTGTTCACGTGAAAGGTACATTTTCGTAAAAAATTGCATCGAATTGATAAACCCCTACCCGCGCCGCTCTCCGCCACCCACCTGGCCCACCATCGCCACCGTCCCGGACACCAGTACCAGATAGGCCGCCAGAGTGTACGGGTCCCGTAACTGACTCTGGGTCAGCCCGAAGCCCGCGAACATCACCACCGTCACCAGGCCCGCCATGGCCACCACCGCGTGCGGCCCGCGCAACCGCCGCAGCAACAGCCAGGCCGGCACCAGGTACAACGGCAGCAAAGTGCCCAGCCCCAGCAGGCCCCGTCGGGCCAGGGTGTCCAGCACGTCGCTGTGCAGTTGGTAGCCGAAATACTGCGCCTGTTCGTTCAACCGCCCGGCCAGGATCAGGCGTTGCAGCTCCAGGGCCAGACCCTGTTCGCCCCAACCCAGCCAGGGTTTCTGCAGGAACAGCGCCCAGGCGGTGCGCCACATGTCCAACCGCAGGCCCACCGAGGTGCGCGTGTTGCCCTCCGCCGAGAAACGTCGCAGATCGCTGAGCAGATCGTCCACCCGGGGGCCCACCCGAGCCGCCGCGAACACCGCCAAGCCCACCAACACCGCCCAACCGAACAGACGCCAGCCCACCGGCAACCGTCGCCAGCCCCGCCACAGCGCCCCACCCCGCCAGGCGGCCAGCATCAGTGCCACCGCCGGCAAGGTGACCCAGCCACCCCGGGTGCCGGACAGCAACGAGGCCACCAGGCCAAGCAAACCGGCCAATGCCAGAAGCGCGGCCCGATGTGGGTCGCGACGCGGGAACAGGCCCCCCAACAGCGCCAATACGCCGAAACACAGGGAAAGATTACCGAACGGAATAGCATTCATGTCGGTCCGCACACGGACCCGCACCGTGCCACCCCACTGATACAGCAGCAGCGCACCGGCCACCGCCGCCGCCAAGGCCGCGCCCCACCACAGCGCCTCCGGCGCCGGCGGAAAGCGCCGCCATGCCAGAAACAGCCCGGCGGCCGCCAGCGGCCAATACGGCAAGGAAGCCAGGGTGTGCGCCGCCATCGGCACCGCGCCGCCGCGTCCGGCATCCAGCAGCCAATGGCCGCCGAACGCCAACAGGGCCCACAGCCAGGCAGCGAACCCGACCGGCAGCCCGCCCCCCGGCGATGCCCCGGCCGGCCGGCGAAGGGCCACCAGTGCCCAACCGCCGGCCAATAGCGCCACCAACCCCGCCGACCAGGGCGAGAGCATCAACGCAACGGGGAAAACAAACAGAATGGTGGAAGCAAAGAGGGACAAACCGGATGCCTTATCGCTCAAGGATGAAACAGCCGCCCCGACAACACCAGGACCAGGGCCGGCAAGACAAATCAGAGTTCGTCGCGGGAACGCTCGGTTCGCCCCATGCCCTGATCCGTCGCAAGCAGGTCAATGCCGTCGATAATCAGGGACCGGTCCCGGATCTGCAGTGCGTCGAAGCATTTGCCTCGATAAGCCTGGGAGGATTGAAACTTTTGCAAGGCCTTGCCGAGCGGGTCCACGACGGGATAGGCCTCCTCAGCTTTAGCGATAGCCTCATCGCACAGCCCCTCATGCAGCCGGAGAACCGCCAAATCAATTAAATCACGGGATTCGATGGCCGAATCCGCCCATCGATCCGCATTCGCCAACAATTTTTCCGCGTATCGATCCACACGGTTCAGACAAGGAGTGTTCAGCCAGCTGAATCTTTCGGGCTCACCGAGCTCAATCCTGGCCTCGGTCACAATCTCGAACTTGATGGGCGTGCCATCAGCAATCACCAGAAAGCGGATACCATATTGGTCCGCCCGAAGTTCGCGCGGGAACTCCAGACCATCCACGTTTTGGAAGAGAAAGGTGGGAGCATGTCCGGCCTGAGCGGCCGCTTTACGCAAGTCGCGATACCCGGGCCCCACGGGACATCGAAAACCGATACCCTCGCTCCAGCGATATTCATCGTGGAGCAAGGCAATCAGGGTGCCTCCGCCAAAGCAAGTCCCGGTTTTTTCGAAGATGGAGGGATCTAAAGCGTCGAGAACACTCAGAATCTTGCCATGATGTTCGTGATCAAACATCTACTTGCAGCCAAGATCCCTTGGCCACGGCAAGTTTATGGACAAAAGCTCTCTCCTGACCTTCCAGATCGGCCAGCGCTCCCCGGTATCCCCAACCTCGTTCATAACGGTTGAGCATTTCGTCCAGGGTGAGGTCATGCACATCGCGCAAATCCCAACATACCGCCTCCAGGAACGGGAGCCGTCCGGGTATGTTGAAATGCCCTTGCTGTTGCATTTCCATCTAAACCTTTGATTAAGAAATGAGCGTCGATCTCATACTACCGGAAACCGAATAACGCTTCTAATACCAGAATTTATCTCAAGCTATGCCGGGTCACACGGAGGACATTCCACCGACACCGCCCTGCCGGCCTCCCGGTAGCGTTGCCGCAGGGCGTCGGCCAGGGCCTGTTTGGCGTCAGGATCGCCATGCACGATCAGAATGCGCGAGGGCCAGCGCCGCTGGCCGGTGACGAACTGGATCAGACCGTCCCGGTCGGCGTGGGCGGAGTAACCGCCAAGGGTCTCGATGCCGGCGCGGATGGTAATACGCTCGTCGTCCAGGTCCACATAGCCGCCCTTCGGGCCATGGGTCTGAATATCCCGGCCGGGGGTGCCGGCGGCCTGGTAGCCCACGAACAGCACATTGTGGCGCGGGTCGCCGAGCATGGCCTTCAGGTAGTTGACGATGCGCCCGCCGGTGCACATACCGCTGGCGGCGATCACCACGGCTGGACGGCGGCTCTCCGCCAGGTGGCGCACCATGCGCCGGTGAGCATCGTGGTCGTCCACGGTAAGCCGCTGCTCGAAGGCCAGCGGCCGGCGCCCGACGGCCCGGCGCGCCCGCGCCTCCGCCGGCCAGAAATGCGCCAGTTCCCGGTACACCCGGGTAAAACGGCTGGCCAGCGGGGAATCCAGAATCACCGGCAGCTGGCGCCAGGGCAGCCCGTCCACCACCTCGCCATCGCCGCCCTCCTCGATGATGTCTTCCAGTTCGTAGAGCAGCTCCTGGGTGCGGCCGATGCTGAAAGCCGGAATCAGCACCGTGCCCTGGTCGCGCAGCGCCCGCCGCAGCACCGCCGCCAACCGTTCCCGGCGGCGCGCCCGCCCCTGGTGTTGGCGGTCGCCGTAGGTGCTCTCGATCACCAGGGTATCGCACCCCTCCGGCGGCTCCGGCGGGTCCAGTAAGGGCGCGTGGGGCGCGCCCAGATCGCCGGAGAACACCGTCCGGTGCCCGGCCAGGTCGCACTCCACATAGGCGGACCCGAGAATATGCCCGGCCCGCCGCAGACGGATGCGCGCCTCGCCGCGCACCCGGTGCCACCGGTCGTAGGGCAACGCCACCAGACGCTGTTCGATCACCTTGAGATAGCGCTCCACCGCCTCGGTCTGGCGGCTCAAGCTCAACTTGAAGGCGTCCTCCAAAACCAGCGGCAGCAACCGAGCGGACGGCTCGCTGCACAGAATCGGACCGTCGAAGCCGGCGGCCAGCAACCAGGGAATACGGCCCACATGATCGATATGCACATGGGTGACCACCAGAGCCTTGATCCGGCCAACATCAAATCCGATGGCCAACTGGTCCGGCCCACCCCGGGGCGCCGCGTCCTCGCCCTGAAACAGCCCGCAATCGATCAACAGGCTGGCGTCCGGCCCCAGCACCAGTTCATGGCAAGAACCGGTAACGCCGTCCACCGCTCCGTGGTGATGAATGATCACGCTTCCCTACCCCGCCAACTTCTCCACCTGTCCCAATAGCCTCAGATCCAAGGCCGTGACCCGGCCGGCATCCAACTCGTCGCAGGCCAGGGCCAGCACCGCATGATGCAGCGCGCCGCACCACCCGGTGAGGGTGATCAACCCCGCGGCCACCCGCTCCTCACAGCACTCGGTGAACGAACGCTCCAGGTCGCTGGAACCGGCCTGGAGATAATCCCGTGCCAGCCCGTCCAGCCAGGCGCCGGACAACGACAGCTCCGCCATCAGCAAATGGGAACGCACCAGCCCCAGGCAGCACGCCCGGGGGTAGGCCGACAACGGCGTGTGCCCGCCGCACCCGCAGGTGTGGCCCGCCACATACCCCACCGCATGCAGCTGACAACGAGCCAACAGAGTCATCAGGTCCAGCTGCCGCTTCATTACTCGCAGCCAGTCGTCGAAGGCGACGGCGGAGAAGGACGCACGCACGAAGGTCACGCCCTCCAGCCGATCCAGCGGATCTCCCATTATGCCCCCGGCACGGATTGATGATTATTTATACACCTTGTATAGCCCGTCCGATAGCCATTACACCATCCAGAACCGGACCACCCCGCCGAACGCTGATCGAACGCCCTGGATCAGCTATCCGCTCTCGCCAGACCAAACAACCACAGCACCAGCGCCGCGGCCAATACGCCCGCCAGATTGGCGGCCACGTCCAGCCAGTTGAATTCTCTGGAAGCCTGCAGGACGGGTTGCAGCGCCTCAAGCGCTACCGCCCAAAACAACGCGCCACTCCAAAACAGGGAAGAAGGGAGCCGGTGCAGCACACAGCGGGCGGTGACGACCATGGCCAATAAGGCACCCAAATGCAGAACCTTATCAAACTGGTTGACCTCAAAAGCGTCAACCACGGCCTTGGGAACAAACATTCCGGCAAGCACGACAACCCAGATTGCCCCACACACAAAAAGCCCAAAAAAACGGGACTTCAGCACACGCCACCCTCTCGCCGCCTCGGAGCCTTACCCCGACGCCCACGGCCAACACCAAGCTTCTCACGCCGGAACTCGGTCACCAACCCTGCTCCCAATACGCTTAGATGCTCCCAAAAGAACTCCCGTAAGGCTGGCTCGCTAGCTACTTACCGGAGAACGCCGAACAATAGCCAGAGAACGGCTCTTCCACGCCCCCACGGACATACGCCTGATTATTATTACCAGGCGCTCGCCGACCTCCGCCTCGATGCTCCAGGCGACCGGATCGCTAGTGGAACACCTGCTCCAGCGAGCCCGCGTCGTAGAACCGATCGATCCAGTCTTCCAGCTGCTCCAGCGGTGCCTGGTCCAACCGTTCGCGCACCTCCGCCGGCAATGTGCCGAAACGCCGGGCCAGCAGGCGTGAGAGAATCAGGCGTGCCTCGATGGTGGAGCCTTCCTGGCGGCCTTCCTGGCGGCCTTCCTGGCGGCCTTCTTGACGGCCTTCTTGACGGCCTTCCTCGCGGCCCTCTTGCAGGCCCTCTCGCCGGTACTGTGCTTTCCATTCCTTAATGCGATCTTCGAGCATGGTGTCGGCCTCCTCCAGGCTGTGTATGCTTTGCCAATCCAACGATGGGTCGAGGCTCTCGCCCCGGCGGCGTTGTCCATTATATAAAACAATCGGCAAAACCAGTGGCAGAGCGCCACCTCGTTCCACTTCGCCGCGTCGAATCAGGTTCTGGATCCCGCACCATCTCCTTGTGCGCGAACAGCAGCTTGTAGCCGGTGTCATGCTGTGCCATCCCTCGCCCCCAAATACTGACCTTATGACCAGTATAATCAGCAAGCGGGCCAGCATCTGTCAGCCAAAACGGAAAAGGATGTAAGCCAAAGCGGACGGCGGCACCAACAAATGGCAAGAGCCGGTGGTGGTGATCAGCTCACCAGGAGCTGTTCAGCCTTTTGGATTAACTCAGGGGCAGCGGCACGGCTCTGGTGGTATTCCTTGGTGCTGTTCAGCATTCGTATCGCGGAAGCCAGCGTGATAAGCGATTGCGCAGGCTCTGATGTCGCCTGAATTTTCCGATTGTCCATCATCCATGCGAGAACTTCATCCGCGTGCCAAAGGGGGGTGCCTCCGGATACCCGGGGCGACGGGAATCGCGTGGCGGTTCTTTTCACTTCACCTTTCGCATACTTACGCATCGCCTGCCGGGTGACTTTTGCCAGCCTGTCCGTCATCAGCTCGGCGAGCTCAGATAAATTAAGCAAATCCGGCCCTGCAGAGACCAATCGCGCTTCTGGGATAGCCGTTTTTACGTCTCGCACGGCGGTTTGCAGCGCTTCCCAGGCGGTCGGCGCTTCTCGGTTGAAGTCGAGGGACAGATAGCCGTGGGAGGCGAGACCAACCAAGGCATCGTCACAGCCTGCCTCGAACAGAGCGTCCAGCCAGAGTTCGGGGTCGGCCTCGCCGTCAGGAAGCTGAAAATGAAGCTGGAATTCAAACGTACTCATTCCCCACCTCCGGTGTACTTACACTTTTCCACCCATTTAATGATAGCTCGCGCATGGGCCTCCGCGTTCCTGGGCGTGGACCAGACCCCATTTCGGCAGAACTTGCCACAACGGCACTCGGGGTCATTGTTCGGGCACTCAAGAACACCCCAGGCGTGTGCACTTTTGCCGGCCTTTCGCACCGTCCACCCTCTGGCTTCAGCATACTGAAGCGCCTTTTCGATGGCCGCCTTGGGATGCTTTCCACGCGCCATATCGATCTTCCCCCAAAACCTATCGGCTCTCATATTTGTTGTCAAGCGACAACAATTCGATGGGATCGAGCCTTAGAGAATCAGGTCCTGGATCCCGCACCATCTCCTTGTGCGCGAACAGCAGCTTGTAGCCGGTGTCATGCTGTGCCATCCCTCGCCCCCAGATACTGACCTTATGACCAGTATAATCAGCAAGCGGGCCAGCATCTGTCAGCCAAAACGGAAAAGGATGTAAGCCAAAGCGGACGCAGGCTTGGGGGGTTACGGGCGGGCGCCCTCCAGGCAATCCAACGCCGCCCGCACCACCAGGCGCTCGTCGAACTCCGCCTCGATGCGCCGGCGGGCGGCCTGCCCCGCCGCCGCCAGGGTCTCGCGGGGCAACGCGAGGCCGTCCTGCATACAGGCGGCCAGGGACTCGACCACGCCCGCCTCCCGCCAGCGCGCCACCTCGTCCGGTGGGATGGCACTGCTGTTGCTCACCCCCTGCGGCCCGATCAGCAGAAAACGCACGTCCGGACGCCGCCAGGCCACCTGAGCGGCGGCGGCCACGTACTCCCGCACGCCCTTATCACCGATCAGCCGCGCCACCATCACAAAGGTGAACGGCCCCTCAGTACGCGGTAGCGGCCAACGTTTTTCTTACCAGCCAGAACTTGACGATGGCGTTACAGCCGTACGCAAGGCTCGTGGCCAAGGCCGCGCCGATAATGCCGTTACTCGGAATCAGAAGGAGGTTGGCCAGGATATTGATGGTCACCGTACCGAGTGCCACATACATATTCCACTCAGGCTTGCCGGCGGCCGCGATACAGCTGGATTGAACGCGGGCACCCGCCCCGGCGATGATTCCGGGTAGCAGCCATACAAAAGCCGGCCATGCTTCCTGATACTGCTCCCCAAATACGGGAGCGACCAGCCAATACAATGCGCCTGCGGCTGCTCCGCCCAACAACGCCGTGAGGCCCGCCACGGCCCAGAACCCTTTGTTGGTCAGTGCCAATCTACCCATGGGGTCGGCGTGCATGGCGGCAAGTCGGGGAAGCAGCACGCTGCATACCGCTTGTGAAAGCATCCAGAGCTTTTCGGCTATCTGGACGGCAATAACGTAGATACCCGTGGCGACAGGCGTTAGAAAGAGATTCACCAGAAAAATGTCGGCACGATAGTTCACAAACGTCAGGACGTTTGATAGATGGGCCTTCCAGCCGTAACTCAGAATCTTTCGACCGTATTGAGCATATCCCTGAGTGGCGTTCGGTGCAGGGTCCGCTCTCTGCGCCTGTAGAACCAGGGCGAGAGCCAGCATCACACCGGCAACCTGGGCAACCAGGTAAGCCATCATTGCCCCCGCCACGCCACCATCCAGCAGAAAAAGCGCTATGACAATACCCGCAAGGTTCGCGAACGGAGGACACAATACGGTTAAGTTATAGGCCTTGAAGTTCTCCTTACCCTGCAGGATCACAGTCAAGTACGCCATCAGAAGCGTGAGAGGAAAGCTGATCAAACCGATGTATAGCAACAGCGTCGGAACCCCGGGAAACAGCGTCTTCCCCCAGATCCAGACCACTGGTAACGCTACGGCGATGCCCACGCAAGACACTGTAAAGGCGAGCCGCACGTTGCCAAACAGAGCTTCCCGGACGCTCAAATCTCGGCGACTTACATAATAGACCGTGGCGGGCCCCACACCGAAATTCAGGAAATTGGCCAGCAGAGACGGCAACAATACCGCCATTGCGTAGAAACCGTTGCCTTCGGGCCCAAGGTGTCGGGCGATCAGTACGACCAGAAAGAGCTGTGCAAGTGCCGCTAAAAGCTGGCGCCCTAGCGTCATGCCGACATTACGTCTGACGGAGGACGAAAACGTACTCTGCTTTAACCTGCCGAACATCCTGTGGATTTTCCCTTTCTTTATGTAAGAAGGCGACGGGTCACTTCGTTGACCCTCTTTTGATAAGCCACGTGATCCACGATCACGGGAATTTCCAGCTTTTCGGATTGTTTCGAAAAAGCCTGGCCATATATCGTCTTCCACTTATCTGATACATCACTCATGGTGATATGGGGCACGGCACCGCAAGCGAGCGCGTTGTACTTTTCCCAATTTATGAACTTGTGGAAGACCTGATATTCAGCACTCATCACCTCAAAGGCCAGGTCCACTGAGGCCTCCCTACTCAGATTCTGCAGGCTCATGGTTTCTACGTCATTTTTTATCAGGAAGCACACTTCTTTTAGTTGGCAGCCATCGGCAATGCAGCTCTCAAATAGCTGATTTGGCCGCATCTTCCTTCTGACTCTCGAAGGATTTCTTTTATTCTTGATATGAAAGTGAAGCCTGTTAAGAAAATTTCGACCAGCAAGAATCCTCTTCTCCAGACCATTGCCGACACAGTTGTATCCATAGATTTTTGGCCAGGCCATATTCCCGTAGACCACGCCATCAGCATCCAGAACTGCGATGTCGTCTGAGATAAAGGCAACCTCTTCGTTATCGACAAAGGATAGCAATGCGGAAGATTTGCCTACACCGCCCGTACCGGTCAACAACACACATCCGCCCCTGGTTCCCACGCAGGCCGCATGGATGGGCGCAAGGCCGGGCAAAAAATACACTGTAGGGATAAGGATCAGTTCATGCAGAATCTGCTCGAACCATTCAATCCGAGAGGGATACTCCATGGATATCAGCTTCTTCAGATAGCCGATCATCGTCCTGTAATTGGGTTCTCTTGCTACCACAAAGACATTCAGTGGCTTTGCACCAATATTATCCCACGCGACTACCGTCCCGCCGAAATCAACCTGCAGGGCAGTCTCATTTCTTTTGAATATCTTGGGATTGTTCGCAAAACCGCTTTCGATAAACTCTTCGTCAATGAAAGAGACGATCACGTCCGGATCATCCTCTTCCACGGACGTATACAGATCCAGCGAAGCACTCAGGCAGTCCTGCCATCGCCCATCGGATACGAATCGGAAATTTCTACCGAATATTTTTTTATTGAGCTGGTACGCACCTGAGTTCATGTTGATTAAGCCTTACCCGATATCCGTTCCACAGCATCAACGAATGCTGGATAGTTCCTATTGGCATTGAAGTATTCTTCTATATGCCGCCTGGCTGACTCCGCCATGACCTCTCTGCGCGCCATCGGTGCCAGTACACACTCCTCAATAGCGTCCGCGATATCCCGAGGGCCGGGTTCCGACTTCAGCAAACGACCACGCTCATCGGATACCAGACCGGCGACACTGCCGACATCGGGAGCGATCACCGGTACACCGAAGCTCATGGCCTCCATGATGGAGACCGGCATGCCCTCCGAGGCACTGCTGTTGATGAATACGTCAACGGGGTTGTCCTCGAAGAATTGTTTCACTCGGTCGTGTTCCAGAGCGCCGGTAAACCGGCATCTCAGGTTTGCCAGGCGCCGGGCTCGGGACTCCGCCTCGGTTTTCAGCGCTTCGTATAGAGGCCCATGGCCGATGTGCGTCCAGGAGACCGAAAGATCCGGAATTTTCGCCGCGAACTGCTCGACCGCTTCCAGGATTCGATCTATGCGTTTCACCGGAGCACAAAAAGACAGCGACAGGATATGCACATTCCCTTTCGGGCTCCGCGAGGTCATTGCCGTGCCCACTGGTACACCTAACGGTGCCACCTGTACGCTTTGTCTTGTGCCACCGAAGCGCGCGTGGAAGTAATCCGCCGCTTCCGCTGACAGGCAGAACACCGTATCAAAACTGTCCACGTACTGGCGTTTCAAAGGCATATACTCGTGGGCTCGCTCCTCTTCGTAGAGGTCCGCCCGATGCGCCCTAGAGACCACTTTGCCTGGCCACCCTTTTCGCTTCTGCTCACAAGCCGCGTACGCGGCGGCATTGTTCCAATAGCTGTAGATGACGTCCGTTGGATTGTCGGCAAGGAATCGTTTCAGACGCCTTTCGGCGATTTTAACCTGTGTGGTTTCTTTCAGGGCCAACCAGACGGTGGCCAGCGTCAGTTTTGCTTGCGAGCGAAGATAGCGGACCTCATTTCTGAAAGTAGCGGAGAACAACGCACTGAAAAGCGCGCTGACCATCGCTGCCCTGGGCACTGTTTCGCGAGGCTCCGAAACTTCAAGCCGCTTCGGGACCGGCCTGGGCTCACCGGCTCCCAGGGCCGGCAAAATGCGGATGTCCTGGAAACCGCTATCGGCCCAATACCCGATTTCATCTTCCAGAAACTGTTCTCCCGGGGGATACGGGTAATTAATGGTCAGCAACAGCAGACTTGCCACCCGATCAGTTTCCCAAAAACGGGTGATAGTCCCCGGTCAGCCCCAGCGGCTCGGCGTTGCGGATGTGCGCCACCGTTTCAATCGCCACCCGATTGGCCTCAAGCCCATAGCCGCGCCCGGCCAGGATCTCCTCGTAGCTGCGAGTGTGCAGGTCGGTGAAGCCGCCGGAGAATTCGATCTCCTCGCCGTCCACGGTGATCGACCGGTAGGTGCGCTGGCCGTCCGCCTTGGCGCTGTCCGGCACGTACCGGTAGTCCACGGACAAGAACCAGCGCACCCGGGCCTTCTCGTATTCCAGGTAGCCGGCGGCGCTGGTGGCGTCGCTGTGGTGCACCACGTTGTCCTGCAGTTCACCGAAGATAAAGTGCAGCATGTCGTAGAAGTGCACGCCGATGTTGGTGGCGATGCCGCCGGATTTCTTCTCGTCGCCCTTCCAGGACTGCAGGTACCAGTGGCCCCGTGAGGTGATGTAGGTCAGGTCCACCTCGTGTTTGTGGTCCCGGTTCCCCGCCTGGACCTTTTCGCGCAGGGCGACGATGGACGGGTGCACGCGCAGCTGCAGGATGGTGTTGATGCGCCGGCCGGTGTCTTTCTCGATCTCCAGCAGCCCGTCGATGTTCCAGGGGTTCAGCACGATGGGCTTTTCGCAGATGGCGTCGGCGCCGGAGCGCAGGGCGAAGCGCATATGGCTGTCGTGCAGGTAGTTGGGGGAGCAGATGGAGACGTAATCCACCTTCTGCTCGTCCCGCTGGCGGCGCAGCTTGTCGATGTGCCGGTCGAAGCGCTCGAACTCGGTGAAGAAGTCCGCGTCCGGAAAGTAGCTGTCGATGATGCCCACGGAGTCGTTGGGATCCAGGGCCGCCACCAGCCGGTTACCGGTGGCCTTGATGGCCTGCATATGGCGCGGGGCGATGTAGCCGGCGGCGCCGATCATGGCGAAGTTCTTCATAAGCTCCTACTTAGTGCAGTATCCGGCGGGCCAGTACCGCGTAATCCAGCTTGTTCCGGGCCAGCGCTTCCGCCCTGCCCTTCATGGCGTCCAGATCGGCGGCGCCGGATTGAATCTCTTGCAGTGCCGCGACGATACCGGCCTGATCGGTGACCCGCCAGCCGGTTCCGTCGGTATAGATTTCGTGCCCTTCCATGTCTTCCAGAATCAGCGCGCAGCGGCAGCACAGGCTGGTCTGCATGGTGGACGACTGGCTGCCCGGCTGCAGGTAGACGTCGGCGGCGCACAGCAGCGCTTTCAGTTGCGCCGGGCTTTGCCAGCCCAGGAAGCGCACCCGGGGGTCCACCTGAATCAGGGCTTCCGCTTCCTCCCGGACCTCCTCCAGCAGGGAGCCGGCGATCACCAGGCGGAAGTCCGGGTCCGGCACTTCGGCAAAGGCCCGCAGGGCCTCCAGAATCTTCTTGTGCGAGGCCTGCTTGCCGGACTGCACGAACAGGGTGCCGTGGGCGGGCACCGCCAGGTCCGCCCGGATGGTCTCGCGCAGCCGCCGGTACTCGTCATCGGGCACCGGATGACCGCCCAGGGGGTAAAATTCCAGCTTGCTGTCCGGTACGCCATAGAAGTCCCGGGCGAACCGGCCGGTGAGCGCGGAGATGTACAGGACCCGGTCGATCGCGTTCAGGCAGCGGTGCACGATGGGCCGGTAATACAGGTAGTGCAGGCCCCACTTGGATACCGGGCCCCGGGCGCTGTTGATAAAGTCGGTGTGGGTGTCCACGTAGAACTTCACCTCCGGGTGCGCCTGCTTGTAACGGCGCACCGTGAGCAGCTCCCAGCCGCACATACCGTGGAACAGGATGGCATCCGGGGCGAACGCTTCCAACAGTTGGTAGACACCGCGATGCACCCGCAGGCTTTTCGCCAGACGGTGGGGCAGCGCCGGGTGATACGGCAACCGCACCACGTCCACACCGTGGTCATTGCGGTAGCGTCCGGGCGCCACGAATTCCCGCTGGCGCTCGGTATTGAGCACCTGGGTGGAGGCGATCACCAGCACCTGGTGGCCCTGGCGGGCATGCTCCTCGATCAGCTCGTTTTCCTGGTAGGCCCGGTCGTCCATGTAGTAGTTGGACAGACACAAATGCGCCACTTTCCTACTCGCCCCGGTCATGCCAGGGCCCCGGCCAGCGCCTCCACCACCCGGTTCAGATCGTCGTCTTCCAGGTAGGGGTGCATGGGCAGGCTCATCACCTGCCCGGCCATGGCGTCGCCCACGGGCAGGCGGGCATCCGGGTCCACCACCGCCGGCTGGCGGTTCAGCGGGATCGGGTAATGCACCGCGGTGGGGATGCCCGCTTCCTTGAGGCGGGCCTGCACCCGGTCCCGCTCGGGCACCCGCACGGTGTACTGAGCCCAGGCGCTGACGTTGTGGGCTTCCACCACCGGGGTGGTGTCCAGGCCGGCGGCGTTCAGTTTGCCGGTGTAGGCGGCGGCCACCCGGTCCCGGCGGGCCAGCTCGTCCTCGAAGATCCCCAGCTTGGCCAGCAGAATGGCCGCCTGCAGGGTATCCAGGCGGCTGTTCAGGCCCACCCGGGCGTGGTGATAGCGGCGGTCCTGGCCGTGATTGGCGATCTGGCGGATGCGCTCCGCCAGCGTGTCGTCGCTGGTGAACAGGGCGCCCCCGTCCCCGTAGGCCCCCAGCGGCTTGCTGGGGAAGAACGAGGTAGTGGCGATGTGGCTCAGGCTGCCGGAGCGGCGGCCCTTGTAGGTGGCGCCCAGGCTCTGGGCGGCGTCCTCGATCACCACCAGGCCGTGGCGTTCGGCCACCGCGTTGATGGCGTCGAAGTCGGCGCACTGGCCGTACAGAGACACCGGAATAATGGCCTTGGTGCGCTGTGTGATCAGCGCTTCCAGGCCGGCCGGGTCCAGGTTGTAGGTGCGCGGGTCGATGTCCGCGTACACCGGGCGGGCACCGGTGACGGCCACCGCTTCGGCGGTGGCGATAAAGGTAAAGCCGGGGGTAATCACCTCGTCGCCGGGGCCGATACCCACGGCCATCAGGGCGATCTGCAGGGCGTCGGTGCCGTTGCCCACGCCAATACAATGGCCGGCGCCGGTAAAGGCGGCCAGCTTGTGTTCCAGCTCGGCCACTTCCGGGCCCTTGATGTACTGGCCGTGGGCCAGTACGGCCTGGATATTAGCGTCGACGGCGGCCTTGATGCGCGCCTGCTGGGCATGGAGATCAATAAACTGCATCAGCCAGCCTCTTTGGTCAGGGCCTTGCCGCGCAGTACATAAACCGCGCCGGTGTGCGGACACACCGCCCGGCCCTCGCCGTCCAGGGGCAGGTCCAGCTGCGCGCCGAACTCGCTCATCCAGCCGATCTGCCGGCCGGGCACGCCCACCACCAGGGCGTAGGCCGGCACATCCTTGTTGACCACGGCGCCGGCGCCGACAAAGGCGTGAGCGCCCACGGTGACCCCGCACACGATGGTGCAGTTGGCGCCCAGGGTGGCGCCGGTGCGAATCAGGGTGTCGCGGTATTCATCCTTGCGCTGGATAAAGGAGCGCGGGTTGTAGACGTTGGTGAACACCATGCTGGGGCCGCAGAAGACGCCGTCTTCCAGGTGCACGTTGTCGTAGATGGACACGTTGTTCTGGATCTTGCAATCGTCGCCGATGGTCACTTTATTGCCAACGAACACGTTCTGACCCATGGACACATTGCGGCCCACCCGGGCACCGCCGCACACATGCACGAAGTGCCAGATGCGCGAGCCACTGCCGATTTGCGCGCCCTCATCGACGATGGCGCTGTCGTGTACCTGATAATCCATGAAACTGTCCGCCCCGAATAACAACCGCCTAGGGTACCAGCGGGCCCGGTCCGGGCCCAGTCTCACATCAAAGCCGCAAGCCCAAGTAGGAGGAGCGGTGAACGAGACGCTTTCCAAGGCCCGCCCGGCCACTAAGGCCAAACATCTTACAGGCAATCCAGCGCCGCCCGCACCACCAGCCGCTCGTCGAACTCCGCCTTGATGCGGCCGCGGGCCGGCACTGCTGTCAGTGATCATAATTTGACCTGTTGCAGGCGTGTGAAACCTGCTATAATAGGGCGCTCGACCACCCATTAAGAGGAGCTGCCGCATGGCCACCGCATCCTTTGAAAAACGCTTTGTGGTCAAAGATAAGGAATCCATTGACCGGATTCACCAGGACTTGGCGACCCCCCGCCTTGTCAAGGTCAGGAGACGCGACTACAGAGCCGAGAACGCACGGGGGATTCAGCTATTAAAACGACAATTGTCCAACTCGGAGACCTCTTAAAGGAGCTTGGTGATGACGATACCGCCAGGCTCCTTACTGCGTTCTCGTGCAATCGAAACAGAGATGTAGAAAACTTCCTCACCCACCCCTCCAAAGCCATCCGCTTCGAAAAAACGGATAACGCACGAACTTATCTGATCCTTGATGACGAGACCGGCCATATTCTTGGGTACTTTTCCATTTCGTTTAAAGAACTCGTCCTGGAAGACCTCCAGATCAGCAAATCCAAGGTAAGGCGCCTTGACGGCATCTCAAAAAATGCGGAACGCATCCGTGCTTTTTTGATTGGTCAATTGGGAAAGAACACATCCATCGCTCAAAACCCGATCACTCTCGAGATAATTCTGGAAGAAATCTACGCGGTTATTTCGGAAGCACGGAATCTGATCGGCGGCCGTATTATTATTCTGGAATGTGAAGATTCACCCCAGCTTATTCAGTTGTATGAGCGCAACGGGTTCTCCCTGATCCAAACCGCGGATGAGGCACAAGCTGAGCTACGCACCATGTATATACACGTGGCGGAGTGCGTGGATTAAGCTCCAGTATGAATATCTGGACGGATGCCAGATCTATTTTTCAACCAAAAAATCCAGCCCCGTGCGCGGCATCCCCTCCCGGTAGGACGGCAGCACCAGCACATGGCAAGCGCCGGCGGTGATGATCAGCTAACCAGGAGCTGTTCCGCCTTTTGCATTAATTCGGGGGCAGCGGCACGGCTCTGGTGGTATTCCTTGGTGCTGTTCAGCATTCGTATCGCGGAAGCCAGCGTGATAAGCGATTGCGCGGGCTCTGGTGTCGCCTGAATTTTCCGGTTTTCCATCATCCATGCGAGAACTTCATCCGCGTGCCAAAGGGGGGTACCTCCGGATACCCGAGGCGATGGGAATCGCGTGGCGGTTCTTTTCACTTCACCTTTCGCATACTTACGCATCGCCTGCCGGGTGACTTTTGCCAGCCTGTCCGTCATCAGCTCGGCGAGCTCAGATAAATTAAGCAAATCCGGCCCTGCAGAGACCAATCGCGCTTCTGGGATAGCCGTTTTTACGTCTCGCACGGCGGTTTGCAACGCTTCCCAGGCGGTCGGCACTTCTCGGTTGAAGTCGAGGGACAGATAGCCGTGGGAGGCGAGGCCGACCAAGGCATCGTCACAGCCTGCCTCGAACAGAGCGTCCAGCCAGAGTTCGGGGTCGGCCTCGCCGTCAGGAAGCTGAAAATGAAGCTGGAATTCAAACGTACTCATTCCCCACCTCCGGTGTACTTACACTTTTCCACCCATTTATTGAAGCGCCATTTCGATGGCCGCCTTGGGATGCTTTCCACGCGCCATATCGATCTCCCCCCAAAACCTATTGTTTCTTATTTTTGTTGTCAAGTGACAACAAATCCAATGAGATCGAGGCTTAGAGAATCAGGTCCCAGCCCCCGCACCATCTCGTTGTGCGCGAACAGCAGCCTGTAGCCGGAACACTGATCCTATAACCAGTATAAGCGGCAAGCGGACCAGCATCTGTCAGCCAAAACGGAAAAGGATGTAAGCCTAAGCGGACGCAGGCTTGGGGGTTACGGACTGGCAAGGCGCTCCAAAACGTCACCTAGCCGTTCCAGCAATTGAACAATTTCATCCGAGTCGGGAAGGTCACCTCCGTATACCATTTTGGAAAAAGGGCCTTCGAACTCAGCGGCAACCAGAGCCCAGGTGGCGCGTGGCTCGGCGAAAAGTGGGGCCTCGTGAAGAGGCTCGTCGAGCCAGGCACTGGCGCCGGCGAAAACTCGCCTGTCCGCGTCACAAACGGCAACCAACATCCGCTCAAAACTCTGGTTATCCAGCCACTGAACATGCTCTTCGTTACGAAAAATCATGCACAGGTCGTAAACGTGGCGGATCCTTAGTTTCAGGTAGCTCTCATCACCGCCTTCCCGACTTGCCCTCACCAACGCAATGACTTTTTCCGCAGCCGTGCGTTGGACATCCAGAACCTTCAGCCGGAAAGGCTGAAGCTCATAACGTTCCACCAACTCCGCATTGCCGGACCCGATTAAGTACTCGGCCACCAGCGACTGGATCTCTTCTACGGAATGGGGTTCTGGAGCAGCCATGGCGTTGACCTCCAAAAGCAGTACGTCAGAGGCATGGCCCAGATCCGCGTCTTCATCTTGTCTCGGGTATTGATAATAGGTTTTGCGGAAATTTCCTTGCTTGGATTCGCCAGGATGATCAGGAAGATAGGTCAGGCCCGCGGTGATGTCCTTGCCCACCGCCTTTAAGCGTTTTCTTCTTTTTGAGCCACCCCATTCTGTATTGCAAACGGCCAGGTCCACGTCCTCTGAAAATCGATGAATAAGACCGTGAACCTTGGAAAGCGACGTGCCGCCTTTGAATACAAAGTCATCGCAATGCGAGGAGGCCGCCAGGTTGGCAAGAACCCAGGTTACCCAATAATCCTTTTCCACGTAGGCCTGAGGCAGCCCCATCGAATCGGCAGCGGTCAAAACCATCTCTTCGAAAACGTCCTTGTCTTCGTGCAATTTCACCCAATTCTCCATTTTTCGCGTAAAGGCCAGACCCGGGGGTCTAGCGGAACTTTGTAGCGGCTTAACGGGTTCAGCGAGTTTTCCAACCCCTGGAAGTCGCCTTGATCAAGGGTTTCCAGTACCAGGCCCAGTAATGCTCGAACCATGGGCGGATAGAACTGAATGGCGAGCTCCACCGTACGAGACAAAAGGTCACCCTCGAGGTTCTCAATGCGGAGCACCAACCTCTGGAGTGTCGCTTGCGGCGTCGCATCTGGAATACGGCGGATATCCTTCAATGCGTCAAGCAATTCCAATGCCGGCACATCTTGCTTGTTGACGGGCGCCCGGGCAGCGACCAGGCGCAGCGAGAGAGTCTTCAATTCCACGCTTGTAGCAGAACCGCCACGGGCGAGAGTGACCACTCTTGGCACCTGCGTCGTCAGCCCCAGACGGTTATACAAACTTGCGCCGGTGACATACCCCACCTGGCTCCCGCCACGGTACAGAAACGCTCGCAACTTTTCCGAGTCCTTCAGCGGCACTTCGCCAAGCAGGCCTCGGCGAGGCTTATAAAATTGCCCCTTTCTCAATCGCTTTAGCTCGCCCGCCTGAACCATACGGCTAATCGCCTTCACCACGGCGCCCGGCGATTGCCGATAGACGGGCAAAGCGTCATAACCGAATACACGGCCTTCGGGCGCTCGAGAAATCTGGCTAAGGACCTGGGCCTGGATACTGCTCATAGCTCACCTCCGGCTGGTCATTTTATGGCCATCGCGCAGCGAGAGCAAGTTTTTTAGGGCAAAAACATGACAACTCCACGAACACCAGAGCACCAGATGGACAGCAGCGGTGGCGGGGCGCCCTCTCGCCACTACGCCGCCTCTCGAACTGATCTTATGACCAGTATAAACAGCAAGCGGGCCAGCATCTGTCAGCCAAAACGGAAAAGGATGTAAGCCTAAGCGGACGCAGGCTTGGGGGGTTACGGGCGGGCGCCCTCGAGGCAATCCAGCGCCGCCCGCACCACCAGCCGCTCGTCGAACTCCGCCTCGATGCGGCGGCGGGCAGCCTGCCCCGCCGCCGCCAGGGTCTCGGGGGGCAGCGCCAGGCAGTCCTGCATACAGGCGGCCAGGGACTCGGCGCTCTTCACCTCGCACAACCAGCCGGTTTCGCCGTTCACCACCGCCTGGCGACAGCCAGGCACGTCGGTGACGATGGCGGGCCGGCCCATGGACGCGGCCTCCAGCACCGTGCGCGGCATGCCCTCCCGGTAGGACGGCAGTACCAGCACATGGCTCTCGGCGATAAAGGGCCGCACATCGTCCTGCTCGCCCAGATACTCGACCACGCCCTCCTCCCGCCAGCGTTCCATCTCCTCCGGCAGGATGGCACTGCTGTTACTCACCCCCTGGGGCCCGATCAGCAGAAAACGCACGTCCGGATGCCGCCGAGCCACCTGCGCGGCGGCGGCCACGTACTCCCGCACGCCCTTATCACCGATCAGCCGCGCCACCATCACAAAGGTGAACGGCCCCTCGGACGGCAACACACTGAACGGGAACCGAACCGTATCCATCCCGGCCCCGGGCAACAGCACCGTGGGCGTGTCCCTCAGCAGGCCGGTGGCCTGAAAGGTCCGCAGATTGATAACTTGACGCCAAGGAGGGATAAAGATTCTGGGGTAACAAAGAGGGAGGAACGGAGACCCGGGGTTCAGGCGCGCGCCGCCAAAGGGCGGTAAGGCCACGCGTCGTTGCCATCGACCAGATCCTCCGTCTCAATAAGATGATTGTTTGCCAGCAAGTTTGTCACCGTGGTGGTACTGACATCGAAATACTCAGCCACCTCATCAATCGCTGAATCCGAATAATCTCCCTGCATGACCGCTTTCACACCCTCAATCGGACACAGCAATTCCGCCGCGAACGCGCGCTGATATTTTTGCCGGAATGTACCCAGGTCCGAAGAAACGAGCCACCCCTCATCATCTCTTCGAAACATACAGTCGCCAAGAAGACGGGCATACTCAAATCGCCGAGCCACGGGATGCTTCTTACGCGGCATGAAACGAATACCCTGCTGATTCTCCGGGATCGCCACCGACACCCTCGACCGATTTTCCAAGGTATAACCTTTAATAGCGGCGCTGCTAATGCTCAGCGCGTCAAAAAGTGTGCTATTGGGAATCGGCTCGAGGCCACACCCTAAGTAATCACGCACAATTTTTGCGTCCTCAACCGCCACCCTCCACGGCGCCTGGGTATCCCCGGCGTCCCCGCGTATGGAAGTATCCGGAATATTCGGGCGCGCCTGTATGCCGTGCAATTCGAAAAAGCATTCAATCTGCTTCTCATGCTGCACTCCGAACTCGTTACCCTGCGCCAAGGCGGACATTAACTCCGGCAAGGAGTCCTCGCCAACTGTGGTGGCAAGTTGCGACATGGTCTTCAGAAGTGATTCAGGACATTCCTCTGGGTCGTACCCCATCATCGCTTCAAAGGCACGCAGCCGAGCAATCGCTGTATCCGCGGTTTCTTCGCAAATCAGTGTCCAAAGACCCCTGAGTTCCGTATCTTCGCAACCACATGCCTGCAGCCTGTTGAGCACCGCATCGATAAGAGCAGAAACGCCCTTACGAAAATCATCCACCGGCACAAAAAACGGGAAACGGGAACCATTCAAGTATCGGACTGACTGCTCCACACTTTCATCCGATGGCCGGGACCAAAGCTGAATACCCTCGCCATCCGTCGCGAACATAACCGTAGGCCAAATGAAGCCTTGGTTAGCAGACGCCAGCTCATGGGCCATGCGCCAGGACATCGAGGGCCGCACGCCCTTTCCAGGGTGCGGTTCATACAACAAACGCCACCAGGAAGAGGCTAACCAGGACGCCAGGGGATACAATGCTACCAGAACATCGTCCTTGACAGTCCGCGACCAACAATCTTCGTTGCGCGTCAGGGAGTAATTATTAACGGAGAGCGACAGCCGTGCCATGGTGTGGTACAACTCAGGCACATCGTTGCCGACCGCCTCCCATTGAAAAGCAAAGTCCAGATGCCTCTCGCTCATGGCTGCCGTGCCTCCCACTCTCTCAGCACCAGCTCCGCGAACGGGTCCGTCGGAGGCAGAGGGTACCCATGATATGCCCCCGTCATCCGATTCTCCAATTGTGCCTCCAATACATCACCATTCTCGGTAACGGCCCATACCTTTTGCGGCCAGTCGCCTCGGAACTGTCTGCTTATCAACCCCCGACCGATCCCTTCTCGTAATAGTTTACCGGCCACTTCTTTTCTGAAAATTTTCGCCACATCGCATAAGGATTTAGCAGGGTGCGGCGCGGATGGCGGAGTTAATCCGAAATCGCCCGGGTTTTTCTTGTGGGCAGGATTACCACAATAAACAGCAGATTCTTTCAGCGACGCAATATTGATATCCACCAGCTCCTCCGGCGAGCAGATTCGTCGCTTGCTACTGTATCTGTCCCCACCAACGCGCATGGCCTGTGCTCGGGCAATAAAACAATGGATTAGCGAATGATCGCGATAGCTCTGAAGGCTGTCAATGAAGATCCGACAACCGGCAGAGCGGCACCTGCCAATCCAGATTTATGTTGGCTTACCGGCCGTCAGGCAATCCAACGCCGCCCGCACCACCAGGCGCTCGTCGAACTCCGCCTCGATGCGCCGGCGGGCGGTCTGCCCCGCCGCCGCCAGGGTGTCGCGGGGCAACGCCAGGCAGTCTTCCATACAGGCAGCCAGGGACTCGGCGCTCTTCACCTCGCACAGCCAGCCGGTTTCGCCGTTCACCACCGCCTGGCGGCAGCCGGGCACGTCGGTGACGATGGCGGGCCGGCCCATGGACGCGGCCTCCAGCACCGTGCGCGGCATGCCCTCCCGGTAGGACGGCAGTACCAGCACATGGCTCTCGGCGATAAAGGGCCGCACATCGTCCTGCTCGCCCAGATACTCGACCACGCCCTCCTCCCGCCAGCGTTCCATCTCCTCCGGCAGGATGGCACTGCTGTTACTCACCCCCTGGGGCCCGATCAGCAGAAAACGCACGTCCGGATGCCGCCGAGCCACCTGCGCGGCGGCGGCCACGTACTCCCGCACGCCCTTATCACCGATCAGCCGCGCCACCATCACAAAGGTGAACGGCCCCTCCGACGGCAAGGCACTGAACGGGAACCGCGCCGTATCCATCTAGTGAAACCCTAGTCATGCCTGAACGGATTCCCCACCTCGCTGGCATAAATCTCCCCGATAAGCATTGAGCCTTTATAATTCAGGTGATTGCTATCTTTGTAGAGCGGCAAACCATCCAACTCTGAATAGCACCAACTCTGATCGCACATGACTTTAGCCGGATCGATCACGACCAAGCTATCGAATTCTTCGGTCAATGAGTCCAGCAAAGCAGACCAACCAGCGAACTTCTCTTCGTACTCTTTTCTAGGCAGATTGCATTCTTCGTTTTTTCCAAAGCGGAGATTATTTAAAGTGCACCTAGACACATTCCGGTCGAAAGTCGGAGCGCCTTTGACGATAATGGGAACAGCGCCCGATTCGATAACCGCTTGCACGGTCGCGAGCATTGCTGCTTTCATAACGGCAGGAGTCTCGGCGTGGCTCGGTGCGTTGCCACCATCGCTTAAAAGACCTTTATAGTAGCCGACATAAGACCCCGCCATAACGACGTAGTCATAGCCTTTAGGGATTATGTCGTTTCTCAGCACTTCATTTCGAGTCCTGAAATTACCGTGCTTTACGATTTCACCGTCCCTTTCATAATAGCGATCAACGCCCACCATGAATGCCGTATTGCTTTGAGTTATATCATAAGCTCTCAACCCGGCCTTAGAAGCCAGGACATCGATCATTCCTGAAAAATGGTTCGCATGGGAGTCACCAACAAGCAAGATGTCAACTCCCTGCTTCTTCTTTCCCAAAATACATTGGTCTGGCCCCAATGGAGCCGCTACAGGCCCTTCATTGCATCGCCCCCTCTCAAGGTCGGCATGAGCCAGGACCGCTGCGGCCTTCTGGTTCAGCGCCTCGTCAAATCTTGAGGGAAAGCCGTTAAAGAAGAAAACGGACAAGCAAAACAGAACTGAAAGCATGGCTGGCATCACAAACCCAGTGACCGCAACTTTTCCAATTCCAGAATTTCGAAATCGACGCGCCGGCTTTTCTATTCCAACATATGTCGCAGCGGAAAGCAGCATAGTAGCGACAACTACTGCCGCGCCCACAAACAAATTAATTTCTATAAGACACAGGTTTAAAAAAGCGATGAGCGGCCAATGCCAAAGGTAGGCGGGGTAAGATATCTTCCCCACACCGACGAAAACGCGACTGGCCAAGACTCTTCCCAACAGCGGGTCGTCCTGACGAACAAATATTATGATCAATGCCGTGCCCAGGCAGGGCACCAAAGCGTGAAGCCCAGGGAACCAAGTCGCCCCAGAGAAGGATAAGCAAGCATAGACGACCAAGCAGAGCCCTAAACAACCGCCTAATACTTGGATAGGCCGAGGGAACCACCTATATATGCTCTCTGCCGAAAACGCTAAAGCCGCGCCGATCAATAGCTCAAAGGCACGCGCAGGCATCAGGTAGTACGCGGCAGCACGGTAGTGAATCGCCCCGTACTCCGATACGGCAAGAGCCAGCAGCAGAAGAACCAAGATGACGCCTAGGAGCCTACCCTTTGCGCCTAAAAAATGCATAAGGACCAGCAGTGATGCAGGCCAGACCAGATAGAATTGCTCCTCGACAGCCAGAGACCAAAGGTGCAGCAGAGGAGTAGTGTCCGCGCCAGTACCGAAGTAGCCGCCAACGGCGTGCCACATATAAAAATTTGCGGCAAAGAAAGTAGAGAAAAGAGCGCTTTCAGAGAACTGCTCCAGCTCTGCCGGCAGCATAATAATGGCTGAAAGCAGCCCGGTGAAGAAAAGCACCGTGAAATAAGCCGGTGCCAATCTGATAATACGCCGCCTGTAGAAACTTGAAATACTGAAGGCGCCAATTTGCTTTTCGGACTTGATGATTTCGGTGATCAAGTATCCAGATATGACAAAGAAGACATCCACCCCGACGTAGCCGCCCCCAAAACCAGGCACGCCGAGATGATTGAAAATTACAATCATCACGGCAACGCAACGAAGACCATCAATTTCGGGTCTGTAAGCTATCGACATGTCTTCCCCAGATTAAGTGTTGTTTTTCGGCAAACAGTCCAACGCCGCCCGCACCACCAGGCGCTCGTCGAACTCCGCCTCGATGCGGCGGCGGGCGGCCTGCCCCGCCGCCGCCAGGGTCTCGGGGGGCAGCGCCAGGCAGTCCTGCATGCAGGCGGCCAGGGACTCGGCGCTCTTCACTTCACACAACCAGCCGGTTTCGCCGTTCACCACCGCCTGGCGGCAGCCGGGCACGTCGGTGACGATGGCGGGCCGGCCCATGGACGCGGCCTCCAGCACCGTGCGCGGCATCCCCTCCCGGTAGGACGGCAGCACCAGCACATGGCTCTCGGCGATAAAGGGCCGCACATCGTCCTGCTCGCCCAGGTACTCCACCGCGCCCTGCTCCCGCCAGCGCGCCACCTTGTCCGGCGGGATGGCACTGCTGTTGCTCACCCCCTGGGGGCCGATCAGCAGAAACCGCACGTCCGGATGCCGTCGGGCCACCTGAGCGGCGGCGGCCACGTACTCCCGCACGCCCTTATCACCGATCAGCCGCGCCACCATCACAAAGGTGAACGGCCCCTCGGACGGCAACGCACTGAACGGGAACCGCACCGTATCCATCCCGGACCCGGGCAACAACGTCGTAGGCGTGTCTTCCAGCAGGCCGGTGGCCTGGAAGGTCCTCAGATCTTCTTCGTTAAGGGCTAGGCGGAGTCGCACATATCAAGCCGCAGGCTAGCGGAAGTGCTAGTATCGCCGTCCGTCACGAAACCATACGGACCCGCCAGGGAGTCCGCCATATGAGGCTCCATAAGCGTCCAGGCGACCGCCACGCCACCAGGCAAAACAACCACGCCAAACCCCTGAGCGCCAATGGAAGCGCACGCCAAAGCCCCCGTACCCAGCGGCCTCGCCAGGCCAGCACGCACGCCATGACCAATAGCAACGTAATCCAGCTGCCCAAGTCCCGGACAACAGGGAAGCAACCAAGCCCATTACGGCAGCGGCGAAAAAAGAGCGCGCCCGCGTGCGGCTCGCCCGCCAGAACAGTCCCCAAGCGCCGACAAACCGCCAAAGCATACTACTGTTGCCTAATCTATGAAATTCGAGAAAATAGGCCAAACCAACATTGGTAAGAGAAAAAAGAGGAGGGGGGAAGGACGCAACTTAAGGTTTCGCTGCCGCTCAATCCTGTCGATTACTCTTCAATTTCAGCCTTGGTGGACTCATGCTGACAGTAAAGGACAAGGTAGAAATATCTATAAAAAATTTTCAATTCGAAAAGCAAATACCAAGCGTACTTTACCGCGCATTATGGCCCAACGGTAATCCCATGATACCAGCATTCAAGGCAAGAAAATGCATATTTATTCATATACCAAAAGCCGCCGGGAGCAGTGTATCCAATGCTCTTTTCGGTGAAGCTGTGGGCCACAGACCAATACGCCGCCACGCAGCATACTCTCCCGATATTATAAATGACTTCTACAAATTTACTTTTGTAAGGAACCCTTGGGACAGACTCTACTCAGGATATCACTACTTTTATCGTTGTGTCGGAATGAACGCCCATAGAGACCACAGGTGGGCAAATGAATTTTTATCGGAGCTAACCACTTTTGAAAAGTTCATACATAAACTCGAGAACCCCAAATTTTTAAAAACCATAAAAAAATATGACCATTTTAGAGATCAGCGAGACTGGCTGTACGATCCTACATCTGGAAAAAATCTGATTGATTTCGTAGGTCGATTCGAGAACCTGGATAATGATTTTGAAATCATTTGCAATCATCTTGGTATGACACGGACACTACCACATGAGCGTAGAGGAAGCGGGGAGAATTTTCGTGATTATTACACAAAAAAAATGATCAGCATTGCTGCCGACGCTTACAAAAGTGATATCACAGAGCTTTTATACGAATTTGATTAGGAGAAAATTTCCGCACTAATCGGCAGATTTATTTCTATAACAAAAACCCGAGAGGCAATCCATATAGGCTTTAACTACAACACGTTCACTAAAATGTGCCTCCATTCTTTGCCGTGCGGCATAACCGACATACGACACCTCCTTTCTGCTCATCATGGTTATCTTTCGCATCTGCTCAGCTAGCGACGCCTCATTACGCACTTCACAAAACCAACCTGTTTTTCCGGACTCAACCGCCTGTCGGCAACCCGGCACATCCGTCACAATAGCAGGGCGCCCCATAGCCGCCGCCTCCAGCACAGTCCGGGGCATGCCTTCACGGTATGACGGCAAGACCAACACATGGGATTCAGAAATCACCGGACGCACATCATTGGTGGCACCGCGATATTCCAGAATTCCCTCAGCGTGCCAGTTATCCACTTCCTCCTTACTGACAGCACTGTGATTACTAATTCCCAATGGCCCCACCAGCAAACAACGGGCAGGAACGCCATTGTTCTTGAGGATACGGCAAGCGCCAGCATACTCACGCACCCCTTTGTCACCGATCAAGCGGCCAATCATGACAAAGGTCAGTACCCCATCTTCCGGTAGCGACTGATAGGCAAAACCATAAAGATCCACACCTGAACCGGGCAACAATGTCACAGGCGTATTACCAAGCAAACCGGCCTCCCGAAACACCACCAAGTCTTCCTCATTCTGGAAGAAAAGATGGTTCGCTCTACTGTTTATCCAGCCATACACCTGCCGAACCCGACGGAAAAGCCATGAATCATGGATAAAAGCGGTACCCAGCCCTGAGATATTATTAGCAAAAGGGATTCGCAATAATTTACATAAAAGACCACCATAAAGGTTTAGCTTTATCGTGAAATTGAAAACGAAAACAGGCTTGTAGCGACGGAAAGTCTGCCAAATAAACAGCATACTTCGAAGCTCCTGCATCAGCCCGGTACTTTTCCCCTCCATCGGCAAGGCAATGTACTCAACACCTAAATCATTAACCAATTGGAAACTAAAATCGTCTTGCGGCGACATGCAAACAACACGATAACCCTGATCCCGTAACGCACGGATTGTGCTTTTTCGGAAATTGTAGAGATACCAAGATGTGTTGGAAGTCAGAAAAACAGCCTGCATCATCGAAGCCAATTTTTAATTAAAAATCAAAAAACGGTATGGATCCCAAGCATAAGAGTGGGCGCCAAAAACCAACCAGACAAACTGCACCACACCGTAATAGGCCATCACTGCTAGCACTATCACCCCACGTATCCGTGGGTCCTTAGCAATACTTGGAAGGTGCGAAAAGACAAACAGTTGGATTGGAATTAGATACAGTGCCACTCTGTCAGTCGCAGTGGAAGAAATAATCACCAAGGGGATACATGCCAGTGACAACAACGCCATCCACGACCAAAGCTTTCTCTCTGCATCAGAAATACTCATGCTGCGCGAAAAAACAAGGAAAAGGACTGCAGGAACTGCATTCATCAACACACGAATCAGGCCTCCTTGCGACTGATAGTCGGCTTCAACATAGCTGGCCCACAGATGCTCTACAGAATCAAACACGAACAAGTATGCTGCCGCCAGGGAAACCACCCCACCCCAGAACAGGCTCCAGAAACGTTGCGTAGTAGACGCTAGTGCCGCGACAGGCAACATTAGTACCGCCGATTTGTGGAAGGTCGCGCCCAATAATGTCCAAAAAACAAACTGGCGCATGCTACGATTAGCCAACGAGACCAATCCCAACATCAAAAAACCCAACGCCGCAGCTTGTCGAGTATATCCCATACCCACGACAATAATCAGATAAGGGACAGAAACCAACAATGCCAACCACGGCAAAGGTAAAGTGCGTGAAAAACGAACCACCCCTGTCATTAAAATCATGCCACAGACGGTATTAACAAAATAAATTGTTCCTCCATACCTCTGCGCTAACCAGCAGAGCAATAAGTAGCCAGGATCGTTACCTGATATAACATCGGCAAAGGACCGCTCTACTTGATTTTCGAACATCCTTAAATAGGCCCACCAATCTCCGCCAACCTGGTGCCGCAAGCCAATTGCCAAGGTAAAGAAAAGCCAGACAGCTCCCCAACCCACCAACCGGGTCCGGCTATTAGCGGGCTGATTGACGAGTACTACACTCGCAGGGATCAGGAAAAAAAACCAATATGGCAGCATCAGAATTACTCCGGACCAAACATCAACATGATCTTACCTCCGGCTTCCAATACTGTTGCCACGCCAGCAACTGGAGCACTACCCATAACTGCTGCGCATAATGGCCCTTGCCCTTTAAATGCTGCTGCCAGCAATGGCGAATAGCCCGAGCATTCAGCATTGGCAACGATGATAAAGAAGCTGGTGATAACAGAGACTCCGCCCAGTCCCGCAACGGCCCTCGGAGCCAAACGTCCAGAGGAACGGCAAACCCCATCTTGGGCCGTTCTATCAACCCACGAGGAACGTGCCGGTAGAGAATGTCGCGCAGCACGCGCTTGCCTTGCCCTTGATCCACTCGCTGCGATAACGGCAAAGACCAAGCTGCCCTGAACACGATCGGATCCAGAAACGGCGCCCTCACCTCGAGGCTGGACGCCATACTCGCCCGGTCAACCTTCACCAGCACATCGTCCACCATATAAGTCAGCGTATCCATGAGCATCATCCACTCCGCCTGACTGAAGCCTTCCATCGCAGAGAAGGCGGTGGCAGAAGGAACCTTACCGGTGGAATCCTTATCGAGAAACAAGCCAGGATTACAATTCATGGAAGAGAGATCGGCATAGAATGCCTCGGGCGAATCACAGCCAAACAATTCCGCCAGCTTGTACAGCTTCTCGCCGAAAGTACGCACCTGGAAGCGAGAAGGCAGCACCTGACTCACCAACCCCATCACCCCGTCATAGCCTGCGGATGGTACGGCCCGCAGCAATGCAGCCAATACAGCCCTGACCGGGTGCGGCAACCGGGAGATACGAGCCCACACGCGCGGCCCCCAGACATGGCGATTGTAGCCACCGAACAGCTCATCTCCACCATCCCCACTCAGTACCACCGTCACATACTCACGAGTCAACGACGCCACCAAGCAAGTGGGTAATTGAGAGGAGTCGGCAAAGGGCTCATCATACAGCTGCGGCAGGCTCGGCACGATGTCCAATGCCATTTGCGCTGTGGCCCGCAAAGTAGTGTGCTCAGTGCCTAGATGGGCCGCCACCGCTGCGGCATGCTCGGATTCATCATAACGGGGGTCGTCAAACCCTACGGTAAAGGTTCTAACCGGCCGCGACACCTGCGCCTGCATCAGCGCCACTATAAGAGAGCTATCGATACCCCCGGACAGAAAGGCCCCCAGCGGCACGTCCGCCTCCATCATTCTGCCCACAGCGCCCTGTAGAACCATCTCCATATCGTGAGACGACAAAGAGCGGCGCCCCTCATGCGACAGATTGTCGGCGGCCTCCTTCTTCGTAGACCACCATTGAACCGGAAAGGGACGAATGCCGGATGCGAGCTGGGAGCGGGAGAGAGTCAATAAGGAACCGGGTGGAAGCTTGAAGACATCGCGGTAGATACTGTTACGCCCCCCTACACACCCATAACGGAGATAGCGCTCCACTACTGATTCATCCAACACAGGCTCCCAACCAGGGACAGCTCGTAGGGCCTTTAGCTCAGAGGCGAAAGCAAAATTACCGTTCAGCCACCCATAATATAACGGCTTCTCACCGAAACGATCCCTCGCCAGGGCAAGAGATTGCTGTTGCCTATCCCATAATGCCAGCGCAAACATCCCACTAGCCGCCTGCAGGGTAGCTTCAATGCCCTGTACGGCAAAAGACAGGAGAAGGGTTTCGGTATCAGAATGCCCTCGCCAGTAGACAGGAGCACCCGCGCGCCCCTCAACCTGCGCCCTAAGTTGACGATGATTGTAAATCTCGCCATTAAATACCAGCGCATAGCGCCCACAAGGCGAGATCATGGGCTGATGACCGGCTTCCGAAATATCAAGAATAGATAACCGGCGATGGCCTAGCGACAGCCCGACGCGACAGTCCTGCCACACTCCTCGGCTATCCGGGCCACGGGAAGCGATCATATCCGACATCACATGAACAATCTCGGATACTGATTTCTGGCCGCTTTGATAATCTGAATAAAAGTAACCAGCTACGCCACACATGAAGCAAACCCCAACAGAGAGGAGGATGAATTGCGCTGAAGTTTTGGGTAACTTTAAAGCACCTTGACATTCAAGAGAGAAACTAAAATCATTTTACTATTGTGATGGCCGCGAAAATTTATACGTCAATGCCGCACCTACACTGGAGACTGCAGCCCAATAAACAACCAGCAAGAGATAGCCTTGAGCTTGCCCATAAGGCCATAGTGCGACAGCGCCAGCCATAGGACTAAGAAAGAAAAATAAACGGAATCTAGTTCGCTTCCTGCCTGGCATTAAGAGCAAACCTTTACTATCCATATACCCTAGTTTTCGGTAGGCAACATAGCCAAACGCGACTGCAAGACCAACGCTCATAAGCTGATCTTTGCTAATCACGAAAATCACAGGCGCCATAAACCTAAACCATGCAAGCCATGAAAAAGTAGCAGCTTTCATTTCTCGGTCGTTAAGGAGGTTATGCAATGAAAAAACCAAAATCAGAGCGAAAAAAAACAACCACCAAGAAGCATCGAAAAACTTATTCATCACTATGGTACAGGCTAAAAATGTAGCTAGCCTGATGACAACCCAAAGGCAAACCCATAAATTTAGATTGCGTGCTCCTTGAGGACCACGATGCCTTCCATATTTCTCATATTTAGCCGCATAAATATCATTGGCCATGTAGCCAATCTCATAGATACTAATGAAAGCGATGTAGTTGAGAAACAATGCAAAAATATTTTGTGAAACTGTTACACCATCACCAATCCATACAACAAGCCACAATGCAGCGATCCATTCAAAAATAACATGAAAAGCTATTGACCCCTCTTTTAAACGAGTTTGATAGAAATAGCTAAAAGGCAGCAAATAAAAACTCATAGCCAAGTCTCCAGATATTCAGCATCCAGACCTTGCCAACGCATTCGGTCTTTGCTTCTATTGAGCACCACCACTGGTTTATCCGCACAGCATAACAAAGGCTTATCAGTAAGATTGTCAGATATTACCGTCGAAATATTCCCGAACGCCCCCCCCTCAATAATAGAAGCCAAGCGTTCAATTTTTTCTCCGGTGATATCTACTAACAAACGCCCGGTATACTTACCGGAACTACACTCCAGCTCACTCGCTACATATTGACACTTTAGTCGCGCAGCCAGAGCAGCGACAAAAGGACTGATACTAGCTGAGGCCAAAACGAGCGTCTCTCCGTCACAGACTCGCAACCGGGACCAGACCGCGGCCTGCGTTTTATAAGTCATTAAATGGTCAAGATAACACTCTGCAGTGAACTCTAATTCCTTCTTAGTTGCACCACGCAAAAAATAAATAATAACATGCTTGAAAAAATGCCTTCCCCTAACCCTTTCCATTAAAAGAAAAGCCAAATATACCGGGGAATACCTTGTGGAAAAAGCCCATAACAAAGCTCGCATGAAAGGGCTACCAGCTCGAGCAATATGGGCCTGAACAAGCCCCAATGTAGTATCTGCACTAAACAGAGTTCCACACACGTCCACTACACAGTAGCGTTTATTATTAACCATGCGCGCCCCACTCTTGCACGACAAAAACAATACGCACTGAACCGAGACCATTTCCATAGGAGTTTGGCGGCTCGGCAATTGAACAATAGACTTTAGAGCTTTCTATCACAGAAATTGCATCTCCAACGATACCTTCAACAGTGGCCCCGAATTGTGGTTTATGTTGGAATAAAATAAAGATCTACAACGGAGCCGGTCATCCGACGGTGACACTCCTCAGGGGAAGGTACCGATCTGTTATACATACGCATGATAGCCTCCAAATGGCAGATGCCACTAGGTGGTAATGCCCCAAAAAAGCACCAAAATATGCACTCGTCGTATCTGCTTGGACAAATACATCAATCTCTATACAAATAGCGCCCAAGAAAACAAGCCCGATTTCATTACATCGCCAACCGTCTATTTTACCCTATCATGCCGCTGTTTCTTCTCATGGAATAAATCAATCAATCTGGATGCTTGATTTTTTGCACTATAAAACTCATCAGCGCTCCCTCGTGAGAAATGGTCTTCTTCAGACAGTTCCCAACTTTTAAATGACTTTATGATTATGTTCATCAGCCCTTCTGCATCATTATGGTCAACGACGTCACCCAGACCACTATTCCGCACCACATCTGCGGTGCAACTACCCCTGTCCGTAACTGCTATAACTCTTCGTCCAGCAAGCATATAATCCAAAAGTTTCGAGGGGAAAAACATCGCGTCATCAGAGTTTTTTGTTGGAGTATCAATTAACAGAAGAATATCGGCGTCTGACTGAAGCTCGATAGCCTGATCAAATGCAAGAAGACCTACATGCTTTATGCCGAGATTCTGATCCTCCAGAATCTTTTTTACGCCTCGATCCACCTCTCCTGCCAGCACAACTTCTATTTTTGATAAAACATCTTTATTATAAGCACGAATTAAATTAAATGCGTCAACTATAATTTTCGGGGTACGGGTCCCCACAAGTCCGCCCGTATAGACTAACTTCATTTTCTTCTTCTTTTTCCAGCGCTTATCTTTAAGATCATCAGGATCGAAAACATTAGGAAAAACCACCATTTTATGAGCAAAATTTGGGTACAATTCAGCATACCTAAGCAATGTTTTATCTGATGTAAAGCTCAATATCGTGGCAGCGGAGAAACAACGACTCTCCATAGTCGCGTTCCAATCCTTCGCTGGCTCAGAAGGCCTCAAAGGATTAATTGTCCAAGGATCACTAAGATGCAAAACCCAAGGACACCGGTAGTGCTGCTGAAGCCTATACGCCATCATTGTTGATGACAAAGGGTAAGAGCGAGAGTAAATGATGTCGGGGCTTTCTTTTAAGTTACGACAAACCAAATAAGCCCAAAAAGAAAAACTTTTCTTCGAATCAGGCATACTCATAATAGAAGGGAATATTTTTCTCAATATAACATTTGTGTATCTTGACTCCAATAAAGGCAAATTTATAATTTGCCGAACGTCACGCAGGAAAACTTCTAAACTAGAGTCATACGGCATATACAGCGTAGGGTTTTTTGACGTGACGATATCAATATGCAGCCCAGCGTCCCTTCCAAGATATTTTAAATACTTAGCCACCTGGAGAGACTCGGAATCCTTTTTAGGTGGACAGGAAATCGACACTAGAAGAACGTTCAATTTCACTTTTTATTACCCCGTGATGACGCCGCAGCCATACAATTCACATATGCATCGAGTACACCCTCAATTGAAAAATGCTTCATTCCTGCGTCACGAGCGTTTTTTTTAGCTAGAGGTAATTTCCCACTACTAAGCAAAGAAAAAAACCATTCTGATGCTGAATCCAATGCAGACTCATCAACATGGTCTATTGCAAAGCCAAACTCAGGGGCAATATATGAAGCAGAATCACCTATATTCTTTATTGTGGCAACCACAGGCAACCCGCACAACAAATATTCACCTAGCTTCACAGGTGAAACAGCCCTCATTGAGTAGGAAGGCTCAATAAAAACCAGACCTAAATCTACGAATGAAAGATATCTGGGAACTTCTGAGCCCGCAACATGCCTTACAGCGCAGCTATCAGCCTCATTACGGGGCAAATGGCTTATCGCCTCCCTCGCCAAATCGGGGCTTGGCGTCAACACCAACAGCTGCGCGCCTGGCAGCCTGAGACGCAGCCGGAGAAAAAACTGCAAGACTTGGTCAAAACGATACTTTCCGCCTAAAGAGCCGACATACGCAATCGTCGGAGCATCGACATTAAAACCTAGGCTCTTCTTTAAATGCGTATAAACATCCTCGTTGTCAGGAGAAAAAGCTGCTGAATCTCTTCCATTTCCAACAACGAAAGTCTTACTAGCATCAAAATTTGCACCAGCTCTCTCCTGCAAAATAATTGCAGCGTCCTTAGAACGGACCATTACAGCGTCGGCAGCGTGAAGTGCCCGAAACTCAATATCACGAAGGAACCTATGGGCAAGACTTGAAACTGACATTCCCCCAAACTCAATTTTTTCATCGATTGGGAGGCCATCTGAATCAAAGACAACGGGAAGGCCTAAACTATTATTAATACGCTGAATAGCCCAGGCTGGGAGAGTAGCTCTTGGCATCAAAATATTAATCTTCCAGTCTTTGATTGCCCGTCTCAGAACTTTCTTAGAGCGCAATACAGTGAGCACGCTTCCAATAGATACAGAAGGCCAACGTAATATATTCACTGAACGATAAGGAATATCCATCTCTTCACAAGCTCGTTGAACTCGGCTCAATCGTTCAGGATCCGCCCAAGTGAACTGCAACACATGAAACTTGTAACCATACAACCTAAGACGCATAAAAATTGGAGCAAAAAGGCTCTCAAGATAATTGACTTGAGGCCCGTCCCATGTCACAAACAAAACATTAGTTTGCATAGGAAGTCCTATTCTAAAGGGCTAAGCCCTGAATCAATCAATAACAAATTTATTCTTTCGAATTGCTTTGAGTAAGTATTCTCACGTGCGAAGCTCTTCCTAGCATTTTTCTTTTCGATGCTGTTTTCCACGTGGATGTTGGAAACCGTTTGGTTAAAGACTCTTTTGAACTCAGCCTGACTATCCGCCATCTGTATTAAATTTCTTTTATCGGCGTATTCATCTGTGTAAGTCGCAACACAAACTTTTCCAGAAGATAGGTACTCCATCAATTTATGGGGGTTCGAAAGTTGATCTCTAAATTCATCTGCACGATAAACTAAGAGTGTGATATCGACACCAGCGAGAATCTTCCCAACCTTGCCTGGGGAGACTCGCCCATACCATATTACATTAGGATAGGCGTTTAGAGCTCTGTAACAGTTATTGCTTTTATCGTACCCACCGACCAATAGAAAAGTTATATCTGGATGACTATGTATAATCGAAGAAAAAAGAGCTATATCCAAATAAGGTATATCTAAATTACCAACGTAAGCAGCCTTAACAGCTGACCCGGCTTCTATTTGTTCTACTCCATCCTCAAATTGATTTAATACATCATCGCTGACGCCATGATTTATCTTATGTATTTTACCACTAACCGCTGATAGTTTTTGACGAATGACATTAGAAGTACAAAAAACAATATCTGCTGTCTCAGCGGCTGTTAAAGGATTAAAGTTTTGATTAAGATCTACTTGGTGGTATATCTTAAGTCTTTGACCAGCAAACGAAAGGTCGTAAAATCTCGAATTTTCGAAACTCCAAACACAATCAATTTTGGCTTCCGCAACTCTTTCCAACGCATTCAGCCATCGTCTTTCAATAAAGGATTTAATTACGGGAAATAAAAACCGCAGGCCACGCATGACCACACCTGAGCGAACAATTTCTATATCACCTTGTCTTGTTTTTATCTTCTCTAAAATAATACCTTTGATTCTTTCTGGTGGACCTAAGAATAAAACGCGATGCCCGCGCCTCGCTAGCTCCAACGCATAATGGTGTTTACTGACAAAGTGCTCGCCCCAAGACTCCGGTGATATGATAAGAATTGTTTTCATTTTTCTCTTTTATGCACTTCAGTCAAAAAACTTGATTCTTTTATAATTTTTTCTTCGCTCCAATCCCACCATTTAATCGACATTAGCTCATAAATTTTTTTATCTGAAAATCTGTAACGAATAATGCGTGCGGGATTTCCTGCTACGATTGCATAGGGAGGAACGCTGGATGTAACAACTGCACCTGCAGCGATAACTGCGCCATCTCCTATGGAAACACCAGAAAGAAGTATCGCACTATCCCCAATCCAAACATCATTCCCAACCTCGATTTTTCCTTTGCTTATTTCAGCATCTTCTAGCTCTTCAATTTTGAGAATATTTCTTTCGATGAAATATGTAGTAGTTCGATCAAGATTATGAAACGATTCATAGATAGCTACATTTCTGGCTATAGAGCAAAATGAGCCGATTTCAATTGAGGATTTTTTACTATTGAGAAATACACCTGGCCCCCACAAGGAGGTAAATCTATGGATGGCTATTTCACCCGAAAGGTGGGTTTTATAAAGTTTGCAGCATTCTCCTATTGATACATTACCTTCTATCGTACAGCCTGAAACCCAACTCCTCGGTCCAATCTTTGCAGTCACATCAATATAATTTACTCTCTCAATCCTTTTTTTTATAAACATGAAAAGCGAATCTGAAAAACTTTTTTTACTGAGCCACATTACATACTCCAAATACCGCCGGCCCTTATTTGGCGATTTCCTCAGCTATGATTTCAAACATTCTCGGGGTTCTCAGCCTTGCGGCACTTACGTAACGATCGATACTATCATTCTCAAGACTGGAAAATGTTTCAGATCCTTCATTCATCTTAAGGTTCTCGATTCTATGAGAAATATCCTTCAACGATAAACTACGCTCTGTATTATCAAAAACATCACGCAAAGTTACTTCAATCTTTGGAGTATTAGAGGCTATTGCTATAAATGGGGTCTTTGTGGCGATCGCCATAACCACACCATGAAATCTACCAGTTATAAAGAAAGAAGCACCTTTTACAGGCGTCACTAATTTTCTATCTCTCATTTTATTGGCATAGTTGGGTCTTAAGATCAACGGATCATAGCCAAACAACTGCCTAGTTCGAGACTTTACTTTAGGGTAAAAATTTCTAAATAAGGTTTTAGCACTTTTATTTTGGTAAAAACTTACACTTTTTCCTGCATGTTTCTCGGCCATGTCATGCATATGGCGCGACCTATCAGAAAGTACACTGTCAGTGAAAACAATATTTCTATGATTTTTTGTTTTATTAATACCATTTGACAGCCGAACAAACTCTAGCAAAGACAAATCAGGCAGGCACATGCTCTTAAGATTTAAAGATCTGCAGAACTTCAAGCTCTCTGTTTCTCTTGTAAAAACCAGTCTAAAATCTTTTAGGTACATGCTATTATCTTTACCAACATTAAACAAAGAAGCATTAATAAGGAAAATTGGCACCCTTAACTTCTCTTTTGCATACCTCGCCAATTTAAGAAGATCTGCGGCACGAGTGTATTTATGGGGCGAATGGATCGTGCCTTCACCATTAACTATTATTGCATCAATTTCTAAGGACTCTATAAAGCCTCTGGATGGCTCCCAAGGAACCCCCGTCGGCCAATAACCGACAGGAGTAATGCCGGCTTTATTTAGACCTGAATCGATTGCACTCATTACAGCCATGCATCCATAATGCCCAGTTATAGATGTGTCATTAAAAACTAGAACTCTCATCATGCCTGCTCATTTCCACTGTGCTAATGCCTTTAAAAGGTACTCCTAACGCCTCGCTGAGCCCCCTTCCAAGAACTATATTTCTCTCATCATCGATGGCCTCTCTCAGTGCCCTGGAGGTTATCGCGAAGTCAAAATCCGGATTGTGTACGCCGCCGGCCTCTGTCCACTTTCTAGTAGACGAAACGTCGGGCGCCTTGTTGTTGTAGTGTTGATCATAGCCAGTTCGAAACAAGGACATACCTATAATGCATAGTTCTTTGAAATCTGTAGACAATACAAAATCGATAATTATTGATCCAATCGTTGGGCTGTAAGGCGTAAATTTTCTACAGATTCTTCGATAACTTGATGGGGGCAGAAAGGCGACCTCAACCTCTTGTATAGTGCGCTTGAGGCTTTCACGTTTCTGCAAGTAATCCTTGAGTGTTGCTGCCGTAAGTGTTGGATAAATGATTTTTTTAACTTTATGTTCATTCAAGATCTTATTATTTAGGACACCAGCAGCACGCTCGCCTTCCATTTTGAAATTATGGAAAAGAAAATCCGTTCTATTTCCCAGTGCACCACTTAATTCCGTCGCATGCTTAACGCCAGCATTCATTCTTATAATTATGTCATAGTCATCAATATCTTTTCCTTTCGCGTCAAGCTCCACTTCCGACGCAGGACCAATAATAATTATTCTTTTGTTTTTAAATAAAGACCTTGGAAGATCGTCGCGCCCTGAAATTAACTCCAGTCTAAATCGCCAATATGATCGCTTAATCAGCCAAGTGATATAGGATTTATTTTTCAAAATATATCAGCCAATGCCAGTTATTAACTTATAGCAGCATCAAGCGTTAGCAGCCATTTTTCTAAAAATTTCGTTACGACTACACAGATCTTCAAAGCTGCCCTCATCAATCAAGTGCCCCTTCGAAAACAAAAATATAGAATCACATTTTTTCACAGTCGCCAGCCTATGGGCGATGATGATTATCGTTTTTTTCCCAGAGAAATCATGTATTGCCTCCATTATTTTTTTTTCAGTTATTCCATCGAGGGCGCTAGTTGCTTCATCCAAGACTAGAATTTCAGCCTCCTCATAAAGTGCCCTTGCAATTCCGATTCTCTGACGCTGGCCACCTGATAGTTGAACACCTCGCTCACCAACTCTTGCAAACAACCCATCCGGTAATTCTTTCAAAAATGAATCTAAATGCGCCAGAGATGCCGCTTTTCTAAGCTTATCCATGTTTATTTCATTTTCTGGCACACCGTACGCAATATTCTCTGCTATTGAATTGTCTGAAAGAAAAATTGATTGGGGCACAAATCCGATCGTGTTTTGCCATGACCTGATGTTGTCTCTGCACAACTCTCTTCCATCAATGGTCACCTTCCCATTATCGGGCTGAAGTAAGCCTAGCAAAATGTCTACCGCCGTCGACTTCCCCGATCCGGACTCCCCTACCAGACCTATGACCTTTTTTATGGGTATAGTTAAACAAACATCATTTAAAGCTCTTGAAGATTTTCCTGGATATGAATAAGTTACATTTTCAAATTTTATTTCGTTTCCTGCATGCCAGAACCCAGCATCCTCCGAATCATAACTTCTAATACCCCCATCCTTTTTCAAGGATTCTTTTGTTTCATTTAAACTATTAGATAGGTCATCTCTAATTTCCTCAAAAGCAACAAGACTCCCTCTTATTTGTGAAACGCTTGCATAAACCTGTTGAAAAGCAGGCAATAATTTCATCCCGGCCAATGCGAATACTGACAATATAGGCAACACATCTTGTATTCCGCCTTCTTTCGATGACAACAAGAAAAGAGTCAAAAATATAATCGTACCAAAAGCCACCAGCTCCATGATGTAACGTGGTGTTTGGGTCATCACTTGGTTTCTACCTTGGGCAACCGCGACCCGCTTACAAGCTTCATCAAATTTATTAACAAAGAGGGCTTGCCGACCAAGAAGAATGACATCCTTAATTCCACCAAAGCCATCACCCATCATTTTAAATCTCTGTTTTTGGGCGCTCGTCACTTGCTTTCCATTTCTGACTATTCGTGCACGAATGAATTTAAATATCAATAGATATGCGAATGAAAATATTCCTATTCCTATAACCGCAACTACTGGATCATACAAAACCAAAGCAACAGACATGAGCACCACTAACGTCAATCTAGCATTCATCTGCATAAAAGGGTTTATAACACCATTAGTCAGTCGGGCAGTTTCCTGAGCGATCTTATTTGTTAGTTGGCTAGAACTGCCGCTTGCATGAAATAGCCAATTTTGATACATATAATGTCGATACAAACGCGAACTTATTTCTGCCCCGACTCTCGATCCATACATTGACAACCGCCAAATTGTTATCATCGAAATACTCGCGGCTAGAGTGAGCATGGCCAGTACTGCAACCCCCAACCAAAATAAAAACGATCTTGGTTGCTCTATTCCCGATAATGAATATAAGCCCGCTACTAATCCGTCTCCATTTAGGACGCTGGGATCTGCGACTAGCGACATAAATGGAGCGATTGCCACAACACTTGTAAGCTCTGCAAATGCCATTATAACAACGAGTATCTGGAGCCGTAATAGTCTTTTCTTTTGCCCAACATCGAGTAGCTGATACAGGTCTTTTAGCTGTTTAAGCATATTTTACTCTTTCAAATTTATTGCAACTTGCCATCAACTATTTATACATTCGAGCCTAAATACAGTTTCGAGGCCGCCGTTCTTCATTCTTTCCAAATTCCATGTACCAATAAACAGACTTATTGATGCCTTCATCAATTCGAAATTGGGGCTCGTAACCTAAAAGTAGTTTGGCTTTCTCAATATCAGCTTGGGAATGACGAACATCCGCAGCACGAAAGTCCATATATTTTGGGAAGGTATCAATTTCAATGCCGCAGTCTTCCAATGCACGTTTCAAAGCATTGAACAGGTTGTTGAGAGTGGTTCTGTCACCCACTGCCACGTTGTAAACCTGGTTCTTGGCTTCTTTCCGAGCAGTGGCAGCGAGAAGATTGACCTGCACGACGTTTTCGATGAAGCAAAAATCCCGGCTGGTTTCACCGTCGCCGTTGATGAATACCTCATCCCCTTTAATCATCGCCGCCGTCCATTTGGGAATCACCGCCGCGTAGGCGCCGTTGGGGTCCTGGCGCGGCCCGAACACGTTGAAATAGCGCAGGCCGATGGTCTTGAAGCCGTAGGTACGGGCGAAGACGCCGGCGTACAGCTCATTGACGTACTTGGTCACCGCGTAGGGCGAGAGCGGGTTACCGATCTTGTCTTCCACCTTGGGCAGGTCCGGGTGGTCGCCGTAGGTGGAGCTGGAGGCGGCGTAGGTGAAGCTGCCCACCTCCTCGTCCTTGGCCGCCACCAGCATGTTCAGGAAGCCATCGATATTGGCTTGGTTGGTGGCGATAGGGTCGGCGATGGATCGCGGCACCGAGCCCAGGGCGGCCTGGTGCAGCACGTGGTCGGTGCCGCGTACCGCCAGGCGGCAGGTGTCCAGGTCACGGATATCCCCATCGATAAAGCTGAAGCGCTGCCAGGCGTCCTCGCCCACGTTTTCCCGCACCTCATCCAGGTTGTGCTGGTGGCCGGTGGCGAAGTTGTCCAGGCCGACCACGGTCTGGCCCAGGCCCAGCAGCGTCTCCAACAGGTTGGAGCCGATAAAACCGGCCACGCCGGTGATCAGCCAGGTTTTGGGGTTGGCTTGGAGGTCGGTTTTGACTTGTTCGTATTTGCTCATACGGGGATTAGGGCTCCGTTGAGGGAGGGTATTTTCGCGGTTGAAACCGCTCCTACATGAGGGAGGGGTAAGAGCGGAGGAGTTAGAGGCGGAGATCCACCGCTTCCTTGGGCAGGATGTACTTCAGGTCGTAGAGCACATGGTCGTCGCGGCCCAGGCGGCGGATAGCCTCGGCGCCCATGTCCTTGAACTGGTGGTGGCCCACGGCCAGCACGATGCCGTCGTAGTCCCCGTCCCGGGGGGCCTCGATGGGCTGGATGCCGTATTCGTGGTGGGCCTCGTCCGGGTTGATCCAGGGGTCGTACACGTCCACCCGCACATTGTATTCCGCCAATTCGTTGACCACGTCCACCACCCGGGTGTTGCGCAGGTCCGGGCAGTTTTCCTTGAAGGTAAGACCCATTACCAGTACCCGGGCGCCGTTCACCTGGATGCAGCGGGCCAGCAGCGCTTTGACCAGCTGGCTGGCCACGTAGCGGCCCATGCCGTCGTTGATGCGCCGGCCGGAGAGGATCACCTGGGGGTGGTAGCCGATGGCCTCGGCCTTGTGGGTCAGGTAGTAGGGGTCCACGCCGATGCAGTGGCCGCCCACCAGGCCGGGCCGGAACGGCAGGAAGTTCCACTTGGTGCCGGCGGCTTCCAGCACTTCCTGGGTGTCGATGTCCAGGCGGTTGAAGATCATCGACAGCTCATTGATCAGGGCGATGTTCAGGTCGCGCTGGGTGTTCTCGATCACCTTGGCCGCTTCCGCCACCTTGATGGACGAGGCTTTGTGGGTGCCGGCGGTGACGATGGAGGCGTACAGGTCGTTGACAGTGTCCGCCACTTCCGGGGTGGAGCCGGCGGTCACCTTCTTGATGGTGGTGACCCGGTGTTCCTTGTCGCCCGGGTTGATGCGCTCCGGGCTGTAGCCGGCGAAGAAGTCCTGGTTGAAGGTCAGGCCGGAGACCCGCTCCAGCACCGGCACGCAGTCTTCCTCGGTGGCGCCGGGGTAGACGGTGGACTCGTAGACCACGATGTCGCCTTTCTTGAGCGTCTTGCCGATGGTCTCGGAGGCGCGGATCAGCGGCGTCAGATCCGGGCGGCGGTGCCCGTCGATGGGGGTGGGCACGGTGACGATGTAGACGTTGCAGTCCTTGAGGTCGTCGGTATCGGCGCTGAAGGTCAGGCCGCCGGCTTCCGCCAGTTCTTCATCGGACACTTCCAGGGTGCTGTCGTGGCCGTCCTGCAGGGCGCGAATGCGCCGGGCGTTGATGTCGAACCCCACCACCGGGCGGTGTTTACCGAATTCCACGGCCAGGGGCAGGCCGACGTAGCCGAGGCCGACCACGGCCAGTTTGAGGTTGTCCATGTGGGCTTCCTTGAGGTTAATCCTTGCTGTCGTACTTGTAGGCGTAGTAGCCGTATTCGTTGGAGGCGCGGCGTTCGATGCAGTTGAGGATCACGCCTTTGATTTCCACTTTGTTCTGGTCGAAGCGGTTGATGGATACATCCACTTCCTTTACCGAGTTCTGGCCGAAGCGGGCCACCAGCAGGCTGGTGCCGGCCAGCTGGCCGATAATGGAGGCATCGGTCACCGCCAGCACCGGCGGGGTGTCCACCAGCACCAGGTCGTAGCGTTGCGACAGCTCTTCCATCAGTTGCTGGAAGCGCGGGTGCATCAGCAGCTCGGAGGGGTTGGGCGGCACCTGGCCCCGGGGCAGGAAGTCCAGGTTGTCGATGTCGGTGCCCGCCATCACCGCGTCCAGGTCGGCCTGGCCGGACAGGATCGTGGACAGCCCCTGCTGGCCGTTGAGGCCGAAGTAGCGGTGCAGATGGCCCTTGCGCATGTCCGCGTCCACCACCGCCACCTTCTGGCCCACCTGGGCCAGTACCGTGGCCAGGTTGGCGGTGATAAAGGACTTGCCCACTTCCGGGCTGGGGCCGGAGATCATCAGCACCTTGTTGCTGGCTTCCATGGTGGCGAAGTGCAGGCTGGTGCGCAGACTGCGCAGGGCCTCCACCGCCAGGTCGCCGGGGTCGTTCACCGCCAGCAGCGGCGCGGGCTCGCCATGGGCGCGGCGTTTGCGGCGGCGCAGCATGTCGGCCACCCGGTCGCGGCGGGCCTGCTCCTCGGAGAGCGGTACGGCGGCGTACACCGGGATGCCCAGTTCCTCCAGCTCATCCGGGGATTCGATGCCCCGGCGCAGCAGGCCGGCGGCCAGCACCACGGCGGCGGTGAGCAAAAAGCCCAGGCCGGTGCACAGCGCCAGAATCAGGCGCTTCTTGGGCGCCACCGCGCCGGGGTAGACCACGGCGTCGTCGATAATGCGCACATTGCCCACGGTGCTGGCCTTGAGAATACGCAGCTCCTGGGCCCGGTTAAGCAGGCTCACATAGAGCTGCTGGTCCACTTCCACGTCGCGCATCAGGCGCAGGATTTCCTGCTGGGTCTCCGGCAGATCGCCGATCTGATCGTTGAGCCGTGCCTTCTGGGCTTCCAGGGAGCGGCGCTGTTCCAGCAGGGTACGGTAGGCCGGGTGTTCCTTGGTGTAGCGGGCGGCCACCTCGCTTTCCTTGATCTTCAGGTCGTTGAGCTTGGCGTCCATGTCCACCAGCCGGCCGAGCAGGGACTGGGTCTCCATGTCGATGTCCACGGAGTCGCTGTTAGACCGGTAGGCGTTCAGCTTTTCCTCGGCCTCGTTGAGGGTGTCGCGCACCTCGGGAAGCTGCTCGTTGAGAAACTCCAGGCTGTTTTCCGCTTCCGCCGCCTGACGCTTCACGTTCTGCATCAGGTAGGCTTCGCTGATGGCATCGAGAATGGCGCGGGCGCGGGCCGGGTCCGGGCCGGTGAGGCTGATATTGAGCATGCCGGTGTCGCGGCCCTGCTCTTCCACGGTCAGGCTGCCACGGATGCTATTGACGGCGGACAGCATGGACAGGCGGGTCAGGTTGAAGGTCTCGCCGGCGGGCTCCCAGGTGGACAGGCGCAGCACCACCTGGCCGTCCTCGCCGGTGAGCGGCTGGTCGGCGGGGCTGCTGGCGATCAGCCGGTCGCCCAGGTACAGGGCCGGCTGGCCGCCGTCACCGGGGCGCAGCTCGAAGGTGCGGCCCCGGTAGGCCTCCGGCACCTGGAATTCCGCCACCACCACGGTGGCGTCGCCGTCGCGCACGCTGGCGGGCACCGCCCGGCCGGCGTCGTCCACCACGCCCGGGGCGAACTGGAATCGGCCAATCAGCGGCAGGGGCTGGGGGGCGATGCGGGTGTCCAGGCGCAGCTGGTCCACCACCTCGCCCAGCACCATGCGCGAGCGCAGGATGGCGATTTCCGCCGCGGTGGACGATTCCGCGCCGCCCAGGGCCCGGTCCAGCTGGTCCAGGCCGAGCATGCCGCCCTGCTTCTTTTCGATCTGCAGCAGGCCCTCCGCCTTGTAGATGGGCACTGCCATCTGCACATAGACCAGCCCCAGCACGAAGGCCAGCAGCGCCGCCCCCAGGATCAGCCAGCGGCCATCCACCAGCAGCGCCCACAGGCGCTGCAGATCGATGTCGTCGTCCGTGGTGGCCGGGCGTCCCCGAGAAGCGTGCTGGTCGGTCATTCCTGCGTTTTCCTTTTTCTAGAGTTTGGCGGCCCAGGCGGCCACCGCGTCGCGGATCATGGGATGGATGCGTTCGTGGACTTCCCGGGACTGGCGGAACGGGTCGGGAATGTCGCGGCCGCCGGTCCAGTGGGTCAGCAGCATGGTCTTGCCACTGGCCTCCGGAAAGCGCTGGATGATGCGCTCGCGCTGGCGGCCTTCCATCACCAGGATCAGGTCCGCCAGGCGGCACAGTTCGCCGGTGAGTTTGCGCGCCCGGTGCTGGTCGCCGCCCTGCATGCCGTGGGCCTCGGCCACCGCCAGGGCGGTGGCGTCCATGCCGTGGCCTTCCAGGCCCACCAGGCCGGCGGAGGTGACCTCCACCCCGGGCTTGTGCGCGGCCAGCAGGCCAGCGGCGGTGGGGCTGCGACAGATATTGCCGTCGCAGACCACCAGCACATGCTTAAACAATCAATTATCCCTCAGCTCGTCTTCGGCCTGACTCCCGAGATAAAGAGCGCTTGCCGTCGGCACAAGCAAACTGAGCACCCGGTTCCAGCGGGCCAGCGGCGCGGCGGTGACGTAGACGATGTCGCGGGACTGCAGGGTGAAACTGTCCGCCAGCACCAGGGCGGCGGCGTCCTTGGCGTTAAGCTGGTAGACGTCGATGCCGTGGTCGGCGCCGGCCGGCGCCTTGCGGAACACGAACACCCCGGAGGCGTCGGAGGAGCGCGGGTCCAGGCCGCCCTTTTCGGACAGGGCCTCGGCCAGGGTCATGCCGTTGCGGCCCATGGGCAGGCTGGAGGGGCGCATCACCTCGCCGAGCACGAACACCTTGTTCTCTTCCGCGCGGGCCACGTTGATCACGTCACCGGGCTGCAGCAGGATGTTCTGCGCCGCGTTGCCGTCCTGGTAGATGTTGCGCAGGGACAGGCTGTAGTCGCGACCGTCCCGGGTCAGCAGCACGTTGGACCAATCGGCGGTTTCGCTGATGCCGCCGGCGGCGCTGATGGCGTCCACCAGGCGCAGGGGAATATTGGTGATCGGGTAGGTACCGGGCTGGCCCACGGAGCCGGTGACGTAGACCTTCTTGCTGCGGAAGGCGGCCACGGTCACGTCCACCTGGGGGTTCTCGATGTACTGGCCCAGGCGTCGGGTGATCATGGCGCGGATTTCGTTCACGTTCAGGCCGGCCACCTCCACGGTGCCCACATAGGGGTAGAAGATGGTGCCGTCGTTGTGCACCCAGTTGCCGGATTCCGTGGAGCTGCGCTGGGAGCCGGCGGGGATGGTCAGCTCCGGGTGGTCCCAGACGGTGACGTTGAGCACGTCGCCGGGGCCCACTTCGTAGTCGTAGTCCTCGGACACCGATTCCAGCCCTTCCGGGGTGCCGATGGCGGTGTCGGTTTTGGGGTCATTGAGGATGGCGGTGCTGATCTGGTGCACGCGGATGATGTCCGGCAGCGCCTCGGCGTCGGCGCCGTCGTCCTCGGCGAACCAGCCGGGGGACTCGGAATGGTGGGACCCGGGCACCACCGTGCAGCCGCCCAACAAAAGCACCGGCAGCGCGGCGGAGAGTAACCGTAATGCGTTCATGTTCCCTGAATCACTCCGTTCGTTGTCTTTTTTACCAGGCGAAGCTGCGTTGCCATTGGGCCATGGCGGTGACCCGCTCGCGTTCGCCGTCGAAGGTGTCGATGGGGTCGTCACTGGCGGCCAGGGCCCAGGTCATGCGTCCGCCCAGCAGGCCATGCTCCAGGCGCAGCTCGGCGACCACCACGTCCTGTTCGTCCACCGCCTGCAGGATCTCGGCGCCGCCCTCCGCGACCACCGCCCGTTTGCCGCCGCCGGCGTTGAGGGTGGCGTTGGTGAGCGCGGCGGTGGCCACCCAGCCGTTGCGGAAGAACTGCTGCAGCCCCAGCGTCAGGGTGCGGGCGTCCCCTTCGAAGGTGGTGGCCAGATTACGGCCGTAATAGCGGAAGCCGCTTTGATAGGTGCTGTGCTCGTAGGCGGTGTTGTAGCGGGCGTCGCTGAAGGTGCGGCCGGCCACGGTGTCCGAGGCTTCCAGGAAGAACCGCTGGTGGCCCTCGCCCAGGCCGGTGAGCAGGTCCAGGCCCGCCAGGGTGGAGAACTTGGACGGCAGGCCGCCGGCCTCGTCCTCGCCCATGGCCTGGCCGTACAGGCCGGTGGGCACGCCGAACACCGGGAAGCTGGCGCGGAAATCGAGACCGGCCACCTGGTTGCTGGGGTCGTCTTCCTCGGCGAAGCCGGTGCTCTGGCCGTTGTCCTTGCCGATCAGCGCGTCCTTGAATGAATCCAGGCCGTCCGGGCGCCCTTCCCCACCCCACTGGAACAGCCGGGTCAGGCCGATCTGCAGAAAATTCGCCGGGCGGAAGGTGAAGCGGCCGCCGATCAGTTTGGCGTCGGGTACCGCCCGGTCCTGCTCCAGCTGGCCGGCGAAGCCCTGGAAGTCCCAGGGGCCGATCCAGGACAGCCAGCGGGAGCGCGGCGCGTAGGGGGTTTGCCGGCCGAACCACAGGCCGGTGACCGGGCGGGCGTTGTTGGACAGCGCCAGGGAGCTGTGCCAGCCCGGGCCCCACCAGCGGTCGATGGCACCGGCGCCGAGCTGCCAGTTGCCGAAGCGGCCGGCCACGTAGCTGCCGTCCAGGCGGGCTTCCCGGTCTTCCCGGTCGTTGTCCACGTATTGGGCGCGCACCCGGGCGGCGAAGCGGCGGCCGGTGACGCTCACCGCGGCGGAGGCGTCGGCCTCGCCCCGGGGCTGGTCGCCGTAGTGGCGGAACAGGGGTTCGTCGTTGGCGCCGCCGACGGTGAGCGTGGCGGTGCGGCCGGCGGTCTTGGCGCGGTCCAGGCGGGCGCGCAGCCAGGCGGCGTGTTCGGTGGCCTGGCAGGCGTCGCTGGCGCCGTTGAGGCCGTGGGCCACCGCCGACCAGTTGAGCGGCCAGGTCAGGGTCAGGCCGTCGAAACAGCCCTGGGCGGACAGCGCTTCAATATGGTGGCGGGCCTGCAGGTCACCGGTTTCCACCCAGGGGGCGGTCCAGGAGGCGGCGCCCGCGGCGCCGCTCAGGCCCATCCCCAAAATCAGGGCAAAGGCCCCCTTACATCTGTTGCCCGGGTTCACCACAAGCGCGTTCCTGCTACCAGATCGTTTAGGTTCTGTCGTAGATATCCGAAAAAGGCATTCTACATGCCGGCTACTGAATTGCGACACGTACCGACTCGCCGCGCCCCACCGCGTAATAGAGCAATCCGGCCTGACGCACGGCGGCCGGCTCATACAGATTGCGACCATCCACCACTATCGGCAGGGCCAGGGTTTTCTTGATGGTGGCAAAATCGGCCACCCGGAATTCCTTCCACTCGGTGCAGATCACCAGGGCATCGGCCCCTTCCAGAGCCTGATAGCGCTGGTCCACCAGTGTCAGGTCCTGCCGCTCGCCGTACAGCCGGCGGCATTCCTCGGCGGCCTCCGGGTCGTAGGCGCGCACCCGGCCGCCGGCGCTCCATACGGCTTCCATCAGCGCACGGCTGGGAGCTTCACGCATATCGTCGGTGCTGGGTTTGAACGCCAGTCCCCAGACCGCCACGGTGCGGCCGGCCAGGTCGCCGTCGAAGGCCGCCGCCAGCTTGTCGAACAGGGTTCTTTTCTGTTGCTCATTGACCGCTTCCACCGCGCTCAGAATGCGGGCCTGGTAGCCCACCTCCCGGGCGGTTCGCTCCAGAGCCTTGACGTCCTTTGGGAAGCAGGACCCGCCGTAACCACAGCCTGGATAAATAAATTGGTAGCCGATGCGCGGGTCGGAGCCGATGCCCAGGCGGACCTGTTCGATGTCGGCCCCCAGCCGTTCGGCCAGATTGGCCATTTCGTTCATAAAGCTGATCTTGGTGGCAAGCATGGCGTTGGCGGCGTACTTGGTCAGTTCCGCGGATCGAGCGTCCATGAACACCAGCTTGTCGTGATTACGGCTATAGGGCGCGTAGCATTCGCGCATCAGCTCACGAACCCGATTGGAGTCGGTACCCACCACGATGCGCGCACCACGGGTAAAGTCCTCGATGGCGGCGCCTTCTTTGAGGAACTCCGGATTGGAACACACGTCGTAGTCAATCCGAGCGCCTCTCGCCACCAGGGCCTCGGCGAGCGCGCCGTGCACCCGGTCTGCGGTGCCCACCGGCACGGTGGATTTGTTGACCACCAGTTTGTAGTCGTCCATGTGCCGGCCAATGGTGGCGGCCACCTCCAACACGTAGCGCATATCGGCGGAACCGTCTTCGTCCGGCGGTGTGCCCACGGCGATGAACTGCAGGGCGCCGAAGGCCACGCCAGCAGCGGCGTCATTGGTGAAGGACAGGCGGCCCTCAGCCCGGTTGTGGACCACCAACGGCGCGAGGCCCGGCTCATAAATGGGCACCTCGCCACGGTTCAGGGCGTCCACTTTGGCGGGGTCCACATCCACGCAGAGCACCTCATGCCCGGCGTCCGCCAGGCAGGCACCGGTGACCAACCCCACATAACCGGTGCCAAAAATCGTGATTCGCATCCCTTGGCCTTTCCAAATAAACAGTCGAATGTCGTGCCGGCGGAAGCATACAGGGCATCGGCCGCTCCGGGCACGCTACCGCCACAGGGTTTGCCGTCAATTCCCCGGGAACGGTCCGTTGTCGCCTCGGGCGCGGTGGCCGCGCCGTTGTTCGCGCCTCAGTGACGCGCCGCCAGCGGGCGCACGTCTTTCAGGGCCAGGTTCAGCCGGTGCTGTTTGTGCAGCATCTCCAGCAGAACGATGGCCCGCTGTTCGCCGTCGTAGGCCTGGAAGGTGGCTTCCAGGTTGGCGAAGGGGCCGTTTTCGATGCGCAGCCGGTCGCCGGCGCGGATCGCCGGACGGGTGTCCGCATCGTCGGAATCGTTGACGGCCCCCTGGATCAGCGCGTCCACCACGCTATCGGGCACCCGGGCCGGCTGATCGCCGAACGCCACCAGCCGGTTGACGCCGCGCGTGGAGCGCACGGTGTGCCAACTGGGGCCATAATCCTGGAATTGGACGAACAGGTAACCGGGGAACAGGGGTTCGGTGCGATGGGTGCGCCGGCCGGCGCGCAGCTTCTCCACGCGGAGACACGGCTGGAAGCAGGTGAAGCCTTGGTTTTCCAGGTTTTCCTGGGCGCGGAAATTCTGGTTGGCGCGGCATTGGACCACGTACCAAGCGTTGCTACTCATACCCTGCTTCCATAAGTGGGTGTGTCCGGCGGGCCGAACGATTCCGTTAACTGCACAATTGCCGCAGAAGCTTAGCGCGAAACGGGCCATTTTGCCCCTTTCTTCACGCTGAAATTTGTTGGCATTGTTTTACTGCCTGGCGCGCAAAGGCCCAACTGCCGTGCAATTTGTTTGTGTGGCAAGCATGACATTGAAGTGATGCGCGGTCCATCGTCCCGCATGTCGGGACAACCGGTGGCAACCGGAGCGGCAATGGCGTTCTCGGCATCTCAGGGGCAGAGTGTGGACGTTCTGGTTACCCGAACTCAATTTAGAAAAATTATTGCTTACATTCGTGGCGTTTGCCGCCGCTATTGCGTGGGGTTGCGACCGGCCTGCATTTCCAGGGTGAGTTCCTCGGAGGTGAATTCCAGCTCGTCCTCGTCATGTTCGTCGTATTCGTCGGAGATATCGCGCATGGCGCCGCTAATGCGGGCATCCGGAAAGGCGCGCCCGAGATCACGCATAAGCGCCAGCAGCAGCGCGGGGCCATTCTTCTGGTCCGGGGCCAGGAACACCACCTCCACACCGTGGCCGTCCGGGATGATGGTACGGCGAGGCTGACCCAGGCCGCCGCCGTCCTCGGGATAGGGGTAATCCGTGACAGTCCGCCCGAACCGGTTCACCCCTTCGATCTCCAGGTCGTCGCGGGCGGCCACGAAGCGCCTGACGTCGGGCACGGTGTCTTCTTCACCCTGTGGGAAACAAAGCTGAAACCAGACCTTGTAGGCCATGCCTTTCTCCTCCCTGAATTTTTCGGTCATTACCGACCTTCAATGGCCATTGGCACAATAGTACCAAAATGCTATCGCCCAGCCAAGCCGCCAGTGACCCATTGTCATTATGGTTAAATCTCAGGACCGGTTTTTCAATGCGCGGTTCCCTCATTAATGCCGGCCTTGCCATGGCGGCCATGGTTTTATCCGCCCTCTTCCGACCCGGCGGCGCCACCGACCTACCCGCCAGCCCGGAATGACGGTATTGTTGCCGCCCATGACTGAGCACCCGGAACAGACCCTGAAGCGCGCCCTGGCCTTGATCGGCGATGGCCGGCTGGAAGACGCCCTGGCACTGCTGGCGCCGCTGGCGGCGCGCCACCCGGGCGTGCCGGCGGCGGTAATCAACCATGGCGAGCTGCTGCGCCGCCTGGGCCGCTTCGACGAGGCGGTGGCGGTGCTGGAGAAGGCGGTGGCAAGGCTGCCGGACCTGCCGGTGGCGCGCTTTAATCTGGCCCTGGCGCTGCGCGGCGCCGGTCGGCTGGAGGACGCCCTGGCGGTGTACCGGGAAGCGCTGCGCCGCCAGCCGGACCACGGCGACGGCTGGTACAACCAGGGTAACACCCTGCTCGACAGCGGCCGGGACGAAGAGGCGGTGGCCAGCTACCGCCGGGCCCTGCAGCACCTGCCGCCGGCCCGCCAGCCGCGCACCCTCAACAACCTGGGCAGCGCCCTGATTCTGCTGCGCCGCCCCACCGAGGCGGCGGCGCCGCTGCGCGACGCCCTGGCGCTGGCACCGGACTACGCCGACGCCCATCTGAATCTGGCGGTGGCCAATGAGCGCCAGGGACAGATGGCGTCGGCGGCGGCCGGTTACCGGCGCGTCAGCGCCCTGCGGCCGGACCATTGGTGGCATGAACTGCACGCCGATCTTTTGTGCCCAGACGTGTTCGACGACAACGCCGCCATCGACGCCTGGCAGGACGGCTATGCCGCCACCCTGGCGCGCTGGCGGGACCGGCCAGGCCAGTTGGACCCGGCCCACCTGCATCACAGCGGCGCCGAGCCGCCGCCCACCCTGATGTACCAGGGCCGCGCGGACCTGGCCGTGAAAAGCGCCCACGCGGATCTGCTGGCGCCGCGCCTGCCCGACTACCAGCCGCCGGCGGCGCGCACCGGCGGCGACCGCCGGCGCATCGGCATGGTGGTCAATCACGGCCACGAGGGCATCTTTATCCGCAGCGTGCTGGGCCTGCTGCCGCGCCTCGACCGGCAACGCTTCGAGATCGTGGTGGCGGTGACCCGCCCGGCACTGGATCGCACCCGGGCGGCCCTGGGCGAGGACGGCATCACCTGGCTGGCGCTCGATCCGCGGGTGGACCAGGCCGCCGCCCAGCTGCGCGCGGCGCGACTGGACCTGCTTTATCACTGGGAGGTGGGTTCGGACTCGTTCAACTACTTCCTGCCGTGGCTGCGGCCGGCGCCGCTGCAGTACACCAGCTGGGCCTGGCCGTTGACCACCGGCATCCCGGCGATGGATTTCTTCCTGTCGTCGGATCTGGTGGAACCGGCGGACGCGGCGCACCGTTACCGGGAAAACCTGATCACCATGCCCGGCAACATGTTCACCTGGACCACGCCCCCGGAGCCGCCGTCGCGGCCGCCCACCCGTGGCGATTTTGGTCTGCCGGAACGGGCCAACCTGTACCTGTGCGCACAGAACCCGCGCAAGATTCACCCGGACTTCGACCCGCTGGTGGCGGCCATTCTGGAGCGCGACCCGCTCGGCCGGGTGCTGCTGATCGGCAGCCAGGAAGGCGCCGAAACCGCGCCCCTGCGCCGGCGCCTGCAACGGCGCCTGGGGCCCCTGGCGGAGCGTATCACCCTGCTGCCCCGCCAATCCCGGCAGCGTTACCTGGGCCTGCTCGGCCTGGCGGACGTGGTCCTGGACCCGCCCCACTACAGCGGCGCCAACACCAGCTACGACGCCCTTGGCCTGGCGCTGCCGCTGATCACCCTGCCCTCGCCCCTGCTGCGTGGCCATTTCACCGCCGGCCTCTATGGCCGCATGGGCCTCAACGGCCTGATCGCCCGGGACCCGGACCACTACGTGGACCTGGCCGTCGCCCTGGCCACCGACCCGGCCCTGCGCGCCCATTGGCGCGACACCCTGCGCCAGCACAACGGCGCCCTGTTCCATGACGAGCGGGCGGTGCGGGAATTAGAGGACGCCTGGGAGCGGATGCTGGGCGACGGGTGATGGTGCGGGTATCGCGGCTGAAGCCGCTCCTACGGCTGATGTAGGAGCGGCTTCAGCCGCGATGGGGCTTACACGCCGATGGCGGCGATCAGCTGTTTGACGCAGGTTTCGATGTCGTTCTCGGCGGTGTTGATCACCACCTCGGCGCGGTCCGGGGCCTCGTAGGGGCTGTCGATGCCGGTGAATTCCTTGATCTCGCCGGCGCGGGCTTTCTTGTACAGGCCCTTGGGGTCGCGCTCTTCGCATTTTTCCAGGGGCGCATCGACGAACACTTCCACGAACTCGCCGTCCTCGAACAGCGCGCGGGCGGCGTCCCGGTCGGCGCGGAACGGGCTGATAAAGGCGGTGACCACCACCAGCCCGGCGTCCACCATCAGCTTCGCCACCTCGGACACCCGGCGGATGTTTTCGGTACGGTCTTCATCGCTCATGCCCAGGTTCTTGTTCAACCCGTGGCGCACGTTGTCGCCGTCCAGCAGGTAGGTGTGCTTACCCTGCTCGGTGAGCGCCACTTCCAAAGCGTTGGCCAGCGTCGACTTGCCGGACCCGGACAGGCCGGTGAGCCAGATGCACTTCGGCACTTGGGATTTGGCGTCGGCCCGATCCTGCTTGGTGATGTGGGTTTGGTGCCAGATGACTTCGGCTTGGGAGTCGTTTTTGCGGCGTTGGTAGGGGGTGTCGGTCATCGTCTTTCCCGTTCGGTTCGCAGTTGCAAGTTAAAAGTTAAAAGTTGAAAGGGAGCGCCCTCTCAACTATCGATGTTCGATGCCTGCAATCAGGCTTTGGATCATGCGCGAGATCTCTCTTACCTCGCGCAACCAATGGGACGCCGTCTCGGTGTCCAGATACTCAATTTCTCTCGCTATGTATATTTGCGTTCGTAGTTCGCCCGCGGAGCCTTTGGCATAGCTCCAGAATCGTGCCCGGTCCCTGGTAGAGAGCCGCTCGTAGCCCTCAGCGAGATTACAGGGTACGGACAAGCCACTGCGGGTAATCTGGTCACGAAACCCGAAGTCCCTGGACTGCGCAAAATACCTGTAAATATCGGCGCTCAGCCGCGCCGATCGTCTCCATACTTCCAAATCCTCGAAGCGCATCCTTGCCCTCCTGATTCCATCCACCGGCTACAAAGCCGCCCTTTTAACTTTGAACTTTTAACTTTCAACTCACCCCGAACGGCCAGAATACCGGAATCAAAGCCATCGTGACCGCCGCCGCCAGGATCGACATCGGCACGCCAATACGCAGGTAATCCGTGAAGCGGTAGCCGCCGGGGCCCATGACCATGAGGTTGGTTTGGTAGCCCAGGGGGGTCATGAAGCTGGCGCTGGCGGCGAACATGACGGCGACGATGTAGGGCATGGGCGAGACGCCCAGGTGGTCGGCGACGCCGGTGGCGATGGGGAATACCAGCACGGCGGCGGCGTTGTTGGTGATTACCTCGGTGAACAGGGCGGTGATCAGGTAGACCATCAGCAGGGCCAGCCAGGGGCTGTCGATGCCCAGGCCCATCAGCTGGTTGACGATGAAGGCGGCGGTGCCGCTTTCTTCCAGGGCGGTGCCGAGGGCGAAGGCGGCGCCGATCACCACCAGCACCGGCAGGTTGACGCTCACGTTCATGCGCGCGCGGTTGACGGTGACGCAGCGGGTGGCGAGCAGCAGGCCGGCGGCGACAAAGGCGGCTTCCAGCACCGACAGCAGGCCCAGCACGTTGATCGCCACCATGCCCACCAGGATGGCGGTGGCCAGGGGCGCGCGGCTGAAGTCCGGCGGGGTGGAGTCGCTGAGCGGGCTGACCAGCATGAAGTCGCGGCGGTAGCGGTATTGCTCGACGAAGGTCTGGCCGGTTTCCAGCAGCAAGGTGTCGCCGACCCGCAGCACCTGCTCGCCGACCTTGCCGGGCTGGCGGTGCCCGCCCCGGCTGATGCTGAGGATGGCGGCCTGGTAGCGGGTGCGGAAGGCGCTGTCCTTGACGGTGTGGTTGAGGCCGGGAAATTCCGGGCCGATCACCACTTCCACCAGGCAGCGCTGGTGGTTGGTGAGCTTGAGCTTGTGGGCGCCGCCGTGGGCCGGCACCAGGCCGTTGATGCGCTGCAGCTCGCGGGCGCAGTCCGGGGCGCCGATAAAGGCGAGCTGGTCGCCGGCCAGGATCTGCATGTCCGGGCCCACGGCGGTGTAGAGCTTGTCGCCGCGCTGGATTTCGGTGAGGTAGCCGTGGGTCAGGTTGCGCAGGCCGGCGTCCTGGATGGTTTTGTTGTGCAGCGGGCTGCCCTCCGGCACCACCATCTCCACGTGGTATTCGCGGGCCCGTTCCACCTGCTCCACCAGGCCGGCCCGGTTCGGCAGCAGACGGCGGCCGAGCAGCAGCAGAAAGACGGAGCCGGCCAGCAGCAGCGGCACGCCCACCCAGGCCAGGTCGAAGATATGGAAGCCGTCCAGGCCCCGGCGCTGCATCATGCCGTCCACCACCAGGTTGGTGCTGGTGCCGATCAGGGTGCAGGTACCGCCGAGGATGGCCGCGTAGCTGAGCGGCAGCAGCAACTGGGAGGCGGACAGCTTGAGACGCTGGGCCCACTCCTGCACCGCCGGGATCATCATCGCCACCACCGTGGTGTTGTTGAGGAAGGCGCTGAGCAGAGCGGTGGGGGCGATCAGGCGGGTCTGGCTGCCGGTCAGGGTTTTCGGCTGGCCCAGCAGCTTGTGGGCGATCCAGTAGATGGCGCCGGTGTCGCGCAGGGCGGCGGCCACCACGTAGAGCACCGCCACGGTCATCAGCCCCGGGTTGGCGAAGCCGGCCAGGGCCTGGTCCGGCGTGATCACGTCGCCCACCAGCACCGCCACCAGGGCGGCCATCATGGTCACTTCGGCGGGCACCCGGTTGCTTGCCAGGGCGCCGAGCACGGCGACCACGACCAGCGAGGTGAACAGAATATCCGGCGTCATGGTGGCCAAGGCTCCAGCGGTCTGGTGGTCCGGGAATGGCTGGATGGTAGCGGTTTTTTTATAACCTGCAAGCAGCGGTTGGTTCTTTGCTTATAGCGGTTTGGTTTGGGCAGGATCGCGACTGAAGTCGCTCCTACGGTTCATAGGATGTTGTAGGAGCGACTTCAGTCGCGATTCCCCGGCCCATAGGAGATGGTAGAAGCGACTTCAGCCGCGATCCCCCGGCCCATAGGAGATGGTAGAAGCGACTTCAGCCGCGAAAGCCGCGTTTATTTCTCCTGGTTGCAGATCAGCCGGGCTTCTTCCAGGGCGGCGGTGCGATGTTTGGTCGCTTCCCGGTATTCCGGGTCCGCCAGCATGGTGGCGAACGCCTGGATCGACGGGTAGCGCACCAGCAGCACCTCGTCCCAGTGCTCGTCCTCCGGGGCGATCACGCCGGCCAGGGTGTGGCCGCTCCAGACCATCTCGCCGCCCACGCCCTGGACTTTCTGGAACGCCACCTTGGAATAGCGGCGGTAGGCTTCGCGGCCGTCGTAATCGGCTTCGCCGTCCTTGTAGCGGGCTTTGTCGCGGAAGCGCAGCAGGTTGAGCATGACGATGGGGGTGTCGGCGGGAATGCTTTTGAGAATGTCCGGCAGGCGTTTGGGATCCGGGTCGACCACGGGCATGGGGGGCTCCTGTTGTTGTCATCGATATCGCCCCCCAGGGTGCCGCCTGCGGCCGCTGGCGCCAATGACCGATTGCGTCAAAGCCATGGCGGGATTTGCGGGCGGCCGCGATAGAGACCCGGTAGGAGCGGTTTCAACCGCGATCCATACCCTGCGCCGCACAAAAGGCGTCCAACTCCGCCACCCGTGCCTCCGGCAGGGTCAGGCGCACGCGCACCCGCTCGCCGTAGTCGATCTCATCGAGCTGGCCGTCGTGCTGGTCGCACCAATGCCGCAGGGGCTGCTCGTGGGCAAAATCCAGCACCAGGGTGACGGTGCACTCCGGCACCTGCTCGATCACCTCCATGGCGGACAGCACCGCCTCGGCGGCGCCGGCGTAGGCGCGTACCAGCCCGCCGGCACCGAGTTTCACGCCGCCGAAGTAGCGGATCACCACCACCATCACGTCGCCCACGCCCTTGTGCTGGATGACGTTGAAGATCGGCTTGCCGGCGGTGCCGGAGGGTTCGCCGTCGTCGTTCATGGCGCCGTGGCCGGAGTTGGGCGCGCCGATCAGCCAGGCGTGGCAATGGTGGGTGGCGTCCGGGTAGCGGGCGCGGGCCGCCTCGAGTACCGCCTGCCCTTCCGCGCGGCTGCGCACCGGGCGCAACCAGGCGATAAAGCGGCTTTTGTTGATCTCCAGCTCGCGGTCCACCGGGCCGCCGGGGACGGGATAGGTCATTGCACCCGCAGCACCACGGCGCCGTGGGTTTTGCGGGCCTCCATGTCCTGATGGGCGCGGCCCACGTCCTTGAGGTCGTAGATCGCCGGGGCGGCGGGGGTCAGGGTGCCGTCCTGGAGGGCGGTGAAGAACTCAGCGGCGACCTGGTCGCGGCGCGCCAGGTCGCCGATGTAATGGCCGAGCATGGGCCGGGTCACGGTGAGCGAGGCCGCGGCCAGGCGCGGCATGGCCAGCGGCTCCACCGGGCCGGAGGACTGGCCGAAGTTGACCAGATGGCCGCGCGGGGCCAGACAGGCCAGGGAACCGTAGAAGGTGTCCTTGCCCACGGAGTCATAGGCGACCTGCACGCCACGGCCGTCGGTGATCGTCTTGACCGCTTCCGTCACGTCCTGCTCGCGGTAGAGAATCACATGGTCGCAGCCCTGGGCGCGGGCCTGCTCGGCCTTGGCCTCGCTGCCCACGGTGCCGATCACGGTGGCGCCCAGGTGGTGCGCCCACTGGCACAGCAACTGGCCAACGCCGCCGGCGGCGGCCTGCACCAGCAGGGTGTGGCCGGGCTTGAGGGCGAACACGTCGGTCATCAGCACCCGGGCGGTGAGGCCACGCACCATCATGCCGGCCACCAGGGTGTCGTCCAGGCCGTCCGGCAGACGCACCGCGTTGTCGGCCTTGATCAACCGCTCTTCCGCGTAGGCGCCGTAGCCGTGGGCGATGTAGGCCACCCGGTCGCCGACCTGGAAGCGGTCCACGCCCTCGCCCACCGCCAGCACCTCGCCGGCCCCTTCCAGGCCGGGCACGCCGGGCAGCGGCAGGGTCTGATACAGGCCGGAGCGCACATAGATGTCGTGGAAGTTGACCCCCACGGCGGTTTGCTTGAGATGCAGCTCACCGGGCCCGGGGACGCCGATCTCGATGGGCTCGGCTTTCAGAACCTCGGGGCCGCCGGCTTCGTGCATCACCATGGCGATGGGCATGGGAACTCCTTACTTCACGAATGAGGGCACACAGGATACAGCCCCCTTCGCCTTATCGCCGTTTTTTCCACCCCAAAACCGCCCTCTAAGCCCCAAATTTCCCCCAAAAAACAGCCCTAAACCCAATAAAAACAACCCCTTACCGGGGTCCGACCCCGGCAACGCCCCGGCAACGGCCGCTAGCGCATGAAGCCTTCTTCGCGGAGTTGGTGGATTTTGTCGCGGACGGCGGCGGCCTGTTCGAACTCCAGGTTCTTGGCGTGCTCCATCATTTCCGCTTCCAGCTTTTCGATGTCCTTGGCCACTTCCGCCGGGGAGCGGGCCACGTATTTGCCTTTGTCCTCCGCCACCTTGCGGTTGCGTTTGCGGTCCGGCTGGCCGGCGCCGGTGGTGTAGGCGTCGTCCATGATGTCGCGGACCATTTTCTTGAGCCCCTGGGGGGTGATGCCCTGTTCCTTGTTGTGGGCGATCTGCTTGTTCCGGCGGCGCTCGGTTTCGTCCATGGCGCGGCGCATGGAGCCGGTGATTTCGTCCGCGTAGAGGATGGCGCGGCCATTGAGGTTGCGCGCCGCCCGACCGATGGTCTGGATCAGCGAGCGCTCGGCGCGCAGGAAGCCTTCCTTGTCGGCGTCCAGGATCGCCACCAGGGCCACCTCCGGCATGTCCAGGCCCTCGCGGAGCAGGTTGATGCCCACCAGCACGTCGAACTTGCCCAGGCGCAGGTCGCGGATGATTTCCACCCGCTCCACGGTGTCGATGTCGGAGTGCAGGTAGCGCACCTTGACGCCGTGCTCGTTGAGGTACTCGGTGAGGTCCTCGGCCATGCGCTTGGTGAGCGTGGTGACCAGCACCCGCTCGCCCTTCTGCACCGACTCGCGCACCTCGCCGAGCAGGTCGTCCACCTGGCTGCCCGCCGGGCGCACCTCGATGGCCGGGTCCACCAGGCCGGTGGGCCGCACCACCTGCTCCACCACCTGACCGGCGAATTTCTGTTCATAGGGGCCCGGGGTGGCGGAGACGAACACCATCTGCGGCGCCAGCCGTTCCCACTCCTCGAATTTGAGCGGCCGGTTGTCCAGGGCCGAGGGCAGCCGGAAGCCGAACTCCACCAGTGTTTCCTTGCGCGAGCGGTCGCCTTTGTACATGCCGCCGAGCTGGGGAATGGTGACGTGGGATTCGTCCACGATCAGCATGGCGTCCTCGGGCAGGTAGTCGAACAGGGTGGGCGGCGCCTCGCCGGGCTGGCGGCCGGAAAACAGCCGCGAGTAGTTTTCCACGCCGTTGCAGTAGCCCAGCTCCTGCAGCATCTCGATGTCGAAGCGGGTGCGCTGCTCCAGCCGCTGGGCTTCCACCAGCTTGTTGTTGTCCTTGAGCGTCTTGAGCCGGTCGTCCAGCTCGACCTTGATCTGGTCGATGGCCTTGAGCACCGTCTCCCGGGGGGTCACGTAGTGGCTCTTCGGGTAGATGGTGATGCGCCCCACCCGCTTGATCACCTCGCCGGTGAGCGGGTCGAAGATGCTGATGTCCTCGACCTCGTCGTCGAACAGCTCGATGCGCACCGCCTCTTTCTCTTCCTCCGCCGGGAAGATGTCGATGACGTCGCCGCGCACCCGGTAGGTGGCGCGGCGGAAGTCCATCTCGTTTCGGGTGTACTGCAGCTCGGCGAGCCGGCGCAGCAGGTCGCGCTGGTCGATGCGGTCGCCGCGCACCAGGTGCAGCACCATGGCGTGGTAGCTGGCCGGGTCGCCCAGGCCGTAGATGGCGGACACGGTGGCGACGATGATGGTGTCGCGGCGCTCCAGGATCGCCTTGGTGGCGGACAGGCGCATCTGCTCGATGTGCTCGTTCACCGAGGCGTCCTTCTCGATGAAGGTGTCGGAGCTGGGGACGTAGGCTTCCGGCTGGTAGTAGTCGTAGTAGGAGACGAAGTACTCCACCGCGTTCTCCGGGAAGAACGCCTTGAACTCCCCGTAGAGCTGAGCGGCCAGGGTCTTGTTGGGCGCCAGGATAATGGTGGGCCGCTGGACCTGCTGGATCACGTTGGCCATGGTGAAGGTCTTGCCGGAGCCGGTCACGCCGAGCAGGGTCTGGTGGCCCAGGCCATCGTGAATGCCCTCCACCAGACTGGCGATGGCGGTGGGCTGATCGCCGGCGGGCTGGTACTCCGAATGCAGCTTGAAGGCGGTGTCCGTCATGGGATTCCTGATAGGTGGTGGCTCCCCCCTTGCTGTAGGAGCGGCTTCAGCCGCGATGCCCTTCGCGGCTGAAGCCGCTCCTACAAGGGAGACTCTGAATACGGTAGTATTGGCTACCCTGAACCGCGCCACGGCGCGCCGTCCAGGGTGCCCCCGGCATGGCGCCCGGGGCGTCAACTCATTAGAGAGATGAGGAGTGCATGTCCGATATCAACCTTTCCGACCGCGTACAACGCATCAAGCCTTCCCCGACGCTGGCGATTACTTCCAAAGCCGCTGAACTGCGTGCCGAGGGCAAGGACATCATCGGCCTGGGCGCGGGCGAGCCGGATTTCGATACCCCGGATCATATCAAACAGGCCGCCATCGAGGCGATCAACGCCGGTAAAACCAAGTATACCCCGGTGGACGGCACTCCCGGCCTGAAGAAGGCCATCATCGCCAAATTCAAGAACGAGAACAGCCTGGACTACGAGGCCAACCAGATCCTGGTGTCCAGCGGCGGCAAGCAGAGCTTCTTCAACATGGCCCTGGCGCTGTTCAACGACGGCGACGAGGCGATCATCCCGGCGCCCTACTGGGTGAGCTACCCGGACATGGTGAAAGTGGCCGGCGGCGTGCCGGTGATCCTGGAAACCGACGTGGACAGCCGCTTCAAGATCACCCCGGAACAGCTGGAAAAGGCGATCACGCCGAAGACCCGCCTGTTCGTGATCAACAGCCCGTCCAACCCGTCCGGCATGGCCTACTCCGAAGAGGAACTGGCCGCCCTGGGCGAGGTGCTCAAGAAGCACCCGGACATCGTGGTCGCCACCGACGACATGTACGAGCACATCCTTTGGACCGGCAAGCCGTTCGTGAACATCGTCAACGCCTGCCCGGAGCTGTATGACCGCACCGTGGTGATGAACGGCGTGTCCAAGGCCTACTCCATGACCGGCTGGCGGATCGGCTACGCCGGCGGCCCGCAGAAGCTGATCGCGGCCATGAAGAAGGTGCAGAGCCAGAGCACCTCCAACCCGGCCTCCATCAGCCAGGCCGCCGCCGAGGCCGCCCTGTCCGGCGACCAGCAGTGCGTGAAGGACATGGTCAAGGCGTTCAAGGAACGTCACGACTATGTGGTGGACGCTCTCAACAAGCTGCCGGGCGTGACCTGCGCCGCCGGCGACGGCACCTTCTACGCCTTCCCGGACTTCTCCGGCGCCATCGCCGCCATGGACGGGGTGGAAAGCTGCACCGACCTGGCCGCCAAACTGCTGGAGACCGCGGAAGTGGCCCTGGTACCCGGTTCCGCCTTCGGCGCCCCGGGCTGCCTGCGCCTGTCCTTCGCCACCGGCATGGACACCCTGAAAGAGGCGATCCGTCGCATCGAGCAGGCGCTGTCTAAATAAGCAGCAAACGGTCCCCGGGGTGTTGACGACCCCGGGGGTCGCCACTACTATACGCGCCTCAAGTTATTCCGCCTTAGCTCAGTTGGTAGAGCAGCTGACTGTTAATCAGCGGGTCGCTGGTTCGAGCCCAGCAGGCGGAGCCAAATAGGAAACCCCGGCATCGAAAGATGACGGGGTTTTTTATTTGGCTCTGAATGTTTACCTGGCGTAGCCCAGCAGGGTGAGCGGGGAATTGTGAAAGCACCGCTTTCACCCCGCGAACGCCCCGTCGCATGCAGGCGACGGGGCCGGGGGAGCCAAATTATAAGGGCCCGTCCACCAGGCAAGCCCTTTTTCGTTGCCCGGCCCCAACCGTAGGTGCGACTTCAGTCGCGATCACCGCGATGCCATCGGCATCGCGGCTGAAGCCGCTCCTACACAGCTAAGCTATCAAGACGCCGGCCGCGTGAGGCCCTTCCAGGGAGCCAATTAGAAGGACCTGCCCACCAGGCAAGCCCTTTTTCGTTGCCCGGCCCCACCGTAGGTGCGACTTCAGTCGCGATCAGCGGGATGCCATCGGCATCGCGGCTGAAGCCGCTCCTACACAGCTAAGCTATCAAGACGCCGGCCGCGTGAGGCCCTTCCAGGGAGCCAACTAGAAGGACCTGCCCACCAGGCAAGCCCTTTTTCGTTGCCCGGCCCCAACCGTAGGAGCGACTTCAGTCGCGATCAGCGGCGGAGCTCTCTTCATCGCGACTGAAGTCGCTCCTACGGCAACCTCCAATCACCATCGGACATCCCCGGCCACACCACCTCATCGCGCCCGGTCACCATCCCGTCACACTCTCTCCCTATGGTGCTTTTTTCCTAATCGGGCGCTGGCCCTTTTTGCCTGGAGAAGTACCCATGAATGTTCGCGCTGTTTCCCCCTTTTCCCGTCGTGCGCGTTGGTCGCTGTTGGCCTGCGCGGTGGCTTTGAGTGCCTGCGGCGGCGATAGCGACCATGATCCGGTGGGGGCGACCGATCCGGCGCCGCCGGAGGCGCGGTCCGGCGGCTGGACCCACGGCGATCTGCATGTGCACACCTATCAGTCCAACGATGCCCAGGTGTCGCTGGAAAGCGTGCTCGACGATGGGCTGGACCGCTACGGCCTGGATTGGATGGCGCTTTCCAATCATCTGCGCATGTCCGATCGCGACCATACCGGCACCGGCCTGCAGGGCGGCGGCATTCCTTTTTCCCGGGGACTGGTGGAGTACGAGAAGCCCTATGTGGAACAGGCCCAGGCCGAGGGTCGCTACAAGGGCAAGACCATTTTCTCCACGGTGGAGTGGGACATGCCCACCCATGACCATGTGAACATCGGCATCGGCCTGGAAGACCCCTACGGCGATGACAGCCTGCGGGCGGTGGCGGAGTTCGAGTATATGTTCACCAACCGGGACCCGGCCCTGTTCGATGCCGACCTGGTGGATTTCCTGAGCGACCAGACCCGCGCCTACTCCACCCATGCGGACTCGCTGAAGGCACTGGAATGGTTGCGCGACAACCGCCCGGACAGCTACATGCTGCTGAACCATCCGAACCGCTATATGAACAAGTACACGGTGGCCCAGCTCCGCGAGATGAACGATCTGGCGCCGGACATCTTCTTCGCCATCGAGGGCATGGTGGGTAACCAGATGGAGCCGGATCGGGGCGGTTACGTGGAAGCCTATACCGATGCCAATCTGACTTCGCGCACCTACGGCGGCACCGACTACATCGTGGCCAAGCTGGGCGGCCCCTGGGACGCGCTGCTGGGCGAGGGCCGGCGCATCTGGACGGTGGCCAACTCCGACTACCATTTCACCACCGCCCAGGGCCGCTACAGCAGCGGCTATGCGCCCGGTGAGTACGCCAAGACCTATGTGTGGCTGGAAGACGATGCCCACACGCCGGCCGACCTACTCGCGGCGCTGCGCGGCGGCCGTCTGTTCGGGGTGTTCGGCGATCTGATCGACGCGCTGGATTTCCGCGCCGAGGGCGCCGGGGAAACGGCGGTAATGGGTGGCGATCTGGCGGTGTCCCAGGGCGACCAGGTGCGGGTGACCATTCGCTTTCGCAGCCCGGAAAGCAACCATTACGAGTACCCGCTGGAAAGCGGCCACAAGGTCAACGCACGGCCGGTGGTGGACCATGTGGACCTGATCGTCGGCGACGTCACCGCGCCGGCCTCGCCGCAGGACCCGGACTACGCCGACGCCACCAACCCGAGCACCCGGGTGGTGGCCCGTTTCAATGCCAACGACTGGACCGTGGATGAGGACGGCTTCGCCACCCTTACCCACAGCGTGACGATCACCGGCGATCAGTACCTGCGTTTGCGCGGTACCAACCTGGCGCCCGATGTGGCGGATGAAACCGTGGACGGCGAACCGCAGCCGGACCGCAAGGTGGATCTGAGCAACGACGCGGCACGTTTCGATGCGATCAACGCGCGCAACTTCAACGATCTTTGGTTCTATTCAAACCCCATCTTCGTATCCGTGAAACGCTGAACACTGACCGGAGTCGGGCGCCCTGCCCGACTCCTTTTTTAAATTTTGTTAATTTAGCGCAACCGTTCACACGTTCTTGAAGTAACCGTTCACAAACCCCGCAACACACCCGCTTTCACCCCGCTCGAAGCCATTAGACTCCCCTGTCAACCACGCCAGTGATGGCCCGGTTCCCCCTTCCAATGGAACCGGATGCATGACATCGAGGGATTGGGTATGCCCAATGATGGCGCCGTAATATCAACCCCATCGCAGAACTTTCTGGAATTCGAGCCGACGCGACATCGGCGCTGGTACGAACGAATTCTTCTTAACACGCCACTGGGCCGTGTGCTTTCGTTGCTGCTGGTGGCACTGGTGCCGTTCTATCTCGGCTATGGCTACTGGCATTCGCCGGCGGCGCCCCATCAACAGCTGACGCTGGGACTTCTTGCTGGCGCGTTCCTGGTCAACGCGCTGCTGTCCCGATCGTTGTCGCAATATCCGGGTGGCAATCTGATCGCCTATCAGCTGGCGGTCACCGCCGGCACCATCGCGGTCACACTGCTGGCGATTGTCACCTTGCGGTTGGGCTATGCCCGCAAGCCGCTGTTTATCGGCTTTGCCTTGCTGATGGGCGCGCAGGTGGTGGCGGTGTTGTTGAAGGCCCGCTTCCGTTACACCAAGTTCGCTCTGGTGCCGGGCGGCGATCTGACCGAGCCCGGGAATTGCCGGGACTTCGCTCGCTTCCTGACCTTGAAGAGTCCCCGGGACCGGCGCCGCTTCGACGCCCTGGTGGTGGATATGAAGGCGCCGCTCAGCGACGAGTGGCTGCGGTTTATCGAGCGCCAGAAGGGGCGCGATATTCCGGTGTTGAGCGGCAAGTACCTGAACGAATCCCTGGAAGGCAGTGTCGATCTGGACGGGATCAACCGGTCCGATCTGCGCGCGCTGAAGCCAAACCCGCTGTACCTGCTCGGCAAGCGGCTTTTGGACGTGGCCGGCACCTTGCTGCTGCTGCCGGTGGCACTCCCGCTACTGGCACTGGTGGCGCTGGCGATCCGGCTGGAGTCACCGGGGCCGGCGCTGTTTATTCAGGACCGGGTGGGCGCCGACAACAGGAACTTCCGCATGCTGAAGTTCCGCTCCATGCGCCTGCCGGACGGCGATGAAAGTGACCGGCCACGCTTCGCCGATCAGGAAGAGCATCGCATCACGCCGCTGGGCCGCCTGATACGACGCAGCCGGCTGGACGAACTGCCGCAGCTCTGGAACGTGCTGAAGGGCGACATGAGTCTGATCGGCCCGCGGCCGGAGCAACCCCGTTTTGCGCGGTCGTTCGACCGGGCGGTGCCGTTCTACAGCTATCGGCACATGATTAAGCCCGGCATCACCGGCTGGGCCCAGGTGCAGCAGGGCTACGCCTGCGACGTGGTGGACACGCGCAAGAAAGTGGAACACGACTTCTACTACATCAAGCACCTGGGGCCGGTGCTGGATCTTCTGATCGTGATGAAAACTCTGCACACCATGGTCACCGGGTTTGGCGCGCGCTGATCAGCCGTCGCCGCGCGCCATTTTCATCACCGAGTCGTGGGGCCGGTCATAGCGGCCCCTGGCGGCATCGCTGAGCGCCGCCCAGGTGAGCCGCAGATAGGGGCGCGCATTGGGGTAGTGGCGGGCGTTGAGCAGCCAGCGCGCCACCTTCAAGGGCAGAAACAGCCAGAACAGCGGCCCGGCGGCGGTGTGATAGACGCGCAGACCATTGCGGTAGGTGTAATAGGCTTTCCAGAGCGGCTCGAAGGTCTTCTCATGGGTGGAGAAGGTGGCGCAGTCGTGGGTAAAACACACCCAGGGCAGAAACGCGATACGGCCGCCTTGGCGGCGCACGTTGAGCGCATAGAGCACGTCATCCCCATAGATGAACAGGCGCCCTTCCGGCAGCCCCACCCGGTCCACCATGGCGCCGCGCACAAAGAATCCGACGAAGGAAGTGGAGTCAATGTCGACGGGCCCGGTGGCGCGGTAGTCCGCGTCGTCCAGATGGAAGCCACGGCGCCCCTGGCCCAGCACGGTCTTCAGGAATCGCCGCGGGTGCCAGAACGGGTTCAGCCCCGGGCGATTCATTTCGCAGACTTTGCCGTCCGGGAAATACACCGCCGCCGCCGCCGCGTCGATGCCGTCCAGGTCCGAGTCCAGAAAGGCACGGAAGGCGCCGGGCTGGGGCCAGGCATCGTCGTCGAAGCACACCAGCCACTCCGGCCGGTAGCGGGCACAAGCATGGCGAAAGCCCGCCTCGAAGCCACCGGCACCACCCAGGTTCCGCTCCATGGTCAGCACATCCAGACGCCCATCGGCGGCCTGCTGCCGCGCCAGCCACGGCCCGGTACCGTCGGTGGAGCGGTTATCCACCACCACGATGGCATCGCACTCCTGTGTGCGCAGGGCGGCCAGGCAGGTCTTGAGATGGGCCAGGCGGTTGTAGGTCACCACCACCGCCACCAGGCGCGCGCCTTCGGCCATGGTGCTGGTCACAGCGGCGTCTTGAAGAAGGCCGGCACCGGCCGGCCCTGGCTACGGTGCTCAAGAAAACCGCGCGCCACGTCCAGGGCCTCGCGGATGGTCACGTCCATATCCAGGTAACGGTAGGTACCCAGGCGGCCCACGAAGGTAACCCCCGCGGTGCGTTCCGCTTTTTCCACATAACGCGCCAGCATCGCCTTCTCGTCCACCAGACGGATCGGATAGTAAGGGATATCGTCCGGCCCGCAGGCGCGGCTGAATTCCTTATAGCAAACGCTGCCCTGGTGGGTTTCCCAGGGCGAGAAATGCTTGTGCTCGGTGATCCGTGTGTACGGCACCGATTCGTCGCCGTAGTTCATCACCGCGCAGCCCTGGTAGTCGCCATCATGAGTGAAGCGCTCGAAGTCCAGGGTGCGGTAGCCGAGCCGGCCCTCGCTGTAGTCGAAGTAACCGTCCAGCGGTCCGGAATAGAACACATGGTCATAGTCCCGGGCCATGGCCGCCTGGAACGGCGTGTTCAGGCGTACCTGGATGCCCGGGTGATCAAGGATGCCCTGCACCAGCGCGGTGTAGCCGTGTTCCGGCATGCCTTGAAAACGGTGGAAGAAATAATTGTCGTTGTAGTTGAAGCGCACCGGCAGGCGCTTGAGGATGCTGGCCGGCAACGCCGAGGGGTGGCAACCCCATTGCTTGGTGGTGTAGCCGTGGAAAAACGCCTCATAGAGTTCCGGGCCGACGAAGCGCAAGCCCTGCTCCTCGAAGGTCTGCGGGTCGTCAATATGAGTGGCGGCCTTGGATTCGATAAAGGCCCGGGCTTGTTCCGGCCGCAGCGTTTTGCCGAAAAACTGGTTGATGGTGTGCAGGTTGATCGGCAACGAGTAGACACTGCCGCCCACGGTGCTTTTGACCCGGTTCTCGTAGGGCTTGAAGGCGGAGAAATGGCGCACGTAGTCCCACACTTCCTGGTCGTCGGTATGGAAGATGTGCGGCCCGTAGACGTGCACCATCACGCCGGTGTCCGGGTCCCGCTCGGTGTGGCAATTGCCGGCGATGTGGCCCCGTTGTTCCAGTATCGTCACCTCGTGGCCGGCCCGGGCCAGCTCCCGGCCGATCACCGCGCAGGAGAACCCGGCGCCTACCATCAGGATATTCATGACTGATCAAGCTCCCTTTCTATTCACCGAATTGATGCTTCCAGAAAACTTCACTGGTGAGATCTCCATGGGCGCGGCGATAGGCTCGGCGCAGGCGTGGTCCTTGCAGTAGTAGTGCTAGCCAGAGGCGAGCCGCCCGCCACGCCACCGTGAAGAAATAGCGCTTATCGTGGCGCGCCAGAAAAATTGGCCGGCCACCGCTTTTGTAGAGCACCGCCCGCCGCAGGAAGGCAACGCGGGTGAAGGGCGAGAGTGCGAAATCCACCGATACGGTGTCCATGCGCTTGAACAGGTGGGCCGGCAGAAGATGCCCATTCAAAGTCATCATTCTGAACAGACGTGCCAGACGGCCTTCCGGGGCATGGAACTGAAAGTCGTCGAGAAAGCGCTCCGCGCTCTCGCTGACCGGGTGCTCGTACCGGGTGTTGGCCTTAAGCCGCGCGCGCCGTTCGCTTAGGTCGATATGCTCGGCCCAGAACGCTGGACCAGCCAACACATCAGTGGCCGCCTGACATTGCGCCATGGTGCGGTCGTAACACAGGCCGAAAGCGGACTTCATCGCGGAGGCGGCGAACCACAGCATCACCCTCCCCCAACCGCCGTGCAGCAACGCGGTGACCAGCGTCGAGCGGGTGGACAGGTAGGTGACCATGGGACCCGACTTGGCGGCGAAATCTTCCTGCCAGGTGGCCACGCCGTTGAGCGTGATGATGCGGAAATCATGGCTCAGGGAGAATTCGATATCGTCGCCACGCACGAAGAAAGGGAACGGAAAGCGGCGCACCTTGCTGGTGGGGAAAAGGAAAAACCACCAGGCACCGTAATTGATATGAACCGGCTCCTCGTTTGCCAATACCTGGGTATAGTCGCGCAGGTCCCGGCCGCCATTCAGGGGTCGGACCAGACCGTCGAAGGCGGCTCCGGCCTCATGTTGAACGAACATGCGCTCTTTCTTGAGCATGGCGCCGGCTATGCTCAAGGACGCATCCCGGGAATAGGAAAGGAAAGCATGGGCCCGTTCCAGCGCGGTAACCTCACAGGCGGCGTCGTCGTCCATGAACAGACAATGGGTGAAGCCCGGCAGTGCGCGAACCTCGGACAGGCCCCGGGCGAAGCCGCCGGCGCCACCCAGGTTACGATTCTCAATGACCTCCAGATGTTCGGTTTCCCGGGCATCGATGGCGTCGCCATTATTGATAATGAACGCCTTTATCCGCACGCCCTTCCGGTTCGCCTGATCCAGAAAATGCTCCAGCCGCCGGGCGGTGACGGCAATGTCCTCGAAGCGATTGAAGGTGGTGATGACAATCGCCAGGCCCACGGTGCGGGACACTTCCTGGTCGGTGGCGAACGAGACGGTGTGCACCCGGGTCGGCGTTAGCGCCACGATCTCCACATAGAGCGAGGCGTGGTCCATGGTGGCGAGCTCCTCGCTGATCACGAACCCATCGTCGGCCAGGCTGTCACCGTTGGCGCGCCATTCCTTCACCAGGGCCTCGCCACCCTGGTCATTAACGCCCCACACCCGCAGCAGCGCTTCGCCGTCCATGTCCAGGCAAAGCCGCAGCTGTTTCAGATCCGTATGGCGTTGCCATTTACGGAGGCTGAAGGCACCAAAGTAGGTATTGAATCGGGCACTGCCACCCACATCCAGATGCAAGGTGCGCTCACTGAATGCGTAATTCGCCTGGCCACGCAGGCGGACGTACAGGTCCAACTCCGCGCAGAGCTGACCGTCGGGGAGCAGGCAGTCGTGCACATCAAAGGGCATGATATTCAGTCCTCATCACATCAATGGCGGCCGCCACCAGCGCACCGGCGGCCGCCGCGCAGCGGTCGTCCTCAAGCGCCGCGCGCAAGGCGGCTTGCCGTAGTGCTTCCAGGTCCGGGGGTTGCCAGAGACAATAGGGGCGCACTTGCGTCTCGCGCTGCTCAAGCAACGGGTCTGAAAAATCCAGGCGCAGGGCCCGGTTGGACCGGCGCCATTTGTCGCGCAGGGGCTCGCGGAAATACTCAAACGGGGCCTCGGCGCCGGGATCTCCTGGGGGTTCCACCGCCAGCTCGCGGATCAAGTCCACCGCGCGGCGGTGCACCGGAAGGGAATGCTCAAAGCGATTCAGATGCCGCGTCACTTCGAACCCCAGGCGGGTCAGTCTGAGATTACGATGGGAAAAATCCGCCAACCGGGATGACGGCTGGTAGCCGACCAACTCACAGAAGTCGTCCACTATGCTGCCGTTCTTCAAGCGGTCACGCCGGAAGGCGCGAAACACCACCGCGTCCTCGCCGAAGCTACGCACCCACAATTGCCTGAGCATGTGGTAGTCGCTATGGCAGGCCGGCAAGCTCTCCGCCAGGGTGGCGATGTCGTGGGTATTGCGCCGGAAGCCGTATTTCACCAGTTCGTTGCACCAGGACTCCACATGCTCATCCTGACGACGCAGGTACGCCACCACGGTCACCGAAGAAAAAAGCGGCTTCAGACGGTTCGCCAGTAGCGCCACGGCGGAGCGGCGACGGGCGCCGTTGTCATCAAGAAAGTAAAAGTCCTCGGAACTGAGGATCACCGTGGGGCAGGCAGTGTGACGCACGGCCCGGGCAAGCTGCTCCCAAACCCGGGCGTTCCGGGAAGGATCATGGGGGGTCATGCGCAGCCCGGGCACCGTTTCCTCACGAACATCATAGGACAGCGCATGGTGGGCGTTCTCGTTTTCGACCTGACTCAGACGGGGATAGAGAAAGCCTTGCTCACGGAGCTGCTCTCTTTCGAGAGACAGAAAGTCCTGTAAAGAGGTGGTTCCGGATTTGGGCTGGCCGATATGGAGATAGAGCCCTGGGCGACGGCGCCCCAGGTTAAAGAACATGCGCGCCCCCCGGTTGGTCGAGATCAATGACCCGGTCGGCCAACTTGTCCACCTGGCTTTCGGAATGGGACACCAGCACCACGGTCTGCAGGGAATGTATCTTCTTGCTCATCTCGCGCTCGGCCTTTTCGCGGAATGACCGATCGCCCACGGTGAGGGCCTCATCGATCAGCAGCACATCCGGCGACAGGAACATGGCCACGGAGAAACCCAGACGGGCGCGCATGCCGGAGGAATAGGTTTTCACCGGCTCGTCCATAAATGAACCCAACTCACTGAACGCCGCGATCCGGTGCAGACAGGCGCGCGCCTGCGCCCGGCTATACCCAAGCAGCATGGCACTCAGCACCGCGTTGTCGGTGCCCGGCAACTCCGGATCAAAGCCGGCCTGCAGGCTGAGCAATGACACGGTGACGCCATGATTGATCAGGCACCCTTGGTCGGGACGAAGAATCCCGGCCAGCACCTTGAGCAAGGTGGACTTACCGGCGCCGTTACGGCCTATCAGCGCCAGTGTTTCGCCCTGGTACAGGTCAAACGTCAGCCCGCTAAACGCCTGGTGATAGCGGGCCGGACGGAACAGGCCACCGCGCCGTTTGTAGCGCACACCCAGATTACGGGCTGACAGAATCACCCGCCCGTTCATTCCACCACCACCCGGGGAAACACCCCTTCCAGTCGCCGGTAGGCCAGGATCAAAACGCCCAGGCCAAGCAGACAGCCCAGTGCCAGCCAGCCCATTTGCGACCACTCCGGCCATTGGTGTTCCAGCAAAATCCGCCGGTACTGGTGCAGCAGGTTGGCCATGGGGTTGGCCATGAACAGGTCACGCCAGCGCTCGGGAATGGTGTCGAGGGTGTAGAACACGCCGCTGCAGAACAGCAGGAATTGCAGGCCGGTGGGCACCAGGTTGATCAGGTCGCGGACGAACGGAATGATCATCGCCAGGGCGCAGCCGACCACCGCCATCAGCAGCAACTGCACCGTTACCACCGGGATCAGCGCCAGCCAGTGCACGGTGGGCGGCAGGCCATAAACGACCAGGAAAATCGCCAGCATCAGGAACACCAGGGTCTGCTTGCCGGCGTTCTGCACCACCGCCACCAGCGGGAAAAACAGCGGCGAGATACGTACCTGGTTCATCAGGCCACGCCCTTCGACAATGGTGTTGGAGGCGTGCTGCACGGTTTTGGCGAACCACTGGAACGGCACCAGGCCGGTGAGCAGGTAGGCCACGAACCCCTCGCCGCCCCGGTGCAGCAGCAGCCCGAACACCACGTAGAACACCGCCATATACAGCAGCGGGTCGATCACCCACCACAGGTAACGGAGGTGGTTGCGGTTGGCTTCGGCTTTTAAATTGAGGCGGGCTTTGGTCCATACCAGGTCGACAAAGTTACGCCAGTCCCGGCGGCGCGGCGGCGCCACCGCCACCGTGTCGGCGCGATCGCCCTCTTCCAGCCAGTCAATGCCATGCTCCTCGGCCAGCCGCAGGCGGCGTGCTTCCCGGGGGCGGCCCTGTTGTTCCTCCACCATGGCGGCGCGGCGGTAGCCGGCCGGGTGATCGGGGAAGCGGCGGCGCACCTCCGCCCAGCGTTGCCGGGCGCTGTCCCAGTCGCCGGCGGCCATGGCCAGTTCCGCGTGCTGGTCGAAGGCCGGGGCCCAGTCCGGAAAGGTGTCGCGGGCATGTTGGTTGTAGTGCAGCGCCCGTTCCGGGTCGCCGGTGGCCTGGGCCAGGTGGGCACTGCGTATCCACACCGGCGGGTCCTGGGGAAAACGGGCCCGGGCCTCGTCCAGCAGCTGGCCCGCCAGGGCGACATCGCCCTCGGCCAGGGCGGTGTTGGCGCCCTGCACCCAGCCGCCCGGGTGGTCCGGGAAGCGGGCCCGGGCTTCGCTCAGCAGGCTTAGCGCTTCGCCGTGGCTGCCCAGTTCGCGCAGGGCCACCGCCGCCTGGATCCATACCGGAGGGTGTTCCGGATAGACCACGCGTAGGGTGGCCCAGCGACCGGCGGCCTGCCGCCAGCGGCGCTCGGCCATGGCGTCGAAGGCCCATTGAAAGGCGTCCTGGGGGGCAAGCCGCCGGTGTGATTCCGACGACGGGGGAAACGATGAGGAAAAGCTTTCCGCCATAGTTGTTCCGGCAAAAAAACGTGAAGGGAAGCTATCACGATGCCGGACGGGAAATCGGTAAGAGGTCGCAAATGGGCGCGACCGCCGGGGCGGTTAGCGAATTTTTACGAAGCGTTTCGCAGATGACCGGAGGGTCAGCGGTAGCCGCCGGGATTCTGCTCCTGCCAACGCCAATGATCCGCGCACATGGCGTCGATGCCCCGTTGCGCGCGCCAGCCCAGCACGCGCTCGGCGTGGGCCGGGTCGGCGTAGCACGTCGCCACGTCGCCGGGGCGACGATCCACCACCGTATGGGGAACCGGGCGGCCGCTGGCTTTTTCGAAGGCGCGGATCATTTCCAGCACGCTGTAGCCCCGGCCGGTGCCCAGGTTGGTGGTGATCAGGCCGCCCTGCCCGATCAGGGCGTCCAGGGCCGCCAGGTGGCCCTGGGCCAGATCCATGACATGGATGTAGTCGCGCACGCCGGTGCCGTCCGGGGTCGGGTAGTCGCCGCCGAACACACTCAGTTGCTGGCGTTTGCCCACCGCCACCTGGGCCACGTAGGGCATCAGGTTGTTGGGGGTGTCGCTGGGGTCCTCGCCGATCAGGCCGCTTTCGTGGGCGCCCACCGGGTTGAAATAGCGCAGCAGCGCGATGCGCCATTGCGGGTTGCTGCGATGCAGGTCACGCAGCATGTCCTCGATGTGCAGCTTGGTGGCGCCGTAGGGGTTGGTGGCGCTGAGCGGAGAGTCCTCGCGGATCGGCACCGTGGCCGGGTCGCCATAGACGGTGGCGGAGGAGCTGAACACCAGGGTGCGTACGCCGGCCCGGTCCATGGCCTCGAACAGGCACAGGGAGCCGCCCACGTTGCAGTCGTAGTAGCGCAGCGGCTCGGCCACCGATTCGCCCACCGCCTTGAGGCCGGCGAAGTGGATCACGGCGCCGATGTCGTGCTCGGCGAACAGGCGGTCGAGCAAGGCGCCGTCGCGGACGTCGCCTTCGACGAAGGTCAGGGTGCGGCCGGTGATGCGTTCCACCCGGCGCAGGGATTCGCGGCTGCTGTTGGCCAGGTTGTCGAGCACCAGCACCGGGCGGCCTTCCTCAAGCAGCCGCAGCACCGTGTGGGAACCGATATAGCCGGCGCCGCCGGTGACCAGAATGGTTTTCATTACTTCTCCTTGGCCCCTTACGGGGCGGTTCAGGATGCGTCCCGCCTCCTGCGTCCCTTAGTTAGAAAACGGGCGGCGGCCTCGCAGTGCCTGGGCCAGGGTGGCGCCGTCCACGAATTCCAGGTCGCCGCCCATGGGCACGCCCTGGGCGATGCGCGAGACGCTGACGCCGGCTTCGCGGGCCAGGTCCAGCACATAGTGGGCGGTGGCCTCGCCTTCCACGGTGGTGCCGGTGGCCAGGATCAGTTCCTGGATCTGGCCTTGGTTGAGGCGCTGCTCAAGCACGTCCAGCCCCAGCTCCCTGGGGCCGATGCCGTCCAGCGGCGAGAGCTGGCCCATCAGCACGAAATAGTGGCCCCGGTATTCGCCGGACTGCTCCAGGGCCAGCACGTCCGCCGGCGAGGCGACGATGCACACCAGGCCGGCGTCACGGCGCGGGTCCTGGCAGATCGGGCACAGGTCATCCTCAGCGTAGTTGCGGCAGCGCTGGCAGTGGCGCACCCCGTCCATGGCGGCGGACAGGGCGCCGGCCAGCTGGCGGCCGTCGTCGCGGCCACGCTCCAGCAGGGCGTAGGCCATGCGTTGGGCGGAGCGCGGGCCGACCCCGGGCAGGCAGGTAAAGGCGTCGATCAGCGCTTCCACCAGGGGCGCGTGTTTCACGGTTTAAAGCCCGGCGGGAACGGGAAGCCGTCGGTCATGCCTTTCATCATGTCCTGCTGCTGGCGTTCCACCCGCCGCACCGCGTCATTGACGGCGGCGGCCAGCAGGTCTTCCAGCATGTCCTTGTCCTCGCCCATCAGGCTGTCGTCGATGGTCACGCTTTTCACGTCGTGGCGGCCGTTCATGACCACCTTGACCAGGCCGGCGCCGGACTCGCCGGTGACTTCGGCCTTGGCCACGTCTTCCTGGGCCTGCTTCATTTTCTCCTGCATGGCCTGGGCCTGCTGGAGCAGATTGTTCATGTCGAAATCCATGGCAACCTCGGTTGGCTGGGATCAGGTCTCCCGCGGGCGGATGCTGTTTTCATCCAGGCGGGCGTTGAACTGGTCGATAAGCGTCCGCACGGTCTGGTCGTCGAGCAGCGCCTGGCGGGCCTGCGCCAGCCGTTCGGCGCGGCGGGCCTGTTCCAGGGCCTCCGGCGTGTCGCCGGCGTCGGCCTCGAATTCCAGGTTAAGGCGGATACGGCGCTGAAAATAGTCGCTGAGCGCACCGGCCAGCTCCTGGGTGCGTTCCTGGCTGACCAGCACCTGGTGGCCGGTGGCCAGCCGCAGGGTCCATTGGTCGTCCTGGCGCTGGGCCAGCACCGCATTGCGGGCCAGGTTGCGCACCGTGCCGTCCAGGGGCAGACGTTCCACCAGGGCCGCCCACCAGGACCCCACGTCCTGGTCGGACTCGGGCTCCGCCAGGGGCAGCGGCGTTTCCTGCGGAGGCGGCTCCGGGGCACGGTCGGCGGCCGGTTCGGTACGGGCCTCGGGAGCCGGCGCGGGGGGCTGGGCCTGAGTCTGGGCCGGAGCCGGGGCCTGAGTCTGGGGCGGAGCCTGAGTCTGGGCGACGGCCGGGGCACTGTCGGCCATGGCCGGGGGCGCTTCGTCCCAGGGCGGCGGCTCCTCGTTCCAGGGCGGGGTGTCCTGCCCGGCGGCGCTGGACGGCTCCGGCGCGCTGGCGGGGCTGTCCGGCGCCGGGCGGGCCGGTGCCGGCTCCCGGGGTGCCTCCCCGGCGTCGGCCGACGGTTCGGCGGGCGCCGGCTTACGGCGGGTGGAGCGATCATCGCCAAGCAGAGCACGCAGATCACCGGGGGTGCCGGTGGGCCGCGGGGCCTGGGCCTGGGGCGCCGGCTCCGGGGCCGTTTCCGGCGCCGGGGCGTTCAGGGTGGAGGGGGCGCCGCCGGTGGTACCGGCGGCGGACGCCGGCTCAGGCTTTTTTGCCGGGCCCCGGGCCTCCCCGCCGGGCAGCACGCCACGCGGGGAGAACAGCACCATGCGCAGCAGGCTCATTTCCAGGGCGGCGCGGGCATCCGGCGCCTCCTGAACGTCGCGCCGGCCACGCAGCGCCACGTCGTAATACAACTGAATCTGTTCCGCCTGGAAGCGCCCGGCCAGTTCCACCATGTCGGCGTCGGCGCCGTCGCCGCCCAGGGCCTGGATCACCGCCAGCTCGTGCAGCGCCGCCACCACTTCGTCGAGCAACGCCAGCTCGTCCGGGGCGTGCTCGGCGATGCTGGCCAGGGCGCGCAGAACGGCGGCCGCCTCGCCGCCGGCCAGGGCGTTGAGCAGGGTGCGCACATGGCCCCGGTCCACGGTGCCGAGCATGGTGCTGACCGCCTGCTCGCTGAGCTGCTCGCCGCCGAAGGCGATGGCCTGGTCGGTGAGGCTGAGGGCGTCGCGCATGGAGCCCTGGGCGGCGCGGCCCAGGGCCAGCAGGGCCGGCTCCTCGAAGCGGATCATTTCCCGCTCCAGCAGCGTCTTCAAATGGCCGGCGATCTGCTCCGCCGGCAGCGCCTTGAGGCTGAACTGCAGGCAGCGGGACAGAATGGTCACCGGCATCTTCTGCGGATCGGTGGTGGCGAGCAGGAATTTCACGTGCGGCGGCGGTTCCTCCAGCGTTTTCAGCAACGCATTGAAGGAATGGGCCGAGAGCATGTGCACCTCATCGATCAGGTACACCTTGTAGCGGCCCCGGGTGGGCGCGTACTGCACGTTTTCCAGCAGCTCGCGGGTGTCCTCCACCTTGGTGCGGCTGGCGGCGTCCACCTCGATCAGATCCACGAAGCGGCCTTCACCGATCTCCCGGCAGGTGGAGCAGACCCCGCAGGGCTGGCTGCTGACGCCCTCCTCGCAGTTGAGGCAGCGCGACAGAATCCGCGCGATGGTGGTCTTGCCAACGCCGCGGGTGCCGGTGAACAGATAGGCGTGATGCAGGCGATCCTGATCCAGCGCGTGGGTCAGTGCCCGGGATACGTGCTCCTGTCCGACCAGCTCATCGAAGGTGCGCGGGCGGTACTTGCGGGCTAGAACCTGGTAACTCATCGCTCTCCAGCCGGACGGCGTTCGGGGGCTTCGGGAAAACACGTATGCTAGCGAATCTCGCCGGTGGGGGACAGCGGATCGAGCAAACAAGGGTCCGGCCGCCTTGCATTCTCAAGGTACTTTAGGGAAATTATCGACTAGAGATAAATTTGCTAATCTGGCTATAGACATGAATCCCATCAGCAATCCTTACGCGCCGGGCGCCGGCGCACCCCCGCCAGCCCTGGCCGGTCGTGATGATCTGCGCGAACGCGTGCACGTGGCCATTGAGCGAGCCCGCCGAGGGCGTCATGCGAAGAGCGTGATCCTGGTTGGCCTGCGGGGCGTGGGCAAAACCGTCCTGCTCGATCGAATGCGGCTGGATTGCGAAGCGGCGGGCAACCAGACGATCCGCGTGGAAGCGCCCGAAGGGCGCTCCCTGCCGGCCATTCTGGCTCCCCGGCTGCGCTCGGTTCTGCTCAGCCTGAGCCGGGTGGCGGCGGCCAAGGATCTGGCCGACCGCGGCCTGCGTGCCCTGGTGGGCTTCGCCCGCTCCCTCAAGGTCACCTTCAACGACATCGAAGTGGGCCTGGACCGGGAGCCGGAGCCCGGGCTGGCGGACAACGGGGATCTGGAGGCGGATTTGGGCGTCTTGCTGGAACAGGCCGGGTTGGCGGCCCGCCAGGCCGGCGTCGCCATCGCCCTCTTTATCGATGAACTTCAGTATGTGGAAGAAAGTCAGCTCGCCGCCTTGATCAGCGCCCTTCACCACTGCAGCCAGCGCCAGCTACCCATCGTCATGGTCGGTGCCGGCCTGCCGCAATTGCGGGGGCGTGCCGGCAACGCCAAATCCTACGCGGAACGGCTGTTCGACTACCCCGAGGTGGGGCCTTTGACCCGGGAAGAGGATCTACGGCAAGCGCTTATCGAACCCGCCCTGGAGGAAGGCGTTGAGTTTACCGACGGCGCCTTCCGCGCGGTGCTTGCGCATACCGGCGGTTACCCCTACTTCCTTCAGGAGTGGGGCTCGAGCGCCTGGAAGGTGGCCACCACCAGCCCAATCACGGAGCAGGACGTGGAGGAAGCCACGGAGCAAGCCATCGCGGAGCTGGATCAGAGCTTCTTCATGGTGCGTTTCGACCGGCTTACCCCGGCGGAGAAAAGTTACCTCAGAGCCATGGCGGAACTGGGTGGAGGCCCCCATCGCAGCGGCGAAATCGCTGGCAAAGCAGGACGTACTTCCGCGTCACTCGCGCCGATTCGCAACAATCTTATTCAGAAAGGGATGATCTGGAGCCCGAGCCACGGGGATACCGCTTTCACGGTGCCGCTGTTTGACGCGTTCTTGAAACGAGTGATGCCCGAGTTCGAACCGGGCTGAGCAAGAGGATAAAAACCGGGAAGGAAATTGGAGGCCTTCCCGCCAGCCACACCCCGGCACACGAGTCCACTGCTACCGTTGCTCCCTTCCGGGCCTGGCGGGGTTCACAGTTTGTCGTTGCGGGGGGACCGGCGGGTCGGCCATCGCTCGCCTTTCAGCGAGCGCGCATTGTGGCCAAAGGCCCGGGCCTTTGCAAGCGCCCGGGCCGGTCCCGCCGACCGGGCGGCGATTTATTCGCCGGCCCCGCCGTCCACGGTGTCGCCGGCGCCGTGGATCGGCACCTGACGGGGTCTGGCGGACTCCGGAACCACCCGGGTGAGGGCCACTACCAGCAGGCCATCTTCGAAGCGCGCGCCTTCCACCTGCACATGGTCGGCGAGCCGGAAGCTGCGCTCGAAGGCGCGCCGGGCGATGCCCCGGTGCAGCCAGGTGCGGGTGCCGTCGGCGGCGGCTTCCCGGGGCTTGCCGGTGATGCGCAGCAGGTTTTCCTGGACGGTGATGTCCAGCTCATCGCGGCCGAATCCGGCCACCGCCATGACCACGCGGTAGGTGCCGTCCTGCTCGCGGATGATGTCGTAGGGCGGGTAGCCGTTGGACTGGTCGGCGCGCAGCACGCTTTCCAGCCAGTCGTCGAAGCGATCAAACCCGACGGAATGTCGAAACAAGGGTGCCAAGGTGTTCATCACGTTACCTCCAATACATCTCGAACGGCCCCCGAAGGCGACCGAAAGGACAAGGTCAGTGTCGTGACGGGTTAAAGCTGTCACGGGAGGTAATCTCGGGGTGGGCGGGAAATTTTCAAGGTCTGGATCGCGGCTGAAGCCGCTCCTACAATTTCCGTAGGAGCGGCTTCAGCCGCGATCAGCAGGAGCCACGGCGAGTCCCACCGTGGGAACGGTTGGGCGGCATTCCGCTTTAGCCGCGATCAGCGGGCCGGGTCGGGGGCGATGGCGGTGCTGTTGTTGCAGCGGAACCAGCCGGCGATGCTGAGCCGTTGACGCTGGGCTTCGAGCACCTCGTGGGGGATGCGGTCGCTGAGAAAGCACACCAGGGTGCCGGCGCGGGGCGCCACGTCCAGGGCCGGTTCGCTGGCGTCCGGGTCCGACCAGATGCGCAGGCGGCCGCCTTCGTCGTCGCGCCAGTCCCGGTTCAGGTAGAGCACCGCCGACAGCACCCGGCCGTTGTTGCCATTAAAGGCGTCCAGGTGGCGCCGATAAAAGGCGCCCGGGTCGTACAGGGCAAAGTGCGCTTCCAGGTCGAACAGGCCCAGGAACAGGGCCCGGTTCACCGCCAGCCGCAGCTGCTCCATTTCTTCGAGCAGCGTGCATTGGGCCAGGGTGGAGCCGTCCAGCCACAGGGTGCGGTCGCGGCGCACCCGTTCGTTGCGGTGCTGGTCACGGCCCCGGCCGATGCCGGCGGCCTGGAACTCGCCACGGCGGTCCCGCAGCAGGGCTTCCTGGCGCAGGGCGCGGATCAGGTGGGCGGGGAAATAGTCCGGCGCCACCGCGTAGTGGTGGGTCACCAGATCATCGATCAGACGTTGGCAGCGGTCGCCGCCGGGGCCGTCGATCACATCGACCGGATTGTTCAGGGTCGTTTCCTCGGGGCCGGGGCCCGCTTGTATGGTCGTGCCGGAGACCATCCCATCGCGGCTGAAGCCGCGCCTACGGCAATAGGCATGCGCTGTAGGAGCGGCTTCAGCCGCGATACCTCAGTGCAGGGCGCCACCGGGATCCGGCGGGGTTTCGTCCTCGTCCGGCCAGAACAGCCAGTCGGCTTGCTGGCAATCTTCCAGCAGTTGCACGGTGGCGTCCAGGGTGGCCTGCACGAAATAAATGAACTGGTCGAAGGTCACGCCCTGGCGGCCCAGCAGCAGGTCACAGGCGACCATGCGCGGCAGCGCGTCGTCGTTGATGTCCAGGAACAGCTTCAGGGACGGATAGTCCATGTTCAGGCGGCTGAGCTCGGCCTGGGCGGCGAAGATCGCCGCCGGGCGCAGTTCCAGCTCGGTGGAGAGCAGCAAGCCGTCCTCCTCCACGAACAGGCGGGCATCGACCACCCCTTCCCGGCTTTGCAGCTCGGAAAAGTGCAGGCCGTGGCACTGATCGCAGATATAGAACTGAATGTTGGCCTGTTCCAGCCAGCGCGTGACTTGTTCCGCGTCCGGCGTCACCACCGTGTGCATGGGCACGCTCCTTAATCCGGGGGCGCATGATCCGGCATTCAGGCGGGAAAAGGAAGGGTCAAAGGGGGAGTTGAAAGTTGAAAGTGAAAAGTTGAAAGCGCGGACCTGGCCGTGCCCCCGGGCCGGCTGTGCCCGCGCCCTGCGAATACGACAAGACGCGACTGCCGCATATGCAATTAAACCGCTCAGCACGGGCCTTTCTCCTTTAACTTTCAACTTTAAACTTTCAACGGCTCGCGCCGCCTTTATGATGCCAAAGGAAACACCCTGTTTAGCGAGACTAATTGAGCGAGACCAAGGAACCGCCATGACCTCGACGACCTACGTCGCCTTCCGCGCCAGCGACCGTTTGCATCAGCTCACCGATGGTTTCGTGCACCGTATGCGCGACGGCGCCCGGGAGCCGGAACCGCGCACGGTGGAGCGGATCATGACCACCTTTATCGATGAAGCGCTGACCGCGTTCTTTCTGACGCCGGCCTCCTATTCCGGATTGGGCAGCACCCAGCGGCGTCTGGTGGGGCTGGCCGCCGATACCATTTCCAAGGCCTCCGGGGTGGTGATCGGGCGCAGCGCGCGCAAGATGGATCTGGCCCAGAACCAGGCCGCCGCCGAATACATGGACGGGATTCGCTTTCCCGGGCCCCGCCATGCGTTCTGGTATGTGGGCTTCCCCATCGACGAGGCGCTGGCCAGCCGGGGCCACGGGCTGGCGGAGCGCTGCCAGGCGGGCCATTTCGAGGGCACCCGCGACGACCTGATGCACTATCTGCGTGCCATCACCGATCGGTCCCTGGAGTGGTATTTCAACAAGCCCATTGACCTGTTGGGGTTTGGTCCGATTCTGCGCAAAGTGGCGGCGGTGGGGGTGCAAACCACCCGCAAGGCCAGCTACGGCGTGATCGGCAAAGTGATTCCCAATCTCACCGACGAACAGGTGCTGCAATCGGCGCTTTACTACCGGGATCTGCAGGTACGTCATTGATCCGGCGCACTCCGTGCGCCGCTTCACCGTTTAGCACTTCAACATCATTTTGCCCACTTTTTCATCACCGAAGAAAAACACTCTGGTAACAATTACTTACGCTCGTACCGCTGGCAGAAGGAATAACACCAAGTTTTTACAAAAGTGCGTATACAACGGATTGCGCAGCACTTTGGCCGCTCTCTACTATCGATTACAGGCTATCGATAACGAAACAACGAGGAGTGAGCCGTGTCATTGCGCCATGCCATTCTTGTCCTTCTGCAAGACCAGGAAGCCAGCGGCTATGACCTCGCCAGGGAGTTTGCTAACAGCATCGGCCTGGTTTGGAATGCCACCCATCAGCAGATTTATCTGGAATTGGGGAAACTGAGCGAACAGGACATGGTGCATTACCGCCATGTGCCGCAGGAGGGGAAGCCGGATAAGAAGTTATACAGCCTCACCGAGGCCGGACGCACGGAACTGGTGCGCTGGTTAAAGAAGCCGGCGGGGCCGGCGCGCATCCGCGATGCCTTCATGGTGAAGGTGGCCGGCGGCTCCCTGGCGGATACCCAGGTGCTGCTCGCCGAGTTGGACTCTCTCGCCAAGCAGCGGCGCGAGCGGCTGGCCACCTTCGAGGCGCTGGCGCAACGGCTGGATGAGAGTGGCCGGGACGACAACGTCTACAACTACTTGACGGTGCGCCGGGGCATCCTCGACCAGCGGGCCTGGTTGCAGTGGGCCGAGGAAGTGCGCCATTCCCTGGAACACCGCTCCGCGGACAGCACCGCCTCCTGATCCGGCGCCTTAACGGCGCCCCACCCCACTCGCGCGCGCCGGCCCGGCGCGCCCTTCTCTTGCAACTGTCGGACAGAACCAAGCGCCTGCTTGCCCGCACCCGCACCGCTGGCTATGTTGAGGGATTGCTGTGACCAGGGATCGGAATCTTCCATGCACTTCGACAGGCAACCCACGGAGCTGATCGCGCCGGACGGCCAGGTCCGGCTCGGCCTGTTTCCGGACACGGTGGCGCGCATCAATGGCCGCGACCACGATTATCGGCGGCCCATGGGCTCACCGGCGCCGCGCCGGGCGCGGCACTTTCATTACAAGCAGTTCCAGTATTTCGGGCTGGTCAGCGACCAATTGCTGATCGGCTGCGCCCTGGCGGACACCGCCTATCTGGGGCTGGCGTTTTTCTATGTGTTCGAGCCCGCCAGCGGGCGGCTGCTGGAGCATACCTGGCGCTCGCCGCTGGCCCGGGCGATGACGCTGAGCGACTCACCGCTGCAAGGCGAGAGCCGCTTCCAGCAGGGCAAGGTGTCGATCCGCCTGGGTTACCACCAGGATCACCGGGGCCGCCACAAAAGCCTGGCGGTGACGCTTCCCGATTTGCAGCTGGAGGCGGCGCTGCTGGAGCCGGCGGGCTACCGGCCCATGTCACTGTGCACGCGCACCGGCATCAGCGGCTGGACCTATGCCAACAAGGTGGCCGGGGTGGACGTGCACGGTACCCTGCGGCGCGGCGACCAGGAGCAGGACCTGGCCGCTCTGAGCAACGCCGGCGGGCACCATGATTTCTCCGCCGGCTATATGCGCCGGGAAACATTCTGGAACTGGGCCTGCCTGTCCGGCCGGGTGAACGGCCGGCGGCTGGGGTTGAACCTGTCCTGCGGTGTCAACGAAACCAGTGTCAGCGAAAACTGCCTGTGGCTGGACGGCACCCTGGTGAAGGTGGACGGCGTGCGTTTCGAGTACCAGCGGGACGATCTGCAGGCGCCCTGGACGGTGACCAGCCGCTGCGGCCAGGTGGCGCTGACCTTCACGCCCCTGGGCCGCCATCGGGAGCGGCTTAATCTGGGCCTGTTCGCCAGCAATTTTCATCAACTTTTCGGGCGTTTCGACGGCGAGATCCGCGCCGCCGGCGAGGCGCCCCTGACGGTACGAGGCCTGCACGGCTTCGTCGAGGAGCAGTACGCGAAATGGTAGACGAGCAAGGGCAAGACCCCACCCCACCGGAGAACGGCGACCCGCCCCAGGCCGAGGCCGTCAACGAGCGCCTGCGGCGCGGCTGGTTCTGGGCGATGCAGTATTGGCGGGAGCTGTTCAACTTCCGCTTCGACAAATACATGATCATCCAGGTGATCCCGGGGGTGTACGGCGTGGCGCTCACGGCCATGGTGCTGGGGCTGATTTATCTGTGCGTGGAGGCGTTCATGGCCTCGGCCTGGCGCGGGGTGTTCTTTTTGTTCGTCGGCGGGCCGCTGCTGTTTCTGTTTTTCGCCACGCTGCTGAGAGCGCTGCTGGAGTTCTACATGGTGGTGTTCCGGATTTCCGCCCATGTGGATCAGCTGGCCGGGCTGCGCGATACCGTGGACCGGCTGTCCGGCATCGGTGATTCGGTGGACGAGATGGTGGCGGTAACCCGGCGCATTCCGTTCTGGCGGGTGCTGTCGAGCCGGCGGCGCAACCAGCCGCCGCCACGGGATGGTGATGGGGATCGCGACTGAAGTCGCTCCTACAAAGCCTCCTGTAGGAGCGACTTCAGTCGCGATTCCGCCTTAGCCGCGATCCGCGTCCAGGGCGGTAAGCAGCAGCCGCTGATAAAGGCGCTCCCGCAGGCCGTCCGGCTCGGCCAGGCCCATCCGTTGCAGCGCGTCGGCGTGCTGCTCCGGGTCGTGGTCGTGCAGCAACGCTTCCCGGGCCAGCTTGAAATAGTCCTTCTGACTCACGGTCTCCTTCAGCCAGGTCAGCGCTTTCATCAGGCGCTGCTCGGTGTCGTCAAAGTCGGTGCCCAGGGGGAAGGTGGGGAAGGCGCCGTCACTGCCCTGCTCCGCCACCCGGCGCAGGAATTCCGGGTTGTTGTGGCGGAAGCGCTCCGGGATCTGGTAGTCGTGGCGCAGTTTGCCGGCTTTCTGGGCCTGTTCCATCAGTTCCACCTGGAAGCGGCTGTCGGCCACGTTGAGCATGGCCATGACCACCTCCTCATCGCTTTTGCCACGCAGATCGGCAATGCCGTATTCGGTGACCACCATGTCGCGCAGGTGGCGCGGAATGGTGTTGTGGGCGTAGGAGAACAGCACATTGGAGGCGGCCTCGCCGCCGCGCTGGCGCCAGGCCCGGGTCATCAGGATGGAGCGGGCGCCGGGCAGTTCGTGGGCCTGGCTGACAAAGTTGTACTGGCCACCCACGCCGCTGAGCACGCGACCGTCGTCGAGCTGGTCGGACACCGCCGCGCCCAGCAGGGTGACGGTGAAGGCGGTGTTGATAAAGCGCGCGTCCCGGCGCTGGGCGATGCGCAGTGTCTCGCCGCCGTACAGGTCGTTGATCTGGTTGACCCGGGTCATATTGATCTTGCGGCGGGTCTCGTCGTCCAGTTCGCGCAGCCGCTGGTAGAACGAGCGGGGGCCGAGAAAGAAGCCACCGTGCATGATGATGCCGCCTTTCAGGCTGTCGCCCAGCCAGGTTTCCAGCGCTTCGCGGGTGTCCGGGTGGTCCAGGTCATTGGGCACGCTGTCGTCGTTGGGTAGCCGCAGGCGGTTGCCTTCCACGGTGAGGCCATAGCGCAGCACGCCGAAATCGGTGAGCTGCTTGAGCTGTTCCGGGCGCAGCGGCGAGGAGATGTGGCAGCGCCGTAGCAGGCCGTCGATCAGGTCCAGGCCGGGCTTGCACTCGGCGTGCTCCAGGCACTCCCGCTGCAGGCCGATCCAGTCATACACCGGACGGCGAATAATGCCGTCGTCGATCAGTCGCAGCAGGCCGTGGGTCATCATCTCGCTGCAGCCGTACAGGCCCAGTTCGAAACGACCGTCGCCGCCCTCCCGGTGGATCAGGTCGCGGTGCTCCTCGGGCAGTTCCAGGGCATCGAGCAGGCCCCGGTAATCGTCGTTGTGCTGCTCGCGGCGGCGGCTGTGGTGCACCAGGGCGTCGCCCAGGGCGCCGATGCCGATTTGCAGGGTGCCGCCGTCACGGACCAGGGTGCTGGCGTGCAGGCCGACAAAATGGTCCTGCAGACACACCGGCATATTGGGGGTGCTGAACAGCCGGGTCTGCGCCTTGGGGTCGTCGACCACCATGTCCATCTGGTCGTACCAGCCACCCAGTTCCGCGTCGTTTTCCATGAAGGGCAGATCATGGTGCACCTGCCCCACCGCCACGATGGTCTCGCCGGCTTCGCGGCGGGCCTGCAACATGGGCAGCAGTTCCAGGGTCACTTCCGGGTTGCAGGAAAAACTGTAGCGGCGGGCGTCGCCTTCGCCGCGCACCGCCAGCAACTGGGCCACAACATTGACGCCCCGGGCATTGATGTCGCGGGCGGCGTGGGTGTAGTTGACGCTGATGTAATGGCGCTGGGCGGATTCACTGTTGAGCAGGCTGCCCGGCTGGAAGAAGAATTCGTAGACGCGGATATTGTCCGGCAGGGCGTCCTTGCGCACCGCCGCCAGGTAATCCAGCTCTTCGTAATCGCCGAATACCCGGTCGGCGAACGGTTCCAGGAAGCGCCGCTCCAGATCGCTGCCGGCGGCGGGCCGACCCAGGGACAGGGCGGTGTAAATATCCAGGGACAGGGCCGGGTCCGCCTTCACGCGCCGATACAGGGCGTTCACCAGCCGGTTGGGCTTGCCCAGCCCTAGCGGCAGACCCAGGCGGATCTGGCCACCGGTCAACTCGATAATGCGATCCGCGGCCTGATAGGCATCGTCCATTAGCTCGGGCACTTGGCGCTCCTTGTTATTGGGTGACCCAGGTGTGCATGGGCCTCAGCATAACCAACCGACCGGATATTCCGGGTATTTGTTTGAAAAAAATTCCGGGGGTGGGACTGGCGGCGGCGCGGACTCAGGCGTCCGGATCCTGGTCGCCCATGGGGATGCGGGTGCGCGGCGCGCGCACGGTTTCCCAGCGCTCGCCGTCGGCGCCCATTACCAGGGTTTCCAGGGGCATGCCGTTGATGTATTCCAGCAGCGGGATATCCACCGCCAGCAGCGCTTTCGGGTTTTCGCAGTGCCAGGCGTAGCGGCCGGTAAAGTGGGTGGGCGGCGTCGGTTGCTCGCCGGTCAGGGCGCTTTCCGCCTGTTCCCGGGTGACGCTGCAGCGCGCTTCCGCCAGGGGCTCCACCACGTAGCGGGCCTGCCCCAGGCGCGCGAGGGCATCGCTCACCGCCTTCTTTTCCTGGTCGTTGGCGGGGGCCCGGTCGAAGCCCACCACCTGGCTGGACGGCAGGGTCAGCCGCGCCACCAGGGCCTGGCCATGCAAGGCCAGTTCCAGGATGCCGGCCTGACCGGCGCCGTCCCGGGGCCCGGCGGCGGCGGTAACGGCCAGCAGCAGGCACAGACCGCCGCCGAGCCAAAGGGTCCTTGTGTTCATCTCGAATCCTCCGTCAGCGCCAGGCGCCGCCGCCAGCTCTCCAGCCAGCGCTCCGGCCGGGCCGGGTCGTCGCCGGCGGCGATCACCACCAGGCGGCTGTCGTCGTCGCCATCCGGCCAGGCCGGCAACGGCTCCAGTTCCACCGGCTCGCCGGCCACCGCCTGGATCAGCAGGGGGCCGTCCAGTTTTTCGATGGCCACCAGCCCCTTGAGACGCACCAGCTCGTCGCCGGCTTCCCGGCGCAGCGCCGCCAGCGCCTGCTCCAGCCGATCATAGGCAATCGCGCCGCGCCAGCGAAGCCCGGCCGGATGCAGGCGGTGCCCGGCACCGGTCGCCGGGGGCGGCTCGCGCAGCAGGCCGGCGCCGCTGGCCAGCGGCGCCAGGGAACCGGTGATCCGGCACTGGCGCGGCATCTCACGGTTCAGCAAGGCGGCACCGGCGGCCTGCGCCTGGGCCAGCTCCGCCCGGGGGTTGAGCCGCCGCAGCTGTTCCGCCAGCGCCTGGCATTCGGAGCCGCCGGCCTGGTCGGTCTTGGTCAGCAACAGCACATCGGCGGCGGTGACCTGCTCCAGGGCCTCCGGGTGCCGGCGCAGGGCGGCGGCCCCGGCCCGGGCGTCCACCGTGGTCAGGATCGAGCGCAACCGGTAGCGCTTGCGCAGCCAGAGGTCTTGCTCCAGCACCGCGGACACGCCGAACGGGTCGGCGGCGCCGGTGGTTTCCAGCAGCACCAGGGAAAAAGGCGGCAGATCACCGGCGGCGCGGGCCATGTAGAGATTACGCAGGGTGCTGCGCAGGGTGCCCTGCACCGCGCAGCACACGCAGCCACCGGGCAGCAGGCTGATGGGCGCGCCGCCCCGCCGGGCCAGGTCCTGGTCGATGCCAATATCACCCAGCTCGTTGATGATCACCGCCAGATCCGCCCTTTCCCCCAGCCAGCGGTTCAACAGGGTGGTCTTGCCGCTGCCCAGAAAGCCGGTCAGCACCACCAGGGGGATCGGCTCGGCGGTCATTGTCCGCGCAATGCCCAGGGCAACGCCTGACCGGCCCAAAACGGCACCATCGCCTCGCCGGCGGCGGTGACGGTGTCCGGCACCGCCCAGTCGCGGCGCTCCAGGGTGACGGTATCGGTGTTGCGTGGCAGCCGGTAGAAGTCGGCGCCGAAGTGGCTGGCGAACCCTTCCAGCTTGTCCAGGGCGCCGTAGCGGTCCAGGAAGCTGGCGTACAACGGCAAGGCGGCCCGCGCGGAATAGCAGCCGGCGCAGCCGCAAGCGGCTTCTTTCTTGTTGCGCGCATGGGGCGCCGAGTCGGTGCCCAGGAAGAAGCGGGGATGGCCGTCCAGCACCGCCCGCTGAATGCGCTCCTGGTGGGTGCGGCGCTTGAGCACCGGCAGGCAGTAGTTGTGCGGGCGCACCCCGCCCACCAGCAGGTCGTTGCGGTTCATCAGCAGATGCTGCGGCGTAACGGTGGCGGCGGTGAGGTCGCCGGATTCGCGCACGAAATCCACTGCTTCGCCGGTGGTGACGTGCTCGAACACGATGCGCAGGGCCGGGAAGCGCTCGCGGATTTCTTTCAGGTAGCGGTCGATGAACACCCGCTCCCGGTCGAAGATGTCGATCTCCGCCTCGGTGACCTCGCCGTGCACCAGCAGGGGCACATCGTGCTTTTCCATGGCCTCGTAGAGGTGGCCGATGCGGCCCGGGTCGGTAACGCCGCTGTCGGAGTTGGTGGTGGCGCCGGCCGGGTACAGCTTGAAGGCGTGCACGAACTCGCAGGCGGCGGCGCGGGCCACCTCCTCCACCGGGGTCACATCGGTGAGGTACAGCACCATCAGCGGCTCGAAGCCGCTGCCGGCGGGTACCCGCTCCAGGATCCGCTCCCGGTAGGCGGCGGCCTGCTCCACGGTGGTCACCGGCGGGGTCAGGTTGGGCATGACGATGGCCCGGCGGAACACCCGGGCGGTGGCCGGCACGGTCTCGACGAGCATGTCGCCATCGCGGAAATGCAGATGCCAGTCGTCGGGTCGGGTGATCGTCAGGGTCTCGGTCATGATCAGCGTTCCACCGCCAGTGCCACGCCCTGACCGCCGCCGATACACAGGGTGGCCAGGCCTTTTTTCACATCACGGCGCTGCATTTCGTGGAGCAGGGTCACCAGCACCCGGCAGCCGGAGGCGCCGATGGGGTGGCCCAGGGCGATGGCGCCGCCGTTCACATTAACCTTGCTCTGGTCCCACCCCAGTTCCTTGCCAACGGCCAGGGATTGGGCGGCGAAGGCTTCGTTGGCCTCGATCAGGTCCACCTGGTCCAGGCTCCAGCCGGCCCGTTCCAGGCAACGGCGGGTGGCGGACACCGGGCCGATGCCCATGATCGCCGGGTCCACGCCGGCGCTGGCCTGGCCGGCCAGGCGCGCCAGGATCGGCAGGCCCAGTTGGTTGGCGCGGGCTTCGCTCATCAGCATCACCACGGCGGCGCCGTCGTTGAGCGCGGAGGCGTTGCCGGCGGTGACCGTGCCGTCCTTCTTGAAGGCCGGGCGCAGGCCGCCCAGGGAATCGGCGGTGGTGTCGGCGCGGGGCTGCTCGTCGGTGTCGACGATTTTCGGCTCGCCCTTGCGCTGCGGCACTTCCACCGGGGTGATCTCATTCTTGAAGCGGCCGGACTCGATGGCGTCGGCGGCCTTGCGGTGGGAAGCGGCGGCGAATTCATCCTGCTGGTCGCGGGTCAGGCCGTACTTCTCCGCCAGGTTCTCGGCGGTGATGCCCATGTGATAATCGTTGAAGGCATCCCACAGGCCGTCCTGGATCATCGAATCCACCAGGCTGGCGTGGCCCATGCGCAGCCCGGTGCGCGCCTTGGGCAGCACATAGGGGGCCAGGCTCATGTTTTCCTGGCCGCCGGCGATCACCACGTCCGCTTCGCCGCAGCGGATCGCCTGGCTGCCCAGGTGCACCGCCTTGAGGCCGGAGCCGCACACCTTGTTGATGGTCAGGGCCGGTACTTCCTGGGGCAGACCGGCCTGGATGCTGGTCTGGCGGGCGGTGTTCTGGCCGGCGCCGGCGGTGAGCACCTGACCGAGAATCACCTCGCTGACGGTGGCCGGGTCCACGCCGGTGTCGGCCAGCAGGCGGCGTACCACGATCTCGCCCAGTCGGGTGGCGGGCTGGTCCGCCAGACCGCCCTGAAAACGGCCGATGGCGGTACGGGTAGCGGCGACAATGACCACGTCTTGCATGCGATTCTCCCTAGATAAACGACAACAGGATTCAGCGAAAGGCGGTCATTTTAGGCGCTAACCGCCCGCCAAGCGACCACCCCGGCGAGGATAGGTCCATGCCGGGGCGGCGGCGGGCGTTACAGGGCGCGGGCCCGGTCGCGCAGCACGTACTTCTGAATCTTGCCGGTGGAGGTCTTCGGCAGCTCGCCGAACACCACGGTTTTGGGCACCTTGAAGCCGGCCAGGTGTTCCCGGCAGAAACCGATCACATCCTGTTCGGAGAGCGCTTCACGGCCGGCCTTGAGGGTGATGAAGGCGCAGGGCGTCTCGCCCCATTTTTCGTCCGGGCGGGCCACCACCGCTGCTTCCATGACATCGCCGTGGCGGTACAGCACGTTCTCCAGCTCGATGGTGGAGATGTTCTCGCCACCGGAAATGATGATGTCCTTGAGGCGGTCCTTGATCTCCACGTAGCCGTCCGCATGCCAGACCGCCAGATCTCCGGTGTGGAACCAGCCGCCCTGGAACGACTCCCGGGTGGCCGTCTCGTTCTTCAGGTAGCCCTTCATGACAGTATTGCCGCGCATGAAGATTTCACCCATGGTCTCGCCGTCCCGGGGCACCGGTTCCAGGGTCTCCGGGTCGGCCACCATCACCCCTTCCAGGGTCGGATAGCGCACCCCCTGGCGGGACTTGATGGCTGCGCGCTCTTCCAGGGGCAGCTCATCCCAGTGACCGTGCCAGGCACACACCGTCACCGGGCCGTACACCTCGGTAAGGCCGTACACATGGGTGACGCGCAACCCCATTTCCTCCACCGCGCCGATCACCTTGGCCGGCGGCGCGGCGCCGGCGGTCATCGCATCCACCGGATGCTCGATGGCGGCCTTGGCTTCCTCGGGCATATTGATCAGGGCGTTAAGCACCACCGGCGCACCGCACAGGTGGGAAACACGATGCTGCCGGATCAGGGTCAGGATGCGCTGCGGGTCCACCCGCCGCAGACACACGTGGACACCGGCCTGGGCGGTGACGGTCCAGGGGTAACACCAGCCGTTGCAGTGGAACATCGGCAGCGTCCACAGATACACCGGGTGCAGCCCCATGGACCAGGTGGTCTGGTTGCCCATGGAATTCAGATAGGCGCCGCGATGGTGGTAGACCACGCCCTTCGGGTCGCCGGTGGTACCGGAGGTATAGTTGAGGGAAATGGCGTTCCACTCGTTGTCCGGCCAGTGCCAATCGAACTCCGGGTCACCCTCGGCGAGAAAGGCTTCGTAATCCAGATCACTGACCGGTTCGCCTTCGTCGTATTCCGGGTCGTCCACGTCGATCACCAGGGGCGGCGTGTCCAGCCGCGCCAGGGCTTCGCTGATCACGGGGTGGAATTCCCGGTCGGCGATCAGCACCTTGGCCTCGCCGTGCTCCAGCATGTAGGCAATGGCATCCGCGTCCAGGCGCACATTCAGGGTGTTCAGCACGGCGCCGATCATCGGCACGCCGAAGTGGGCTTCCAGCATCGCCGGGATGTTCGGCAGCATTACCGCCACGGTGTCGCCCTTGCGAATGCCGCGCCCGGCCAGCGCCGAGGCCAGCCGGCGGCAGCGCTGATAGGTCTCACGCCAGGTACGGCGGATATCACCATGGATCACCGCCGGGTAGTCCGGATACACCGAGGCGGTGCGCTCGATAAAGCTAAGGGGGGTCAGAGGAACGTGGTTGACCTCGGTGGGCGCCAGGCCCTGCTCATAGATGGACATAACGATGGTCCCGTGGTTGTTCGCGGTATTATTCGGGTAGAGTTACGGGTTTAGCCCGTAACGCCGGGGCAACTTTATAGTCGAAAAAGAATCGATATGGAAATTAAACTAGAGTCTTATAGTATTATTACTAGATTCCATTTTGGGTGACCCGGGATGACCACGGAGCCCGCTTTCGCCCTGCTCGACCAGGACCCGCAACCAGCCCTGGTGCTGGATGCCGGCGGCCAGCCCCTGGACGCCAATGCGGCCCTGGGCGCCCTGCTGCGCGACCAAAACGCCGATGCCGGCGACGCCCTGCCCGCCAACCACCCGGCCCTCACCGCCGCCTGCCTGTCGCAACAGCGGGCCATCACCGAGGTGGAGGCACGGCTGGGCGAGCGGCGCCTGCTGTGGACCTTTATCCCGCTGCCCGGCGACCGGGTGCTGGCCCGGGGCCGTGACGCCACCGAGCAGCTCGACAACGAGAAAGCCGCCTACCGGGCTCGCCGCCTGTACCGGCTGATCACCGAGAACACCACCGACCTGATTTCCCGCCACCGGCCGAACGGCGTGTTCCTGGACGCGTCACCGGCGTCTTGGGGGTTGCTCGGCTACTGGCCGGAACAACTGCGCGGGCGCGCCGTCCTGGAGCTGTTTCACGAGCAGGATCGGGAGCGCCGCCGCCGCGAGGCCGCCGAAGCTCTGGAGGAAAAGGGCTACCACACCATGACCTATCGCATCCGCCACCGGGACGGTCATTATCTGTGGTTCGAGACCGCCAGCCACGCGATCCGCGAAACCTACACCGGCGCCGTGGTGGAGGTGGTCAGCGTCAGCCGCGACATCACCGCCCGGGTACGCGCGGAGCAAAACCGGCGACGCCTGGCCGAGGTGATGGAAGCGCAGCAGCGCCGCCACCAGGATGAGCTGGCGCGCAGCAGCCGCCTGGTGGCCATGGGTGAGCTGGCCTCCGGCATTGCCCATGAGATCAACCAGCCGCTGGCGGCGATCAGCAATTACGCCGCCGCCGGCCAGCGCCACCTGAGCGCGTTCCGCGCCGGTCACGGCAATGACGGCGACCTGGACAAAGTGGCCCGCAGCCTGGAGCGGGTCGGCGAACACGCCCACCACGCCTCGGAGGTGATCCGCCGCCTGCGGGCCTTCCTGCGCAAGGGCCAGCGCCGCCTGGAACCGCTGGACATCAATGCGGTGGCACGCCAGGCGATCCGGCTGTGCGCCTGGGAAGCCCGCGCCCAGCGCACTACCCTGCGGGAACAGTTGATGCCGGCGCCACCGCCGCTGCAGGCGGACCGCATTCTGCTGGAACAGGTGCTGGTGAACCTGCTGCGCAACGCCCTGGACGCCAACCGGGAACGGCACGGCGACGGCGCCTCCGAGGTCACCGTGGCCACCGCCCGCGAGGATCAGGCCCTGGTGATCCGGGTGATCGACCAGGGCCCAGGCGCCGACCCGGACACCCTGGAGCGCCTGTTCACCCCGTTCTATACCAGCAAGCCCGACGGCCTTGGCCTGGGCCTGCCGATCAGCCGCTCGGTGGTGGAAAGCCTGGGCGGCGAGCTGAGCGCCCGGCACCATGAGCAAGGGTTGGAAATGTACTGCCGGCTGCCGCTGGCCCGCCATGAGGAGAATCGATGAGCGCCGCCGAACAGATCGTGTACGTGGTCGATGATGACGCCGGAATGCTGGAATCCACGGTCTGGCTGCTGGAATCCGTGGGGCTGACGGCGCGGCCGTTCACCAACGGCGCCGACTTCCTGGACGCCTGCACAGCGGAGCAACATGCCTGTGTGCTGCTGGATGTGCGCATGCCCGCCATGGGCGGCCTGCAGGTCCAGCAGGCCATGAAAGAACGGGGCCTGGCGCACCCGATCATCTTCGTCAGCGGCCACGCCGACGTGCCCATCGTGGTGCGCGCCTTCAAAGCCGGCGCCGTGGATTTCATCGAGAAGCCGTACAACGAGCAACTGCTGCTGGACAGCGTGCAGCAGGCGCTGGACCGGGAACGCCAGGCCCAGGGCCGCGATGCCGGGCGCCGGGCGGTGGACGAACTTCTGGCCCGGCTCACTCCCCGCGAGCGGGACGTGCTGCTGCCCCTGGTAAAGGGCTACACCAACCGGGAAATCGCGGCTCAGTTAGAGGTCAGCGTGAAGACCGTGGATCTGTACCGTTCAAGGGTAATGAAGCGGATGGGCGCCGAGCGGCTGCCGGATCTGGTGGGGATGGCGATCGCCGCCGGGCTGGTGGAGCCGTTACGGCTGCGGGAAGGAAATCAGGCGCCGGAACCCGGCGCCTGATCGGTCGGAGGGACGGGCCGGAGGATCAGTCCTCCTGCCCTTGCTGCTTGGCCTGCTCGGCCTGTTCAGTCACTTCGTTCAGCTCAAACCACATGGCGTTGAGAATGGCGAAGGTACAAGCCAGACCGACACCGAGAATCCAGGCGAAATACCACATTGTCGATTCTCCTCAGTACATGTCTTTGTTGACGTCGCTTTCGCTCACTTTGCCCCACAGCACCTTGTACACCCAGGCGGTGTAGAGCAGCACGATGGGCAGCAGGATCACGGTGGCGATCAGCATGATGCCCAGGGTGTAGTGGCTGGAGGACGCGTCCCACACCATCAGGCTGTGGCCCGGATCGGAGCTGCTGGGCAGAATCATCGGGAACATGGACACGCCCACGGTGGTGATGATGGCCGCCACCGACAGCTTGGAGCCCAGGAAGCTGAGCGCCCCGATGCGGGTGAACAGGCCGAGCATGGCCAGGGCGGCGCCGCCAAAGCCCAGCAGCGGCACCAGCCACAGCAGCGGCTGGGCGCCGTAGTTGGCCAGCCATACACCGGCTTCGGTGACCACTTCCTTGCGCAGCGGGTTGCTGGGGCCCATGGGGTCCATGGCGCCCACCACCCGGTAGCCGTCCATATGGCTGACCCAGAAGCCACCGATGGCGAACAGCACGATCACCAGGGCGGCGGCGACCAGGCCGATGCGCCGGGCCCGTTCCGCGGGCTCGCCATCCGCCTTGATCTGCAGCCAGGTGGCGCCGTGCAGCACCAGCATGGCCAGCGACACCAGCCCGCACAGCAGCGCGAACGGGTTAAGCAGGGCAAAGAAGGAACCGGTGTAGAACGGCCGCAGATCACTGTCGAAGTGGAACGGCACACCCTGCAGCACGTTGCCCACGGCGACCCCGAAGATCAGCGCCGGCACCACGCCGCTGAAGCACAGGGCCGCGTCCCAGCGGGCGCGCCAGGCCGGCTCGTCCCGCTTGGAGCGGAATTTGAACGCCACCGGGCGGATGATCAGCGCCACCAGAATCAGGAACATGGCCAGGTAGAAGCCGGAGAAGCTGACCGCGTAGAGCGCCGGCCAGGCGGCGAAGATGGCGCCGCCACCGAGCACGAACCACACCTGGTTGCCTTCCCAGACCGGGCCCACCGTATTGATTACCTGACGGCGCTGGCCGTCGCCGCGGGCCACCGCCGGCAGCAGCGCGGCCACGCCCATATCGAACCCGTCGGTCACCGCGAACGCCACCAGCAGCACGCCGAGCAGAGCCCACCAGATCAACCGCAATACTTCATAGTCGAACAGCATGGTGTTGTCTCCTTATTCCTGCGGCCGATTGAAGGCCGGTGAAAAGCGCTCGTCGAGCCGGGCCGGATTGTCCGCGCTCTCCTCTTCCTCGGGGCCCTTGCGGATGTATTTGAGCATCAGCTTGACCTCGATCACCGCCAGGGTGGTGTAGATCACCAGGAAGCCGGCCACCGTGATCAGCAGATCGGTCACCGTCAGGCTGCTGACACCCAGGAAGGTGGGCAACACCCCTTCGATCACCCAGGGCTGCCGGCCGTACTCCGCCACCAGCCAGCCCAGCTCCGCGGCCACCCAGGGCAACGGCAGGGTCAGGAAGGCCACGCGCAGGAACCAGCGCGGCACCCGCCGGCGCAGGGACACCATGTAGAACGCCAGGCCGAACAGGGCGATCATGTAGAAGCCGATCACCACCATGAAGCGGAACGACCAGAACAGGGCGAACACATTGGGCAGCGCGTCCCGGGTGGCCATGGCGATCTGCTCGTCGCTGGCGGTGCGCGGGTCTTCCACGTATTTCTTCAGCATCAGCGCGTAGCCCATGTATTCCTGGTTCTCCAGGAAGGTCTGCCGGGCCGCCGCGTTGCTCTCATCCACCTTGAGGGTTTCCAGCGCATCATAGGCCAGCAAACCGTCGCGGATGTGCAGCTCCGAAAGCGCCAGCAATTCGCGGATGCCGGGGATTTCCTGGTCGATGCTGCGGGTGGCGATCAGGCCCATCACCCAGGGAATCTTCAGCTCGTAGTGGGTCTCCTGGGCTTCCCGGTCGGGGATACCGAACAGGGCGAACGGTGCCGGTGCCTCCTCGGTCTCCCACATGCCCTCGATCATCGCCAGCTTCATTTTCTGGTTGTCGGTGATGGTGTAACCGGACTCGTCACCGAGCACCACCACGGACAGGGCCGCCGCCAGACCGAAGGACGCGGCCACCGTGAAGGAGCGCTTGGCCAGCGCTTCGTGGCGGTGGCGCAGCAGGTACCAGGCGCTGATCGCCAGCACGAACACGGCACCGGTGACGTACCCGGCGGCCACCGTGTGCACGAACTTGGCCTGGGCCACCGGGTTGAAGATCACGGCGGCGAAGTCCACCACTTCCATGCGCATGGTGTCCGGGTTGAACTCCGAACCCACCGGGTTCTGCATCCAGCCGTTGGCCACCAGAATCCACAGCGCCGACAGATTGGAGCCCAGCGCCACCAGCCAGGTCACCGCCAGATGCTTGACCTTGCTGAGCTTGTCCCAGCCGAAGAAGAACAACCCCACCAGGGTCGCTTCCAGGAAGAAGGCCATCAGGCCCTCGATGGCCAGGGGGGCACCGAAGATGTCGCCCACGTAGTGGCTGTAGAACGCCCAGTTGGTACCGAACTGGAACTCCATGACGATACCGGTGGCGACGCCCATGGCGAAGTTGATGCCGAACAGCAGGCCCCAGAACTTGGTCATGTCCCGCCAAATGGTGCGTCCGGTCATCACATAGACGCTCTCCATGATGGCCAGCATGAACGACAGGCCCAGTGTCAAAGGCACGAAGAGGAAGTGGTACATGGCCGTCATGGCGAACTGCAGCCGCGACAATTCGACCAGCGTGGCGTCGATCATTGATGTTCTCCCCTGACTACAAACCGGCGGACCCGCGAAGAACCTGTCCGCCATTGGCGAAAGGACCTCCTTGCCCTTCCCGTTCGAGGTACAGCACGCGCGAGACTACACGCAAGCAAATGGCATTACCTTGAGCGAGATCAGGATGGCGCGGGTGAAAGCCCGGCGGATCACGTCTACCATTGGGCGCCATCCCGGATGGCGCTCCTGGCACCATGGTAAGAGTAGCACCACAGCCGAGCACCTTCACGTTACGTTGACCGAAGTGGAACCGACTACCTCCATGTCCATTGATCCACATCAAGCCGACCCGGCCGCCTGGCTGGCGGAGCAGCGCCGCCACGCGCCGTCCATGCTCAAGCGGCTGCTGCTCACCGCCCTGGCGGACGCGCCGCTGGCGATCCTCCAGGCCGCCCTGCTGGCCTGGCTGGCCGCCAACCTGCTGGCCGGCCAGGGGCGTCTCTGGACCCCGGCTCTGCTGTTGCTGCTGACCCTGGCGGTACGCGCCCTGGCCGGCGCCGCCCGGGCCCGCTTCAGCAGTGGCGCCGCCGCCGACATCAGCCTGGCGGTGCGCGAGCGGGTGGCCGCCGCCCTGCTGCGCGGCGCCGGCGGCACCATGACCCCGGGGGAGGCCAGCACCGCCCTGCTGGAGCAGGCCGAGGCGGTGGGCCGCTACCATGCCGGCTTCGCCGTGCAACGGCGGGTGGCGAGCCTGGCCACGGTGCTGTTTCTGGTGGCCGCCTTCGCGGTGGACTGGGTGGTGGGCCTGATCTTTCTGTGCACCGCGCCGCTGATTCCGGTGTTCATGATGCTGGTGGGCACCGGCGCCCAGCGCGCCGCCGACCGCCAGCTGGAGAGCCTGCGATTTCTCGGCGGTTACTTCCTGGACCGGCTGCGCGGCGTGCTCACCCTGCGCGCCTTCGCCCGCGAGCAGGCGGAACGGGACGGGGTGGACATCGCCAACGGCGAATACCGGCGCCGCACCATGAAGGTGCTGCGCATCGCCTTTCTCACCTCGGCGGTGCTGGAACTGTTCGCCGCCCTGTCGGTGGCCCTGGTGGCGCTGTACGTGGGCCTGCACCTGCTCGACCTGGTGGCCTTCGGCCCCGGCCCGAAGCTGGATTTCGGCACCGGCCTGTGGCTGTTGCTGCTGGCCCCGGAGTTCTACCAACCGCTGCGTCAGCTGGCCGCCGGCTACCACGACCGCGCCGCCGCCCAGTCCGCCGCCCAGGTGCTGGCGCCGCTGCTGGCCGACCCAGCCGACCCCGATACCGATCCCGGCCCGGCCGCTCCTACCGCGAATCGTCCCAACGCGCTGACGCTGGAGGGCGTGGGTTTCGGCCACGGCGACGGCGAGCCGCTGTTCGAGAACCTGGATACCAGCGTGGCCGCCGGCCAATGCCTGGTGCTGCGCGGCGACAGCGGCACCGGCAAGAGCACCCTGCTCAAGGTGATCGCCGGCCTGCTGCCGGCGAACGGCGGCCGGGTACTCCATGACGGTCAACCGGCGCCGCAACTGGCCCGGGCCGACGGCCGGCTGGCCTGGGCCGGCCAGCACCCCTGGTTCGTGCACGGCACGGTGGCGGACAACCTGCGCCTGGTGGCCCCGGACGCGGACGACGCCGACCTGGAGCGGGTGTTGGAAGACTGCGGCCTGGGCGCCCTACCCGCTGGCCTGGCCACGCCGCTGGACGAAAACGGCGGCGGCCTCTCCGGTGGCCAGGGCCGGCGGCTGGCCCTGGCCCGGGCGTTGCTCAGCCCGGCGCCCCTGCTGCTGCTGGACGAGCCCACCGCCGAGCTGGACGAGGATCTGGAAGCGCGCATCGTCGCCACCCTGGCCGCCCGCAAGGGCCACCGCACCCTGGTGATCGCCACCCATTCCCCGGCCCTGGCGGCGCTGGGTGATCACAGTATCTGGTTGGGGGGCGTGAGCCATGACTGACCCACAAATTTCAGCGCGTCACTGGCTGCGCCAGCAGTTCAAGGGCCAGGGCCGGCGCCTGCGCAACGCCTGGCTGCTGGCTCTGACCACCGCCCTGGCGGCGATGGCGCTGCTCGGCCTGTCCGGCTGGTTTATCAGCGCCGCCGCCCTGGCCGGCCTGGCCGCCGGCGGCATCGGCGCCATCTCCTTCAATCTGCTGGCGCCCAGCGCCGGCATCCGCGCCCTGGCGGTGGGCCGCACCGTGTCCCGCTATTTCGAGCGGCTGGTCAGCCACGACGCCACCTTCCATGTGATGCAGCGCCTGCGCACCCGGCTGTTCAGCGCCATCCTGCCCCGTGTGCCCGGGCCGCTGTCACACCTGAGCACCGGCCACCTGCTGGAGCGCCTGCTGGGCGACGTGGAGCGCCTGGAAAACGCCTGGCTGGGCCAGGCCCAGCCGACCCTGGTGGCCGCCGGCACCGGCCTGGTGTTGCTGGTGGCGGGTTATGTGATGGCCGGGCCGGTGGCGGCGCTGGCCCTGCTGATCGGCTTTATCCTGATGGCCGCCCTGCTGATCCGCCTGGCGCGGGCCTCGGACGCACCGCTGCGGCAGCGGGCCATGGATCGGGAGCGGCTGCGCGGCGATCTGGTGCAGGCCCTCAACGGTCTGCCGGATGTGCTCGCCTACGGCCTGCGCCCGGAGTTGCTGGCCCGGTGGCGCGAGCGCCTGGTGGCACTGGCCGATGTGGAGCACCGGCTGGCCTGGCGCCAGGCCCTCACCCAGACCCTGATCCAGAGCCTGATGCAATGGTTGGCGGTGGCCATGCTGCTGCTGTTGATCGGCCCGGTGCGGGACGGCGTGGTGGACGCGCCCCTGGCCCTGGCGGTGATGCTGATGGTGCTGGCCGCCGCCGAGGTCACCCTGCCCCTGGCCCCGGCCTGGCAGGGCTGGTCGGACACCCGCTCCACGGTGGCGCGGCTGGCCGCCCTCACCGAAGCGCCGCTGCCCCGGGCCGCCGCCGAGGGCGACCAGATCCCGGCGCCGGACGGCCTGCTCACCGCCCGGGGCCTGAGCTTCGCCTGGCCGGACCAGCCGCCCCTGTTCGAGAGCCTGGACCTGGAAGTGCGCGCCGGCCGGCCGCTGGCCATCGTCGGCCCCAGCGGCGCCGGCAAGAGCACCCTGCTGCACTGCCTGATGGGCCTGCAGCGGCCCAGCGGCGGCGAGATCCGCTTTGGCGGCGTGGCCCAGGCCCAGGCCGACGGCGACGCCTGGCGCGCCTGCTTCAGCCTGCTGTTGCAGCGCCAGCAGCTGTTCACCGGCACCCTGCGCGATAACCTGCGGCTGGCCCGGCCGGAGGCCAACGACGACGCCCTATGGCACGCCCTGGAACAGGCCCGGCTGGCGGACCTGGTACACCAGCGCGGCGGCCTGGACCTGTGGATCGGCACCGAGGGCCTGCACCTGTCCGGCGGCCAGGGCCGGCGCCTGTCCCTGGCCCGGGTGCTGCTGCGCGACAGCCCGGTGGTGCTGCTCGACGAGCCGTTCACCGGCCTGGAGCCGGCCACCGCCGACGCCCTGTTCGAAACCCTGCAAAGCGAACTGGCGGAGCGGGTGCTGATCATGGTCACCCACGACCGCCGCCAGGCGGAACGCCTCCCGGAGAAGCTGACCCTGGCCCCCTGACGCCCGTATCGGGGCCCTGTATCGGCCCCTGTATCGGCCCCTGGGTAGGGCCCTGCGTCGGACCCTGTGTCGGCCCCTGCATCGGCCCCTGCATCGGCCCTGCATCGGCCCTGCATCGGCCCTGCATCGGCCCTGCATCGGCCCCTGTAGGAGCGGCTTCAGCCGCGATAAAGGTCTGGCGGGATAACCGCCATTCCGGGCTATCGCGGCTGAAGCCGCTCCTACGGGGTGGGCTAGGCGAGCCAGGAGGCCGGGTGGTGACGCACCGCCACGCCCACCATGTAGGCGAACACCGCCACGGCCAGCACCGCGAAGGTGGCGCGGGTTGTCGGGTTAAGGGTGGCCGAGCGGCCGCCCTTGATGACCACCGCGCCCAGGCCGATATAAACCAGCAGCGCCACCAGCTTGGCCGCCAGCCACGGGGTGTGTTGGGGCCAGGCGCGCAGCATCACCATCAGCGTCACGCCACAGGCCAGCAACCCGGTGTCGATCACATGGGGCAGCACCCGCACCCAGCGCCGGCGCAACCGGGACGTATCACGCACCGACCACCAGGCGCGGGTAACGAACAGGGTGATGCTGGCGGCCGCCAGGCTGATGTGCAGGTGCTTGATCAGGGTGTACATGGCGGCGATTCCTTAGTAAGCTCGGCCCATTATCAGGAGAATTTCATGCACGGTATCACGTCACAACGCCAGCTTCCCGGCACCCGGCCTTCGGCCCGGGGCGCGTTGTCGTGCGCCGTCGTCTTCTTCTTCGGGTATTGGTTTAGCCGCTCGCGCGCCTGACCGTACCCGGCCAGGCGCGCCCGTTGGGGCCGCCTGCCGAAGACCTAGAAAACCCCCGGTTGGCGCCCCCACCGGGGGTTTTTGTTTTTAAGAGGTTTTCAGAGGAAGGAAGGATCATATGAACGCCAGTCTTGCCGCCGTCCGCGATGACGCGGACGTTTCGCCCGCCGCCAGGCGGGCCCTGCCCCTGCCCGGCCCCGCCGCCCTGCGCGAGGCGCTGCCGCTGGGCGCGGCGCAAGCCGACCAGGTCCGTGACCACCGCGACCAGGTGCGTGCCATTCTGCGTGGCGAGGACCCGCGCCTGCTGGTGATCACCGGGCCCTGTTCACTGCATGACCGGGACGCCGCCCTGGAATACGGCCGCCGCCTGAAGGCGCTCAACGACCAACTGGGCGATCGTCTGCTGCTGGTGATGCGCGCCTATGTGGAGAAGCCGCGCACCACGGTGGGCTGGAAAGGCATGCTCTACGATCCGCACCTGGACGGACGCGGCGATCTGGCCGAGGGGCTGCAACGCTCCCGGGCACTGCTGCTGGATCTGGTGGAACTGGGCCTGCCGGTGGCCACCGAGCTGCTTAGCCCGCTGGCGGCGGATTACCTGGCGGACACCCTGAGCTGGGCGGCGATTGGCGCGCGCACCACGGAATCCCAGATTCACCGGGAAATGGTCAGCGGCCTGGCTCTGCCGGTGGGCTTCAAGAACGGCACCGACGGTGAGCTGGGCGCGGCCCGGGACGCCATGGGCGCCGCCGCCCATCCCCATGCCCACCTGGGTATCGACGACCACGGCCACCCGGCGCTGATCCAGACCGCCGGCAATCCGGACACCCATCTGGTGCTGCGCGGCGGCCGGCGCGGCCCCAATTACGACGCCGCCAGCGTGGCGGCGGCCCGCGACGCCCTGGAGAGCGCCGGCCTCCGCCTCCGTCTGGTGGTGGATTGCAGCCACGCCAACAGCGGCAAGGACCCGGCCCGGCAACCGGCGGTGCTCGACGAGCTGCTCGCCCAGCGCCGGGCCGGCGACCGTACCGTGGCCGGCGTGATGCTGGAAAGCCACCTGCACGGCGGCCAGCAGGCCCTGGGGCCGGAGCTGCGTTATGGCGTGTCGATCACCGATGCCTGCCTGGGCTGGGAGGCCACCGAAGCGGCCCTGACCGAGCTGGCCGGGGCGCTTTAGGCCCTTTCCTGGCCCTAGGCCAGTACCGGAGCCGGCGCCCCTTCCTCCGCCGGCTCCGCGTCCTCGCCCTCGGCGGTGAGATTGAACACCGCCATTTCCCGGCGCAGGGTGCGCGCCTGGCTTTCCAAGCGGCCGGCGGCCTTGGCGGCGTCCGCCACCAGCGCCACGTTGTCCTGGGTGACCCGGTCCATTTCCACCACCGCGCGGCTGACCTGCTCGATGCCCTGGGTCTGCTCCCCGGAGGCGACCCGGATCGCCGCCATGATCTCGGTGACCCGGTCCATGGACGCGAGCATCTCCGACATGGTTTCGCCGGCCTGGTTGACGCGCTCGGCGCCCTGCCCCACCCGCTCCACGGTGTCCTCGATCAGGGTACGGATTTCCTTGGCCAGGCCGCCGGTGTTCTGGGCCAGCTGCCGCACCTCGGACGCCACCACCGCGAAGCCCCGGCCATGTTCACCGGCGCGGGCCGCCTCCACCGACGCGTTGATCGCCAGGATATTGGTCTGGAAGGCGATGCCCTCGATGCGCCCGGTGATCTCCTGGATGCGCTCGGAACCGTCGCGGATGCCGCTCATGGTGGAGGCCACCTCGCGGACCGCTTCGCCACCCCGTTGCGCCACCCGGCTGGCGCCCTGGGTGAGATCGTCCGCCTGACGGGCGTGTTCGTCGTTGTTGTGCACGGTGGCGGTCAGTTCCTCCATGCTCGCCGAGGTTTCCTCCAGGGAGGCGGCCAGCTGTTCGAAGCGGGCGGACAGGTCGGTGTTGCCGGTGGCGATTTCCCGGGAGCCGGCGTGGATGGTGTCGCTGCTGGCGCGGACCTGGCCGACGATGGCGGCCAGGTTGTCGCGCATGCGGCCCAGGCCGTTGTAGAGCTGGCCGATTTCGTTGTTGCCACGGCGCTCCACCGGCTCGGACAGGTCCCCGGCGGCCATGCGCTCGCAGTGGCCGGCCACCCGGCGCAGGGGTTCGATCACGTTCACCGTGATGCCCCACAGCACCACCGCCACCAGGGCCAGGGACAGCAGCATCACCGTGGCCAGCACCGCGTCGAGACGGTCCGCCATGGTGTGGAACGCCTCCACCCGGGTGCGCACCTTGTCGCCGGAATCCGCCAGCAGGGTGTCGGCGGCGGCCGCGGCGGCCTCCGCATTCAGCCCACGCTCCTCACCGAGCAACTTGATGTAGGCGTCACGCAGGGTATCGGTGCGGTCGCCGTGCAATTGGTTAAGCGCCTCGAACGCCTCACCGTTATGGTGATTGGCGTAGCCGCTCACCCCACCGATCAGCAACAACATGGCGGTAAACGCGGCCAGCACCAGGCTCCAGCTGCTTTTCACGGTCAGGTCGTCGAGCCACTTCATTTTTGTCTCCCACCAGCTTGGCAATGATCCGCAGCCTACTTCCGAACCCCGGCGATTGCGCGACATATCACCGTTTTCTTAATTTAAATCAAGGAATTAGGCTCCCCCCCGGCGGCGTCTGATCGACGGCCGGAATACAGACTGTTCATCGGCAAAACGCCAATAATCTTGAATAAAAATTTCATAATGATCGGAACAAAGGGCCGCCCTTATTGTTGGCCGTGGTTGGGGTTTTGTAGGAGCGACTTTAGTCGCGATCAACCACCGTGCCAGATTTATCGCGACTGAAGTCGCTCCTACAGCCCAATCAAAGCTACGGGGGCGCGGGAACCGCTACAAAAAAAGCGGCCCGAAGGCCGCCCGAGGAGGAGGAAAAAAGCGAAGGGTTTTAATTCCCGCAGCTGCCGGCGTTGGTGTAGTCGCCGTCCACCACGGTGTCGATCCACTGATTCATCAGCGCCGAGGCTTCGTCGTGGGCAACGCTGCGGGCGATGGGCGGCATCATCCGCTGCGGGTCGTTCTCGGCGGCCAACCGGCAGGCGACGATGGAATCCGCGCTGCTGCCCGGCACCATGACGTGCTGGCGACCACAGGAGCCACCACCGGTGGCGGTGGGCTTCTTGCAGACCCCATAGCCGGCGTCCACGTCCCGGTAGTGATCCAGGTAGTAGCCGGTGTTGGAGGCGGCGCCCTTGTCGTTGTGACAGTGCTGGCAGTTCACTTCCAGGTAGGCGCGTACCCGCTGCTCCACGTCCCCCGGCGAGTTGGCGGTGAGGCCGCCGTCGCCGGGCAGGTTCCAGCGCGGCAGGCGCTCGATGTTGGTGGCCACCCCCTGGCCGTCCAGTTCCAGTTCCGGGGCGCCGGCCAGCAGGCCCTGGTCGATCCAGTACTGCAGCTGGTTGACGCGCGGGAAGCCGCCCTGGCCGTCAGTACCCATAAAGGCGCTCTCCGGCTGGTAGGCGCGGTTCAGGTTGCGCGGTTTCGGGCCGATGGGGGCACTGCCGCCGGGCCGGTCGTCGTTGCCGTGGCAGGTGATGCACTGGTTGGCGTTGGGCACCGAATAGCCGGCGGTCTCGCCGCTCAGCAGCTGGCCGGTGTTGGCGTCCCGGTAGTGCCAGTGCACCGCCCGGCTGCCGCCGGCCGGCGTGAAGCGCGCCACCTTTTCGCCGTTCTGTTCCTCCCAGATGTAGGGCAGCCCGGCCCAGAACGCCTTGCCGCTCTGGCTGGTGCGTTTGATCAGCAGCCGGGTTTCCACCAGCTCCTCGCTGCCGTTGGCTTCGTCGGTGAAGGCGAAGGTCTTGGCGATCACCGTGCCCACCGGGAAGTCGATGGCGCCGTTCAGGTTGTTGCCGTCCTGGCCGTCCCGGTACACCGCCTGTTCCCCCGGCGGAATAAAGGCCACCCGGTACTTGGTGGCGTAGTCGGAGAACAGCTTGGTGTTGAGCACGAAGGGCACGCCGCCTTCATGGGGCAGGCTGCGCGGGTCCTGGGCGTCGGCGAACAGGTTGTATTGCGACAGCAGCGGGCAGTCCACCTCCAGCGCGGCGCGGTTGATCTCGCCCTCTTCCACTTCCTGCTCGCAGAGATGGGCGATGTATTCCTCGCTGGTGGCCGGATCGTAATCACCGCTGGGCTCGAACGGCGGGATCTCCACCCGGGGCAGCGGCGCCAACACCTGGCCGAAACGGGCCTGGCAGTCGTGGTCGGACAGCTTGGTGTCCGACGGGAAGTTCAGCAGACCGCCCACGATGTCGAGCAAGCCCCCGGGGGTGAGAATCGACAGGTCCTGGTCGAGCAGCCCCATCACCAGTTCCAGCCCGTCGGTGCCGTGGAAGTTCAGGTACGGGGCGCTGTCGTCGGACAGTTCGTTGTCGTGGAAACAGGAGCCCCAGGTGGGCTGCTTGCGCTGGCCCTGGTCGTTGAACTTGTAGGCGTTGTAATGGCAGGACGGATTGGGGTGCTGGTTGGTATGGATCGGCTTGCCGTTTTCATCGGCGGGCACCGGGTTGCCCTGGGCGTCCACCGGATAGGGGCAGTCCGCGTCCAGGTCATCGCGCAGGCCGTCCCAGATAATGTGGGCGCCCTTGCCCAGATTGGCCAGGTTTTGCAGGCTGGAAAGCAGCTCCGTGGGGTTGTTCAGGGTCGGCAGATTTTTTAAACCGATCAGCGTGGGCAGCACGCTCTCGATGTCACCGGCCAGGGTTTTCTGCAGGTCCGGCGGCGGCAGATCGTAGCCGGAATTGCGCATCACGTTGTCGTGGATATGCAGCCCCTCGGTGTAGGGGTCCAGCTTTTTGTCGGCGGTGTTGCCGGGGCCGTCGATCAGCTCATAGCTGATGTACAGCACGGCGGCGGTGCTGTGGTCCTCGAACACATTGTCGTAGACCTCGATATTGTCATAGCCCAGGGTGATGAAACCCACGCCCCGGGGCACCACCGACACCAGGCCACTGTGGGCGAAGTTGTAGGTGTTGTTGTTGCGCGCCAGGTTGTTGACCATCACCGAGGTGTCGCCGTACTGGGTAATGTTTTCCAGGTCGTAGATCAGGAAGCCGCCGGTGTTGCACTCGGCCACGTTGTCGTCGTACTCGCCGCCCTGCACGTTCTCGATCTCGAAGCCCATCACGTTATAGGCGGCGCGGCTGTCGCGAATGATGGCGGTGCTGGTCTGGCCCACGTAAATACCGGCGTCGGAAGCGCCGATGGATTCCGAGCCTTCCACCAGGATGTTTTCCGATTCCACCGGGTAGATGCCGTAGCGACCACTGGCGGAGCTGGGCACGTAGTCCGGCGCCGGGTCGCCTTCATTGAAGGGTGGCGCGGTGCAGGCCACGTTCAGGCGCTGACCGTAGTTGGCGGCGGTGATCAGCCCGCCACCGCCGGACCAGATGGCGCGCACGTTGCGCAGGGTGCCCCACTTCACGCCCTTGAGTTTGAAGGCGTCGCCGGGGGAATCCAGGATGGTCAGGTCGCTGACGGTGATGCCGCGCACGTTCAGCGCTTCCAGGCCGGTGACGTTGATGCTGTCACGGAACGACAGCACCGTCTTGTCCTTGCCGCAGCCCTTGATGGTCACGTCCTCGGTGGCCTGGATCAGCAGGCCCTCGTCCAGATCGAAGAAGCCGCAGCCGAATTCCAGGGTGTCCCGGGGCTTGAGCTGGATCATCGCCTCCACCATCTGGCGGGTGGCGTCCGGGCCCGGCGACACCTGGAAGGTGCGGCCCTCGGTGAACGGGTCCGGGACTTCCTCCTCCGGCTGGTTGGGGGTGGGTGGCCCGCCACCGGCATCGCCGCCGCCGGAGCCGCCCCCACCGCCACCGCATCCCGTCATTACCAGACCCGCCGCCAACAGCCAGGCGGCGAACGCTAACCGGTACCGTTCGCTGACCATGATTCCACCCTCTTGTCGTGTTGTTGGCGGCCGGAGCGGCGCGCCTTTCTTGTTCGCCGTCTTGTGCAGCGATTTTCGTCAACCTTTTGGTACGTTTGTACAACGGGCGGACGTGAAGAGGTGTATGGATATTGTGAAGGGTTGGTGAATGGAGGCGGCCGTTAGCGTCGCATCGTAAGGAAGCGGCCGCCCCAGTTGAGTAAACAAAAAGTTCACACCATTAGCGAAATATGTCGCTTTTTTAGCACGGGGCCCGCGGGCAGGATGAAGCCATCATTCCCAGCCACGGAGATTACTCCATGCTTCATCTATCCATTTGCCGTTTGATGAGCGCCCTGCTGCTGGCGCTTGGCGTCGGCGCCCTGGCGTCACCGGCGCGGGCGGCGGACAAGCTGGTGTTCATGACCAGCTGGTACGCTCAGGCCGAGCACGGCGGCTTTTACCAGGCACTGGCCAGCGGTCTTTATGAAGAGGAAGGCCTGGACGTGACCATCAAGATGGGTGGTCCGCAGGTCAATTCCATGCAACTGCTGCTGGCCGGCGAAGCGGATGTGTACTCCGGTTTCGATTTCCGGATTCTCAGTGGCGTGGCGCGCGACCTGCCGCTGGTGGCCATCGCCGCCGTGTTCCAGCACGACATGAACGGCCTGATCACCCACCCGGACGTTACCGGCCTGGACGACATCGGCGACCGCTCCATTTTGATGTCGGCGTCGGCACGCAATTCCTGGTGGCCCTGGCTCCGGGACAAATACGGCCTCAGTGACGACCAGGTAAAACGCTACACCTTCAATATTCAGCCCTTCATCCGGGACCCGAACGCGGTGCAGCAGGCCTTCGGCTCTTCCGAACCTTTCGTACTGAAAGACATGAACGTGCCCTACCGCTTCTATGCCTTCGCCGATCAGGGCTACCCCCCCTATGGCTCCACCATCACCACTCGTCGTGACGTGCTGGTGGAAAAGCCGGACCAGCTGCGCCGCTTCCTGCGCGCCTCACTGAAGGGCTGGCGCGATTACCTGAAAGATCCGGCACTGGGCAATGCTCTGATCAAGCAAGAAAACCCCAAGATGACCGACCAGCAGTTGGCTTTCGCAGTGCACCACCTGCGCCAGGCCAACGCCGTGGGCAGCGGCGACGCCGCCGAACAGGGCATCGGCACCATCACTCGGGAACGGTGGCGGGCCACCTACCAGTACATGGTCGGCGCCGGCCTGCTGCCGGAAGACACCGACTGGGAAAGTGCATTCACCACCGATCTGATCGATGGCCTGGGTGTGATGCCCACGGCCAGCCAATAAACACCGCCACAAGGAAACAGACCATGGACATCAATGCCTTCCGCCGCGATATCGCCGGCATCGAACACAGTGACGACGCTACCCAGGTGCGCCGCAAAAGCCGCGACATGACCACCACCTTCAGCCCGATTCTGCGTGATGAGTTGAAGGGCAAACTGGCCGATCTGGTGGTCAGCCCCCGCGACAAGGCCGAGGTCAGGCGCGTGGCGGCAGCCGCCGCCCGCCACCGGGTGCCGCTGCTGCCGCGCGGCGCCGGCACTTGCAACTGGGGTCAGGGCACGCCGCTGCAAGGCGGCGCGATACTGGACATGACCGCGCTCAATCGCCGGATCAGCCTCGACCACGCCACGGTGCGGGTGGAACCGGGCATGATCGTACAGGCGGTGGACGATTACGCCGCCGACCAGAACCGCGAACTGCGCATGCACCCGTCCACCCGTCGTACCGCCACCCTGGGAGGCTTCCTCGGCGGCGGCCATGTCGGCGTCGGCAGTTGCACCTGGGGCATTCTGCGCGACCTGGGCAATGTGGTCGGCGTCGAGGTGATCAGCGTGGAGGAGGAACCCCGCGTGATGGAACTGCGTGGCGCCGAGGTCAACCGCGTGCATCACGCCTACGGCACCAACGGCATCATCACCGAAATCGAGATGCCCCTGGCGCCGGCTTATCGCTGGCGCGAGGCAATCGTCGATTTCAAGGACTTCATGAAAGCGGTGCGCTTCGGGGTAACGCTGAATGCCAGCGACGGCCTGGTAGTGAAAATGGTGGCCATCAACGAATGGCGCTACGCCCGCCTGTTCACCGCTCTTAAGCCCCATCTGCGCGATGAGCGTCATACCGTGCATGTCATGGTGGCGGACGACTTCGGCGAGGCGTTCGAAAGCCTGGTGGCCGACCACGGCGGCACCATCGTCTATCAGGGGCTGGAAGGTCAGGGTGACTTCAAACGGCCGCTCTATGAATTCAGCTTCGGTCACGCGCGCCTGCACGCCACCCGCACCGACCCATCGCTGGTGGCCAACATCGGCATTTTCCCGGACCACAACCTGTTTGCCGCCATCGAGCGGGTGCACCACAAGTTCTTCGACCTGGGACCGCTGCGCCTGGACATGAAACGCATGGACGGCCGTCTTACCGCGCAGGGCTCGCCGCTGTTCCAGTATCGTGATGAGGCCCATATGGCATCGGTGATCGAAGGCATGCAGGAAGAAGGCGTGGAAGCGGCCAACACCCACACCATGCACGTGAAGGAGAACGGCATGAAACCCATCGACGCCACGGAGATCGCCTTCAAACGGAGCATGGACCCGTTCAACCTGATGAACCCCGGCAAATTCGCCGCCGAGGAATTGGCCGCCCCCGGAAAAGGCGTGGCACTGCCGGCCTCCGGCTGGCGCTATCAAAAGGCCTGAGGAACGAGGACCGATGATGCCATCTCACCTGAGTGCCCGCCCCGACCAACACTGGCTACACCGTGCCCGCGTGCCGGTCTCGCTCACGGAAGGCGCCGAGCTGGAAGCCGACGCCGAAGGCCTGGCCCTGGTCGACATCGAAATACGCAATGGCCTGATCGCCACGCTGCAGCCAGCCGCCGCCGAACCGCCGGCCAACGCCGACCACCTGGACGGCGGCCAGGTCTGGCCGCTATTCGTGGACATGCACACCCATCTGGACAAGGGCCATATCTGGGGCCGCGCACCGAACGCCGATGGCAGCCACGGTACCGCCGCCCGCACCGTGGCCGCCGACCGCCGTGCCCACTGGCGTTTCGAGGATGTGGCGCGCCGCTTCGACTTCGGCGTGCGTTGCGCCGTGGCCCACGGCACCGGCGCCCTGCGTACCCATCTGGACAGCTATGAAATCGCCCAGGCGGAAACCAGTTGGGCGGTGTTTGGCGAACAGCGCCGCCAATGGGCCGACCACATCGACCTGCAGGCCGTGGCCATGGCCCGGCTGGATGCCTACCAGGGCGCCGACGGTGCCCGTCTGCTGGACCTGGTGGCCGAACACGGCGGCGTTGCCGGCGGCATCCTGAAAAGCGAAGGCCCCTTGGCACCGGCGCTGGATCATCTGTTACAGGGCGCCGCCGAGCGCGGCCTGGACCTGGACCTGCACGTGGATGAAACCCACGACCCGAATGCCCAGGGTCTGCGCGCGGTGGCGGAGGCGGTGCTACGCAACCGCTTTCCCGGCACCGTGACCTGTGGCCATTGCTGCAGTCTCGCCCGGCAGAGCGACGATGACATCGCCTTGACCCTGGCCCGGGTCAAGGCCGCAGGCCTGGCGGTGGTCACCCTGCCCATGGTCAACCTGTATTTGCAGGACCGGGGGACCGGCGGTACACCGCACTGGCGCGGCCTGACTCTGGTCAAGGAACTGCGGGCCGCCGGCGTGCCGGTGGCGGCGGCCAGCGACAATTGCCGCGACCCCTTTTTTGCGTTCGGCGACCACGACGGCCTGGAAGTGTTTCGTGAGTTCGTCCGCATCGCCCAACTGGACCCGGATTGGGCCGGCTGGTTCGGCGCCGTCACCCGCACCCCGGCGGCCATCATGGGGCTGGCGCGGCGCGGCCGGCTGGCGGTGGGCCTGCCCGCCGATCTGGTGTTATTTCGCGGCCGTTCAATGAGCGAGTTGCTGGCCCGTCCGCAGACCGACCGGCGAGTGCTGCACAGGGGCCGTGATATCGACACCGCCCTGCCGGACTACCGGGAACTGGATGATCTGATCGGAGCCGTTTCATGACCCTCTCACTGACCCTGGCACAGGCCGACGCCATCGCCCGCGCCGCGCTGGAGGAACGTCGACGCTTGGACCTGCAACCGATGAGCGTGGTGGTGCTCGACACCGGCGGCCACCTGATCACCGCGCGGCGCGACGACGGCGCCGGCTATCTGCGTTTCGAGATTGCCCACGGCAAGGCCTGGGGGGCGCTGGGCATGGGCTTCGGCACCCGGGAGCTGGCGGAACGGGCGGACTGGATGCCCGCCTTCCTCAATGCCATCGCCGCCACCAGCGGCGGCCGTGTGATACCCAGCCCCGGCGGCGTGTTGATCCTCGATGATCAGGGTCGGACGACCGGAGCCCTGGGCCTGTCCGGTGACACCGGCGACAATGACGAACGCTGCGCGCTGGGCGCGCTGGCCACCGCTGGCTGGGGGGCGCGGCCCGGCTAAGCGGTCAGCGGGTCAGCGCATCCAGGTGATCGAGCCGTTCCTTGATCACCTCGATCAGCCCCACCGCCGCGGTATTGGTCAGTGCCTGACGGCGATGGGTCACCAACGCCAGCGTGTTGCGGCCCAGTTTGTCATCGGCGAACGGCCGGTGGACCAGGGTGCCACGCTCCAGCTCCTCGGCAATGTCAAAGCGGCCGAGAAACGCCACCATCCGTGATGACAGCGCCAGTTGCTTCATGAACTCAATGGAGTTGGACAAGTGGCGGGGCTGGATATCGAGCCCCGCTTCCAGGAACCATTCACGCACCCGGTGGTGCATGACCATGGTTTCCCGCGCCAGGATCAATGGATGGCCCAGGCAATCCGACGGACGTACCACGGCACGGCGCGCCAGCGGATGGTCCGGCGTCACCGCCGCGCCGAGCGGCGCTTCATAACGGGCCAGCTCGTTGAGATGGGGGACCTTGGGGAGGTTGTAACCCAGGCCGATGTCGGCGGCGCCCTCGCCCACCGCTTCGACGATGTCGTTGATGAACAGGGTGCTGCAATTGACCCTCACCCGGGGGTAGTGCTCGCAATAGTCAGACACCAGCCGCCCCACCAAGCCGCCGGCCAGGCCGTTCATGGTGGCGATGTTCACCTCACCGCCGCCCAGGTTTTTCAGGTCATCGATGCGTGACGCCGTGGCCCGGTACGCCTTCAGGGTCTGGCGCACATGCTCGATCAGGATTTCCCCGGCGGAGGTCAGACGCATGCCCCGTGGCAAACGTTGGAACAACTCTACGCCCAGTTCCTCTTCCAGCAGCAGAATCCGCCGGTTGACGGCGGTGGGGGAAACGTTGAGCCGCTCCGACGCCTTGCGAATGGACCCGGCGCGGGCCACTTCATCCAGATAACGCAACAATCGCGAGTGAAGCATACGGGTTCTCCATGTGGGGCAGTGCATGCCAGACACAATGGCCATCGCGGTCAAGCCCCCTGTAGGAGCGACTTCAGTCGCGATCCGGCGGTGGGGGGCCGATTCCACCGCTTGGGCGCGCTGCGCGCGCCGAGAGGGAGGGATTGATGACTCGCGACCTTGTCGCTCGCCCTATGGGCCGCCGCTATATGCGGCGTTCTTCGGCATGCGCCTTCGTCGCCGGCTTCGCCGTCTCACCCCTTCGGGGCGCCGCCGCTACGCGGCGGCGTCCCTCACGGCGCTTTGCGCCGTTCGGTCGAACCGGAGGGTTCGAATGAAGTACTCCCTCTCCGCCAGACACAAAAAACCCGGCATTGCCCGTCGCGGTCAACCCCCCTGTAGGAGCGGCTTTAGCCGCGATCCGGCGGTGGGGCGATTCCACCGCTTGGGCGCGCTGCGCGCGCCGAGAGGAAGGGATTGGCTCGCTTCGCTCGGGGCTACGCCCCGTCACCGCGACGCGGTGACGCCCCTCACGGCGCTTTGCGCCGTTCGGTCGAACCGGAGGGTTCGAATGAAGTACTCCCTCTCCGCCAGACACAAAAAAGCCCGGCCAATGCCGGGCTTTTTTGTGTCTGGCGGAGAGGGAGGGATTCGAACCCTCGATACGAGTAATACGTATGGTTCCTTAGCAGGGAACTGGTTTCAGCCACTCACCCACCTCTCCGGAACTTGCTTGTTACTTCACTGGAACGTTGATCGTTGATTCCGGCGCGCATAATACCAGTTTAGCTGGAAAATACAGCCCAAAAATCAACCATTCTCGCCGCCTTCGCCAGTTTTTTCGTGTTGAATGCGTTGGTAGATCTCTTCACGGTGCACCGCCACTTCCTTCGGGGCGTTGACACCAATGCGTACTTGGTTGCCTTTAACGCCTAGGACAGTGACGGTGACTTCATCGCCAACCATCAACGTCTCACCGACGCGGCGCGTAAGTATCAGCATGGAAAATCCCTCCTGGGTCCTTCAGGTTGTTCTGTGAGCGCAGCTTCGCTCCCAAGACTAACGGACCGCTCTCAATGCATCCATCATACGGTACGGCCTACATGTCCGCGGGGGGCGAAGGCCGCATTATGCCGCAACCCACCCGCAAAGTCTTCCCACGGAGCGGGATGTCCGGCGTCGTGGGACGGGCCACGACGCCGGGCGGTTTCAGGCCGCGGGCTGGTCCAGTTCGAAGGCCTGGTGCAGGGCGCGGACCGCCAGTTCAAGGTATTTCTCGGCCACCACCACGGAAACCTTGATCTCGGATGTGGAGATCATGGTGATGTTCACGCCTTCGGCGGCCAGGGTCTCGAACATCTTGCTGGCGACACCGGCGTGGGAGCGCATGCCGACACCCACCAGGGAGATCTTGGCGATCTTGTCATCGCTGATGATTTCCGGGTTGCCGAGCTCCTCGGCGGATTTCTTGAGCGCTTCCTTGGCCTTGGCGAAGTCGTTGCGGTGCACCGTGAAGGTGAAGTCGGTGGCGCCGTCGGCACCCACGTTCTGCACGATCATGTCCACTTCGATATTGGCGTCGCTGACCGGGCCGAGGATCTTGAAGGCGATGCCCGGGGTGTCCGGGGCGCCGCGCACGGTGATCTTTGCTTCGTCACGGGTAAAAGCGATGCCAGAGATAACCGGCTTTTCCATATCCACCTCGTCGTCGACGGTAATGAGGGTGCCCGGGCCCTCCTGAAAACTGGACAGTACGCGCAGCGGCACATTGTATTTGCCGGCGAACTCCACGGAACGGATCTGCAACACCTTGGACCCGAGGCTGGCCATTTCCAGCATTTCCTCGAAGGTGATGCTGTCCAGGCGGCGGGCGGTGTCCACCACCCGCGGGTCGGTGGTGTAGACGCCGTCCACGTCGGTGTAGATCTGGCACTCGTCGGCCTTCAGGGCGGCGGCCAGCGCCACCGCCGTGGTGTCGGAGCCGCCGCGACCCAGGGTGGTGATGTTGTCGTCGTCGTCCACGCCCTGGAAGCCCGCGACCACCACCACACGGCCGGCGTCCAGGTCGGCGCGCATCTTGCGGTCGTTGATGTCCTCGATGCGGGCCTTGGAGTGGCTCTGGTCGGTGCGGATCGGCACCTGCCAGCCGGTATAGGAACGGGCGTCCACGTCACGCTGCTGCAGCGCCATGGAGAGCAGCGCGATGGTGACTTGCTCGCCGGTGGAGACCAGCACGTCCATTTCACGGGTGCTGGGTTGCTCGGAAACACCGTTGGCGAGTTCGATCAGGCGATTGGTTTCGCCGCTCATGGCGGACACCACCACCACCACCTGATCCCCCCGTTCCCGGAAGCGCGCCACCCGTTCGGCGACGGCCTGGATGCGTTCGACGGTACCGACCGAGGTGCCGCCGTATTTCTGAACGATGAGTGCCATAGATGACTTTTTCTGCAAAAAGGGGCGCGAAAGGATAGCATTTTCGCGCCGGGGTTTCATGTGAAGGCCTGGAGATCGCGGCTGAAGCCGCTCCTACAATGCCCGTGGGCGTAGGAGCGGCTTCAGCCGCGATAGGTTTTCAGAGCCGCTCTTGCACCCAACCGTAGACCCCTTCCAGCGCCGCCGGCAGGGCCGCCGCGTCGGTGCCACCGCCCTGGGCCATGTCCGGGCGGCCACCGCCCTTGCCACCCACCTGTTCGGCGACCCGTTTCATCAGATCGCCGGCCTTGATCCGGTCGGTGAGGTCCTTGGTGACGCCGGCCACCAGGGCCACCTTGTCGCCGTCGGCGGCGGCCAGCAGGATCACGCCGGAGCCCAGCTTGTCCTTCACCTTGTCCATGGTCACGCGCAGGGTCTTGGCGTCGGCGCCGTCCACCACCGTGGCCAGCACCTTCACCCCGGCCACATCACGGGCATCGGCGGTCAGGTCGCCGCCGGCACCGGAGGCCAGCTTCTGCTTGAGGCGCTCCACTTCCTTTTCCAGCTCGCGCAGGCGGCGGGCCTGGGCGGCCACCCGGCCGGCGGCCAGTTCCGGGCTGCTCTTGAGGGTGGCGGCGATCTCATCCAGGGCCCGCTCCTGGTCGCGCACGGCGGCCAGGGCGTACTCGCCGGTGACCGCCTCGATGCGGCGCACGCCGGCGGCGGCGGAAGTTTCCAGGGTGATTTTGAACAGGCCGATGTCGCCGGTGCGCTGCACATGGGTGCCGCCGCACAGTTCCTTGGAGAAGCCGTCGGTGCCCATGGTCAGCACCCGCACTTCATCGGCGTACTTCTCGCCGAACAGGGCCATGGCGCCGGCCTTGCGGGCGGCATCCATGTCCATCAGTTCGGTGGTAACGGCGGCATTGGCCAGGATCTGGCGGTTAACGATGGCCTCGATCCGGTCGCGCTGGTCGGCGCTCAGGGCTTCGCCATGGGAAAAGTCGAAGCGCAGGTAGTCCGGCGCCACCAGGGAGCCTTTCTGCTGCACATGCTCGCCGAGCACCTGGCGCAGGGCGGCGTGCAGCAGGTGGGTGGCGGAGTGGTGACGCATGATGGCGCGGCGGCGTTCCAGGTCCACGTAGGCGTCCACCTTGTCGCCCACCTGGAGGGCGCCTTCGCGCACCGTGCCGATGTGGATATGGGCCTGGCCGCGCTTGCGGGTGTCTTCCACGTCGAAGCGGCCGCCGTCGCCGGCCAGCACGCCCCGGTCGCCCACCTGGCCGCCGGATTCGGCGTAGAACGGCGTGCGCTTGAGCACCACCATGCCGGTGTCGCCGGCTTCCAGACGGTCAACCGCCTGGCCGTCCCGGTACAGGCCTTCCACTTCGGCCTGGTCCTCGTGCTTTTCATAGCCGGAGAAGGCGGTCACCGACTCGATATTGAGGCGGTCGCTGTAATCGTTGCCGAAGGAGCCGGCACCGCGGGCGCGCTCGCGCTGGGCTTCCATCTCCCGCTCGAAGCCGGCCAGATCCACCTCCAGCCCGTTTTCCCGGGCCACGTCGGCGGTCAGGTCCGGCGGGAAGCCGTGGGTGTCGTACAGCTGGAACACCACTTCGCCGGGCAGGGTGTCGCCGTCCAGGCCGGCCATGGCCGCTTCCAACACCTTCATGCCGGCGGCCAGGGTGCGGCCGAACTGCTCTTCCTCGGCGAGCAGGGCCTTTTCCACCCGCGCCTGTTCCCGGGCCAGCTCCGGATAGGCGGCGCCCATTTCATCCACCAGCGCCTGCACCAAGGTGTGGAAGAACGGACGGTCCTGGCCCAGCTGATGGCCGTGGCGCAGGGCCCGGCGGATGATGCGGCGCAGCACGTAGCCACGGCCTTCATTGGAGGGCACCACGCCGTCGGTGATCAGGAAGCCGGCGGAGCGGATGTGGTCGGCGATCACGCGCAGGCTTTTGTTTTCCAGGTCGTCGCAGCCGGTGGCCTTGGCCGCCGCCTTGAGCAGGTTCTGGAACAGGTCGATCTCATAGTTGGAGTGCACGCCCTGCTTCACCGCGGCGATGCGCTCCAGGCCCATGCCGGTGTCCACGCTGGGCTTGGGCAGCGGCTTGAGTTCGCCGTCGTCCTGGCGGTCGTACTGCATGAACACCAGGTTCCAGATCTCGATGTAACGGTCCAGGTCACCGTCCTCGGAGCCCGGCGGGCCACCGGGCACGTCGGCGCCGTGGTCGTAGAAAATCTCGGAGCTGGGGCCGCAGGGGCCGGTGTCGCCCATCTGCCAGAAGTTGTCTTCATCCAGACGCGAGAAACGCTCGGCGCTGACGCCCATTTCCTTGAGCCAGATGTCCGCCGCCTCGTCGTCGGAAACGTGCACCGTCACCCACAGGCGCTCCGCCGGCAGGCCCAGCTCGCCGGTGAGAAACTCCCAGGCGAAGCGGATGGCGTCGCGCTTGAAGTAATCGCCGAAGCTGAAGTTGCCCAGCATTTCGAAGAAGGTGTGGTGGCGGGCGGTGTAGCCCACGTTTTCCAGGTCGTTGTGCTTGCCGCCGGCGCGCACGCAACGCTGGGCGCTGGTGGCGCGGCTGTAGTCGCGTTTTTCACGACCCAGGAACACGTCCTTGAACTGATTCATCCCCGCGTTGGTGAACAGCAGGGTGGGATCGTTCTCGGGCACCAGGGAAGACGACGGTACCTTGGTGTGGCCCTGGCGGGCGAAATAGTCGAGAAAAGCCTGGCGGATTTCAGCGCTGGTCATACGGAACAAACACTTACCGGAAATTAGGGACCGGCAGTATAGCGTTGTCCCGGGGCGGTTGCGATGGGCCGGCTATTTGAAAAAGGCGGCGGTGCAGACCGTGACCACCATCACCAGCAGAATCCACTTGAGCACCCGCTGGGAGACCCGGTGGGCGAAGCCCACGCCCAGGCGCACGCCCAGCAGCGTACCGGCGCCCAGCAGCAGCCCCGGCAGCCAGGCCACCTGGCCGCGCCAGGCGAAAATGGACAGCGCCAGCACCGTGAAGCAGCCGGTAATGGCCAGCTTCAGGCCGTTGGTGCGCACCAGGTCGTAGCGCAGCTGACCGGCCAGCACCGCGATCAGCAGAAAGCCCACGCCGGCCTGGGCGAAGCCGCCGTAGGCGCCGGTCAGAAACAGGCCCACCCAGGCCGCCGGCGTGGAACCCAGCGCACGGGGCATCTCGTCCGGCCCGGCCACCAGGGTGGCGGGCTTGAACACCATGATCAGCGCCATCAACACCAGGGTGCCGAGCAACACCGGTTCGAGAATGTCGGTGGGCAGGAAGGACGCCGCCAGGGTGCCCAGCAGGGCCCCGGCCAGGGTCGGCACCAGAATACCGGGCAGGGTCTGGAACGGCATGGAGCCGTGCCGGTGAAACTGGCGCACCCCTTCCAGGGACTGGATCAGCACCCCTACCCGCATGGTGCCGTTGGCCAGGGCCGGGCCCATGCCGGTGAGCATCAGCAACGGCAGGATCAGCAGGCCGCCACCGCCGGCCAGGGTGTTGATAAAGCCGGCGATCACGCCGGAGCCTAGCAGAGCCGCGACCAGCCAGGGGTCACCGAGGTATTCCATGGGAGTCGCCTTGCGTAAAAGGAGGTGTGAGTTTGGGCGTGTCACCATTGCCGGGCAAGGGGGTAAATCACCGCATTGGCGTGGATCGCGGCTGAAGCCGCTCCTACAGGGAGAGGGGACGGTGTTGTAGGAGCGGCTTCAGCCGCGATCCACGGCCGCGTCCAGGGCGGCGAAGCACTGCTCCGCGTCAAAACCCCGGGCCTGCAGAAAGCGCAGCTGCTTGGCTTTTTCCTTTTGGTCCGCCGGCGGCTGGCGAAAACGGCGCCCGTGGACCTCCCGGGCCAGGGCAAACCAGTCGCAGTCCGCTTGCTCCACGGCGGCGCCGATCAGCTCGTCGCTCAGCCCCTTTTGGCGCAGTTCCGCGCGGATGCGCAGGGGCCCCTGGCCGCGTTCGATGCGCGAACGCACGAAAAAACCGGCGAAGCGCCGGTCATTGAGGAAGTCCTGTTCCTGGCACCATTCCAGCACCGGGTCCAGCGGCGCCTGGTCACCGAACTTGTGGCGCATCTTGCCGCGCAGTTCGGCGTGGCCGTGGTCCCGCCGCGCCAGCAGCTTGACGGCGTACTGGCGCAGGGTAGCCTCATCCACGGGGCCGTCACCGGCCCCGTCACGGCGCTTACTCATCCGTGGCTTCGGGTTCCTGCTCGGCCTGGGCGGGCTCGCTGGTGGGCACGCTCAACAGACGGGCACGGATTTCCTTCTCGATGGCCTGGGCCACGTCCGGGTGCTCGGCCAGGTAATCACAGGCGTTCTGCTTGCCCTGGCCGATCTTGTCGCCCTGGTAGGCGTACCAGGCGCCGGATTTGTCCACCAGCCCCTGCTGCACGCCCAGGTCCAGCACCTCGCCCAGCTGGTTGATGCCCTGGCCGTAGAGAATCTGGAACTCGGCCTGTTTGAACGGCGGCGCCACCTTGTTCTTGACCACCTTGACGCGGGTCTCGTTGCCGACCACCTCGTCGCCCTGCTTGACCGCGCCGATGCGGCGGATGTCCAGGCGCACGGAGGAGTAGAACTTGAGGGCGTTACCACCGGTGGTGGTTTCCGGGTTGCCGAACATGACGCCGATCTTCATGCGGATCTGGTTGATGAACACCACCAGACAGTTGGCGTTCTTCACGTTACCGGTGATCTTACGCAGCGCCTGGCTCATCAGGCGGGCCTGCAGGCCCACGTGGGCATCGCCCATCTCGCCTTCGATCTCGGCTTTCGGTACCAGGGCGGCCACGGAGTCCACGATCACCACGTCCACGGCGCCGGAGCGCACCAGCATGTCGGTGATTTCCAGGGCCTGTTCACCGGTGTCCGGCTGCGACACGATCAGGTCGTCCACGTTAACGCCCAGCTTCTCGGCGTAGTCCGGGTCCAGGGCGTGCTCGGCGTCGACGAAGGCGCAGGTGGCGCCTTTCTTCTGCGCCTGGGCAATCACGCTCAGGGTCAGGGTGGTCTTGCCGGAGGATTCCGGACCGTAGATTTCCACGATACGGCCCTTGGGCAGGCCGCCGATGCCGAGGGCGATGTCCAGCCCCAGGGAACCGGTGGAAATGGCGGGAATGCGCTCGCGCTTCTGGTCGCCCATGCGCATCACCGACCCTTTGCCGAACTGGCGCTCGATCTGAGACAGCGCCGCGGACAGTGCCTTGCTCTTGTCGCTCATTGGTGAAACCCCTCTTCGATTCCGTGTGCCGCCACCCTGGTTCAGCTTCCATCCTGACCCGATGACCAGCACTGTCTATTTGGACAGCATTATGGGCAGTGTTTGGCCAGGCTGCAACCCCCGGCGCTCAAAGCCCGTCCAGATGCGCCCGCAGCCCTTGCAGAGCGGCGGCGATGGTGGCCCGGCGCACCGCCGAGCGGTTACCGGGAAAGTGAAACAGTTCAGCCCGGGACCAGCCCGGCGTCGCCGCCCAGCCGATCCACACCGTGCCCACCGGTTTGTCGGCGCTGCCGCCGCCGGGGCCGGCCACGCCGCTGACCGCCACACTGAGCTGCGCCGGCGACCGGGCCAGGGCGCCGCGCGCCATTTCCAGCACCGTGCCCTCGCTGACCGCGCCGTGGCGCTCCAGGGTGGCGGCGCTGACGCCCAGCATCTCCATCTTGGCGTCGTTGGAGTAGGTCACGAAGCCCCGGTCGAACCAGTCCGAGGCGCCGGCCACTTCGGTGAGCGCCTGGGCGATGCCGCCGCCGGTGCAGGATTCCGCCGTGGCCAGCTTCAGGCCGCGCCCGCCCAGCTCGCGGGCCAGCTCCAGCACCAACTGCTCGATGTCCGTCACGGGGGGCTCCTTGCATCGCCGGCCAATAAAGCCGCCATCATAACGCCGCGCTTGACCCAGGTCATGGGGCGTCGGCGGCGAGCGGCTACCCTGTGCACCGCCTAACACTTTATCCGTCAGGAGTTATCCGATGCGTCTTTCCCACTCCGCCCTGGCCGTTCTGGTTTCCGGGTTGCTGGCCGCCACCCCGGCGCTGGCCGCCGACCACGAAGTGCATATGAAGAACCAGGGCGCCGACGGCACCATGGTATTCGAGCCCGGCTACCTGAAAGTGGCCCCCGGCGACACCGTCACCTTCGTGCCCGAGGACGCCGCCCACAACAGCCACGCGGTGTTTACCCCGGCCGGCGCCGAGGCCTGGCAGGGTCAGCTCAATGAGAAGATCACCGTGACCCTGTCCAAGGAAGGGGTATACCTGTATCAGTGCGATCCGCACATGCCGCTGGGCATGGTGGGCGTGATCCAGGTGGGCGCCGCCGGCAATCTGGACGCGGCCAAGAAGAAAGCCGACGCGCTCAGCGCCGGCATGGCCATGAACAAGGACCGCTTCGCCAAGTACCTGGCCGAGGTGAAGTAAACCGGCGCACGCCTAGCCGGCGTATACCGGCATCGCCAGGGTCGCCTGCAACACCCGGCCCACGGGACCATGCTCATCATGGAGCGTGGTCTCCACCAGGCCGTTACCGTTGGTGTGCATGCGCGCCCGGGCATCCACTCCCAGCCATTCGCCCTGGGGCTCCCGGTGCAGATAGAGGCTGATGTCCGCGTTGATGCTGCCGGTGTTTTCATTGATCTGCAGCTGGCCAACGCCATTGCCAAAATCCGACAGGGTGGCGGCCTGCACCGACGGCGAGCACCCCTGCCCTTCCACCACCGGCACCGGCAGGCGCATCCACACACGACCGCGCCCACGCCCCGCCACCCCATCCACCAGGGTCACCGCCACGGTGTGGTGCAGCCCGGGCAAGGGCAGCGCTTTGCGCCCGCCCCGTGCCGCCAGCTCCGCCAGGCTGGCCTCGGCGCCCGGCTCCCGGGGCGGCAACACGCCGGGTTCGAAGCGCGCCCATTCCGGCACCGCCAGGGGCACCTGTTCGAGATACAGCGCCGTGGCCCGGCTCACCAGCACCTCGCCGGCGAACAGGTCCCCCTGCAACAGGCGCAGGCGGCGGCCGTCACGGACCGCTTCCACGCGCACCGACAACGGCGCCGTGGGCACCGGCCGCAGCAGGTCAACACTGAAGCGCGCCAGCCGCAGGCCGCCCTCCGTGCCCGCCGGCTCCAGCACCGAGGCGAGCAGCCCCGCCGGCGAACCGCCGTGCAGATAATCCGGGCTCCACGGGCCTTGCGCATTCTCGGAGGGGTAATACAGGTCGCCTTCGCGGCGAAACAGGGCCGTACTCATAATGCGCGATCCTCGTTATTATGCGGCGCTTGCAAAGAGCAACCGATCATAAGAACCGTTCCCGCCGTCGGCAAGGCGGGAACCCTGGCTACGGGAAATCGATCATGACCGAACAAACCCTTGCGCTGCAGGACCGGGGCCACCCGGAAGGCATCTGCTATGGCTGCGGCAGTGCGCACCCTTCCGGGTTGCATCTGAAAAGTCACTGGGATGAGGACGGCCGCCACGTGGTCGCCACCCATACCCCGGACCCGGAGTTCACCGGCTGGCCCGGCCTGGTCTATGGCGGCCTGCTGGCAATGCTGATTGACTGCCATTCCAACTGGACCGCCATGGCCTGGCAATACCAGGCCGAGGGCCGCGAAGCGGGCAGCCAGCCGCGCATCAGCTGCGTCACCGGCCGGCTGGATATTCGCTACCTGAAGCCCACGCCCATGGGCGTGCCGCTGCGGTTGAAAGCCTGGGTGGAGGGCGAGGTGAGCCGCAAGAGCCGGGTAATTTGCGAGGTGTGGGCCGGCGATGTGCTCACCGCTAGTGCTGATTCGGTGTTTGTGCGGGTGGACACCGAGCAGTTGGCCAAGGCCGCCGCCGAGGCCTGATCGCGGCTGACGCGGCTCCTACAGGGACCTGCTGGCTTTGGGGCATCGCGGCTGAAGCCGCTCCTACACAGTCGCTCTTGCGACGATTTTGTAGGAGCGGCTTTAGCCGCGATTGGGCGGCGGGTCAGGCCGTCAGGCCGGTGGCCTCGTCCACGCCCAGGTGCACGTTCATGTTCTGCACGGCGGCGCCGGCGGCGCCTTTACCCAGGTTGTCGAGCCGGGCCACCACGCATTGGCGCTCGCCATTGCCGAACAGGAACAGGTCCACCCGATTGGTGTCGTTGCTGCCCTGCACGTCGAAGAAGCCGCCGTCCAGGTTGGCCGGGTCGTCCGGCGCGTGCACCCGCACGAACGGCTCATCGGCGTATCGCTCCCGCAACGCCTGATACAGATCGTCGGCGCCGGTGCCCGCTTTCAGGTGGGACAGATGCAGCGGCACGGTCACCGCCAGCCCCTTCAGGAACGGCCCCACCGTGGGCACGAACACCGGTGCCAGACCCAGCCCGACGTAGCGCTGCATCTCCGGCAGGTGCTTGTGCTCCAGACCCAGGGCGTAGGAACGCGGCGCGCGCAGGACACCGTCCGCGTCGGCGTCGTAATCGGCGATCATGCTTTTGCCGCCACCGCTGTAGCCGGTAATGGAAGTGGCGGTGAGCGGGTAATCCGCCGGCAGCAGGCCGGCGTCCACCAGCGGCCGCACCGCCAGGATAAAGGCGCTGGCGTGGCAGCCCACGTTGGCGATGCGCTTGCTGGCGCGGATTTTCTCGCGCTGGCCCGGGGCCAGCTCCGGCAGGCCGTAGACCCAGCCGTCGGCCACCCGGAAGGCGGTGCTGGCGTCGATCAGGCAGGTGTCCGGATTGTCGACCATGGCGGCGGCTTCCCGGGAGGCGGCGTCCGGCAGGCACAGAAAGGCCACGTCGGCGGCGTTCAGCAGCCGGGCACGCTCCGCCGGGTCCTTACGCAGGGCGCTGTCGATGCGCAGCAGCTCGATGTCGTCGCGCCGCTCCAGATAATCGAACAGCCGCAGACCGGTGGTGCCTTCCTGTCCGTCCACATAAACCTTGAATGCCATTGTCGCCGTCTCTCTCGGTGTACCGAACCGGAAAGCCTAGGCACAAGGCCCTCCGGATGCAACGGGCAAGCCGCTCAAAGGGCGCGAAAGGCGGCCGGCACGGTCAGTTCATAGGTGCGGCCCAGGGGCAGACCAAGCAGACCGGCGGGGCCGCGCTGGGAACTGAAATACAGGCGCGAACCGTCGGCGGTGAACGCCGGTCCGGTGAGTTCGCTGCCGCCGCCGGGCACCCGCAGCAGGATTTTCGCCGGCTGGTTAGGCACCATCACCATCAACCGCATGGCGTCGCCGTCCTCGGCCACCACCACGTCGCCCATGGGGCTCACCACCAGGTTGTCCACGTCGTCGAACCTGTCCTCGCCGGCGCTGATCAACTGCTCGTTGTCGAACACCACCTCGATCAGGTCGTTGTCCACGTCCAGGGCATGGACCCGGTTGTCGCCCTTGCAGGCGAAGAACACCACCGCCCGCAGCGGATGCTCGAAGCCGGACACGGTGTCCTGCTCGCCCTCCGGCCAGTATTGCATCCAGATGCCCTCGCCGCCCTTGAAACGGGTGCCCGGCGCGCCCTGCCCGGTGCTGTCCTCGATGCGCGAGCGCACCCGGCTTTGCGGCTGATCCGGAGACTGCACATCCACCCACTTCACCCGGCGAATCAGGCGGGCGCTTTCCAGGTCCTCCATATAAGCGCCGTTCTCGAAGCCTTCCACTTCCAGCACCTGCAACACGCCGTTGTCCAGATCCAGGCCCGGAGCGCCGTTGACGGCGCTGACCCGGCCGGCGGACCGGAACCGGTAGAGGCGACCGTCGCCCTGATCCTCGGTCATGAACACCGAAGACGTGGCCATATCCACGGCGGCGGCCTCGTGCTTGAAGCGGCCCAGAGCCGGGTGGGAGCGTGCCTGCCGGGGCGAACCCAGCGGGTCGCACTGATAGACCAGCCCGTCCTCCACTTCCTCACAGGACAGCCAGGTGCCCCAGGGCGTGGCGCCGCCGGCGCAGTTGACGCGGGTGTTGGAGAGGATCGGATAGGCGTCCAGCAGCTCGCCGTCGGCGCCGAATCGCAGCGCCCCTACCCCACCGGGCACCGACTCGCTGTTGGATACGTACACCCAGCCACCGTCCGCCAGGGAAAACACCGCGCCGCCGTCCGGCAGCGGATGCCAGAGAAACAGGGGCAGCTTGGACACCGGCTGGCGGCCGGCGGTGGCCACCCGGCGCAGGGAGAAGCCCTCCGGGATCAGCACGCCGTCCACGCCGGAGTCCACCAGCGGCCCGATGTTGGACAACGGGCCGGGCCGCAGCGGCAGCTCCCGGGCCGGCGCCGGCGGCTGCGGCGTCGGTTCGCCGCCGTCCACCGGGTCCCGGGGCGTCTGGCCACCACCGGATGAACCGGGCGCCGAGGAACCGGACGAAGAAGAACCGCCTCCACAGGCGGCCAGGGCGGCGCCGCCGCCGGCCAGAAACATCAACTGCAGTACATCACGCCGGGAAATCGTCATGGCTTACTCCCTTTTTCCAACCGGATCAGGCCTGGTAAATGAGCAAGCCTGGACCGGCAAAATGACGCTCCCGTGGCGGGCACGCCGGCCCCGGTAGGCTTCCTGTTGCGCCCTTGTAACCGGCCGGTAACGGGGCCGTCTTTGAAGACGGTCGGCAACCTGATTAAATAGCGCGTTTGAGCCAGCGCCGGTGCCCTTTCCATGTTCTTCACGGACGAACGCGAGCAGTTTTTCAAACCGCTGACCGGCAAGTACCGCGAGCAGGTGGCGGAGTGCGTGCGTCTGCTCCATGAACGGCTGTACAGCAGCCAGGCGGACTACGGCGAATCGCTGAAGCGCGACCAGGTGCTGGAGGTGTTCAGCGAGGCACTGGAGCGGGCGCCTCTGCTGGAAGGCGACGACGAGGCCGGGCGCTTTCGCAACAACCGGGAACAGGCCGGCTGGATTCTCAACCTGCTGGTGGAGCACGGCTGGCTCAAGCGCGACAAGGACGAGGCCTCGTTCCAGTCCACCTACCCGTTCAGCCGCACCGGCCGTCTGTTCACCCAGACCCTGGCCGAGGTGGATGGCCGCAGCGTGCGCACCCGCCACCGCAATACCCGCAACACCCTCAATGCCCTGGCGGCGTTCGCCGACCGTGGCGAGGTCTATGACCTGCTGGACGCCCACGAGCACTCCGAGCGGATCATCGCCGATTTCACCGACATCATCGCCGAGCTGGAAGAACGCAAGCGGGAGCTGGTCAAGGAAGTGGAGTCCCGGCAGCTGGTGCAGCAGGCCAGCGACCAGTTCTTCGAGTTCATGGAAAAGCGCTTTCAGCCGGACGTGGCGATCCGCATGTCCGCCGACAGCGTGGAAAAACACCGCGACCGTATCCGCGTCGTGATCGAACAGATCAAGCGCAAGCCGAAAGCCTGGAAAGCCCGGGCGGAAAAGGAGCTGCGCCGGTTGGCCCCGGACCTGATCGTCAGTGCCGATGCCTCGGTGCTGTTCCAACTGCTCGACAGCATCGACACGCGCATGCGCAACGCCTCGGAGATCATGCTGCCGGCCCTGCGCCGCACCCTGCAGGGTTTCACCCGCCGGGCCGACATCATCATCCGCCAGCTCAGCTATCTGCACAGCCAGAAGCACGGCGACATCGTCGGCCTGTGCCAGCAGCTGTCGGAGCTGGACGACCACACCTATGCCCAACGCCTGGTCCAGGCCGGCGAGGCCATGGCCAGCCTGCACCTGGGGCTGATCGACCCGGCCCAGGTACGCCTGCGCGAAGCGCGCGCGCCGCGCAAGGTGGAGCACCGCATGGCGGAACTGGACGAACCGGACGACGCCACCCTGCGGGCGCTGGCCACCGAGCGGCTGCTGGAGAGCGCCTTCCACATCAATGGCGGCGCCCTGCGCGATTACCTGCGCGAGGCCCTGGGCGCCAGCCGCCGTATCGACAACCGCGACCTGCCCGTCAACAACGCCCGTGACCTGCTGGCCCTGAGCCACGTGATCGAGCTGGGCAGCGCCGACCATGCCGCCGCCGGTTTCCGGCTGCGTATCGAACCCACCGATGCCGTCCGCGACGAGCACTATTTCGTGCGCCGCGACGGCTTCCTGCTGGAACTGGAACAGGATGACCCCAAGGCAAGCCCTGAATGACGCCCTGGACGCCCACGGCGTCACCCCGGCGCAGTTCTCGGAACTGATGATCCGCCTGCTCGACCACGGCGTGCTGTGCCGTGACGAAAGCAAAAAGGAGGCGGAGCTGTATGACCGCTACCTGCAGATCCCGGAGCTGGTGGAGGACTATCTGAGCGTTCTGCAGGTGCGCCTGCACCATGAACGCCGGTTCTACTCCCTGCGGCTGTTTCCGCCCGGCGCCGAGATTCCCGGCCAGGCGGACCCGGACGAGGGCATCAACGCCGGCCTGCGCAACCGGCTCGGCCAGCAGGAAGTGGCCCTGGTGCTGGTGCTGCGCGCGGAATACGACAAAGCCCTGCGCGAGGGCCAGGTGGACGAACAGGGCCAGGTCACCCTGCCCATGGAAGCCCTCAACCTGGCCAGCAAGAACCTGCTGGGCCGCCCCCTGCCGGAGGGCCGCACGGAACGGGAAGCGCTGTTCCGGCGCATGCGCCAGCTGCGCCTGATCCGGGGCGCCGGCGAGGCCGGTCTGGACGACGGCGAAGCCTGGCTGACCATTCGCCCGGACATTACCGGCCTGGTCACCGACGCGGTGCTGGCCACCCTGATCGGGCAGGAGGACGACAGCCCATGTACCTGAAGCGCTCGATCACCGTGAACTGGGGCAACCTGCCCGCCGGCGAACTGGAATACGGGCCGGTGAACCTGTTCTCCGGCGGCAACGGCTCCGGCAAGACCACCGCCGCCGACGCCCTGCAAACCCTGATGACCGCCGCCCACGACAACCTGTTCAACTACAACCCGGGCCAGGACGAAACCACCCAGCGCGGCCGTGGCGGCAAACAGGTGCGCACCCTGGCCTCCTATGTGCTGGGCTGCGACGACGGCGCCTTCGCCCGCCCCTACGACAGCGACGGCTACATCGCCGGCGTGTTCCACCCCACCCAGGGCGAAACCGCCGAACCGTTCACCGCCGTGATCGGCGTGCGCGCCCATCTGGACCGGGCCGGTGCCAGCGCCCAGGCCCGCCAGGACGAACTGCTACTGATGATCGTGGCCGGGGAAATGCTCAGCCTGTCGGACTTCGTGCACGAGCACGTGGACGGCAAGCACAGCGTGCCGATCACCGACATCGCCCACCAGCTGCGCCGCCGGTTCGGCAAGAAAGCGGTGGAAACCTACGACAAAAAAGGCGCCTACCTGGCGCGCCTGTATGGCGCCCTGCGCGGCAAACGCGACGCGGTATCGCGCAATGAAGCCCGCAACGCGGCGCGCACCTTCGCCCGCTTCATGGCCTACAAGCCGGTGGAATCCATCAACCAGTTCGTCGCCAGCGAAGTGCTCGAACCCCACGACATGGGCGACACCCTGCGCCGCATCCGCGACCTGATGCGCACCGTCCACGGCATGGCCGAGGAAGCGGAACAGCTGCGCCGCAACGTGGACCTGCTGGCCCGCGCCCGGGGCCAGGCCGGCGACTACCTGGAAAACTGGCTGGAGCGCACCACCCAGGCCTACGGCGCCGCCGCCCAGCAGTTCCGCCGCAACCAGGCGGACTATCTGGAACGCAAGGAAGAACAGAACCGGCTCCGCCAGCAACAGGACAGCAACCGGGAAGAAGCCGGCCAGGTGCAGCAGCGGCTGGAGCAGGCCCACCAGGAACTGGTGGACCTGCAGGCGCGCATCCTTGGCATCCCGGCCCTGCGCGACAAACAGGCCCTGGAAGCCCGCCAGGCGGCGCTCACCGAACAGCTCCGCGACGGCACCCGCCCGCTGCTGGAACAGGACCAGCAACGGGGCGCCAACCTGGAAGCCCTGCGCAATATGCAGGGCCTGTTGGCGCGGCACAGCCTGGAACTGGAGCTGCCGGTGTTTGGCGGCAAGACCTGGCGCGCCACCAGCAAGGCCCTGCTGGCGGAACAGAGCAAGGCGCTGCCGGACCTGAACCAGATGCTGGCCCGGGACTGGATCGACGACCTGTCGCCGCTGGAGGCGGGCTTGGCCCGGGTGCGCGACGAACAGCAACTGCACAACCAAGTGGCCGAACTGCTGCACGGCGAACAACACACCGCCCCCGGCCAGGAAGCGGAATCCGTGGCGCAACGGCTGGACCGGCTGGTAAGCCGCCGGGGCCAGACCCTGGAACAGCTGGACCAGCAACAAAAACGCATCGAGCACCAGATCCGTAATCTGGAATCGAAACGGGTCAACTACCCCCAGGACGTGGAGCTTGCCGTCCAGGCGATCCGCCAACACTGCCCCCAGGCGGAACCCCGGGTGCTGTGCGACCATGTGGACGTGCAGGACGCCGATTGGCAAATGGCCATCGAGGGCTACATCGGCGGCGCCCGCTTCGGCATTCTGGTGGAACCGGACCACGAGGCCGAGGCGATCCGCATCGTCCGCCGCCTGGCCGGCAAACAGCGCAACCGGGCCCGGGTGATCCAGGGCGAGCAGGCCCGCCGCGACGCGGAAAAAATCCATCTGCCCGACGACTCCCTGTTCCATGCGCTGCGCTTCAGCCACCGCACCGCCGAGCACTACCTGAAAGCCTCCTACGGCAATGTGGTGCGGGTGGACAACGCCGACACCCTGCGCACCACCCGCCGCGGCATCACCGTCGACGGCCTGGGCTCCGGCAACTATGCCCTGTTCCGCTGCGACCTGGATGACAGCCAGCTGGTGTTCGGCGAAGCCGCCCGCGAGCGCAACCTGCGCGCCCAGCGCGGCGCCCTGCTGGAACTGCAGGAAAACTACCGGCGCGCCGCCGACGACTACCAGGCGGTCCGGCAACTGCACCATCAGGTGCGCGCCTTCAAGCCGCTGCACTGGGTCACCGCCGCCAGCCAACTGCTGGAGGCCCGCCATCAGTTGGATGAAACCGAAACCGCCCTGGCCAACCTGGACCTGAGCGACCACCAGGACCTGGAAGCCCGCCAGCAACAGGCCCGCGCCCAGCACCGGGACCTGGAAACCCGCCTGAAAACGCTCACCGAGGACAACGGCAAACTGGGCGCCCAGCTCAGCGCCTGCACCGCCACCATCGGCAAGCTGGCGGACCAGAGCGAACGCTTCCAGGACGCCCAGGAACAGGCGGAAGCCAACCTGCGGGCCTGCACCCGCTACTGGCCGGGCCTGGAAGTGGACCCGCGCATCGAGGCCATGGACCAGCGTCTGCTGCAGGCCCACGGCGACATCGACTTTGTCGCCGAGGAAGACGCCCTGACCCGGGCGCTAACCGAAACCGCCGTGGCCCTGCAGAAGACCTTGGACCAGTACAACCAGCAGGCCCAGCCCGCCGACCAGCTGCTGGCGGACAGCCAGGAAGCGCTGCACAGCGCACCCTTCTTCGGCCATATGCACGGCCTGCACCAGCAAATCGACAACCTGCACAACCGGCTGCGCAACAACGTTTTGTTGGAAAAACAGGAAAAGCTGCAAGGACTGCGGGAGACCTTCAATACCACCTTCGTCAGCGACCTGTGCAGCCAGATTCATCAGGCCATCAAGGACGGTGAGCGCATCCTGAAAAACCTCAACGGCGAACTGGAGCATCACCAGTTCGGCGCCGACCGGGAACGCTTCTCCTTTGAATGGCAATGGATTCCCGAGTACAAGGAATACTGGAATTTCTTCAAGGAAGTGATCGAGATTCCCAACCTGGGCGACGGCGCCAGCCTGTTCGATACGCCGCTCTCCGCCAAGGCGGAAACGGTGCGCGACCGGCTTCTCAACCTGCTGCTGGACGGCGACGAACAGCAGGCCCTGCGCGAACTGGAACGGATCAGCGACTACCGCCGCTACCGCCAGTACGACATTCTCAAACACCCGGAAAACAAGGCGCCCATCAGCCTCAGCCAATACGGCACCGGCTCCGGCGGGCAACTGGAAACCCCCGCCTATATCATCCGTGCCGCCGCCATCACCAGCGCCTTCCGCTTCAACGAGGGCGACAGCCACCTGCGCATGGTGATCGTCGACGAAGCCTTCATGCACATGGACGAAAGCCGCTCCAAGAGCGTGATCGACTACCTGACCCGCACCCTGGGCCTGCAACTGATCTTCATCATGCCCACCAGCAAGGCCGGCCCCTTCCTGGACCAGGTCAGCAACCAGTTCGTGTTCAGCAAGGTGCCCAGCCCCACCCCGGTGGGCGAACTCAACACCCGGGTACTGCTGGACCGCCAGCAACTCAACCAGGACCGCATCCGCGAACTCTGGGACCAGCACCGCCGCGTGATCCGCCAGCAGGGCGCGCTGGATTTCATGGAAGAGGTGTGACCGTCAGGCCGCTGGCGTGGGCACCCGACGGCGCAACGCCAGCGTCAACGCCAGCGCCGCCAGCAGCAGCGGCAGGAACGATACCCACAGCACCCGGTCCCAGCCGTAGGCGCTGAGCAGGCCGCCGGAGGAGAACGAACCCACCGCCATCAGCCCGAAGACGATAAAGTCGTTGAGGGATTGCACGCGGGTTTTCTCTTCCGGCCGGTGGCATTCCAGCACCATGGCGGAGGCGCCCAGGAAACCGAAGTTCCAGCCCAGCCCGAGCAGCACCAGCATGCCCCAGAAGTAGCGCACCTCCAGACCCAGCAGGCCGACGGCGGCGGACACCCCGATAAGCACCAGGCCCACGGCGGCCACCCGGCCGGCGCCGAAGCGAGTGATCAGACCGCCGGTGAAAAAGCTCGGGCCGTACATGGCGATCACGTGCCACTGCAGCCCCAAATTGGCGGACGCCTGGGAGTGCCCGCAGAAATGCATGGCCAGCGGTGCCGACGTCATCAGGAAATTCATCACCAGGTAGGACACGGCGCCGCAAATCACCGCCGCCACGAACAGGGGCTGGCGGGCGATCACCGCCAACGGCCGCCCACCGGCCTGCTCCGCCGCCGTCGGCGGCGGCAGGCGCACGCCGAGCAACAGCAGCGCGGACAATGCCGCCACCGCCGCCTGCACCACGAAAGTGGCGGCGAAGGTCACCGGCGGCCACAGATCCATGGTCCAGGTCACCAGCTGGGGCCCGATCACCCCGGCGGCCACACCACCGGCCATCACCAGGGACAAGGCCCGCGCCCGCCGCGCCGGTGCCACCCCGTCCGCCGCCGCGAACCGGTAGGACACCACCACCGCCGCGTAGGCGCCGCCAAAGAAGGTGGACAGACAGAACAGCCAGAACGACGCCATCACCACCGCCGCCGTGGCCACCAGCCCCGCCAGAGTACCGGCCCCGGCGCCCAGCAAAAACGCCGTGCGCCGACCGTGGCGCCGGGCAATCATGCCCACCGGCATGATCGACGCCGCCATGCCCACCACGAAGATGGAAATCGGCAAGGTGGCCAACACCGGCGACGGCGCCAGGGCGTCGCCGACAATGGCGCCGGTGGCGTACACCACCACCGCGTTGGCACCGGCCAGCGCCTGGGACACCGACAACCGCCAGATATTGCCTCGCTGCACGTGTTCGGGAAGTTGGTAGGAAGCGGTGCTCATGGGCGGGGTCCGGGCCGGTGGGTGGGAAGCCGGCTATTGTGCCGCCGATTCACCGCCGAGGCGACCAGGGTCGTCTTTCACCAACTGTATTCCACGGCGGCCCTGATCGACCTTTCCTGTCCCAGAAAGCAGGTGCTGTCATTGGAGCAGGAGGCGATGTAGTACTCATCCAGCAGATTGTTCACATGGATGTTGGCCTGCCAGCCCGGCAACGCCAGGGGGCTCTTCTCCAGGTCATACCGCAGGGCAAAATCAACCAGGGTATAACTGGGCACAGAGAAGGTGTTGCCGTCATCGCCTTCGGTTGCCCCCTGATAACGCACACCGGCGCCCAGGCCCGCCCCCGAGAGGGCTCCGGAAAGCACCGAATAATCCAGCCAGAGGGACGCCCTGTCCTCCGGCAACTGAGCACGACGATTGCCTTCATCACCCTTGTTGCTTTCGGTGATTTCATCATCCAGGCGGGTATAGGCCAGTGTCAGGTTGAGGTTTTCCAGGACCTGGGCCTTGGCCTCCAGCTCCACGCCTCGGGTACGCACCTCGCCGGTTTGGATACTGAAGCCGGGATTGCCCGGGTCCGTGGTGGTCATGTTCTTCTGCGTCAGGTCAAAATACGACAGCGTAATCAAGTGCTGCGTATCCATGGGCTGATATTTAACGCCCACCTCGTATTGTTTGCCTTCCATGGGTTCGAACCGGGACCCGTCAAAAGCCGTTCCGGAAACCGGTTCGAAGGACTCGGAATAGCTGGCATAGGGCGCCACCCCGCTGGAGAAGTTGTAGATCACACCGGCACGGCCGGTGAAGGCGTGATCCGACGAATCGGTCTTCAACCTGGTGATGTTGTTGTCCGAGGACGTTTCCGCGTCGTCGTAGCGCCCGCCCAGGAGAATCGACAAGGCGCCGATATTGATCTGATCCTGCAGATAAACGCCGACCTGATCCAGGCTGTTGTCAATATCCTGATAGATCGGCGGTGTGGCGATCGGCTGGTGATAAACCGGGTTAAAAAGATCGATATCGGGCACACCGGCGCTGGCGAAACCGCGCTGGGTGTCGTTCTCGAAGCGGTAGTAATCCACGCCGGCGAGAACCGTATGGCCGATGAGCCCGCCCTCGAATTTCAGCTCAAGCTGGTTGTCCAGGGTCAGGTCCCTGGCGTTCTCCTCGGCGGTGAAGGCGCTACGCTGAAGCGTTCTGCGGTCACTATCCAGTGAACGGCGATACAGCCAGGCGGAGTCCAGTTTATTGTCGGTGAAGCGCAGGTTCTGACGGAAGGTAACGGTATCGGTAAAGCGGTGGCTGAACAGATACCCCACCGACCAGGTTTCCCGGTCCCAGAATTCAAAGCCCGCATCGCCAGCCCGGAAGCTGAGAGGCACCCGGCCATGGGGATTGTGGAAAACGCCGTCACGGGGTACGGCGCTCAGAATCGTCGCATTGATGTCGTCCCGCTGATAAGACGCCAGCAGAGTGAGGTCCGTGGTGTCGTTGCGCCAACGCAACGAGGGCGCCAGCAGATGGCGCTTCCTGTCACTGTGGTCCTGCTGGGTTTCCCCGCTCAGCCCCCGACCCAGCAGCCGGAAAGACCAGCCATCGCCGAGCCCGCCACCCACATCCACGGCGGCGCTGGCGCGATCCAGATCGCCGCTGCCCAGGCGCACTTTATTGACCATGCCTTCCTGGGGCCGCTTGCTCACCATATTGACGATGCCGCCGGGCTGGGTCTGTCCGAACAATACCGAGGCCGGCCCCTTGATCACTTCAACGCGCTCAAAAAACCAGGGGTCCAGATTGGCGGTGACGAAGTTGGAGCCCTTCAGTTTGAGGCCATCCAGGTACTCGTTGGACGACGCGCCCGTGGTACCGCTCCCACCAAAGCCCCGTATTTTGACGCTGTTGCCACCGAACATCGTGGTCTCGCCGGTGGTGCCGGTTGAGACACCGGCGGTATAGGAAACCGCCTCACCGATGTCGCGCACATCCCGGTCGTCCATCTCCGCGCGGGAAACCACGCTGATCGACTGCGGCGTCTCCATGATCGCGGTATCGGTCTTTGTGGCCGTGGCGCTGCGTGTTGCCACGTAGCCGTCGACCGGGCCATGGGCCGATTCCAAAACGGTGGTGGTATTCACCGTGATCGGCTCCAAGGTGTTCGAGCTGAGCCGCTGCACCGAATAACTTCCATTCGGCAGCGCCCTGGCCACCAGCCCGGAGCCGCTCAGCAATCTGCCCAGGGCGTCCTGCGCGGTGAACGAGCCTTGCAGGGCCGGCGCCTGGATACCCTTCACCCGATCCGGCGTAAAAGAAACGGTAATGCCGGCGGTGGTGGAGAGCCGCACCAGCGACTGCTCAAGGGGCCCGGCGGGAATATTGAAAGGGTGGCGTTGTTGCTGCTGTACCGAGGGCTCCGCCGCCTGGACGGTGTGTAACGGCAGCCCGCCCAGGACCGCGCAAAAGGCCACGGCCAGGCCGTGGCGGCGGAAGGTGTTAAGCGTTGCTGGCATGAATTCCTTCCCCTGTTTCAGGTAATAACGATGACTTCTACCTGACAAGTCGAACGAGAATGGAAATCAGCAACCCCTGAGCACCATTTATTTAGTTCATCACCCTTTGCGCTCCAGCAGGCCCACGACTCTGCTCGAGGCCTTTGCGCGGTTGCCGTAGGAGCGACTTCAGTCGCGATCAAGATAGCACCGGGATTGATCGCGACTGAAGTCGCTCCTACGGGCACCCGGGCAGGTCCGCGCCGGATAGAGACCGCTCTATTTCGCGCCCACCCGCACCCAGTAACGGGTGAAATAGGTGAGCCGGACTGGCAGGGTCTGGGTGAGATTCTCCAGCACCACATCGGTATCGGTGAGATTGAAAGCCCCGGACAGGCGCAGGTCCGCCACCTGTTGATCGCAGACCAGACGCCCGGGCCGATAGCGGGACAGCTCGGTGAGGAACGCCTCCAACCGCCAGTCGCTGGCGACCAGCAAGCCATTGCGCCAGGCCAGGGCGTCGGCGTTCAGTGGCCGCGCCTGCCCCACCCGCCGGTGAGAGAAGTCCGCCTGTTGGCCGACCTCCAGGCGCAGCGGTGGTTGCCCGTTATCCGTGGGCCGAATCTCCACCGCCTTCTCCATCACACCCACCTGGGCGCGAACATCGTCACTGTAGACACTGAAACGGGTGCCCAGCGCCAGCACGCTGCCGTGGCGGGTATCAACCGTAAACGGGCGACCCTGGGGGTCCGGCGCCGTGGTCACCAGGATTTCGCCGTGGTGGAGAATCACCCGGCGGGCGCCGGCGCCGTAGTCCACGTCCACGCTGGAGTCCGTGTTGAGCACCAGCTCTCCGCCATCGGCGAGGTACAGAGAGCGTTGCTCCCCGGTGCCGGTGCGGTACCGCGCCGTCAACGCCTGGTACTGATCGCTACGTTGCCAACCCAGGCCGGCGCCGCCGGCCACCAGTAACACCGCCAGCCCCTTGATCATCCGCCGGCGCGATGTGCGTGCCTGGTTCAGAGTGGCGCGGGCCACGCCTGCCGGTGCCTGCTCCAGGCGCCCCTGCAGTTTCTCCAGGCGTGCCCAGGCACGACGATGTTCATCGCTTTGCGCCAGCCACCGCTGATGAGCGTCCCGCCTGGACGGGTCCGCTGGCTCATCGAGAAGATCCACGTGCCAGCTGGCGGCCTGTTCCGCCACCGCACGGCTCAGCGGCTCGCCCATCAGTCTTCCATCAACATCAGGCACTGGCTGAGCGCGCGAATGTAGTGCTTGCGCACGGTAGTGGTGGAAACTCCCAGCCGCTGGCCGATGGCCACGTAGCTCAAACCGTCCAGCTGCACCAACAGAAAGATTTCCCGGGTCCGTGCGCCGAAGGCATCGAGCATGGTGTCGATTTCCAGCAGGGTTTCCACGATTTGATGGTACTGCTCGGGGGAGATATGGGTGGCTTCTTCCTGATGGGACAGCGTCTGCAAATACGCCTGCTCAATGCTGCGACGCCGGAACAGGTCCACCAGGATGTGACGGGCAATGCTGCTCAGGTAGGCGCGGGGCTGGCGAAGGGTGTCCTGGCGCCGTTGGCCCAGCACCCGAACAAAGGTGTCCTGCGCCAGATCGCCGGCCTGCTGGTCACAATCCAGACGTCGGCGGATCCAGCCTTTCAACCAGGAATAGTGTTCCCGATACAGGGTATCCAGATGTTGCTGTGTAGATTCCGCCGATGACATCAAAGCCCCACGAGCCGCAACCCCGCAATCAAGAATGATTCTCATTGTATGGACGTAGGCATCCGGTGGCAACCCTCCAGTCATTGTAATGATACTTATTATTATTTAAGATCACCCCTCATTTGCTTGCACTCGCACATTGGGGCGGCACCCTGTTCGGGCCGATATCTTCTTCCACGACGCTTGGCGCCTTGCGCCCCCTGGCTCCGCCCCCCGATTCATCGTTTTGCATCACGATAAGGAACGACCATGTCCGATACCTCCCTTCTCAAGGGTACCGGCAGCGCGCTGGGGGTTACGTTTTTGCTTGCCATGGGCGGCCTGGTGCTGCCCCAGGCGGCGCTGGGTGAGAACAGCACCGGGACGTCAACGGATGATGGCGCTCCCGGCCAGGCCGGCGGCGAGCACCAGCTGGACGCGGTTACCGTCGGTGCCGGTTCGCCGGCCCGGGCCGTGCCCACGGAGCGCACCGGGGCCTACACCCAGGAAGAGATCAGTTCCACCACCAAACTCCGGCTCAGCCCCCGTGAAACCCCTCAGATCGTCAATGTGATCACCCACCAGATGGCCCAGGACTTCGGCGCCCGGGATATGGAGGACATTCTCAATATGGCGCCGGGCGTCAGCGTCGGCCACACCGACGACGACCGCCGCAGTTACACCGCCCGTGGTTACCCCATGGCGGTTCAGTACGACGGTCTGCCTTCCAATTCCGGCATCGACGGCGGCGTGGTGGCCGGGCCGGACAGCGCCCTGATCGACAGCACCGAGGTTCTGCTCGGCGCGGCGGGTTTGATGAACGGCGCCGGCCAGCCCGGCGGCGTGATCAACATGAACTACAAAAGACCCACCCGCCAATACCAGGCCTCCGCGGAAGTGACCGCGGGCAGCTGGGATCTGCGCCGGATGGTGGCGGACGTTTCCGGCGGGCTTACCGATTCCAACCGGGTACGCGCCCGGGTGGTGGCCGTGGACCAGGGCGAGGAATCGTTCCGCGATGAGGAAAAGCAAAAGAAGAAGGTGTTCTACGCCATCGTCGAAGGGGATGTGACGGACACCACCATGCTGACCCTGAGCATCCAGAACCAGGACATCTACGACAACGTCACCGACCGCAGCGGGCTGCCCGCCGACAACAACGGCAATGACCTGGACTGGAGCCGGTCCACCTTTCTGGCGCCGTCCTGGAACCGCTGGGACAAATACGCCACCACCTACCGGGCCCGGGTGGACCAGCAGTTGCCCGCCGGCTGGCAACTGATCGCCCAGGCCTCCACCATGAAGTCCGAAGCGGACTGGCTGTTCGGCACCCTCTCCAGTTTCGACTCCGATAGCGGCGACGCCACCTTCAGCCGCTGGGCTCAGCACAACAAGGAAACCAGCGACGACGCGGAGCTGTACCTGCGCGGCCCGCTGGAACTGTTTGGCCGCGAACACCAGCTGGTGTTCGGCGGTAACTGGACCGAACGCCTGTGGAACGGCAAAAAAGGGGACGGCACCGACTACGCCACCAACCTCTATAACTTCGACCCGGACACCAGCGTGCCCCGGCCGGAAATATCCCTGAACTCGCCGATCAGCGACCAGACCACCCGCCAGTATGGCGGCTACGCCGCCGGGCAATTCACCCTTACTGATCGGCTCAAAGCCATCCTCGGCAGCCGCCTGAGCTGGTACCACTATTCCTACGCCGGCACCGAACGGAATGAAGACGCGGAGATCACGCCCTACATGGGCCTGACCTACGAACTCAACAACTGGGCCTCCGCCTACGCCAGCTACACCGACATCTTCAACCCGCAATCCGCCCGGGACGTCACCGGCAACACCCTGGAACCGGAAGTGGGCACCAGCTATGAACTCGGCCTCAAAGGGGAATTCTACGACGGCCTGCTCAACGCCTCCCTGACCGCCTTCCGAATCCGCAAGGACAACGAAGCGCTACTGGATAACAGTATCCCGTTCGACGCCAACAACGTCTGTGGCGGCTGGTGCTACCAGGCCAAGGGCAAAACCACCACCAACGGCTTCGACATGGCGCTGTCCGGCAGGGTCACGGAAACCATTCAGTTGATGGGCGGCTTTACCCAATACCGCAAGGACGACAACGACGAAACCGTGCGCATCACCAAACTGGCCGGCAGCTACACGCCGCCAAGCCAGAAATGGAGCGCCGGCGTCAGTATCGACAACAGCACCAAAAGCTACGGGCAATGGGGCATGACGCAGGAAGCCCGCACCCTGGTGGGCGCCTTCGGCCGCTACCAAATCAACCGGCAGCTGGAGATGGCGGTGAACCTGCACAACCTGCTGGATGAAAAGTACTACGCCAACGCCATCGACTCCGGCTACGGCCGGCAGTACTGGGGCGAACCGCGATCCTGGACGGTGTCCCTGCGAGGCAAGTGGTAACCGCATCGCGGCTTTGCCGGCACGGAGCGTGGCCCTGGCCATGCAGTGGCTGGCCGGGCGGGTGTGTATGTAGGCAGGCCCAAGCCTAAAGCCAGTTCTCCACGCGCAGCCCGTCCACCCGCTCGAACTCGCGCAGATTATTGGTGACCAGAATCAGCCCTTCGCTGCGGGCATGGGCGGCCAGGTGCATATCGTTAACGCCAATGGCCGTGCCTTTGCGCTCCAGGTCCGCTCGGATGTCACCGTAGTGAGCCGCCGCCTTGCGGCCGTAATCCAGCACCTCAAGGCGGGAGGTGAAATCCTCGACCTGACGCAGATTATGTTCGCGGTGCTGGCTTTTCTCGGCACCGTGAACCAGCTCCGCTTCGGTAATGGTACTGATGCCCATTTCCCCGGCGCGGCGGTTGAACACCTCCAGGACTTCCATCGGTCGCCGCTTGATCACGTAGATCACAATGTTGGTATCAAGCAGGTAGCGCAGCATCAGAAGGACTCCCGCTCCGGCTGCTCCTGGGGAGCCCGTTCGGGCAGGAAGTCCTCGCTGACGCTCTCCCCGGACAGGAAAAAACTGTCCCAGGTGTTTTCCACCGGCGACAGAATCCGATCCCTGCCGACCTTACGCACCGTCACCCGTTTCACCTCATCCGGGAAGCGGGAGTCCGCCGGCAAGCGGACCGCCTGGGTGCGATTGTTTTCAAAGACGGAACCGGTGCTCATGATGTGTTCTCCTGGCGCTCTATACCTGACCTATATACACCACGGAAAAGTATATAGCAACGCCATATATCAACCGCCGGCGCGCACTTCCCGCCAGCGGCGCGCGGCGCTGGCCACCGCGCCGCTGGCGGCGAAGGTGGCGCCCACCGCCAGGCACAGCGCCGGCCCGCGCTCGCCGCCCAGGCCGAACAGCAGCGTCACCAGCGCCGACCCCAGGGTCCAGCCAGCGAACCGGGCCACCGCGTTCATACCGGAGGCGGCGCCGCTGCGCGAGGCCGGGCCGGTGGTCATCATGGCGGTGTTATTGGGGGTCTGGAACAACCCGAAGCCCACCCCGCACAGGGCCATCCGCCAGGCGATCTGCCAATAGGCTGCCTCCGCCGGCAGAAACACCATCAGCAGCAGCCCCGCCGCCAGGATGCCCAGCCCCAGGCTGCTGAGCACCGCCGCCGGAAAACGCGTCACCAGACGGCCGGCCAACTGGGCGGCGATGGCGGTGGTCAATGGCCAGGGCGTGATCAGCAGCCCGCTCTGCACCGGCGTCATCTGCAGCACCCGCTCGAACAGAAACGGCAGCGACACATAGGCCAGAATCTGCGCCGTGTAGGAACAGGACGAGGTCAGCACCGCCAGGGAAAACACCGGCAACCGCAGCAGATCGAACGGCAGCATCGGCGACGGATGACGTCGCTGCTGGCCGAACAGCAGCGCGAAACACACCAGCCCCGCCAGAATTTCCGCCACCGCCAGCCGCGTGTGCCCACCGCCCAGGGTGCCCACGCCCACCACCAGCAGGCCGAACGCCAGCCCGTTCAGCAGCGTGCCCAGCGCATCGAACCGATGGGCGGTGCGCTCGCTGCCCGGCACGGTGCGCAGAAACAACCACAGCGCCACCCCGCCCAACGGCACATTGATCAGAAAAATCCACGGCCAGGACGCCACCGCCAGCACCATGGCCGCGAAGGTCGGCCCCAGCGCCGCCGGCACCGCCACCGCCATGGCCAACCAGGCCATGCCCTTCCCCACCAACCGCTGCGGATAGATCATCCGCACCAGCGCCACCCCGGCCACCGACAATAACGCCGCGCCCACGCCCTGCAGCAAACGGGCCGCCACCAACGTGCCCAGGGTCGGCGCCACCGCGCACACCAGCGACGACAGGGTGAACACCGCCAACCCGGTGGCGAACAACCGCTTCAGCCCCAGCGCCTCCACCATCGCCGCCACCGGCAGCAGGCACACCACCGCCGCCAGTTGGTAACCGTTCACCACCCACACCGTGGCCGCATCGCTCACGCCCAGGGACCGGGCCATATCCGGCAGCGCGATGTTCACCACCGCCGTGCTCAGATTGCTCAAGGCAATGCCCAACAACACCGCCAAGGCCGCCCAACGACGCTCACGGGCCGGCAGACCGTCATTCATGGCAGAGGAAGAAGACAAAGAAGAAGGCGTGGTGTCACTCATCTGGCTGGCAAGCTCCCGGGACAGCACCGCCGCTCGATAGCGCCCGGTCGACCGTCACAATCGGGCCATGCTAGCATCGCCGGGCCCACACTTTACGCCAACGATTATCGATGACACGCCAACCGGACACCGCCCCACTGTTTCGCACCCAGCCGCTCTTCCACATCCGGCCCCTTTTTCACATCCGGAAACGGGCCCGCCGCCCCGGCGAACGCATCGAACCCCACCACCACGAAGAAGCGCAACTGATCCTGGCGCTCTCCGGCACCACCCAGATTTACACCGACACCGGCCGCTGGCTGGTGCCCCCGCAGCTCGCCGTGTGGATCCCCGCCGGCATCACCCACCGCCTGGACGTGCTCTCCGGCGCCGAAATGCGCCTGCTCCACTGGCACCCGGACGCCCTCCGCCACTGGGCCCCGCACCTGCCCCTGGACCGGGAATTCGCCCTGCGCGTCTCGCCCCTGCTGCGCGAACTCACCCAAGCCGCCTTCGCCCCGGACACCGACGCCGACAAACAGCTGCTCATCGGCCAGCTCATGCTCCATGAACTCAGCGCCGTGGTCGACGCCCCCACCTACCTGCCCCTGCCCACCAGCCCGGTGGGCCAACGCGTCGCCCAACTGGCCCTCTCCGACACCGGCCTCACCCTCACCACCCCGGACCTGGCCGCCGGCGCCGCCACCTCCGTGCGCACCCTCAGCCGCCTGTTCCCCGCCGAAACCGGCCTCACCTTCCGCGCCTGGCGGCAGCGGGCGCGCATCGTCCGGGCCATTGACCATCTCGCGCGCGGCAAGACCATAGCCCAGGCGGCGGGGCTGGCCGGGTTCAGTAGTACGGCGGCGTTTTCCTATGCGTTCCGGCAGGTGACCGGGGGGACGCCTTCGGGGTTTATGGGGTGAGGGCCGTTATCGATACCGAAAGGCCGAGCCGGGACTACTCACTCAAATACAACTCCGACAACTGATCCAAATCAGCCTTGACCCGTTCCCAGTCCGGCATCGCATGAGCCATCAGGCGGTAAAACGCCTGGCTATGGTTGTGCTCTTTCAGATGGCACAGCTCATGAAGAATCACATAGTCGATACACCGAGTGGGGGTCTTAATCAGATGCGGGTTAAGAAGGATGGCACCGGACGGTGAGCAGCTCCCCCATTGCGTTTTCATGTCCCGAATAGACCAGGATGGCGTTTCTTTTATCCACGACAGTTGCTCACCCACCATCGCTATCCGGCGGGCGAATACATCATTGGCTCGGTCCCGATACCATGCATACAGGCTGCGCTTGATCGATTTCTTCGAGGTATCGGGCGTGGTGACGCGCACCTGCCCCCGAAGCATCTTGACGTGCCGCTCGCCGGACGACTGAACAATTTTCAACCGGTATCTGCGGCCCAGATAAAACACTGTCTCACCGCTGACGTATTCCCTTTCCAGCACCTCCGCCCGGCGCGACTCGATATCGGTGAGATGCAAGGTTACCCAACGGGCGCGTTTGAGAAGGGCTTTCTTGGCATCAGCGAGGGTGGTGTGTTGGGGTGTCTCCACCTCCACCAGGCCATCCGGATAAACATGAATCCGCGCTTTGCCACCGTCGACACTCAGTAAGCGCCACCGGAACGGCAGACGCCGATCTCCGTACTGTACCGCATAGGTCTTTTCCTGGGACTGACGGATCTCAGTCATGACTCAGGCCCACCCGGACGATGTGTATTACCTGGTCGAGAATCAGCTTGGCGTTATTCAATCCGAAACGCTCGAACAGCTGTGGCAAGAGGGCCTTACGGATGCCGGCATCAATACCACCGGGGTTCAGGGTATTCTCCGCGACCACGCTTCGCACGATACCGTCGATTTCACGGGCCAGATTGACCAGAGCATCCGCATCCTTCTCGATTGCGGAATCCACCTCCTCATCACCGAGGACAAGCCGGAAGACACCGAAGTACGCTTTGGCATGACGCTCCTTGGCCAACGCCTCGGGAATCCCCGGGGTACGGCGTTCGCTCAGCTGATCCTCGAACTCCCGGAGAAGAGCGTACTGTTTGCCCGGATAGTCGAACAGCGCATCCGCTTCTTCGATGGCTTTCTTCAACAACTCGGAGAACACTTTCTGGGCATAGGGATCATCGCCCAGCTCCTGCTCGATGGTTTTACGCGTCCGGGTCCGGATGGTATCCGCCTCGTTGCGGGTTTTTTGGGCGTCCCACTCCGCCGGCTCTTCACCGAGACGGTTCACCACATAGACATCATCGCTGTTCTTCACTTCAACGCCGACCACATCCCGGTCCACCAGTTTTCGGATCTGCTTCTCGTAGGCGCTGTAGTCCACGGTTTCCTGGGCGTCCTGTCGGGCAACATGGCGTAGCTCGGTGAAGAACTTAAGATCCCGTTTATAGGTCCGGATCATCTCGTCGGTAAACGCCTTATCCTCGAAGAACGAACGCGATGAGCGGGCCACCTGCAGACACATGCCGAAATCCGTCAGCGCCTGGTAGAAGTCTTCGCGCAGCTTCTGGCGGCTGTCGTATTCCTTACCTTCCTCGTCGGACTCATAGCGCGGCATCAGCACCTGGCGGAAGGCCTGCATATCCCGGGCGTTATCCACATACGCGAAGAAGGACCAAAGGAGCTTGTGCAGCCCGGGCAAGCGCTTGTACTCGGTATCCACGTTGCGGTAGAGGCCGTCAATGTCATCAATGTCATAGCCGCCCTGGGTATGCTCCTCCAGGTTCTGATACTTCTTGATGGCGGTATCCAGCTCCGCGAGGATGCCCCGATAGTCAATCAGCAGACCGTAGGCCTTTTCCTCGTGCAGCCGGTTCACCCGGGCAATCGCCTGGATCAGGTTGTGATCCTTGAGCGGCTTGTCGATATACAGGACGGCGTTGCGAGGCTCATCGAAGCCGGTGAGCAGCTTGTCCACCACGATCAGCAGGTCCGGCTCCCCTTCCGTGCCGAAATGCTCAATGGTCTGGCGTTCATACTCGTACGGATCACCGGTTACATTGTTCACCCACCACTTCTGTACCTCGGGGAGCTCCGCCTCATCCACCTCACTGTGGCCCTCGCGGGTATCCGGGGCTGAGATCACCACCCGGGAGCTGACCAGCCCGGTCTCGTCCAGGAACCGCTTGTAGCGAATGGCGGAGAGCTTGCTGTCACAGGCAATCTGGCCCTTGAGAGTCTTGCCCAGCTCCTTGAAGTTGGTATTGAAGTGCAAGGCAATATCCCAGGCGATCAGCCGGACACGGTTTTCCGCGCCATAGATCGCCCCGCGCTTGGCGTACTTGCGCTTTAAATCGCCCTTCTGCTCGTCCGTCAGCCCGCGAGTAATGGTCTCGAACCAGTTATCAATGGCTGCCTGATTCACATCCAGCGCCGGGCGCCGCTCTTCGTACAGCAGGGGCACCACGGTGCCGTCTTCCACCGCCCGGCGCATGGTGTAGGCGTGGACGATCGGCCCGAAGGTGTCCACCGTCTCTTGCCGGTCCTTTTTCAGCAGGGGCGTGCCGGTGAACGCGATATAACCGGCATGGGGCAGCGCCTTGCGCATGCGCTGGTGATTTTCCCCGCCGTGGCTGCGGTGGCCCTCGTCCACCAGCACCAGCAGATTCTCACTAGGGTTATAGCACTCCTTATGCTTGATGGCGGAAAGGAACTTCTGCACCAGCGTGAACAGCACCCGCTGGTTGCCCTGCCCGATCTCCCGGGCGAGTTCGCGTCCCGAGCCCATCCGCGCGCTGCCGGCCTTGCCGGTTTGCACCGAGGTCAGGCCCAGCGCGCCGGCGGCGGCAAAAGTGCGCGAAAGCTGCTTCTCCAGATCCACCCGGTCGGTGACCACCAGCACGCGGCACTGTTTCAGGGCCTCGTGCAGCACCAGCAGCTTGCTGAGAAACACCATGGTGAAGGATTTACCCGAGCCGGTGGTGTGCCAGATCACCCCGCCCTGGCGGGAGCCACTGGCATCCACCTGGCTGATCTTGTCCAGCAAGGCTTCAATGCCGAAGAACTGCTGGTAGCGGGCAATGATCTTGTCGTTCTTGTAAAAGAGGATGTAGTAACGCAGAAACGCCAGCAGCCGCGCCGGGCTGAGCACACCAATCAGCAGCTCGTCCTGTTCCGTGGGCAACACCGGCCCGGACCAGAGCGCCTCGAAATACCGACGGACGCGCGGCGGCCGGTTGGCGAACAACGTCTCCACCTGCTCGTCGCTGAGCGGCCGGTTCTTTACCGCCTTGCGCTCTTCCTCGTTGATTCGCTCCTCCTCCCAGAGCGACCAGAACTTCCTCGGCGTGCGGGTGGTGCCATAACGCCCGTCGGTCTGGCTCACCGCCATCAGCACCTGGGCGAAGGCGAACAGATGGGGAATTTCCTGCACGCCTTGGTTACGCAGCATCTGGCTGATGCTCTCATCAATCATGGACTTGTTCGGGTTGCCGGAAGCGGCCCGCTTGGCTTCGATCACCACCACCGGAATGCCATTAACAAAGCCCACCAGATCCGGGCGCCGGTGACCGGTCGCCGAGGCGTTCTGAACCTCCATCTCCTCGGTGACCAGAAAGCTGTTGTGTTCAAGACCATTCCAGTCCACCAACGGCACCGTGGTGGCGTGGCGCTTGCCGTCCGGCATGAACTCATTGACGGTGATGCCCAGGGTGAGCATGTCATGGACGGCTTCGTTGGCCGACATCAGGCCCTCGGCCAGGCCCGGCGCCGACAGGGTGGCCACCACCTGCTGGATGCCGTCGCTGGAGAGCGGGTAGCTCTCGCTCTTGTACTCGAAGCGATGCTGGCGGAGAAAATCCATCAGCACCGGGCGCAGCAACACCTCACGGGTGGAGCCACCGCGCCATGCCATCACCCGCGCCGGCGAGCGGTAGGCCCAGCCCAGCTTCATCAGCGTCACCAGGGCCGGAATGTGCGAGGCGTAGAGCTCGCTGGTGTTGGGGGTATCGCTTTTCACTTATTATTCCCCTTCCCCGAATTTTCGATCCATGTCATGCCCATAACGGATGAGCCTTCCAGTCGGCAGGGAGGCCCATTGCAACCCGGTATCTTTGTTCGCTTGCCAGAGTCTCCAGCAGCTCGTTACAAGACCCCGCCCAAGTGTCGCCATTGTGATTACTTCGCAGCAACACCCGGAGAATCAGCAGAGCGTAAAAGAGTCTGTCGTGACGGGGCGTTACCGGTGGATTCCACTCTGGTTCACGCACTCTCTCCGGTTTGATGGCCAACTCCCGGTTCCACAGGCGGCCGTGATGGGCGCACAGGTTGCGGATGTAAGTCAGGGTATGAAGCCAGTCTTTCAGCCTTTTGTGATGAATGTCGAGCTGGTCCGCGATCTGTCGCTTATCCGGGTTTTTCAGGCCGGTGTAACAGAACGACAATGACCCCAGCGACATGACCTCGGTGGACATCCAGATCGGCAAGGTTGGAAACCCGGTATAGTTACGTTTGAAGTGCTCGACGAACACGTCTTTGGATTGGTGGGCTTCGGATTCCAGCTTCGCAAGCCAGATAGCGTGATTGAATTCAGGGTGGAAATTGGCGGGGTCCGTATGTCCGAACGCTCCATACCGATGGCCGAGATGATAGGTCACCAAGGTACGGATATGCACCTCAATCCGCTCGATGGCATCCATCACCAAAAGCCGCAGGTGACGGTCAAACTCGTACAGCCGCACCACCTGGTCGAAGTCCGTACCCGGCTCGAACACGCCGGTCACCTGCCCTTTCGTGTCCCGCTGCAAAAACGGGTACCAGTAAGCACTCAGGCGGTAATAGCTGATCGAACTCAGATGACCGAGCGCCAGCGTCTGGTCGGGGATGTTAAGCCCCCTGGATCCCAGAAGTTGCAACTGCTCAGCGAACGAAAGAGGGAGCTTGGTATAGGGCTTCAGCATCGGGCAGCCCCTGGACCGCCGACCGGTAAACGGCGGACATAAAAAAGCCACCAAGGTTGCGCGACACCCCCAAGGAGGGCACTAAGCGTGGTGGCTGTGTTACCGACAATATAACGAATCCCGGCCAGCAAACGCAAGTGGCCGCCGCCCCGCGAGGGAATGGGCTGAGACCCGATTTCCCAACCCGGGGGCCAACCGGCACCAACGCCACAACTAACGTCCGCCGACGGCAAGAGAAGCGCCAGGTTTAGCGGGGCCCCGGCCGGAACAGGGGCGGCACAACGCTCGCTGGTGTTGGGGGCTAGCTTCCGTAACAAAATACCCTCCCATCCCTGGTCATAATACGCCTCAGGCGGTGGCTCGTTCGGCCTCGTCGACCTTGACGCGGCGTTTTCCGGTGAGGAGTTGTTGCATTAGGGCTTTTTTCTGCTTTTGGAGCAGGGAGAGATCTTTCTCCAGTTCTTGGACCTCTTTCTCCGCTGAGGCGATGACCTTGGCGATGGCCTTTTGTTCATCCAGATTCGGAAGAGAAACGCTCAAGGAGAAGAAATCAGCAGGCTTTACATTGAGGAGCCCGTGAGCTCGACCTCCCTCGTTGGCGACTTTACTCAGACCATGATTAAGAAAACCTGCCTCAAAATAATGCTCCAAATAGTCACCGCTTGCCATTTTCTCATCTGCAATTTCGAAACAAATATAAAGAGTCGTCACGACAGCTTCGGGATAACGATTAAGGCGCTTAACCGCCCCCATAGGATACCCTTTTGAATAACTTTTATTATAAGCAAACTGCCCTTTCTTAATCAAAAAATATCCATCTAGAAATTCTGAAGCGATTGACTTCTTGAAAAATTCCTGCTGCCGTATAAGCCCTTGCTTGCCGGAAATAGTTACAACATTAGCGCTCTGTCCATCATTTTTCGTGGTAACACGCCTGAAAACATCGCCCATCTTCGCGGAAAACCATTCACCCTCAAAACCCGGCAACCGCTTCTTCCCCGTCAGCAACTGCTGCATCAGGGCTTTTTTCTGCTGCTCGCTATTGGCCAGAAGCTGTTCCGTGGTCGCAATGGCTTCGTCCCAGGTGGAAAGTATTCTAGCAATTCTATTTTGTTCTAAAAGTGGAGGGACGGGGATGACTTGTTCCGCAATGTCTGATTTCTGGACATGTAGAAGAGTAGCTTTAAATCCGTGAGCTTTATTTTCAACGCACTCTGTAACTCTAATCAAAGCAAAATAAAGCCAATCTGGATTAACTTTCATCTTGGGCTCTACACGGAAAATATGCTGATTCAAGACCCCTCTGGGCCCGGACCAACGCTTGGCACCGAATGAAACGCCTTTTGTACCAGCCCAAGCGAACAGAATATCTCCAGGCTCGACAACCCACCTATCTTTAACCTCACCATTAAAGTAATTAAAATCACTTGAGCCATTCAAATTTTGGATACGAATGATCGGCCAGCCCTGGGTGGACCATTCGGAAGCTTTAAATCCATTTCCATTAAAAAACTCACAAAATTCTCCGACACTTTGTGCGCTCCACCCATCAGGAACCATAACCCAGCTCCTTCAGATAACCGTCCATCTGCTGCTCGAGCGACGCCAGCTTCTCCTTGAGCTGTTTGCGCTCGGCCCGCACCGCCATCAGGTCGATTTCCTCCTCTTCCTCGAAGGTATCCACATAGCGGGGGATATTCAGGTTGAAGTCGTTCTCGGCGATTTCTTCCGGCGTGGCCAGGTGGGCGTATTTGTCCACATCGGCGCGGTTGGTGTAGGTCTTGACGATCTTGCGGATATTGTCCTCGGAGAGGGCATTCTGGTTCTTGCCCGCCCGGAACTCGCGGCTGGCGTCGATAAAGAGCACGTTTTCGTCGGTCTTGTCCTGACGGAACACCAGGATCGCCGCCGGAATGCCGGTGCCGAAAAAGAGCTTTTCCGGCAGGCCGATCACGGCATCCAGCAGGTTTTCCTGGATCAGCTGCTTGCGGATCCTGCCCTCGCTGGAGCCTCGGAACAGTACGCCATGGGGCACCACCACGCCCATGCGGCCACCTTTCTTTGCCGAAGAGCCGGGCTTCAGCGTCTCGATCATGTGCAGGATAAAGGCGTAATCGCCCTTGGTCTTGGGCGGAATACCTCGGCGATAACGGCCATGGGGGTCGTCGCCGGCGCCTTCATGGCCCCACTTGTCCAGCGAGAACGGCGGATTGGCCACCACCACGTCAAACAGCCGGAGCCGGCCTTTGTCGTCCAGCAGCTTGGGGTTGCGCAGGGTGTCGCCCCACTCGATCCTGTGGTTATCCACCCCGTGCAGAAACATGTTCATCTTCGCCAGCGCCCAGGTACTGCCGATGGCCTCCTGGCCATACAGGGCGAAGCGCTTGGAGCCGTTGTGGGCGTTCTTGATCTGGTTGGCGCATTTCAGCAGCAGTGATCCGGACCCACAGGCCGGATCACAGATCTCGTCGCCTTCCGCCGGTGCCATCAGCTCGGCGATCAATTCCGACACCTCCGCCGGTGTGTAGAACTCGCCGGCCTTCTTGCCGGACGTGGCGGCGAACTGCGCGATCAGATATTCGTAGGCATTGCCGATGATATCCAGCCGCCCGATGCGGCTGGGCCGCAGGTTCAGCTCCGGCTTGTGGAAATCCTCCAGCAGCGCCTTGAGGATTTCATTCTTCTGCTTCTCGTCACCCAGCTTGTTGGAGTTGAAGCTGATGTCCTGGAACACATCACTCAGCTTCTGGATATTCTCTTCCTCAATGGCGTGCAGCGCCTTGTCGATGCGCTCGCCATTGCCCGGCTCATGGCGGTGCTCATACAGCGAGTAGAAATTCGCCGCCGGCGGCAGCACAAAGCGCTCGTTCTTCATCAGTTCCCGAATCAGATCGGGGTGATCGCCATGCTCTTTCTGGTAGGCGTCCCAGTGATCCTGCCAGACGTCCGACAGGTACTTCACGAACAGCATGGTGAGCACATAATCCTTGTAAATGCTCGGATCCACCGTGCCCCTGAAGGTGTCACAGGCCCGCCACACGGCCTTGTTGATCTGGCCCTGGTTAATGTTCGTTTCGCTCATTTCGCTCTCTTGGGTTCTTGATGAGTAACGCTACTCTTCACTAAAATAGTCGCTGTCAATCTGCTTCACTTCATAAACCTGCTTGATACTCACCCCCAGGTTGTTTTCCACCATCAGTTGCGCCAGTTCCCTGCCGTCGAGCAGGACCACCTTCATGCTCAGACCATCGGCGGCCTCGCGGGCGCCCGGTGAGAACTCGGAAGTGGTGATGAACACGCCCTTGCGGGCACCCCGTCGGGTGAGCGCGCCGATGAACTTGTCGATTTCCGGGCGATGGACGGTGTTGGCCCAGCGCTTGGCCTGGAGATAGATCACGTCCAGCCCCAGCTTGTCTTCCTTGATGGTGCCGTCGATACCGTCGTCGTTGGTGAGCTGGGTGGCTTGCCCGGCTTCCTGGCGGGAGCCGCCGTAGCCCATGGCCAGCATCAGGTCGACCACCAACTGCTCGAAGAACTGGGGTGAGGCCTGGCGCACCTGGGTGAGTATCTCGTCGGTCAGAGCCTCCATGAGGGACTGATGGGCTTCGGCCAGGCGTTCGTCCGGGGTGGTCTGGTCCAGATCGTCGGCCATATCCTGGCTGTCGTCGGCCTTGTCCTTGGGCGTATGGGTATGGAAGCGCTCGAATTCGGGGAACTGCTTGAGCCAGCGGACGGTGATCCGGTCAGGGCCCTGGGCCAATGCATCCAGGCCGCGATCGGTAATCTGAACCATGCCGCGCTCCGGGATGTGCAGCAGGCCGGCTTTGTTCAGATAGGTTCGGGCCCAGCCGACCCGGTTGTTGATCACGGTCTGACGGCCGGATGGAAGTCTTTGCTTGCGCTCTTCGTCGCTCAGCAGGAACGTCTCCGCCACGTGCTGACGCACGTCGCCGAGAGTCCGGGGCTGGCCATCGCTGACGGCGGCCAGCACCGGCCGCATCACGGTTTGGAAGTCGGGTATGGCCATAACGTCCCCTTTTTAATTCTTTAGCAGCACCAGCGGAGATCTAATAACCCGCTTCCTTGTGATGGCGCACCGCCAACACATACACCGCATCTTCGCCGGGCAGGTAGCGGTAAAGCGCCACATAACCGGCTTTGCCGAAAGCAATCATCAACTCCCGCAGTTCCGGCATCTCGTCATCGGGTCGGCCCATGTCCGGGGCTGTCTCCAACATCCGCAGATGCCGCGCGAGGGTCCGACCGGCACGGACGGCCGATTCTCCAGCTTCCACGGCCTCCAGGAAAGCCCGGCACCGTGCCAGCCCGCGCACGGCGCCTTCGGTGATAATTACTCGTGGCACTCGGGCGGCGCCTTATCGTCCCGTCCCCAGGATTCCAGCCACTCGTTGGTTTCCTGGACCGTGAGGTGGCGCCCGGTCTCGCGGTAGGACCGCCAGGACTCCAGGGCTTCCTGTTTGAAGCTCTCCTGGGCCTCTTCGCGGGCCACATATTGCCTGATCGCTTCGAGCATGATCCAGTGGGGAGTTCGGCGGCGCTGGCTGGCCAGTGCCCGGACACGGCCTTTCAGTTCGTCGTCAATCTTGATGGAGGTTGCCATGGCGGCCTCGTATCGAAAGGTAATACCTGGTGATACCCTAGGTGGTTGATAGGGCTCTGTCCATAACGGACGGGGCAGGCGGGGTTCGGTAAGGTGGGGGGACGCGTTCAGAGTTTATGGGGGCTCTTGAAGCGCGGTGGACACCTCCCTGGTCGATGATTAAGATCGATTTATCCTTAATCACACCGACACATTCCCACCCAAAGAGGTGTTGACCATGTCAGCGTCCAATCCGACCCGTTCAGTAACCGCCCATGTTCCCCTGGAACTGGCGGATCGCATCGATGAAGCCGCCATCCGGCTGGAACGATCCAAAAACTGGATCGTCCGCCAGGCCCTGGCCGACTGGCTCGACCTGGAAGAGGAACGTGACAGGCTCACCCGCGAAGCGCTGGCTGACGTGGACGCCGGACGCGTGATCGACCATCAGGCTATTAGTGATTGGGCCGACAGTCTGGGCTCCGACTCGCCCCTGCCCGCTCCGCGCTGATGAAGCTCAAATGGACCAGCAAGGCGCTGTCCGATCTGGTCAGGCTTTATGAATTTCTGGCGCCGATCAATCAACCCGCCGCGGCGCGCACCGTACGGCAACTCACCGACGCGCCCACCGCCCTGCTGACGAACCCACGGCTCGGCGAGCGTCTGGATACCTTCCAACCCAGGGCGGTGCGTCGCCTTCTGGTTGGCCATTACGAGATGCGTTACGAAGTGACCGATGACACCGTTTATATCCTGCGGCTATGGCATACGCGGGAGGATCGGTAGCAGGAAGGCTCCGCCCCCAATAGAGCCATGCGCAAGGGTTTGCTATTCTTTCGCGCTTGGCTCCGTTTGGGTGGGGATCGCGGCTGAAGCCGCTCCTACCGCCCTGCCCTGCAAGCCACCCACACTCTCCAGAAAACAGGCGATACCGCGCTTATGGAAAATCCTTGGGTTCATTGGCAAAAACATTTACCAACCTAGACTTCATCTGTTGCGTAAGCCTGGCGATACCGAGCGCCTGGCAGAACTCCGTAAACTGTCCCGCATCATCACAAGCCGACCGTATCTCGTGAATTTCTTCAGCACAGATATAGTCCAGCTTTTTCGTTTCGTCGTCCCGTCCATCCGTGCGGGCAAATCGTTTAACTGCCGTGCCACTCGTCTCCGGCCAATAAAAGCTGCCTACCTCTTCCCGAGTCGCCTCGCGATGCTGTTCCGCGATCTGCGCGACCCGCTCCTTGATCTGCCGGCCCGCTCGCTGGAAGCCGTGCTCGCGAGCGATTCTGCGAACCAGCACTTCTTCGTGGATGGGACCTTCCAAGTCTACGACGTGCAGCACCATCTCCTTGAGCAGGTCGTCATACGCTGGCTGGTAGAATAACTCCGGGTCGATGGGGAAGCCGGCTAAATTGGCCCGGGCGTATCGAGTCACGATACCGTCGGGACCCGGCTCGCTGGCGCCGTTCGGCGAAGTTTGTTGAGAAGCTCGATCTTCCTCCTGCTTCGCCTGACCAGCCGCCTCGGCCTTTTGTGCCCGCTCCGCTCGTGTGGCCTCAAGATGTCCGGTCAAAGCCTGATCCAGCTCGTCTAGCGCTTTGTTTCGATTTGTCCACCAGTCCGTTGACCAAACTCGGAACAGGGTCCACCCCAGCCCTTCAAGGACACCTTGACGGATCTTGTCCCGTTCTCTGGCGTAGGCCGAACTGTGATACATAGCGCCATCGCACTCGATACCGGCTAAATAGAGGCCGGGCAGATCCGGGTGGACGATACCCATGTCGATACGGTAGGCGGAGACACCGATCTGTGGGTGTACGGTCCAGCCCTTCTGCTGCAGACCGCGCGCCACCGCCACTTCAAATGGCGATTCGAAATCGCCCATGGACCCGCGAACAACCGCGCCCAGGGCGGACGCCCCGCGCTCAGCGTACTCAAGAAAGTGCTTCAGATCAGCCACGGCGCGAGCCTGGGTGCGGGCAAGGTCGATACGCTCGGGAGGCATGGTGGCGAATACCATCATCTCGGAGCGTGCACGGGTCATGGCGACGTTAAGGCGACGCTCCCCTCCGGTGCGGTTGAGTGGGCCGAAGTTCATGGTTACGTGGCCGGCCTCATCCGGACCGTAGGTAATACTGAACAGGATCACATCCCGCTCATCCCCCTGCACGGTCTCCAGATTCTTCACGAACACCGGCTCCAAGGTATCCTCTTCAGAGAATGCCCACTCGATAGATGGATCCTCGGAACGCGCCGTGTCGAGCAGGTTTTCAATCAGGCTTTGCTGTTCGGTGTTAAAAGTCACGACACCAATAGACTGATGACGCACCGCGGGGTCGTTGGAGGTCAAGCGCCGTAAGATTTCCGCCACAATGGCCTTGGCTTCGCCCTGGTTATGCCGTGCCTTGCCACGGGCATAGAAGCCTTCCGTACGCACCAGCGAGACCCCTTTATCCGGATGGACCGGGGCGGGGAAGGTGACCAGCGAGCTTTCATAGTAGCGGCTATTGGAGAACGCGATCAGGCTCTCGCGACGAGAACGGTAATGAAGATTCAATACTCGCTGGGGAATGCTGGCGCCGATAAGCTCATCGAGGATACTTTCAAGATCTCCTTCCCCATCAACATCGCCATCCGGATCGTCATCGGAACGGGCGAAGAAATTGGTGGGGGGCATCTGCTTGGGGTCCCCGGCCACAATGACCTGTTTACCGCGAGCAAGAGAACCCACCGCATCCCAAACTGTGATCTGGGAGGCTTCGTCAAAGATCACCACATCGAACAGCGCCTGTCCGGCGGATAGAAATTGCGCAATTGAGAGCGGGGACATCATCAGGCATGGCGCCAGGGTCGTCACCACGTCCGGGATGGCTTCCATCATTTCCCGCACTGGCTTATGCCGCGCCTTCTTCTGCAACTCGCGACGCAACACTCCCCAGGAAGAATTTTTCCTGGTGCCTTCCTGATCCGGGATTTCCCCAGCCAGATTGGCAGCAATGTACTTGGCCGTCAGGTCATTGAACCGGGTATCCAACTCTCTGAAATTCCGGATCGACGCTTCATGCTCCGGCGATGAGAACTCACGCAGCACCTCGTCTTCGCCGATGACCGCCGAGGACCACCAACTACAGTAAGCGGCTTCAAATACATCTTCGATCTGATCCGCTGTCACCGTGCCGCTTTCGATGGCAGCCACCAGAGGCCCTAGTTGCAGATCCAAGGCCTCCGAGCGACGGCGCACCCAGGCGCACCAGTCCTTCAGCGAAACATGGTGATCGACAATTTCCTGGCATTGCGCGCGCACCACCTCCAAGGCGGCCACATCAGTCGGCAACCGACCGTCCAGCGACGCGCCGACCAGCTCCTCAAACCTAGCCTTGCGCGCATTGAACGTTTCGAGTGCCGCCTTGAAGCCATTGATAGCCCGGCCGACCGGGGCTTCGGGGGCCAGCAGGTCGTTCCCGTCGTACATCAGGGTGCGAATCTTGCCGCGCATGGCGGCCAGTGACTCCACATCATCCGCCAGCTTGCCGACCGCGACCCGGGCGCGGGTGCCCAGTAGCTTCAAGGCGGCCATGGCTTCAGGGTCGGAATTGTAGGAATCCCACTCCCGCAGGCCCTTCAGCAACCCGTCCAAGCGGTCGATGTTGCCGCCGGTTTCCCGCAGCCGATCGAGCACGGGAATGTCATTATCCGGGTCAGGGTCACCCTGTGCCCCGCCCTCTCGCATCGCCTTGATGACCTTCCGCTTGGCAAACCAGCTTTTGGGCCACCAGGTGTCATTTGCCTCGCTCCACGCCTTCCCCAACTCCATCGCATCCAGCTTCTGCCAGGCCAACGCCTCATAGTTGCAACTGAGCTCAGCCTGGGTGGCGATATAGGTCTTCAGCTGAGATACCGCTTCTTCAAGGGCGTCCAGGCGGTCCGGCGCGTCCGGTTCCAGGGCGAAGGATGCCTGCTGACGGTAGGTATCGAGCAATACCTGGCCACACTCATCCATGGCAGCCAGCTTGGCCAGATTCACAGTACCCAGAGTGATACCAAGCGCCTTTTGCAACTCGGTCAGCTCCAGCGAAACCTGATCGCTACTGGCCTGCAGCTTTCTGGCGGCACTCACCAGCTCGTCCTGCCACTGAGGCCGCCAATCGTAATTACTGATCATGCTCAGGGGATGATCCACCAGATTCCCCACGGCGCCGGCCTGTACACTCAACAGCGAAGCCATCTCACGAAGCTGTTGCAGCTGCTTATCGTCGTGGTAATCCGCGTTAGGCCAGCTCAATCTTACTTTCTCGGCCAGATCATCATCACGGACTTTCACGCCAATCGCATAGTGGGCGGTGAGCCCATTGCGACGATGCCGGTGTAAGGCATTGACGACGTGATTTAGACGATCACGCAGTATCTCCAAGCGCTCACCCTCTGCCTTCCAATCACTGACCGACGACTGGGACGCGCTGTTCCAGGAAGTGCGCAGCTGGTCCAGCACGTCCGCTTTCTTCGCCTTATTGGAGTGCAGTTCCAGGCAAAAATGGCCGAGGCCAATATCACGCAAACGCCGATGCACTACTTCCAGCGCTGCTGTCTTCTCGGATACGAACAGGACTTTCTTACCCTTGCCCAGCATGTGGGCAATCAGGTTGCCGATGGTCTGACTCTTGCCAGTACCCGGCGGGCCGATGATCACGAAGTCCTTGCCCCGGTCCGCCGTGGCAATGGCCGCCATCTGGGATGAATCCGCCGGTAGCGGCGTCAGCAAGTCCGCCGGTGTGTAATCCCGGTCGATGTCCTTGGGGTCCACAAAGCGTATATCGCTTTCGTAGGCTTCACGGGGTGTATCCAGAAGATGCTTCACCACGGGGCTTTCTTTAAGCGCCTCGGAGCGGTCCACCAGGTCTTTCCACATCAGGTACTTGGCAAAAGAGAAGTGGCCCAACACCACGTCTTCCACCACCTCGAACCCGGGTACGTCCTTGATAGCATGGCGCACCCGATTCCAGACACCCGCCACATCCACGCCGCTGTCGTCTTCAGGTAGAGAACCACTCAAGCCGTGGATCTCGATTCCGAAATCCTTCTTCAACATCTCCAATAGAGTGGTATTAAACCGGGGCTCATCGTCATTGGCGACGATCTTTACGCCGCTACGTACGGATTTCCGCTCCATAGAGACCGGCAGCAGAATCAAGGGCGCCCGATAGCGACGATTGTCTTTGTCTTTCTGCTTCCATAGCAGAAAACCCACCGCCAAGAAAAGGGTATTGGAGCCCCCTTCCTTGAGGGAGGTTTGTGCCTTCCGGAAAATCTCCACTCCCCGCTTTTCCAGCTCTTCCTGGGTCAGCTCAACCAGCACCTGCTTCTTCGACAAGGCATCACGAGCATAGGCTTCTTTCAGCTCCTCGCCGGTACGCTGACGATGGATGTCCTCATCCTGCTCGTGACTCTGCAGCCGGGGGAAGGGCGCGATCGAGAGACGAGCCCCCGTTGCCAGTATATCTTCCAGCGCACCCGGGTCATCACAGACCAGCGTCAGACTGCCTTTACTGGGTCTCTGGTTTAGCAGCGGGTTGCGGGCAGAAAGGTCCAGCAGCTTTCGCTGCCAGCGCTCAAGCCGGCCACCAGGAGTGTCTTCCGGCACCTCGTCCTGTACATGAACGGTGGTGGAAGGGAGATTCGGTGCGTCCTCCAACCCTGGCTCAATGACGTCGACAACACCGCCTGTCTTGATAGTATCGGCTACCTGTGACTTGAGGCTGATTGGATTAATGCGATGCGCCCGTGCCCGACGAATATCAATGGCGGCGACAAACTCGTTATCTTTATCCAGTCCCACCTGCTTGATGCCCTCCTGCACCGCCCTGGAAAAGGGCGGCGCCGGGTGGCTGGTCATTAAAGTGGTTTCGATCAGGATCAGTTCTTTCAGAGGAATACGCTGGCGTAGAGTTTCCGCTTCGTCTACCACCACGCTGGACAAGTCCTCTTTCTCCAGCCATAGGCCCACCAGAGCATGTCCCTCGGTAATGATTACCAAAGGGTTCAATTGGGCCTGCTCCAGCGCCGCCGCGAACAGCAAAGTCGTATCCAGACACGTACCCACTTTGGCACTTTCTATCTTACTGGGCAGGCGAATTTTCTGGCCATTGCTCTCGAAGCTGGCGGGTGGAAGTGCATAAGCAATTTGCATTTTGACGATGGCGGAATAAATGGCCGAAGCCATTAACCATACCTGCTCACGGCTACCCGAATCATAGCCATTGATCTTATCCGGCTTGCCCGCGTTACGCAGAATCTGGCTGGCCTGCCCCAACAGCCTATCCACTGCCGGGTCATTGGGGGTACAGAACGCTGCTAATAACTCCGGAATATACGTCGCGCCCCCCCACTCATTACAGGCCAGCAACTCCACCTTGATCGATGATTCGGTCAGTAACTGCCCCCTCTGCAAGACGCGAATCGTCACAGTGCCCCGCATGGACTCCGTCAAGTCAAATAAAAAGCCCCCATCCAACTCAAGGTCACGATCCTTCATCGCGAGCATGCCACCCGCCGAAAGACGATCCACCGTCCAGGTCTTTGACTTCACGAATCCTGGTGACGCATCCAACACAATGGAGAGATCCGACAGATCCTGCTCTTCATCAAGGTTCTCTATCCGCAATTCCCGCAGCACGGCGAAGGCGCTCTGATGACAAGCAAAGTTGATTTTTTCCACCAAGGTGGCTTGGATCTTGATTCTTGACGTTTCCTGGTCAGCCATAACCGTTCCCTCACAACCGAATATTATTAAGCATCAACCAACAATTACAAAAATCATCCCTGTAAAACCTCCACATCCCGAGCGGTCACCCCCAGGTCCCGCCAGTTATCCGGATGGCAGGTAAACAGCAATATCTGATGTCTCTGCGCGGCATCGTAGAGCACCCGTTTCATGGCCCCGAGCCGCGCGGCATCACTGTGGACCAGGGCGTCATCCAGAATGATCAGGGTCGGCCTGCCCGCTTCGAGCAGCAGGTCCGCGTAGGCCAGCCGGCTGATCAAGGCCATCTGCTCCCGAGCGCCGAAGCTCAGCTCCTCGAACTTACCCCGCTCTTCAACCCCATGGCCCTGGCGGATCAGTACTTCTGGGATGAGATTTTCATCCACCTCCAGGCTGGCTTCCGGGAACAGTAGTTGCAGATAGTGGTTGAGGTGCCGTTGTAAGGGTTCCTGGAGTTGGCGAGTCAGTTCCAGGCGATGCTCTCTCAGTCGGGTGTTCAGCAGATCCAATGCTTTCGCCCGGCGTTCCAACTCACGTCTACGGCGAATAGCATGCTCCAACTCGCTTCCCAGTTCGGCACTTTGCTCTTCCAGACCTTCTGCCCCTGCCGCTTCCAGGCGGGCTTGGATTTGGATCAGCTCTCGACTTCGCTTCTTTTCCTGCTGCTCCGCCGCATCCGCGCTCCTGTTTAAGCGCTCCACATCCTGCTCAAGGACAGCCGGTTTCGCCTGTTCAATCTGCTTGTTACGCTCCAAAAGCTTCTCGTTGAGGCTGCGCTGTTTCACGCGCAAATCAATCAGCCGATTCTCAGCCTGCTTCTGCCGCTGCTTGCGGTCCGGCGCTTGCAGTTCGTTATTAAGGCGCTCCCACTCCTTTTTGGCGCGATTTAGTGACTGCTCCGCCAGCGAAAAGTCGCCCGTGAGCTTCTGTTTCGCCGCTTCAGCTGCCTCAAGGGCCTGTTGCGCGGATTCGAGTCGAGTCTCAGCACGGGACAAGGACAGACTATTGTCATCTTGCTCCGGAAGCGCCTGCATTTGAGAGGCCAGTTCATCCTTGCGCGCCTGCCTTAGCCGCAGGCGATCCGACAGGGCCTCCAGGCCCTCAGGCGCTGACTCATTGAGCAACGATTCATCGCGCTGAATAGCCTGCTGTAACTCTCGCAGCTGACTAAGCCGACCTTCTGCCTCGGCCAGGGAAGTCACACGGAGCCTGGACAGCAAGCTCTCTTGCTCGTCGGTCAGGTTCTGCCGGGCCCGTGCTATCTCCGCAACATCTTCACCACCCGGCAGCACCCGCAAGGTCCCCACGCCTTTGATGGCCACCTCACCCGGCTCAATCAGCAGATGCTCGCTACGCCCAACCACCTTCTTGCCATCCAGGGTGACGCTCTGATCATCGGTCAAATCGAATTGCAGTCGGGTTGATACCGCATCCTGCTGGATGGCCAGGCGGTCCAACTCTGACGTCACGTCTTTCAGGCGCTCAACCACTTGCGGATCGATATCCAGAGATTGCCGCTTCTGACGGTTTTCCAGAAGGACGGAATGTAACTCCCTTGCTCGTGCCAGTTTGGCCGTATCGCTTTCCAGGTCGGCCTCGATCCCTTCCCGTTCGCGAGCCCACTCCCTGCGTTGTTGATGCTGTTGCGCGAGCTTTAACGTCTTGCGAGCGGCCTCATGCGCCTGCACCGCCTCTGCAAGTGCCTTCTCGCGAGCAGGCTTTCGGGCTTCGAGGTCCGCTTGCGCCAGCTCCTCCTTAACCTTCTCGTCCTGACGCCGCGCCAGTTCCGCCTGTTGACCCTGAAAACCATTCAGCAGATCCAACGTCGTCTGGATGCTGGTCTGACACTCTTCAAGGGCCTGCTGGTCACGATCCTGGTCTTTTTGCCAGGCCATGACTTCCGCCAATCGGCCTTCCGCCTCTTTGGCCTGCTGGCGATAGGTTTCCCAAAGGCGATCCGCTTCGGCCCGAGCTTGCTCGTCTCTAAGCTGGCCAAGACGGTCTACATGTTCGCGGTATTCCCTTACACGGCCTTGAATATCACTGAGTTGCCCTTGGAGCCCCTGCTCGTCCGCCAAGGCTTGAGCATAACTGCCGGTGGGTCTCCCGGTGCCAGTCAGCAGACTGGAACGTTCCTTCGCGACCTGATTGATCAATTCATCGCCGGTGCTGCTGGTCATCTCTCCGAGATTGCCTCCAAGCGCGGCTTTCAAGTGCTGGCCGGCGTACCCCACCGGGGCCTGTATTTCCTGGCCCGTGCCTTGCTCAACCCAGAGCAGGCCAGGAATGCCCCAATGCCTCTGCTGGCTGGCGCCCTTTGCGGCATATTCATAGCCGAGCAGGCTCGATAGCTTTTCCTCGCCTTCATCCCCACTGTAGACCGTGCCGTCTACCGTCAGGTCACAGCGCTTCTTCTTGAGGAAGCTCTTAACCAGCCTCCAGGATTGACCCTGCCATTCAAAATCCAGCTCCACGGTGGGCGCCGACGCCGAATCCCCCCAGGGTTGCAGGTCGTCAACACTGGAGGATTTGTGACGTTCAAAGAAGGCGGCGCGAATCGCTCGCACCAGGGTGCTCTTGCCGGATTCATTGGGCCCGGTGAACAGGTTGATGCCAGCGTCAAGGTCTTCTATTTCGACGGGTTCGCGGAACTGGCGTAACTGTTCCGCCTTCAGACGCAGCAGCCTCATTCACCACCTCCCCGCGCCTGTTTCTCGAGCAACATCGAGGCCAGAATAGCCATCGCGTCTCTGGCGGCTTCGCCGTCATCACCTTCCTGCTCATCACGCAGCTCGTTAATCAGCTGGCCCACGTAGCCGTCGGCATGAAGGGCGGCGATGTCCTCTTCGGTGGCCAACAAGCGGAGATCGGACAGGTCATAACCAAGGCTGCGAAAGCGGGCTTCAGCCACCGAAAGCGTGTCTTCTAGCTGCTGTTTGCCCAGCAAGCTGATTTCTCCTTCCAGGCGCAGGGCCACTACCGCCTTTTCAGGTTGCTGCTTGAGCTTTGTAACCAGCTGATCCAGGTCCGACGAGACAGTCAGACGCTCCGTCATCTGAATCCAGGGATGCTGGCCGATCGCGCGGACGTCTACCCGAGGCTCGGCGCCCGCTTCTGGAATGTCCACCAACAGCACATTGCCAGGGTCGTTCCCCTTGAACCGGTCTTGTTCCGGGGTACCGCTGTACCAGGTGCGAGCGTTAATTCGCTTAGTGCCATGCCAGTCGCCCAGGGCCAGATAATCCAATTGAGCCGTGGCGGCTCTGTCCGCGGCAATAGGGTTCGGGGAGTCGACATCTTCAGCAAGCACGCCCTGAATACTGCCGTGGGCCAGACCAATGCAGACCAGACCGGCTGGAGTTTCTGCCCGATCAAACCAATTGGTCAGGTCCGGCTGGGTATGCCGCTGGGTAAGCGGCGCGGGCAGAACAACAAAGCCTGCTTCAATGAACTCCAACACATCAGGCGCAAGGGCCAAGTGGGCATTGTCCGGCACGGCCCCCAGGCGCTGTGCCCGGGTCCATACGCTCTCGGCAAGCGCCGCATCGTGGTTACCGGAAATCAGAAGCCAGGGGCCGGTGTAAGCGGCCATGGCATTAAATAAGCGCCGGATGGTTCGGTCTGAAACCGTTTGGGCATCAAAAACATCACCCGCGACCAGCACGGCGTCAACTGCCTCTTGGTCTGCCAGTTCAGCAATCCGCTCAACGGCGGTGAGCCGAGCCTCCGCCAGTGCCACCGCGTCATCCGGGGCGAACTTTGAATACTGCCGGCCAATCTGCCAATCGGCGGTGTGAAGAAATCGAGGCATCCCTATTTCCTTCTCCTCACTGAGCGCTCGCTGCAAGCGAATGCACTTCCATATCGGTTCTTATCAAACCACCGGATAACTCGCCGCCCCCTAATCGTGCGGGGATTATCCATCATTACGTTAATTACCACCGGCACCAGGTCGACCAGAATCGCCACGCAGTCACGAAATTGCTCGCGGTTGACGCTGCCTTCCCAGGTCGCGCCACCGTGCATAATCTGATTTTTCAGGGTATAGATACGGCTGAAGACGATGGAGAGTACCCAAGGCGGGTTGTGTTGGACCAGGTCGCTGTTTGCAGCTTTCTTGACGCCGTCAAAGCTGTGTTCCCACTCCGCGGCGGTCAAGTTACCTTTCTGATGCTCCCAAAAGCAGGAGAACATGTACCCCTCCCGATATCCGCCTTCGCGGTCCGGCGTTTTAACAGATCCTATCGCCGGTTCCCTGAGCCGGTGTTCCTGCCTTTTTTGAGAACCATATCACATCCGACCTAAATGGTCGTTGAGATGGCGTCCATGTACCAAGTGCTCATTCGTGACAAGTGCCACCATATGACTTCACTGACTACACATCTATACTGGCTACATGAACATGTCCAGTTTTCAGGCAGGTCGTCAGGCCAACAGATGAGGAGAAAGTGTCGTGGCTCGCGTTACCCGTAAAAGTGCCGGCGCCTGGCCGGTGCGTTGGGATCTGTTACTGCGCTACCGGTTGATTGAGGTGGTGGCCCTTTGGGAGGGCCGGCTGACCACCAATCATTTAATGCGCGCTTTCGGCATAGGCCGTCAGCAGGCCAGCAAGGACATCAATACCTATCTGGCGGAGTATGGGCCGGAGAATCTGATATATGACCGTTTCCTAAAAGGCTATCGGCCCACGGAGCCATTCGGGCCGGTATTTACTCAGGGCACCGCTGACGAATACCTGCAGATGATGCACGCTCGGGAGGACCTGGCCTGCTCGTTTGAGTCGCTGACGGTGCGCGAGCTCAACACCGAGGTGCTGCTGCCTCCGGCGCGGGACTTGCGCCCGGCGGTGCTGCGGCCGGTGTTGCAGGCCTGCCGGGAGGGCAAGCGGGTGGAGATCGAATACGCATCGCTGGCGAACCCGGAGCCCGAGTTCCGGGTGATCCAACCACACACAGTGGTGCACACTGGCTACCGCTGGCATGTTCGGGCTTGGTGCGAGAAGAATGGGGATTTTCGGGATTTCGTACTCAGTCGCATTAGTGATCGGCCGGAGCTGGTGCTACCCGGGGACCGGGGCGCCGAAGACGATGAGGCTTGGCGAACCCGAGTGGTCGTGCGCCTGGGGCCCGATCCCCGTTTATCGCCGGCCCAGCAAGCCCTGATCGCGCGGGATTACGGTATGGAGCACGGTGAACTGCGGCTAGAGACCCGCGGTGCCCTGGTAAGTTATCTGCTCCAGCAATTGCGGGTGGATACACCGGCGGATCAGCGATCGCCGGAGGCGCAACAGGTGGTGGTTCTGAATCGCGATGAGGTGGAACGCTGGGCGAGTATGCCGGGGTGATGCTCTGACGTTATTGGATAGGCTGACCAATACATCGATCGAAAATGCTTTCCAGGCGCCCATAGTTACAGGCTACGGCATCGATATTCCCGAGCCGCCAGTCTTCCGGTTCAACCTCCCACCAACTGATTTGGTAGCCGGCATTGATGATCAGATGCTCGAACATCAGCCGCTGGGCGCGACCGTTTCCTTCCCGAAAAGGGTGCAACATATTGATGTCACCGTAATATTCGGCCACGGCGGGGATCAGGTCAGCGCGTTCGCAGTGCTCAAGCCAACCATCCTGCGCGAGCCGAGAGAATACTTTTTCCGCTTCCGCTTCAATGCGGGTGACGTTGCAAAACCGTGTGTCGTCTTTGGCGATGTCCACGGTGCGGATCTCGCCAGCCCAATCATAGATATCCTGGAATAAATGACGGTGGAGACTTTGCAGATAAGCGAGGGAATATGGAGGAGGAGTAAACTCGATTTCGTTGGCGGCTATCACGGTGAGTTCGCGTTCCGCTTCTTCGAGCTCATCATCGACCACGAGCCCCAGGCGGTTGATAAGCGTCGAGGTGCCCGGGTAACAGTGCGGATCCTGGGCAACTCCGTATTTGTCCCTGCTCAGATTTTCACCTTCGAGCGGTATTTATCGATCACGGTTTGGCGAGAAGGCAATGGCTTTAGGGATTCGGAATCGCTCACCTGAAAGCCTTCCAAGCGCAAACTTGCCCGATAATTGGAGCCCCGGACCTTAGCGTAGTAGCTCTTTTTTTCTTTTATTGTCAATGATTTACCGGCCATAACGCACCTCCACAGAACGCCCGAAGTATACCATAAATTAATCGGTTCCGCTTCGATAACCAGTCCCTCCAGATGACCGAAAACCCCATCAGTACCCCCTATCCCGCTCTTGGGCCTGATCCGCCAGCGCCCGCAGCGCGGCTTCGCTTTCGGTGGCGCGGGCCGCCCGGTACGCCATCACATCCTGAAAGCGGATACGTCGGTGCGTCCCAACCCGGGTAAAAGGAATGACGCCCTCCTCCAGCAGCTTGACCAGGTGGGGCCGGGAGACGTTCAGCAGGTTGGCGGCTTCCTGGGTGGTCACTTCGGCGTGCATCGGCATCAGGGTGACGGCGTTGCCCTGGGCCATTTCCGTGAGGATGTTACGCAGCAGTTCCAGGGCGTGCCGGGGCAGCACCAGGTCCGTGTCGTCCATGCGCACCCGGGCAGGTTCCTGCCGGGGGTGGTCCTTCAGCAGCCTTGCCAGGGCGACGGCGCTTTCCCGGGCCAGGTCCGCAGCCCGGGAGTCCGGGATAGTGTCGTGATCCGGCGCGGTGTTCATGGTGACCTCTCCAGGCGATATAGCTCGATATCCGCACGCTATTCGAAACAAACGAAAATCGCAATAAACGAAATGGCAGGTAGCGCACCTCAATGCAGGTGGCGCCCCCAATAGAGCCATGCGCAAGGGTTTGCTATTCTTTCGCGCTTGGCTCCGTTTGGGTGGGGATCGCGGCTGAAGCCGCTCCTACCGCCCTGCCCTGCAGCCACCCACACTCTCCAGAAAACAGGCGATACCGCGCTTATGGCAAAGGACGACCTTTCCGGCCACACCCCGATGATGAAGCAGTATCTGGGCCTCAAGGCCGAGCATCCGGATCAGTTGCTGTTCTACCGGATGGGGGATTTCTACGAGCTGTTTTTCGGTGACGCGCAGAAGGCGGCGCGGCTGCTGGATATCACGCTGACCCAGCGCGGGCAGAGCAATGGCAAGCCGATTCCCATGGCCGGGATTCCCTATCATGCGGCGGAGGGGTATCTGGCGCGGTTGGTGAAGCTGGGCGAGTCGGTGGCGATTTGCGAACAGATCGGCGATCCGGCGCTGGCGAAGGGGCCGGTGGAGCGCAAGGTGGTGCGGATCGTGACGCCGGGGACGGTGAGCGATGAGGCGTTGCTGGAGGAGCGGCGGGATACGCTGTTGTGCGCGTTGTTCGAGGACGGGCCGGCGGTGGGTGCGGCGAGTCTGGATCTGGCCGCCGGGCGGTTCGTGGTAACCCGGGTGGAGGGGCACGAGCAGTTGCAGGCGTTGCTGGAGCGTTGGCAGCCGGCGGAGTTGCTGGTGTGCGAGGAGCACGGTTTGCCGGCGGCGCTGGTGGAGCGGGCCGGGTGCCGCAAGCGGCCGCCGTGGGAGTTCGACAGCGAGGCGGCGTTGCGGCAGTTGTGCAAGCAGTTCGGGGTGCAGGATCTGTCCGGGTTCGGGCAGCCGCCGGCGGTGGCGGTGGCCGCCGCCGGGGCGTTGCTGCAGTACGCCCGGGATACCCAGCGCAACAGCCTGCCCCATGTGACCGGGCTGGCCATGGAGGCGTTCGATGACGGGGTGGCCATGGACGCGGCGACGCGGCGCAATCTGGAGCTGACCGAGACCCTCAATGGCGACGAGGTGCCGACTCTGGCGTGGGTGCTGGACAGCACCGAGACGGCCATGGGGGCGCGGTTGTTGAAGCGCTGGATTCACCGGCCGCTGCGCGACCGGGCGGTGCTCGGTGATCGCCAGCGTCGGGTGTCGGCGCTGCGCGACGGCTGGCGGTTCGAGGCGGTGCGCGAGGTGCTGGACCGGATCGGCGATATGGAGCGGATTCTGGGTCGGGTGGCGTTGCGCTCGGCGCGGCCCCGGGATCTGACCCGGTTGCGGGTCAGTCTTGAGGCGCTGCCGGCGCTGCATGGGGCGCTGCCGGAGGACCAGGCGTTCGCGGCGCTGCAGGAACGGTTGGGTGAGTTTCCCGAGCAGGCGGCGTTGCTGCAAAAGGCGGTGATCGAGAATCCGCCGATGCTGATCCGCGACGGCGGCGTGATCGCCGAGGGGTACAGCGCGGAGCTGGACGAGCTGCGTTCGATCAGCGAGAACGCCGGCCAGGTGCTGGTGGACATCGAGACCCGGGAGCGCGAGCGCACCGGTTTCTCCACCCTGCGGGTCAAGTACAACCGGGTGCACGGCTATTACATCGAGCTGTCCCGCCGGGAGGCGGACAACGCGCCGATGGATTACCAGCGCCGCCAGACCCTGAAGAACGCGGAGCGTTTTATCACTCCGGAGCTCAAGGAGTTCGAGGACAAGGCGCTGTCCGCGTCGAGCAAGGCGCTGACCCTGGAGAAGCGTCTGTATGAGCAGTTGATCGAGACCCTGGCGGCGGACCTGGGTTCGTTGCAGGCCAGCGCCGCGGCGGTGGCCGAGCTGGACGTGCTGGCCGCCTTCGCGGAGCGGGCCGAGGCGCTGGGCTGGGTGCAGCCGCAGTTGGTGACCGAGCCGGTGGTGGAGATCGTCGATGGCCGCCATCCGGTGGTGGAGCAGGTGCTGGACGATGCGTTCGTGCCCAACAGCCTGCATCTGGACGATCAGCGCCGCATGGTGATCATCACCGGCCCGAACATGGGTGGTAAGTCCACTTATATGCGCCAGACCGCCCTGGTCGCCCTGCTCGCCCATATCGGCAGCGCGGTGCCGGCGGCCAGCGCACGGGTGGGCATGCTGGACCGCATCTTTACCCGCATCGGTTCCTCCGACGATCTGGCCGGCGGCCGTTCCACCTTTATGGTGGAGATGTCGGAGACCGCCAATATTCTCAATAACGCCACGCCGGAGAGCCTGGTGCTGATGGACGAGATCGGCCGGGGCACCAGCACCTTCGACGGGCTCAGCCTGGCGTGGGCGGCGGCGGAGCATCTGGCCCGCAATCTCAAGGCGTTCACCCTGTTCGCCACCCATTATTTCGAGCTGACGCAACTGCCGGAGCAGTTGCCGGGCGTCTATAATGCGCACCTGACCGCCAGCGAACACGATAACCGCATCGTCTTTCTGCATCGGGTGCAGGAGGGGCCGGCCAGCCGCAGCTATGGTCTGCAGGTGGCGCAGCTGGCGGGGGTGCCGGCGGGGGTGATCCGCCGCGCCACCGACAAGCTGGCCGAGCTGGAACAGGGCGAGCGGCCCAAGTCGGCGGCGCCCGCCCCGGCCACCGCGCCGGCCCAGGCGGATCTGTTCGGCGCGCCCAGCGCCGTGGAGAAGGCGCTGGCGGACATCGATCCGGACGAGTTGACGCCCCGGCAGGCGCTGGAGCGGTTGTATACCTTGAAGGCATTGGGCGAGGGTTAAGCGTTTCGCGGCTGAAGCCGCTCCTACGGAGAGGCGGGCGCGTTATATCCATATGCGTTCGCGGACCGGTTGCGGCGCTTGCCTGAGGCTGGCAGTCCGGTAGACTAGCGCCGCCCCCAAGTCGCATGGCGTCCGCGCGATGCCGGCGCGGAACAAGACGAGAACACCCCTGGCGAGGACAGGCTAATGACGTTCGTAGTAGGTGAAAACTGCATCAAGTGCAAACACACGGACTGCGTGGAAGTATGCCCCGTGGATTGCTTCTATGAAGGCCCCAATTTCCTGGTCATTCACCCGGACGAGTGCATTGACTGCGCCCTGTGCGAGCCGGAGTGCCCGGTGAACGCGATTTTCTCCGAGGACGAATTGCCGGAGGATCAGCAGGACTTCCTGGAGATCAATGCGGAACTGGCCGAGAAATGGCCGAACATCACCGAGATGAAGGATTCGCCGGAAGACGCGGAAGAGTGGGATGGGGTGGCCAACAAGCGCGACAAGCTGATCCGCGAGTGGTGACCCTGCCGTGAATCGGCGGTGAGATAAGCCGGGCCTGGTCCTTCGTGCGTTGGGCGGGCCCGCAAATGAGAAAGGGCGGCATCCTGCCGCCCTTTTTTGCGTCGAGTTGTCCTTACCCGATTGCGCTCACCTAGGACTTCCGTGTCCGCCTTCCTTAGCCAATCCCTGTGTTCTGTTTCCCTGAACACGGGAAACACTATATCAACCCGTTTCGGCGCCGCGAGTTAAAGAACGATAAAATTTCGGCGCAAAAAACAGCCGCAAGAGTGATATCTCTTTGAAATCAGTGAGTTGGCAGGAAGGGTCGAGAGAGGAAAGGACAAAAGCGCACGCGAAATTGGTACAAATGCTTACAAGCTTGTAAGATATCTCTTACAAATTTGGTTCAGCGGGCGAGTCACTTGGCGACAGGCCCATTGACGCGCCACTGGACCCGCTACATATTCCCGGTACACTATCGCCAACTTTTACAATCGCTCACCGGTTTTTACAGCACCCTCGGGTCATGGCCGGTAGCATTTAAGCATCTTGAAGGTATCCCCCCAAGGCGCTAGAGATAGCGCTCACAACCCCCCCTCTTCCACCCCCTTTGGTTGAGGGGTTTTTTTTGCCTGTTTTCTCACTAGGGGGTGGCGGTTTGCGCGCCGACGGCTTGTCCGTCGAGAGCCTGGCAGGACTCCTCGAAGGCCTGCTCCAGCGCCGCCAGACGATCGCCGGCGGTTTCCAATTGCTGGTCCCGGGCCAGTTGCTCCATTTCCAGACAGAGGGCGGACACCCGCAATGCGCCCAAATTGCCACTACTGCCTTTGAAACTGTGCGCCTGCTGGCGGATGCCATCCATATAGCCTTCGCGCACCGCCTCATGCAGGGCGGCCAGCCGCTGGCTGCCATCCTGTCGGTAGGATTCGACCAGGGTGTCGAAATCGCTGCCCATGATATCGCGCAATTCGGCGATCAAGCCGTCATTGAGCACCGGTGGCTGTTGCATCTTTCACTCCCTTGAGATCATGGCGTGCGCCGCCATGGACCTCCAGTATACGGCCAAAAAATCACCACCTCACGGGCGCCGTCCCAGATAGTAGGACGATTTTAGGGAAGTACACCCAACTGCCGGGCCAGCGCCACATCCTCCGGGCGGTCCACATCCCACAGCGGTGGCAGCACTTCGACCCCATCCACGTGGTTCAGTGCCACCAGGGTGTCGGCCAGGGCGTAGCCGCCGCCCAGGCGCACCGCGTCGAAAAGGTCCGGTCGCCACACCCGGGCGGCGCTGCCGCCGATCAGCACGAAGCCACCGTCCTCGCTGGCTCCGAGCACCACCCGCCCGCGCCGCAGGTGGTCGTCGGCCAGGGCCAGGTAGGTCTGGTCCAGCACCGGGCAATCGCAGCCCACCAGCAAGGCGTGGGCGTGCCCGTCCAGGGCGTCGGCCAGGGCCCGGGCCATGCGTTCGCCCAGGCCGTCGCCCTGCTGCGGCGCCACGGTCATGCCCAGGGCTTCGGCGCGGCGGGCCAGGGCCGGATCGTGCCCGTCCAGCATCAGCCGGGCCGGGCCGGGAAAGCCGGCGGCCACCGCCAGGGTGCGGTCCAGCAGGCGCTGATACACGGCCAGCGCGCCCTGCTCGCCCAGGCTCGGCACCAGCCGGGTTTTCACCTCACCCAGGCGCGGGGCCCGGGCGAAAACCATCAGCAGGGTGTCGGGGCGGGCGGCGGTCTCCGGCATGGTCAGCGTGACGAGGAAGGCGAGTGGGAATAGTGGTGGCGGTAGTAGTCCCGGTGCAGCCGGGCCGGGTCCTCGCCGCGCCAGTAGCGCCAGCGCAGTTGCCACATCAGCATGGTGGTGCGCAGCACGCCCTTCTCTTCCCAGCGGCGGCTGTCGGCGATCAGGCGCGGGCGCAGGCACACCGGTCGGGCGCGGGCGCGCAGGTGGGTGCTCAGCGCCACGTCTTCCATCAGCGGTTGCATGGGGAAGCCGCCCAGTTCCAGGAACAGCTCCCGGCGCACGAAGATGCCCTGGTCGCCGGTGGCGATGCCGGTCCAGCGCGAGCGCAGGTTCATGGCATGGCCGATCATCGGGAACAGGCGGTGGTCACCGGACAGGCGCACGTCGAACCGGCCCCACTGGGCATCCTCCGGCAGCGCCCGCAGGGCCGCCAGGTGGCCCCTTTTGACCTTGCCGCAATCGGCGTGCAGAAACCACAGCCAGTCGCCGCTGGCGCGCTCGGCGCCCAGGTTCATCTGCCGGGCGCGGCCACGGTCGCAGTGCAGCACCAGGTCCGCGTGCTGGCGGGCGATCAGCGGGCTCTCGTCCCGGCTGCCGCCGTCCACCACGATGATTTCATCCTGCTCGCCCAGGCGCTCGCGTAAGCCGGCCAGAAACCCGTCCAGGCAGCCGGCCTCGTCGAGTACCGGGATGATCACGCTGATACTCATTCCAGGGCTCCTCCGCAACTGCTGCCGGCGCCGGCGGTACAGCCGAAACAATGGTCGGCCACGAACACCGCCTCGCCGTCCTTATCCGCCGCCAGCAGTTCGCTCAGGTGGGGGTGGCGTTGGCCTCCGCCCTGGGGCAGATCCAGCATCTGGTTGAAATCGCAATCGTAGAGATAGCCGCGATAATCCACGCTCAGGGTGTCGCGGCACATCACCGCGCCCAGGTTAGCGACATTATGGTTGTCGCGCAGCAGTTGCATGTAATCGTTGAAGGCGCCCTGGGCCAGCAGCACCGCGCCGAAGCGGCTGATCGGCATGTTGGTGATGGTCAGCAGCTGGTTGAAGCGGATGCCGAAGCGCTGATCCAGCTCGCGCTTGTAGTCCGCCTCCAGGGCCGCCTGGGGCGGCGGCAGGTGAGCCCCCACCGGGTTGTACACCAGGTCCAGGGGCAGGCGTTCATCGGCGCCGTAGCCCACCGCGTTGAGCCGGCGGATCGCCTCGATGCTGTCGGCGTAAACGCCCTTGCCGCGCTGCTGATTGACGTTGTCTTCCAGATAGCACGGCAGCGAGGCCACCACCTGGACGCCCTGCTCCGCCAGGAACTCGGGCAGATCCTGATAGCCGTCTTCCAGCACGATGGTCAGGTTGCAGCGGTCGATCACGGTGACGCCACGGGCGCGGGCGGCCCGCACCAGATCGCGGAAGTGGGGGTTCATCTCCGGGGCGCCGCCGGTCAGATCCAGCACCTTTACCTGGCCCTGGTCGAGCACCGCGATTACCTGCTCCACCACCTCGCGGCTCATCTGCTCGGTGCGGGTGGGGCCGGCATTGACGTGGCAATGGACGCAGCTGAGGTTGCAGAGATAGCCGAGATTGACTTGCAGAATACGGGTGCGCCGCCGCCGCAACGGCGGGAAATCGGTACCGCTGCGCAGCAGCAGGGGCCGGGTGTCTTTCATGGCGCCTTCCTCCGAATGGATGCTGCATCCTGTTATCCCATGGATGCACGATCGGAGGGAACGTTACGTCAAAACCGGCGGCGGCGCGAACCCGGGGTCAGATGGTCACGCCGTCGTGGTGGGCCGGCAGCGCCAGTTCGCTGGCAATCAGCTGGTGCACCTGCTCCTGGGTGAGCTTGTCGATCTCGCCGTGGGCACGGGCCTCGTCGATAAACGCTCGCACGTCGTCGCCAAAAACGCCGTAGCGGTCGGCGATGGCATCGACATGGTCCGGATTGCTGCTGTCGAACCGCTTGCTGAGAAAGGTGAAGCCGATCATAACGACCTCCTGGGTGGTGCCAGGAGGATGGGGCCAACGACGTCATTTTCACGTGAAAGCTGTTGACCTTATTCAACAAAATTTCCATTCCCGGGGTTAGCGGGGGAAATCGCTCCCCGGCAACGGCAACGCCAGCTCGCTGGCCACCAGCTGGTGCACCGCCTGGTAGGTCAGGTGGTCGATCTCATCCACCGCGCGCAGCTCATCAATAAAGGCCCGCACCTTGTCCTGGTGGGCACCGTACTGGCCCGCCACCCGTTCCACATCCCGCTGGTCGGTACTGTTGAAGAAACGGCCCTGCCGAGGACCCGAGAGGCTCACTTGCACGATCCCTTACCACTGCTGTTTGAGTGGCGCAAAGCATGCCCCGGCCGGGCGGCGCTGTCTGTAAAGGTGGGTAAATTCGGGAGTCTGGAAAGGTGGCGCCCCGAGCAGGAGCCACAAAAACACCGTAATTCATTGAATTTATTGTAATTATTCAATTCCAATCAGAGCTGACACCCCAATAAATACCCCCACAGGAAGCGACTTTAAACATCGCGAAGCCGGGCCAATAGCTACCCCCAACCATAGCTTCTCAAAGGTCACGCATTCATTTGGTTCCGGGTCCACCGACATGATGACCGGTCGGTCCTTATGAGACATGGATCACATCTTTATTACCAAGTAAATTCATGGGTCAAAAAACGCTTACCAGGGAAGGCATCTCCTCAGCCGGCAGATTGGCTCTCTTTGGTGAATCCTGCGTCCGTGTACTCACGCCCCTACCAGCGGCATCCGGGCACCATTGCAGGTCAACAATTCAATACCAACAGCGATGCCTCACTGCACCACTGATAATGACGGCGGCACCCCCAGTACCGAATCAGGCCTGCAAGCTGGGCCCGCATGCTGAGGCAAGCCCTTGATGTTTGAGACTAGGAGGGGAAATGGAAACTGCAGGGAAATCTAAGGGAAGGTTCGCTTTAACTCTTGCCGTGATCTCTTTACTAGGCGTTATATACCTTCTGCTTTACCAGTTCACAGAAGGAAAGCGTCGGGCCAGCCAGATTGGCATGCTTACAATGACAGTGAAGGGGCTCCAAGCAACCAATATGGAATTGGCCAGCGAACTCAAAGCACTACAGACCACCACACAAGACCTGAATCTTGACTACTTGCTTAGAAAGTTCAGGTACAACGTGGACTTCGCTACGCCGGACGTTCAAGAGATTAACAAAGGCTTCATGGTTGTACGTGCATCCCAGGAAGAGCATCTTACCGGGATCAAATTTGAAGGGCGGATAATCAATACTCAATCTGTCACGCATGAAAATCTCACATTCCGTATCACGGCAAACGAAAAATCCAAAGAGTTCAATGTAAATAAAATATCGCCCGGGAACAGCACTGCATTCTCTGTGTATATGCCTGACCTGAATGCAGAAGATTCCCGCTATGCTACGCTCGAATATATGAGCTCCAGTGTGAAATTCTATATCAGATGATGGATACGGAAACCGTGCTTGTATTTGTCGGGCTTGCCGCTCTTTTGGCAATCCTGACTATGACTGCCTTCGTTGCGCTGGTCGTCGGTCGCGCGGTCGAGCGGCGACCGGAAGTCGCCGCTATCGACCCGAAGATGTTAGACATCGTCATCAAGGTAAGCAGCTTCACCTTTGCGGTAAGTGGCACCCTGATGCTTATCATGTATATGTTCGGCGGTCTGTTTCTGATCTTCGGCTTACCTATCATCCTCATCGACACGTTCTTCTAGTCAGAAGTCTGCTGTCTCAGCACTGCGGCGCCTTGCTGTGCTGTTTGAGGATCAATGAGCCTTTGGTTCAGAACTCGCTCCGTGGCCATACCGGGCTGTACAGCATCATTCATAGCCCTGGTTGCTCCCATTCCCTTTCTGAGAGTAAACAATCTCCTGGCCGCTCTTCCCAAAGGCAATTCGTCGATAATCTCCGAAACGGCCTGAGCGGACGGCCCCTTGCCTTGCTGCGTCATGGATACAGGAATGCGCAACTCCCCGATCTTGCGTAGTGCCGCGATGTCCATGAATTCATCCTGTCCGAATAGAGTACGCAGGCGTTCGCCGCCAATCCGGTCCATTGCCTTGCGGAACTGATTGCCATTGAATACCGCTTCACCACCCTCGGTTTTAGCCGCCGTGCCAGTGGCCTTCTCAATCATGTAGCGGAGAGTTTCCGCCCTCAGACTATTCCAGGCGCCGTTGCCTTGGGTCACTTGATCCTCGGTGCCGGATAACAAGTAGTCTTTCATCGCCTTAAGGTCGCTGGCCCGAGTTCCCTTCTGAACAACCAACTTCTCAAACAGGCGATCCGGCGCCACACGGTTTTCCAGTACATCCTGCACCAGGGATCGCGTGTTTTTGTCGAACTTCGACAAGGCCTTGGTTTCCAATTCTCTGTGAAAGGCGCTCTTGGCCGCTCTCGCCTCTCTGAAAATATCCTCCCCGGTAGCCCCAAACACATCATCGTCCAGGGCATTTTTGACCTGGTTGATGATCCGCCGGCCCTGGTCATTGGCACCTGAGTACAGGTTGTTCAAGTCCTGGCGCAACTTCTCAGCTAAGCGAACACTGATCTGGGTGGGCTTGAACTCGCGCTGGCCTGTGCCGAGAGTGCCAATTCGTCGCGGCACCATTTCGCCGCCCATCCTCATACCCTGGCCAAGCACGCCAGCATCGCGCAACGCGCTTTGGATGGCGGTTACGGTGCCATCGGAGCGCTGATTCATGCCCGCATTCCGACGAAGAGCGTCAACAGTACGGCCCATGACGATAACCGGGTCGTCGCTGACCCGGTTATATGCTTCCCGGTAGAGCTGAGAGATTTGGTCGTCGAGATCGGTGGCCTTTCGAGTGACCGCACTGAAAACCTGTTCGCCGGTGTCGAGAGGCCCCGCCGTCTGCCCCCCGGTGCGCTCAATAAGCTGTTCGCCTCTGGCTGCCAGGGCGCGGTCCTGGGCGTCAACGGCGCCTCGCATCGGGCCGCTGCGCTTGATGGCTTCCTGCTGAAGCTGCCAATCATCAGCGGACTGGGTCAGGTTTGCGCGGGTCGCATTGACTCCCTGAGACCGGAACAGATTGAAAGTCTGGGCCTGCTCGGGGGTCAAAACGTTCTGCTGGCGGAGTCGGTTAGCGACTGTGCGGCTGAGCTGTTCAGGGCCCGCCTGGGCAGCCTGGAGTGTCTGCATCGCCTCATCGGTAAAGCCTCCTTGCTCATTCAGAACCCGGATACCTTTACCGGCGATTCTCCTGACGGCACCTTCGACGGCCCGCGCGACATATGGGGCAGCTGCTCCCATGGCGCCAGCTGCGGTGATATTCCACCCGTCAAGATTGGCCATTGAGAATTCCTCAGTACCGCCAGCAGCCTGAGATGCAAGATCGCGCACAACCTCAGTTCCCGCTGACACAGTACCTCCCAGCGCCGCCTGGCCAAGAAGGGTGGTTCCTTTCGCCGCTGCGGCGCCTGCAGGGGAAAACTGGACGGCGGCCATGGCGGCTTGGTTCATGTCTCTCATATCAAGACCAGGCACATTCAGATAACCTCGGCCACCACCAATGTCAGTGAAGTCCGCGACGGTATAACCCTCCGGGTCCTGCTCGAACGTCACGCCCGGGTACTCCTCTTGGAGAACATTCATCAGACGCTGCTCATCAAAGCTGGTGGCTTCCTGCAGGGCCAGTTTTATGGAGGAGCCGATTCTAGGCAGAATGTCGCCCAAACCAGAGATAGGAGGCTGGGCCTCGGCGTAACTGGAAAGGCGCCCGGTCAGATCTGTGTCCACTGGTCGAAATTCATCAGACCGCAGGCGTCTGATTTCACTAGCCAAACGCCGCGCATGTTCAGCTTTCCCTGCTCTATGCGCCCCTCTCAGTGCTTTCTCAAGCTGCTCCATCGTTGCCACTACTCTTCTCCCGAATACATGTTCACCAAGTCGTCCACCGACAAGTCACCCTCACTCGTCTCAAAGAGAGGGTTTGCCTTGGTATACCGGTCCCAGGACTCCTGAAAGCCATCCAGGGACCCGTTATCACGCACCCACCGCTCAGCCTGCATTGCATATTGCTCCTTGCGCTCCTCGGCCCTGATAACAGCATGCGCGGCCAATCTGTTGGCCTCCACGCTATTTCCGACGCCGGCAGCAGCCTGCTGCATGAACCTGAGGTCGGCATCAGACATCGGACCTTCACCAGGCTCGCGCAAAGCCTTAACCATAGGTGCGGTAATCTGCTGGAACCGGTTGTACTTGTCGTAATCGGTCGATCCTGGAGAAATAACCTCTCCAGCCCACTGGAACGGCTTCATAACCGTAGCTCGCGGACCAGTTTCGAAGCCGCCATCCAGTATCTCAATGAGCTCCCTGGCCTGCGCTATTCGGCCATCGGCCCCCTGAGCGTCAGCGATGATCTGGTCGTAACGTTTGGCCTGCTGAGCCCCTAACGCCTCCGAGAATTTCTTCTCGCTCGCACCACCTGGTTGACTGGTGTTGACGTTCACGGTGGTACCTTTCTTTGAGTACCTTCCCCGTATCAGCTGCCGGCCCTCTTGGGAACGGGGATCAATGCCTGCGGCCTCAAGTTCCCGGAGAAACCCGGTCGTCTCTGGTCCCTTCGCACCCACCAAGCCCGCCATGCCCCGAATCAGCCGGTAGGCGCTGCGCTCCGGCATCTCGGGGATGTCCTCGTTGCTTGGGTCGATGCCGATGACTCGCTGGCGAGCGGCGGACCATTGTCGTCGCTGAGATTCCGGGTCGAGTTGCTCGAAATCGCTGCCCAGGGCACCAATGAACAGCCGCGCGTTTTCCAGGTCGGAATCGAGTTCGCCGCTACGCAGCTTTTGCTCGTTTAGGGAAACGCCCTGCTCGGCCTTCTGGATACCCAGGTCCGCCAATCGGTTGTCCCGCTGGATTTGCTCTGGTGCGTTCTCCAGCTTGAGATCAAGTAGCCGGTTTCGAGTGCGCTGCTGGTCCGCATCTTGCCGCTGCTGCATGCCGCGAGCATAGGGCTCGGCACCAAACAGAGAGGTGACACCAAATCGGGCCAAGTCAGAAAGCTTCGTCATGTCAACCTCCGAATGATCCGCCAATGGCTTGGCCGATGTTGTTGCCCAGGTCCACCAAAGCATTAGCCCGGGAGTTCCACAGGTTCATGGTATTTTTGCCGCCCATCAGCGCCAGGTTGGCCAGATTATTAGTGCCCCTCTGTCCGGACCCTACAATTTGGGCATTGGCATCAAAGCCGAGGCTCAAGAGGTTGCCCAACTGGTTTTGGGTATTGTTGAAGGCATCAAAGTCCCTGGCGTAAGCGCTAGCGGCCTCTTGGGAGGCCAACCCTTGCGAGTAGTCCTGGAGGTCTTTCAGCGTAGCCCCTGAAAGCAGGTTGCCCCGGGCGGCCGCGCTGTTCTCCAGCGTCTCTTGGCCCTGCTGCAGGCGGAACTGATAACCCGGGTCGTTGACCAGGTTCGCCAGGGTGTTTTCGTAGGTCGGCTGGTTGCCGATGTTGGCTTGGTACTGACCAAGCGCGTCAGTCCCAGCGTCGGCGTAAGGGGTGAACCGCTCTTTCGCTAGGCGCATCTGCTCGCGCTGAAGTTCGACGGCTTGTTCGATGGCGTCGGCCATGGCCTTTGCGCCTTTGTTGGCCCCGTACAGGCTGGCGCCGGCAGAAAAAATGGACATTTTCGTTACCTCTTTAAACGCTTGGGTAGGGGCGATGCCTCACAGCTGGGAAGCTAGAAGCACCACACCACGTGTACGAGCTGCGGCTTCGAGCTCGCTCTCCACCAACTCCTTGCTCCCCCCCTCGTAAACTTCCCGAGGACCACCAGCGCCGGTGACCAAGTACCCCTGGAAGCTAGCCTCAGCGGCATCTACGCCACCTGGCTCTAGAAAAATGACCAAAGGGGCTCCCCTCTGACTGGAAACAGAACCAGCCTCTAGCCTGGTCACTCTGCTCTTCAATCCAGTGCTCATTGCTGTTCCTCCAATGCCGCTATCCTGGCCTCAAGGTCGTCAAGTTCCTTCAGCTTGGCGAGCCGCCCCAAGGCATCCACAAGGGAGGCGCCCACGTCTGGGGGCATGTCCCCCCGAGCAATCGCCGCCAAGATTAGAGCTGCTTTGTCGGTGAGCGTGGCGGCCTGCTCCAGGCCTTCGATTACCAGCGGGGCGGCTGTGGCTTTGAGGGGAGGTAGCGTTCGCTCCAGAAGCAGACGCATTGCGGTCATATCTCCAGCGAGCGCCGCCTGCTTGGTGGATTCCAGCAAGTCCGGCAGGTCTGTTTTCAGCTCTTCCCGCATCTTGGTGAAACGGCTCTGGGCACCTTTGGGTTTGCCTTTCGGATTTCCAGATTTACCGGGTTTGAACTGAGCCATCTCTGTATCCATCCTGTTTCTTTCAGACTGTCAGGTACTGCCGGACCAGCCTGCTACGGAGCGCTGATTCGCGGGTTGATCTTGTGAAGCCGGGAAAGCGCCGCCTGCTCGGAAAGCCCCTCGGACTTGAGCCGGTCCAGTTCCTCCCGGAGGCTGAACTTGGCTCGGGCCTCATATATCTGGGCGTGGGCGTGCGCCAACTGATTGAGGGTGCGTTTTTCTACCCGGCTAAGATTGCTCACGGCTGCTCCTGGTTGCTCGCTTAGCGCGCCGGTAAGGCCTTTCGGATTCTGCCCAGGCCCCGCGCGCGTAATGGTCTCTAAATCCATGTCACAACTATCTCGCGCACGCCAAGCAGGCGTCACCGGAGAAATCCGCCGAACACCTGCGCTAACCTGCGGTTTCCGTCACGAACCGTACGATGTCCTTGAGTTTGTAGAAGCGCCGGTTACCGCGAGGGACATAGGGCAAAACGGCCTGGCCGGCCGCGGCACGCTGCCGGAACCAGGACTGGCTGTATCCAAGGAGGTCCGCAGTGGCACACTCCGGCACCAGGCCTCCCAGCAAAGGCGTTACACCCATATCGGATAGCCGTTTCAGAGCGTCTTCGTAGACTTCACCCATGACGCCCCCTGGCGGAACTCGCTCGGGAACGAAGTGGCTCGCAAGGGGCTTCAAAATTTGGCCCGCGCGCTATTAAAAGCCTTTTTCTTGAAGAGAATAGACGGTTACCAGGGTGACCCCCTGGTATATCTAAGAAGGAGTACAGTTTGTGTACCAAGCGGAGTGGTTCAATGAGTACATTTTCTGTACCGATGGCTATGTATTGCATCGCCTAATGCCCCCCCTTCGGTACGCTTTCTGTACGCTCTGGGTACGGTTTCTGGACCGGGTTTTTTGCTTGCCCCAGGGTGAATTTACGGGGCGGCACGTTCGTGCCCCCGACATCCAGTTTGCCGTCACAATCATCGATGGCCTGCCAGGTCAGCGCGTATAGTGCGCACCGACCGCCAGGGTTGAGGAAGCGGCCCTCTCGGGTTTGCTGGATCAGATTGCGCTCCTGGAGCTCTTCCAGGGCCCTGGTGAGGGTACTCTTGCTGCCTATCCCCCAGGCCTTAACCTGCGTGTATGAGGCGCTCAAGTCGCCGTTGTTCTTGCCCGTATACTGACGTAGCAAGCACATGAGGACTTTCATAGCGCTCCCGGAAAGGCACCGGAAGTCTCCGCTCTCCATCACGATATGAGGCAGAGCAGCGAAGCTCCCGGCGGCACGGCGGCTCTTGGCTTTAACACGAGAAAGCGCCATAGAGTGTCACGCTCTCGGGATCGGCGTGCCGAAGGCCCAGGATAGACTCATTGCCAGTCCTCCCAGCCCACCGCATTTAATGCGGAATCGCCTAGCTTCGGGGCCTCGCCGAAAGCCGCCACAGGGCTTGTTAAATGAAAAGCGCTATTCATGGGGAGCGCCCTCCAAGAGCCGACGCGCCGAGGGAATCGACTCCCTGGCAAGGGAATAGACGCCCGGGCGTATCCAGTTGCCGTCTGAATCTCGCCTCTTCCGGCGCTGGCATTGGATTACCAAGCCACGGTGTCGTAGCTCCATGATCCAGTGAGGCGAGTTCGAGGCCCTGGCGATGCTGTCAGCCTGCTCTCTGGTTATAGGGCCGGAAAGCAGTGCTTCCAGGAGGCGACGATGTCGGGGGCCGATGGTAGGATGCTTAGGAGGAAGCTTGTAAAGACCTTGGCCCTCGCTACCGGCGGCATCCGGAGCGGGGGCTTTCTGTTTCAGCGTCATGCCGCATCTCCCTGGCCAGCCTCCAAGAAGGCACGGATGTCAGAGGCTCGCCAGACCGTGACGTTGCCACCCGGCAGCTTTATCCCTTTCGGGAAGCGCCCTGACTTGACGCCGGCCCACCAAGTGGAGCGACTCACGGGAATGATGGCTGGGAGGGCTGGCCGGGGGCGCCTTGGCCCTTGGCCAAGTTCTCGATTACGTTTTGCCTGGTCGGCGGAGACTCCCTGCTGGCCCAAGATTTGGGGTAGACGGAGATAACCTGCCTCGGGGATGCTCGGTGTCATTGGTTGCGTCTCACATTGGCTTAGACGCTTCCCATTATTAGCAGGGGATTGGGGGTGTCATTGCATCTGCAAAAACGAGATTTGCAACTGCAATTACTACTTCAGAGCTTCTTCACCTGCTGCGTTTGCATCGCGGAACAGCTTCTGCAGCGCACTTTTACTGGTGCCTCTTGCTCCTCCAAAAGCATCCCCTATATATTCTTGAATGCTGTCCTGGGTGTGGTTTGTGGATTCACGTAATAGCCTCACCATCCCAGCGATGGCGAGATGGGGCGAAACTGATTGTCCAATATTCAGCCTTTGCGACTGCCCGGCACCTATCGGTTCATTTGACTCGAGTTCCTCCCTCGCTGTAGCTGGCAAGGCGCGAACTGAGCAAATCTCGATATACTTATCCCTAAGGATTTGAGACCGCCCATGGACCAAAGCCCTTGATATACAGCCCTCTTCATGGTCTGGCCAGCATGATTCATCGTTCGTGATTTCAGCCAACGAGTGAACATCTTTCGGAGATACAACGATTTCCAAAAAGTCGACATCATATGGGCCGAAGGACCATAACTCGTTGGCTCCCTGCTTCCACAAAAACCAATGTATCTGGTCCCCATCCTCCGTTGGCGTGGTGCACGTGATTCCGTCAAGGACAGGCTGAAAGAGCGGAAAAGGAAGCTCACTTTCGATAAATTCTGGAACGAAAATGCGCCCGCCTAATGGTATGAGGCACCGCAATGAGCTATCTGTTATGGGCGTGGTTTTACCCACTTCAGCCTGATACTGCTCCTCGGTCATGCCCACGAAACTGGCAATTCCGCTGGCTTGCCGAGGCTCCATGTAGAAAGGGATTCGCCCATAAGCTAGCCTCTCAAAGGCATCAATGTCCGTAGGGAATCCCACCAAATCAGAAAAGTACTCAGCCGCCACATCAAGCCCAATACGGCGTTCAAACTTAACCAGCTTCTTGCCTTGGTACACCATGTCATACCCCTATGACATCCCCAGTTGATTCACCAGTCAGGCCGGCGGGTATCCGGCCGTTCGGGGGCGACCCTAGGCTGGCGAGACCTTGCTAATCAACGTAGATAACAGCGTTTTTCTTGCCGTACTTGGCCTGCATCATAGCGAGGCCTTTCCTGGCATTGCTTTCATCGTACAACCAGGCACTTTGGCGCTCCTTGCCTTCAACAAGGTAGAATATTCGATACCGTGGAGCAGAGATCGGAGCCAAAGGCATAGGTTTAGGCTCTATCGCTTTCCTCACCTTCGCTTTCTGCTCTTCACAGATAGCCGGATTGCTCAGAAAGCACTCAATAGCTATCTCTTGATTTCCCCATTGAATGAACTTTGCTCCATCATCCATTCTGGTAATGATCCCATTAGCTTCCATGTCAAACCTCTCTTCACTCTGCGTTTAAGCATGATCCATTCCGGGTCTTCTTCAGAGGCAAGCGGCCCGGCAGACGCCCCGCTCGTTGCCATCATCAGGAATTTTATCCAATGCTTCTTCAGCTTCCTCCCGGGTGGAAAATTCATCACAGAGAAACCGGGTGACCAGGTACGTTGACCCATCCTCACTTTGATGGTGGCTTTTGATCCAGGCCGCGTAATAGGGCCTACCGAGAGGCGATTTTGACAAATCGATTTTCATTTTGTGCTCCTTTTCTGGTCACATTCATGGGGCTTGCTGCCTTTTTTGATGGATGGGAACAACCTCCGCGCCCTCCCGCAAGGCATCGAGGTAATCCGCCCAGGCCTGCATCATCTTGCGCCGCTCTGCTAGGTACTCAGCCCGGTTATAGGCCGCTCGCACCTTGTTTCGCTCCGCATGAGCGAGCTGACGCTCGATAAGATCCGGGTTCCAGCCCATTTCATTGAGGCGAGTGGAAGCCATAGAGCGAAATCCGTGCCCAGTCATATCATCTTTGGTGTATCCCATCCGGCGGAGAGCGGCGTTGACCGTGTTTTCCGACATTGGGCGGGACGAGGTCCGAACCCCGGGGAATACATATCGCCCGTTACCGGTAAACGGTTGGAGCTCTTCCAGAATTGACTTAGCTTGACGAGACAAAGGCACGATGTGCTCAGCTCGCATCTTCATGCGTCCCGCCGGTATACGCCATTCAGCCGCACCCAGATCAATCTCATCCCACTCGGCAGCACGGAGCTCACCTGGGCGGGTGAAAACCAGCGGCGCCAACCTAAGAGCGCAGAGCGTTGTGAACTGGCCCGTGTAGCCGTCAATGGCACGGAGCAACTCGCCCATTTGGGCTGGCCGCGTGATAGTTGCCCTGTGCTCACTCACTACGGGAGCGAGAGCACCCCTCAGGTCAGCGCTGGGGTCCCGCTCCGCCCTGCCGGTGGCAATGGCATATCGGAAAATACGACCGCATGTCTGTTTCACTCGGTGGGCTGTTTCGTGCTTGCCGCGTGCTTCCAACTTGCGCAGCTCCATCAGCAGCGTCGGCGCGGTGATCTCTTGGGCCTGCATCTTGCCCAGGGTCGGAAAGACGAAGGCTTCCAGCATCCAAAGCGTCTTGGTGTAGGTGCTTTCGGCCAGCTCACGCCGCCTCATTTCAAGCCATTCCCTGCCGATGGCCTCAAAGCGGTTCGCACCTGAGCGGCTCGCCTGCTCTGCCTTGCGCTGCTCCATAGGGTCGGTGCCACTCGCCAATATCGAGCGAGCACGGTCACGCTTATCCCGTGCGTCCTTCAAGGATACGTCTGGGTAGACCCCCAGGGACATAAGCTTCTCTTTGCCGGCGAATCGATACTTGAGCCGCCATCGTTTGCTGCCTGTCGGCGTGACCTCAAGGTACAAACCCCGGCCATCAAAGAGTTTTCGCCTCTTGGCCTCTGGCTTGGCGGATCGGACGGCGGAATCGGTAAGGGCCATTGGGGGGTAACTTTCCTGATGAAGGTTTTGATTACCCCCAAAGCTACCCCCTGTTACCCCCAGATTTCAATGGACCGTTTCGGACTGGCTTGGCCGCTCCATGGCCACACACGCCTTTATTTATAGGGCCTTACGGATTAATTCGGATGGGGACGGATGGGAATTTGGCGCCCCGAGCAGGAATTGAACCTGCGACCTAGCGCTTAGGAGGCGCTTGCTCTATCCGACTGAGCTACCGGGGCATTTTGAAACCGTCATTGTTTGTGCGAGTTCGTCGCACTTGGGCTGGAGCAAGCCCTCTTTATGAGGCGCTTGCTCGCCCTCCGGGCTCCGGCCTCGCGGCGGTATCCGCGAGGCGTGAACACGGCCGGCGCTGTGCGCCGGAAGGCCCCGTGTTCACCCAACTGAGCTACCGGGGCATTTTGAAACCGTCATTGTTTGTGCGAGTTCGTCGCACTTGGGCTGGAGCAAGCCCTCTTTATGAGGCGCTTGCTCGCCCTCCGGGCTCCGGCCTCGCGGCGGTATCCGCGAGGTGTGAATGGGCCTGGGCGTTGAGGCGGTCCATTGTAATGATTCGATGCGGGGACGCCAGTCCGGGGGGCTGTGCAGGGGGGCTTTACTGGCTTTTACCATGCAATGCTGGACCCGCCGGCGGGGGCGGGATAGCGTCGGAGAGGAATTTCAACAACACCTAGGGAGTGGGACAATGGGTAAGATTCTGAGTTTGATCATTCTGGTGCTGGATATTCTGGCCATCATCAAGATCGTGCAGTCCGGTGCCAGCACCGGCGAAAAAGTTCTGTGGGTTATCCTGGTTCTGGTATTGCCGGTGGTCGGCCTGATCCTGTGGGCGTTGCTGGGCCCGGGCGGGCCAGCCAAGAAGTAGCCGGCAGCGGTACGCCGCCGGCGGTGCTCAGCCGCCGGCGGCGTTCAGCAGGGCCCGGTTGTCCTGGCTGATCAGCCAGAACAGCACGCTGGCCAGGGACACCATCACGAACTGCATATGTTGTTTACGGCCGCGTAGCCAGGCCTCCGGCCAGTGCTCGCGGACCGCCCCCACCTTCTCCAATCCGAACAGCATCATTACCGCCACCGCCATCAACGGCGTCGACAGCCAGGCCGGCAGAAACGGCGTGGCCGCGCAGGCCGTGAGCAGCAGCGATGCGGCCGGGGCCAGGGTGCGGCCGCCACGGGCCAGTTCCGCACCAAAGTAGAGCCCGGTTTGCAGCAGCAGGTAGAGGGCCGCCAGCACCGGCACGATGTCCAGCCAGGGTCGGGCGGTGACCGGGTCGGGGAGCCAGATGGCGGTGGCCACCGCCACCACCACGAAGCCGTGCAGAAATTGCAGGCGGGAGAGCGTCACCAGGGCATCCGGCAGTTCCGGGGCACGGGGCAGGCGCATAGGGTCGCGAGTCCTTACAGGTAGGGTTCGAGCATGTGTGCCAGGGCGTTGCGCACCAGACGCCAGCGCGGCATGGCACGGAAGTCCGCGTCGGCCAGCGGCCGGGCCCGGGCCAGTTTACGGTCGATCAGGGCGTTGGCGTCGGCGGCCAGCGGGTCATCATAACATTCCAGATCGAATTCGAAGTTCAGTCGCAGGCTGCGGGCGTCCCAGTTGCCGGAGCCAAGCTGCACCCAGTGGCCGTCCACGGTGAGCAGCTTGGTGTGGTCGAAGGGCGGCGCCGAGGCGTGGATTTCCGCGCCCTCCTTGGCCAGCCATTTCAGCGCATGCAGGCTGGCCCATTGCACCAGCCGCAGGTTGTTTTTCTCCGGCACCAGGATCACCACCCGCACGCCGCGCAGAATCGCCAGTTGCAGGCTGGCCAGCAAGGTCTGGCCGGGCACGAAGTACGGCGTGACCAGGCGGATCTCGCGTTCGGCGGCGCCGATTGCCGCCTGCACCGTCAGCCGGCGCTTGTCGAAGTCGGCGTCCGGGCCGGTGTTGACGCCCCGCGCCTGCACGCTGCCCAGGTCCATGTCGCCGGCGTAGTGGTCGTTCAGTTCCTCCCGGCAGGTGAACGCCCAGTCGGCGGCGAAGCTGAGCAGCAGATGGGCCACCGCCGGGCCTTCCACCCGGGCGTGCAGGTCCTGGATGGTGGCCGGCTCGGAGATGTAGCCGGCGCGGATGTTCATGCCGCCGGTGAAGCCCAGGGCGCGGTCCACGACCATCAGTTTGCGGTGGTTGCGCAGGTTCATGTAGGGCATGCGCCAGGGGGCCATGGAGTACAGAAAACGCTGCACCGGCACGCCCTGGCGGCGCAGCCGGAAGGTGATCGGCGGCAGCGAGTAGAGGGCGCCAACCCCATCCAGCAGCACCCGCACCTTGACCCCGCGCCGGTGGGCGCGCACCAGGGCATCGGCCAGGGGCCGGCCGGCGGCGTCGTTGCCGAAGATGTAGGTGGCCAGGTAGACGCTCTCGCTGGCCTGGTCCACCGCCTCGATCATGGCGTCCAGCACCTGGGGGGATTCCAACAGAGTCACCCGGTTGCCGCCGGTGAGCGGCAGGCGGGTGAGCCGGCCCACCAGCCGGGCCAGCACCTGCAGGCGGTCGGTTTGCAGCGGCGTGCCCTGCTCCTGGCCGGCGCGCAGGGCGGCGTCGATGCCACCGCCGGTGAGCTGCCGGGCACGGCGTTGAATGCGGTTGACGCCGAGCATCAGGTACAGGGCCGCGCCCAGGAAGGGCACCAGCCAGACCAGCCCGGTCCAGGCCGCGGCGGCGCGGGCGTCACGCTTGTGCTGGGCCACGTGCAGCGTGACCGCCACCGCCAGGGAAATACCGACCAGGCCGGCGATGGCCGGCCAGAAGTCATACAACCAGACCAGGCCGCTCTCCACCAGGGCGGCGGTTCTGACGATCGAGTCCTGCATGGATCCCTCCGTAACGAGAGGGGAAACATAACATGGATAATGGCGTGGCGGTTCCTGGCGATTTTGCGCTTTGTCCGGGCAGCGCATAGACTCCCCCGCCTCGAAGGCCGGCGCCGCCCTTCGATACCCGCCGCGTACCGTTTACGCGCTTGCCCCGGTCACCCATGCGCCGGGGTCATTTGGGCTCCCGTGGAGCCCGTTTCCAGCCGTTATCACCGGCTATCGCAGAAATGACACATTCATAACGCTGGTTAAGCGGCCAGTGTACCGGCGGCGTTTGTCGCACGCCGGCGCATGATGAGGAGCGAAAACCATGTCAGAAGCCAATACGGTGATCCCGCTGCGTGAGCAGCCGGAAGCCGACTACTGGGAAGCTCGCCGGTTCAAGGTGTTCACCGCCCGCCAACTGGACAAGATCGAACCGCTGCGGCGCCTGGACGAGGACACCCGCTTCGCCATGCAGGTGGTGGCCAGTGTGCTGCCGTTCCGCGTCAACGAGTACGTCATCGAGGAACTGATCGACTGGGACCGGGTACCGGACGATCCGATCTACCAGCTCACTTTCCCGCAGAAGGAAATGCTGGCGCCGGAGCACTTCGAGCGGGTGGCGGCGGCCCTGCGCGGCGGCGACAAAGCGGAGATCGACGCCACCGTGGCGTCGGTGCGCGAGGCGCTCAATCCGCACCCGGCCGGCCAGATGGAACACAACATTCCGGAGGTGGATGGCGAGAAGATCGACGGCATCCAGCACAAATACAACGAGACCGTGCTGTTCTTCCCCAGCCAGGGCCAGGTGTGCCACAGCTACTGCACCTTTTGTTTCCGCTGGGCCCAGTTCATCGGCGACAACGATCTGAAAATCGCCACCAAGGAAGCCGGCCAGCTGAAACGCTATGTGCAGGCTCATCCGGAGATCACCGACATCCTGATCACCGGTGGCGACCCGCTGGTGATGAAGACCAAGAACCTGCGCGCCCATATCGAGCCGCTGCTGGAGCTGGAGCAGGTGCGCACCATCCGCATCGGTTCCAAGGCGCTGACCTTCTGGCCCCACCGTTTTGTGTCCGACGCGGACGCCGACGACCTGCTGGAGCTGTTCCGGGAAGTGCGCGCCGCCGGCAAGCATCTGGCGCTGATGGCCCACTACAACCACTGGCGGGAAATGGAGCCGGCCATCGCCCGGGAGGCGATCCGCCGGGTGCGCGAAACCGGCGCCCAGATCCGCGCCCAGGGCCCGCTGCTGGCGCACATCAACGACAACGCCGACGACTGGGCGCGGCTGTGGCAGACCCAGGTGGAACTGGGCATCGTGCCCTACTACATGTTCGTGGAACGCGACACCGGCGCCCGGCATTACTTCGAAGTGCCCCTGGCCCGTGCCTGGGAAATCTATCGGGATGCCATGAAAAAGGTGTCCGGCCTGGCGCGCACCGCCCGGGGCCCGAGCATGTCCAGCCATCCGGGCAAGGTGGAAATCCAGGGCATCACCGAGATCCACGGCGAGAAGGTGTTCGTGCTGCGCATGATCCAGGGCCGCAACGCGGACTGGGTGCAGCGCCCGTTCTTCGCCAAGTACAACCCGGACGCCACCTGGCTCAACCATCTGGAGCCCGCCTTCGGCGAGGACCGGTTCTTCTTCGACGACGAACTGGCCGAGCTGGAAGGTTAGCCCAAGCTGTAGGAGCGGCTTCAGCCGCGATCAAGGTCGGGATTACAACCGAACCTTGGATCGCGGCTGAAGCCGCTCCTACGGCGTGTAGAGAAGTGTGTTGTCTTACAGCAATGCGGCCAGCCGCCCCAGGGCCCGTTCCACCCGGGCGTCCCAGCGCACCGCGCAGTTCAGCCGCAGGCAGTGGTTGAACTTGCCGGAGGCGGAGAACAGGGCCCCGGGGGCGAAGCTGACGCCGGCCTCCAGGGCACGCTCCGCCAGTTCCGTGGTGTCCACGTCGGCGGCCAGTTCCAACCACAGCACAAAGCCGCCGGCGGGCCGGCTGACCCGGGTGTGCGCCGGAAACAGCTCGGTGACCCGGGCGGTCATGCGCGCCACCGCCCGGGCATGCAGGGCGCGTACCGTGCGCAGGTGCCGGTCGTATTGGCCGTGGTCGAGAAAATGGGCCAGCGCCAGCTGCGATGGGGTGGCCACCGACACCGTGTTGATGAACTGCAGGTACCAGGCCCGCTCCCGGTCGGCGCCGGGCACCAGCCAGCCCACCCGCAGACCGGCGGACAGGGTCTTGGAGCAGGACGCGCAGTAGTAAACCCGGCCGTCCCGGTCCCAAGCCTTGATCGGCAGCGGACGCGGCCCGTTGAGCGGCAAATCACCGTAGATATCGTCTTCCACCAGCGGCACGTCGTGGGCCGTTAACAGGCTCAGCAGCTGCTGCTTGCGGGCGTCCGGCATGCCGCTGCCCAGCGGGTTGGAGAAGTTGGGCACCACCACGCAGGCGGCCACCGGCCAGCGCTCCAGCGCCAGGGTCAGCGCTTCCAGGGACAGGCCTTGAATCGGGTCGGTGGGAATTTCCAGGGCCTTCAGGCCCAGGGAGTCGATCACCTGCAACAGCCCGTAGTAAGTGGGCGATTCGATGGCCACGGTGTCGCCGGGCTTGGTCAGCATGCGCAGCGCGATGGCCACGGATTCCTGGCAGCTGTTGGTGATCAGCACATTGTCCGGGGACACCGGGCAACGCAGCGCCGCCAGCCGCCGGGCCAGGCCGGCGCGCAGCTCCGGCGCACCGGGCGGGAACTCATAGCCCACGCAGCGCCGGCGCTGTTCGCGCAGCACGGTGCGAAAAGCCCGCTCCATCCCCGCCACCGGCTGGAAGTCCGGGTCCGCCACCGCCGCCCCCAGATTCACCAGGGCCGGGTCGTTGACCGCCTGGACCATGCGCAGCAGGCGCTCCTGGCCGGTCACCGCCCGCGGCCTTCGGCCCACGCTGGGCAGGCTGGGGGCTTCCCGCCGGGCCGGCGGCGGACACACGAAAAAGCCGGAGCGCGGCCGCGCCTCCAGCACGCCGCGCTGTTCCAGCTCCCGGCAGGCGCTCACCACCGTGGCCACGCTGACACCGTGCTGTTCGCCCAGCTTGCGCACCCCGGGCAGGCGGCCGCCCACCGGATAGACCTGGTCCCGGATCAGCGTCTCAAGCTGGTCCGCCAGTTGTTCATAGCGTTTGTCCGCGTAGCTCATGGCCGCGCGCTCCCCGTCAATCCCGTCACCGGTACAGTTGCCATCCAAAACGTCGATACAGTTCACGTCGACCCTTAACTGTACCGATTCAATTTCGTCTTTTTATATCTGTATCGTTCGGCCACGTCCACCTAGGCTGTATCCCTCCACGCTCAGCCAAGAGACAGCACCATGCACATCGCCATCCTCACCTTCGAGGGCTGCAATGAAATCGATTTCCAGGTCATGACCAGGGCCAGGGAGAAGTGCCATGCCCGTTGAACAACTGGTGGCGCTGATCGGCTTCGTGGCGGTGATGACCGGCACCCCGGGGCCCAACAATCTGATGCTGATGGCCAGCGGCGCCAACGCCGGCTTCCGCCGGTCGTTGCCGCACATCTTCGGTATCACCTTTGGCTGCCAGGTGATGCTGCTGGGGGTGGCGCTGGGGCTGGGCCCGTTGCTGAGCCGTTTTCCCCAGGCATTGACCGCGCTGCGGATCGGCGGCGCGTTGTATCTGCTGTACCTGGCCTGGCGGCTGGTACGCACCCGTCACCTGAGCGAGACGGATCGGGATGCCCGGCCCCTGACCTTTATCCAGGCGGCCCTGTTTCAGTGGGTGAACCCCAAGGCGTGGATGATGATTCTCACCGGCGTCGCCACCTTCAGCCAGCCGGGCCGCTTCACCGCCAGCGTAGCGCTGATCGCCGCCGCCTTTCTGGTGGTGGGATTACCGCTGATCAGCAGCTGGAACCTGTTCGGCGCGGCCCTGAAAAGCCGGCTGCACCAGGGGCGCCGGCTGGTGCTGTTCAACCGCGCCATGGCGTTGCTGCTGGTGGCGTCGCTCTACCCCACCTTCGGCATGGAGCCCGGCCCGGTGGAGGCGGTCTCCGCCAAGGCGCCGTCACCGGCGGCCAGCTAAGGAGACCGGCTCAGAAGCCCGCTTCCCGGCGCCACACCGCCACCACATGGCGCCAGATCCGGCCCAGAAAGCTGCGCGCCTCGGTGTCGATGACCACCGCGCCGCGCCGGGCCGGCATCACCGGCGTCCAGTCGCCGTCCGGTTCCTGTACCCGCAGGCGCACCCGATACAGGCTGCCCTCCGGCACCAGGGTACCGTCCCGGCGGGCCTCGGCGCGGATCGGTCCGCCGTTGAGGGTGGCCATCTGCGGCTGGCGCAGGCGTTCCACCGGTTGGCCTTCGATGCTCTCCACCCAAGCCTTCAGCGGCTTGCCCGCCGGCGCCAGCGGATAGAAGGTGGCTTCGCCGCCTTCCTTCAGGCGCAGCACGTCCGCCTCGCCGATCCAGGCCACCAGCTCCGGCGGCCGGCGCGGCATGTAGGTCAGCAGCCATTCGCCCTGCCCGACCCAGCCGCCGTTGAGCAGGTCCGGGTTGACGGTTTGCACATAGCCGTCCGCCGGCGCCGTCAGTTCTCCCAGCCGCCGTTCGCTTTCCAGCAGCCGCACCCGTTCCCGCTGGGTGGCCAGCTCGGCGCCCACCAGCGGGCTGTCGAACAGCAGATCCCGGTTCAGCCCGCTGGCGTTCCATTGGTCGGTGAGCTGGGCCAGGCGCGTGCCGGCGGCGCTGAGCCGGTAATCGGTTTCCGGCACCCGCACCGCCGCCAGCGGCGCGCCGGCATCCCGCCATTGGCCGTTGCCGACGGCCAGTTCCAGCCGCCCGCCCAGGGGCGCTTCCACCCGTTGGGTGGGCTGCTGCAGGAAAGCGGGCAAATGCAGTTGCGAATGCCAGGGCCAGACCAGTAGCAACAGCGCCACGGTGAGCACCGCCAGGGTGCGTGCCAGGGCGCGGTTCCAGCGCGGCCGGCGGCCGCCGGTGAACCAGCGGCGGACTTCGTTGTAGACGGGACGCACGATGAAATATCCGATTTCCACGGCAAACAGGATGATGCCGATCAGTTTGATGAAGAAGTGGTACACCACCAGGGCGATGCCCAGAAACAGAAAGAAGCGGTACACCCAGACGATAAAGGCGAACAGGATCATGCGTCGCTGGGGCGGTTCCGGCGGCGGCTCGCCGAAGGCGAACAGCAGCTCGCGCAGCTTCCAGCGCGCCAAAGCCTGGGAGCGCGGCTCCAGATTGGGGCGGCGCCACAGATCCGACAGCAGGTAGTAGCCGTCGAAACGCATCAGCGGGTTGCAGTTGATCACCACCGACATTACCCAGGTGGTGGTGGCCAGCCAGAAACACACCAGCCGGGGGGCGCCGTCCGGCAGGATGTGCCAGGCCAGCAGCGCCACCACCGCGATGCCGATCTCCACCGCCATGCCGGCCAGGTCGATCTGCACCCGGTCCCGGGCGCGGGTCAGCCGCCAGGCGTCGCTGGTGTCGGTGTAGAGCACCGGCCAGCCGACGATAAAGGCCACCCCGATGGTCGGCACCCGGGCCCCTTTCGCCTTGCAGGTAAAGGCATGGCCAAGCTCGTGCAGGGCCTTTACCAGCACCAGGGCGATGCCCAGGGTGAGCCAGCCGCCGATGGCCTTGAGTGCGGTGAACTGGGCCCAGAAATTGTCCCATTGGCGCAGGGTCAGCCAGGCGCCCAGCATCAGCAACACCGCCAGGGCCACCCGGGTGCGCCGGTGCCCCAGCCAGGCCACCTTGCCCAGGTGCCGGCCCAGCCAGCGGTCCGGGTTGGCCAGCGGCACGCGGATAAACAGGTAGTGCTTGAGCAGCCACATGAAGCCCTTGGGCTTGGCCTGGCGCAGCCGCTGGAAGCGCCGTTGCTGCTCCATATCGGCCACCACCAGATGATGGCCACGCAGAAACTCCGCCAGAGTCATCAGCTGTTCGCCGCTGACCGGCCGCCCCAGGGTCCGTTGCGCCCGCGCCGCCGCCGGTTCGGCGGCGCCGCCGTCGATAAAGGGCAGCAGCTGCACGGTCTGCTCCCCAAGCCGGAAGAACCGCTGCGCCACAGGATCGTGGAGCAGCCAGCGGCGGCGCCCGTCCACGTCGCGCTCCACCGGGTGCAGCTTCAGGTCCTGGCGCAGATGCGGCAGGTCCGGGGTCGCCGTGTTCACCAGCCCAGCCAGCTCCGCACCGTGGCCCAGGGCCGGCGCAGCAGGTAATAAGCCAGCGTCACCTGCTCCCCTTCCACCCGGGCGGTGCCACGCCAACCCACCCGAGGCAGGGCTTCACCCTCCGCCAGACGCGCGTGGGCGCGGTAGGCGAGCACCCCGTTGGGGGCCTGCTCGGCGCGGTAGTTCACCTGGGTCAGGGTGGCGTGGCGCACGGCGGCCGGGTCCACGTTCAGGAACAGGCTGACCTCGGCGCCGTCGGCCAGCGGGATCACGTCCGCCGCCGGCAGCCACAGTTCCACCTCGGAGCCGTGGGTGTCGGCCACTTCCATCAGTTTTTCGCCAAGCTGCACCGGCCGCCCGGCCCAGTCGTCCGGGTTCTGCACCAGCGCCACGCCGGCGCGGGGGGCGGTGACCCGCACCCGCTCCAGTTCGCCACTGTAGAAGGCCACGTCCTCCGCCGCCTGGTCCACCTGGGCGCTCAGCACCGGCAGTTCAGCGCTGGCCTTGGGGTCGGAGAAAGCGCTTTGCCGGGCCCGCTGATAGCGGGCCCGGGCCACCGCCAGGGCCTGTTCGGCGGCGGCCAGCCGACCGCGAATGCGGGCGTCGTCCATCTCCACCAGCAACTGGCCCTGCTCCACCGATTGGTTGGCGGACACCGCCAGTCGCGCCACCACCCCTTCGATGGGCGCGCGCACGATGCTGCTGGCTTCCGGCACGATCTCCGCGTTGCCGAGCATCGACAGCGGCACCGGAATAATCGACACCAGCGCCAGGGTCACCAGCACCGCCGCGGCCACCGCCAGCTTCCGTTTGGAGGTCAGCGGCGGGCGCCGGGAGAGCCGCGCCAGCACCGGTTCGGCGGTGGCCAGCCAGTGGCCCAGCAGGCGCCCTTCCGCCTCGCTCCAGGCCCGCTCACGGAGCAGCAGCAACCCGCCCCGGGCGCGGCCGCCGGCGTTGATCGGCACCCACAGGCCCCGTGCCGGCCAGTACTCGTTCCACTGCTCGGCCAGCTCCGGCGAGCGTTCCGCCAGTGCCGCCTTGTCCACCTCCCGGGCCGGGCCGGCGTCGCCGTCCTGGTCCCATTGGAAGGCCCGCGCCACCCGGCGCACCCATTGCAGATAGGGGCTCTGGGCGTCCACCTCGGCGGCGCCGGAATGGGCCCGCAGGGTGCCGTGGCGGAACAGGATCAGTTGCCGGGCGGGAAACGGGTAGGCGGAATCATTGACCAGCACGTACTCCGCCTGGGCCAGATCCTCGGCGTCCAGCAGCCGCTGCTGCAGGGCGATGAGGCTGGCCAGGCGGTCGGTGGAAACACCGGCACCGGGTATCACCCGTTGATTCATGAATCCGCCCCGGCGCTAGCCGGGAAGCGCACCGCGCCGCTCATGCCCGGCCGCACGCCCACCGCCTCGCCGGTGGGCGTGGCGATCAAGCGCACCGTCTGGCTGACCGGGTCGATGCGGTCGACAATGCGCGCCACCTTGGCGGCCACGGTCTGGCCGGTGGCGTCGGCCACGAAGGTCAGCGCCGAGCCTTCCTTCACACGGGTCAGCCAGGCGGCCGGCACCACCACCTCGATCTCGAAGCGCACCACGCTGCTCAGTTCCAGCATCGGCTCACCGGCGGACACCCATTGGTAGGGGTTCACGTTGCGGCCAACCACTTCACCGTCGAACGGCGCGTCCACCACGCAGTCGCCCAGCCGCACCTCGGCCACTTTCAGTTCGGCGGCGGCGCGCTCCACTTCCGCGCCGGACAGCTCCACTTCCAGGGCACTGATGTTCTGGTAGGCCTGCAGGTCCTTATTGACCTTGTGCTGGGCGCGGGCGGCGGACAGCCGGGCCCGGGCCACGTCCCGTTCCGCCTGGGGCGAGCGGCAGTCGAAGCGCACCAGGGCATTGCCCTTGGCCACCCGCTCGCCGAGGCGCGCCTTCACTTCCAGAATGCGGCCCTGGCGTGGCGCCGCCAGCACGGTGTGCTCCACCGCGCTGATCTGGCCACGAATATCGCCGTCGCCACTGACCGTCTGAGCGCGGACCGCCGCCGGGGCGGCGACCATCAGCACCGCCGTGAATAATCCAATCAACCACCCTGCTCTCATTGCGCGGCGGCTTCCCGGTCATCGGCGCTGGCCAGCGGCTGGTTGCTGCCGGCCACGTTCTCGGTGAACCAGGGCGAGCCGGCTTCGATCGGCAGCGGGCCCCGGGTCCACTCGGCGAACGCCGCGTTGATGCGGTTGGACAGCGCCTGCACGTCGTAGCTCTGATAGTTCTCCGGCACCGGGTTGAAGCCCAGGCTGAACAGGAAGCCACCGTAGGCGTCCTGGGCTTTCACGTAATCCAGGGAGTTGGTCAGCACCGAGTTGAGCGCGCGGGCCTCGTTCATCAGCGTCTGGGTGCCGGACATGGCGTTGCTGGAACGGGCCTGGCCGCTGTAGTCGGCGATCTGCTCGTCGATGGTCAGGAACTCATTGGACAGGGTCAGATCGTTGAGCGCGTTGCGGTACTGCTGCCAGCCCAGGTTGACCCGTGCCACGGTGGCCATGTTGGCGGCCAGACGGCGGGCCTCCACCAGGTTGCCACGGGCCTCGTTCTGGGCGCGGATGTCGCCCAGGGCGAACAGGCGCAGCAGGTTCCAGCTCACCCGCACACCGGCTTCCGCCCAGGTGTCGTTGTACAGATAGCTGTTGGAGTCGTAGTGGCCGCCGTAGGAGAACTCCAGGCCCGGCAGCAGACGCAGCAGGCTTTTACGCGCTTCGCGCTGGGCGATGCGGGCATTGTAGATCTGGCCGGTATAGTCGCTGCTGTGCGCCAGCGCCACCTGCTCCAGGGTGTCCAGGTCCTCCACCGGCAGTTCCGGCAGCTCCGGCAGATTGTCCACATCCGCCAGTTCGATATGCACCCCCGGCGGCTGGTTGATCAGTGCCGCCAGTTCGATCTGGGCGGCGTCCACGGTGCGGCGGAAACTGCGCAGGCTGCGCATCACCGCCAGCAGCTGGCGTTTTTCCTGCAGCACGTCCATGGGCGCGCGCAGGCGACGCTGCTGGATTTCGTTCATGCGCTTCAGCTCGGCGCCGGTTTCGTCCAGCAGCCCGTCGATGCGTTCCAGCAGGTGCTGGGTGACAGCGGCACGCCAGTAGGCGGTGCGGGTTTCCTGCAGCAGCTTGGCCATCACATTGCGGCGGGCGTCGGCGGCGATCAGGTAGCGGTCCGCTTCCTGTTTCGCCTTCAGGTAACTGACGCCGAAGTCGAGCACGTTCCAGGACAGTTCCAGGTCGGCGTAGTGACGATCGTCGTCCACCGAGGTGGACGGTTCCAGGCTCTGGGTGCCGGTAAGCACGGATTCACTGCTGGAGGCGTTCACGTTGCTGCGGCTGTTGTAGCCGGCACGGGCCGCCAGTACCGGCAGCATGTCCATCTTGGCCAGCTCGAAGCCGCGCTCGGAGAGCGCTTCTTCCATCAGTTTGACCCGGTTGTCCAGGTTGTACTTGAGCGCTCTCGCCAGCGCCTGGTCGAGGGTCAGCGGGCCGCTGATCGGGTCCGCCATGGCGTCCATCATCGCCTGATCCTGCTCGATGGCTTCGTGGATCTGGTCACGATCCAGCGGCTGCGGGTTCACCGCGCAGCCGCTGGCCACCAGACCGGCGGCCAGGGCCACCGCCATCGCCAGCCCGGACACCGCCCGGCGCGGTGCTTGCTTGGAAGAAATAGTTATTGTGTTGAAAACCTGCATTGCCTGACCTCTGAATAAAATGGCGTCTGGCGGCCCGGACGGGCCGCCACCGGTTCCTAGAGCGCTTCCTCGGGATGCGCCAGCAGTGTCATCAAATCCTCCATCACCCGGGCCTGGTCGCCGGCGAAGCCGGAGTGACCGGCCACCGCCAGGGACTCCGCCAGGGACGGGGCGCCTTTCTCCGGCATCGGCCGGCCCGGCTCGCCCAGGGCCGAGGTGCGGCCGTCGGCGGGCGCCTCCGTCGGCGTCGCCTGCCCGTTATCCGGTACCGGGTGATCGTTCTGCTGCACCGATTGGTCGTTCCGCGGCAGCAGGTGGATCACGAAGGTATCGCTCGCTTCGTTGCCGGCCAGGTCGTGGCCGACCACCTTCACATCCACCCGCTCCACGCCCAGGGCCAGGGCCTGCGGGCGCTCCACCCGGAAGGTCCTGGAGTCCGTATCGAAGGTGATGTAGGCCGGCAACGGGCTGCCGTCGGCCTGGGTCGCCTCCACGCTGATCGGCTGATCCGAATCGCTGTGGAAAGTGTTGGCGGGCAGCGCGAACAGGTAGATGTCCTCGTTGGCCACCACGTCGCGCAGGGCGATACGCAGCTCGATGGGCTGGATTTCCGGCAGCTCGAAGTAGGCGTCGTAGTCACCGGCGAAGCGCAGCGGGTCATCGCCGCCTCCGGAGAACGGACCGCCGTCGCCATCAATGTCCTCGGTGCCACGGTCCGGCACGATCGGCGGCTGCGGATCGGTGGGCGTGGGCGTCGGATCGGTGGGCACGTAGGGGTCGTTGCGGCCATCCACGCGCACCGTCAGGGTGGCGGTGTCGAAGCCGCCCTCGCCGTCGCTGACGCGGTACTGGATCGAGGTATCCCGGCTTTCCCGGGCATTAAGACCACGGAAGTCGCCGCGCGGGTCGAAGCGGAAACTGCCGTCCGCCTGCAACTGGAAGCGACCGCCCTGGTCACCGTTGACCCACTGCCCCACCGCCAGGGTGTCACCGTTGACCGCGTCCACGGTGAGCGGGTCGCCGTCCGGGTCCTGATCGTTGTCCAACACGTTGCCGCCGGTGCCGGTGAGTTCATCGGCCACCGCGCCATCGTCGCTGGCCACCGGCGCCGGGTTGGCGATGGTCCAGTTGAACTGCATCTGCACGCTGCCACCGTTGCCGTCGGAGGCGGTCACGGTGACGGTGTAGGTGCCGTCATTGCCGCCCTGGGAGGCGCTGCGCTGCGGGGTCCCGGTAATGATGCCGGTGGCCGGGTCGATGCTGAGCCCCGGTGGCAAACCATTGGCGCTGTAGGTGAGGGTGTCGGTGCCGTCCACATCGGTGAAGGCGCCGGACACGTCCAGCGGGTCCACCGGAACGCTGTCCCGGCCGGCCTGATCAGACGGCGTGTTGCCGGTGACCACGGTGGGCGCGTCGTTGACGCCGGTGACGGTGATTTCCAGGGTGGCGGTGTCGAAGCCGCCCTCGCCGTCGCTGACCTGATACTCGATGGAGGTGGTGCGGGTCTCGCCCACCGCCAGGTCATCGAAGTCGCCGTTGGGGTCGAAGCTGTAGCTGCCGTCCTCGTTGATGGTGAACTGGCCGCCCTGGTCGCCATCCACCGCTTCACCCACCTTGGCGCCATCGCCGCCTACCTGGCTGACCGTCAGATCGTCGCCGTCCGGATCGCTGTCGTTGGTCAGCACGTTACCGGTGGTGGTGGTGTCCTCGTTGGTGGTGCCGGTGTCGTTGACCGCTTCCGGCGCCGGGTTGCTCACCGTCCAGTCGAAGCTCACGTCCACGGTGCCGCCGTTACCGTCATCGGCGGTAATGGTGACCGTGTAGGTGCCGTCGTTACCGCCCTGGGAGGCGTCCCGATCAATGGTGCCGCTGATCACCCCGGTGGCCGGATCGATGCTCAGCCCCGGCGGCAGGCCATCGGCGCTGTAGGTGAGCGTGTCGGTGCCGTCCACATCGGTGAAGGCGCCGGACACATCCAGCGGATCCACGGTGTCGCTGTCGTCGCTGGTCTGTGCCTCGGGCGCGCTGCCGGTGACCCCCGTGGGCGCGTCGTTGACGCCGGTGACGGTGATTTCCAGGGTGGCGGTGTCGAAGCCACCCTCGCCGTCGCTGACCTGGTACTGGATGGAGGTGGTGCGGGTCTCGCCCACCGCCAGGTCATCGAAGTCGCCGTTCGGGTCGAAGCTGTAGCTGCCGTCCTCGTTGATGGTGAACTGGCCACCCTGGTCGCCGTCCACCGCTTCGCCCACCTTGGCGCCATCGCCACCCACCTGGCTGACCGTCAGATCGTCGCCGTCCGGATCGCTGTCGTTGGTCAGCACGTTACCGGTGGTGGTGGTGTCCTCGTTGGTGGTGCCGGTGTCGTTGACCGCTTCCGGCGCCGGGTTGCTCACCGTCCAGTCGAACTGCGCCTGCACGGTGCCGCCATTGCCGTCGGAGGCGGTGACGGTCACCGTGTAAGTGCCGTCGGTGCCGCCCTGGGAGGCAGCCTTGTCGATGGTGCCGCTGATCACCCCGGTGGTTGCGTCAATGGTCAGCCCCGCCGGCAGGCCTGTGGCGCTGTAGGTCAGGGTGTCGGAGCCGTCCACATCGGTGAAGGCGCCGGACACGTCCAGCGGGTCCACCGTATCGCTGTCGTCGTTGCTTTGTGCCTCCGGCACATTGCCGGTGACCACCGTGGGAGCGTCGTTGACGCCGGTGACGGTGATTTTCAGCGTGGCGGTGTCGAAACCGCCTTCGCCGTCGCTGACCTGATAGTCGATGGAGGTGGTGCGGGTCTCGCCCACCGCCAGGTCATCGAAGTCACCGTCGGGGTCGAAGCTGTAGCTGCCGTCCTGGTTCAGGGTGAACCGGCCACCGTTGTCACCGTCCACCGCCTGGCCCACCTCCGTGGCCTCACCATTCACTTCGCTGACCGTGAGAGCGTCGCCGTCCGGGTCGCTGTCGTTGGTTAGCACATTACCGCTGGTGGTGCTGTTCTCGGTGGTGGCGCCGGAGTCATTGACCGCTTTCGGCTCCGGGTTGCTGACGGTCCAGTCGAAGCTCATGTTCGCCGAGGCGCTGCCATCGGAGGCGGTGACGGTCACGGTATAGGTGCCGTCGGTGCCGCCCTGGGAGGCAGCCTTGTCGATGGTGCCGCTGATCACCCCGGTGGCGGCGTCAATGGTCAGCCCCGCCGGCAGGCCGGTGGCGCTGTACGTCAGGGTGTCGGAGCTGTCCACATCGGTGAAGGCGCCGGACACATTCAACGGACTGATGGTGTCGTGGTCGGCGTTGTTCTGGTCGTTCGGCACGTCAGCCGTGATCACCGTCGGGGCGTCATTAACACCGGTCACGGTGATTTTCAGCGTGGCGGTGTCGAAGCCGCCTTCGCCGTCGCTGACCTGGTACTCAATGGAGGTGGTGCGGGTCTCACCGTCCGCCAGGTCATCGAAGTCGCCATTCGGGTCGAAGCTGTAGCTGCCGTCCTCGTTGATGGTGAACCGGCCACCGTTGTCACCGTCCACCGCCTGGCCCACTTCCGTGGCCTCGCCATTCACTTCGCTGACCGTGAGAGCGTCGCCGTCCGGGTCGCTGTCGTTGGTCAGCACATTGCCATTGGTGGTGCTGTTCTCGGTGGTGGCGCCGGTGTCATTGACCGCTTTCGGCTCCGGGTTGCTGACGGTCCAGTCGAAGCTCATGTTCGCCGAGGCGTTGCCGTCAGAGGCGGTGACGGTCACGGTATAGGTGCCGTCGGTGCCGCCCTGGGAGGCGGCCTTGTCGATGGTGCCGCTGATCACCCCGGTGGCGGCGTCAATGGTCAGCCCCGCCGGCAGGCCGGTGGCGCTGTAGGTCAGGGTGTCGGAGCTGTCCACATCGGTAAAGGCGCCGGACACATTCAACGGACTGATGGTGTCGTGGTCGGCGTTGTTCTGGTCGTTCGGTACGTCAGCCGTGACCACCGTCGGGGCGTCGTTGACACCGGTAACGGTGATTTTCAGCGTGGCGGTGTCGAAGCCGCCTTCGCCGTCGCTGACCTGGTACTCAATAGAGGTGGTGCGGGTCTCACCGTCCGCCAGGTCATCGAAGTCGCCATTCGGGTCGAAGCTGTAGCTGCCGTCCTCATTGATGGTGAACTCACCGCCGTTGTCACCGTCCACCGCCTGGCCCACATCCGTGGCCTCACCATTCACTTCGCTGACCGTGAGAGCGTCGCCGTCCGGGTCGCTGTCGTTGGTCAGCACATTGCCATTGGTGGTGCTGTTCTCGGTGGTGGCGCCGGTGTCATTGGTCGCTTTCGGCTCCGGGTTGCTGACGGTCCAGTCGAAGCTCATGTTCACCGTGCCGCCATGGCCGTCCTTGGCGGTGACGGTCACGGTATAGGTGCCGTCGGTGCCGCCCTGGGAGGCGGCCTTGTCGATGGTGCCGCTGATCACCCCGGTGGTGGCGTCAATGGTCAGCCCCTGCGGCAGGCCGGTGGCGCTGTAGGTGAGCGTGTCGGAGCCGTCCACATCGGTAAAGGCGCCGGACACGTCCAGCGGGGTGATGGTGTCGTGGTCGTCGTTGCTCTGGTCGGCCGGTACCTCACCGGTGACCACCGTCGGGGCGTCGTTCACGCCGGTAACGGTGATGGTCAGCGTGGCGGTGTCGAAGCCGCCTTTACCATCGCTGACCTGGTAGTCGATGGAGGTGGTGCGGGTCTCACCGTCCGCCAGGTCATCGAAGTCGCCATTCGGGTCGAAGCTGTAGCTGCCGTCCTCATTGATGGTGAACTCACCGCCGTTGTCGCCGTCCACGGTCTCGCCCACATCCGTGGCCTCGCCGTTCACCGCGCTCACCGTCAGGTCGTCGCCTTCCACGTCAGTGTCGTTGGGCAGCACGTCGCCGGTGGTGCCGGTGTTCTGATCGGTGCCGCCGGTATCGTCCACGGCCACCGGCGCGTCGTTCACCCCGTTAACGGTGATGGTCAGCGTGGCGGTGTCGAAGCCACCTTCACCATCGCTGACCTGGTACTGGATGGAGGTGGTGCGGCTCTCGCCCACCCCCAGATCCTCGAAGTCGCCGTCCGGGTCGAAGCTGTAGCTGCCGTCCTCGTTGATGGTGAACTGGCCACCGTGGCTGCCGTCCACCGCCTCGCCCACCTCCGTGGCCTCACCATTCACTTCGCTCACCGTCAGCTGATCGCCGTCCGGGTCGCTGTCGTTGGTCAGCACATTGCCATTGGTGGTGCTGTTCTCGGTGGTGGCGCCGGTGTCATTGACCGCATCCGGTGCCGGGTTACTGATGGTCCAGTTGAAGTTCATGTCCACCGTGCCGCCATGGCCATCCTTGGCGGTCACGGTGACGCTGTAGGTACCGTCAGTACCGCCCTGGGAGGCGGCCTTGTCGATGGTGCCGGTGATCACGCCGGTGCTGGTGTTGATGCTCAACCCCGGCGGCAGGCCCTCGGCGCTGTAGGTCAGGGTGTCGGAGCCGTCCACATCGGTGAAGGCGCCGGACACGTCCATGGAATAGATGACATCGCTGTCGTCGTTGCTTTGTGCCTCCGGCACATTGCCGGTGACCACCGTGGGCGCGTCGTTGACGCCGTTGACGGTAATCGTCAGCGTGGCGGTGTCGGTGCCACCGTTGCCGTCGCTGACCTGGTACTGGATGGAGGTGGTGCGGCTTTCGCCGGTCGCCAGGTCGTCGAAGTCGCCGTCCGGGTCGAACGTATAGCTGCCGTCCTCGTTGATGGTGAACCGGCCGCCGTTGCCGCCGTCCACCGCCTCGCCCACGTTGTCCTCGTCACCACCGACCTGGCTGACCGTAAGGGTGTCACCATCCGGATCCGTGTCGTTGGTCAGCACGTTGCCGTTGGTGGTGCTGTTCTCCGTGGTGGTTTTCTGGTCGTTGACCGCCTGCGGCAGGTCGTTGGTGTTCACCGCCCGCAGACTGCCGGTGAGGGTGTTGCTGTTCAGTGCCTCGGGGCCGCCGGCCTCATCGTTGTTGTTGCCGTCGTTGACCACGATGCGGTAATCCCGGCTGCTGGTGTCCGGGGCGTCGCTGGTGTTTTCGTAGCGCAGCGATTCAATCAGCGCGGTGACCTGGGCGGCGGTGGCGCCCTCCGCCAGATGAATGGTGAGGCTGCCGTTGCCGCTGTCCACGGAGGCGATGCCCGCGGCTTCGTCGTCCACCAGGGAGAACACATCGGCGGCGGTGGCATCGTCCAGGGTGACGGTAATGGTACCGCCGCCGAAGTCGTTGCCGTCCACGTCACTCAGGGTCACGGTGCCAGCGTCCACCAGCGGTTTCTGTTCACTGCCGGTGTCCAGGCCCTCGTTCTCCACCACCACCACTTCGCCGGGCAGGTCGGCGCCCAGCACCGGCGCATCGTTGATCGGCTTGACCGTGATGCCCAGGGTCACCGCGTCGTCGCTGTCGGACCAGATGCCGGTGGCGTCGAAGGTCACGTCCGCGCGCTGGCCGGCGTTGGCGGCCTGGCTGTCGCCGCTGGCGTCAACCTCGGCCACCACGTAGGTCAGGCCGTCCGGGGTGCCGTGGTAGTCCGCCGCCGGCAGGAAGCGCACGCGGCTGTCCGGGCCCAGCACCAGGGCGTTGTCCACCGAAACATCCGAGGGTACGTCCACCCAGCCGCTGCCGGTGTTGTATTGCCAGCGGCCCTGATTGGCCTCCGACGGATTGTCGATGATGGCGATGCCGCCGAAATCGTCGGCGCTGCTGCCGCCGCTCTCCGCCACCTCGGTCTGGTCGTCGGTGCCGTCGTTGAAGTTGCCGCCGGCCAGGTTGGCGACGGTGTCGCCGTTGCCGGAAGAGTCCTCATTGATGTCCTGCAACGACACACCGCTGGTCGGCGTGGTGGGCGCGTCATTGATGGCGGTGATGCTCGCTTCCACGGCGGTGGCGGTGTCGGACCAGACACCGGTCTGTTCGCCCAGATCGCCGTTCTGGGTCAGGTTGAAGGTGTCGGCACCGTTGCTGCTGGTGGTCAGGCTGGGCTGGCTGTTGTCGCCCAGACGCACGGTGAGGCCGCCGGGCTGGCCGTTGAAATCCGAGGCCGGCTTGAAGCGCACCAGGGTGTCGGCGGTGACGATCAGTGCGCTGCTGTCGCTGAGCGCGGTGGACACGTCCACCCAGTCGCCGTCGATTTGAATCTGCCAGACGCCCTGATCGGTGTTGGCGTCGTTGCCGGTGATGGCGATAAAGCTGAGCGCGGTTTCCTCGCTGGCGGCACTGCCGCCGTTTTCGTCGGTCTGGTCGTCGGTCTGGTCGCTGTATTGATCGCCGAGCAGATCGCCCAGGGTCTGGCCGCTGCCGCCGTTACCGTCTTCATCGGTGGGCGTCAGGGTGACCGTGTCACCGTCGGCCACCGGACGGTCGTTCACCGGCGTCACGTCCAGGTTCACCGTGATGCTGTCCTGCAGGGCGCCGCCGGTACCGGTGTTGCCGCCGTCATTGACGGTGATGGTGAGGGTGTCGGCACCGTAGTAGTTGCTGTCCGGCTGGTAACGGGCCTGGTCCAGCAGCGCGTTGAGCTGGGCTTTGGTGGCGCCGGTCAGCGTCAGGGTGCGACCGCCGTCGCTGAGCGTGCCCAGATCGGTGTCGAAGGTGCCGTGGGTGACGGTGAGCGTGATGCTCATGCCGGAGCCGCCGAAGTCGTCCGCATCGGCCACGCCGTAGCCAGACAGATTCAGGCTGCCGTCCTCGGGCACCGTCACGGAGTCGCCTGTGTCGCCGGGGCCGCTGACCACCGGCGCATCGTTGGTGCCGCTGATATTGACGCGCACCACCTTGGAGACGGTTTCGTTGTTGGCCGGGTCCTTGTTCTGATCACCGTTGCCCTTGTCGTCAAAGGTGATTTTCAGACGCGCGGTGCCGTCCGCGTTGCTGTCGCCCGGGGTGAAGGTCAGGTCGGCGAGCTGGGCGTTGATGTCCGCCAGGGTACCGGTCAGGGTCAGGGAGGTGGAGCCGGTGCCGCCACCGATGGACACCAGCCCGGCGGCGTCATTGGCACCGCTGAGGACTTCCACGGTCACCGACTGATAATCGTTGAAAACGTCCTGACCGCTGTCCGCGTTATCCGCCACGCTGACGCCGCCAATGGCAATGGAGCCGCTGCCGTCGTCGTCGAAGGTCTGGGTGCCGGGCACGGTCAGCGAGGGTTTGTCGTTGACCGCCTCGATGGTGAGGGTGGCGGACTTGCTGTCGCTGAGGGCGGTGCCGGTGCCGTGCAGGTCGCTGTCGGTGACCTGCATCGTCAGGGTGGTGGTGCCGTTGTCGTTGGCCGCCGGGGTGTAGGTGATGTTGTCCAGGGCGGTGCGCAGGGTGTCCAGACGACCGGTGAGGGTCAGTTGGCCGGTGCCGGCGCCGCTCACGGTGAGACCGCCGGCATTGGCCACGCCAAGGGCGCCGGCACCCACGTTGATCACCACCGTCAGGTCTTCGTCGAAGGCATCCACATCACTGAGGTCGAGCCCCTGCAGCAGGCCGGGGGTGTCCTCGGTGAAGGTCTGATCCGGCAGCGTCCCCACCGGCGCGTCGTTGCTGGTGGACGCGATCAGTTCGATGCTGGCCCGGTCGGTGTTGTTGGCCTCGGAGATCGGCGTGCCGTCCTCGTTGGCCGGGCCGCCGTTGGCGCCACCGCCGGCGAGCCGGTCATCCACCACCGCCTCCACGGTGAGCCGCTGGTTGAGGTCGCCGGTGATTTCCACGCTGAGCGTGGCAAGCGCCGCGCGTACCTCCGCCAGGGTGCCGCTAAGCTGCAGCTCGGCGCCGCTCAGCGTGGTGCCGTCCAGGGTGGCGCGCAGCAGCGCGTCGGCGCCGTCCACCGGATCGCCGCTGGCGTCCAGAATGCGCAGGTCCACGGTGATGTAGTCGGTCTCGCCATCGCCCAGGTCGGTGAGATCCGCGTCGCCGATGGTGAACACACCGCCCAGGTCCAGGGGCGAGCCGGACACCAGGTTGTCCGAGGGCGGCGTGGCCTCCACGGTGGGCGCGTCGTTGCGGGCATCGACCAGGATCTCGAAGGTGCCTTCGGCGGAGGTTTTCGGGCCGTCGCTGACCACGAATTTGAAGCTGTCCGCGTGGTTTTCCGAGCCGTCGTGCTGATAGCTGACCCGGCCGGCGTCGATGTCGGCCTGGGTGAAGGTGCCACCCACGGACAGCACCTTGCCATTGAGCATCAGCTTGCCGTTTTCCACGTTCTCGGTGACGCGGAAGGTATTCTGCCGGGTGCTGTTGTCGCTGTCGTAGGCGGACAGGCGATCATTGCCGATCACCGCCTCGCCGCCCTCGCCCACGTTCAGCACTTCGTTGGCCGGCGGGCCGGCCTCACCGCTGCCGGGCTGGGCATTGATGATCGGTGCGTCGTTGAGCGGCGCGATCTCGAAGCCCACGGTGCCGGCCTCGGAGACATGGCCGGCGGTGGGTGCGTCGGCACTGGTGTCCGGCTGCAGGGCGTCGGTGGGGGCGCCCAGGTCGTCACGGACCACGAACTGGAAGGCATCGCTGGTCTGTCCTTCGCCGCCGTCATTCACATAGCGCAGGCCGCTGCCGGTGCCATCGGAGGCGGTGGTCAGCAGGTCCTGGGAATACCAGGCGCCGTCCAGGGTCACGTCCACCCATTCGGAGCCGGTCCAGCGCTGCAGGGTGCCGGCCTCCGGCAGTGAAGTGATCTGGAACCACAGCGGGTCCGCGCCGGCCTCATCGTTGGGGTCCTGGGCGCCGCCCGGGGTCACGTCGCTGGAGCCGTCCGGATCGGACATGATCACATCGTTCGGGCCCAGGCTGACGATGCCGTCATTGGTGTCGGTGGCCTCGGAGATCAACCGCTCGCTGTCGCCGGCCACCGGCGGGTCATTGATGGGGGTGGAATCCAGGGTGAAGCGGCCGGTGTCGCTGAAAGCGCCGCCATCGGTGACGATGAAGTTGAAGCCGCTCTGGTGATCCTCGCCGCCGTCGTGCTGGAAGGTGACCCGGCCCGCTTCCACGTCGGCCTGGGTAAAGCTGTCGTACATGCCCAGCACCACGCCATCCAGCATCAGCTGGCCGTTGGCCGGCGTCTGGGTCAGGGTGTAGGTGATGCGCTCGCCGGGAATCGTATAGTCACCGGCCTGCAGCAGGTAGTTGAGCTGGTCGCTGGTGAGGGTGGTGCTGCCGCCTTCGTCGAAGCCGGCGGCGCCGGTATTGTTGACCGCGTCAACGGTGACCGTGGGCAGCGGGTCCGCGCCCTCGCCCGGGCCGCCGCCCTCGCCATCGAACACCGTATCCAGATCGAAGGTCAGGGTGCCGGTTTGCGGGTCACCGGCGCCGTCGCGCCACTGGCCCGGATCACCGGCATTGTCGAAGCCCTTGTACTCGGAATCGCGCAGCTGGAAGCGCAGGCCGGTGTCCTGGCTCACCCCCTCCGCCGGGCGGCTGGTCTGAACGTAACGCACCAGCCCGGCGTTGATGTCCGCCTGGGAGAAGGTGCCGCCCAGGGTCAGCGCCACCCAGTGCGGGCTGCCCTCGCCGCCGATATTGACCTGAATCTGGCCGTAATCCGGCAGGCCGGTGAGCGAGTACACCAGCTGGCCATCATTGCTGTCCGGGTCCTGGGCGTCGAGCATGCTGCTGTCGAACACCACCACATGGGTGTCGCTGGCGTCCAGCGGCGTGGTGGTGGGGGTCAGCGTCGGGTCGTCGTTGTTCTGGAGGATGTGGATGTCCACCTGACGTTCGCTGGTCAGCGCACCGTCCGGGCCTTCGCCGCCGCCGTTGTCGGTCACCCGCAGGGTGAAGCGCGGCGCCACCGCGCCGGGCTCGTTACCGTCGTGGGCGAACGACAACCACTGCAACTGGTCCGCGGTGAAGGTGTCACCATCGCTGAGCGCTTCGCCCAGGTCGACCTGACCATTGTCGTTGAGGTCGAGGAACAACTGGCCGCGACCGTTAAGACCGGCGGTGTCGTCCACTTCGATGGTGACGTTGCCGGGGGCGTCGTCATGGCCGGATTCCCGGTCTTCGTAGGTGAGTCCAAGATCGGTGGTCTCGCCTTCGTACTGGCTCGGGTTGCCTTCAATGGAAGGCGCCTGGTTAACCGGGTCCAGGGTCACGGTCAGCGCTTTGGAAGTGGACGCGCCGGCACCGTCGAACACGGTGATGTTGAAGCCGTCCACGTCGCCGGGGGCCACGTCCACGCCATCGTGGGTGTAGACCAGATTGCCCAGTTGGGTGGCGTCGAAGGTGGAGCCTTCCGTCAGGATGGCGCCGTTGAGCCGCAGGGTGCCGTGCTCCGGCAGGGAATCGATCTGCAGGATCAACTGGTCCAGAGTCTGGTCACCACTGTCGATATCCGGGTCGCTGAGGCCCAGGTTCTCCAGGGTGAAGGTGAGACTGCCGCCCTCGTCGGCGTGCAGGTCGCCCACGTCAAAGGTGGGGGCATCGTTGACCGGCGAGATCGGCGCGTCGTAGGTGGCGGTATCGCGCTGCACGCCGTTTTCGCTGAGCACCAGGGACACACTCAGGTCGCCGGTGTAGTTTTCGCCGGGCGTCACGGTGATGCCGGCCAGGGCGGCGTTGATTTCCGCCTTGGTGCCGGTGAGCGTGATCGACTGCCGGTCCTGGCCGTCCTGGGTAAAGTAGGTACCGGCCTGCAGGGCGTCTTCGTTAAGCGTCAGATCAAGGCTGTAATGGTCCGGATCCGGCTCACCGTCGTTGTTCTGGTCGGTGCCGCCGCCGTCGGAAACGCTGACCCCGTCCAACGAAAAGCTGGTGTCTTCGGAAACCGGATGGCTGGCGCTCTGGCCGTCGGGGGAGGTGTCCACCTGGGCGCTGTCGAGGGTGATCGCCGCCGCCGCGTCCAGCAACAGGCGAGGTTCAAGCGCTTGAAAGTCGAGGTTATCCATAGCGGCATCCGGTCAGGATCGCGATGCCTGGCATACTGATACGAGGACGCCGTCGATGAGCGCGACACGCCACCGTTACCGTCCTGTTTCATTCAGTGAGAGAGTTGCCTGGCCAACGGGCTTGCCGCCCGCCTCCGCGATTCCGCGGTGCCCCCTAGGTGGCCGCCAACTACGCGCCTTACTCTGCCTGAAAACGTTTCCCGGAAAAAACCGGTCAATGCCATGCAGCGATTAGTAAAAGTTTTTTATTTCCCAAAATTGTGGAACAGCCCACAACCACAAGGTGCCAAGCCTCTCACCAGATCGTTACGCAATCAACGCCTTCTATACTTTTTGCGTAACTTTATTTTTGTTTTTGTTCAAAAATCGCAAAACACATATTTTTTCATCAAGCAAAGACTCATCCTTTATTCCTAGCCTCTACTTCGGCCCTGCGCGTGTAGAATGAGGGCCGCTCAATCATCCGTTCCGGGGGAACAATGCAAAACGGTTTCATGGTGCTGCACGGCAATCGGCTGGAAACACTTACCGAGGTGGTGGCCGGCTGGTTGCGACGCCATCCATTGCCGCCGCTGGCGGAGGAAACCGTACTGGTGCAATCCAACGGCATGGCCCAGTGGCTGAAGCTGAACCTGGCCGAACCGGACGCCCTGGGCATCGCCGCCGGCTTCAGTTTCCAGATGCCGGCCCGTTTTCTGTGGAGTGCCTATCGCGCCGTGCTGGGCGCGGAGCGGGTGCCCCGCACCTCGCCGTTCGACAAGTCGCGGCTGCTATGGCGGCTGTACCGGCTGCTGCCCACCTTGCTGGACCGGGACGCCTTCGAGCCGCTGCGCCACTTTCTTGACGACGACGGCGATAACCGCAAGCGCCATCAACTGGCCGAGCGGCTGGCGGATCTGTTCGATGCCTACCAGGTGTACCGGGCGGACTGGCTGGCCGACTGGGAACAGGGCGACGACCGGCTGCGGCGCGCCCCGGACCGCCGCGACGCGCTTGCCATGCCACCGGGGCAACAGTGGCAGCCGGCCCTGTGGCGGGCGCTGCTGGAGGACCTGCCGGCGGACCGGCGGGGGCTCAGCCGGGCGGCGATTCATGAAGCCTTCCTGGCCGCCCTGGCGGACGGCCCGCCGCCGGAGGGGCTGCCGCAACGGTTGCTGGTGTTCGGCATCAGCGCCCTGCCCCAGCAGTCCCTGGAAGCACTGGCCGCCATCAGCCGGCACTGCCAGGTGCTGATGCTGGTGCAGAACCCCTGCGAAATGTACTGGGCCGACATCGTCGAGGACCGGGACCTGCTGCGCCGGCAACTGGACCACCGCCGCCGCCACCTGATCACGCCGCCGGACAACCCGGTGCACCCGCTGCTGGCCGCCTGGGGCAAGCAGGGCCGGGACTTTATCGGCCTGCTCTACGACCACGACGACCCGGCGGATTACCAGAGCGCCTTCGAGCAGATCGACCTGTTCGACAGCAACCCGCCCGCCGACACCCTGCTGCAAACATTGCAACGGGACATTCTGCAGCTGCGCCCGCCGCCGGCCACGCCGCCGGACGCCATACCGGACCGGTCCCTGAGCTTCGCCGTGGCCCACGGCCCGCAACGGGAGGTGGAGATTCTCCACGATGCCCTGCTGGCGCGCTTCGCCGCCGACCCCGGCCTGCGCCCCCGGGACGTGATCGTGATGGTGCCGGACATCGAGAGCTACGCGCCGCACATCGACGCGGTGTTCGGCCGCCTCGACCGCGACGACAAACGCTACCTGCCCTACACCCTCAGTGACCGCAGCGCCGGCGCCGCCTCGCCCATGGCCCGGGCGGTGGAAGCCCTGCTGCACCTGCCGCAGTGGCGCTTCACCGCCGCCGATATTCTCGATCTGCTGGATGTGCCGGCGCTGCGCCGCCGCTTCGGCATCGCCGAGAGTGCCCTGCCGGCACTGAGCCGCTGGATCGAGCAGGCCAATATCCGCTGGGGCCTGCACCAGCGCCAACGGGCCAGCCTGGACTTGCCCGGCTTCGAACAAAACAGCTGGGCGTTCGGTCTGCGCCGCATGTTGGCCGGCTACCTGATCGGCGACGGCCCGGCCTGGCGCCAGATCGAGCCGCTGGACGAAGTGGCCGGCCTGGGCGCCGAGCCGGCGGGCCGGCTGGCGCGGCTGTTGGATACCCTGGACCGGCACTGGCAGGCGTTACGCGAACCAGCGCCGCCGCCGGGCTGGCGGCAACGCTTCGGCGCGCTGCTGGATGACCTGTTCGACCCGGAGGACACCGAGGACCAGGCCCTGGACGCCGGTCTGCGCGACGCCCTCAACGACTGGCTGAACGCCTGCGAACAGGCCGTCTTCGACCAGTCCCTGCCGCTCACCGTGGCGCGCCGGCCGCTGCTCGACGCCCTCAACGCGGAAAGCCTGGCGCAACGCTTCATGGCCGGGCGCATCAACTTCTGCACCCTGATGCCGATGCGCGCCATTCCGTTCCGCCACGTGTGCCTGCTGGGCATGAAGGACGGCGATTACCCCCGCCAGCAACAGCCCATGGACTTCGACCTGATGCGTCACTGGGGCGCCCCCGGCGACGACGGTCGCCGGCTCAGCCTGTACCGCCCCGGGGACCGCTCGCGCCGGGAGGACGACCGCTACCTGTTCCTGGAAGCCCTGCTCAGTGCCCGGGACAGCCTCTATATCAGTTGGAGCGGCCGCCACGCCCGGGACAACAGCGAGCGGCCGCCGTCGGTGCTGGTGGCCCAGTTGCTCGACCACATCGACCAGCGCTGGACGGCGCCGGACCGGCGGCCGTTCTCCGACCACCTGACCGTGACCCATCCGCTGCAGCCGTTCAGTGGCCGCTATTTCCACCTGGACGAAGACGCTAACGGGGAACCGCCGGCGCACCCGGTGCCGCCCACCTACGCCGCCGAATGGGAACCGCTGCACCAGCCACGGCGGGCGCTCGATGATCCCTCCCCGGCGGCACCGCTGCCGCCGCCGGAGGCCGTGGAGCCGGTCAATGCGGAAGGGCTGGGCCGTTTTCTCAAACAGCCGGTGGCGCATTTTTTCCGCGAACGGCTCAAGGCCAATCTGGAGCGGAACGACCACGGGCTGGAAGACACCGAACCGTTCGTGCTGTCCGGCCTGCGCCGTTGGCAACTGCAGGACCAGCTTCTGGAAGCCGGACGCCGCGCCGGCGGCGACGGCTTTGACGACGCCCTGGCCGACACCCTGAACCACCTGGCCGGCGGCGGCGCCCTGCCGCTGGCGCCGTTCACCGACTTCAACCGGGACGCCCTGACCCTGCCGTTGAAACGGCCATTGCGCGCCTATTTCCAGGCCCTGGCCAGTTGCTCCGGCACCCTGCCCCAGCGGGAAGTGAGCCTGACCCTGGACGGCCTGACGCTGGAAGACTGGCTCACCGATCTGCTCGACGACGCCCGCGGGCCGCGCCGGCTGCTGCTGGTGACCGGCGGTCTCCACCAGCGCTGGCGCAAACTGTGCACGCCCTGGGCGGTGCATCTGCTGGCCTGCGCCGACGGTCTGGCGCTGACCACCGAACTGATCGCCCAGGACGTGGCCGCGCGCCTGGCGCCGCTGGCGCCGGACACCGCCCGCGCCCACCTGGAAGCCCTGGCGCGGGGCTGGCGGGAGGGGCTGTGCCAACCGCTGCCGCTGGCCTGCGACACCGGCTTCGCCTGGCTCGGCGGCGAGCCCCGGGAGCAACAGGAACGGGACGCCCGCGCCGTCTTCGAATCCGGCTTCAACCGGCCCGGCGAAGTGGACCGCGACGCCGCCCTGGGCCGCGCCTGGCCGGATTTCGAAACACTGCTGGCGGTGGCCGACGACCCGCACGGCGGCCCGGCCCTGGCGGCCTGGGCCCACCGCCTTTACGGCCCGCTGTTCGAGCATGTGGAATGGCTGCGCCCGGGAGAAAGCTCATGAGCGATCTGCCTCTGCCCCTGGCGTTTCCACTGCACGGCACCCGGCTGATCGAGGCCAGCGCCGGCACCGGCAAGACCTACACCCTGGCGGCGCTCTACCTGCGGCTGGTGCTCGGCCACGGCGGCGCGGAGCGCGGCTTTCCCCGGCCGCTGCTGCCGCCGGAAATCCTGGTGGTGACCTTTACCGAGGCGGCCACCGAGGAGCTGCGCCAGCGTATCCGCGACCGGCTGGCCCAGGCGGCGCGGGTGTTCACCGACGGCACCACCGGCGGCGATGTGATTCTCGAAGGATTGCTGGCCGACTACCCGGACGACGGGGAACGCCGGGCCGCCGCCCAGCGCCTGGACGCCGCCGCCCAGTGGATGGACGAGGCCGCCATCCACACCATCCACGGTTTCTGCAACCGCATGCTCAAGCAGCACGCCTTCGACTCCGGCAGCCTGTTCAACCTGGAGCTCAACGAGGACGCCGGCGAGGAGCAGTTCCAGGCCGCCTGCGATTACTGGCGCACCGTGATCCGCCGGTTTCCGGCGGCCGCCGCCGACGGCTTGCGCGGCGCCGGGCTGGACGGCCCGGAGGCGTTACTGGCCGCCGCCCGGCCACTGATCGGCCATGTCCAGGCCGACCCGGCGCTGCCGGAAGCGGTGACCCTGTGGCTCGATACGGTGGGCCCCCAGCAGGCACTGGAGCAGCACGCCCGGGAGGCCCTGGCGGCGGAGCTGCCGGCGCTGCGCGCCTGGGTGGACGAGGCCCTGGAGCAGGGCTGGCTGCACGGCGGCACCTACAAAAAAGACAAGGTGCCGGCCATGCTCGACCAACTGGCGGCCTACGCGGACGGTTTCCCGGCCACCGGCAAGGACGCGGTCAAAGCGCTTGGTAATTTTTCCAGCGGCGGGCTGCGGCTCAACAAGAAAGCCCTGGATCAGCGTCCGCCGCTGGCCTGCCTGGACGCCCTGCAGCGGGTGCTGGAAAGCCGCGAGGACAACGCGCTACCGCGCACCGCCCTGCTGCGCCACGCCGCCGCCTGGATCGAGCGGCGGGTGGCGATGATGCGCCGGCAGACCGCCACCATGGGCTTCGACGACATGCTGACCCGGCTGCGCGATGCCCTGGCCGATACCGCCAACGGGCCCCGGCTGGCGCGGGTGATCCGCGAGCAGTTTCCGGTGGCGCTGATCGATGAGTTCCAGGACACCGACCCGGTGCAGTACGGCATCTTCGCCGCCCTCTACGCCGGCCAGCCGGACATCGGCTGGTTCATGATCGGCGACCCCAAACAGGCGATCTATGCGTTCCGGGGCGCCGACGTGCACACCTATCTGCGCGCCCGGGACGCCACCGAAAGCCAGCACACCCTGGGCCGCAACTTCCGCTCCGCCAAGGCCATGGTGGCGGCGGTGAACCAGCTGTTCGAACACGGCGAGGCCTGGTCCGGGGATGTGTTCCTGATGGACGGCGCGATCCGCTTTGAAGGGGTCACCGCCAAGGGGCGCCCGGACACCCTGGAAATCGACGGCCAGCCCAGCTCCGGCGCGGTGCTGTGGGTGGAGGACGAGCCGGCGCCGGTGAGCAGCGGCGCCTACCGCCAGCGCCAGGCGCAATACTGCGCCGGCGAAATCGCCCGGCTGCTCAACGGCGCCAGTGCCGGCCGCACCGGATTTCGCGCGGCGGCGGACTGGCGCCCGCTGCGTTCCGAACACATCGCCGTGCTGGTGCGCAACCGCACCGAGGCGGCGGCGATCCGCGACGCCCTCGCGCGGCGCAACGTGCGCAGTGTCTACCTGTCGGACCGGGACTCGGTGTACGCCACCGCCGAAGCCACCGACCTGCTGCGCCTGCTGGATGCCTGCGCCGCCCCGGAGGCGGACGCCCGGGTGCGCAGCGCCCTGGCCTGCGCCACCCTGGCGCTGCCCTATGCGGAACTGGATACGCTCAACCGGGACGAGCGCCGCTGGGAAGCCATGATCGAGCGCTTCCACGGCTACAAGCGGCAGTGGCAACTCCAAGGCGTGCTGCCCATGCTGCGCACCCTGCTGCTGGACTTCCAGGTGCCGGAACGTCTGAGCCGCAGCCTGCAGGGAGAGCGTTCGCTCACCAACCTGCTGCACCTGGCGGAGCTGCTGCAGCAGGCCGCCGGCCACCTGGACGGCGAGCAGGCGCTGCTGCGCCATCTCAGCGAGACCCTGGAAGACGGCGGCCAGGGCGACGAGGCGGTGCTGCGCCTGGAAAGCGACGACGACCGGGTGCGGGTGATCACCCTGCACAAATCCAAGGGCCTGGAATACCCGCTGGTGTTCCTGCCGTTCCCCTGCGCCTTCCAGCCGGTGGACGGCAACACCCCGCCGCTGCTCTACCACCGCGACGGCCAGCGTGTGATCGACCTGGAGCCGGACCGGGAGGCGGTGGCCCTGGCCGACCGGGAGCGGCTCGCCGAGGACATGCGGCTGCTGTACGTGGGCCTGACCCGCGCCCAGTACCAATGCTGGCTGGGCGTATCGCCGGTGAAGCGCGGCAACGGCAAGCGCAATCAATTGCCGGACAGCGCCCTGGGCCGCCTGCTGTTCGGCGCCGAGGGCGTGGCCGACGACGGCCTGAGTGCCGCCCTGGCGCCACTGGCCGGCGAGGCGATCCGCATCCAGCCACCGCCGGCGGACCATGGCGAAGTGCACCACCCGGACCAGCGCCCGCGCCACTGGCGCGGCGCCGCCGAGTTCCCCGGCCGCCAGGCGGAAAGCTGGTGGATCGCCAGCTACAGTGCCCTGAAACAGGTGGACGACCAGGCCCTGGCACCGTCCGACCCGCGCGGCGACCAGCTCACCGAACAGGACAGCGCCGGCCCCCTGGCCACCGCCGAGGACATCGAGCCGGAGGGCATCCACGCCTTTCCCCGGGGCGCCCTGCCCGGCCTGCTGCTCCACGACCTGCTGGAACAGGCCGGCCGCGACGGCTTCGCCCACACCCTGGCCCACCCGGACGAGCTGGACCAGCGCGTCAGCGAAACCCTGGCCGCCCGCCACTGGCAGGACCACGACGCCCTGCTGCGGGGCTGGTGGCGCCGGGCGCTGACCACCCCCTTCGACTTGGGGGGCACGGCGGTGGCCCTGGACGGCCTGGACACGGCGGTGCCGGAGCTGGAGTTTCTGTTCCCGGCCCGGCGGGTGTCGGTGGAGGCCCTGGACGCCTTGATCCGCGAACACATCGCCCCGGGGCGGCCACGGCCGCGGCTGGCGGCGGACACCCTCAACGGCATGCTCAAGGGCTTTATCGATCTGGTGTTCGAACACCAGGGGCGCTATTACGTGCTCGACTACAAATCCAACTGGCTGGGCCCGGATCACAGGGCCTATACCGAGCAGGCCATGACCGAGGCGATTCTGGAAAGCCGCTACGAGGTGCAATACGCCCTCTATCTGCTTGCGCTGCACCGCCTGCTGGGTGCGCGGCTGGGCCAAAACTACCAGCCCGACCGGCACCTGGGCGGCGCCGTGTATGTGTTTCTGCGTGGCCTGGAGGGCCCCCGGGCCGGCGCGGTGTTCGACCGGCCCGCCACCGAGCTGATCCTGGCCCTGGACCGCCTGTTCGTACCCGGAGACGGCGATGCAAACTGATCTGTTCACCGCGCCGGCCTGGCGCGATGCCCTGGCGGCCCTGCGCGAGCAGGGCCTGCTCCGCGACCTGGACGTGGCGGTGGCGGAATTTCTGCACCGCCAGGCGCCGGAGGCGGAACCGGCGGCGCTGCTGCTGGCGGCGCTCACCAGCGGCCAGTTGGCCGCCGGCCATCTGTGCCTGGACCTGGAGGAACCGGAACTGGAAGCGCGGCTGTGGCCCGCCGGCCGCCCGGCGGCCCTGGACGGCCTGCTGCCCGACGCGGTGGCGGACTGGCCGGCGCGGCTCGCCGGCAGCCCGCTGACCGGCGATGACAACGCGCCCCTGGTGTTCGATGGCCGGCGCCTGTACCTGCGCCGGCACTGGGCCCAGGAAAAAGCGGTGGCGGAACGGGTACGGGGGCGGCTGGCGCCCACGGCCGCGCCGGACCCGGAGCGGCTGGCGGCGCACCTGGCCGCCCTGTTCCCCGGCGCCGACGACCAGGACCCGATCGACTGGCAGAAGGTGGCCTGCGCGCTGGCCGCCCGGGCCGCGCTGACGCTGATCACCGGCGGCCCGGGCACCGGCAAGACCACCACCGTGGTGCGGGTGCTGGGGCTGCTGCAGACCCTGGCCCTGAACGACCCGGCGGCGCCCCGTCGGCTGCGCATCCGGCTGGCGGCGCCCACCGGCAAGGCCGCCGCCCGGCTCACCGAATCCATTGGCCACCAGGTGGCCGCCCTGCCGGTGGATGACGCCGTGCGGGCCGCCATTCCCACCGAGGTCAGCACCCTGCACCGCCTGCTCGGCAGCCGGCCGGACAGCCGTCATTTCCGCCACCATCGCCATAATCCGCTGCACGCCGACGTGGTGGTGGTGGACGAGGCCAGCATGATCGACATGGACATGATGGCCAGCCTGCTGGACGCCCTGCCGCCCCACTGCCGGCTGATCTTGCTCGGCGACAAGGACCAGCTGGCCAGCGTGGAGGCCGGCGCGGTGATGGGCGACCTGTGCCGGGAAGCGGATGCCGGCCGCTACCGGCCGGATACCTTGGAATACCTGCGCGCCACCTGCGGCGCCGACCTGAGCCCCTGGGCCGGCGACGGCGGCGGGCTGGCCCAGCAAACCGCCATGCTGCGCCGCAACTGGCGCTTCAAGGACGCCCCCGGCATCGGCGATCTGGCCGCCGCCATCAACGCCGGTGACCCGGAGGCGGTGCGGCGGGCGTTCGAGGCCGGCCATGCCGGGCTCACCCGGGTGGCCGGCGAGGAGCCCGAGGAGTTGGCCACCCGGCTGCTCAACGGCGCCGGCGATCCGCACCAGGGCCTGCGCGCCCTGGTCACCGAGGCCGCCGTCCGGCCCGCCGGCGACGCCGACCAGCATGCCCGGGAACTGCTGCGCCGGTTCACCGGCCAGCAACTGCTCAGCGGCCTGCGCGGCGGCCCCTTCGGCGTGGACCGGCTGAACCGGCTGATCACCGACCGGCTGCGCCGGGACGGCCTAGCCGGCGAGCACGACTGGTATCCGGGCCGACCGGTGATGATGACCCGCAACGACTATCAACTGGGGCTGATGAACGGCGACGTGGGCCTTACCCTGCCCCACCCGGAACGGCCGGAGGATGGCCTGCGGGTGGCGTTCCAGTTGCCGGACGGCCGGGTGCGATGGGTGCCCCCGGGCCGGCTGGATACGGTGGAAACGGTGTTCGCCATGACCGTGCACAAATCCCAGGGGTCGGAGTTCGGCCATGTGCTGCTGGTGCTGCCGGACCGGCCCCAGCCACTGCTCACCCGGGAACTGATCTACACCGCCGTGACCCGGGCGCGGGGCGCTTTCACCCTGCTGGAATACGGCCCACCATCGGTGCTCGCCCAGGCCATCCGCCGCCGCACCTGGCGCGCCTCCGGGCTGGCGCAAAGGCTCACCGACACCCCACCCTCGCCGAGCTAAGAACCCGCCCTGAAAACGGCGGCTTTGGTATCGGTATGTAAGGTTTTTGTGGCGATACGTAACCCGGCGCGCCGCTTTTCCGTTTGTTTACGTTTGTACCGTGGGAAAGCGCTCATAATGGCCGTGAAGAAAAGACTTCACGACGCTATTTTTTGCAAAGGAGCTTGCCATGAAAAAGTCCATCATGACCGCCGCCGTGGTCTCGCCGTTGCTGTTCGCGGTGTCCGCCCAGGCGGCGGAAAACGTGCCGGATCGTTACGGCTACATCGGTGGCCATGCGAGCGGCTATTTCTTTTACGACAACGAAGTCACCGGCGATGTGGATGGCCTGGATGATTCCGCCCTGTACGGCGGCCAGCTTGGCTGGCGGTTCAGCCCCAAGTGGTCGATTCAGGCCTGGTACGACAAAAACGATTCGGTGGATCATAAGTACACCGATCTGGAATCCGACGTGGAAACCTACTACGCCAGCCTGCGCCGGCACTTCGATGGCACCAGTTTCCTCGGCTTCGAACCCTACATGGGTCTGAACGCCGGTGAGCAGAAAATCGACGACGACGATGAGACCATGGCCGGCGTCGAATTCGGTATTCAGCGCGCCTTCTTCAAGCATGTGCTACTCGACCTGGGCACCCGGCACGCCTACAGCACCGACCGGGAATACTGGGAAGGTCAGGTGTACGCCGGCCTTAACCTGATGTTCGCGGTCAGCGGCCGGGAAACCGAAGACCACCGGCGCACCGCCACCACCGAACCGGAGCAGGTAATCTCCGTCGCCGACAGTGACAACGACGGCGTGCCGGATAACCGCGATGCGTGCCCGGACACCCCGCCCAATGCGCGGGTGGATGAGCGCGGCTGCCAGATTTACAAAAACGTGAACGAGCAGACCGTTAAAACCATCTACTTCGAGTTCGACAAGAGCGACGTGCGCGGGCAGTTCAGCAATGAAGTGCGCGATGCCGCCGAAAACGCCCGCGATGGCAAGGGCAGTATCCGGGTGGAAGGCCATACCGACAGCATCGGCTCCGAGTCCTACAACCAGGGTCTGTCCGAGCGCCGCGCCGACTCGGTCAAGCAACAGTTGATCCAGGAGTACAAGGTGGACCAGAGCCGGGTAACCACCAAGGGCTACGGTGAAACCCGTCCGGTGGCGCCCAACGACACCGCCGAGGGCCGCCAGAAAAACCGCCGCGCCGACATCATCGTGGAAGGCGAACGGAAGGAACCGCAGTTCAAGAACTGATCCGCATCCCTACAGAAGCCATCAAGAAAAAAGAAAGGGCCCCTCGGGGCCCTTTCTTTTGGTTCGTCGCCCGTTGGCGGGAAATCCGTGCGGGCCTCGTAGGAGCGGCTTCAGCCGCGATCAACCCCCGGTGCCATTGTCATCGCGACTATCGCGACTGAAGTCGCTCCTACATCGGGGCACGCCTTTTTTACTTCTCCACCCACTGGCCGGTGGGGGTTTTCACATATTCACCGCCGGGGGTTTTCTCGATGGCTTTCTGGCCCGCCAGGTTGGCCACCTGCTCCAGGGTGATGCCGTTCTGTTTGGCGATGCGCTCGTAGGCGGCGCGGCGCTTGTCGTTGATGTCCGACACCAGCTCCACCGCTTCCGGCGTGGCTTTGACCACACCCAGATAACCGTTGGGCTGTTCGCCCACCAGCCCCTGGCTCTTGGCCTGGTTCAGATCCAGCGCGAACACCGTGCCGGAGAACAGCAAGGCGGCGGCGAGCAACAGATAACGCAGCTTTGTCATGGGTTTTCTCCGCAAATTCCTCATCAGAACAACTCGCTGTCTTCGCTGAACAGCTGGTCGATGTCCTTTTCCACCTTGAGGCGGATTTCATGATCGATCTTTACATTGAGGTTGATGGTGATCGGCTCCTTGGGCGCCTCCAGCGCCACCCGCGGGGTGCAGGCGGCAAGGGGCAGGAGCGACAACAGCAGCCACACTGATTTCATCATTTCGACTCCGTCATGACCTGATCGGTGATCTGATCACCGATGCGCAGACTGCGCAACAGCTCCAGCACATTCTCCCGGTGTGTGTAATTAAAGACCACCGGAAGGTCGTTTCGTTGCGGATTTTCACCGCGAATGGTGACCCGGGCATCCAACCAGCCATCGGCGGCCATATCCACCGTGGCCTGGAAGGTGTCGATGCGCAAAGGATTAAGCGCGTCCAGGGCGATGGACACCGCCTGGTTGGATTTTGCCATGGCCTGGGCGCCGCTGGACGGCAGGATCACCAGCGACAGGGGCGTCTCGTTGGCGAGCCGGCCCTGGTTCACGGCGATGCTGTCGGCCAGCAACCGCAGGGGAATGTAGCCCCCCACCCGGCCGGACAGGCCCACCGCCGGGTCGCCCTGCAGGGCGGCCAGCTGTTCCAGCTCGATGCGCGTCAGCACCACCGGCTGCCAGGCCGGCGACGGCCAGGTCAGTCGCGGCGCGCGAATCTCGCCGCCCAGGGTGTTGGCCTGCACCCGGCGCACGGTCCAGGTGGACAGATCGCTGTCCAGGTCCATGCGGATATCGGTGATCGGCACGCCCACGTCCAGCCGGGCCAGGGTCAGCGGCGTCACCGTGGCCAGGCTGGGGCGCTGGCCGTCCCAGCCCAGGGCCAGTTCCAGATCCAGGTCGCGGGCCTGCACGCTGCCCCAGTCCAGAGCCAGGTCCTGGCCGCGCAGACGCCCGTCCAGGGTCAGGGTATTGGCCCAGCGCCAGTTGCCGTCCAGGGATAGCTCGCCGCCCTGCAGGCTCATCGGCAGCCCCCGGCTCATCACCGGTCGCAGCGGCGTGGCGCCGCTCAGGGTGCCGGCGTAACCGGTGCCCCGGGCCCGGCCGGCCAGGCTCAGGGTGGTGTCCCACTGGGGCACCCGCAGGTTGGCGCCGAAGCGGGCGCCGTCCAGGCGCGCCTCGCCGGTCACCGGCGGCAGCGTCCAGCGCTCCGCCACCAGGCCCTCGGCATCCAGCGACAGGCGGCCATGGAGGCCGTCTTCCGCCAACACCAGCGGCGTGGTCAGGCGGGCGGTGACCGGCCGGATCAGCAGGCGTTCGCGCACCGCCCGGGACAGGGCCACGGTGGCACCGGCCAGCAGCCGGGGCTGCCCGGCGTAGTCCCAGCGCCCGTTCAGGGTCAACACGCCGCCGTCCAGTTCCGGCAGCGGCCCGCCACGGCCGGACAGGTTGCCGGCCCAGGTATCGCCGTCCCGGCGGGCGTCGGCTTTGGCGCTGAAGGGAATCGACTGGTAGCGGCCTTCCAGGCTGGCGGTCACCGGCCAGTGCGGCGGCGTCACCCCGGCCACCGGCACCCTGGCGGTAACATCCAGGTCAGCGTCGCGCAGGCGCACCCGGGCCGGCTCGCCGTGCACGCCGGTGGGGCCGGCATCGCCGCGCCAACCGCCGCTGAGCCGGTAGCCCTGCCAGCGGCCGCCCAGCTCCACGGCCCCCCGCCACTGCATGTCATTGGGCCGCCAATAGACCCGGCTGTCGGTGGTGGTCAGGGTGGCGTCCTGGTAGGCCGCGGTCAGCGGCAGCGCCACCTCGCCCTCCCCGGCCAGGGGCACCTCCACCGGCTCGCGCAGACGCACGGTCAGCCCCGGGTCCGCCACGCGGACCTGGAACGGCGCCACCGCCACCCGGTCCTCGAACCACTGGAAGCGCACCTCGCCGTCCAGGCCCTCGCCCAGCACCAGCCGGCCTTCGCCGTGGCCCAGCCTTTCCGCGTCGCTGCCCAGCGTGAGCGCGGCCCGGCCCTGGGGCCCGTGCGCTTCCAGCGCCGCGTCCGCCCGCCGCAGGGCCGCCCCCTGCCCTTCGGCGGTCAGCTCCCGGCCGGGCACCAGCACCCAGCCGGCGCCCAGCGCCAGGGGCTCGTCCAGGGCCGCGCGCAGCCGCCAGTCCAGACCGGTCCAGCGGGCGCGCACCGTCAGGTCCCCTCGCGGGCCCTGGCTTTCCTCATTATCCTGGCTTTCCAGGCCCAGCCCCTGGCCGAGCAGGGTCAATTCCCCCTGGAAGCGGTCGCTGTCGAAGGCCGTGCCGGAAGGCCACTGACCGTCGCCCTGAAGGCGCGCCGTGCCGGTGAACCCCTGACGCAGCGGCGCCGCCCGCAGGGTGCCGGTGACACGCCAGCGGCCGTTGCTCTTGCGGTATTCGCCGTTCAACTCGCTGTCACGGAACTCCGCCCGCGCCCGCCAAAGGCCACCGGCCTGGGTCAGATGAGCCAGAAACGGCGGGTAGTCCTGGTACTGCAGCGCCCAAACGGTCACGTCCAGGCCCGGCAGATCCGGCAGCGACAGCGGACCATCGTCGCCCTGGGAGGGGCAGTCGTTGATGCCCAGGCTGTCCACCGACAGGGTCAGCGGCCGAAGCCCGCCAAGACGCACCCCATGGGCCTCCGCCAGCCGGCAGCCGCCGCTTTCATACCAGAAGGTGTCCAGGGTCGGCCCCTGCCGCCAGCCCGGGCCCTGCCAGTGCAGGCCGAACAACGGCAGCGACAACAGCGCCACCAGCGGTAGCAACAGCAGGCAAAGGGGGATCAGCCAGAGGAGATTCTTGTTGCGGAATGACACCAAACCTTAGTCCTTGGTCGGAGTTACCGAAGCATGGCGGTTTCTGTCACAAGAATACAGTCTTGAAGCGGTTCGGGGGACCGTGCTTTCGCGGCTGAAGCCGCTCCTACACCCCTCCCCACCCGGTAGGAGCGGCTTCAGCCGCGATCAGCGCCGAAAACGAAAAAGGCCCGGCATAAAGCCGAGCCTTTTTGTTTCGATTTGGTCGGGACGGAAGGGTCCGACAGGTTCCCGGTGCAAGCACTGCTTGCACCCTGGCGGACGCCCGAGGCCGGCAGGCCGAGGGCCGGCAATCCGCCCCATGCTTGCGCCAGAACGAAAAAGGCCCGGCATAAAGCCGAGCCTTTTTGTTTCGATTTGGTCGGGACGGAAGGGTCCGACAGGTTCCCGGTGCAAGCACTGCTTGCACCCTGGCGGACGCCCGAGGCCGGCAGGCCGAGGGCCGGCAATCCGCCCCATGCCTGCGCCAGAACGAAAAAGGCCCGGCATAAAGCCGAGCCTTTTTGTTTCGATTTGGTCGGGACGGAAGGATTCGAACCTTCGACCCCTTGCACCCCATGCAATTTCCGCACGGATACGCACGGACCCTGGCGAACCTCCTAAGAGGGCTCTATCATAGCAAACACGCGGCTTTCAGGCCGCTTTTCTGTTTACACCAATCCGCTGGCATCCGCCGACAGCCAGCCGATCTGGTGGGGCAAAAGTGGGGCAAAATTATCAAACCTCAGATCCTGCAGGGGGTAGGACATGACCAAGCTGACGGCTAAGCAACTGGAAGCCCTCACCGCAACGGATGACGGCAGGACACTACGCGAGGATAACGGCCTGGTCGCCAAGGTCCGCGCCGGCGTTCGTGGCGTCACGGCACTGTTTCGCTATGAGTTCAAGCTGGATGGGGTCAAGCGCGATTACCGCCTCGGCAGCTGGCCCAAGAACACACTCGCTCAGATTCGGGCCAAGCGTGACGAAGCCAAAGCCTCAGTCGCTAAAGGTATCAACCCCAACGCCGCCCAGAAGGCAGCCAGGATTGAAGCCCAAGCCGCCATTGCCTCAACCATCGCCGAAGCCGAGCGCCAAGCGTCGGAAAACAGGACGGTGAACGAGCTATTTGAAGCCTGGCTCGACGATGGGGTATCACGGCAAGATGGCAACGCCGAACTCCGCAGAAGTTTTGGCAAAGACGTGCTCCCCTTGATTGGCAAGACGCCGCTGCGTGCCTTGACCGATAAGGACCTTCTCTCCGTGCTCAGAACAGTAAAGGCTCGCGGCCTGAACCGCTCCGTCGTCATTCTGAACAACGACATGGGTCAAATGCTGCGTTGGGCGGAGAAGCGGCAACCCTGGCGCACCTTGATGGCTGACGGGAACCCCGCCGACCTGGTGGATGTCACCACCCTGCTGGATAGCGACTATCAGGAAGAACGGGAGCGGGTGCTCTCCGCCGAAGAGATCCGAGAGCTGCATGACATCTTCGAGAAGCTGGAAGCGGATTACGCTGCCCTGCCGGCGGGCCAGAAATACAGCGGCATCCGCCCGGTAAACCCCCGCGTGCAAAGCGCCATCTGGATATGCCTGGCAACCCTATGCCGCATCGGCGAGCTGCTTCAAGCGGAGTGGAAGCATGTCGACTTTGACACCGGTCTCTGGTTCATTCCCGCGAAGAACACCAAAGGACATCGCGGAAAGCGGCAGGATCATCATGTCTTTCTGTCGCCTTTTGCATTGTCACAGTTCAAACGGCTACACCAGGAAACCGGCCACACTGCCTTCCTATTTCCCAACAGAGCCGGAGATAGCCACGTCAACACCAAAAATGTCAGCAAACTGATCGGTGACCGGCAATGCCGCTTCAAGAATCGCAGCAAACCTCTGGCCGGCCGGCATCATGATGACAGTCTAGTCTTGGCAAATGGCCAAAATGGCGCATGGACGCCGCACGACATGCGCCGCACTGGCGCGACAATGATGCAAGCGATCGGCGTACCGCTCGACATCATTGATCGCTGTCAAAACCATCTTCTGGGCGGCTCGAAAGTCCGGCGGCACTACCTGCGCCATGACTACGCCAAAGAGAAAACTGAGGCATGGAAACTGCTAGGGGAGCACATAGAAGCGTTACTGTAAGCGTTGGCCCGCCCCATGTTGAGCGAGCAGCAGGGGCCATCCCTACTCGAACAGGGCGGCGACTTCCTGCAAGATCTCTACAGCCGAATCAAAATCCACACTTTCATCATCGTCAGCGTACGACATCGCATCCACAAACTGCCTGTACTCTTCGCGATACTCCTCATCGTTGTCCAGGCACTCGATGGCCTCCTGAATCGACTCTGTAAACGGGGCCTGAGTATCTCGCTTTCCTGTCTGCCGATCGCCTTCGAATGAGGAGTCTGCGACATCCACAAACAGCTCTTCATCTTCCCTAATCACAGAGATCAGCGGAGCAATATCGTGAAGATGGCGAACCATCTCAGGATCCTCACCATGAGCTGATCGATTACTCTTCAGCACACGCCATGTCAACGCACTCAACTTGTCGGCTGCAGTCTCAATCGGCGGCAGGCGCAAGATTTCGACTTCAGGCTCAGTCTCTGTGTAGTACGAAATGAAAGACTGAATATAGTGGCATAGTGGCTTTGGTGATTTTGAGTGTATGATCACTCAGATAGAAAGTCCGGTAACGATAATGACAAAGAAGAGAACGTTCAGTCCGGAATTCCGCTTGGCGGAGGCCTAGCTCGGTCGACCAGGGCTATTCACTGAAAGCGGCCTGTGATGCCATGGGGGTTGGCGAGTTCACCATGGAGTACTGGGTTCGCAAGCTCCCTTCCGAATGAGCAGGCAACGTACCGAAAGGCGAAGCCCTGACCCCGGAACAGCGTGAGATTCAGGAACAGAAACGCAAGCTGCGGCGGGTGGAGGAAGAAAAGGAAATCTTAAAATAAGGCTACTGCTCTCTTGATGTCGGACTCCCTGAACAATTCTCGATAATTGAGCGACTTGAACGGTGCAACGCCTATGTCAGGTATTTGGGGTTCATCGCAGCAGCTACCGGCCGGCGTGACCGGGACAAAGAGCGCTGTGAGGCTGAGAAAACGCTGCTGGATCAGGTTGTCGAGGCGCATGCTGCCAGTAACGGCTCTGCGGGGCTCGCAGCATTGCCAAGATCGCCACCCAGGCTGGAACGACACTGAGCCGGTACCGTGCCGGCAGACGGATGAAGCAGTTAGGGCTGGTCAGCACGCGGCCGCCAGGGCACTCCTACAAGAAGGCGGATCAGCCACACCTGGACATCCCGAACCGTCTTGATCAGGAGTTCGATGTAAAGGAGCCCAATCAGGCTTGGACCGGAGATACTACCTATATCTGGACAGGAGTGCGCTGGGCTTACCTGGCGGTGGTTATCGACTTTTTCCTGTAAACCCGTGGACTGGGCGCTGTCCCTGCCCCCCAATACGGAACTGGTAAAGAAGCCCCTAACCATTGCCTATAGGTCGTGGGGCGAGCCACAGGGCGTCATGTTTCATTCAGATCAGGAGTGCCAGTACACCAGCCTGGGATTCCGAGAGTTGCTCTGGCGCCATCACATGAAGCAGAGTCTCAGCCGGCGAGGAAGTTGCTGGGATAACGCCCCGACAGAGCGGTTCTTCAGGATTTTGAAAACGGAGTGGGTACCGGAAATCGGGTATCCGTGCTGTATCTCGGCGAAGCAGTCGATCACGGACTATATGATCGGCTATTACAGCGTTCTGCGACCGCACAAGCACAACGGCGAGCTGCCGCGCAATGTCGCAGCAGGCTTACTGGAAAACTCAAAAGACGGCGGCCTGAAATACTTGGCCACTACACTTGGAGTTAATCACAGTCAGTTGAATTCAAACAGAACGGTCTGGGCAAACTCCGTGTAGCTTGATCACAGTCAAAAATCACTATCTCAACCAACTGATGGCGCGGCTTCAGACGCCTACTATACCTCGGACAGTGCCTCCCTGACCTTGCCGGCAACCTGTTTCAGTTCGTTGTTTTCAATCGCCGTCATTGAAGCTACGGGATCTATCGCGCTGACTTCGATACCTTCAGACGTTTCCCGCAGAATGACATTGCACGGCAACATGGCCCCTACCCGGGGCTCTACACCAATGGCTTCCCACGCCATAGCAGGATTACACGCCCCAAGGATCCGGTACGCGGGCATTTCCTTGTCAAGCTTCTCCTTCATCGTGGCTTTGACATCAATTTCTGTCAGCACCCCAAAACCGTGATCTGTGAGGGACTGACGAGTTCGCTTGTCAACTTCCTCAAAATTGGCATCTTCTATAATTCGATCAATCGTGTACGGCATAGGTATCTCCAACAAATCCGACGTATATCACTTTGGTCCGAGCTTGACCAGTCGCAGGCGCAGCGCATTCACGATCACGCTGACCGAAGACAGCGACATAGCCGCCGCCGCAAAAATCGGTGACAGCAGGATGCCGAAAAACGGGTATAGAACGCCGGCCGCTATCGGCACACCCGCAGAGTTATAGACAAAGGCAAAAAACAAGTTCTGCCGGATATTGCGCATGGTTGCCAGCGACAATCGACGTGCTTCCACAATGCCCATGAGATCGCCGCGCAACAGGGTAATGCCGGCGCTTTCGATGGCCACATCAGTGCCCGTGCCCATGGCTACGCCTACATCGGCGGTTGCCAGAGCCGGAGCGTCGTTCACCCCGTCACCAGCCATCACCACAACACGGCCCTCATCTTTCAGGCGCTGAACGATCTTGCCCTTATCCTCCGGAAGCACTTCCGCTTCCACTTCATCGATGTGCAATTTACGGGCAACCGCCTCGGCCGACGTCCGGTTGTCGCCGGTGAGCATGACGACTCGGATGCCGTCTTTCTGCAGTGCAGAAATAGCCGCTTCAGTGGTTTCTTTCACCGGATCGGCGATGGCAAGCAAACCGGCCACTTTGCCGTCTACGGCCGCGAAAATAACAGTCGCCCCATCCTGGCGGAGCTGGTCGGCTTCGCTTTCAAAGTCCGCGGTGTCCACATTTTCCGCTTCCATCAACAGCCGGTTTCCGAGCAATACCCGTCGTCCATCAATCCTACCGGTGACGCCCTTCCCATTGGGTGAATCAAAATCTTCCGCGTCCGGTAGTTTCAAGCCCATGGTCTTTGCTTTATCGAGAATGGCGTGGGCCAGCGGATGCTCACTGCCCTTTTCCAGGCCGCCGGCGAATCGCATGAGCTCATCCTCGCTGCCCCCGGCAGCTGGCACCAGTTTGGTCACCTGAGGTTTGCCTTCAGTCAGTGTGCCCGTCTTATCCACCACCACGGTGTCCACTTTCTCCATACGCTCAAGTGCTTCGGCATCGCGGATCAGCACACCGCTCTGAGCACCCCGCCCAACGCCGACCATAATCGACATGGGCGTTGCCAGCCCCAAAGCACAGGGGCAAGCAATAATCAGCACGCTCACCGCAGCAATCAGACCGAATGCCATCGGGGGCGTCGGCCCGAACAACGACCAGGCTATAAAGGCGATAATGGCGATCACGATCACCGCAGGCACAAAATAGCCCGCGACCCTGTCGGCCAGGCCCTGAATGGGCGCGCGGCTGCGTTGGGCGCTGGCCACCATCTGCACAATCTGGGACAGCATGGTGTCCCGGCCCACCTTGTCCGCACGCATGATGAAACTGCCCTGCTGGTTGATGCTGCCGCCGATCACCTGGTCTCCTGACTTTTTGCTGACCGCCAACGGCTCACCGGTCACCATGGACTCATCCACGTTGGAGCTGCCTTCGAGCACCTCGCCGTCTAGCGGAACCTTGTCGCCCGGACGCACCCGCAGGCGGTCGCCGACCTTGACCTGATCCAGCGATACATCGGACTCACCGCCATCATCGTCCAGTTTCCTGGCCGTTGCCGGCGCCAGATCTAACAGAGCCTTGATGGCCCCGGAGGTTTTCTCCCGGGCGCGCAATTCCAGCACCTGTCCAAGCAGCACCAGCACCACAATGACCGCTGCCGCCTCAAAGTACACTGCCACTGAGCCGTCGGCCTGCCGGAAAGCGCCCGGGAATACCTGGGGCGCAAGTGTGGCGACCAGGCTGTAGATCAGGGCCACGCCGGTACCAATGGCTATCAGCGTGAACATGTTCAGGTTACGGCTAACCACGGATCTCCAACCCCGGACGAAGAAGGGCCAGCCGCACCAGAGCACCACGGGCGTTGCCAGCACCAACTGAATCCAGTTGGACATCTGTGGAGCAATCATATGGTCAAGCCCGGTCAGATGCCCGCCCATTTCCAGGACCAGTACAGGCAAGGTCAGCACCAGCCCGATCCAAAACCGGCGGGTCATGTCCGTAAGTTCTGCAGAGGGGCCATCATCCAGGCTCACCTGCTCGGGCTCCAGAGCCATACCACAGATGGGGCAGTCCCCTGGCCCTTGCTGTCGAATTTCCGGGTGCATGGGGCACGTATACATCGTACCTGGCGCAACCGGCTCTTGCGGCTTGTCTTCCTCACCGAGGTACTGCTCAGGGTCCTCGTCGAATTTGGACTGGCAGCGCGAGGAGCAGAAGTACCAGGTTTTACCGCCATGCTGGCTGCGGTGTTCCGCGGTATGCGGATCGACTGCCATGCCGCAAACCGGATCCTTGGCGGTGTGCCCGCCAGGTTCTTTATCGGCGTGGTGATCGTGGTCATGGGCGTGATGGTGCTCAGCCATTCTGATCTCCTGTTTTATCGGCGGGCCAGTCTGCAAATGCAATGAAATACAGCAGAACCAGATTGACGATAGGGATCAGTATCAGTACACCCATCCACCCCGGATACCCCGTGCGCTGGCAAATACGCCAGGCCGGAATGACGACCACAATGGCAATCACCAGCATCCACAGCCAGTGGCCTGCCCACATGGTGTTCCCGAACATGTTATCTCCCATCATGGCAATAGCCTCTCTTCCTGATTCAGATTAATGATGATGCGCATGACTCTCTTCCTGTTTCGCTTGCGCCGATTCCGGTGATCTTTTAAGGAAAATCTGCTCGGATACTGCAATCACGATCATGGTCACGACTGCCACGCTGATGACGAACGGGTCCGTATTAAGCTTTACCCAGACGAAGCCGCCCAGCGCCAAAAGATCCAACAAGATGGCTGTTGCTGGCACCCAGGTGTTGGCCTTGATGTCTTTGCGAAGATAGCGCAGTACACCCCAGTGAATGGCAATGTCCATAATCAGGTAAAACACGATACCCAGCGCGGCAATTCGTGACAGATCAAAGAAGGCGGTGAGGATCAGCCCCAGGACAACGGTATACACCAGTGTGTGTTTCTGGATGCTGCCGGGCATGCCAAAATGCCGATGTGGTACGAGCTTCATCTCCGTCAGCATCGCCAGCATGCGGGATACCGCGAAGACGCTGGCGAGAATACCGCCCGCCGTGGCCATCATGGCAATAGCGACAGTAAACCAGACACCGTAATCGCCGAGAGCGGGACGCGCAGCGGCCGCCAGAGAGTAGTCCTGCGTTTTGATGATTTCCGCCAGGGACAGGTTACTGGCAACGGCGAAACCGACCAGGGTGTAGATCACCACGCAGGCTGCGATGGAAATAATAATCGCTCGCCCCACGTTTCTCTTGGGGTCTATGACTTCCGAGCCGCTGTTGGTGATGGTGGTAAAACCTTTGAAGGCCAGAATGCCAAGGGCCGTTGCCCCCAGGAAATTGCCAAAGGTTCCAGCCTCACCGGGGCTAGAGAAATCAACAGAAACACTGTCGGCAATCCAGATACCCACCAGCCCGAAAACCAGAATGCCTCCGATCTTCAGGATACCTATAAAGGAAGCCACGCCCTGAATCATTCGGTTGCCCAACAGATTGATCAGAAACGCGGCCAGAATTAGTGAGACGCCAAGAATGGGCACCATGCGGCCACTTTCATCGCCATCGAACAGTTGCATGGTGTAAGAACCGAAGGTTCGCGCAAGAAAGCTCTGGGCAATCACCATCGAGAAATACATCAGCAAAGCATTGAAAGCCGTCGGTAACCGATTGCCATAGGCTTTGTGCAGGTACATGCCTATGCCCCCGGCTGACGGGTAGGCATTGGAAATTTTGATGTAGGAATAGGCACTGAAGCTTACGATTACCGCCGCGGCCAGAAACGCCAACGGGAAAAGAACGCCAGTCATCTGCGCCATCTGCCCGGTAAGGGCGAAGATACCGGCGCCAATCATGACACCGGTGCCCAGCATAACAGTTCCCGGAAGTGTAAGACTGCCTTTCTGATAGCGCGTGGTTCTGTCGTGCGTGCTGCTCATACAACCTCCTGTTGTTTTGAACGGCGTTTGATACTCAATAAATAGCCAATGCTGGCTTGGGTAGATCTCACTTGCATCAATGTCGAGAAAAACGGGCCAAAGAAATATCTTTAGCCCCTAAGTACCTGATCAGAGTGCGATGCGCGCTCCAATCACAGCAAACCAATCTGCTGTACTGCCGCCGTCCGCTTCGGCAAAGTCGGCACTATCGCCGTATTTGCGCTCATGCACCACGCCCACATAAGGCGAGAACGCACGGTCTATCAGGTCGTAGCGGAGCCGGAGGCCGGTTTCGGTGGAAACCAATCCTTTGCCGATGCCAATTTCCCTGTCTTCACTGAACGCTACCGTCGCATCCAGCGTTGCGGAAAGGATCCAATAGTTAGTGAGCAGCAGCTCGTACTCTGCGTCAAGTTCGGCTGAGGTATCTCCATCCTTGCTGACATACAAGTTTGCATCGATCTCAAACCATTGGGGTGCCAGCCCGGCTACACCGAGAACAGCATACGTACGATCCGGTCCCTCGGGGGTGTCGAAGCGAACACCCGCTTTGGCGTCGAAGAACTTGGAAATGGGGATCTGGCCGACCAGCTGGTTTTCCAGTGATTCGTAGGCCCGCTCCTCCAGGCTGTACTCACCTTTTGAAATCCACCGGAGTTTCAGCTCGTCGGTGCCGTAGAAGGCATCCGCATCCCAGACGCCCAGCTCCTCGTCATCGTCGCTGTAGCGGTACTCAAATTCCTCGAATTGAACGCCCCAGGTTGTGAGCGGCTGTTTACGAGCCGTGGTGTCGGAAATCATTTCCTGAGCTGTCACCGCCGTTGAGACACCAATAGAGGCAAGAAAACTGACGGCGACAAGTGATCGAATACAACTCATGCCTCACCTCCATCTTCAGCAATCACGTCTGTTTTGGCCTGCGTTGAATCTGGCCCACCTTCAACAATGACCTTGCGGAACATACCAGCGGCCGCGTGATAGGACAGGTGACAGTGGAACGCCCACTGGCCGGGCGCGTCGACCTCGGTTTCCATGTAAACCGTGGTGCCTGGCTGCACACTGACCGTGTGCTTGATCGGGTTCCATTGGTCTGCACCAACATCGAGAATGGACCACATGCCGTGCAGGTGCATAGGGTGAGTCATCATGGTCTCGTTCACGAATTTGAAGCGAACTCGCTCACCGTATTTGAGACGAATTGGGTCTGCGTCTTCGTACTTGACGCCATTAATGCTCCAGATATAACGCTCCATATTGCCGGTCAAACGAAGCTCAATTTCCCGGGTCGGTTCGCGGTCTTCATACAGTGGATCTTGGGCCTTCAGGTCAGCATAGGACAGGAACTTGCCGCCATTGGCTGCCGTGGGTACAAGGCCACTTCCCTTGGCGTAAAAGGGGTCGCTTTGGCCGCCTTTTCCCATCGCCATGGAACCATGATCCATGCCTTCCATGTTGGAATGATCCATGCTGTCCATGTTGGAGTGGTCCATTCCCTCCATTGAGGAGTGATCCATCCCGGACATATCTTCTGAGCTGTCCATATCCATGTTCCCATGATCCATGCCCGCCATGCTGCCATGGTCCATACCAGGCATACCGCCCATATCAGCCATTGTCAGGCGGGCAGGTTCACGCAGTTGCGGCACGGCCGCTTCCATACCCTTTTCAGGGGCCAGTGTTGCCCTGGCATAGCCGGAACGCCCCATGGATTCAGCGAAAATGGTGTAGGCCTGCTCATCTTTCGGGTGGACGATCACATCATAGGTTTCCGCCACACCGATCCGGAACTCGTCCACGTTAACGGGCTGAACGTTGTTGCCATCGGCCTGTACAACCGTCATGTCCAGACCGGGAATCCGTATGTCGAAGTAGGTCGTGGCCGAGGAGTTGATGAACCGCAGCCGGATGCGTTCTCCGGGCTCAAAAAGGCCAGTCCAGTTCTGCTCGGGACCTTTGCCGTTGATCAGGCCCGTAAAGCCCTGCAAGTCCTCAACGTCCGCTTTCATCATCCGCATGTCACCCCAGGCCATGCGGTCCCGAATGGTGTTCATCAGACCGTTTTTGGACGCGTCCGAAAAAAACTCCCCCACGGTTTGCTGCTCACGGTTGTAGTAATCCGGCATCATTTTCAGGTTGCGCATGATGCGGTCACCGGAATGGGGGTGCTTGTCAGTCAGCTGCACCACGTATTCACGATCGTAGCGGAATGGCTCACGGCCCTCGGGCTCAATGACAATGGCACCATAGGCCCCGTCTGGCTCCTGAAAACCAGAGTGGCTATGAAACCAGTAGGTGCCTGCTTGCTGGATAGGGAATTCATAGGTGAACGTTTCACCCGGCTTGATGCCAGGGAAACTGATACCTGGCACACCGTCCTGATTGAAAGGCAGGATCAGACCGTGCCAGTGAATGGACGTCATCTCATCCAGGTTGTTGGTCACGTTGATCCGGACGTTCTCGCCTTCCTTGAAACGCATTACCGGTCCCGGAGATGCGCCGTTGTATCCAATGCCTTCCTTCACAAAATCGCCGGTATCAATTTTTACCCGGTCGACCGTAAGGTCGTATTCGCCGGCCAGAACCATGGCTGGCATCAGCAGGCTCAAAAGCCCTGTCAAAAAGCGTGGTTTCATCTGTGTTGCTCCGAACTACACGTCATTGAAGCCGGGCCGAGAAACGTGTCTCAGCCCCGCGCTCGCGGACCTCAGTTAAGCGAGTTACTCGAAATTGACCTTACCGTACATCCCGGCCTGATAGTGGCCCGGCACGTTGCAGGCAAATTCGATATTGCCTTTATCAGAGAACTTCCATACCACTTCTTTACTTTGGCCCGGTTCCAGCAACACGCTGTTCGGGTCGTCATGCTTCATGGAATGGCCATTCCCCATATCCATATTCATCATGTCGTGGTTCAGCTTGCCGCCCTGGATGACGCCATGCTCAACCATCATCATCATTTCCTCCTGATGGCCCTCGTGCATCTCTGGGGTGCCGATGTTGAATTCGTGAACGAGGTTCCCTTTGTTCTCCACCATGAACCGCACCGTTTCCCCGGGGCTTACGGTGATTGATTCCGGTTCATAGTAGTTGTCGTACATTTCGACTGTTATGGTTCGGCTGACCTCTGAGGCTTTACCAGGTTCACCACTCGCAGCGCCGTGACCGTGGCCTCCGCCATGGGTTCCAGCGGCAAAGGCGGTCGCCGACAATGAGATTGTTGCGGCAGCAACAAGGAATTTTGATACGATCATATAACTTCTCCCTTGAACGGATCTGGCCCAGAAGGCCGGTTTGTTTTACTCAAAACTTGAGCAATATCCAGAAACGGTTGCTATCATCGCTCAGCAACCTGAATCCATGCTGAAAATCGGAATTATTTTTCGTTCAGGCACAATTCAGCTTGGGCAGCAACACTGACGGGCTTTGATACTCAAATTGGGAAGGCAGATCAGGAATGCGATTACTTCTGGTGGAAGATGATCCCCTGCTGGCGAACGGGCTAAGCGCCCAGCTGGAAAAGGCCGGCTTCAGCGTGGATACCGCCCGTACAGCACGGGACGCCCGGCAACTCGGGCAGCAGGAAAGCTACCGGGCCGGTATTCTTGACCTGGGCCTGCCCGACGGTAACGGTCTGGACGTACTGAGGCAGTGGCGGGCGCATAAGGTCAGCTTCCCGGTGCTGATCCTGACCGCCAGAGGAGACTGGCAGGACAAGGTCAATGGACTGAAGGCCGGCGCCGATGATTACCTCGCGAAACCTTTCCAGACGGAAGAACTGATTGCCCGGCTTCACGCCATCGTGCGGCGAAGCGAAGGCCGAATAATGGATACCCTGACAGCGGGCCGATTCGAGCTGGACGAAAATCGCCAGACGTTAAGAGCCGGTGACCAGACCGAACATAGCCTGACCGGTACGGAGTTCCGCTTGCTCCGTTGTCTGATGAGTCGACCCGGGCAGGTTTTCTCGAAAGAACAGCTTCTGGACCAGCTATACAGCCTCGACGACACACCCAGCGAAAACGTTATCGAGGCCTATGTGCGGCGGCTCAGGAAGCTGGTGGGTCCGGACACCATAAAGACCCGACGCGGTCAGGGGTACCTGTTCGATGCCGATAGCCGCTAGACCTCACTCAGTCAGGGCGATGCTCCTGATTCTGCTGCTTCCGGCCGGTATTGGCCTGATGGCGCTAGCCTGGATCATCCATGGGGCCTTGCTGGAGAGGATGTCCACGGACTTTGTAGAAAGCCGCCTGAAAGACGAGGTGGCTTTTCTGGAACACCAGATCCGCCAGTCCGGCGGCCGAACTGACACACTCCAGACCGGCGACTACTTTCAGGAAGTGTTCCACCACGCCTTCGCCATTGCCTCTCCGTCCGGGCAGTCCATTTCACCGAAAACCTGGACACCGCTGCTGAGGCCGTTGCTCTCGTCCGAACAGGAAGGAGCCGTGAGAGTCCGGGATGCTGAGGTGCCCGCTGCGCCTTCCGAAATGCTGGGGTATCGCCGTGCCTTCACGGTCGACGGAAATTCCTTCGTGGTCATTGTTGCTGAGGATATGGAGGCACTGCAGCAAAGTCAGGCCGAACTCCACACCTGGACCGCCGTCGTTTCGGTTTTACTGGTCATTCTGATGATCGGGAGCATATGGGTGGGCATCAGTCTGGCCCTGCGGCCAGTAGTGGGCCTTCAGGCGAGCCTGAAAAGACTTCAGTCAGGCGATATTTCCCGTATTAACGCAAATGGCCCGGAAGAATTCCGGCCCCTCGTCCGGCAACTCAATCAGCTGCTGGATTCACTGGATGACCGGTTGGAACGCTCCCGTGACGCCCTTGCCAACCTTTCCCACAGTGTGAAAACGCCCATAGCGGCTGTCAGACAGATCCTGGAAGACACGAGCCGCCCGCTCGATAAGAACCTGAGACGGGAAATGGCGTCGCGCCTCGACGACATAGATGCTCAGCTTGAGTCAGAAATGCGGCGAAGCCGGTTTGCAGGCCCACAGGTCGGCCAAAGTGCCTGCCCGGTCAAACAGGCCCGGGACCTGCTGTGGATGGTCGGCCGCCTCTACCCCGATAAATCTTTTGAACTATCAACATATCTGCCTGAACACCGTCGCTGGCCTGTCGAGGAGCATGATCTGAACGAAATCCTTGGCAACTTGCTGGATAACGCGGGCAAATGGTCGTTCCGCTGGGTGGAGCTCACCCTGGGTGAAGATCAAGGCCAGTTAAAAATTATCATCAGCGACGATGGGGCCGGCGTCTTAGAGACAGCCCGCTCAAAATTGGGCACGCGGGGATTAAGACTGGACGAGCAAAAACCCGGTCATGGCCTGGGACTGGCTATTGTCCACGCGATAGTTGAGCGTTATCAGGGGCTGGTTCATTACACGTCGAGTAAAGCGGGAGGTTTTGCTGCAGTTGTTGAGATTCCTGGTTCAGATTGATTCGGCGTCACGGTCTTCCCAGGATCAAGTGATACTTCCCTCCAAAATAACCCTAACGCTGTAGTGACATTGTGAATCTGACCACCTGATCACTGAAGTCTTCTTTTGGGTCTGTCAGTAAAATGACTGCGGGCCAGGAGACCTGGCCCGAACAAAGCTCACTGCCCTGCTAGAATGCCGCCTAATTCCAGTAGTACGTGTGGCCCGCCTTAGCGCCATCGACAAAAACATCAACGTACCGGTAGGTCATTACGCAGCCCTCCGGGTTGCTGCCCCTCCAGACATTGGACCCCACTGACACATTCTCCCTTTTACGGGGAGCGGTTTGGCAGACCCTCGTTTTGTTCCAGCCTGCCAGCCCATCCCCGTAATCGCTGTTTTCAACCCGCTCGTACACTTACCGCTCCTCGACATAGACCCCAAAACCATAGGTGCTGGACATGTTGCTTCCCCCACTGCTGCCGTCAGCACTAACAGCACGCGAAGAAAACGGCGGCAAAGGCGGTTTGATGTCTTCCAGGCGGTCCTTCATCGCGGATTTCGCCGCACCGCACCCGAATGGGAACCTCCGGGCAGACACAGCCAAATGGCACATTCATCCTAGGATACTGAACTGGATACCGCAGGCTGCGTATTCCAAACCAAGGTTGCCACTGATTCCAGACGAAGCCTGCCACCCATTCCACGCGAAAGCTGCCACTGATTCCACGGCAAAGCTACCACCCCGGCAGGCTGCCTGAACCGTTATCAAAATCGTCCGGCTCGGGATAACTTAACGGTACTCTGACCCTTTTCATCCGGAGATGGGCCAGATGCCAGCGAAGAGGTTATCCGTGCGTAAGATCAAAGAAGTTCTTCGCCTCAAGTGGGAGCGAGAGCTGAGTAACCGCGAGATGGCAGCGGCCTGTGGCGTCAGCCGCCCCACCGTAAGCGAATACCTGCGCCGTACGGTTGAGGCGGGTCTGAGCTGGCCGTTGCCAGCGGATCTGGAGGAGGTCCATCTGGAGCAACTGCTGTTCTCGCAACCACCGGATCTTCCGACACAGGCCCGATGCATCCCGACTGGCAACACATCCGCGACGAACTCACGTGCAAGAATGTCACCCTGTTCCTGCTCTGGCAGGAGTACCGGCAAGCCACCCCCTACGGTTATCAGTACAGCTGGTTCTGCGAGCACTACCGCGTCTGGCGGGGCAAGCTGGACCTGATGATGCGCCAGGACCATTGGGCCGGAGAGAAGCTGTTCGTGGACTATGCCGGCCAGACCGTGCCCGTCATTGACCGCACCACCAGAGATATCCACGAGGCACAGGTCTTCGTGGCGGTGATGGGCGCGTCCAATTACACTTACGCCGAAGCCTCCTGGAGCCAGGCATTGCCGGACTGGATCGGCTCTCACACCCGGGCCTTCCAGTACCTGGATGGAGTTCCGGGATTAGTGACTCCCGACAATTTGAAATCGGGCGTTTACCAAGGCTCACCGGTAAGAGCCGGACCTCAATCCAACTTACCAGGATATGGCTGCCCATTATGGGGCCGCCATCGTTCCTACCCACGCCCGCGAGCCCAGGGTCAAGGCCAAGGTGGAAGGGGGTGTGTTGATCGTCGAGCGCTGGATCCTGGCGGCGTTGCGCCATCGCCAGCACTTCTCGCTCATCGACGGTCACTACTACTCAGTGCCCTACACCGTGATCAAAAAAAAGGTGGAGGTTCACATCATCCATAATAACATCGAATACTTTTACCGGGGCAACCGTGTCGCCAGTTACCGCACCCTATCAGCCTATTTGTCCAGTAGGCGAATTAACCTGAATTCAATAGTCCCGGGGCGGCATAGGAGTATTCATGCCACGTTATTCCGAAGATCGTAAAGCCGACGTGCTGAAGAAACTGCTGCCTCCGCAGAACCGCAGTGACTTGTCGGTGTCGGCATCGGAAGGCATATCCGATGTGACTCTGTATAGTTGGTTAAAACAGTGTCGACAACAACGAATGCCCGTGCCAGGTAATCGTAATACCGGGGAAGACTGGTCCCCCGAAGCCAAGCTGCCTGTTGCGATTGAAACAGCCTTGATGTCTGAAGCTGAACTCAGCGCCTATTGCCGCGAGAAAGGCCTGTATGCGGAGCAAATGCAGCGCAGGAAATAAGCCTGCCTGCAGGGCTCTGGCATGCAGGAAGACCGGAATAAAGCGGCTCAGAAGCAGAAACGAGTGTCCCGAAAAACCATCAAAAAGCTGAAGGCGGAAGTTCGCCGCAAAGACAAGGCCCTCGCTGAGACTACCTCGCTGCTGGTGCTATCAAAAAGCTCGAAGCCTTGTACGGCGAAGATCCGGACAGCAGCGAGGATGACTGACGCCGCTGGACGGACTTGCAAGGCTTCTGGAGCTTTTTGATGAAGCTGTTGCCGGTGGCGCAGCCCGATGCAGGCCCGCAGAGCTGATGGATATCAGCGAGCGCACATTGAAGCGCTGGCGCACTGTCGACGGTCGGGTGGCTGAAGACCACCGTGCCGATGCAGAACGGGCTAAACAGCCCCATAAACTCACCCAGGCCGAGGAGTTGGCCATTCTGGGTGCATGTAATCAACCTCAGTACCGGAATTCACCACCGTCGCAGATCGTGCCGTCACTGGCTAATAAAAGCGTCTATCTGGTCTCTGAATCGTCGTTTTAACGGGTGCTGAAGAAACACCGGCAACAGAATTATCGGGGACGGATGAAGCAGCCCCGGAAGGTGCCTGAGCCGACTAGCTTTACCGTGACAAGCCCGAACCAGGTATGGAGTTGGGACATCAGTTATTGTCCGTCAGCGGTACGAGGCCAGCATTGGTATCTGTACCTGATCATGGACATCTACAGTCGCAGGATCATTGCCTGGTATATCCATGGCAGAGTTCCGGCGGGTTGGCCAAGAAGCTCATTAAACGCGCTCTATTGCCAGAGGGCTGTTGGCACAATCCGCCGGTGTTGCACTCTGACAATGGAGCACCGATGACGTCTTACACTCTCAAAGCCAGACTGGCTGACCTGGGCATATTTGATGTCCCACAGCCGGCCGAGGGTCAGTAACGATAATCTTATTCGGAGTCGTTGTTCCGGACGGTCAAATACTCCCCGGAATGGCCGTCAAAGGGCTATGCATCGCTCACGGCCGTGCGCGAATGGATGCTGGCGTTCGAGGAGGCCTACAACGAGAAGAATCTGCACAGTGGGTCCGGTTCGTGACACCGGCAGATCGCCATCTAGGTATTGATCATGAGCGCCTGGCACATCGGAAAATGGTTTATGGAAGAGCAAAGCGCCGGAATCCACGGCGCCGGTCTGGCCCCACCCGAAACGGGGAAGTAGCCGGACCGTTCTCGCTCAATTCTGGCAAATTGAAGGAAATTGAGCGTAATAAGTTGGCCCCTTAAACGCGCCCTGATGCTGGGTAGTTGCCGGTACAAGAGCATCGAATCCATCCTCAAACACCGTCTGGATCAGCAGCCCCTGGAAGAGCAACAGGAACTGGCCTTGCCCGACACCCACGACAACATCCGTGGCCCGGCCTACTACTACTGAAGGATCTCTGACATATTGAAACACCCCACATTGGATAAGCTCCACGCTCTCAAACTGACCGGCACGGCTGCCGCCCTGGCGGATCAGTCGGCCACCCCCGACATCACCGACCTGAGCTTCGAGGAGCGCCTCGGGCTACTCGTGGATCGGGAAATGACCGAGCGGGACAACCGGCGCATGAGTAGCCAGCTGCGCCGGGCCAAGCTGCTGCACACGGCCATCCTCCAAGACATCGATTACCGGAACTCACGGGGCCTAGATAAAGGGCTGGTGCAATCACTGGCCGGCTACCAATGGGTGAAAGAGCACCTGAACGTGCTCATTACCGGGCCCACCGGCGTTGGCAAAACCTGGCTGGCCTACGCCCTGGCGCATAAGGCCTGCCGGGAATGCTACACCGCACAGTACGTGAGCCTGACCCGACTGATGCGGGAGCTGACCATTGCCAAGGGCTACGGCCAGTACGCCAAACTCCTGACCAGCCTCGCCAAGGTCGACGTGCTGACCCTGGATGACTGGAGGCTGATGAAACTGAGTGCGGAGAACCGGCAAGACTTGCTGGACGTGCTGGAAGACCGACATGGCCGAGCTCCACCATCGCCACTAGCCAATTACCCATCGAGGAATGGCATGACGTAATCGGTGACGCCAATCTGGACCAGCTCGTTCATAACGCCTACAAGATCAATGTCCGGGGTGAATCCATGCAAAAGCGAAAGGGAAAGGGAAAGTTGACGGACACTACGAGTTCGGAGTAAGAAGAGAAACCCCGCGTCCCTACGCTCCGATGGGTGGCAGCCTTGCTCAGGTCCGGGTGGCAGGTTTCACATGGAATGGGTGGCAACCTTCAGCGGTTTACGCAGCGTGTCGACCTTTGAGCGATATGTCCCTTCTTCCACCAACAAGCGGCTATAGCTGTGATGAAGCTCCGCCAGCACATTAATAATCACTTTCCGGGTATTCGGATCACTCAAATTTCTCTCTAGCCGTGTCTTAAAGGTTTCAACAGCGATATCAAAATTCTTTAGCAGTAGCCCTTCCTCATCTCGCAGCCTCTTGAGCAACCTCTGGAATTGTTTCTTTTCCAGCTCATCAACTCGGGGGTCACGTTTAGCCGGGAGAATACCAAAGGCCTTAAAGAGGTAACTTACAACCTCTCCTTGAGTTGGAAAGCCGATTTTATCGTCCATAGAGCGGCACCTTAGACCGCCCCGCCTAAGCGGGGCGGCACCTGTTATTTCTTCCGGTTAGGATTTAGCTGAGCACCACGATTGCCATGTACATGGCTATTCACGGGGTTCGTTCCATTGCTGCCGCGATTCGTATTGGCTTGATCGGAACGATGATTTGCTCTTTGCCTCTTTGAATTGGTCATTTCGTGACTCCTATTGGTGATTCTGATGTTGCGGATTCACCGTACTAGCTCATGAGCACATCTGGCTGCTGGAAACTTGGCGACGTACTTTCGCGCCTCAACCTACCTCCATACTTCCGATCATGAGGATTCTATCGATTTTCAGATATATACCACTGACCGGATAGCACCAGGAATGTGGGCTGATCCAGCCGCAATAAACCGTACAGAAAAGGAGACACCGTGAACCCTGACTGCCCTCGTTGTCGCTCTACCCGTGTCGTTACCCTCCATGTTGGCCGCAAAACCTGCGGCGCCCTCGGCACGGCGGCAGGTGCCGCCACTGGATTTTCAACTGCCGTGTCCGGTGCCCGTGTTGGAGCCGCTGCCGGGCTCATCGCCGGCCCCGCCGGCCCTACCCTGGGAGGTATTGCCGGCGCTATAGTCGGCGGTCTCGTTGGCGGCTTTGCGGGCGGCTCCGCCGGCGCGGCCGTTGGCGAGATGCTCGATGAGACCGTTCTAGATAGCTTCGAATGTCTGGAGTGCGACTACCGATTCAGCGCGGAACTGGAATAAGCCTGCCCTACCCCTCTAACCCGCACAAAGCCCGCCCATGCGGGCTTTTTTCTTCTGGAGATCGCTATGTGCGACTACGATACAACATTCGTAAAGAGCGAGAAGGGCCTCTATCACGCCTCCGGCCCAATAACCTCGGATGACATCATCCGCACAGCCGCCGCCATCCTTCAGGAGAACCTGACGCGCGGCGACACCCTGTCCCACCCGGAGGAGGCCGCGCGTTTCCTGCAGATGACTTTGGCCAACGAGAAGAACGAGCACTTTGCGGTGCTGTTCATGAACAACAAAAATCAGGTGCTGAGCTTCGAGCGACTGTTCTCTGGCACCGTCGACGGCGCCACCGTCCACCCCCGGATCGTGGTGCAGAAGGCCCTGGAGTGGAACGCAGCCTCGGTAATCCTGGCCCACAATCATCCCTCAGGGCACAGCGAGCCGTCCCAAGCGGACCGCGACGTTACCCAGCTACTGGTGAAAGCTCTTGGCCTCATTGACGTCCGCGTCCTTGATCACTTGGTGGTATCCCAATCTGGCTGGGAAAGCCTCTCCCGGCGTGGCTGGGTCTGATCCGCCTCCTTTTCGTTCCCACCCCGTACTACCCGATCACGGCCCCGCCTGATGGCGAGGGGCGCTTTTATGCCGTTCACGAGGAGCAAACATGACTCACCTCGTAGACGAGATGGCCTATACCGACCGGACCCCGTGGCATGGCCTGGGCAACGCGCTGTCGCCCGGCCAGTCCATCGAGACCTGGGCTCGCCAGGCGGGTATGGAGTAGCCGGAGATCGAGAAGTTTCTGATCGGGCTCTTCCAAGAGCGCCCGCTGTCGAAGCGCACTACGGCCAATGAACGGGCCATGGCGAAAGTCCACGCTCTGTTCCACGGCGCGGGCCGGGGTGCGGATCTGCCTTCCGCCAAGGGTACTGTCTATGGCCTGCTCAATGCCGTTACCGAGTTCGTTGACCACGAACGGCGGGCACGGAGCTTCTATCACAGGCTGGACTCCGCGTAGTTCGACCAGGGCGCGAGTTTGAAGCAGAGGGCGCTGGATCAAGCGGTGTTGTTGGCTGATTGATGCCTTTAACACACCGCAAGCATTACGGGCCGGTATCCCCGCCCCACCGGCTCAACATCTATCTTTTTCACCGGAGAAACGCCATGCCTCCCAACGACCCCTCTCCCTATCGCCGGTTCGCCCTGGCGTCGGACCTGCAAAGCGAGACGCTGCCTCAGGCCGTGGCGCCGGTCTGGGGGGCCTTTCTGTTCGAAGGCCTGATGACGTCCAAAAGAGACCCTCACCGAAGTGAGCGCCTACTAAATTTCTGGCACGCGGGCCGCATGAAGCTGGTGACGGAGAGCTGTCGCTATCTGGACCGGATTTGGGCGTACAGTCGGCGCCACTGGCGGCACCTGAGCCCCAAACACGGGACGTTCGAGTTTGAGGTCATCTCTGCCTTCGGGGATTTGCTGGGCTTCCACCTGATCCTGAATCACGGCGAGCTGCCGTCCGACGAGGAGGCCGACCTGGTCATCCAGGGCTTGGTCGATGCGTTCTTTACCCGTGAAGACGCTCTCTGAGCACGGAGGCCCCGCCACCAACCTGAGCAAACTACTCCTCGATCAGCCCCAGCAGTGCCTTGCGGCGCTTGATCGTTAGACGACGGTACGCCTTGATCAGCGCTACCTCGCCGTCATCACTGGTGGTGATGGTTTGCGCCTCTCGCAAATCGGCGTCGTGCCCATAGACCAATTCATCCAGAGACACATCCAAAACCCGCTTCAGCTCAAGCAGATAGCTGAATCTCGGGGGATCGTTCCCCAGTTCCCACGACGAGACGGTCGTCTTGCTGACGCCCAGCTCCATACCCAACCGCTCCTGCGTCAGGTTTGACCGCTCGCGGGCGGCTCTCAACCGCTTTCCAAACTCTTTGGTCTGCATGGGAAGTCTCGATAGCAATCAGCCTCATAAGCTACGCAATTGGCCTTATGCTGTCGTACGGCCAGGCTTTACTTTTGGTAAGGCCATGCCATACTTTTTCGATATAAGTAAGGAAGCTTTGTCTATGAATAAGGACAACGGAGCCCGGCCCGGAGGCACCACCCCCGGTTTTCGGTCTCCCATCGCGAACGCTTGGCGGAGATCAAGCGACTTGACCAACCCCTCGAAGCAGCGGCGGGCGAGCCATCCCGTGGCCCGCTCCTCCGTCGTGCTTTTCAAAGCGAAAAACAAATGATCTAGGGAGTAACAATAATGATTCGATGGATCGGCTATGGCCTGATCATGGCCTGCTTGATATTAGCTGGGTGCGGCGGAGGGGGTTCCTCCGGCGGTGAGGAAGAGACGTCCGACCCCAGCCCTGGCGCCACCAACACCGCGCCGCTCGCGGACGCGGGCAAGGCCCAAAGCGTCAAAGTGGGCGATACCGTCACCCTCAATGCCTCTGAAAGCCACGACGAGGACGGCGACACCCTCACCTACGCTTGGTCGTTGAGCGCCCAACCTGACGGCAGCGGCGCGGTCCTCGCGGACAGCGACACCGTCAAACCCACCTTCGTGGCTGACAGCGAGGGCGAGTACACCGCCGAGCTGATCGTAAATGACGGCCAGGTCGACAGTGAGCCCGCAACGGTCACCATCACAGCCACAATCGCCAACAGCCCACCCGTCGCCGATGCCGGCGCGGATCAATCCGTGAAGACCGGCGAGCCGGTGAACCTCGACGGATCCGCCAGCACGGACGCCGACGGCGACCTGCTCACCTACCAGTGGGCGCTCACCGAGCAGCCAGGTGGCAGCGTGGCGTCCCTGTCGGACGCGAACACCGTCGATCCGTCATTCACGCCCGATGCGGACGGGGAGTACGTTCTCACGCTGACGGTTAGCGATGGCGAAGCAACAGGCGTGGCTGACGAGGTGACCATAACAGCGGCAACACCGAACAGCGCGCCGACGGCGGACGCCGGCGAAGACCAGAGCGTCCTTGTAAGCGACGTAGTGACGCTGAACGGGTCGGCAAGCGCCGATCCCGATGGCGACGCGCTGCTCTACTCCTGGCGCTTTGTGAGCCGCCCAGCGGGCAGCAGCGCGACCCTGCAGGATGCCGAAACGGTCAATCCCACGTTCACTGCCGACGTCGAAGGCGACTTCGTGATCGAGCTGCTCGTTGGCGACGGCGAAGTTGATAGCAATACCGACAACGTCACGGTGAGCGCCACGAAAGCCAATGTAAGGCCCGTGGCCGACGCAGGGGCGGATCAGTCTGTAGTGGAAGGCGATGTCGTCACTCTGGATGCGAGCGGCAGCTCAGACCCGGACGGCGGCACCCTCAGCTATCACTGGCGTTTCGTCTCCAAACCGTTCCAGGCCACGTCCGAGCTTTCGGATCGGACATCGGTAGCGCCCACCTTCACCGCTGATGCCGAAGGTACCTACACCCTGGCATTGACAGTTAACGACGGCGAAATCACTAGTGAAGAAAAGCTTGTGCGCGTTACCGCCTCTGAGGCGAACGCCAAGCCCGTAGCCAATGCAGGCGGCGACATTAACGCCATGACCGGCACGGTGGTGACTCTGGACGGCTCCGCCAGCACGGACGCCAATGGAGATCCACTAAGCTTCGAGTGGGAGTTCGTATCACAACCTGACGGCAGCGCGGCATCGCTGACCAACGCCGCCACCGACAGCCCCTCGTTTACACCCGATGTCGACGGCGCTTATATCGTTGAACTGGTGGTGAATGATGGCCAGGCCGACAGCGCCGGCGACCGCGTTCAGGTCAATGCCGAAACCGCCAATAGCGAGCCCGTGGCGGACGCCGGCCGGGATCAAACGGTGGAAGTGGGACGCGGGGTCACCCTTGACGGGTCCGCCAGCACCGATGCGGACGGCGATACGCTGACCTATACCTGGACATTCCAGTCACGACCGGATGGCAGCGTCGTCGCACTCACCAATCCAGGTACCGTAGCGCCGAGCTTTACGCCCGACGTAGCAGGCGACTACGTTATCAGCCTGACCGTGAATGACGGCAATAAGACCAGCCGCGCCTCAACGGTGCGCGTTACCGCCATCGAGCCCGAGCTGACCCTGGAGGAGTTTGACGAGGGCGACGTGTTCGACCCAGCGGAATGGCGGATGGTGGGCCTGCCCTATACGTCCTCAAGCACCCTGACCCGCACGTCCACAGGAGAAAGCACCATCACCCTGGCGGAATTCCGCCTCAAGGCCATCGGCCGGGATTACACCCTCCAGGGTGTCCAGGTCGAAGATCCGACGGGCTCTCCCCTACCCGCCGGCTTGAATCCCCGCTTTGTGGGACTGACAAGCGGAATCGTGATCAGCGAAGGGGACAGCGTCACGTTTGAGTTGGTGGTCGACAAGGTCGTGACCACCAATGCTCAGGTCCGTTTCAGCTTCGAAGTTGGCTCCACTGGAGACCAATTCCAATCCACCTACACGCTGACACTGCGCTAGCTCCTTCCTCTCTCTCACCTACCGGGTGAGAGAGAGGGACAGCAAGGCACTTTCTTATTTGTCCAGGAACCTAAGCCCCGGACCCCGGAGGGAAAATGGGTAAAGACATTGACATCAAGAAGCTATCCGTCGAAGAACTCGACGATCAAAAGCTTTCCGAGCTAATCGCGGAAAAGGCGTCTTTCCAGATCGTTGCGGTCAAAAATCTAAGCTATGTGGTGAATAAGGTGGAAGTCGCCATTGAGACGAGCGGTTTGAAATGCAGAGTTTACACCGAGTACAGAAGCGCCTCGTTGGCTGGCTTTGTTATACCAACGGGGTTCACCCAAGCCATTAGCATTTATTCAGCAGTTGGCATTGCCGCGCACAACATAGCGACTTTCAATCCTGATTATGAAATCGCCAAGAACAAGCCACAGGGGAGAGTGACCGTAATTTACAAGAAGATCTAACACCGATATCAAACGAAGCCCATCGATAGGGATGGGCTTTCCTATTTAAGAGCATCACTCAACTCAACCATGTTCTGATCACGCTCCTCGATGCGAGCCATGATCCAGCCTTCCACCTCGTAGGAAACCCAGCCCACGGACCGGTTGACCAGCGGGACTGACTTCGGGAAGGCATCCTCCGCCATCAGCTTATAGATCGATGACCGCCCCAGCCCCGTGGAGGCAATTACTTCTTCCAATCGCATGATTTTCATTGCTATGTCCTCATAACCCTTCACGGGATGAGGAACGCCCGTCAAAATTCACTCGCGAGGGCCGCAGGTAGCAGCTCCACAATCAGCGACACCTGCCTCGCAAACCTAGTGTGCAAGCTGACCTATCTCCTTCCGGCGTGAACAGCCGAAGGACCTAAAGCCTTGACCGTAAATTTTGGTAGCCGCCTTCGCCATGTAGCTAACGCGCTCGAATATAGCGGCAAACTCTGCAGATCTGTTCGGCCGGTTACTGTTCAAGTAGTAAATCCCGTTGTTTGCATAGTGGACACTTCCGACCACCATCTCCGGCGGGACGCCTAACGCATGGGCCCACGCCCGGACGATGCAATGCGCCATTCCACCTCTGGTCCCCAATCCCGTATTGCCCCCTATAAGGCTCGGAAAAGGGCCCCAGGAGTAGTACGCGTCTTTGTTGACCAGAATGGCCACGTGATAGTGGTTTCGCGCGGATAGGTGCCGTTCAGCGGCCCAGGCGTGGTAAATACGACAGGGGTATCTCCGCGTCTTCATGCTCGCCTCTTTATCCACCTCCCGCTGTAGCCGATGAAAGAATCGTGAGATGGCTGATTCAGGCTGAGACGTCAATTCTGGCGGGTAGTGCAGGTCAAACCGAAACGCGCATAGGCGCTTGTTGACTGACGAGGCCTCCTGCATGGTTTCTAACAATAGATCCAGATATTCACTGACAAAGGGCGCATGACCAGGACAAAGCGGCCACCCCCTCCAGAGGGGACCGTAGGTCAACGTTAAGTTACGGTTCTTCGGATGGGTTTCCACTGCGGTTCTCCTATGACTCTTCGCATAGGAGCGCTAGGAAAACTATTTATTTATTGGTTGGGATTGCCTGACAGGGGCTGATAGACAATAGGCGGGGATGTATATACTACTAAACCAACATGGCTCGCCATTCGCCTAGACGCTAGTCGCCCATAGCTAGCGGTCTGGGGAGCAACTACCCTGAATATATGGCTGTATACTTATATAATCTTGGGTATACGGATTTAATGGTTGATGGGGCACCTTCACCCCATCAATCTGATACCACCCTCAGATGGTTGATAGATCGACTCCGTAGTTGAGTTCCTCTGCGAAGTCCGGCAGTCCGTAACCGATGGTTTTCTTGTAGAAAGGAGAGACCTTCGCAGTCGGTGCCTTCTTCTTGTGCTTCGTGGTGTAGTGAACCGCCCCGTATTTCGCG
>NZ_VCQT01000023.1 GCF_005938655.1 Alloalcanivorax gelatiniphagus
GGGTAAGCGGATTAAATGGTTGATCTTACCTTTGCATGAGAGTGAGACAGACCGGCATCTCATCGGATTATCTGGTTGATGCTTCACCTACTGCTGGTGCATGTTTCCTTCGCTAATTCCAGCAAGAACCCCACACGCCTCAACTTCCCGGTCATCGTTGCAACTCGCTCTCAGTGAAACGAGTTGTTTCTCAAGCGCTTGCAGAGCGGTTATCTGCGACCGCACATGAGAGATGTGATCATCGAGCAAGGCGTTGACGGCGGTACAAGGCTGATGAGGGTCGTCCTGATAGCTCTGTAGTTCGTGAATCTCAGCCAGTGACAGGCCCAGGATTCTGCAGCGACGGATGAAGGCCAGCCCCTCACCATGCTTCTCGGTATAGACACGGTAACCGTTGTCCTGCCGATCAGGCGGCGGCAACAAGCCCTGCTGTTCATAGAAGCGGATCGTCTGTGTTTCGACCCCTACCAACTGCGCCAACTGACCAATGCGCATCAGCCTCCTCCCCAACGGATTCTTTACTCTATTGACCTTATAGTAGCTTTATAGTTTTAAATGGTACCACAACATTGTTCAAGTGGAGTCGTATCATGAGCAAATCCTGTGGTGGCGCCTGTGGCGGTGATGCAACGTCCGCAGCGGATACCGATATACAGGCCTCCTCCGAGGCGCCAGGGAGATGGGTCAGTGTTTATGCCGTGCCGAAGATGGACTGTCCATCAGAAGAACGAATGATTCGCCTAGCCCTGAACGGCTTTGAGGAGATTCGGGCGCTGTCCTTCGACTTGTCGAACCGCCGGCTGAAGGTCGTGCATGACGGCGAGGTCGAGCCCGTCACCTCGAAACTGAAGACCTTGGGGCTAGGCGCCTCGCTTCAGGAAACCGTCGCTGCAAATCCGGAGACCATCAAGGCCGCCGAGTTTTCGGCAGCTTCTGCTAAGCAAGAATCCGGGACCCTGCGCTGGTTGCTCGGCATCAATGCACTTCTGTTCGTGGTGGAAATGACTGCCGGTCTGATCGCCCAGTCCACCGGCCTGATTGGAGAATCCCTGGACAATTTTGCCGATGCGGCGGTGTACGGGCTTGCCCTTTATGCGGTTGGACATAGCGTGAAAATGCAGGTACGTGCCGCGCATCTTGCTGGTGTACTGCAACTGATCTTGGCTGTGGGCGTGCTCGTAGAGGTGGTGAGACGCTTTGTATTCGGTAGTGAGCCTGAATCGCTGGTGATGATGGCTATCGCATTCGCTGGCTCTTATACACATTTGACGCTGGCGGGGGTTCCTTTCGTGTGGAT
>NZ_VCQT01000024.1 GCF_005938655.1 Alloalcanivorax gelatiniphagus
AACCCTACGCCGAGGGCATCACCGCCAGTGCCTGTTACCGCCTCAACACCAGCGTCCTGGAAGGCATGAACAACCGCATCAAGGTCATCAAGCGCATGGCCTACGGCTACCGGGACAGCGACTACTTCTTCCTCAAGATCAAAGCCGCCTTTCCCGGGAATCCGCGATGAACCTTTTTTTTGCCTATCGGGAGGTCTCTCCAGATGGGGCGCGGCTCAGGGCGCGACGCCCTTCCGGGAACGCCGCGAGTACGTCCCTGTAGGCTCCCTTTCGAACGTCCTGTTCTCAAGGGTCCCGGAAGGGCGTCGCGCCCTGAGCCGCTTAGTAGTGAGCCTCCGCGCCACAGAGACCGCTCCGCCTGGCCTGGTTCTCAAAGGGGAGGGCGGTTCCAGCGCGACGCCCCGACGTTCCAGTTGTTGATGATTATTTGACCTGACAAAGCGTTTCCTTACACTTCCTTGAAGGGCGTCACAATTTGAAATGGACGCCATGCCTACCAAAAAAAGAAAAAGGGGAATGTCATGTCCATGGATTTCGAGGATCGACTGGAACAAATGCGGGCCAAAGTAGGGCAGTTGGCAGGTGAACTCAGTACCGAGGAAGCCACGAAAAACGCGCTGGTGATGCCTTTCATCAAGGATATTCTTGGCTACGATGTGTTCAACCCTTTGGAAGTGATTCCCGAGTTCACGGCCGACCAGGGAATAAAGAAAGGCGAAAAGGTCGATTATGCCGTCAAGCAGAACGGCCTGGTTCAGATTCTTATCGAATGTAAACGAGCCGGCGACGAGCTCGGCTTCAAACACGCTTCCCAGCTTTACCGGTATTTCTCGGTCACTGATGCCAGAATCGCCATCCTTACCAATGGAGTGCGATATCAGTTCTTCACCGATCTGGATGCGGCGAACCGCATGGACAAAAACCCGTTCATGGAAATCGATTTCGCCAACTTCAACTGGCGGCTGTCCGATGAGATCCGCAAGCTTTCCAAGAACGATTTCGACCTGGGCGATGTCATCAACGCTGCCGGCGAGCTTAAGTATACGAACAGAATCAAGAAACTGGTGGCGGAGCAATTCAGTAATCCCTCCGAAGAATTCGTGACTCTATTTGCAAGTCAGGTCTACGACGGGCGACTCACGCAACGCACCAAAGAGGATTTTCGTGAAATTGTCCGGAAAGCCACGGCTCAGTTTCTGAATGACAACCTCAATGATCGTCTTAAAGGCGCCGTACGCGACGACTACACCCAGAGACCGGAACCGTCGATGAGAGATGGCTCGGACGAAGAGCAAGGGCCGCAAGTGGAAACCACTGCGGAGGAACTTCAAGGTTTCTATATCGTTCGGGCGATCCTGTCGGACCATGTGGATATCAACCGCATCATTGACCGCGATACGTTGAGTTACTTCGGCGTATTGCTGGACGATAACAATCGTAAGCCGATCTGCCGTCTGCACTTTAACCGCGCACAGAAATACCTCGGGCTCTTCGATGAGAACAAAAAAGAGACCCGACATCCAATTTCCGCGCCGACGGACATCTTCCAGTACAAAGACCAGATCAGGCATACCATCGGCTACTACGATACGGCCCCTGCGACCACCATGGAGCCACTGGATAGGGACGAGACCACGCAAGTATAAGCAGGCATAATTCCCGCTTATGGTTATGGGGCCGATGATCGGCGTAATTTATAGCCGGTCGCCGGCCCGACATCCGGCGTCGTGATAATCCCTGCGCCGCTCACAGTCGCGCTCGCACACAGTACCCTCCGCTCTCAGCTCTCCAAACTGACCTTCGCTGGAATCTTTATGCGTAATTTACGGCCCGCCCGCATTACGGAATAGAGAATTTACGCCGGCCTCGCCGATGCTTCGCCTATCCATTCCGTCGTATCCACGAATCCCGTGGTCGACGTTCTGAACGGAAAGGCGACGCCTGGTTCGCCTGGGTCGAGACGCCGATCTAGCGGCACTGGCCAGCAAGGGCGCCGACCTGGTGATCCTGGACCTGGGCCTGCCGGACATGGACGGCCGCGAGGTGCTGATTGAGCTGCGCCAATGGTCCACGGTGCCGGTGATCGTGCTCACGGTGCGCGCCGACGAGGCGGAAAAAGTGGCGCTGCTGGACGCCGGCGCCAACGACTACGTGACCAAGCCGTTCGGCATCGAGGAACTGATGGCCCGCATCCGGGCTTTCCTGCGCAACGTCCATGGCCGCCGGGACCTGAGCCCGGTGTACGACGATGGCGAACTGCGCATCGACCTGGCGGGCCGGGACGTGCGACTGCACGGTGAGCCGGTGACGCTGACCCGCAAGGAGTTCGCCTTGCTCGCCGCGCTGTCCCGGCAACCGGGCCGGCTGATCACCCAGTCGCAACTGCTGCGCGAGATCTGGGGACCGAGCCATGTGGAAGACGCCCATTATCTGCGCATCCTGGTGGCCAAGCTGCGCCAGAAGCTCAAGGACGAGGCCACGGCGCCGCGTTACATCATTACCGACCCGGGAGTGGGCCTGCGATTTCTGGGACAGGACCCTGGCCCGGACCATCGGTAAGTACGTGTAATGTATATTATGTTAAATACAAGATATTAAGATAGAAGACATTGAGGTTGAGCCCCTGGAGGCATCGGGCCTGAGCCCGACCCTCCAGCCACTTCCGCCCTATGCCGGACAGTGCTCTTTCAGGAAGCTGATCTGGTCCGCCACCACCTGTTCGAAGGCCTCGCCCAGATAGATCTCGAAGTGCCCCGCCTGGTAATGCTTGATCTGGTGCCTGGGCGTGCGGCTGGCATGGCGAAGGGTTTGCCGGGCCGGCGCCACGGTGTCGTTGTCGCACACGCAGTACAGCACCGGCGCCTGGATGGCGGCGGTTTTGCGTCCCGGGTAATAGCGGATGATGTCCAGGGCGAAGCGCGCGGCGGCTTCGTTGCGCACCTCGGCGCCGTCCGGCGCCAGGTTCATATAGCCGTCCCAGGCGTCCGGGGCGGTCATCAGGGCGGTTTCGCCGGGGCGCCCCGCCACCGCCACCATCACCGGTTCGGCGCGGGCCAGGGCGCCGAGCCGGTCACGCAGGGCGCGGACGGTGAGTTTCGCCGAGACCAGCGGTTCGGTGGCCAGGGTCGAGGCCAGGCCGTCGGTGAACGGGCATTGGGAGATCACCGCCGCCAGGCGCGGATCGTCGGCGGCGGTGGCCAGCACATGGCCGCCGGAGAAAGACGTTCCCCACAGGATCACCCGGTCCGGGTCGGCCTGGTCCAGGGTTCGGGCATGGGCCACCGCCGCCTTCCAGTCCTGCAGCTGCTTTTTGATGTCCAGCAGTTGCCGGGGCTGGCCGTCGCTGTCGCCGAAATGGCGATAGTCGAACAGCAGGCAGGCGTAGCCCTGGGCCACGAACCGCTCGGCGTAGGCCGGCAGCCGCATATTGCGGGTGCCGCCCAGGCCGTGGGCCATGACCAGGACCGGTGCACGGCCGGGGGTGTCGGGCAGGTAAAGATCGCCCCGACAGGTGACCCCGGCGGATGGGAATTGAATCGGTGTTACGGACGTCATCGCCCTGCCCCCCTGGAAAATTCTCGACGGCGGCAGCTTGCCTCGGATGGCTGGCCGGGCGGTAGGCCGGGGCGTCCGGGCGCCCCGGCGGCAGGTTCAATCGTGCATGAAGACCAGGTTCCGGGTCGCCGAAGCGCTCTAGAGTTCCGCCACCGCCGCCATGGCGGCGGTGAGCTCGCTGAGCTGGTCGGGCTGGATGCCGAAGGGCGGCATGATGTAGACCAGCTTGCCGAACGGGCGAATCCAGACGCCCCGCTCCACCAGCATTTTCTGGGTGGCGGCCACGTCACGGGGTTGCTCCAGTTCCAGCACGCCGATGGCGCCCAGGGCGCGCACGTCGGCCACGCCGGGCAGGCGGCGGCAGGGTTCCAGTTCCCGGCGCAGCTGCGATTGGATGCCGGCCACCCGGCCGCGCCAGTCGCTTTCCAGCAGCAGTTCGATGCTGGCGTTGGCCACCGCGCAGGCCAGCGGGTTGCCCATGAAGGTGGGGCCATGCATCAGCACGCCGGCCTCGCCGTCGCAGATGCCGGCGGCCACCCGATCGCTGCACAGGGTCGCCGCCAGGGTCATGTAGCCGCCGGTGAGGGCCTTGCCCAGGCACAGAATGTCCGGGCAGACACCGGCGTGTTCCAGGGCGAACAGCTCCCCGGTGCGGCCAAAACCGGTGGCGATTTCGTCGAAGATCAGCAACACGCCGTGCTGGTCGCACAGGCGGCGGGCGCCGCGCAGATACTCCGGATGGTAGAGGCGCATGCCGCCGGCCCCCTGGACGATGGGCTCCAGGATCACCGCCGCCACTTCATCGGCGTGCCGCTCCAGCAGGTCGCGCAGGGAATCCAGGTCGCTCTCGTCCCAGTCGTCGTGGTAGCCGGTGCGCGGCGCCTCGGCGAACAGGTGCTGGGGCATCACCTTGCTGAACAGGTGGTGCATGCCGTTGACCGGGTCGCAGGTGGCCATGGCCCCGAAGGTGTCGCCGTGGTAGCCGTGGCGCAGGGCGATCAGGCGGTGCTTCTCCGCCCTGCCCTGGCTCAGCCAGTACTGCAGCGCCATCTTGATCGCCACTTCCACGGACACCGAGCCGCTGTCCGCCAGGAACACCTTGTTAAGGGGCTCCGGGGTCAGCGCCACCAGCTTCTTGCCCAGTTCCACCGCCGGCTCGTGGGTGAGGCCGCCGAACATGACGTGGGCCATGCGATCGATCTGGGCCTTGGCGGCCTGGTTCAGGCGCGGGTGGTTGTAACCGTGGATCGCCGCCCACCAGGAGGACATGCCATCGATCAGGCGGCGGCCGTCGTCCAGCTCCAGGTAGACCCCCTCGGCGCGGGCCACCGGGTACACCGGCAGGGGCTTGGAGGTGGAGGTATAGGGGTGCCAGAGGTGGTCGCGGTCGAAGGCGAGATCGATGGCACCGGGTCGGGAGCTGGGCATGGTGGAATCCGTGCGGGCAAGTGGGTGAGGAACCATGCCAATTCGGGGCCGCCGACTCAAGCCCTGGCGGCGGCTGTTTACAGCTGGGTCACCAGCAGCCGCGCCAGCACCCCGTAGCTGTCATCCGGATTGCGAATGCCGGAGATGTCGAAATTGAAACGCTCGAACAGGGAAAAGCCCAGCCCCACGGTGGCCGAGGTGTCCAGGTGATCGATCAGGTCGTGGCGGTAGCCCAGGCGCAGGGACGCCGGGCCGAAGCCGTCGAAGGACAGATTGGCGCCGGCGAAGCGGGCGTCGTCGTCCTGTTCAAAGGCATCCCGGGCGTCGATATTGATGTTGAGCCGGGCGCCGGGCCACCACCAGGCCGGGTCCAGATAGGTGGCCAGGCTGGCCAGGGCCGAGGTGCGGTAGGGGCTGGACACCAGCCGGCCGTCGTCCCGGTGCGGGAACAGCCGCTCCACCCGCAGCGCCATGTCCAGGTCGCCAAAGGTCTTCTTGAGGCCGGCATTGATGTTGAAGCCCTCACTGGCGGTGAGGGTGCCCGGGGCCTGGAAGGTGGGATTGAAGGCCGCTTCGGTGGGCCGGGTGTAGCTGTAGAGCATTTCCCGGCGGGCCTTGAACACGGCGTCGAAGCGGTAGTCCTGGCCGGGGCCGAACAGCCGGTCCAGGGTCACCCCGGCTTCGGTCAGGGAGCTGCCCTGCCCCCGCGTCATCGGGTCCCGGCGCGGCGAGGTGTCGGCGGGAAACAGGGCCGACAGCCGGGTCTGGCTGCGCGCCATCAGGCGGGGCGAGAAATAGCGCACCGGCAGTTCAAACTCGGTGCCGGCATCGGCGTTGACGCTGAGCCGGTCGCGGTTCAGTTCCTCGACCACCCCCGGGTTGCCGCCGGCCACCGGTTCGCCGACCACGTCGAAGTCGCCAAAGAAGCGCTCACCGTGGGCGGCGCCGGTCAGGCAAACAGTGATCAGTAAGGCAAACAGGCGCATGGCCGTCCGCTCCGGAAAAACGCGCGGAAGTGGGATAACGATGGGCACTACTATGCAACAGCCGGGATAATTGTTAAAAGGCGACAGCGCGAATTTTACGTTTCCGCTTTTCAGTCCCCGTTTTTATGGTTCTATCGCCCTGGCATTCCCGTTGGGAATGAGTGCCAGTCCCAGGTTTCATTGGATATCACGCCCCGCCGGGCGGAGCATGGTCGCTCCCCGGCCGCCCTACCCCTTTCCGTCGTGAGCAGATTGATGAATCAACGCGCCTTCTGGCAGTCCGGCCTGGTGCTGGTGGCTCTGGCCACCTTCGCCATGGCCTTCAAGGGCATCTTTGCCCGCTTGGTATACCAATACGGCGTGTCCGTGGACGTGCTGCTGGTGTGGCGCTTCGCCCTGGCGGTGCCGCTGTTCTGGGTCGGCGCCCTGTGGATCAATCGCAACCGGCCCAAGGTCCGGTTGGACCGCCGCCAGTGGCTGCTGTGCGGGCTCAGCGGTCTGTTGTTCTTCTTCAGCACCTGGTGCGACTTCAGCGCCATCCATGAACTGGGCGCCAGCCTGTCGCGGATGTTGCTGTACCTGTTTCCGGCGCTGGTGATGCTGATCGAGGCGGCGCGGGCCCGGCGGCTGCCCTCGGCGCTGCACGCCCTGGTGTTCGCCGGCGCCTGGAGTGGCATTGCCCTGTTGCTGCTGCCCGGCTGGCAGGACGGCCGGGTGACCCTCCACGGGGTGCTTTACGGGCTGGGCGCGGCGGCCTGCTACGCCAGCTTCCTGACCCTGGGCCAGGGGCTGATGAAATCCCTGGGCTCGGTGCGCTTCAATCAGGTGTCGAACAGTTTCACGCTGGTGTTCATGGGCGTCGGGCTGCTGCCCGGCATTCCCGCCTCGGAGCTGATGCTGAGCGCGCAGGCGCTGGGTTGGATGCTGGTGATGGTGGTGGTGTCCACGGTGTTGCCGTTCTTTTTGCTGTTCGAGGGCTTCCACCGGGCCAATGCCTCGGAGGCGGCGGTGGTGGCCATGTTCGGCCCGGTGGTGACGGTGGGGGCCGCCCTGGCGCTGTTTCCGGACGAGCAGCTGGGGCCGCTGCAATGGCTGGGGATGGTGGTGGTGCTGGCCAGTATCGGCGCCCTCAAGCTGGTGAAGGCGCCGAACTGAGCCGGTGGATCAGAACTCCGCTTCCAGGGACCAGCGGTAGACCACGTCGTCGGCGCCGTCGCTGAGGCCAAGGATGGCGCCCGCTTCCCACTCCAGTTCGTGGCCGCCCAGCTTGAACTCGCCGAGCAGTACCGGGCCGGCGCCGTGGTTGCCGCTTTCACCGTAGTATTCCAGGGCCGGGGCCAGATCATCGTCCTCCAGCCAGGCCAGCTGGGCGGCGGCGGAGTATTCCACCTCGTCTTCCTCGGCGTCGTCGCCGTCCTGCTTTTCGGCGAAGGCGTTCAGGCGCAGGCGGAAGTCGCCGGGCAGCCGCTGTTCATAGAGCGGCCCGATCTTGTATTCCCACAGGTCCTCGTCACGCTCCTTTTCCACCTCGCCGAGCAGGGCCAGGGCGTAGTCCCGGTTCTGGAACAGGTTGAAGCGCCCTTCCAGCTCATAGGCTTCCAGTTCAAACGCCTCGCCGGGCAGCTTTTCCGTGTTCAGGTAGGCTTCCAGGGCGAAGCGGTCACTGAAGGCGTAGCCCAGAGAGAATTTCTGCAGCCAGCGTCCGTCTTCCTCCCGGTCGCCGTCGTCCAGGTAGGTGCCGCGGGTTTCCAGCTCCCACTCGCCGGCGTGGATGCGGGGGGAATAGACCTTGTCCACATCGGCCAGGGTCAGCGTCGGCAGCCCGGCGCAACAGGCGAGCGCCAGCAGGCGTGGCAGGCGTTGGTTCATTCCGAGTCCTTGTTCGAGTCCGTGAACGGCAAGATTAGCGCAGAGGGCGTGTTGTTAGCTTAAGGAAAGCTTAAGGGATCGAGGGTTATCGCGGCTGAAGCGGTACATCGCCGATCGCGGCTGAAGCCGCTCCTACAACCCCTGTAGGAGCGGCTTCAGCCGCGATCGGCGCTTCACTTGCTCAGGTACTTCATGGCCCGCTCGATGCCCTCAAGGGTGAGCGGGAACATGTGCTGGTCGGCCAGCTGCTTGATCCACTGGGTGGAGGTGGTCATCTGCCAGGCGCGCTCCGGCTCCGGGTTCAGCCAGATCACCTTCTCGTAGGTCTCCATGATGCGCTGGAACCAGACCGCGCCGGGTTCGTCGTTCCAATGCTCCACGGAACCGCCCACGGAGTTCACCTCGTAGGGGCTCATGGCGGCGTCGCCGATAAAGATCACCTTGTAGTCGCTGCCGTACTTGTGCAGCACGTCCCAGGTGGAGACCTTCTCGTCCCAGCGGCGGCGGTTGTCCTTCCACACGTATTCGTAGATGAAGTTGTGGAAGTAGAAGTACTCCATGTGCTTGAACTCCAGCCGGGCGGCGGAGAACAGCTCCTCGCACATCTTGATGTAGGGGTCCATGGAACCGCCAATATCGAAGAACAGCAGCACCTTGACCCGGTTTTCCTTCTGCGGGCGCATCTTGATGTCGAGCAGGCCGGCGTTGCGGGCGGTGGAACGGATGGTGTCATCCATATCCAGCTCTTCGTCGCGGCCGGTGCGGGCGAACTTGCGCAGCCGGCGCAGGGCCAGCTTGATGTTGCGGATGCCCAGCTCCACGGAGTCGTCCAGGTTGCGGAATTCCCGCTTCTCCCAGACCTTCACCGCGCTCTTGTTGCGCGACGGGCCGACCATGCGGATGCCTTCCGGGTTTTCCCCATAGCCGCCGAACGGGCTGGTGCCGCCGGTGCCCACCCACTTGTTGCCGCCCTGGTGGCGTTTTTCCTGCTCTTCCAGGCGCTTGCGCAGCTCATCGAGAATCTTTTCCAGGCTGCCCAGGCCCTGGAGCTTCTCGCGCTCCTCGGCGGACAGGGTCTTTTCCAGCTGGGCGCGCAGCCATTCCTCGGGAATGGTGCGGCTCAGCCAATCCGGCTCGATGCTTTCCAGGCCCTCGAAGTAATGGGCGAAGGCCCGGTCGAAGCGGTCATAGTACTTCTCGTCCTTGACCATCACCGCCCGGGACAGCATGTAGAAGTCCTCGATGGACCCGAACGCCACATGGTGTTTGAGCGCGTCGAACAGATCGAGCAGTTCGCGCAGGCTCACCGGCACCCGGTGGGCACGCAGGTCCTCGAAAAAACCGATCAGCATGGAGGTTGCCTCCCAAATCCTCGGTGCGGGTCGCGGCTGAAGCCGCTCCTACGGTACGCCGGAGCGACGGCAGGAGCGGCTTCAGCCGCGACCCACGGGCGCGATCAGCGTTCGCGGCGGCTCATGAAGGCCAGCCGTTCCAGCAGCTGCACGTCGGCCTCGTTCTTCACCAGGGCGCCGTACAGGGGCGGCACCGCGCTCTTGGTGTCGCGGTTGCGCAGGATGTCCTGGGGAATGTCGTCGGCCATCAGCAGCTTGAGCCAGTCGATCAGCTCGCTGGTGGAGGGCTTTTTCTTCATGCCCGGCACCTTGCGCAGGTCGAAGAAGATCTCCAGCGCTTCGCTGACCAGCTCCTTCTTGATCTCCGGGAAGTGCACGTCGACGATCGCCTGCATGGTCTTGGCGTCGGGGAAGTTGATGTAGTGGAAGAAGCAGCGGCGCAGGAAGGCGTCCGGCAGCTCCTTCTCGTTGTTGGAGGTGATGATGACGATGGGCCGCTTCTCGGCGCGCACGGTTTCGCCGGTCTCGTAGACGAAGAACTCCATGCGATCCAGTTCCTGCAACAGGTCGTTGGGGAACTCGATATCGGCCTTGTCGATCTCGTCGATCAGCAGCACCACCTGGTCGTCGGCGGAGAACGCCTCCCACAGGCGGCCCTTCTTGATGTAGTTGGACACGTCCTCCACACCCTCGGCGCCGAGCTGGGAGTCGCGCAGCCGGGACACCGCGTCGTACTCGTACAGGCCCTGCTGGGCCTTGGTGGTGGACTTGATGTGCCAGGACAGCAACGGCATGCCGAGGGACTCGGCCACCTGCTCGGCGAGCAGGGTTTTGCCGGTGCCCGGCTCGCCCTTGATCAGCAGCGGACGCTGCAGGGCGATGGCGGCGTTGACGGCCATCTTCAGATCTTCGGTGGCCACGTACTGGTCGGTGCCCTGAAACTGCATGCGTGTCTCTCCACGTCATCGAGAATAACGAGGCGCACTCTAGCAACCCCCGGCGCCGGCGCAAAGGGCCGGAATCGCCACGTTGCGGGAGGATTGCGTCAGTCCCTGTGCCATAATCCCGCCCCATGAATCTGCTGCTGCTGCATCCCGATCAACGCCTGGACGGCGACCGCTGGCGTCTGGACCCGCGCCAGGCCAGCCATGTGCGCCAGGTGCTGGGCCTGGCGGTGGGCGATCATTGCCGGGCCGGATTGCTCAATGGAGGCCTGGGAACGGGCCGCATAGAATCCATTGAAAACAATGAGATAGAAATTTCTTTTAAAGTGGATTCTCAGCCTCCGGCGCCGCTTCCGCTGAACCTGCTTCTGGCCCTGCCCCGGCCGAAAATGCTCAAGCGCCTGCTGATCGACGGAGCCAGCCTGGGCATCAAGCGCATCGTTCTGATCAATGCCTGGAAGGTGGACAAGAGCTACTGGCGCACCCCCAACCTGAAGGCGGATCTGTTACGGGAGAAACTGCTGCTGGGCCTGGAACAGGCCGGCGACACGGTGCTGCCGGAGCTGGTGATGGCGCCCCGCTTCCGGCCGTTCGTGGAGGATGATCTGGACGCCTGGGCCGGGCCCGGCCCCCGTTTCCTGGCCCATCCCGGGGATTACCCCGCCCTGCCCCACGACCTGGACGGCCCGGCCACCCTGGCGATCGGGCCGGAAGGGGGCTGGACGCCGTTCGAGGTGGAGATGCTTGAGGCGCGGGGCTTCCAGGCGCACCGTTTCGGCACCCGCATTCTGCGGGTGGAAACCGCGTTGCCGGCGTTGGTGGGGGCGTTGATGCGGTTGCCCTAGGCGCAATCGCGACTGAAGTCGCTCCTACACAGGTTTTCCGTAGGAGCGACTTCAGTCGCGATAACCATCAAATCAACGCCGGTAAGGATTACGGCGCGGTTTGCGCGGCGGCTTGTCACCGCGCTGGTGGCGCAGGCGCGCGCGGCCGTACAGGCCGGTGTACTTCTTGCCCTTGAGATCCACCCGGTCGGTGAGCGGCTTGATCTCATCGGCGGTGAGTTCTTTCCAGCGGCCCATGCGCAGGTCCGAGGGCAGGCTCAGGTCGCCGAAGCGGATACGGATCAACCGCGCCACTTCCAGGTCCTGGGACTGGAACAGACGGCGCACTTCCCGGTACTTACCCCCGGTGAGGCTGACCTTGTGCCAGTGGTTGGCGGCCTCCTCGGCGCCGCCGGCGTCCACGATGCTGTCGAACCGGGAAACCCCGTCCTCCAGCAACACGCCGTCCAGCATCGCCCGCCGTTTCTCGTCGGTCAGCTCGCCGCGCACCCGTACCGCGTACTCGCGCACGAAGCCGTTGGACGGGTGCATCAGGCGGTGCGCCAGTTCACCGTCGGTGGTGAACAGCATCAGGCCGGTGGTATTGATATCCAGCCGGCCCACCTGCACCCAACGCAGGCCCTGCAACCGGGGCAGATTGTCGAACACCGTGGGGCGCCCCTGCGGGTCGTTCCGCGAGCACACCTCACCGGCTGGCTTGTGATAAACAATCACGCGCCGAATTACGTCTTCTTCCGCCTTCACTGGAATGATCCTGCCGTCCACTCTGATCGTGTCTTCCGGCTCCACCCGGTCACCCAGGGTCGCCACCTTGCCGTTCACGGAGATGCGCCCGTCGGCGATCCAGGTCTCCAGTTCACGGCGTGATCCCAGCCCGGTGCGGGCCAGGACTTTCTGCAACTTTTCACTCATGACGCGATGCTTCGTCCTCGTTGGCGGGCGTCCCGCCGTCGTCGTTGCCGTTCCGGTCGCTTTCCTGCTGCCCGGATCGGTCTTGCGCGTCCATTTCCGCCGCCACCGGTTCGGTGGGGGCGGCATCGTTTTCCGCTTCCGGTGACGCCTTGCGCCGGAATTCGGATTCGAAGCCCACGTTGACCTGGTCCACCTTGTCCATGCTCATCAGCGTGGACTCGTCGATCTCCGGCTCGTCCTCGAAGGCGCCGAACAGGCGCTCCTCGGCCTGCGAGCGCCGCTCTTTGTCGTGGTCACCGTCGCCCTGGCCGCGGTCCGGGTCCGGCGCGTCGCTCAGCGCCAGTTCCTCGTTGAGCTTGTCCAGATCCTTGATCTCGGACAGCGGCGGCAGGTCCTCCAGACTCTTCAGGTCGAAGTAGTCCAGAAACTGCCGGGTGGTGGCGAACATGGCCGGTCGCCCGGGGACGTCCCGGTGGCCCACCACCCGCACCCAGTTGCGTTCCAGCAGGCTCTTGATGATGTGCGAGCTGACCGAAACGCCGCGAATCTCCTCGATCTCGCCCCGGGTAATGGGCTGACGGTAGGCCACCAGCGCCAGGGTTTCCAGGATCGCGCGGCTGTAGCGCGGTGGTTTTTCCTGCCACAGCCGGCTCACCCAGGGGCCCAGCTCCTTGCGCACCTGAAAGCGGAAACCGGAAGCCACCTCGCGCAGCTCGATGCCACGTTCGGCGTAGTCTTCCGCCACCTCTTCCAGCAGTTTCGACAGGGCCGCCTTGTCCGGCCGGTCCTGCTCGTCGAACAGCATCAACAGGGCGTCCCGGTCCAGCGGGCCGTCGGCGGCGAAAATCGCCGCTTCCAGAATGTTCTTGATGTGCTGCGGCTCCACGTCAATCGTCCTCGGGCGTGTCGTCGGCGGTTTCGTCGTCATCGATTTCCAGCGCCGCCAGGGCCTCGGACTCCTCCAGAACCAGGGTCCTGGCCTTGACGTGAATGGGGCTGAAAGGCTCGGTCTGGATCAGCTCGATCAGCGAACCCTTGACCAGCTCCAGCACCGCCAGAAAGCTCACCACCACCCCGAGCCGGCCTTCCTCGGCCTCGAACAGCTCCACGAACGGCACGAACTCGCGGCCCTTGAGCCGGTCCAGCACGTTCGCCATGCGCTCGCGGGTGGACAGTTTTTCCCGCGATACCTGGTGGTTCTCGAACATGTCGGCGCGGTACAGCACTTCCTTGAAGGCCAGCAGCAGCTCGCGCAGGTCCACGTCCGGCTCCGCCTTCTCGCGCACGTACTCCGGACGGCGGGCGGCGGCCAGCTGAAAATCCCGTTCCTGGCGCGGCAGCCCGTCGATGTCCTCGGCGGCCTGCTTGAAGCGCTCGTATTCCTGCAGACGGCGGATCAACTCCGCGCGTGGGTCCTCGCCGTCCTCTTCGTCGTCATGGCTGGGGCGCGGCAGCAGGCTGCGCGACTTGATCTCCCCCAGCATGGCTGCCATCACCAGATATTCGGCGGCCAACTCCAGGTTGAGCGCCTTCATCAGGTCCACGTATTCCATGTACTGGCTGGTGATCTGGGCCACCGGAATATCCAGGATGTCCAGATTCTGGCGCTTGATCAGATACAGCAGCAGATCCAGCGGCCCTTCGAACGCCTCCAGGAATACTTCCAGGGCGTCCGGCGGAATATACAGATCGTCCGGCAGCTTGGTGATCGCCTGACCGTACATCAGACCAAACGGCATTTCCGCCTGTCGCGGACTGGCCGGCGCCAGGGGGTTGTCGGCGCCGGGCGCCGCTGGCTGGTCGACGACGTCGTTCATGCGTGCCGCTCCCGCTGGCCGCTCGCCCGCTGGTCGCTCACCGGTAGTGCAGCCCCATGGCGGAGCGCACTTCCTCAAGGGTGGCGCGGGCCGCCTCGCGGGCTTCCTCGCAGCCTTCCGTGACGATGGCGCGCACCAGGTCCGGGTTGCGCAGATGTTCCTCGGCGCGCTTGCGGATCGGTGCCAGCTCTTCCTGCACCGCCTCGATCACCGGCTTCTTGCATTCCAGGCAGCCGATGCCCGCGGAGGTGCAGCCCTCGCGCACCCATTCGCGGGTGGCGTCGTCACTGTACACCTTATGGAATTCCCACACCGGACACTTCTCCGGATTACCCGGGTCGCTGCGGCGCACCCGGGCCGGGTCGGTGGGCATGCGCCGGATCTTGGCGTCCACCTGGTCCGGCTCCTCGCGCAGGCTGATGAAGTTGCCGTAGGACTTGGACATCTTCTGGCCGTCCAGGCCCGGCATCTTCGAGGCCGGCGTCAGCAGCGCCTGGGGCTCGGGCAGAATCACCTTGCCGCCGCCCTCCAGGTCACCGCTCAGGCGTTCCTTGTCGCCCAGGGTGATGTTTTGCTGGCCCTGCACCAGGGCGCGGGCGGTTTCCAGGGCCGACTCGTCGCCCTGTTCCTGATATTTGCGGCGGTTGTCGGTGTAGATGCGCGCCTGCTTCTTGCCCATCTTGCGGATCGCCGCTTCCACCGCTTCCTCGAAGCCCGGCTCACGGCCGTACAGGTGGTTGAAGCGGCGCGCCACCTCCCGGGTCAGCTCCACATGGGCCACCTGATCGGCGCCCACCGGCACCTGGCCGGCCCGGTAGATCAGAATATCGGCGGCCTGCAGCAGCGGATAACCGAGGAACCCGTAGGTGCTCAGGTCCTTCTCGCGCAGCTTCTCCTGCTGGTCCTTGTAGGTCGGCACCCGCTCCAGCCAGGACAGCGGCGTCATCATCGACAGCAGCAGGTGCAATTCCGCGTGTTCCGGCACCTGGCTCTGAATAAACAGGGTGGCGGAGCCGGGATTGACGCCGGCGGCCAGCCAGTCGGTGACCAGGTCCCAGACATGGTCCTGAATGGCATGGGGGTTCTCATATTCGGTGGTGAGACCATGCCAGTCAGCGACAAAAAAGAAACATTCGTACTCGTGCTGCAAACGTGCCCAATTCTTGAGCACGCCATGGTAGTGCCCCAGATGCAGGCGCCCGGTGGCGCGCATGCCCGATACCACTCTTTGGGAGGGAACCACGGAACTCAAAAGCCGACTCCTGTCGTAACGGCAAGAAAGCGGCGATTATAAAGGGAACCGCCGGGGTAAAGACAGGGCTGGCATACCGCCAACCCCGGGAAGATCCGCAATAAGGCCTTGCAGGGACAGTGCCAATCCGTCCCCGGGCTTACGGTTGTTCAGAAAATGGCGTCGAGAGGCCCGGCGCCCTCGCGCACCACCTCCGGCCCGGTGCCGTCGGCCAGGGAGATCACCGTGGTTTCGGTGACCCCGCAGAAGCCCCCGTCGATCACCAGATCCACCTGCCCCTGCAGGAAATCACGCACGTCCTGGGGGTCGGTGAGCGGGAATTCGTCGTCCGGCAGGTGGGCGGTGGAGGTCATGATCGGCCCGCCCTGCTCCGCCAGCAGCGCCTGGCAGATGCGGTGGTCGGGCACGCGGATGCCGATGGTGCGTTTTTTCGGGTGCATCAGCCGCCGGGGCACTTCGTTGGTGGCTTTGAGAATAAAGGTGTAGGCGCCCGGGGTATGGGCCTTGAGCAGCCGGTAGTCCGGGTTCTCCACCTTGGCGAACACCGCCAGCACCGACAGGTCCGGGCACAACAGGGTGAACTGGTGTTTGTCGTCCAGCCGGCGCAGGCGGATCAGGCGGTCCAGGGCATCTTTTTCGCCGATACCGCAGCCCAGGGCGTAGGTGGTGTCGGTGGGATAGGCGATCAGCCCGCCCTTGCGGATCACGTCCACCGCCTGGCGGATCAGCCGTGGCTGGGGCGTTTCCGGGTGAATATGCAGAACCTCGGTCATGGCGCGCACACCTCCGATGTCAGGGCTTGGGAACCCGCATGGCCGGCGGCCGGCAGTTGCCAGACCGGGGTGCCGTCCGGCGGGAACGGCGGCAGGCCGCCCAGCGCCAGCCATTTCTGTTGCGGGGAATGAAAATCACTGCCGCCGGACACCGCCAGGCCGAAGTGCCGCCAGCACTCCTCCAGCAGGCCGGCCTGATGGGGGCTGAGCCCCGGCATCACCGCCTCCATGGCCTGTCCGCCGGCGTTACGGAAATCCCGTACCAGCTCGCGCAGCCGTTTGCGGGTCAGGTTGTAGGCCTGGGGATGGGCCAGCACCGGCACGCCGCCGGCGGCCAGCAGGTCCTGAACGCCCTGCTCCAGGGTCACCCAGGGGGTGGACACGAACGCGGACTGGCCCTTCTTGAGGAACCGGTTGAAGGCATGGCGCTGGTCGCGCACCACGCCCTCGTCCACCAGCACCCGGGCGAACCAGGGCCGGCCGGGGGTGTCCGAGGCGGCCCGCTCGCAGGCTTTGGCGTAGCTGTCTTCTATGCGCGCCGCCTTGTCCAGGCGGGCGCCGATGCGCCGGGCCCGCTCCCGGCGGGCGTCCAGCTGGGCCGCCACCCGGGCGCCCAGTACCGGGCATTGCGGGTCCACCCACAGGCCCAGCACGTGGATCTCCCGGGTGCCCCACAGCACCGACAGCTCAATGCCGTCGATCAGGGTCAGCCCGTGGGTGGCCGCGGCGGCGCGGGCCTCCGGCAGGCCGGCCAGGGTATCGTGGTCGGTGAGCGCCAGGGCGTCGACGCCGTATTCGGCGGCACGGGCGACCAGATCCGCCGGCGCCAGAACGCCGTCGGAGGCGAGGCTGTGGCAGTGCAGGTCGGGGCGTTGGAATGGCACGGTGTTGGTCATGGCGCGCACGTTACCACACTCGTGCCCGGGGCCCTATATAAGGCATACCGTCGGGACCGTGCCTGGCGGGATGATTTAGGCGGCGGTTCCCGCTACCATCGGCGGTCCGAACGAGGAAACGACTTCATGAAGCAACTGTTCGATTACCTCCCGGTGGTGGTGTTCTTCGGCCTGTACTTTCTCAGTGGCCGGGACATCATGCTCGCCACCTGGGGGATCATCGCCGCCACCACCTTCCAGGTGGTCGCCGGGCGCCTGATCTGGAAGCGCTGGCACCGGCTGCATCTGATGGTGCTGGCGGTGACCCTGGTGTTTGGCGGCCTGACCCTGCTGCTGCGCGACGATGTGTTCATCAAGTGGCGGCCGTCGATCATCAGCTTCGTGCTCGCCGCGGTGCTGCTGGTGGGTCATTTCCTGCGCCAGCGCAACCTGCTGCAGAGGCTTTGCGAAAAACTGATGGTCAGCGGGTTCGGCTATGTGGTCACCCTGCCCCGCCGGGACTGGAACCGCCTCAATCTGGCCTTTATCACCTATTTCCTGGGCCTGGGCCTGCTCAATCTGTACATCGCCTACAACTTCAGCACCGATTTCTGGGTCAACTTCAAGTTGTTCGGTTTCACCGCCCTGCAGATGGTGTTTTACGTGGGGGCGTTCCTGTATTTCTATAAGCGCATGCCGGACGCCGACCGCCAGCGCCTTTTTCACCAGCAAAAAGAACCGCCGGAGCCGCCGGCCAAGAAGGACGAAGACGACGATGCTGTACGCGATCATCAGTGAAGACGTGGCCGATTCCCTGGACAAGCGCGCCGGCGCCCGGGGTGATCATCTGGCGCGCCTGGAGCGGCTCCGCGATGAAGGCCGCCTGACCCTGGCCGGGCCGCACCCGGCGGTGGACAGCCCGGACCCGGGCCAGGCCGGCTTCACCGGCTCCCTGGTGGTGGCCGAGTTCGACTCCCTGGACGCCGCCCGGGCCTGGGCCGACGCGGACCCTTACATGGCCGCCGGGGTCTATGCCCGGGTCACGGTAAAGCCGTTCAAGGCGGTATTGCCCTGAAAGCCGGCCGTACTCGCCGTTTTCTTGCCTGAAATGTGACTATATTCGGCGCCGCCGGTGGCGCCGGTTGCCTAAACTTCGCGCCTTCACCTTCAAGGAGTCCCCATCGATGCTGGTTCGCTGGTTGTGTTTGTTGTTGCTCGCCGTGCTGTCCGTACCGGCCACCGCCGCCACCGCCTGGGTGAGCGATGAAATCTATGTGCCGGTGCGTTCCGGCGCCGGTTCCGGCTACCGCATCGTGCACCGGGGCCTGAAAAGCGGTACCCAGGTGGAGTTTCTCGGTGAGGAAGGCGACTGGGCGCACATCCGCCACGGCGATGTGGACGGCTATATCGGCAAGCAGTACATCAGCCGCACCCCGGTGGCGGCGATCCGCCTGCGCGATGCGACTCAGAAAGCGGAAAAACTGGAGCAGCAGGTCAGCACCCTGCGCGAACAGCTGGGTCAGGCCCAGAGCGAGCGCGACCGGCTCAGCGGCGAGAACCAGGAACTGCAGGGCTCGCTGACCAGCCGGGGCCAGGAACTGGACAAGCTGCGCGATGTGGCCGCCGACCCGCTGCGGCTGGACCAGGCCAACCGCCGTCTCAATGAAGAACTGAGCATGCTGCGTTCCGACCTGGATCAGCTCAAGGCGGAAAACGCCATGCTGCGTAACGACAATACCTCACGGAAATGGATCACCGGCGTGGCCATTCTGATCCTTGGCGCGGTGGCCGGCCTGCTGCTCAAATCCCGTTCCGGACGCCGGCGCGGCGGCTGGGCCAACTAACCGGGCCCCGCCACCGGCGTTCACACGTCCACCTTGCCGAACAGGGTTTCCAGGCGCAGCACCACCCCGCTGATGCCCCGGTAATCCTGTTCGCGGGGCCACAGCATGAACGGCTCCACCTCCACGAACAGCCACGGCCGCCATACGTTGCGGCGGTAGCGCGCGTACAGCCGGTAATTGTCCACCACCCCGGGTTTGCTGCGCCCGCCGGCGCCCACGCCCAGGTTGAGCGCCGACTGGTTGCCCAGCTGCTTGAACAGGTTGACCCCCTGAAACAGCCCCAGGCCGGTGCCGGCCTGGTTGAATTCCTCGGTATAGCGCACTTCGGTGGAAAACCGCAGGATGGTGTCCGGCGACAGGGGCCGGTCCAGCTCCACCAGGGAGCGGCTGCCCCAGCCGTCCGGGTCTTCCCAGTAGATTCGCTGGGTATAGCGCAGCCAGGCGCTTTGGTTGGCGAGCGGATAAAGCCGCCGGTAGCGGGCGCGCACAAAGGTGGTCAGGTTCGAGCGGGCGCCCACGTCCACGTCCAGGTCCATGGCGTCGGTGCGGTCCACCACCCAGCGCAGGGCGCCGCGAAAGCCGCCATCGTCCTTGGTGCCGGGCAGATTGCGGGCCACCGGCTGTTCGTCCCGGTCCTCGTCGCGGCTGCGGAACAGCAACGACAGGCGGCGCTCGGCGCTGGGCAGCCAGACCCGGGCGTCCACGTCCACGTCGTTGGCGCCGTCGCCGTCCTCGCGCCACAGTTTCTCTCCGGTCACCCGCACCAGGCTGGAGGCGGGCTCGTTGTTTTCCCGCAGCGGGTCCTGGAAAAACCCGTCCACCCAGCGGCTCGGCCAGCACAGCGAACGGGACAACCAGCCATGGGTACGATCCACCAGGGTGTCGGCGCCCTGCCAAAAGCATTCATCCGGGGCCGCCCGGGCCAACCCACTGCACAACAGCAATCCCACCAGTAACGTTCGCTTCATGGCGCCAGCATAGCGTCCGCGAGCGACGGCGGGAATCCGTGTTATCAGCCTTCGCCGCCGAGCGCGCCACTATCGCGCAAACGCTGAATGGCGGCGTCGTCCAGGCCGCGCTCACGCAGCACCTCGCCGTTGTGCTGGCCCAGCCGGGCGCCGCTGAACCGGTAGGACACCGGGGTGGCGGAAAAACGGAACGGCGAGGCCACCTGCCGTTGCTGGCCGCCATCGTGGCGGGGCACTTCCACCACCATGCGGCGGGCGCGCAGTTGCGGATGGGCGGCGGCCTCGCTGAAGCTCAGCACCGGCTCCACGCAGCAATCCAGCTCGGCGAACAGCGCGCACCAGTGGTCGTAATCCTGGCTGGCCAGGGCCTCGGCGATGCCCTCTTTCACCTCCGCCACCGTGTCCGGATCGCGGCTCAGACCCTTGGCGGTCAGGTCCGGCCGGCCGATGGCCTGGCAGAACTGGCTGAAGAACTGGGGCTCCAGGCCGGCCACCGACAGATAGCGGCCGTCCCCGGTTTGGTAGCAGTCATAGAAGCCGCCGCCGTTCAGCGTGGTGCCCTCCAGGGCCGGGTCCTCGCCGCCCACCAGCGCCGGCGGCGCGGTCAGGCCGTGCAGGGCGAAGGCGGCGTCGGTCATGGAGATGTCCAGGTGCTGGCCCTCGCCGCTTTGCTGGCGATGTACCACCGCCGCCAGGATCGCCATCACCGCATGGCAGGAGCCGCCGGCCACATCGGCCACCTGGCACGCCATCGGCGCCGGGCCGCTGTCGCGGCGGCCGTTGTAGCCGGTGATGCCGGCGATGGACAGGTAGTTAAGATCGTGGCCGGCCCGGTCCCGGTAGGGGCCGTCCTGGCCGTAGCCGGTGATCGAGCAGTAAATCAGGCCCGGGTTGATCGCCTTCAGGGTCTCGTAGCCCACGCCCAGCTTGTCCATCACCCCGGGGCGGAACTGTTCCACCACGATGTCGTAGTCCTTGACCAGCTCATGAACCAGCTCCCGGGCGTCCGGCTTTTTCAGATCCAGGGCCAGACAGCGCTTGGAGCGGTTCAGATAACCGTGCACCGCCGACACGCCGTCCTCGGACGGCGGCAGCAGGCGTACCATGTCCGGCCGGGTGGGTGATTCCACGCGCAATACCTCGGCGCCCATGTCGGCCAGCATCAGGGTGGCGAAGGGACCGGGCAACAGGGTGGAAAAATCGAGTACTTTCAGGGACGCCAGGGGACCGCTCATGGACTTCTCTCCTCGCTGAAAACCCCCGACCCTACCCCGAGCCGGGGGCGCCGCCAATGGCCGGGTGCATCGCCGAGTGACCGAATCGGACATGGGGCGGTGGCGCCAAACACGTTAGGATGCCCCGCTGTTTCGAGGACACTGCGGTACTTTATGACTCCGATAATAAAACTGCGCGGCATCCTGGCCCTGGTGGGCATCACCCTGAACACCGCGCTGCTGATCATCCCCCTTTATCTGTTCGCCCTGCTGCGGCTGGTGCTGCCGTTCCATCCGGTGCAGGTGGCCCTGGCGCGGGTGCTGGTGGTGGTGGCGGAAAGCTGGATGGCGGTGAACAACGCCATCATCAGCCTGTCCAGCGGCGTGCGCTGGCGGGTGGAAGGCATGGAGGGCCTGGCTCGCCAGGAGTGGTACCTGGTCACCGCCAACCATCAATCCTGGGCGGACATCCTGGTGCTGCAAAAGGTCACCAACCGGCGGGTGCCGTCGCTGAAGTTCTTTCTCAAGCAGGAACTGATCTGGGTGCCGCTGCTGGGGCTGGCCTGGTGGGCCCTGGATTTCCCGTTCATGAAGCGCTACAGCCGCGCCCAGTTGGAAAAGCACCCGGAACTCAAGGGCAAGGACATGGAAACCACCCGCCGGGCCTGCGCCAAGTACGCGCACTTTCCGGTGTCAGTGATGAACTTCTTTGAAGGCACCCGTTTCACCCGCGCCAAACACGACGAGCAGGATTCCCCCTACCAGCATTTGCTCAAGCCCAAGGCCGGCGGCGCCGCTTTCACCCTCAAGGCCATGGGCGGGCAGTTGCACAAGCTGCTGGATTTCACCATCGTCTACCCGCCGGGCACCACCCGTTCGCTGCTCGGTTTTCTCGGTGGCGCCATGGATCAGGTCCAGGTGATCGTGCACCAGCGGCCGATCCCGGACTGGGCCGCCGACGGCGACTATGAGAACGATCCGGAATTCCGCGCCCGCATTCAGGGCTGGATCAGCGAAATCTGGGCGGAAAAAGACGTACTGATCCAGTCTCGCCTTTCCGCCTAAGCCGCAAATTGCCTATAGTAGGAGCGGTCGAACGACCGCTCCCACCGGTGGATCGGCCGGGGATCGCGGCCGAACCGACACCACCGACCACGACGATACCGATCAGAAAGCCATAACAGGGGTGACATGGCACTACGCAACCTTTTCAAGCCACGGTGGCGACACCGTGACGCCGCCGTGCGCGCCGACGCCGCCGCCGGCCTCGATCCGCACCGTGACGGCGACACCCTGACGGCCCTGGCCGAGCGTGACGACAGCCCGCGGGTGCGGGCGGTGGCCGCCGCCGCCCTGCTCGATCTGGCGGTGCTCGACCGGCTGATCCGCGACGACGGCGACGCCGACGTGCGCGAGGCCGCCTCGCAACGGATCATGGCGCTGCTGGCCGGTGAGGTCAGCGGTGGTCCGGACCCGGCCACCCGCCAGCGTCTGATCGCCCATACCGACAACCCCCGGGTACTCCAGCATGTGGCGCGGCACAGCCCCGACCCGGACAGTCGCCGGGCGGCCCTGGCCGCCATCAACGATGCCCAGGGCCTGTACGAGCTGGCCCTGCACGGCCAGGACGCGGCACTGCGTCTGGCCGCCGCCGAGCGTCTGGACGACGACGCCCTGCTCCGCCAGCTGGGCCGCGACGGCCGCGACAAGAAAGTCGTGCGGCTGGCCCGGGAACGGATCAAGGACCATCAGAAGGCCGCCGCCGAGCACCAGCAGCGCGACCAGGAACGGGACCAGGCCCTGGCCGCCCTGGAGCAACTGGCCCAGCGCGCCAACGACCCGCTGTTCGACGCCCGCCTGGGGCAACTGGAACAACGCTGGCGGGCGGTGGCCGAGGACGCCTCCGCCGACCAGCGCGCCCGCGCCGAGCGGGCCCTGGCCCAGGGCCACGAACAGATCGAAGCACGCCACCGCGAGCAACGGGCGGTGGCGGTCCATGACGCCGCCGTGGCCGAGCGGCAGGCGGCCCTGGATACCCTGCGCGCCCTGCTCAGCGACCTGACCACCGACACCTGGGACCAGCAACTGGGGGAACTGCGTTCCGCCGTGGCCACCCAGGAGCGCCGCTGGCAGGCCGCCGCCGAGGACGCCCCCGGCGACGACGACCAGGAACTGGCGTTCCGCTCCCAACTGGACGAATGGCGGCGGCTGATCAGCCTGGCCGAAGCGGCCCGGGAACAGGAGGAGCCGGAACAGCGCCTGGAGCTGGCCCGCCAATGGCCGGCCCGGGTGGCGCCGCCTTCCACGCTGCTGGGCCTGTCGGAGGCCGCCGAGGAAGCCGCCCCGGAAACTCCGCCCCCGGCGCGGCGCGGCGCCGACAAGGCCGCCCCCAGCCGCCACCGGGGTCTGGTGGTGTCACTGCGCCGGGAGCTGGAGCGCGGCAACCTGAAACACGCCAACCGGCTGTGGCTGAAGGCCGAGGCGGTGCTGGCCGAGGAAAGCGATCCCTGGCTGGCCCGGCAGCTGGAGCGGCACAGCGCCCGCCGGGAGGAACTGCGGGACTGGCACGCCTTCGCCGCCCAGCCCAAGAAAGAGGAACTGTGCCAGCGCATGGAGACCCTGGCGGACGCGGACATGGACCCGGAAGAACGGGCCAGCGCGATCCAGGCCCTGCACGACGAATGGCGCTCGCTGATGAGTTGCGACCAGGATCAGGACCAGGCCCTCTGGGATCGTTTCAAGGCGGCCTCGGACCGGGCCTATGAGCCGTGCCGGGCCCATTTCCGGGAGCTGGACGCGCAGCGGTCGGAGAATCTGGAAAAACGCCGCGCCCTGTGTGCCCAGCTGGCGGAGTTCGTGGCCGGCGAAAACTGGGAGAAGGCGGACTGGGAATCGGTCTGGGAGATTCGCCGGCGGGCCCCCCGGGAGTGGCAGAGCCACGCGCCGGTGCGCTTCACCGATGCCCGCGACCTGCAGAAACGCTTTTCCGCCCTGCTCACCGAGATCGACGAACGGCTGGACCAGGCCTGGCAGCAGGCGGAAAGCCAGCGCCAGGCCATGATCGAGGAGGCCCGTGCACTGACCGAGCAGCAGGATGTGCACGCCGCCGCCCGCCAGGCCCGGGAACTGCAGACCCGCTGGCGCGCGGCCTCCTGGCTGCCGCCGGCCCGCCACCGCAATTATCAGAAAACCTTCCGGGGCCTGATGGACGCCCTGTTCGGCGCCCGCCAGGCGGCCAGCCAGGCCCGGGACGAGCAACGCCGCGAGCAGCGGGAAAAGGCCAGCGCGATACTGGCCGAGTGCGAACAGTGGCTGGAACGGCCGCTGGGCGAACAGGACGACGGCGACCTGGCCGCCCGCGCCGCCGCCCTGGACGAACTGGTGCCGGCGGCCCTGGACAAGGGCCAGCAACGGCGCCACCAGCAGCTGCGCGAGCGGCTGCGGCAATGGCGCGCCGAACTGCCGCGCTGGCGCCGCTGGCGCAACGCCCGCCAGCGGCTGGCCGATGCCCCAGACGGCGACGGCGACGACGGCACCCTGGCGGTGGCCCTGGAAGCCCTGGCCGGGGTGGAATCCCCGCAGCAGGCCCGCCAGGAACGGCTGGCCTGGCAACTGGAGCAACTGCCCCGGGCCATGAAGTCCGCCGGCCAGGCCCCGCTGGACGAAGCGCTCAAACTGGTGGAGGAACGCCCGGAAACGGCGCCCCTGGAAGCCGACACCCGCCAGCGGCTGCTGGCCGCCCTGGATGCGCTGGAACCGGGCGAAGGGCGCGGCTGATTTATCGCGGCTGAAGCCGCTCCTACATCTTGAGGTACCGTAGGAGCGGCTTCAGCCGCGATCCGGAGGTCGAGCTACTGCCCATACCGCTTGGCGGTTTCCAAAAACGTCAGCTCCTCGGCGCTGCTTTCCCGCCCCAGCGCCTGGTTGCGGTGGGGAAAACGTCCAAACCGGCGGATAATGTCCCGGTGCTCTTCGGCGAAGCGCAGGTTTTCCTCGATGTGCGGCCGCAGGGCCTCCGGCACCCGCTCGCACAGGTCCCGGTAACAGCCCACCGCCCGATTCTGCAGGTCCTCGTCCTCGGCGTGCATCAGCGGCATATAGAAAAACACCTGGCCGGGCCAGTCCAGGCGCCGCTCCTGGCCGGTGGAGAGCCCTTCCAGACACAGGGTGGCGGCGCGATGGTCGCCGGCGAAGGCGTCGGCACTGCCCCGGTAAATATTGCGGGTGAACTGATCCAGCAGCAGGATCAGCGCCAGCCGCGAGCCGGCCTCCCGTTCCCAATCCACCAGTTCCCGCTCCAGGGCGGCCCGCACCCGGTCGCCGAAGCGCGCTTCGATGTCCGCGTCCCGGGCCGGGCTGCTCTGGAACCAGCCCCGGGTGATTCCCGCCGGCGGCCAGCCGTGTTCGTCCCGTTCCTCACCGAACCAAAACGTCAGAATGTCCTCATGGGGCGCGTGCAGATCCATCATGGTCGGTCTCCGTGGGGGTTAGCGGCAGCTCGCCGGCAGCGCCGGCTCGATCACCGGCCAGGCATTGTCCAGCAGAGTCGGCTGGGCGGCCACGGTGGGGTGAATACCATCATCCTGCAACTGGCCGGCCTCCACCACTCCGTCCAGCAGGAACGGCAGCAGCGGCGTATCGCCCTGCTCGGCGGCATCGCGGAACGCCTGCTCGAAGCGTTCGGTGTAGGCGCGGCCGTAATTGGGCGGAATGCGCATGCCCAGCAGCACCGGCTCGGCGCCGGCTTCACGGCTGATCCGTATCATGGTGGCCAGGTTGTCCGTCAGCCGGGGTGGCGGCAGACCGCGCAGGCCGTCGTTGCCGCCCAGCTCGATCACCACGGTGTCCGGGTGGTGCCGTTCCAGCAGGGCCGGCAGCCGCACCCGGCCGCCGTCGCTGGTGTCGCCGCTCACCGAGGCGTTGATCACCGGCAGGCCGGAACATTGCGTCTCCAGGCGCTGTCGGAGAAGCTGTACCCACCCCTCCGACTCGTCGATGCCATAGGCCGCGCTGATGCTGTCACCCAGCACCAGCACGCCCTCGGCGCGCACGGCGGCGGGCACAATCAAACACAATACGATCAGCAGGCGTCCCCACATATGGTTTCCACTCCGGTACTCGACGCGCGTCAACTTAGCAAAACGGTCCCCGCGCCGGAAGGCACGCTGACCCTCCTGGATGATATCAACCTGACGCTGAACCCCGGTGATAGTTTGGCCATCACCGGGCCATCCGGTTCCGGAAAATCCACTTTACTGGGCCTGCTGGCCGGTCTCGACGTGCCCAGCGGCGGCGAGGTACGCCTGCGTGGCGAGCCGTTCAGCGCCCTGGATGAAGATGGCCGCGCCGCCCTGCGCGGGCGCTATTGCAGCTTCGTGTTCCAGGCCTTCCATCTGGTCGCCGACCTGAATGCCCTGGAAAACGTGATGCTGCCGCTGGAGATCGCCGGCGCCGACGGCGCCCGGGAGCGCGCCCGGCACTGGCTGGAGCGGGTCGGCCTGGGGCACCGGGAACGGCACTTCCCGGCCCAGTTATCCGGCGGCGAACAACAGCGGGTGGCCCTGGCCCGGGCCTTCGCGGTGGAGCCGGACCTGCTGTTCGCCGACGAACCCACCGGCAGCCTGGACCGGGCCAACGGCGACCAGGTGGCGCGCCTGCTGTTCGACCTGAACCGGGACCACGGCACCGCCCTGGTGCTGGTCACCCACGATCCGGCCCTGGCCGCCCACTGTGCCCATCACCAGGAACTGGTGGAGGGGCGTCTGAGTGCGTGACCCGCGATTGTTGCTGCGACCCTGGCGCTCCGGCGCGTTCCGCATTCAGGCCCTGGCCCTGCTGGTGGCGTCCCTGGCCATCGCCGCGGTGGTGTTGCTGCGCGGGGAGCTGGAGCAGCGCTTCGCCCAGCGCACCGCCGAGGCGATCGGCGGCGATCTGATTCTGGAAGGCAGCCAGCCCGCCAGCGAACAGCAGATCGCTCTGCTCGGCGATCGCCCCCGTTCGGCGATCAGCCGCTTCTCCACGGTGCTGGTGCGCGACGACACCTTCGTGCTGGTCAGCGTCAAGGCGGTGGACGACGGCTATCCGCTGTTCGGCCAGGTGCAGGTCAGCGACCGACGCTTCGGCGACGGGGTGGCGGTGGATCACGGCCCGCCGCCGGGCCAGGTGTGGCTGGCCGGTACCGCCCTGGACCGGCTCGGCCAGCAGCCCGGTGAGTTCGTCACCGTGGGCGAACGGGCCTTGCTGGTGAGCAAGGTGCTGGTCCGTGAACCGGACCAGGGCGCCGGCTTCTACAGCATGAACCCGCGCCTGATGATGAACCTGGCGGACGTGGACTCCACCGGCGTGCTCGGCCCCGGCACCCGGGTGCGCCACGAACTGCGCATCGCCGCCCCCGGCGACCAGCTGGCGCCACTGGAAGCGGCGCTGCGCCCGACCCTGGCGGTGAATCAGGAGATCGACAGCCGCGAGGACGCCGGCCTGCGCTCCATGGGACCGCTGCGCCAACTTACCCTGTGGGGCCAGCTGGCGGTGATGATGGTGGTGCTGCTGTGCGGCGGCGCCATCTATCTGGCCGCCGGCGTGCGCGGCGCCGAGCAGGCCGGCCGCTGCGCGGTGATGAAAACCTTTGGCGCCAGCCGCCGCCGCATCCTCACCCAGGTGCTGGGCCGCGAGCTGCTGGCCCTGCTGCCGTCGCTGCTGCTGGGCCTGGCCCTGGCGGCGTTGTCCTTTGCCCTGCTGCGCCAGTGGCTGGGTGAGGAACTGTCCTGGCGGCCGCCCTGGCACACCTGGCTGCTGCTGGCGCTGGCGCCGGTGGTGATCTGGGGCGGCTTCGCCCTGCCCCGCCTGTGGCGGCTGGCCCATCTGCCGGCCCGGGCGGTTCTCGGCGACCGGCCGGAGGCGCCCAGCGCCCGCGCCGGCCTCAACCTGGTGGGCGCCCTGGCGGCGCCGGTGCTGGTGGCGATGATGCTGTCCGGGTCGCTGGCCGACCTGGGGCAACTGCTGGCGCTGATGGTGGCGGTGGCGGTGGGCCTGCCGCTGCTGCTGTGGGCCCCGCTGCGGCTGGCCGACCGGGCCGGGCAGCGCTGGCCACTGAGCGCCCGGCTGGCGTTGCGCCGGCTGTCGCGGCGGCCGCTCACCACCCTGCCGATGCTGGCCGCCATGGTGCTGGCCCTGTCGATCATGTCGCTGGCCACCCAGGTGGGCCAGCAATTGCTGGCCGACTGGCGGGACCGGCTGCCGGACGACGCCCCCAACTATTTCGTGCTTAATCTGTTCGACCAGGACCTGGACGACTTCCGCGCCTGGCTGGACCGGCACCACGCCCGGGTGCCCGGCTTCTATCCGGTGGTGCGGGGCCGCCTCACCGCCATCAACGGTGAGCCGGTGCGCCGGGCGGTGACCAAGGAAGAACAGCAGGAGGACCAGGGCCAGCGGGCGCTCAACCGGGACCTGTCGCTCACCGAGGCGGAGCGCCTGCCGGACAGCAACCGCACCCTGGAGGGCCGCTGGGTGGGCGACCGGCCCGGCCAGGTGTCGGTGGAATCGGAGCTGGCCGAAGCCCTGGATCTGACCGTGGGCGATACCCTCACCTTCACCGCCCAGGCCGGCGACCTGCAGGCCACCGTGGTGGGCCTGCGCGAGGTGGACTGGGAAAGCTTCGAGCCCAACTTCTACTTTATGTTCAGCCCCGGCACCCTGGACGGCCAGAGCCGCTACTGGCTGACCAGCTTTTATCTGGACGAGGACCAGGCCGGGGAACTGGCCGATCTGGTGCGCCGCTTTCCACAGATCACCTTGCTGGACGTGAATGCCCTGCTCGACCAGGCCCAGGGCCTGATCGCCCAGGCCAGCCGCGCGGCCCTGGCCCTGGCGGCGCTGCTGCTGGCCGCCAGCATTCTGGTACTGGCCGCCGCCTGGCTGGCCGCCGGCCAGCAACGGCGCCGGGACGAAGCCCTGCTGCGGGTGCTGGGGGCACGCAGTGCGCTGCTGCGTCGGGTGGCGGTGCTGGAGCAGTTACTGCTACTGGGCGGCGCCGCCCTGTTCGCCCATTTGCTGCATCTGGCGGCGCTGGTGCCCCTGGGGATCAAGCTGTTCGACGGCGACATGCCCCTGTCCGCCTGGATTCTGCTGCCCTGGGCGGTGGTGCTGCCGCTGCTGGCGCTGGAGGCCCTGCGCCCCCGTGGCCGGGACGCGCCGCTGGCGCGGCTGGCGGGGTGATTCTTGGGTATCGCGGCTGAAGCCGCTCCTACAGGGTCCGTGTAGGAGCGACTTCAGTCGCGATACCGCCTCACAACCGGTTAGCGATCCGCTCCCCGGCGATCAGCCGGAACGACAGCAACGCCGCCAGGGCGCTGGCCGCCATCAACGCGGCCATGGGCAGCGGCGTGCCGTCGTGGATCATGCCCAGGGCGGTGCCGATCAGGCCGGCGAGCAGGAACTGCAGACAGCCATTGAGGCCGGTGGCGGCGCCGCTGTCCTTGTCGAAATAGGCCAGGAAGCTGGCCATGGCATTGGGAATCCCCAGCGCCGCCATCCCCGCCACCAGCATGATCAGCGGCACCGTGGTCCACAGGGTCAGCTGGCCCAGCAGGGTCAGGGTCAGCAGCAGCGCCGCCGACAGACACTGGATCGTCACCGCCACACCGAGAATGGTGACGCTCTCGTAGCGCCGTAGCAGCAACACATTGACCCGGTTGAGGGTGAGCATGGTCACCACGTTGGCGCCGAAGTACAGCGGGAAGGCGGTCTCGCCCACGTCGAAATACTCGATGTAGAGAAAGGCGGCGTCGGTGATGAAGGTGAACATGGCGGAGAACGCCAGCCCGTTGGCGAGGATAAAACCCATCGCCTTGCGCTGGCGCAGCACCCGCCCGTAGGCGGCGAACATGCGGTGCCGCAGGGGCTCCACCGCCACCTGGGGGGTCACCGACGGCAGACCGAATCTGAGAATCAGGCCCACCACCACCGCGTAGGCGGCCAGCATCACGAAGATGCTCTGCCAGCCGGCCAGCTTCAGCAGGGCGGCGCCGATGGCCGGCGCCAGCAACGGCGCGATCAGCAGCACCAGCCCCACCGAGGTGAGCACCCGGGCGGCTTCGCGGCCGTTGAAATGGTCCCGTACCGAGGCCGCCGCGATCACCACCGTGGCGCCGCCGCCCAGGGCCTGCACCACGCGCAGCAGGTACAGCTGCTCGACACTTTTGCAAACGGTGATCGCCAGGCTGGCCAGCAGGAACACCACCAGCCCCACATAGGCCACCGGCTTGCGGCCGAAGTGGTCGGACAGGGGCCCGCCCAACCACTGGCCGGCGGCCACCCCGATCACATAGAGGCTCACCGACAGCTCCACCCGGTGCACGGCAACGCCAAAGTCGTTGGCCATGGTCGGCAAGGCGGGCAAATAGGTATCAATGGCCAGCGGCCCGAGGGCCACCAGCCCGCCCAGCAGAATCGCCAGGCGCAGGGGAGAAATCGCGGACATTAAAGGGTCCCGGGAAACACGAAAGAGTAAAGGGGCAAGGGTACCATTCGGCGGCGCGGGGCGCGCTATCAGAATGGCTGGGCGCCCTGCCCCCAACGTATATTTCTTGCGGCCTATCGGATTCGCTGGGACCATAGCCGCTCGCTCGTGACAAGGAAGCCCATGGAACTGTCTCTCCCCTTTCAGCTTGCCGTGATCACCGTGGTGGCCTTTCTTTGCCAATGGGCCTCATGGCGGATCAAGCTGCCGGCGATTCTGCCCCTGCTGATCTCCGGCCTGCTGCTTGGCTCGGTGACCGGTCTGATTCAGCCCCGCGATCTGTTCGGCGACCTGTTGTTGCCCGGCGTGTCCCTGGCGGTGTCCATCATTCTGTTCGAGGGCGCCCTGACCCTGCGCTTCGATGAGATTCGCGGGCTGGAAAAAACCGTGCGCCGGCTGGTGACCTGGGGCGCGCTGGTGACCTGGGGCGTGGTGACCCTGTCCGCCTGGGGCCTGCTGGAGATGCCGTTCGGCCTGGCGCTGCTGTTCGGCGCCCTGGTGGTGGTCACCGGCCCCACCGTGATCGTGCCGCTGCTGCGCAGCGTGCGCCCCAAGGCCAACGTGGCGCGGCTGTTGCGCTGGGAAGGCATCGTTATCGATCCGCTGGGCGCGATTCTGGCGGTACTGGCCTATGAGCTGGTGGTGGCCACCGGTCAGCAGGGCGCCCTGCTCCATGGTCTGTGGCTGTTCTTCCAGGCCATCGCCGTGGGCACCGCCATCGGCGCGGTGGTGGCCTTCGTGCTCAGCTTCCTGCTGTCGCGGCAGCTGGTGCCGGAATACCTGCGCAGCTTTCTGGTGCTGTCCATGGTGATCGGCTCCTTCGTGCTGGCCAACGGCATCAGCGAGGAATCCGGGCTGGTGGCGGTGACCGTGGCCGGCATCGTGCTGGCCAACCGCAAGGGGGTACGCACCGACGACATCCTGCACTTCAAGGAAAACCTGTCGGTGATGCTGATCTCGGTGCTGTTCATCGTGCTGGCCGCGCGCCTGGAGATGGACCAGCTGCTGAGCCTGGGCGCCACCGCCCTGCTGGTGCTGGCGATTATCCAGCTGGTGGCGCGGCCGCTGTCGGTGTGGGTGTCGACCCTGGGCAGCAGCCTGAACTGGCGGGAAAAGGCCCTGCTCGCCTGGATCGCCCCGCGCGGCATCGTGGCGGCGGCGGTGTCCGCCCTGTTCGCCCAGCGGCTGCAGGAAAACGGCGTGGAAGGCGCCGACCTGCTGGTGCCGCTCACCTTCATGGTGATCATCGGCACCGTCGCCCTGCAGAGCGTGACCGCCCGGCCCCTGGCCCGCTTGCTGAAGGTGGCGGAGCCGGGCCCGCGCGGTTTCCTGATTATCGGCGCCAACCCGGTGGCCAGGGCGGTGGGCGCCGCACTCAACGAGAACAACTTCCCGGTGATTCTGATCGACTCCAGCTGGGAGAGCATCCGCGCCGCGCGCATGGAGGGCCTGGGTACTTTCTATGGCAACCCGGTTTCCAGCCACGCGGATCAGCATCTGGATCTGGTCGGCTACGGCAAGCTGCTGGGGCTGAGCCCGCGCCGGGAGCTGAATACCATGGCGACCATGCGCTACCGGCTGGAATTCGGTGAAGCCAACGTCTACAGCCTGCCCTGGGTCAGCGAGAAGGAAGACAAACACGAGGTGGCCGCCCATCACCGTGGCGCCACCCTGTTCAGCAGCGAGGCCAGCTATGCGCGGCTCGCCAGCCTGATCAGCCAGGGCGCGGAAATCCGCCGCACCCGGATCACCGATGAATTCAGCTTCGAGGCCTATCTGAAGGTGGAGGACCGGCAGGTGATGCCGCTGTTCGCCATCGATACCCGGGACCGGGTGCAGGTGTTCACCGCCGAGCAGCAGCCGGAACCCAAGGCCGGCTGGTCGGTGATCGGCCTGATCAAGGAAGAGGAAACGGAGAAGACCGAGGCGGCGGCGCGCGAGTGACGCGGCCGGGTCGCGGCTGGATCGCGGCTGAAGCCGCTCCTACATCCAAGGTAGCCATGTAGGAGCGGCTTTCAGCCAGCGTTAAACGAATCAATCAACCCGCACACGCGGCCATCCTCCAGCCGGCAATCCGGGGCGTCTTCCCAGGCCGCCATGGCGGCGCGCATGCGGTCGCTGAGGCCGCGCAATTCCCGGATGCGCGCTTCCACCTCATCCAGCCGCGTCTCGATCAGGGCCCGCACCCGTGGGCACGGCGTGGCGCCGCTTTCCGATTCCTCGATCAACTCGCGCACATCCCCCAGGGTGAAGCCCAGCCCCCGGGCCTTCAACGCGAAACGCAGCCGGCGCAGGTCGTCGCCGCCGTAGCGGCGGTAGCCATTGGCCGCGTCCCGCTGGGGGCGCAGCAGGCCCAGTTCGGTGTAATGGCGAACGGTTTCGGCGGTGGTGTCGGCCCGCCGGGCCAGATCGGTGACGCGCATGGGGCCTCCCGGTGATGGTGAAACCGTAAGTGGTAGCAACGGGCGGTTATTGTAGCACCGGTACTCAGACCCGGCCGGGGTAGCCGGTGATCTGACGAATGGCCCGGTACAGGGGTCCCAGGCGCGGATACAGGCGGCGGTAAACCCGCCGGTAGAGTTGGTCGTAGAGGGCGGTCTCCGCCGGGCGCGGATCGAAACGGCGGCCGGGCCGGGTCATGGCCGCCACGGCGGCGGCATGGTCGTCGAACAGCCCGGCGCCCACCGCCGCGTTGATGGCGGCGCCCAGCCCGGAGGTCTCGAAGGTGTGCGGGCGCACCGCCGGCAGCCCGAACAGGTCGGCGGTGATCTGCATCACCGCGTCGCTCTGGGAGCCACCGCCGGACACCAGCAGCCGCCGCACCGGGGTGCGGTTGCGCTTTTCCAGGCGCTCGCGGCCTTCGCGCAGGGCATAGGCGATGCCCTCGATAATGGCCCGGTACAGATGGGCGCGGGTGTGCACGTCGCCGAAGCCGATGATGGCGCCCTTGGCCTCCGGCCCGGGAACCCGCACCCCCGGGTTCCAGAACGGCTGCAGGGTCAGCCCCAGGGCCCCCGGCGGTGACGCCTCCAGAAGCTGTTCGAACAGCTGCTCCGCCGGCACCCCCAACTGCTCCGCCTGGCGCACTTCCTCGGCGGCGAACTGCTGCTTGAACCAGTTCACCATCCAGTAGCCGCGCTGCACGATGATCTCCGAGTTATAGCGGCCCGGGGCGGCGGCGCCGTAGGCCGGCACGAACGGGATCGGCTCCACATAGGCGGCGTTGCAGGTGTTGAAGGTGGCGGTGGTGCCGTAGCTGAGGTGGCCGGTGTCCGGCTCGAAGGCGCCGGAGCCAAGCACTTCACAGGCTTTGTCGGCGCCGCAGGCGATCAGCGGCAGCCCGGCGGGGATGCCGGTGTCGGCGGCGGCGGCCTCGGTGATGGCCCCCAGGGGCCGGCCCGGCGGCACCAGCTCCGGCAGCTGCTCACGGCGCACCCGCAGGGCGTGCCATTTCATGTCGCCGGGGGACGCCCAGCACTGCTTCTTGTAGTCAAACGGCAGATAGCCCACCTGGCTGGCGGTGCAATCCCGGCGCTGGCCGCACAGCCGCCAGGTCAGGTAGCCGGACAGCAGCAGGTAGGAATCGGTGCGCGCCCACAGGTCCGGTTCCTGGGCGGCCAGCCAGTTGCATTCCGCCTTGGCCTGGAACTGGCGCAGGGTCTCGCCCTGCCCCAGGGCCGCCACCGGCCAGCGCCAGTACGCCGGCAGCCGGGGATAGTCGTCGGTGCGGCGCTGGTCCAGCCAGATCACCACCGGGCGCAGCGGCGTCATCGCCTGATCCAGGCACACCACCGAGGCGCGCTGGGTGGTCAGAGCCACCGCCACCACCCGCTGGCGCAGCTCGCCGTGCGTCTCCCACAGGCCCTGGCAGGCCAGGCTCAGCTGCCGCCAGAAGTAGTCCGCGTGCTGTTCCGCGTGGCCGGGGCCACCGTCCCGGTAGGGCTGGATCGGCTGCTGGTAGCGGCCCACCAGTTCACCGCTGGCGTCGAACAGCATGGCCCGGCTGCTTTGCGTGCCCTGGTCCAGCGCCAGCAGCAGCGGCGCGCCGGAGCCCGGCCGGTTGGCGCTGCCGCTCACATTGCCGCTCACGCCGCCGCCCGCTCCGCCGGCGGCACCCCGTAGAAGCGCTCGCGCAGTTCCTGGTAGCGGCTCCATTCCTGTTCCCAGCGGGCCTGGTCCCAGCCCAGGATCTCACCGGTGAGCGCTTGCAGGCGCGGTGCCAGGGCGGCGCCGCCGTCCCGGCGCAGCAGGCCCAGGCGGGTGCGCCGCAGCAGCAGGTCGTCCAGGTGCACCACCGCCTCGTTTTCCAGCATCCAGCGAATCAGGGCGTCGTCGTCCTGGTTGCCGTGCAGGAACTGGTCCACCTGCAGCGGCGCCTCCGGCAACGGCCGGAACATGGGCGCGTTGCTGCGCCGGGCCCGGCGTGCCGCGCGGGCGTCCAGCAGGCCGGCGGCGGCCAGGGCGTCCAGGGCGATCAGGCGGAAAGTAGTGAGCTTGCCGCCACTCACCGTGACCACGCCGTTGCCCTGCCACACCGCATGGTCGCGGCGCTCCTTGGAGGGCGCCCGGTCGCCGGGCTTGCCGGCGGCCGCTTTGCGGGCGGCGTCGGAGGCGATCACCGGGCGCACCCCGGCCATGGTGGAGAGCACATCCTGGCGGCCCAGGGCGGCGCCGGGAAACTGGCTGTTGATCAGCTCCAGCAGGTAGTCCACTTCGCCGGCGCTGGCGCTGGCTTCCAGGTCCAGATCGTCGCCGTGGTCCAGGTCGGTGGTGCCCACGCAGGTGACCCCCTCCCAGGGGAACACGAACACCGGCCGGCCATCCCGGGGGTGCATTACCGTCAGGCAGTCGTCCACCGGCAGCCGCGCCGGGTCCACGAACAGATGGCTGCCACGCAGCGGCCGGATACGCGGCGGCGTGCCCGGCTCCGGCGCCCCCAGCCGGTCGGCCCAGGCGCCGGTGGCGTTGATCACCACCGGCGCGCTGAGGGTGGCGCGCTCGCCGCTGACCCGGTCTTCCACGGTCAGCTGGGTGCGGTCGCCCTCCCGGCGGGCGTCCAGGGCCTGGGTGTAATTAAGGCTCTCGCCGCCCAGGCGGGCGGCTTCCAGCAGGCAGCGGATCACCAGGCGGCAGTCGTCGGTGAGCGCGTCGGTGTAGCTCATGGCGCCGCTCAGGCCGGTGGCGTCCAGGCCCGGCACCCGCGCCAGCAGTTCCCGGCGGGGCACGAAACGGTGGTCACGGATGCCGGCCAGGAAGTCGTACAGGGACAGCACCGCGGTCATCGGCCAGCGGCCGGGAAATTTGCCCTTGCGCAGGGGAAACAGGTAGGTGGCCCGTTCCACCAGGCCGGGCAGATCGCGCAGCAGCCGCTCGCGCTCGCGCAGGGCGTCGCGGGTCAGGCGCACATCGCCCTGGGCGATATAGCGAAGACCGCCGTGGACCATCTTCGAGGAGCGGCTGGAGGTGCCCCAGGCGAAGTCCCGCTGCTCCAGCAGCAGCACCTTGTGGCCCTGGCGCGCCGCCTCCAGCAGCACCCCGGCGCCGGTGATACCACCGCCCACCACGATCAGATCCCATTGCCGTTCCGCCAGTGTGGCCAGCGCCGGACGTGCTCCCAGCATGTGTCAGTCCTCCAGCAGGCAGCCCGGATTGAGCCGCCCTTGCGGGTCAAAATGTGTGATCAGGCCGCGTATCGCCGCCAGACCCTGCTCGCCTTTTTCGTGCCCCAGCCAGGGGGCGTGGTCGCGGCCCACCCCGTGCTGGTGGCTGATGGTGCCGCCGTGTTCCACGATGGCGTCGCTGGCGGCGCTCTTCATCGCCCACCAGCGCCGCCGGGTGCTCTGGTAATCCTCCGAACACCGGAACACATAGGTGGTATAGATACTGGAACCTTGCGCATACAAATGCGACAGATGCGTGAATACGTGGGCCCGCTCGCCCTCCCCGGCGTGCTCCCGCAGGGCCTTTTCGATGGCCGCCACGGTGTCCGGCACCCGCGCCCAGTCCACGCAGGTTTCCAGGGTATCCACCGCGTAGCCCTGTTCCCAGAGGCCGTGGCGCAGATACGGCGAGCGGAAGCGGGCCTCCTCCCATTTGCGGCCCAGCACCCGGCCGGTGGTGACGCCGCCGGCGGCGCGCAGATAACGGCGCGCTTCGCCGAGGGCGTGGCGGCAATGGCGCCGGTCACCGGTGACCCCGAAGGTGACCATGCATTTTCCGTCCAGGGGCTGGCCGCGCCAGGACAGATACCGATGCAGAGCGCTCACCAGCCGCTCGTGGCCGGCCAGGGTCAGTTGGGTGCGGGTCTCCTCCGGGTTGGAGACGCGCACCATGGACAGCGGCACCCGCTCCTGCACCAGCCGCCGGGCCAGGGCCACGGCGCTGGCCCAGTCCGGCATGAAGGCCACATGGAACTGTTCGTCCCGGGGGGCGGCGCTGACCCGCACCTTGACCTCGGTGATCACCCCCAGGCGCCCCTCCGAGCCCATCACCATTTCGCGCAGGTCCGGCCCGGCGGAGGACGCCGGAATGGTGGGCAGCTCCAGGGTTCCCCGTGGCGTCTCCACCCGGCCGCCGGCGAACAGCTGCTCGATGCGGCCGTAGGCCAGGGACTGCTGGCCACTGGAACGGCTGGCCACCCAGCCGCCCAGGGTGGACAGCTCCCAGGACTGGGGATAGTGGCCGAGCCGGTAGCCCCGCTCCTTCAGTTGCCGCTCCACCTCCGGGCCCGGCGTGCCGGCGCCGAAGGTGGCCAGGCGGCTGTCTTCGTCCAACGCCAGCAGGCGGTTCATCCTGGCCAGGCTCAGGGTCAGCACCGGCCGCTCGCCGGCGGGCGGATTGATATGGCCGGCCACCGAGGTGCCGCCACCGTAGGCGATCAGGCGCACGTCCTGTTGCTGGCACCAGTCCAGCAGCTCGCGGACCTGGTCGCCGTGCTCGGGAAAGGCGACGCCGTCGGGAAACACCTGGACCTGGCCGGAGCGCAACGCCAGCCAGTCCGCCAGGCTCTGACCCCGGGCATGGCGCACGCGGGTCTCCGCGTCGGTATCGATCAGCGGGTGCGGCGGCAGCCGGCTGGCCGGCACCCGGGCCAGCACCGATTCCAGGCTGGCGTCCGGCAGCGGCCGTCCCGGCCCCAGGGTCTGGCGCAGAAAGGCCGCCCCGGCCGGTTTCAGCGGATAGTCGTTGGCGCTGTCGCCCCAGCCGTTCCAGCGTCTCATGCGGATTGCTCTCCTCGATTCACGGGCCAACGGACATGGTAGCCGGCGGCGCCCGACCTTTCACTGGCCCTGGCGGACACCAATGGACTTTTCAGGACAGCGTGCCCGGCGGCCAGCATATCGTGACGCCGGTCGCTATTCGCGGGTACGCGACTTTACCGATTTTTACCGGCTCACTATGGTTTCGCCCGTTCGCTGGGCTAAGGTATGGCGGACGGAATCAAAATGAATCAGAGGAGCGACAATGAAACGTCTTGCGGGAAGCTTGATGCTGGCGGGGGCGGTAACGCTGGCCGGCTGTAGCACCATCAATCCTTACACTGGTGAAAAGCAGACCTCGAAGGCCGGCGCCGGCGCCGCCATCGGCGCGGTGAGCGGTGCCCTGATCGGTATCGCCACCTCGGACAGCGCCAAGCAGCGCAAAGAGCGCGCCCTGGCCGGCGCGGGCATCGGCGCCATCGCCGGCGGCGGCGTGGGCTACTACATGGACGTACAGGAAGCCAAGCTGCGCCAGAAGCTGGAAGGCACCGGCGTTTCGGTAACCCGGAACGGCGACCGCATCATCCTGAACATGCCCGGCAACATCACCTTCGCCACCGACTCCACTGACGTGCAGAGCAACTTCCGCCCGGTGCTGGATTCCGTGGCCGAAGTGCTGAAGGAATACAAATCCACCATGGTCCAGGTGGCCGGTCACACCGACAGCACCGGTGGCGAGCGCTACAACCTGCTGCTCTCCCAGCAACGGGCCCAGGCCGTGTCCCAGGTCCTTCAGGGCTTCGGCGTGCAGGCCGTGCGCATCGATACGGTGGGCTTCGGCGAAACCCAGCCGGTGGCCGACAACGGCACCGCCAATGGCCGCCAGCAAAACCGTCGTGTGGAACTGACGTTGATTCCGTACGAGGGCTGAACGACGTGGGAGCCGCCCCACCCCGGGGCGGTTCCGATCACCCAGTTACAAGTTGAAAGTTAAAAGTTAAAAGGAAAAACCCTCCACGGAGCCGCCCTTTTAACTTTCAACTTTAAACTTTCAACTCCCCTCTACTTCCTTCTTCTTGACCCGCAACCGCCAAACCAACACCGCCAACGGAACCATCAACACCACCACCAACATATACGGAAACCGGTGGTCCACGGCGTAGAGGCTGGTGCCCACCAACGGCCCGAGCACGAACCCCAGAGACGGACAGGCGCTGGCCAGGCCGGCCACCCTGCCCTGTTCTTCATTGGATACCCGCAGGCTGGCCAGGGCCATGATCGCCGGCATGCCGAAGCCGATGCCCAGGCCCACCAGCATCACCGCCGCGGTCATGCCGACCCGGTTGTCGAACATCCACAGCAGCGCCGCGCCCAGGCCGATGGCGGGTACCGCCACCGCCAGCAGCGCCAGGGCCGGGGCGCGCAGCCATTGCACCACCAGCAACTGCCCGAGCAGGGAGGTCACCGCCGCCGCCATCATGGTGGTGCCCAGGGCGCCGGCGGCTTCCGCCGGGGTCATGTGCAGCGCATCCTGGAACAGAAAGCCCAGGGTCTGCTGGATCAGCGCCAGGCACATGAACAGCACCACGCCGGTGATCAGCAGGTCCCGGAAGCGGCGGTCGCCGTAGGCGCGCAGCCCGGTGGCCAGCACCGCCCGGACCCGCTGGTCCGCCGGTTGGCCCCGGTACGGCGACGGCGGCAGAAACAGCAGCACGGTGAGCGCCATCAGCCCCACCAGCGCCGCCACCAGGTACAGCGGCAGCACCAGGGACACGGCGGCCAGCAGGCCGCCCACGCCGGGGCCCAGCACCGTGCCCAGGTTGTTGGCGGCACCGATGCGCGCCATGCCCCGGGTACGGGCCTCCGGGGTGGTGATGTCGGCGGTGTAGGCCGCCGCCGCCGGCGGCGTGGCGGCCATGATCAGGGCCTGGGCCATGCGCGCCACCACCAGCAGCGTGAGCAGGCCGCCGCCGAGCAGAACCTGATTCAGGCCCAGGTGGAAGATCACGCCGAACACCAGGGTGCCCAGGGCGTAGCCGCTCAGACCGATAATCAGCACCGGCCGGCGGCCGCGCAGCTCGCTCAGGTAACCCCAGATCGGACTGGCCAGGGCGAACGCCAGGGACGAACAGCTGATGATCAGCCCCACCTGCACCTCCGCCAGCCCGGCGGCGCGGCCCAGGGACGGCAGCAGAATGAACACCAGGGTCTGGCCCAGGGCGGTGACCCCCACCGCGCCCAGCAGCAGGGCCTGGGTGAGGCCCGGGGCGAGCGTGGGAACGATGGGGAAACGGGGCACTTGGGACTCCTGGTATGGCAAGGAACGATTCAGGATACAGGCTGCAGGATACAGGGAATGGCATGGCGCCGGCCCTTCACCCTGTACCCTTCACCCTGTATCGCGGCCGCGAGGCCGCCGGTCAGTTGTTTTCTTCGGATAGCAAGAAATGGGCCCGGGCGATGGTGATGGGCTCCTCCCGACGTTTCTGCCAGGCGCTGATATGCACATTGGCGATGCGCCGGCCCAGCCGGGTGACGCGGCATTCCGCGAAGGTATCGCGGAACAGGCCGGCGCGCAGATAGTCGATGGTGAAATCGATGGTCTTCGGCACCTTGGGCTCGCCCATCTCCAGCAGAATGAAGATGATCGCCGCTTGCTCCATGAAGCCGGCCACGGCGCCGCCGTGCAGCGCGGGCAAGGTGGGGTTGCCAATATTCTCCGGGTTTTTCGGCAGAATAAAGGTGAGTTCCTCGCCCTGGGCACGCACCTCGATGCCGAGGAAACGGGCGTAGGGTACCCGGTCGATCAGGTCCTGGTGGGCGGCTTCGCCCTTGCGGCAGGCCTCGATAAGGGCTTTCAGACTGTTGGTCATCAGGATACCACCCGACCTTTCTTATCCAGTTTCATGCGCGTGTAGGTGGCCAGGGCGGTGGCCACCGGCTCGCCGTCTTCCTTGCCCTCTTCCCAGGTGGTCAGCCGCACGAAGGTGACGTGCTCGGTGAGCCGGTAGCAGCTGGCATGGCACACCACCGCCTTGCCCGGAGTGGGCGCGTGCAGGTGATCGACCCGGAAGTCGATGGTCGGGGTGATTTCGAAGTTGGGGAACAGACGGCAGCTGTTCGCCATGCCGCCGGCCTGGTCCATCATGGCGAAGATGGCGCCGCCGTGCAGTACCCCGGTGTCCGGGTTACCGACCAGGTCCTCGCGCCAGGGCAGGCGCACGCGCACCCCGTCCTCCTCGGCGCTGAGCACTTCCATGCCCAGGTTACGGGAATGTCTCACCGTTTCCAGGGAGCGGTTGCAAACGTCCATTCGGGTGTAGGGAATGCTGGTATCCGTCACGGGGGCCAATGCTCGGTTATTGCGGGCACGGCAAGATTACCGCCTTGTCAGTACAGCTTCAATTCCGCACACGTTCAATTGGCGAGGATGCATGGCTTCACGCCCGTCCCTGAGACCGTCCCTGAAAAATTCCGCCCGCGCGCTCGGCCACATGGTGGAGCGGCGCCGGCACCCGCACCGGTTTATCCAGACCGACAAGACCCCGTGGGAAGTGATCCACCGGGACGGCATCATGGCCGTGCGCCACTACAGCCTGCCGCCCATGGAACAGATCGCCCTGGGCGAGGAGTCGGTGCCGGTGCGCCGCGACAAGCACCGCGTGCCGCTGATTCTGGTGCCGGCGCTGGGGATTCGCTGCTGGACCTTCGATCTGATGCCGAACCGTTCCCTGGTCCGCTATCTGATGGCCCGTGGCCACGATGTCTATCTGATCGATTGGGGGCAGCCCTCCCAGGCCGACCGGGAACTGGACCTGGACACCTACGTGAACCACTGGCTGCCCCGGGCGGTGGACGCGGTGCGCGCGGCCAGTGGCAGCGATCAGGTCAATCTGCTCGGTTACTGCATGGGCGGCCTGCTCTGCCTGCTGTATCTGGGCGGCCATCCCCAGGCGCCGGTGCGCAGCCTGGCGACCATCGCCAGCCCGGTGAATTTTCACAAGAGCGGCCCGTTCGGCAAGGTGTTCAGCCTGGCGGCGATTCCCGCCATGAAGATCCACGACTGGTTCCAGTTCCGCCTGGAGCCGCTGGACAGCAAGCTGTTCCATATCCCCGCCGATCTGCTG
>NZ_VCQT01000025.1 GCF_005938655.1 Alloalcanivorax gelatiniphagus
GGGCCCGGGCCGGGCGCAACCGCGACAAACTGAAGCGGGTCGCCGCCGGGCTCAGCGGCGACGCCGACGCCCCCGCCCTGGTGGAGGCGGACAGCGCCGACCCGCGCAGCCTGGCCGAGCTGGCCGCCGCCCCCCGGGCGCTGGCCACCACCGTGGGCCCGTACATGCGCCATGGCGAGCCGCTGGTGCGGGCCTGCGTGGAACAGGGTACCCATTATTGCGATCTTACCGGCGAGCCGGAGTTCGTGAACACCCTGATTCCCCGCTACCACGAGGCGGCCCGGAAGGCCGGCTGCGCCATCGTCAATTGCTGCGGCTTCGATTCCATTCCCCATGACGCCGGCACCCTGTTCACCGTGGGCGAGCTGGCGCGGGCCCATGGCGGCCGCTTGAACGCCCCGGTGCAGGTGGAAGCGGCGGTGTCGTTCTCCGCTTCCTTCTCCGGTGGAACCTGGCAATCGGCACTGGAAGCATTCGCCCGGCCCCGGGAGAACCAGCAGCGCCTGCGCGATGCGCAGGTGCGCCTCAAGCAGTGGTATCCGCGCCGGGTCGGCACGCTGTCATCCCGCCCCCATAAGGACCAGGAACTGGGCGGCTGGCTGGCGCCCATGCCGACCATCGATCCGTTGGTGGTGCTGCGCTCGGCCCAGGCCCTTGAGGAGTATGGCCCGTCGTTTCGCTATGGCCATTATCTGCGCACCGGCGGCCTGCCCCGCTTGATGGCCGGTGCCGCCGGCGTCGGTGGGCTGGTGCTGGCCGCGCAGATCGGTCCGCTGCGGCGACGGCTGTTGAAAAGCCGGCCCGCCGGCGAAGGGCCGGATCAGGCGACCCGGGCCCGGTCCTGGTTCCAGGTCCGTTTTCGCGGCCGCTGTGGCGACACCGAGGTGCGCTGCCGGGTGGCCGGCGGCGACCCGGGCTACGATGAAACCGCGAAAATGCTCTCGGAAACCCTGATGGGGCTGGGTCTGGATCAAGCCGGCCCGGCGCACACCGGCGTGGTCACGCCGGTGATGGCCCTGGGCGAGCGTTTGATCGAGCGGCTGATGGCCGCCGGCATGGTGTTCGAGCGGGAGGCCTGATCAGGCCTCCGGGGCGTCCAGAAACTTGCGCACCTCGGTGGCCACCGGCGCCGGGTCATCCATATGCAGATGGTGGCGGCCCGGCAGCCGGCCCACGGTGACATCGGCCAGCCAGGCGATGCGATGGTCGAAGCGGCCGTCGCCGCCGAGCCCCTGGTCGCCGAGAATCAGCAGGGTCGGAACCGGGATCGCCCGCACGAAACCTTCCACCTGCTCCTCGGTGAGGCGCAGCGACGAGGTCAGCCGCAGGCGCGCGTCGGCGCGCCAGGTCCAGCCCCCTTCCACTGGTTCCAGGCCGCGTTCGCAGAGCAGCCGGGCGGAGGCTTCCTCCAGCCCGCCCAGCGCCGGCAGCCGGGCGGCCACCGCCTGTTCGGGGTCGGCGTACACCGGTTTGCGTTTACCCGGCAGGGTCAGCATCTGCTCGATTGCCTTGCGCAGGGTCTCCGGGGCGTCGCCACCGGCGGTGGCCGGCGGGCCCAGGCCCTCGATCAGCACCAGCTTGTCCACCCGCTCCGGGAAGGTGCCGGCGAACAGGCAGGCCACCCCGGCGCCCATGGAGTGGCCCATCAGTACGAAGCGCTCCCAGCCCAGGGCGTCGGCCACCGCCAGCACGTCGCGCACATGGTCCACGTAATGGGTGGCCTGGTGCGGCGGCCGGTGGTCGGAGTGGCCGTGGCCGGCGAAATCCAGCGCCACCATGGGGTTTGGCAGCTTGCCCGCCAGCGGCAGGAACGAGGCGGCGTTGTCCAGCCAGCCGTGCAACGCCAGGATCGGCACGCCCTCGCCCTGCCATTGCAGCGCCGCCAGTTGCTGGCCATGGACCTGGAAGCGACGTTCCGTGGGCGGCTCAGAGCGCCACATCACGCTGCTCCCGATGGTCGGCGCCAAGCAGATCGTCCAGGGTGGCCAGCACCAGGGCGGCGGTGCCCTCGGGACGTTCCAGCGGGTACATGTGGCTGCCCGGCGCGAACAGCCGCTTCATGCGGTGGCGCCGGGCATGGCGGGCGCCACCCTTCTGGAACAGGTCCGGCGACCCTTCCCCGGTGATCAGAGCGCCGGGCACCTTGAGGCGGGGCAGCGAGGTGACGCCGGTGGGGGTCTCATTGAACACCGCCACTTCCACCTCCGGGCGGAAGCGCAGCCGCCAGCCGTCCCCGTGGCGTTCCAGGCCGTGCTCCAGGTAGTGCTTCAGGGAGCGCGGATCAAATGCCTTGAACAGGCCCCGGGAGTTGAAGTAGCTCTCCACGTCGTCCCAGCTGGCCCAGTAGTCCAGGCGCCCCTTGCTCTTCTTCGCCGGCGAGAGCGCCTCCCCGAAACCGATCGCCTTGCCCACCCGGAAGACCAGCCCGTGGAGGCCATTGGCCACCGGCGGGTCGAGCATCACCAGCGCCTGGAACCAGTCCGGATGGCGGTGCGCCACCCAGAACATCAGCACCGACCCCATGGAGTGGCCCAGGCCGATCATCGGCTTGGGCAGGGGCTCAAGAAAGGCCTCCAGTTCCAGGCTCAGGCTTTCCCAGTTGGCGTCCACCGGATAGCGCGGGTCCTGCCCCAGGCACTCCGCCACGCGCACGTCGTAGTGGTCGCGGAGGGGGTCGAGAAAGGTGTCGTAGCTATGGCCGGGAACACCGTTGGCGTGGGCAAACGCCAGCACCGGCTTGGGACCGGGCCGCGGGGCGGCGTCGTTCATTGTCTGTCTCCTCCAATCCGAGCGCGGATGATAACCTCCCCGCCGGCCAAACTCATGGATCGATTCAACCACCGGCCATGCGGTGGTGTACAATGCGCCGCAAACGGAGGTGATATGACGCTGATTTCATTCAATATCAATGGCATTCGCGCCCGTCTCCATCAGTTGGAGACGTTGCTGGAAAAGTATCAGCCGACCCTGGTGGGTCTGCAGGAAACCAAGGTTCAGGACAGCGAGTTTCCGGAGCAGGCGGTACGCGACCTGGGCTACCACCCCTACTACTTTGGCCAGAAGGGCCACTATGGCGTGGCGCTGCTCACCCGCGAGCCGCTCGAGGCGGTGCGCTACGGCTTCCCCGGCGATGGCGAGGATGCACAGAAGCGCATGATCATCGGCCGCTTCAATGACGCCGACGGCAAGCCGGTCACCGTGCTCAACGGGTATTTTCCCCAGGGCGAGAACCGGGAGCATCCGGTGAAATTCCCGGCCAAGGAAAAGTTCTACCAGGATCTGCAGGACTACCTGGAACAGCACCACAGCCCGGACGAACAGCTGGCGATCATGGGCGATTTCAATATCTCCTCCACCGACCGGGATATCGGCATCGGCGAGGCCAACCGCAAGCGCTGGCTGCGCGAAGGCAAAACCAGCTTCCTGCCCGAGGAACGGGAATGGTGGCAACGTCTGCTGGGCTGGGGCCTGACCGATACCTTCCGTCACCGTTTCCCGGACACCGACGACGTGTTCTCCTGGTTCGACTATCGCTCCAAGGGCTTCGACCGGGACCCGCGCCGGGGCCTGCGTATCGACACCGTGCTGGCCACCCCGGCGCTGCTGGAACGGCTCACCGACACCGGCGTGGATTACGATATTCGCGGCATGGAACGGCCCTCGGACCACTGTCCGGTGTGGAGCCGGTTCGATAACCTGCCCTCATGAGCGTTCATGTCCACCTGAAGAAGCTGCGCCCGGGGCTCGATTCCCTGGGCTTCATCATCGACCTGGTGATGATCGTGCTGGTGATCGTCAACCTGGCGCTGATCGTGTTCGACTGGGCCTTTCGGGTGGAATCGGTGCAGGAATTGCTGCGCGCCGGGGTACCCGGGTTCTTCACCTTCTACAAGGAACAGATCCACGCCAATTTCTTCGAAATCGATCTGGCCTTCGTCACCGTCTATCTCACCGAGTTCGTCATCCGCTGGGGCTTCGCCATCGGCCGGCGCACCTATCACCGCTGGTTCTTCTACCCGTTCATACACTGGTACGACCTGCTTGGCTGTATTCCGGTGGGAAGCTTCCGCTGGCTGCGGATTCTGCGGGTGGTGAGCCTGATGTTCCGGCTGCAGAAGATGGGTGTGGTGGATTTCCGCGACACCTATCTGGGCCGCACCGTGATCAAGTACTACAAGGTGTTGATGGAGGAAATCTCCGACCGGGTGGTGATCAATGTGCTGGAAGGCGCGCAGCGGGAAATCCGCACCGGCGGCCCGATGATGCACCGCATCGAAAGCGAGGTGCTGGCGCCCCGCCGTGAGCAGCTGGTGGACTATGTGGCCGGCCGGGTGGCCGCGGCCGCTTGCCGGGGCCACGAACAGTATCGGGACCGGCTCGGCGAATACCTGGTTTATCTCACCGACGAAGCGGTGCAGCGCACCGCCGCCGGCCAGCGCCTGGCGCGGATGCCGGTGGCCGGGCCCCGCGCCATCGCCCTGCTCGGCGAAACCGTGCGCGACAGCGGCACCGCGCTGGTGGACCAGTTGGTGGAAGACATCAGCTCACCGGCCAACCGGCCCCAGCTGGACAAGCTGATCGACGACCTGATCATCGCGTCCGGCGGCGGTGGCGAACAGCTCAACGAGATGGTGAAACAGACGCTGCTGGAAATCCTCGACCATGTGAAGGCCCAGGTGGCGGTGCAGCACTGGAAGGAAGACGAACAATTCTAGCCCGGGCCGCGCATCCATAGCAGGCGGGCGCCACCGGGCGCCGCCACCTCCACGTCCAGCGCCGCCACCGTGCCGACCCGGAACGAAGGCCGCGCGGTCGGCTCGCCGATCCAGGCGGCGGTGAGCAGGGACACCAGCGGCATATGGCTGACCAGCACCGTGTTGTCCTGTTCCGGCTGTAGTATCAGCCAGTCGAAAAACGCCTGGGGACGCGCCTCCGGCACCAGCCAGCCGCAGGCCTCCTGCTCCTGGCCACCGAACGCCCGGGCGATGCACAGGGCGGTTTGCTGGGCCCGGCGGTAGGGGCTGGCGATCAGCCGCTCCACCTGTATTCCCTCCGCGCGCAGATCCTGCCATAACGCCAGCACCTCCAGACGGCCACGCTCGGTGAGCGGCCGTTCCGCGTCGGTGGGAGCCTGGGCCACGGCTTCACCGTGACGGCACAGATAGAGTCTCAAGCGGTTCCCCCGTGAAAACTGAACTCCACGTCGTGCTTGTGCTCGCCGCCCATCAACCGGGCGATCATGGTGTCCAGCGGCTTGCCCTCGTAGATGATCTCATAGAGCGCCGTGGCCAGCGGCATATAAACGCCCAGCTGCCGGGCCCGGGTGGCCACCAGGCGGATGGTGTTGAGGCCCTCGGCGGTCTGGCCCAGGGCTTCCAGGGCCTGGTCCAGGTCCTGGCCACTGCCCAGGGCGTGGCCGAGCCGGTAGTTGCGCGACAGCGACGAGGAGCAGGTGGCGATCAGATCCCCTACCCCGGACAGTCCCAGGAAGGTGAGCGGGTTGGCGCCCAGCTCCACAGCGAAGCGGCTCATTTCCGCCAGCGCCCGGGTCAGCATGAAGCTGCGGCTGTTCTCGCCGATGCCGATGGCCGCCGCCATGCCGGAGGCCACCGCGTAGATGTTCTTGAGCGCCCCACCCAGCTCCACGCCGTAGATGTCCGGGTTGTCGTAGACGCGGAAGTAGTCGCAGCCCAGCGCCGTCTGCACGGTCTGGCACAGGGCCTGGTCCGGGCTGGCGATCACGGTGCCGGTGAATTTCCGTTCGACGATTTCCCGGGCCAGGTTGGGTCCGCTCAGCACGCCGATGCGCGCCTGCTCCCATTCCCGCTTGAGCAACTGGCTCATCAGCAGAAAACCGTCTTCATAAATGCCCTTGGTGCAGCTCACCACCAGGGTGCCCTCGGCCACCTTGGGACGGGCCTGGCGCAGCACCTCCACGAAGGCGCTGGAAGGCACCGCCACGAACACCAGGTCGGCGCCGTCCAGCACCTCATCCAGGCTTTCCGTGGCCTGCACGCCCTCGGGCAGGGACTGGCCCGGCAGGTAACGCGGGTTTTCCCGGTCCTCGTTGATGGCGGCGGCGGTTTCCGGGTCCCGCACCCAGAGCCGGGTACAGTGGCCGTTTTCCGCCAGAATGCTGGCCATGGCGGTCCCGAAACTGCCACCCCCCAGGATCGCGGCGGTGTGTCGGTTCTGGTCCTGTTCGTTGTGCTCCATCGGGCGGCGCCCCTCGGCTTCGGCGCGCGCCGGGCCGTGCTTGACGGCGGCGGCGCGCGGGAAATTTCCGGCATCATAGGACCTGCCGGATCAAAATGCGATCAGGCGCGTTCCGCCTGGGCCTGCAGCAACCGGTTGAGGCGCCGGGCGGTGGCCGCCGGGTCCTTGGGCAGGCGCCCCTCGGCGAGCAACGCCTGGTCCAGCAGCAGCTCGGCGATCTCGTCGAAACCGGCCTGGTCCTCGATGCCCTGCAGCCGCGCCAGCAGCGGGTGGGACAGGTTCACCTCCAGGGCTGGCTTGCTCTCCGGCGCCGGCTGGCCGGCGGCCTCCAGCATCTGACGCAGCTGCGGGCCCAGTTCGTCCTCGCCGAGCACCAGACAGGCCGGGGATTCCACCAGCCGGCCGGTGGGCCGCACCTCGGTGACCTGGTCGCCGAGGCTGTCCGCCAGCCGCTTGATCAGCGGATCATCCTGCTCGGCGGCCTTGGCCTCCTCCTCCCGGTCGTCCATGTCCAGCTGGCCCCGGGCCGCGTTGACCAGTTTCTTGCCCTGATACTCGTCCAGGTAGTTGGTCATCCACTCGTCCACCCGGCCGGTGAGCAGCAGTACCTCGATGCCTTTCTTGCGGAACACTTCCAGGTGCGGGCTGTTGCGGGCCGCGTCCAGATTGTCGGCGAGCAGGTAGTAGATCTTGTCCTGGCCGTCGCCGGCCCGTTCCAGGTAACGGTCCAGGGACACCGCGCCGGGGGCGCCTTCCTCGGTGGAGGGGAAACGCAGCAAGGCGGCGATGGCCTCCCGGTTGTCCGGGTCCTCGCCGATGCCTTCCTTCAGCACCTCACCGAACTGGGCCCAGAAGGTGGCGTACTTGTCCTGGTCGTTGCCCAGTTTCTTGAGCATCTGCAGCACCCGCTTGGTGAGCGCGGCGCGGATCTTGCGCACCGGGCCGTAGTCCTGCAACAGCTCGCGGCTCACGTTGAGCGGCAAGTTGGGCGCGTCGATCACGCCCTTGATAAAGCGCAGGTACATGGGCAGGAACTGCTCCGCGTCGTCCATGATGAACACGCGCTGCACGTACAGTTTCAGGCCACGGCTGGCGTCACGGTGGTACAGGTCGAACGGGGCCCGGGCCGGCACATACAGCAGGCTGGTGTATTCCAGGGCGCCTTCCACCTTGTTGTGGCTCCAGGTCAGGGCATCCTGGAAATCGTGGCTGATATGCCGGTAGAAGTTCTGGTATTCCTCGTCGCTGACCTCGGTGCGCGGCCGCTGCCACAGGGCGGTGGCGGAGTTGACGGCGCGCCATTCGCTTTCACCCTGCTCGCCCTCGCCGCCGGTTTCCGCCTGTTCAGGCATCAGAATCGGAAAGGCCACGTGGTCGGAATACTGCTGCACCACCGAGCGCACCTTGTCGGCGTCCAGGAATTCCCGGGCATCGTCGCGCAGGTGCAGCACCACGGAGGTGCCACGCTGTTCGCGCTCGACGGTCTCCACGGTGAATTCGCCCTGGCCGTCGCTTTCCCAGCGCACCCCGGCGGAGGCCGGCTCGCCGGCCCGGCGGCTGAACACCTCCACCCGCTCGGCGACGATAAAGGCGGAATAGAAGCCGACCCCGAACTGACCGATCAGCTGGGCGTCCTTCTTGCGGTCGCCGGTCAGGTTGGCCAGGAATTTCTCGGTGCCGGAACGGGCGATGGTGCCCAGGTTGTCCACCGCGTCCTCGCGGCTCATGCCAATGCCGTTATCGGCGATGGTCAGGGTGCCGGCGTCGGCGTTCACCGACAGCCGGATCCAGGGTTCCGGATCGTTTTCCATCAGGCTGTCGTCGTCCAGGGCCTGGAAACGCAGCTTGTCGCAGGCATCGGAGGCGTTGGAAATCAGTTCCCGCAGGAAGATTTCCCGGTTGCTGTAGAGGGAATGCACCATCAGGTGCAGCAGGCGGGATACTTCCGCCTGGAAACCACGGGTTTCGCGGTCCTGACTCATCGTTATGTTCTCCACCAGAAATCAGTGTGTAAGGCTGGCTGCAAAGATAAGCCCGACCCCACGGATTTCAAGAGTCAGCGACCAGATCGGCCAGCGCCTGTTCCAGAACCGGGTGGCGAAAACTGAAGCCCTGGTCCTCCAGCCGGCGCGGATAGACCCGCTGGCCGCCCAGCAGCATGCCGGACAGCTCACCGAGCAGCAGCTTGAGCAGCGGCGCCGGCGCCACCCAGGGCGCCGGGCGATGCACCGCCGAGGCCAGGGCACGGTGGAAATGCCGCTGGGTCACCGGATGGGGGGCGGTGGCGTTGAAAATGCCCTCCACCGCCGGGCTCTCCAGGGCGCGCATCAGAATGGTGGTCATATCGTCCAGGTGAATCCAGCTCAGCCACTGGGCGCCGTTGCCGAGCCGCGCCCCCAGGCCAAGGCGGTACACCGGCAGCAGCTTGGCGAGCATGCCGCCGTCCCGGCCCAGCACCACGCCGGTGCGGATCAGGCACAGGCGCATGCCCAGCCGCTGGGATTCCCGGGCGGTCTGTTCCCAGCTGTCGCAGAGCCGGTAACCGAAATCCTTGCGGCGGGCGGAGCTGTGCTCGGTGAGTTCCGCGTCGCCGGCATCGCCGTAGAAGCCCACCGCCGAACCGCTGACCAGCACCGGCGGGGTGTGCGTCAGGCGCCGGCACAGCTCCACCACCGCCCGGGTGGTGCGCACCCGGGAGGCCAGCAAGCGGTCCTTGCGGGGCCCGGTCCAGCGGCCGCTGAACAGGTTCTCGCCGGCCAGGTTGACGATGCCGTCCAGCACCTCGTGGTCGGCGATTTCGTCCAGGGAAGCCACCACCCGGGTATCCGGCGGCAGCACCGGGCGGGCCCGGGCCGGACGGCGGCTCAGCACCACCGGCCGGTGGCCGGCACTGACCAGGCGGGCGCACAGGGCCCGCCCGATAAAACCGCTGCCGCCGGTGACCAGAACCTTCATGGCGTCTCCTTGAGGGTGTCGATGTCCTCGATGGGAAAGAAGTACTCCATACTGCCCGCTCCCATCGGCACCGCCAAGGTCAGTTGCCGCTGGTCGAGCCCGCGCAACAGGCCCTGGTGTTGCTCACCGCTGGTCAACGTCACCGTCACCCGGCGGCCGATCAACTGTTTGGCACCGTCCAGCACCGGCGCGGGGCCGGCGTCATCGGAGGCCCGGGCGGCATCGCCATTTCCCTGGGGCCGCGCATCCGCCGGCGGCTTGCCGGTCAACGGTGAACCGGTCGACGGCGGTTCCGCCTGATCGCCGCCCGGGCCGGCGGCGGGCAGCAGCAGCCGGGTACCGTCGGCCAGCCGCACCTCCCGCACCCGTTCCGCGCCCAGCGTCCATTCCGCTTCGCCGGCGCCCAGGCGCAGGGTCAGCCACAGCCGGTCGCCGGTCACCCGGGTGAGCCGGCCTTCCCGGGTCTGGCCGGTGCTCTCCACCACGGTTACCGGCTGGCCGGTGTAAGCCACCAACTCGGCGAAGGCGTCCAGCCGGCGCACCGGCGCCGCCGCCAGGTCGGCCCGGTCGGGGCCCCGGGCCTCCCGGAAGCGGTCCTCGCTGGCGCCGCTGAGCACCTGCCGGTCCAGCGACCCCGGGGTCACCGCCCAGCCCGCCGAGGTTTCCTCCAGCGCCATGCGGCGCCGTTCCACGGTGCCGTCACGCAGCGCCACCCGGGCCTGCACCTGGCCGCGACCGTCGGCGCGACTCAGGTTCACGTTCTCCACCCGGATACTCTGCACGGCGCCGTCCGGGTACTGGGTGTGCAGGTACTGCCGGGCCACCCAGGCCAGGGTGTCCGGGTGGTCGAAGAACAGGTCCACGCGGCCGTCCCGGTAACGCAGGTGATCGGCGTGGGCGGTGAAGTCACCGACCAGATAGCTCTTGGCACTGTCCGGCAGCGCCAGTTGCAGGGCGCCGCTGAAGCGGCCGTCGCCGAGTGGCGCCAGCGCCAGCTCCAGGCGGTAGCCCTGCTTGAAAATGCGGGTTTCCGGATAGCTTTGCCCATCCGGGGTCCAGGACAGGTGAATCTCCGGGCCGTCGCTCTGGGCCGAGTCCACCAGCAGGGTGCGGCGCTCGTCCAGGTCCTCCGCCGGCCAGCCGAGCAGAATGCTCAGCGAACGCTCCGGCAGAAAGCCCTCCCCTTCCTGCACACTGAGCACGCCGTTGATCAGGGTCACCCGGGCGGCGGCATCCAGGGCAGCGCCGCGCAGGCGTCCGGCCAGGGGCTTGCCCTCACCGCGCACCATCAGCAGGCTGGCCTCCGGCGACTGCACGAAGGAGGTGGCCACGGTGTCGGTGGCGCCGCGCAGCACCTGCCCCGGCGCCACCGCCGGCGCCAGCATCACGCGCTGCACATAGAACAGGCCGGCGCCGGTGAGCAGGCACACCAGCCCCAGCACCCGCAGCAATGCCAGCAGGCCATAGTGGCCCCAGTGTTCCTGCACCTGGCGCCAGCCGGCCAGCGGCAACAGAAAAAGCAGCGTGCTGTGACCGTGGGCACCGGCCTGTCTGACCAGCCCCACCGTGGCCATGATCAGCAGGCTGATGCCGGCCACGATAAGCCATTCCGCCATTTTCCTATGATCTCCCCAGTGCACCCGGCGGCGCGCCGGCGGCGTGCCGTCCGGTCAGCTTACAAAGGGCGCCGGGTGCAATCCACCGTTTCCCGGACCAGCGGCACCGGGGCTATGACGCCCATCACATTGCCGCCGGCCCGGCGCTAAACCAGGCGTCATCGGCGGTGCGCGCCGGGCCGTGACCGGATCGCTTTTTCCGGTCATCGGTTTTCATCAAAAAAGGCTTGTCTGGACGAAAAACAGACGTTATATAGGCGCTGAGGTGGTCAGGAAAACGACCGGCGACAAGCACTCTCTCCACCGTCGCCCGGTTCGGCTCCTTGGCACCCGGTTGTTTGAGGCCGTTCCCAATTTGGTGAAGGAGGCGACCATGAGTAACCGACGCGCTGAGACAGAATATGAGTCGGATGAGTTGCTGATGAATGATGACTATGAAGTGGAAGATGACCTGGAAGAGGATGTCCAGGAAGAGAAGGCGGCCCGCGCCCGCGGTTTCAATATGGACATGCGCCATCGTATCGAGGATCGCCTGGAGGAACGTCGTCTCAAGCGCGAGCTGAACGACTACGACTTCTTCGGGCTGGAAGACGACGAGGACGTATTGCACTGACGGTTTCTTGAAAGCATCGGTGGCGCTGACGCACCGCCGATGCTGAACACGCTGAACACACGGGCTGAACACACGGAAAGTCTCGCTCCGGCGCCCGGCGTCTCCGGGCGATACGGCGTTTCCGCTGTAACGCCGGTGTCATTTCCGCCTATCCCAACCGTAACTGACTTTCCGACGTGGCGCTTTGCCACGCCGCTTGGGGCGTTTTGCCGCATCCGCCCCCTCCCCCGCTTTCCTATACTCGCCCCGGTTTGATAACAACACTCGAACAAGGGGACCTTCCATGCGTATCGCCATTCCCGCCCTGCTCGGCCTGGGCACAATTCTGCTGGCCGGCTGCGGCGGCTCCAGTTCATCTTCCTCCAGCGACGACACCGGTGGTAATCCGTCCGCCGCTGCAAGAGTATCCATTCCGTTCCGCGCGGTGGTCGGCAATGAACCGTTTGAATGCGGCCGCACCTACAGCGGCATCGGCTTGAACGGCGGCAACAACGCGGTGGCCAACGACGCCCGGCTGTTCATTCACAATGTCCGTTTCATCACCAACGACGACCGCGAAATCCCGGTCACCCTGGACGACCAGGTGGCCGCCCACCAGAAGGCGGGCGTGGGAGAAGAAGGCATCGCCCTGCTCGACCTGCGCGACAAAAGCCTGGGCTGCACCGGCGAGGAAGCCAACCCGGATTACTACGATACGATCACTGGCCGGGCGGACATCGCCAACGAAAACATCCGCGCCCTGCGTTTCTCCGTGGGCGTGCCCGAGAAGTACAACCATATTGACGCCCAGGGCGGCCAACCGCAGGTGGACGCGGATTCCGGCGAACCGATTCCCGGCAGCACCGCCACCGGCCCGCTGATCGCCAGCGGCATGGGCGCCGGAGGCATGCACTGGAGCTGGGCCATGGGCTACGTGCACGCGCGCCTGGAAATGAAGCTGCCGGAAGGCAGCAACGTGTTCTTTATCCACCTGGGCAGCACCGCCTGCGAGGGCGAAGCGGTGAACGGTGAGCGCACCTGCGCCAACGGCAACCGTCCGGATGTGGAAGTGGACGGCTTCGATCTCCGCCAGCACGCGGTGCGGATGGACCTGGCAAGCCTGTTGTCCGGTAACGACATCACCGTGAACCAGGGCGGGCCGTTCGGCTGCATGTCCTCGGACGTGGACCAGGATTGCCTGCCGATCTTCGAGCGGCTGGGTCTGCCCTTCCCCGGCGGCGATCCGGACGGCGACTTCGCGCCGGTGTTCAGTGCCGTGGACGCGGATTGATTATCCGTGATCCCAACCCGGCTTTTCCTCCCAGCCCTGTGTCTGCTGCTGGCCGCCTGTGGCGGCGGCAGCAGTACCCGGGTGGACGATCAAAACGCCTCGGCGTCGGACTTCAACTGGAACATGCCCGGTTGGGTGCCGCTGCCCATGGAACCTTCCAACAATCCGATCGCTGAAGAAAAATTTCAGCTTGGCCGTCACCTGTTCTACGACACCGATCTGTCCGGCAACGGCACCATCAGTTGCGAGTCCTGCCACCAACAGGACAAGGCCTTCACCGACGGCCGCGTGCGTCCGGTGGGCGCCACCGGCGAAGTGCATCCCCGTAATGCCCAATCCATCGCCAATGCCGCCTGGCTGCGTACCCTGACCTGGGGCAACCCGGCCTTGACCGAGATCGAGCAGCAGGTGGTGGTGCCCCTGTTCGGCATTGATCCGGTGGAACACGGCATCAACGAAGCGAACCAGGACATGGTGCTGGCGCGCCTGCAGGAAAAGCCGGAATACCAGAGCCTGTTCGCCGCCGCCTACCCGGAGCAGGATGACCCGCTGTTCGGCGAACTGGCGTGGCAAAACATCGTCCGCTCACTGTCCAGCTTCGTGCGCGGCATGACCTCGTTCCGCAGCGACTTCGACCGCTACAACGCCGGTGACGTGGGCGCCCTGAGCGCCTCCGCCAAGCGCGGCATGAACCTGTTCAACAGCGAACGGCTGGAGTGCTTCCACTGCCACGAGGGCTACACCCTCACCGCGTCGGTGCGGGACCGCCGTATCACGCCCACGGTGCCGGCGCCGTTCAACAACACCGGGCTCTACAACATCGATGGGATCAGCGGTTATCCGGCGCCCAATACCGGCAAATACGAACTGAGCGGCAACCCGGCGGACATGGGCCGGTTCCGGCCGCAATCGCTGCGCAACGTGGCGCTGACGGCACCCTATAACCATGACGGTTCCACCGCCACGCTTCGCGATGTGATCCGCAACTATGCCGCCGGTGGCCGCAATATCACCACGCCGCCCCATGTGGGCGACGGCCGCATGAACGTGAACAAGGACCCGTTCATCGTCTCGTTCACCATCAGTGAAGCGGAGATCGATGACGTGGTGGCTTTCCTTGAATCGCTCACCGATCACGAACTCATCAACGACCCGCGCTATGCCAATCCGTGGCTCGACGTTACTGTTCAGGATACCGCTCCATGAAACGTGTTTTTTTGTTTTCAACGGTGGCGCTGGCCGGCGCCGCCCAGGCCCACTACATCCCGACAATGCAGACGCCCACCACCGTGGACGCGGATCTGGTGGCCACCTGGCGCTCCGCCAGCCTGGTGGAGGAATACGACTACTGGCAGGTGCCCGGCACACTGATGGGCGGCCATGCCTGGCCGGCCCAGGAAGGCGTTCAGGTGGATGAGATGAACCTGTCCCTGAATCACCGCATCGATGAAAATCTGTTTGGCGGCGTCGGCCTGGCCAGCCATCCGGAGGGCGACGACAGCCACGGCGGCGTGGAGCTGGAGCATGCCTATGTGGGCTGGATTCAGAGTGACGGCCCCTGGGTGGCCGAGGTGGGCCGGCTTTCCGCCGCGTTCTCACCGTCGCTGATGGCCCACGCCTCTCAACGTCTGGCCAGCGAAGCACCGCTCGCCAACGATGTGTTCTTCGGTCGCCATTTCCACGACGACGGCGCCCGTTTCTGGTGGCACGAAACCGCCGGCGTCTCCGCCGGTGCCGAGATCTGGCGCGGCAAGGCCTTCCCCGCCACCGACAGCGGCGACGGCGGCGCCTGGGATGTGTTCGCCCGTTACCAATGGCAAAGCGAGCGGTGGTCCTTCCAGGCCGGTGGCTGGTTCTACAGCGCCGCCGCCGAAGCACGGGCGGACCACCGCTACGGCGGCGGCCATCAGCATGTTCCGGTGGCGCCGCCGGGGGAAACCGCCACCGCCTTCTCCGATATTCGCTATACCGGGGATACCGACATCCATGGCCTGCATATGGAACTCGCCTATCGTATTAGCAGCGACTGGCGTCTGGCTCTGGAAGGGAATGGATGCGGGCGAAACTGGACGGGGTGGTGCACGATGCCATTGGTCGACAGGCGGACCTGGACGGCACCCAGGACGGCGGCTGGATTCAACCGTCCGTGCACTGGCGCCAACACACTTTCGCGGTACGCGCCGAGCAGCTGACCACCGACAACGATCTGGTCGGTCCGGCGGCGCCACAGCTGGGCGACGAATCCGGCCTGGCCAACCCGGACGAACACGACCCGCGCCGCTTTACGGCGATCTGGCGCTGGCAGTGGCGTGACAACGTGGCCCTGCGCGCCGAGGCGATCCGCGATGAGAGCCTGCCGGAAACGGAGAACCGCTGGACCCTGGGGGTGATCTGGCAGCAGCGCCTCTGGCCCGTGGGACCTGCCCGCCATCATCATTGATTGCTCCGGATAGGCTCAGCCGCCCACAAATAGGAGGGGCCGGGCGGCACTCCGCTTGAGTCGCGATCGCTCCGGGTGCCGCCGTTATCGCGACTGAAGTCGCTCCTACCGAGTGGCTAGGCGCAACCCACAAAAAAAGCCCGCCGGATGGCGGGCTTTTTTTGTGGTGAGGAAGGTGCTGACTTACCAGCCAGTGGCCTTCTTCACGCCCTCGCCGATTTCGGCGGGGTTACGGACGGTGACCACACCGGCCGCTTCCAGGGCGGCGAACTTCTCGTCCGCGGTGCCCTTGCCACCGGCGATGATCGCGCCGGCGTGGCCCATGCGTTTGCCCGGAGGCGCGGTGACACCGGCGATGTAGCTGACCACCGGCTTGGTCACGTGCTCCTTGATGTAGGCAGCGGCTTCATCTTCCGCGGTGCCGCCGATCTCACCCACCATGACGATGGCTTCGGTCTGCGGGTCGTTCTGGAACATTTCCAGCGCGTCGATGAAGGTGGTGCCCGGGATCGGGTCGCCGCCGATACCGATACAGGTGGACTGGCCGTAACCCAGTTTGGTGGTCTGGTTGACCGCCTCGTAGGTCAGGGTGCCGGAACGGGACACGATGCCCACCTTGCCCGGCTTGTGAATGTGACCGGGCATGATGCCGATCTTGCATTCACCGGGGGTGATCACACCGGGGCAGTTCGGGCCGATCAGGCGCACATTGCCCTTGCGGACGATGTATTCCTTCACGTACAGCATGTCCAGGGCGGGGATGCCCTCGGTGATGCAGACGATCAGCTCGATGCCGGCGTCGGCGGCCTCGATGATGGAGTCCTTGCAGAACGCCGCCGGTACGTAGATCACGGAGGCGGTGGCGCCGGTTTCCTTGACCGCGTCGGCCACGGTGTTGAACACCGGCAGGCCCAGATGGGTCTGGCCGCCCTTGCCCGGGGTCACGCCGCCGACCATCTTGGTACCGTACTCAATGGCCTGTTCGGAGTGGAAGGTGCCCTGGCTGCCGGTGAAACCCTGGCAGATTACCTTGGTGTTCTTGTCGATCAATACGCTCATTTGGCACCTCCCGCGGCTTTCACCACCTGCTCGGCGGCGTCGTCAAAACTCTTGGCGGCGATGATGTTCATGCCGCTGTCGGCCAGCTTCTGGGCGCCCAGCTCGGCGTTGTTGCCTTCCAGACGCACCACCACCGGCACTTCGACGCCCACTTCTTCCACGGCGCCGATGATGCCTTCGGCGATCAGGTCACAACGGACGATACCGCCGAAGATGTTGACCAGAACCGCTTGCACCTGGTCGTCGGAGAGGATGATCTTGAACGCTTCGGTCACGCGCTCCTTGGTGGCGCCACCGCCCACGTCCAGGAAGTTGGCGGGCTGGCCGCCTTTCAGCTTGACCAGGTCCATGGTGCCCATGGCCAGGCCAGCACCGTTGACCATGCAGCCGATGTTGCCTTCCAGGGCCACGTAGTTCAGTTCCCACTCGGCGGCGCGGCGCTCGCGCTCGTCTTCCTGGGAAGGATCTTCCAGGGCCTTGATGTCCGGGTGGCGGAACAGCGCGCTGCCGTCCACGTTGATCTTGGCGTCCAGGCAGTGCAGATCGCCCTGCTCGGTGATCACCAGCGGGTTCACTTCGATCAGCGCCAGGTCCTTGTCGTCGAACAGCTTGGCCAGACCGGTGAAGATCTTGGCGAACTGACCGACCTGCTTGCCTTCCAGGCCGAGCTGGAACGCGATCTGGCGAGCCTGGTAAGGCTGCGCCCCGACCAGCGGGTCCACTTCCGCCTTGAGGATTTTCTCGGGGGTTTCCTCGGCCACTTTCTCGATTTCCACGCCGCCCTCGGTGGACGCCATGAACACCACCCGACGGGTGGCGCGATCAAGTACCGCGCTCAGGTACAGTTCCCGGGCGATGTCGGTGCAGGTTTCCACCAGGATCTTGGAAACCGGCTGACCGTGCTCATCGGTCTGGAACGTGACCAGACGCTGGCCCAGCCATTTCTTGGCGAATTCCGCCGCTTCCTCGGGGCTGTCGACCAGCTTCACACCACCGGCCTTACCACGGCCACCAGCGTGTACCTGGGCTTTGACAACCCATTTGTCGCCACCGATTTCCTTCGCCTTGGCGGCCACCTCTTCAGGGGTGTCGCAGGCGAATCCCTTGGAAACCGGCAGGCCGTAATCAGCAAACAGCTGTTTAGACTGATACTCGTGGAGATTCATGCCTTAACTTCCATCAAATGTCTGTGGATAGCGCTCCCGGCGCAGATTCAGGGCCGCGTTGGGCCCTGACCGGATCAGGGCCCGTTGCGCGCGAGCCTTACTTCTTGCGGCGGCGTTGCGCCACGTGAATGGCTTTGTAGTCCGCGGCCAGAGCGGCCTCGTGGACGGTCTCGGAGAGGCTCGGGTGGCCGAACACCATCAGCTGCAGATCCTCGATGCTGGCGCCGAATTCCATCGCCACCACACCTTGCTGGATCAACTCGGAAGCCTGCGGGCCAAGCACATGCATGCCCAGCACCCGGTCGGTCTTCTCGTCCACCACGAACTTCACCAGGCCGGCGGGCTCGCCGGCGGCCAGCGCGCGGCCATTGGCGGCGAAGGGTACCGCGCCAACCTTGTAGGGTTCGCCGGATTCCTTCACCTCTTCCTCGGTTTTACCCACCCAGGCCACTTCCGGATGGGTATAAATGACGCCGGGCACGGCGTCGTAATTCACCTGGGTGTGTTCCCCTGCGATCACTTCCGCCACCATCACGCCCTCTTCGATGGCCTTGTGAGCCAGGGCGGGACCGCGCACCAGATCGCCGATGGCGTAAACGCCGGGCACATCGGTACGGCACTGGTTGTCCACGTAAATGAAATTACGCTCATCCAGGGTGACACCGGCGTCCTGACTGAGCAGGCCTTCGGTGTAGGGGCGGCGTCCTACCGCCACGATCAGACGATCAAAGGTTTCCTCGTGCTCTCCGTCTTTATCTGTATAGGTGACGCGCACGGAATTCTTGTTTTTCTTGGAGGCAGTGACCCGGGCACCGAGTTTGATGTCGAGTCCCTGCTTGGTGAAAAGTTTTTGCGCTTCCTTGGAAATCTGCTTGTCCACCGCCGGCAGGAAGGTGTCCACCGCTTCCAGCACGGTGACTTCGCTGCCCAGACGGGACCAGACGCTGCCCAGTTCCAGGCCGATGATACCGGCACCGATCACGCCCAGTTTCTTGGGCACGGAATCGAACTCCAGGGCACCGGTGGAATCGACGATGATCTTCTGATCCACCTCGGCGGGCGGAATCTCCACCGGCACGGAGCCGGCGGCCAGGATCACGTTGTCCGCTTCCAGGGTTTGCTCTTCGCCGTCTTCGTTGGGGGTGAACACCACCTGCTTGTTGGCCTTGAGCTGGCCGGAGCCCTGCAGCCAGGTCACCTTGTTGGCCTGGAACAGGGAAGCCACGCCGCCGGTGAGCTGCAGGACCACTTTGTCCTTGCGCTCCTGCATGGCTTTCACGTCCATGTCCAGCTTGCCGACCTTGATGCCGTGGTCGGCGAAGGCGCTTTCCGCCTCGTGGTATTTCCAGGATGAATCCAGCAATGCCTTGGAGGGAATGCAGCCCACGTTCAGGCAGGTGCCGCCCAGGGCCGGTTTGCCCTGCTTGTTGATGCGTTTCTCGATGCAGGCGGTTTTGTAACCCAACTGCGCGGCGCGAATGGCGGCCACATAGCCGCCCGGTCCGCCGCCGATGACGATAACGTCGTATTTGTCGCTCATAACCTATCCCTTTGTTCAGATGTCCAGCAGCAGCCGGGCCGGATCCTCGATGAAGTTCTTCACGGTGACCAGGAACTGCACCGCTTGCTTGCCGTCGATCAGGCGGTGGTCGTAGGACAGCGCCAGATACATCATCGGCAGAATCTCCACCTTGCCGTCCACGGCCATGGGCCGTTCCTGGATCTTGTGCATGCCCAGGATCGCGGTCTGCGGCGGGTTAAGAATCGGCATGGACATCAGCGAGCCGAACACACCGCCATTGGAGATGGTGAAGGTGCCGCCGGTCATCTCTTCGATGGACAGTTTGCCCTTCTGGGCTTTCTGACCGTAGTCGATGATCTGGGATTCCACTTCCGCCAGACCTTTCTGGTCGGCGTCGCGCACCACCGGTACCACCAGGCCGCGCTCGGTGGAAACCGCCACGCCCACGTCGTAGTAACCGTGGTAGACCACGTCGTCACCGTCGATGGAGGCGTTCACTTCCGGGTAGCGCTTGAGCGCTTCCACGCAGGCGCGAGTGAAGAAGCCCATGAAGCCCAGACGCACGCCGTGGGCCTTCTCGAAGGCGTCCTTGTAGTTCTTGCGCATGTCCATGATCGGCTTCATGTTGACCTCGTTGAAGGTGGTCAACATGGCCGCGTTCTGCTGGGCGGACACCAGCCGCTCGGCAATGCGCTTGCGCAGACGGGTCATCGGCACGCGGCGCTCTTCGCGCTCGCCGGGCTCCGCCTCGGGGATCGGGGCCGCTTTCGATTCGGAAGAGGAGGACGCCGGCTTCTCCTGGCGGTTGGCCAGAGCCTTCTCCACGTCTTCCTTGGTGATGCGGCCATCGCGGCCGGTGCCTTTCACGTCACCGGCGGACAGACCGTGCTCACTCATCAGCTTGCGAGCGGCGGGGCCGGCCTGGGCGTCGCCATCACCGCCTTCGGACTCGGCGGACTCACTGGCGGCCTCGGTTTTCTGCTCTTCGGCCTTGCCTTCGTCGGCCTTGGCTTCGCTTTTGCTCTCTTCCTGCTTGGCGGCACCGCCACCGGAGCCGCTGCCGGCTTCCAGGTGACCCAGGACTTCCTGGCTTTCCACCGTGTCGCCTTCGTCCTTGAGGATCTTGCCCACCACGCCATCGCTGGGGGCGACTACCTCGAGGACCACTTTGTCGGTTTCGATGTCCACCAGCAGCTCATCACGCTTGACCGCCTCGCCTTCTTTCTTGTGCCAGGTGGCCACGGTGCCGTCCGCCACGGATTCCGGGAACTGTGGGGCTTTGATTTCTGTCGCCATGCTGATTCCTTTAAACCCTTTTCGGTTCGCTTTCGCTTATTTGATCTGGAATGCGTCTTCGACCAGACGCTGCTGCTGTTCCACGTGCAGGGACATGGAGCCCGCCGCCGGCGCCGCCGCCATGTCGCGGCCTGCGTAATGCACCTGCAGGTTGTCCTTGACCGCCCGGGCCACTCGCATGAAGTGATGCTGGGAGCTGAACCAGGCGCCCTGGTTCATGGGCTCTTCCTGGCACCAGACCAGGTTTTCCAGGTTCGGGTAGCTCTCCAGGACCTCGGTGAGACGCTTCTCCGGGAACGGATAGAGCTGCTCCACGCGCACCACGGCGGTGTCGTTGAGGTCGTCGCTCTCGCGTTTCTCCAGCAGGTCGTAGTAGACCTTGCCGGCGCACATCACCACGCGCTTCACCGCCTTGCGGTCAAACTCGGGCTGTTCGTCGATAACGGTCTGGAAACGACCCTCGGCCAGGTCCTCCAGGGACGAGGTGGCGCGTTTGTGACGCAGCAGGCTCTTGGGCGTCATCACCACCAGCGGCTTGCGCAGCGGGCGGATCGCCTGGCGGCGCAGCAGGTGGAAAATCTGCGCCGGCGTGGTCGGCACGCACACCTGCATGTTGTGCTCGGCGCACAGTTGCAGGAAGCGCTCCAGGCGCGCCGAGGAGTGCTCGGGGCCCTGCCCTTCGTAGCCGTGCGGCAGCAGCATGGTGAGCCCGCACAGGCGGCCCCACTTGGCTTCACCGGAAGAGATGAACTGGTCGATCACCACCTGGGCGCCGTTGACGAAGTCGCCGAACTGGGCTTCCCACAGGATCAACGCCTTGGGCGTGGTGGTGGCGTAGCCGTATTCGAACGCCAGCACCGCTTCCTCGGACAGCAGCGAATCGTAGATGTCCATGCGCGGCTGATCATCGTTGAGATGCTTCAGCGGCACATAGTTTTCGCCGTTCTTCTGGTTGTGCACCACCGCGTGCCGGTGCGAGAAGGTGCCCCGGCCGGAGTCCTGGCCGGTGAGACGCACCATGTAACCCTGATCCAGCAGCGTGGCGTAGGCCAGGGTCTCGCCGTAGCCCCAGTTCAGGGGCATGGCGCCGGCGGTCATCTTGCGGCGGTCTTCCAGGATCTTCTTGACCTGACGCTGGGTGACCACGCCCTCGGGCAGGGTCTCCAGGCGGCCGGCCAGATCCTGAAGTTTCTTCAGCGGGTAGCCGGTGTCCCAGTCGTCCTCGACCTGGTGGCCGATGAACGGGGACCAGTCCACGAACAGCGCCTTGTTGGGCTCGCGCACCAGGGCCTTGACCACGTGGTTGCCTTCGTCGAGGGCATCCCGGTAGTCGTCGACCATCTTTTGGGCGTCCTGCTCGGACAGCACCTGCTCGTTGATCAGGCGTTCCGCGTACAGGGTACGGCTGGACGGATGGGACTTGATCTTCTTGTACATCAGCGGCTGGGTGGAGGACGGTTCGTCCGCCTCGTTGTGACCCAGACGGCGGTAACAGACCAGATCGATCACCACGTCCTTCTTGAACTGCATGCGGTAGTCCACCGCCAGCTGGGTGACGAAGTAGACCGCTTCCGGATCGTCCGCGTTAACGTGGAAGATCGGTGCCTGGACCATCTTCGCCACGTCGGTGGAGTACTCGGTGGAACGGGCGTCATCCCGGCGGCTGGTGGTGAAGCCGACCTGGTTGTTGATGATGATGTGCAGGGTGCCACCGGTGTGGTAAGCACGGGTCTGCGACATCTGGAAGGTTTCCATCACCACGCCCTGGCCGGCGAAGGCGGCGTCGCCGTGGATCAGGATCGGCACCACCTGTTCGCCACCGCTGTCGTCGCGACGGTCCTGGCGGGCACGCACCGAGCCTTCCACCACCGGGGAGACAATCTCCAGGTGGGAGGGGTTGAAGGCCATCGCCAGATGCACTTCACCGCCGGAGGTCTGCACGTTGGAGGAAAAGCCCTGGTGATACTTCACGTCACCGGAGCCGTTCTCGTTGAAGCTCTTGCCCTCGAACTCGCCGAACAGGTCCCGCGGGCTCTTGCCCAGGGTGTTGACCAGCACGTTGAGACGGCCCCGGTGGGCCATGCCCAGCACCATTTCCTTGGCGCCGTAGCTGCCGACCCGCTGGATCATCTCATCCATCAGCGGAATCAGGGACTCACCGCCCTCCAGGCCGAAGCGCTTGGTGCCGGGGTAGCGGCTGCCCAGGTACTTCTCCAGCCCTTCGGCGGCGGTCAGCCGCTCAAGAATATGCTGCTTGATGTCGGCGCCGTACTGAGGATGACTGCGCACGCCTTCCAGCCGTTGCTGGATCCACCGCTTCTCGGCGGTGTTGACGATGTGCATGTACTCCGCGCCCACCGTGGAACAGTAACTGCCCTGCAGGCAGTCCATGATCTCGCGGAGGGTGGCTTCCGGCTTGCCCAGGAACAGATTGCCGGTCTGGAACACGGTGTCCAGATCGGATTTGCTCAAACCGTGGTGGGCCAGTTCCAGATCCGGTACCGCTTCGCGCTCCATCAGACCCAGGGGGTCCAGCCGGGCCACCTGGTGGCCCCGGTTACGGTAGGCGGCGATCAGGTGCAACACCCGCACCTGGCGGCGTTCGTGCTCGGAACTGACCGCGCTGGCGCCCATCTTCTGGACCCGGGAGCGGTTTTTTGCTTCCAGCAGAAAATGTTCGCGTACCGCTGAATGGGGAACGTCGGATTCCACCGCGCCGTTGACGCTGGGGAGCTTCTCGAAGTAGGCGCGCCAGTCTTCCGGCACGGAGTTGGGATCGGTCAGGTAGGATTCGTACAGTTCATCAACATAGGCCGCGTTGGCGCCCCCAATGTGGGAAGACTGCCATTGGCGGTGCATGGAACTGTCTTGCATCGTCGCTCGTTCCTTAGCCGGGCGAACGTCACGCCTGTGGGCATGTCTGCTGCTGTCCACAGGGCTGCGACCCTGTTACCCGCGCTTATCGCTGTTTACGGAAACGGCGCCTTTTAAGCTCCGTCTCCACCCTGCTTGTCGCGACTCCGGGGTTGCCGGAATCGCCCGGTATTGTAGTACGTTTATGGGGCCATTGTTAGGCGGTACAAGACCATGGTAGAGCCCAATTTGCCCCGATCTGGTCTTTGCACCCCGGCGAAAGGCCCAAAATGCCCGCAAACGCCGTCAAGCTTAACGAAACCCGCCGGTCACGGCCCCACCCCGTCGCATTCGGAAACAAAAAAACGCCGGGAGCGTTTTTTGACGTCGCGCCAGCGACGGCCCGAAGGGCGCCCGCCATGGACGGTGGGCGCAAAAAAACGCCGGGAGCGTTTTTTGACGCCAAAAAAAAGGCGGCCCGCAGGCCGCCTCTTCTCACTCACACGCCCCGTTCAAGGAGCATGGAGCGAATGTGCCCGATGGCCCGCGTGGGGTTGAGCCCCTTGGGACAGACACTGACACAGTTCATGATGCCGTGGCACCGGAACAGGCTGAACGGGTCGTCCAGCCGGGACAGGCGCTCCTCGGTGGCATTGTCACGGCTGTCCGCCAGGAAGCGGTAGCTCTGCAACAGGGCCGCCGGGCCCAGGAACTTCTCCGGGTTCCACCAGAAGCTCGGGCAGCTGGTGGAGCAGCACGCGCACAGAATGCACTCGTACAGACCGTCCAGCTTGGCCCGGTCTTCCGGGGTTTGCAGGCGCTCGATGGCCGGCGCCGGCTGGTCGTTCTGCAGGTAGGGCTGCACCTTCTCGTACTGCTCGTAGAACACACCCATGTCCACGACCAGGTCACGGATCACCGGCAGGCCGGGCAGCGGACGCAGCACCAGCGGCTTCTTGCCTTCCTTCACGCCCGGCGCCACTTCGGACAGCGGGGTGATACAGGCCAGGCCGTTCTTGCCGTTGATGTTCATGCCGTCGGAACCGCACACGCCCTCGCGGCAGGAGCGGCGGTAGGCCAGGCTCTCGTCCTGTTCCTTCACCAGAGCGAGGATATCGAGCACCATCAGGTCCTTGCCCTGGGTGTCGACCTCGTACTCCTTCATGGTCGGCTCGCGGTCGGTGTCCGGGTTGTAGCGGTAGATACTGACTTTCATGGCTACACGTCTCCGATTAGTAGGTCCGGACCTTGGGCTGGAAGGTGTCCACGGTCTTCGGCTTGAAGTTCACTTCGCGCTTGCCCAGCTGCTTGGTACGCGGATCGTAGATGGAATGGCACAGCCAGTTCTCATCGTCCCGGTCCGGGTAGTCGTAGCGGGAGTGGGCGCCGCGACTTTCGGTGCGGTTGTAGGCCGCGATCGCGGTGGCCTCCGCCACTTCCAGCAGGTTGTCCAGCTCCAGGGCTTCCACACGGGCGGTGTTGAAGGCGTTGCTCTTGTCTTCCAGATGGGCGTTGGCGATGCGCTCGCGCAGGTTGGCCAGCTTTTCCACGCCCTCTTCCATCAGATCGCCCTTGCGGAACACACCAAAGTGATTCTGCATGGTGCTCTGCAACTCCTTGCGCAGGACCGGCACGGATTCGCCGCCCTTGGAGTCGTTCCAGCGGTTGACCCGGCTCAGCGCGGCGTCGATGTCGTCGTCGCTGGGCTCGTACTGGGTCATGCCCTGGCGCAGCGCGTCCTCGATATAGAGGCCGGCTGCGCGGCCGAACACCACCAGGTCGAGCAGCGAGTTGCCGCCCAGGCGGTTGGCGCCATGCACTGATACACAGGCTACTTCGCCCACCGCGAACAGACCGTTAACAACCTGATCCTCGCCTTCGTGGCCGCCGCTCATTTTCAGCGCCTGGCCATGAACGTTGGTGGGAATACCGCCCATCATATAGTGGCAGGTGGGAACCACCGGGATCGGCTCCTTCACCGGGTCGGTGCCGGCGAAGGTGATGGCCAGCTCACAGATGCCCGGCAGGCGACTGTGCAGCACTTCCTCGCCGAGATGGTCCAGCTTCAGGTACACGTAGCTGCCATCCGGGCCGTCGCCGCGACCGTCCAGAATCTCCATCATCATGGAGCGGGCCACCACGTCACGGGACGCCAGGTCCTTGGCGTTGGGGGCATAACGCTCCATGAAGCGCTCGCCGTCCTTGTTGATCAGGTAGCCACCTTCGCCACGACACCCTTCGGTGACCAGCACGCCCGCGCCGGCGATGCCGGTGGGGTGGAACTGCCACATCTCGATGTCCTGGACCGGCACGCCGGCACGCAGGGCCATGCCCACGCCGTCGCCGGTGTTGATCAGGGCATTGGTGGTGGAGGCGAAGATACGGCCGGAACCGCCGGTGGCGAACACCGTGGCCTTGGCCTTGAAGAATACGGTCTCGCCGGATTCGATGCTGATGGCGATCACGCCACAGACGTTACCCTGGGCGTCCTTGACCAGCTCGGCGGCGTACCACTCATTATAGAACTGGGTGCCGTTCTTCAGGTTTTGCTGGTACAGGGTGTGCAGCAGCGCGTGACCGGTACGGTCGGCGGCGGCACAGGTACGGGCGGCCTGACCGCCTTCACCGAAGTTCTTGGACTGACCACCGAAAGGACGCTGGTAGATGCGGCCTTCCTCGGTGCGGGAGAACGGCAGACCCATATGGTCCAGCTCGAACACCGCTTCCGGACCCACCTGACACATATATTCGATGGCGTCCTGGTCACCGATGTAGTCGGAGCCCTTGACGGTGTCGTACATGTGCCAGCGCCAATCGTCATTGGGATCGGCGGAGGCGATCGCACAGGTAATGCCGCCCTGGGCGGACACGGTGTGCGAACGGGTCGGAAACACCTTGGAAATCAGCGCGGTTTTGAAACCGGATTGCGCCATCTGCAGGGAGGCACGCATGCCCGCGCCCCCGCCACCAACGACGATCGCGTCAAAAGTAATGGTACGAATGGACATGGGTTATGCGCCTCCCCAGATCGTCAGCAGACCCCAAAGGATGTAGACCAGCAGCAGCAGCGCGATGGCCATTTGCCCCACCAGACGAACACTGGTGGCGGCCTTGCCAAACGTCAGGCTGGTCAGGTAGTCGGTGGTCACGCTCCACAGGCCGATCCAGGTATGGGCGGCCACGGAGAACAGCATCAGGGTATTGGCGATGCGCATCGGCACCGAACCCATGAAGGCACTCCAGGTGGCGTAATCCAGATCACTGTTGCAGATCAGATAGCCGACCATGCCGATCACATACACCGCGATCACCACGGCGGAGACCCGTTGAATCAGCCAGTCATAAAGGCCGTTACGGCCAAGGCTCGTTACGCTCGTTACCATATCCAGGCTCCTGCCAGCAGAATCAGCACCACGGTGACGATGAACGTGAGCTTGGCGCCACGTCGGCCGCCTTCGAGGGTCTCACCCACGCCGGCGTCCATGATCAGGTGGCGGATGCCGGCCACCAGGTGATAGGAAATAAAGGACAGGATCGCCCACAGCACCAGTTTGGCGAAGGGCGAGGTCATCACTTGTTTCAGGTCCGCAAAGCTCTCGGGGGACGCCAGGGAGCGATCCATCATCCACAGCAACACGGGCAGGGCCACGAAGATGGCCACACCGGTAATGCGGTGGGTGATGGACGCAATGGCGGTGACCGGGAACTTGATCGTCGTCAGATCGAGGTTAACGGGTCTCTTGTCGTTCACGGTAGCCTACACTTTTGCCGGGCCCCGGCGGTGACCGGAGCGGTTGTCGGGAACTTGGCACCAACGGCGGCGTCGTAACACCTGTGAGGTTTGGCCGATGCTGCCCGGGCCGGGGTGGAGCCCACTGAAGCCTGATCACCACGCCATGCCGGGCCATGGGGTCCGGGCGGCGCAGGCGGGAGACTTCGTCGCGGGCGGCAGTATATCGCCGCGCCTGCGGCAAAACAAACGTCAACCACCTGTTTTTATAGTAGACGGAACCGGTGTGGCCGGCTCGTGAAGGGGCCCGGGACGAACGCCCTCCCCCGCCCTTAATCGCTTGTTTTCCAAAGCCCTTTGCCCGGCGCCCGGGCGGCAGGCGGCAGCGGAATGCCCTCTGCCGGTGCGTGTAATCGACTGTTTACCCTACAAAAGTGGCCAACGGGGGCGCCGGCTTCTCGTTGACAAAGACCCATCAAAACTTTAACGTCCCCCGCGCTCTGGAGGACCTTCCCCACGGGACCCACGGCGATTGAGCCACCAGGTTAATCGCGCGCCCGGCGGGTGTACCCTCTATACACCGAGGAGAAATTCCCATGACCGAGAAGAAAGCCATTCTCAAGGTAGAGGGCCGCGACGATCTGGAATTGCCGATCCTGACGCCTACCCTGGGCCGCGATGAGATCGACGTTTCCTCCCTGACCGCCAATGGCCTGTTTACCTTCGACCCGGGCTTCACGTCCACCGCCTCCTGCGAATCCAAGATCACCTATATTGATGGTGAAGTCGGTAAGCTGCTGCACCGGGGCTACTCCATCGAGGATCTGGCCGCCAAGTCCGACTACCTTGAAGTGTGCTACCTGCTGCTCAACGGCGAACTGCCGAATGCCGAGCAGAAAGAGGCCTTTGTCGGCACCGTGAAAAACCACACCATGGTGCACGAGCAAATCCGCAATTTCTTCAACGGCTTCCGCCGTGACGCCCATCCCATGGCGATCATGTGCGGCGTGGTGGGCGCCCTGTCCGCCTTCTACCACGACTCCCTGGACATCACCAATCCCGAGCACCGTGAGATCACCGCCTATCGGCTGATCGCCAAGATGCCGACGATCGCGGCGATGTGCTACAAGTACGGCCTCGGCCAGCCGCTGATGTATCCGCGCAACGACCTCGGCTACGCGGAAAACTTCCTGCACATGATGTTCGGTAATCCGTGCGAGGAAACCCAGGTCAGCCCGACCCTGGCGCGGGCCATGGACAAGATTTTCATCCTGCACGCCGACCACGAGCAGAACGCCTCCACCTCCACGGTGCGTCTGGCGGGCTCCTCCGGCGCCAACCCGTTCGCCTGCATCGCCGCCGGCATCTCCGCCCTGTGGGGTCCCGCCCACGGCGGTGCCAACGAAGCAGTGCTGAACATGCTCGACGAAATCGGCGACATCAGCCAGATCGAAACCTACATCGCCAAGGCGAAGGACAAGAACGATCCGTTCAAGCTGATGGGCTTCGGCCACCGGGTGTACAAGAACTACGACCCGCGCGCCACCGTGATGCGTGAGTCCTGCCACGAGGTGCTCAACGAGCTGGGCGTCAACGATCCCAAGCTCGAGCTGGCCATGAAGCTGGAAGAAATCGCGCTCAGCGATCCCTACTTCAAGGAGAAGAAGCTGTTCCCGAACGTGGACTTCTACTCCGGCATCATCCTCAAGGCGATTGGCATCCCGACCTCCATGTTCACCGTGATCTTCGCCCTGTCCCGCACCGTGGGCTGGATCGCGCACTGGAACGAGATGATCTCCAACCCCTACAAGATCGGCCGCCCCCGCCAGCTCTACACCGGCGAGAAAGAGCGCACCATGGTGCCGCTCAACGAGCGCAAGTAACACGCGCTCCGCGTCGATCCGAAAAGCCGCCTCCGGGCGGCTTTTTTTATGCCCACCCAGTGCCTACACTGCTGACCGGAGTTTCTGGATCAGTCTGATAGGGAAAGACAATGAAAAAAATCATCGTGGCACTGATCATTGTGGCGCTGGCCGCCTATTTATTGTTCTGGCCGGTGCCGGTGGAACCGGTGGCCTGGCAGGCGCCGGCGGCGCCGGCCCTGGAAGGCCGCTACGGGATCAATGACAAGCTCGACGGCGTGGGGCGCCTGGCCGCCGGAGAAGGGGTGGGCCCGGAAGACGTGGCCATCGACGAGGCCGGCAATCTGTACGTGGGCTACCAGGACGGACGACTGGTGCGCTTCAACCCGGACGGTAGCGATCCGGACCTGATCGTCAACACGGACGGCCGCCCCCTGGGCCTGGACTTCGCCCCGGACGGCACCCTGGTGGTGGCCGACGGCTACCGGGGCCTGCTGCGGGTCAACCCGGACTCCGGCGCCCTCACCGTGCTCACCGACAGTGCCGACGGCGTGCCGTTCCGCTTTACCGACGACGTGGACGTGGCCTCCGACGGCACCGTCTATTTCACCGACGCCTCCTCCAAGTTCGGCCCGGCCATGCACGCCCGGGACGACATCATGGAGCACGGCGGCCACGGCCGCTTCCTGCGCTTCGACCCGGCCACCGGCGCCACCACGGTGCTGATCGACGGCCTGCAGTTCGCCAACGGCGTGGCCCTGTCCCGGGACGAGGACTTCGTGGTGGTCACCCAGACCGGCAGCTATAACGTGCTGCGCTACTGGCTCAAGGGCGACCGGGCCGGCCAGCATGAGGTGTTCTTCGACAATTTGCCGGGCATTCCGGACGGCATCTCCGCCAACGGCGATGGCACCTTCTGGGTGGCCCTGTTCGCGCCGCGCAACGACACCCTGGACGCACTCTCCGACAAACCGCTGCTGCGCAAGCTGGTGTTCCGTCTGCCGGCCTTCATGCAACCGCAGCCGGCCCGCCATGCCTTCGTGCTGGGCCTGGACGAGCAAGGCCAGGTCACCGCCAACCTGCAGCACCAGGACGAAGGCGCCTTCGCGCCGATCACCAGCGTGGAGCAGCACGGCCAGCGCCTGTACCTGGGCAGCCTGACCCGCGACAGCTTCGCCGTTTACCCGCTCACCCCCCGTCAGGAGTAATGCCATGACCACCGCCGCCTTTATCGGCCTGGGCAATATGGGCTACCCGATGGCCGGCCACCTGGCCCGCGCCGGGATTCAGGTTACCGTCTACAACCGCAGCGCGGACAAGGCGCGGCGCTGGGTGGAGGAATACGGCGGCGGCCGGGCGGATACCCCGGCCCAGGCCGCCCGGGGCGCCGGGTTGGTGTTCGTGTGCGTGGGCAATGACCGGGACCTGCGCCAGGTGACCCTGGAGCAGGATGGCGCGGTGTCGGCCCTGGAGCCGGACGCGGTGCTGGTGGACCACACCACCGCCAGTGCCACCATGGCGGAGACCCTGGACGCGGCCTGCCGCGAGCAAGGCGCCCACTTCATGGACGCGCCGGTGTCCGGCGGCCAGCAAGGCGCGGAAAACGGCCAGCTGTCGATCATGTGCGGCGCCGCGCCGGCCACCTTCGAGCGGCTGTCGCCGGTGCTCGCCCACTACGGCAAGACCGTGGTGCACATGGGCCCGGTGGGTCAGGGCCAGCTCACCAAGATGGCCAACCAGATCTGCGTGGCCAGCGTTATCCAGGGGGTGGCGGAGGCGATCTCCTTCGCCCGGGATGCCGGCCTGGACGCGGAAAAGGCCATGCAGGTGATCGGCGCCGGCGCCGGCGGCTCCTGGCAGCTGGTCAACCGCCACCGCACCATGCTGGCCGACCAGTACGACCACGGTTTCGCCGTGGACTGGATGCGCAAGGATCTGGACATCTGCCTGGCCGAGGCCACCCGCCTGGGCAGCAGCCTGCCGACCACCGCCCTGATCAACGAGTTCTACAAGGAAGTGCAGGCCATGGGCGGCGGCCGCTGGGACACCTCCAGCCTGCTACGCCGGCTGCGCCGGGACCGCGACCAGGACTGATCAGTCCTGGCGGTCGGGCTTGGCCCGGGCGCCCTGCTCCGGCACCAGCGCCAGGGCGTTGTCCCGGGCCAGCGCCCGGGCCACGTCCTCCGGCAGCGCGCCCAGCAGCGGCCGGTAGGCGTCGAGAATCTTCTTCATGCTGTCGAAATGGCCCACCAGATCGGTGCCCAGGGTAAAGCGATCCGGGTGGTCCTCGATCAGCTTCAGCCAGCTGTCGTCCGGCTCGCCGTCATCGAGCAGATAGTGCTCGCGGACGCTCCAGGACAGGTCGATGTAAAGATTGTCGTAGCGGTCCAGCAGCGCCCGGATGATCTCCGGCAGCGTATCCAGCGGCGCCTGGCGCTTCTCCACCCCGCCACTGGTGCCGGCATGGGCCAGCACGAAACGGGTGTCCGGGTGCGCCGCCAGCGCGTCCTCCAGTTCCTGCAGATAAATCGGCGTTTCCTCGCGCAGCGAGGTCAGGTTGCTGTGCAGCAGCACCGGCAGCTGGTAGCGGCCGGCCAGGTCGTACACCTTCATCAGCGCCGGATGGTTGGCCCGGGGCGTCTCGCCACTGGTCAGGGCGGTCAGGTCATCGTGGCGGGTAATCACCTCGCCGATGCCCCGCCACAGCCCCGGGTAGCGCTCGATCAGCGCCTCCACGTGGCGGGCCGCGTGCATGTCGGTGGGGTTGAAGCCACTGATAAAGGGAATCAGCCGGCGCCGCTGGGATTCCGGCAGCTTCAGCAGGGCCCGGGCCAGCAGGTCGTCGGTGGCGCTGTAGTAGTAGAGCGGCGCTTCGTCGCCCAGATAATAGCGGGGCCGGCGCGGCGCGCTGGCTTCCCATTTCTTCATTACCGGCAAACCGAACACCCAGGCCTGCTCCACCCCGGCCCGGTCCATGGCCTTGAGCATGGCGGCGCTGCCCTCGCTCTCCTGCATGAAGTCCACGTAGTGCAGGTGGGCGTCCACCCAGGCATAGTCCCGCTGGTTATTGGCCCGCTCACTGGCCGCTGTGGGTTGGGCGGCGGACAAACCGCTGATCAACAGTGCCAGTGCCACGACGATACGCATTCCCTTCTCCCTGTTCCGGTTCGCAAAGGCTCGGTGAAAAGACCCCGGCGGGCAACGGCGGTTTCGCCGTCCCCGGGTGTTTGAACATTGTTTGACAGTCCGCCCGGGGGTTAATGTCCATTTGTGGACATTAAAGGCTTTATTCGCTTACTATGGACGTAACCTTTTCGAGGAGAAGCCCCATGCAAGCGGTTCCGGCTGCCCAACCTCTGGATGATCAAGCCCGCCATGCGGCACTGCGGGCGGTGTTGCGTCTGTTCGAGCACTGGCAGTGCTCGGAGAAGGAAAAGATGGCCCTGCTCGGGGTCGGCCGCTCCACCCTGCACAAGTATCAAGGCCGCCCGGACAGCGCGCGCATCAGCAACGACCTGCTGGAACGGCTCAGCTATCTGCTGAATATCCATCAGGCACTGCGCACCCTGTTCGCCAACAAGGAGAACGTGTACGGGTTCGTGCGGCTGCCCAACCACAACCCGTTCTTCAACGGCGCCAGCCCCATGGATGTGATGAGCAACGGCCGCGTGGCCAGTCTCTATGAGGTGAACCGGCAACTGGACAGCCTGCGCGGAGGCCAGTGGTGACGGTCCCCGAGGATCTGCCGCTGCACGGGTTTCCGGATCAGGACGCCTACCGGCTGGTGAATGGCAGGTACCCGCCCATCGAGATCTTCGACGACGTGGCCGATCAGGCCGACTTCGAGGCGCTCTACGCGGTCCAGGCGCTCACCAATCCGCGCCTGCGGATGCAGGTGGGCGAGCTGCACCGGGTGCCGCCGGATCGCCGCCCCTGGGGAATTCCCGGCTGCAACTACGCGCTCGGCCCGTTCGTGCATCTCAGCCCGCTGGGCTCGCGCTTCTCCGACGGCGACTACGGCGTGTTCTACTGCGCCGAGCGCATGGCCACCGCCATCGCCGAGACCCGCTACCACCAGCAGCATTATTTTCGGAACGTGCCCGGGCTCAAATACGACCGCATCGTCATGCGTGGCCTGCGGGTGCGCTTCAGCGCCCGGCTGCGCGACATCCATACGCCCTACCGGGACGACCACGGCTGGTACCGGCCGGACGACTACGGCCCGGCGCGGCGGCTCGGCCGGAGCCTGTTCGACGCCGACGAGCACGGCCTGGCCTACGGCTCCGTGCGCCATGAAGGCGCCCTCTGCTTCGCCCTGCTCTCTCCGCACCTGATCCAATCGGTCACCCCCGCCACCCATTACGAATACATCTGGGACGGCGAGAACATCGCCCACGTGCTCACCATCCGACGGCTGGGCGTTTAGGAGCGACTGTAGGAGCGGCTTCAGTCGCGATAACGTTGACGCCAGAACCGATCGCGGCTGAAGCCGCTCCTACAAAAGCGTGCCAGCCTGGGCTTCGGGCTTCGTCGAGGGGCAACGACAAGTATCCTCGGGACTGCGCCCCTTCCAGGATCGCTGTAGGAGCGACTTCAGTCGCGATGAAGATGACGCCAGGCCGATCGCGGCTGAAGCCGCTCCTACAAAAGCGTGCCAGCCTGGGCTTTCGGCTTCGTCGAGAGGCAACAACAGGTATCCTGGGGCAGCCCGGCCTAGGCGGCCCCGCCGGAAATCACAGATTTCCGGCGTTCGCCGGCGCGAAGCTGTGCTTCGCGAATTCCCGGCTCACCCCCTAGGGGAGTGCGCCTCCCCCAGAGGTGAAACGCCAAATAAAAAAGCCCCGGAGCCGGGGCTTTTTTATTTGGCGTCCCCTAGGGGAGTCGAACCCCTGTTACCGCCGTGAAAGGGCGGTGTCCTAGGCCACTAGACGAAGGGGACGTATTTGGTGGAGCCAGGCGGGATCGAACCGCCGACCTCTACAATGCCATTGTAGCGCTCTCCCAGCTGAGCTATGGCCCCAAAACTGTCCCACCGGGTCATGCCCTGTGTGGAGCCGCGTATTTTACGCAGCGCCCCTACCCTGTCAAGCACTCGCCGGCGGTTTTTGACGGTTCGGTGTCCGTCTGCTCAACGCTTAATCAGTTTGTTGAAAAAGTGCACCGAATTCCTTTTCCAGCTTCTTGGTTTGCTTCTTTGAGACGCCACCCAGCACCTCGATGGCGTGGCGCAGTCGGGCGCGGCTCAGGTCCGGGCCCAGCACTTCCATGCTGTCCACCACCGAAAAGCTGGCGCTGGTGCCGGCAATGGCCACGAATACCGGGAACAGGAAGTCCTTGATCTTCACGCCCAGGGCGTCCGCCAGAGTCTTGGCGTCGGCGAACAGTCCGTCCCGTTGCCAGTCGCGGCGGGCTTCGCAGGCCCACAGATAGAACTGCAGCCATTGCTTCTGGGCATCCAGGTCGTGGTTGGGGTGCTGGAAGTCCGCTTCCGTCACGGTCACCTGGCCGGCGAAACAGAAGCCGGCCTTGTCGATCACCTCACCGAAGGTCTCCACCCGCTGTTTGACGTGGGGCAGCACCTTCAGGGCGTAGTCCCGGTTGAAGGCCCAGTGCACCAGTTGGTCCAGGAACTGTTCGTCGGACAGGTCACGCAGCCATTGGCCGTTCAGCCAGCTAAGCTTCTCCACGTCGAACACCGGCCCGCCCAGGGACACCCGCTGGATGTCGAAGGCGGCCTGCATGTCGTCCAGGGTGAAGCGTTCCCGCTCGTCGGGCATGGACCAGCCCATGCGGCCCAGGTAGTTGACCACCGCCTCGGGCAGAAAGCCCATGCGGCGGTAGTAGTTGATGCTGGTGGGGTTCTTGCGCTTGCTGAGCTTGGATTTGTCCGGGTTGCGCAGCAGCGGCATATGGCACAGCACCGGCATGTCCCAGCCGAAGTACTCATAGAGCAGCTTGTGCTTGGGCGCGGAGTTGAGCCATTCCTCGCCCCTCAGCACATGGGTGATTTCCATCAGGTGGTCATCCACCACATTGGCCAGGTGGTAGGTGGGCATGCCATCGGACTTGAGCAGGATCTGCGCGTCCACCAGGGCCCAGTCCAGTTCCACCGGGCCGCGCAGCAGGTCGTGGATTTCACAGCGGCCATCCCGGGGCACCCGCATACGGATCACATAGGGGGCGCCGGCGGCCTCGCGGCGGGCCTGCTCGTCGGCGTCCAGCTCCAGATCCTCGGGCTTGAGCGCCCGGTTCTCGCCGGCTTCCTTGAGCGCGGCGCGCAGCTGGTCCAGTTCCTCGGCGCTGCGGTAGCACTTGAAGGCGTGCCCCTCGGCCAGCAGCCGCTCGGCGTGCTCCCGGTAGATATCCGCCCGTTCGCTCTGGCGGTAGGGGCCATGGGGGCCGCCCACGTCCGGGCCCTCGTCCCAGTCCAGACCGAGCCAGCGCAGCGAATCCAGGATCGCCTGTTCGGAGGCGTCGGTGGAGCGGCTCTGATCGGTGTCCTCGATACGAAGGATGAACTGACCGCCATGCTGGCGGGCGTAGCAGAGATTGAACAGAGCGATGTAGGCGGTGCCCACGTGGGGGTCGCCGGTGGGTGAAGGCGCCACCCGGGTGCGAACGGTCATGCTGACTCCGTGGCCGGATACAAAAACAAGAGGGCCCGCATTATAGAAGATGCGGGCCCTCTTATCAGCCGGTCCCGGAAGGAACCGGCTACTGGTGCGGAAAAGCCGTCAGCGTCGGCGTCCCAGCACCAGACTCACGATCCAGATCACCAAAAAGACCACAAACAGAATCTTGGCGATGCCGGCTGCCGTGCCGGCGATACCACCAAACCCCAGTACCCCTGCGATAATGGCAATAACGAGAAAAATCAGACTCCATCCCAACATGGTTTTCTCCCTGCGTTGTCTTCGGTGTTGTCTATGAAAGACGAAGCAGAAAAACCCGGCAAGATGCTTTTACACGAATATACCTTTGTTTTCGGTGTTTTTCGGTTCGCCCGGTTTCCCGTTGCCGTCATCGCCGTGCGATAATCGGCGCCATGTCCGATCATCTTTCCCCCAGCGCCCCGGCGGTCTGTCCCGGCCCCCCGGCGGCCCCCGCGCCGGCCCCCTTGTCCCGGCGTTTTTCCATTGCGCCAATGATGGCCTACACCACCCGCGACTTCCGCTATCTGGCGCGGCTGATCACCCAGCGTACCCTGCTCTATACCGAGATGGTGGTGGCGCCGGCGGTGATCCATGGCGACCGGGACCGGCTGCTGGGCTTCGACGCCGCCGAGCACCCGCTGGCGGTGCAGCTGGGCGGCAGCGACCCGGCCCAGTTGGCGGAGGCGGCGCGGATCTGCGCCGACTACGGCTATGACGAAATCAATCTGAACGTGGGCTGCCCGTCGGACCGGGTTCAGCAAGGCAAGATCGGCGCCGTGCTGATGGCGGAGCCGGATCAGGTGGCCCGTTGCGTGGACGCCATGAGCGCGGCCACCGACGTGCCGGTGACGGTGAAAACCCGTATCGGCATCGATGACCAGGACGACTACGCTTTCCTGCACCGCTTCGTCAGCCATATGGACCGGGCCGGTTGTCGCAGCCTGACCATCCATGCCCGCAAGGCCATCCTGGCGGGGCTGTCGCCCAAGGAAAACCGGGACATCCCACCGTTGATCTATGAGCGCGCCTACGCCATCAAGCAGGATTTCCCGCACCTGGAGATCATCCTCAATGGCGGGCTGCGCGACATCGACGGCATGCTCGCCCACCTGGGCCAGGTGGACGGCCTGATGGTGGGCCGCGAGGCCTACATGAACCCCTGGTTCCTGGCCGACGTGGACAGCCGCGTGTTCGGCGAGCCGGGCCCGGCGCCGGACCGGCGCGCGGTGGCGGAGGCGTTTCTGCCCTACCTGCGGCGCCGCCACGCGGAGGGCGTGCACCCCAAACACGTGCTGCGCCATGCGCTCAATCTGTTTCAGGCGGTGCCCGGTGCCCGGGCCTACCGCCGCCATCTCAGCGAGAACGCCCACCGCCGGGACGCCACGCCAAAGGTATTCGAAGAAGCACTGGCTCTTTTGGACGCGGCCACCGTTGGCTATGCTGCTTCTTGAACACTCATGCAACGCAGGCCGCCAGGACGGCGCGCCAACAGGAAGGTGCAGATCATGACGAGCAAACGGCAACAACTGGAACAATGGACCACGGTGGTGGCGGATACCGGCGACCTGGAGAAGATCGCCACCCTGCGTCCCCACGATGCCACCACCAACCCGTCCCTGCTGCTCGCCGCGGCCCGCGACGAGCGCTTCCGCTACCTGCTCGATCAAGCCCGTGAGCTGGCCCGGGAAATGGGCCATGGCGACGACCTGGCCTGGTGCTGCGACGCCTTCGCCTGCGTGACCGGCCAGGCGGTGCTGGAACATATTCCCGGGCTGGTCTCCACCGAGGTGGACGCGCGCCTGTCGTTCGACGCCGCCGCCACCGTGGAAAAGGGCCGCCGGTTAATCGCCCTGTACCGGGAACTGGGCGTGGACAGCGACCGGATTCTGATCAAGGCCGCCGCCACCTGGGAAGGCATCCAGGCGGCCCGCGTGCTGGAAGAGGAAGGCATCCACTGCAATCTGACCCTGGTGTTCGCGGTGGAGCAGGCGCTGGCCGCCGCCGAGGCCGGCGCCACCCTGATCTCCCCGTTCGTGGGCCGTATCCGCGACTGGCACGTCAAACAGGGGCTGGAGATCAACCATATCGACCAGGACCCGGGCGTGCAGTCCGTGCGCCGTATCTTCCACCTGTTGAAGGCCCGGGGCCTGGAAACCATCGTGATGGGCGCCAGCTTCCGTAACGCCGCCGAGATCGAAGCCCTGGCCGGCTGCGACCGCCTGACCATCAGCCCGGCGCTGCTGGACGAGCTGGCCAACGACCACGGCGAGCTGGAGCGGCGCCTGGAAGATACCAGCGTGGAACCGGAAAGCGACTGGCAGCCAATGAACGAAGCGGCGTTTCGCTGGTCACTGAATGACAACCCCATGGCCTGCGATCTGCTCAGCGACGGCATCCGGCGTTTCGCCGCCGACCAGCGGGCTTTGGAACTACGGCTCAGCGAGGAGGAGATCGCCGCGTGAAATGGCTTGCCCGCCTGTTCCCCACTGAACAGCGGACCACCGAAACCAGTACCCAGGACCTGCACCGCGCCGCCGCCGCCCTGTTAATGGAGGTGGCGCGCACCGACGGCAAGGTGGACGAACAGGAAGAACGTCTGCTGGTCCAGGCGGTAAAACGGCACTGGCAACTGGACCAGACCGAGATGGACGACATCGTGGCGGAACTGCGCGAACGGGTGGAAGCCGCCACCGATCTGTTCGAGTTCACCCTGCCCCTGCGCGAACGCTGGGACCCGGAGACCCGGGTCCGGCTGATCTATGACATGTGGGCCATCGCCGCCGCCGACGGCAAGGCGGACGTTCACGAAGAGCAGCTGATCCGGCGGGTTTCCGACCTGTTGTACGTGTCCCACGGCGACTACATTCGCGGCAAGCTGGCCGCCCTCGGCGAGCAGTAACCCTCCCCCACCCTCCACGTAGGAGCGGCTTCAGCCGCGATCCGGGTGATAACAACCCATGATCGCGGCTGAAGCCGCTCCTACGCCGGGTTCGGCTTACCAGCCGTCGTCACCATTCATGTCCGGGTCCTCGTCCGGCAGCGGCGGCGCCGCCGCGTCCGGTCCCTCGATCTGCACCAGCCGCCGCTGCAGGTAGGCGTTGCGGATAAAGGTGTAGCGGTCACCGACGATATTTTTCTCCAGGTCCAACAGATCCGCGCGCAGATCAATGCCGTACAGCGCCGCCACGCCGTAGCGGGTCAGGTCATCGTCGATGTAGGTGGGCGGCCACAGATAGGCGCTGGGGTACAGGGTGCCGGTGTCACGCACCGACGACGGCCCCAGGATCGGCAGCACCAGATAGGGGCCGGACGGCACGCCCCAGCGGCCCAGGGTGACATCCAGGTTGGTGTCGGAGTTGTTCAGGTTCATATCGCTGGCCACGTCGAACAGCCCGGCCAGACCCAGGGTGGTGTTCACCGTGAAGCGGCCCAGGTTGCTACCGGCCTCCCCCCAGCGCCATTGCAGCGCATAGTTGATGGAGTCGCCGATGTCGGCCAGGTTGCTGAAAAAGCGCGTCACCGTGTCGTCCAGCCACTGGGGGGTGATCCAGCGGTAGCCCTTGGCGGTGGGCTTGATGGCGTAGCGGTCGACGAAATCGTTGAAGCCGAAGATCTTGCGGTTGAAGCCCTGCCAGGGGTCGCGCTTCTCGAACTCGGCGGCGCCGCCGCGATCAAAGGGCGTGGACGCCTCGCCCCAATCGTCACCGGCATCGGCCATATCGGCGCCATCGGCGGCGTCAGCAGCTTCAGCGGTATCGGCGGCGCCGGCGGCACGGGGATCATCCCGGGCCGGGGCCTGGGACGGGGGCGACGCTTCCTCGGCGGGAGATTGGGAAGGCGAGTGAGCACAGCCGGCCAGGGCGACCCATAACAGAGCAGGAATCCATACGCGCACGGGCAAAAGTCCTTTATTTGTCATTTTGTCGTGGGCGCATTATAGCGGCGCGCCCGGTGGGCAGGGCAACCGCCGACAGGCCGGCAACCGCCGTTGCCCCGGCCACCGGGGCGTTGTCTAGTGGTCTTGCCCCGGGCGGGTACCCAGGATCACGCCGCGCTGGCGCAGGCCGGCCAGCAGGTCGGCGCCGAATGTCCGCAGGGCGGCCGGGGCCGGGTGGCCCATTTCCTCGCCCAGGCGCGCCAGCAGCTGTTCGCCGCTGGCGTCCGGGTGCGCCTCGGTCAGCGCCAGCAGGCGGGCGGTGGCGGCGTTGATTTCCATAAACGCCACGCTTTCGGCCTGGTCCCGATAGATCAGCAGCCACACCGGCTGCTCCGGCGGCGTGGTCGGGCGATGGTCCGGGCCGATCCGGTGCACCGGCCAGCGGTACCCCAACACCCGGTGCAGGGGCGACAGGCAGGGGGCGCCGTGCAGCAGGTCCCCGTCCGGCTGGACCGGGACGGCGGCCGGCTCCTGGGCGGTTTCCAGCACCACCTCCATCCATTCGTAATGGGCCAGCTCCACCAGAAACGGCGGGGCGTCGTCGCCGGGCTGGTATTCCTCCGACAAAAACGTCACGAACTCCCCGGCGATATCGAGAAAATACGGCGACCGTGAGCCGTGGTCGTGGAAGAAGGCGCGCACCAGAGCCCGCCAGGCCGGCTCGTCATGGAGCGAGCGCAGTACCGGAAAGCCCTTTTCCAGGAAGCCGTTGATGTTGTTGAAGAACAGCTTGCGGTAGACCGCCAGCCGCCGCTCCTCGATACCGCCCGGCGGCGGGTGGCGCTCGGGATCACGGAGATGGGCGGCGAATTGCCGCTGGATGCGCTGGAACTCCGGCTCCATCAGGCGCTCCGGATCGACCGGGCGGCGCCCTGGTCGTGGTGGGCCCGCTGCATATCACCGATATGGCGCAGCTCATCGCACAGCGCCTCGAACGGCGGAAAGTTGAAGTCGCGCTCCAGCAAGGTGGGCAGCACCCCGAATTCACGGTAAGCCACTTCCAGAAGCCGCCATACCGGGTCGATCACCTCGGCGCCGTGGGTGTCCACCTTCAGGTCTTCGGCTTCGTCGTAATGGCCGGCCACGTGCACATAGAAAATGCGCTCGCCGGGCAGGCCACGGATGAAATCGGCGGCATCGTAGCCGTGATTGATGCCATTCACATAGGCATTGTTCACGTCCAGCAACAGGCCGCAGTCGGCCTCTTCCAGCACCGCGCGCACGAACTCCAGCTCGCCCAGGGCGGCGCTTTCCTGCACCGGCGGCGTGGCGTAGTAACTGACGTGTTCGATGCCAATGCGCTGGCCGAGAAAATCCTGCACCCGGCGGATACGTTCCGCCACGTAGTGCACCGCTTCCTCGGTAAAGGGAATCGGCATCAGATCGTAAAGATGGCCGTGGTCACCGCAATAGCTCAGATGCTCGGTGTAACAGAGCACGCGGTGTTCGGCGAGAAACCCCTTGATCTGACCAAGCAGCTCGAAATCCAGCGGCTCGGGGCCGCCCAATGACAAACTCAGGCCATGGCTGACAGAGGGGAAGCGTTCGGTAAAGGCGCGGAACTCACGCCTCAACCGCCCGCCCATGGGAATCCAGTTCTCCGGCGCCACTTCCAGAAAGTCCACCGGAGGCGATACCGCCTGGGACAACGGGCCCATCAGGGCCCGTCGCAATCCCAGACCGGTACCGGTCACGGGGAAGCGGGTCATGGGAGACACACTACCGGCACGAGAGGAACAGTGGGCATCGGCCGCTTAGCCTTTGCCGCCGCAGCTGCCCTCGGATTTCTTGTCGGCGCCGCCGCAGCTGCCTTCGCCTTTCTTATCGCCCTTGTCGCCGCAGGTGCCTTCACCGCACTTGCCTTCACCGTCCTTGGAGTGATCGCCGGCCAGTTGATAGCCACTCTGCAGATCGGTGGCACCGAACGGGTTGTCGGCGGCCTGTACCGCGGGAATGGACATTGCCGAAGCGACGACGGCGGCGCCAAGGGTGGCGGCCAGCGGGTTGAGTTTTCTTTCTTTGGACATGATCGATCTCCTGAAACGCATATTCGCTGATTGTATGAAGCTTATTGTGCCCGGCGCGGGTGGCGCCGAGCACCCATAGAGACACGAACCAGGTAAAGATCACGTGGAGACGAGTGTTTCTTTTTGTCAGCGCACCCGGTTCAGTACCACGCTGCCGATGGAGTAACCGGCACCGAAGGAGCAGATCACGCCGTGGGTGCCCACGTCCAGGTCCGAGCTGTGCTTGTGAAAAGCGATGATCGAACCGGCGGAGCTGGTGTTGGCGTAATCGTCCAGAATCACCGGTGCTTCCTCGCGGGTCGCGTCCCGGCCCAGCACGCGGCGGGCGATAAACTCGTTCATGCTCAGGTTGGCCTGGTGCAGCCACATGCGTTTCACGTCGCTCACCGGCACCTGCAGATCGCTCAGGTGGGAAGTGATCTGTTCCGCCACCATCGGGCAGACTTCCTTGAACACCTTGCGCCCTTCCTGGCGGAACAGCTTGTCGCGGGCGCCCACGCCGGACGGATCGGTGCGGTTCAGAAAACCGAAATTATTACGGATATTGTTGGAAAAACGGGTCTGCAGCCGGGTGCCCAGCACTTCCCACTGGGTGTCGCTGGTAGCATCGTCGGCGCGCTCCAGAATCACCGCCGTGGCCACGTCACCGAAGATGAAATGGCAATCCCGATCCTGCCAGGCCAGGTGACCGGAACAGATTTCCGGGTTGACCATCAGCACGCGGCGGGCGGAGCCGTTGCGGATCGCGTCCACGCCGGTCTGGATACCGAAGGTGGCGCTGGAACAGGCCACGTTCATGTCATAACCCCAACCGTGTTCCATGCCCAGGGCCTGCTGCACTTCCACGGCCATGGCCGGATAGGCGCGCTGCATGTTGGAACAGGCCACCAGCACCGCGTCCAGGTCGTCGGCGCTCAGGCCCGCGTTGTCCAGCGCCTGGCGCGCCGCCTTGACGGCGATCTCCGCCTGCACCGACAGTTCGTCGTCACCGCGCTCGGGAATGCTCGGGCACAGGCGGTCCGGGTCCAGGATGCCTTCCTTATCCAGCACGTAACGCTGCTTGATGCCGGAGGCTTTTTCGATAAAGGCGCTGTTGGACGGGGTCAGTGCTTCCCGTTCACCGGCCTCGATGGCCGCCGCGTGCTCGCGGTTGTGGCGCTCAACGTATTCGTTGAAGGAAGCCACCAGTTCGTCGTTGGTAATGGATTTTTCAGGGGTCCAGAGTCCGGTCCCGCTGATCACTACGGAATGGGTCACAAGCCTGTCCTCGCACAAAGGGCGCCCCGGGCAGGGATCGCCTCGACAGTGTAAATAGGTCAATTATCCGGATATGACAGGTCCGGCGCAAAGGGTGTGGCTCGGATCGCGGCTGAAGTCGCTCCTACAGCATCACCCCTGTAGGAGCGACTTCAGTCGCGATCCAAGCTCAACAGGCCTCCCACTGCTTGTTGAGCCGCTTGGCGGACACCGTCACCCGCGTGCCCAACGGCTGGGCGAACAGGCTGACCCGGTACTCCTCCATCATCCAGCGGAACAGGCGCAGCGGTTCCGGCTGCCGCCAGACCGGTGTGTCCCCGGCGCGGCGCTGGAAGCGCTCCCGGTAATCCTCCAGTTCCGCCACCAGCGCCCGATCACGGCCGGTCTGGCCGCCCAGTTTTTCCAGCCGCTGGGTCACCGCCGCCAGATAACGGGGGTATTCGCGCAACCATTCCGACTCCGGCGCCAGGGGAAAATCGTCGCCAAACAAATCCGCCAGCTGGGTTTTCAGGTCCCGGTGGGCATGGGCCCAGGCCAGCGGAAAATTCTTTTCCAGCCGCGCCATGGTGTCGCGGTAGGCGGCGAACAGATCGCCGTAGTCGCTGAGCGCCTTTTCCGCCGCCGCCACGAAACCGCCGCGCCCGGCATCGAACCGGGCACGCCAGCTGTCCGCGTCGCGCACCGGCTGGTCGTGAAAGTGGAAATGTTCGGCGGCGATGCGCAGCAGAACCCGCTCCAGGCCCTGCCGGCCCAGTTCGGATTTTTCCGCTTTCAGTTTCTGGAAGCCCGGGCGCTGGCCGGCGAAGCGTTTCAGCCCGCGCACCTGGTCGCCCAGCGCCAGCAACGCCAGCCGCGCGCAGCCATAGCCGTGGTACCAGGCGGCGTCAGCGGCGTCGGCACAACGCCGCAGCGCCACCCGGTCGCCCCGGTCTTCCAGGGCCGGGTAATGGCGCAACCGCAGGCCGCCCTGCGTGCGCTCCTCGCTGTCCGGCAGGGTGCCGAAGCACCAGTCGCGCCCTTCCAGCTCCGGCTCGTCGTCCACCGTCGGCGCCGCCGCCACCTGCTCGGCGAAGGCGCGGCGCAGGGCCGCCGGGTCACGGCCTTCGCGCAGGGTGTTGCCCTGGTCGTCCACCACCCGCACGTTCATGCGCAGATGGTCGGCCAGACGGTCCACCGGCCATTCTTCCTGCTCCACCCGGACCCCGGTGATGCGCTGCAACGCCCGGGTCATGGCCGGCAGCAACGGCTGGTCCGGCGACAGCGCTTCCATCAGGGCGGTGACGAAATCGGGCACCGGGACGAAATGGCGCCGGCGGGCCTTGGGCAGGCCGCGGATCAGGGCTTCCAGTTTTTCCCGCAGCAAACCGGGCACCAGCCAGTCCAGGCGCCAGTCATCCACCTGCCCCAAGGCCGGCGCCGGCAGCACCAGGGTGACGCCGTCGGTGTCGCCGGTGGGGTCGAAACTGTACTCCAGGGGCAGGCTCAGACCATCCAGCTCCAGGCGGTCGGGGAACGCCTCCTCGCCCACCTCCGGATTGCGTGACAACAGGAAGTCGTCGTCCATGTGCAGCGCCCGACGCTGGGCCTCGGTGGCCTGCTTGCGGTACCAGGTGTCCAGATGGGTCAGGCTGTACAGGCCGTCCGGAAGCCGTTCGTCGTAGAACGCCACCCGCGCCTCCTCGTCCACCAGAATGTCCCGGCGGCGCAGCTTGTGTTCCATCGCCTCCAGCTGTTCCAAGCGCTCCCGGTTGGCCTTCACGAAGGCGGGCTCGCGGCTCAGCTGGCCGGCCACCAGGCCCTCGCGGATCATCAGTTCCCGGGCCAGCTGCGGGTCCAGGGGGCCGTAGTTCACCCGCCGCCCGGACGCCAGGATCAGGCCGAACAGATTGACCTGCTCCTTGGCCATCACGCAGCCGCGCTTCTTCGACCAGTGCGGTTCGAAGTACTGGCGCTTGATCAGGTGGGCCGCTTCCTGTTCCACCCACTGCGGCTCGATGCTGGCCACGCAGCGGGCGAACAAACGGCTGGTCTCCACCTGCTCGGCGGCCATCAACCAGCGCGCCTTGGTCTTGCTCAAGGCGGAGCCCGGCCAGATCAGCGGCTTGCGGTTGCGGGTGGACAGCCACTCGCCCTCCTCGCTGCGCTGCATCACATTGCCCAGCAGCCCGGTCAGCAGCGCCCGGTGCACCGACTGGTAATCCGCCGGCTCGGCGTTCAGCACCCAGCCCTGCTCCCGGGCCAGCAGCAACAACTGCCGATGGGTGTCGCGCCACTCGCGCATGCGCGACGGCGCCAGAAAGCTCTTTTTCAGGGTTTTCTCGAACTGATTGCGGGTCAGTTCCTCACGCTGCTCCTCCGCCCAGCGCCACAGATTCAGGAACCACAGGAAATCACTGTCCTTGTCCTCGAACGGCTGGTGGGCCTGGTCCGCCTGTTGCTGTTTGTCGCGCGGGCGTTCCCGGGGATCCTGCACCGCCAGGGCGGCGACGATCACCAGCACCTCGGCGAGCGCCTTCTTGTCGGCGCCGCCCACCACCATGCGCGCCAGGGTCGGGTCCAGCGGGAAGCGGGCCAACTGGCGCCCCAGAGGGGTGGGCTTGCGGCCCTTGTCGAGGGCGCCCAGTTCTTCCAGCAGCCGGTAGCCGTCGCGGATAAAGCGCCCGTCCGGCGGCTCCATGAACGGAAAGTCCTCCACCGATCCCAGGCGCAGATCCGCCATTTGCAGAATCACCGCCGCCAGATTGGTGCGCTGGATTTCCGGGTCGGTGAACGCCGGCCGCTGCAGAAAGTCGTCCTCGTCATAGAGCCGGAAGCAGATGCCCGGCATCAGCCGGCCACTGCGCCCGGCACGCTGGTTGGCGCTGGCCTGGGACACCGGCTCCACCGGCAGCCGCTGCACCTTGGAGTGCACGCTGTAGCGACTGATGCGGGCGGTGCCGGCGTCGATCACATAGCGAATACCGGGCACCGTCAGGGAGGTTTCCGCCACGTTGGTGCTCAACACCACCCGCCGGCCCCGGTGCGAGGAAAACACCCGCTGTTGCTCGGCGCCGCTCAGGCGCGCGTACAGGGGCAGCAGCTCGGTGTCCCGAAAATCACAGTGTTTAAGGTGATGATGGACATCGCGAATGTCCCGCTCGCCGCTGAGAAACACCAGCACGTCCCGAGCCGGCGGCGGCCCGTCCCGGCGTTCCTCGCGCTGGATTTCGCGCAGCACGTCCTCCACCTGGGGCCCCAGGTCCCGCTCTCCCTCCGACGGCCGGTAACGGAGTTCCACCGGATAGGTGCGCCCGGACACCTCGAACACCGGCGCGCCCTGGAAATGATCGGCGAAGCGCTGGTGGTCGATGGTGGCGGAGGTAATGATCACCTTCAGATCCGGGCGCCGGGGCAGCAGCTGCCGCAGATAGCCGAGCAAAAAGTCGATGTTGAGACTGCGCTCGTGGGCCTCATCGATGATCAGGGTGTCGTATTGATTCAGGAACCGGTCGTTCTGAATTTCGCTGAGCAGCATGCCGTCGGTAAGCAGCTTGATCAGGCTGTCCTCGCCCACCTGCTCGCTGAAGCGCACCTTGTAGCCGACCTTCTCGCCGACCCGGCTTTGCAGTTCCTCCGCCAGCCGTGCCGCCACCGAACGGGCCGCCAGCCGGCGCGGCTGGGTGTGGCCGATGTAACCGTCCACGCCACGGCCCAGCTCCAGGCAGATCTTGGGCAACTGGGTGGTTTTGCCGGAGCCGGTTTCGCCGGCCACCACCACCACCTGATGGTCACGGATGGCCGCCGCCAGCTCTTCCCGGTGGCGCACCACCGGCAGGTCCGGCCACGCCAGCGGCGCCGTCACCAACGCCTGGCGGCGGGCCCGGGCGGCCACCGAGGTCTCGATGGCGGCGGCCACCTTGTCGCGGCCGCCGGCGCTGAAACGCCGGGCCAGGCCGTCCAGGCGTTTTTTCAGACGCGGGCGATCACCGCCCCGGGCCTGCCGCAGACGTTGATAAAGATCCTGTAATGAAGTTTCGGTCATGAAAATCCGTGTTGGCGGAAAGCGGCCGCCCCCACGGTGTCCAAAACGCCGTAGGAGCGGCTTCAGCCGCGATATCAATCGCCATATCAACCGCGATTAAGCAACCACGCCCGTCCTTTGTCATTAAGATGGCCACCGTCGATGCTCAGCCAGGCGGTGGTGGCCTCGGACGGCGCCAGGGTGACGCTGAAACGCATCAACTCATCGCGGCGGAAGGCGTGCACTTCCACCCGCTCGCCCTCGGCGTAGGCGGCCAGCATCGTGTCCAGATTGGCGGCGTCCACCTTGAGGCCGTCCACGGCGATGATCACATCGCCGGCGGACAGGCCGGCGGCCATGGCGGCGCCCTGCTCATAGGCCAGTTGCACCCGGGCGCCGGCCGGGTCGGCGGCCACCCGCACGCCCAGGTTCACCGGCGCCTCGCCGCTGGCGGCGCCGGGTTTTCCAGCCCCTGGTTTGCCACCTGGTTTGCCACCTAGGTCGCCATGCCCTTCGGCGGCGCGCCAATGCAGGGTGATACCGCGCTCCGCCAGCAGTTCCGCCAGCGGCAGGTCCTCGGTGCTGTACAGGGCCTGGCGGAAGAAATCGCCCAGGTCGGCGCCGGCCACTTCCTCCGCCAGCGGGCGGATGCCCTGCTCCGGCACCCCTTCGCCGGTCTGCCCATAACGCTGCCACAGCAGCCGCATCAGATCGTCCAGGCCACGGGCGTCGTCGGTGAGCCGGCGCAGGGTCAGGTCCAGGGCCAGGGCGATCAGCGCGCCCTTGGCGTAATAGCTGACAATGGCGTTGGGGGCGTTTTCGTCCCGCTTGTAAAAGCGTGTCCAGGCATCAAAGCTGGATTCGGTAACGGTCTGCTTGTGGCGGCCCTCGCCCCGGTACACCCGGGTGATGGTCTGTCCCAGCAGCTCCAGATAGCTTTCCGGTTTAATCAACCCGGTGCGCGCCAGGGACAGGTCGTCGTAGTAGCTGGTGATGCCCTCGAACGCCCACAGCAATTCGGTGTGCACCTCGCCGCGCAGGTCGAACGGCGTGAACGCCGCCGGCTTGATGCGCTTCACGTTCCAGGTATGGAAGTACTCGTGGCTGCACAGGCCCAGATAGCTCCGGTAGCCGTCACGGACCCGGTCCGGGCCGTCGGTGCGCAGCGGCAGGTCGGTACGCGGGCTCATCAGGCTGGTGGAGTTGCGGTGCTCCAGGCCGCCATAGCCGTTGGTGACCAGGGTCATGAACACATAGCGGTCCATGGGCGCCGGCTCGCCGAACAGCTTGATATGGTGCTCGCAGATCGGCTTCAGGTCCCGGCACAGCCGCGCCATGTCCGCCCGCTGCCGGCCGCTGAGCACCACCTGGTGGGGCACGCCGCAGGCCTCGAACTCGGCGTGCTCGAAGTCGCCCATCTCCACCGGATGATCCAGCAGGGCGTCATAGTCGTCGGCGCGGAAACGGCCGAAGCCCAGCTCCGGGCCGCTCACCCGTTGCAGCCCGGTGGCCAGTTTCCAGGTGCCATAGGCGGCGCCCTCCGGCGCCTCGATGTCCACCTGGCAGGGCTGGTCCTCGAAACCCATGGCGGCGAGGAACACACAGGGGCCGTTGAAATAGCCGTGGGTGGTGTCCAGGTGGGCGCCGCGCACCGACAGGTCCCAGGCGTAGACCTGATAGTCCACGGTCACCGGGCCGCTGACCGGCGGCAACTGCCAGGTCTGCTTGTCGATCTTGGCCACGTCCAGGGGCTGATCGCCGGCGCGGGCTTCCAGGCTGACGATATGGCGGGCGAAATCACGAATCATGTAGCTGCCCGGAATCCAGGCCGGCAGGGTCAGCCCCTGGCCTTCCGGGGTGGGCTCGGCCACCGTCAGGGACACCTGGAAAAGATGGGCTTCCGGTCTCAGGGGACGAATCCGATAGTGAATCACACCGACTCCTTTGCGGGTGGGGAAGCTGGTCACTCAAGGCTCATCATGATACATGTTCAGCACTGTTTCAGGGGACCCCATCCACCATGACTTCGGACTGTTTCGTAATTGGCGCCGGCGACGGCCACAGCATCGGCGTGCACGAATGGCGCGCCGCCGACCCGATCGGCACCTTGATCTGGCTGCACGGCATGGGCGAGCACGGCGCCCGCTACCAGGCGCTGGGTGAAATCCTCGCCGAGCACGGCTGGAATCTGTACTGCCCGGACCATCGCGGCCACGGCATCAGCATGGACACCGACCAGCCCCCCGGCCATTTCGCCGACCAGGACGGCTGGGACAAGGTCATCAACGACGTGGAAAAAGTGGTGGAGACGGTGGCCGAGCGCCAACCGGGCGCCCTGGTGCTGGGCGGCCACAGCATGGGCTCGTTCCTGGCCCTGGCCGGCGCCGAACGGTTCGGCGACCGCCTGGACGGCCTGGTGCTGTGCGGCAGCGACTACCACGCCGCCGGCTATTACCGGACGCTGCTGCCGGTGATCCGCTGGCAGCAGCGCCGCCAGGGCCCGCGCGGCCTGAGTAACCTGATCGACGCCCTCACCTTCCGCGCCTGGGCACGCAGCGTGCCGGACGCGGCCACCCCGTTCGACTGGCTCAGCAACGACCCGGCCCAGGTGGCCGCCTACATCGACGACCCCAAGTGTGGCTTCCAATGCACCAACGCCACCTGGGTGTCGCTGGTCTCGGCCCTGGCCCGGATTCACTCCGGCAAGGGCCTGGCGGCGCTGCCCAAAAACCTGCCGGTGCTGCTGCTGGGCGGCCGCAAGGACCCGATGAGCGGCGGCGGCAAGGGCATGGACCGGCTGGAAAAAGCCCTACGCCGCCGCGCCCTGCCCCTGCAACGCCTGGACTGCCCGGAAGGCCGCCATGAAATCCTCAACGACTACTGCGCCCCGGAAGTCCGGCAGACGTTGTTGGAGTGGTTGAATCGGAGGCTTTAACTGCAAGCTGCAAGCTGCAAGCTGCAAGCTGCAAGCTGCAAGCTGCAAGCTGCAAGCTGCAAGCTGCAAGCTGCAAGCTGCAAGCTGCAAGCTGCAAGCTGCAAGCTGCAAGCTGCAAGCCAGAACAGCCTGACGGCCCCTAAGAACCCGTCAAGCCTTAATGGAGGTGTTTTGCCTGTAGCTTGCAGCTTGCAGCTTGCAGCTTCAGGCCCGAGGCCTGAGGCCTGAGCCTCTAATCATTCCGGCTGCGCGGAAATGTTGTTTTCCACCGTGAATTCCACGTAACCCAGATACCGGTTGCGGATCTCGCGCACGTATTTCACCGGTTCCGAGCCGCGCACGTAGCCGAACCGGGCCTGGCGGGCGTATTGGGGGCGGGACAGCAGCAGCATGGCGCTTTCCACGTTGTCGAACCAGCGGTCCGGGTCCTTGCCCAGGCGTTGGGCCAGGCGCCGGGCGTCTTCCACGTGGCCGGAGCCGGCGTTGTAGGCGGCCAGGCCGAAATAGAGTTTCTGCGCCAGTTCCAGCCGTTGTGGAAAGCGGTCCTCCAGCCATTGCAGGTAGGCCATGCCGGCGGCAATGCCCTGCTCCGGGTCGTGGGGGTCGCTGAAGCCGAACTGGCGGGCGGTGCGCGGCATCACCTGCATCAGGCCCTGGGCACCGGCGAACGAGCGGGCATCCGGGTTGAACTTGCTTTCCTGATACATCTGCGACACCACCAGGCGCCAGTCGAAACCGTATTTCAGGGCGTATTCCTTGATCAGATCGTCATAGGGCGAGATCTGCTTGCCCGCTTCCACCCGGTATTCCTCGTGCAGGCGGATGGTCTTGGGTTCGGTGAAATAGCGGTTGAAGGTGACGTTGTAGAACAGGCCCTTGTAGTTGCGGCCGATGTAGCCGTCCAGCTGCTTTTTCAGCGCCGGCTGATTGGCGCGCAGGCCCCAGGCGATGTGGCGCTCGCCTTCCAGGGTCCACAGCGGCTGAATGTCATCGCGGTAGGTGCTTTCCAGGGCCGCCAGGTGGCTGTCCACCATGGTCAGGTCCGCGTCGCCGTCGGCCACCTGCTGAATCAGCATCTCCGAGGTGACCCCCTCCAGCCGTCGCAGGGACAGGTCGATGCCGCTGGCGCGCAGCCGCTCCAGGCTGTCCACGAAGGCGCTGTCGGCGGCCACCGTCACGGTGCGCCCGTCCAATTCGTTCACCGACTCGAACGGCGCCTCGTCGGCGCGGCCGATAATCTGTTCGTGCACTTCCAGGTAGCGCTTGCTGAAGTGCCAGCCGGCCTGCTTGCGTTCCTCGGTGACGGTCATGGAGGCGGCGATCACATCGCCGGCGCCCTCTTCCAGGGCCTGGAACATTTCCGAGGCGCTGTTGCGCACCACCATGCGCACCCGCAGGCCGTGTTGCTTGGCGAAATGGCGGATCAGGTCGTAATCGAACCCCATCAGTTCACCGCGCCAGAGGAAGTAGCTGGCCGGGTTGTTGGAGGTGATCACGCGCAGCACGCCCTCCGCCTTGATCGCCTTCCAGTCCCGCTGCACCCGCTTCTGCACCGAGGCGCTCACATGGTGGCTGACGATGAACTCATTGATCGCCGCGCGCAGCTCCGGGTTGCCCTGGCGCACCGCCCAGGCAATGCGCCGGCGCTCCTGCACCACCGGCCCCCGGCGCAGGTCGTCATAGTCCATCAACAGGCTTTCCAGCATGTTGCCGTCGACGATGGTGGCGCCATAGAGACCCTCGGCCACCGCGTCCAGCAGCGCCACGTCGGAGGTGTCGCCGGGCAGGGTTTCCACCTTGATGTCGTCGAAGCGCTCCGCCAGCCCGGCGGCGGTTTCCGCGTAGGCGGTGCCTTCCGGTACCGCCAGGGTCATCGCGCCCAGCCCGGCCAGGTCGTCGCCTTCACGGCTGGTCGGCACCACCAGGTATTCGTCGATCACCGCCACCGGCGTACAGAACGCCACCGACTCGCCCCGGTCCTCGGTGACCGAATAGTTGCTGACGATCATGTCGGCGCCACCGTCGTTCAGCAGTTCCGCCAGCGCCCCGGTGCTGTCGGCGTAGACCCAGCGCGGTTCCAGCCCCAGCGCTTCGGCGGCGGCCTCGGCCTGCTCACGAAACTCCTGCAACGGCACGCCCTCGCGCACCAGTGCCTGTTCTTCATCGAAACGTGGCGCCGCCAAACGCAGCACGCCCCGTTCGCGCAGCGCCTCCAGGTCGCCGGTTTCAGTGTAGTCAGGGCCCTGGCCGCAGCCGGCCAGCAACAGCAACGTCAGCGCCGCCAGCAGCGTGGCGGTTACCGGGTTTTGAGTCATACGTTCGATCCCTCCTGCGCACCAATCTAACCGAAAAGGGTGATCGGCGGCGAATTGTTAAATGGAGGGTGCAAGGCGCGGCGTGAGGGGAACGAAAAAAAGTTCAGGGATGGCGGCTGTAGGAGCGGCTTCAGCCGCGATTAACGGCGGTGCCATCGCCAGCTGATCGCGACTGAAGTCGCTCCTACACAAGGGCCGCGATGAACCGGGATGGGGGATGGAAACTGTAGGAGCGGCTTCAGCCGCGATTAACGGCGGTGCCATCGCCACCTTATCGCGACTGAAGTCGCTCCTACACAAGGGCCGCGATGAACCAGAATGCGGGATGGAGGCTGTAGATACCGTCTCTCCTATCCGGACTCAACCCCCAGCGGGTTGGGTCTGGAATGGGGTTTGCCGATGCAGCACGCCGAAGGCGATGTGCATCAGCTTGCGCATTGCCGCAGTCAGTGCGGACATGGGCGTTTTTCCGGCCTGCCGCAACCGAGTGTAGAACCCTTGAACCACCGGGTTGTAGCGGCTTGCGGTCAGCGCCGCCATGTAAAGCCGTCGGCGCATCGCCGGCGAGCCTTTCTTGGTTAGACGCGGTCGACCTCGCACCGAGCTGCCCGATGTCCATTCGCATGGCACCAGCCCCACGAACGCCGCCGCCTGGCGAGCGCTGCGGAACGTCTTGCCTCGCAACAGAACCATCAGATGGACCGAGGTGACTTCACCGATTCCGGGGATGCTCTCAAGCAGCGCCTGGTCGCGTTTGAGATCACCATCGCCGTCGATATGGTCTTTGATCTCTTCGCGCAGCCGTTTCGCCTCGCCCTGCAGGGCCAGCAGAACCTGATCGATCGATGACACCGTCTCCGTATCCCGGCTGAACATCGCTTTCTCTCGCCGATTCTCTTCCCGCTGGATGTCTTGCTGGACAGTCTCCAGACGACCGGCGAGGCGCCGTAACCGCCGAATCGCCGCCGGTTCCGGTTGCCACCGGGGTGGCTGCCGGTCGAGCCCGTAGCGCGCCAGAAGCTGGCTGTCCTTCTTGTCCGTCTTGCCTGAGTGGCCCAACGCATGGCCGTAATGCCGGACCTGGGCGGGGTTCACGACATGGACCTGGACACCGACTTCGTGCAGCCATTCGGCCACCGGCTCGTGGTAAATACCCGTGGCTTCCAGATACACGCGCAAATCCCGGGCTTGCTCACCGGTTTGGCGGGTCAGCCAGTCGATCAATGCGGGAAAGTGTTTGGGGTGGTTGGTGAAGACCTTGGTCTTCACTTTGCCGTTTTCACGCAGCCAGCATAGGTCCAGCTTGCTCTTACTAACGTCGATGCCGATGTAAGCCATCTCTCTACCTTGCCTTGTCTGTGCAGCCTCTCTTCTAACCGGAAGTGGCTTGGATACCGTTCAAGTTTTGAGAGAAACAGCCCGGTGGTCCGATCTACAACACAGGTTCACGGACCTCAGGAGCGGCTCGGGTTGCCACCGGGCTGATAGGATGATGGTAGCTAACCATCAACCCGTGGAGAGACACAAGGAGCGGCTTCAGCCGCGATCAACGGCGGTGCCATTGCCACCTTATCGCGACTGAAGTCGCTCCTACACAAGGGTTCCGGGTACCCACAGCGAAGAACCAAAAAAAAGGGGCGCCCGAGGGCGCCCCATGATCTGACTGATCAGAGAGAGTATCAAGGTGCCGGGGTGGTGCCGGCGCAGACGCGGTGGATGCGCAGCTCGTCGCTGACGTTGAGCAGGCCCGCGTACTCCAGTTCCACGCTGTCGAAGGTCACCGCGCTGGTGTCCACTTCGGCGGACAGGAAGCGCTGGTTGCTGTCCAGGGACAGGCCCAGCAGTTCCAGATCAAGCAGGCCGCCGTCCACGGTGAAGCTCTGTACCACCTGGCCGTTGTCCACCAGACGCAGGGTCAGGAAGTTGCCGAGCAGGCCCAGGTTGAGCAGCGGAGAGGCCGGGTCGGAGATCACGAAGCCGATGCGGTCAATGCCAGTGAAGTCATTGCTGTCGTCAATGGCGTCGGCGTGGATCTCGGCGCCGCCGTAGATCAGTGCCGCGGACACGTTCATCTGGGCAAAGTTATCGTCGATGTTATCGATGATGTAGCCCGGGTTTTCCACGCTGGCCACGGCCAGACCGGTGGAGCTGCCGGAGGCCTGGAAGTCCGTGTTCAGCAGCGGCTGGTAGGCGCTGGTGGCATTACAGGTGAAACCGTTGGTGTCGCACACATCGCCGATGCCGTCGCCGTCCGCGTCCGCCTGGTCGGCGTTGGCGATGGTCGGGCAGTTGTCGATGTCGTCCGGCACGCCGTCGTCATCCTCGTCCTGGGTGTTGTCCACCGGGCAGCCGTTGTTGATGGCCGGGCCGGGGGTGCGCGGGCACTCGTCGTCCACGTTGTTCACGCCGTCGCCGTCCTGGTCGTCGTCGCAAACGTCGCCCACGTTATCACCGTCCAGGTCTTCCTGGTTCGGGTTGGGCACCAGCAGACAGTTGTCGCTTTGGTCCGGCACGCCGTCGCCGTCGGTATCGCCGTCACAGGCGTCACCGGTGCCGTCACCGTCGGTGTCCAGCTGATCGTTGTTGGCGGTGTAGGGGCAGTTGTCGTCGTCGTTGGGCACGCCGTCGTCGTCGATATCGTTGTCACAGACATCGCCGATGCCATCTCTATCGATATCGGACTGGTTGGGGTTCGGAACCGCCGGACAGTTGTCCTTGTTGTCCTCGATGCCATCACCGTCCTGGTCGATGTTGTTGTCGCAGGCGTCGCCGATGCCGTCACCGTCGGTGTCGGTCTGGGCCGGGTTGGCCACGCGCGGACAGTTGTCGGTGTCGTTGTCGACGCCATCGTCATCGATGTCGTCGTCACAGGCGTCGCCGATGCCGTCCTGGTCCTGGTCCAGCTGGCTGTGGTTGGCCACCGCCGGGCAGTTGTCCTGGTCATCGGGAATGCCGTCGTTGTCCTGGTCGTCGGGCACGTTGGGCGTGGGATCACCGCCGCCACCGCCACCACCGCCGCCGCCACTGCTGGCGTTACAGCCGTAGATGCCGGCGCCAAGCACGGCGAGCAGGACCAGCATGGTCAGATTCTTGATGTTCAACATGTCGATTCTCCTCACTTCTCGGTGACGCGGAATTCGACGCGGCGGTTCATCGCGCGGCCGGATTCGTTGTCGTTGCTGGCCACCGGCTCCAGTTCACCGTAACCACGGGCGGTGAGCCGGTCGGCGTCGACGCCGCGCATCACCAGATACTGGCGCACCGCTTCGGCACGCTGGCTGGACAGCTGTTGGTTGTAGTTGGCGTTACCGACGCTGTCGGTGTGGCCGGCCACCTCCACGCGGAAGTCGGTCTGCGCCTTGAGCGAGTCCGCGATCCGGTTGAGGGTCGATTCAGAACCGGCGGTGAGCCGCGCCGAATCAAATTCAAAGTTGATGTTGCTGAGCGTCACGGTCTGGTTGGCGATCAAACAGCCCTTGGCGTCCACCTGCCCGCCCTGCAGGGTGTTCGGGCACTGGTCACGATCGTCCGGTACGCCGTCGCCGTCGGAATCAATGGAAGGCTTGGGCTGGATGCGCACCTCGCGGGTTTCCACCACCACTTTTTCCTTGGTGACCACCTTGGTGTAGCCGAGCGGGAATTCCACGCCCAGTGCCAGGCGCACATCGCCGAAGGGACCGTCGCCGCGGGCCGGGCCGGCACCGTCGAAATCGTCATAGACGTAGCGCACGTCGCCACGGAATTTCAGGCCGTTGTCGAACACCGGGCCGGTGACCGCGCCGAAGCCGGCGGTGGCGCCGAAGTTGGTGTCCTGGTCGTTATCGGGCAGCACTTCCTGGTCGATGGCGCCCACGGTGACGATGGCATAGGGCGTGAACCCGGTGCGGTCACCGAACGCATAGGCCAGGCCCGTGGTCAGATGGTATTGATAGAAGTCCTGGGTGTTGGGAATGCCCGGGTCCATCTTGTAGAACCCGAACTCGGTTTCCCACCAGACGCGATCGGAGAGCTGGCGACCATAAAAGACGCCATAGCCGGAAGCATCGTCGTTGTATTGACGGTCCTCGTCCAGATCCACGTAGGCGCCGAAGCCACCCACGTACTGGCGCGTATTCATATCCTCTTCGTAATGTTCCTCCGCCAGAGCCGGCTGCATCGCCAGCCCCACGGCCACTACCAATGCGGATAATTTGAAGCTTGCTTGCATGGTGTTACCCCCCTCGGGTATCAACGGATTACACTGCAAGCATTGGAATAGCTGGAGGGCATAAAAAAAACAGAGTTCCCGTGACTTCCAGTAGGAATAGTGTTGAAAACATCACTCCGGGTTTTCATAACGTGTCCCAGCGTTGTCGCTTTGTATCCCTTCCGTACCAACGTCACCGCTGGACCGCTTTTTTGTTGTGCGACCCGGGACCCAATGGTACGTTCGTACAAATATAAAAATTCAAGGATCGGACAGCTCATGCCTCCCGCCCGTCGATCACGCCGGCGCCTGGGAATGGGGTTGCTGGTGTTGCTGCTGCTCGCCGGCGCCGCCCTGCTCCACACAGCCTGGCCATTTCTGTTCTATCCCCGCGCGTCACTCAGTTTCCAGGTGCCGGCGCCGCGCCCGGCAGCGCTCTCCGGCCCGGCCCTGGCCGGTGTCGCCGAGGTGGATATCACGCCGGCCATCGGCCTGCCCAAGTTCGGCTATTCCGCCTGGGCCGCCGACGGCGACGGCCTGCGCACCCGGCTCAAGGCCCGGGCCTTCTACCTGCACGGTCCCGGGGGCACGCCGCTGGCCCTGGTTCAGCTGGACCTGGGCGCCGGCTCCCTGCCCCTGCATTACGCGGTGGCGCAGCGCATCGCCGAACACACCGATGTACCCGCCCAGGGCCTCAGCCTGCTGGTCACCCACACCCACTCCGGGCCCGGCCAGTACCTGGGCAGCGATGTCTATAATGTGTTCGGCGGCAACCGACCCGGTTTCGACCCGGTGCTGTTCGACTTCCTGGCCGAGCGCATCAGCAGCGCGGTGATTCGCGCCTACCAGGGCCGCCGCCCGGCACGGTTCGCCACCGGCGCCCGGCAGGTGTGGGGGCTGACCCGCAACCGCTCGATACAGGCCTGGGCCCGCAACCATCAGCTGGACCCGGACACCCTGGACGGCAATACCGAGCGGCGCGCGGTGAACCCGCGCATGACCCAGCTGCGCATTGATCTGCAGGCGGACGATGGCCGCTACTATCCGGCCGGCGCCCTGACCCTGTTTTCCATCCACGGCACCGCCATCCCCGCCTTCACCGGCCCCTACCACGCGGACGTCTGGCACTGGCTGGCGCGGGGGCCCGTCCGCCGCTTCACCGCCGATGAACTGCCCTGGCCCCTGGTGCACGGCGCCGTCCAGGCCACCCATGCCGACAACAACCCGGCCTGGCTGCCGGAACATCGTGGCGACCTGGAAGCCCGGCGCATCGGCACCGCTCTCGGCGAGCAGGCCGCCGACCTGTTCGAATCCCTGGGCGAGCGGATGTCGCCGCGCCTGGTCACCGCCGCCGGCGCCCGCCAGCTCGATCTGCTGGCACTGGACGACGACCAGCGCCACGGGCTGTGCCCGAGGGCGGTGGTGGGGGCGTCGGTGGCCGGCGCCGCCAACGGCGATGAGGTGTTCCCGATTTCCTATCTGCCTTTCTTGCAGGAAGGCTGGCCCCGGCGGCTGTTCACCGACGGCTGCCAGGGCGTCAAACAATGGATGCTGTCCAAGGCCCAGCTGCTGCTGGCGCCGGAAGCGTTTCCGCACCGCGCCCTGTTCCAGGTGCTGCGCGTCAACGATCTGGTGCTGGTGCCGCTGCCCTGGGAAATTACCCTGGAAAGCGGCAACCGGCTGCGCGGCGCGGTGCTCGACACCCTGCCCGACGGGCAGGACTGGCGGGTGGAGATCTCCAGCCTGGCCAACGGTTTCTTCGGCTACGCGGTCACCCCGGAGGAATACGGCGCCCAGTTCTACGAGGGCGGCCATACCCTGTACGGGCCACACACCCTGGACTTTCTCACCGCGCAGAGCGCGCGGCTGAGCGCCGACCTGTGGCGCACCGGCCAGGTGGCGGAGCTGCCGGCGCGGGCCGACTTCAACCTGCTGCGCCACGATTACTGGCCCACCGCCGCGCGGGATCACAGCTGGGCCCGGCAATGGCGACAGAGCGCGCGCTTCCATGAAGCCAAGGACGAACAGGGCCCATACTGGGCCTGGCGATTCCACGGTGAACCCCCCGGGGCCCTGACCCTGCACCAGACGCTGCTAAGGGTTACCCGCACCGAGGACCGGGCCCTGGTGATCGACGACGAAAGCGGCGACCTGGCCCTGCGTCTGATCGACCAGAACCAACAGGGTGCCGACTATGAGGTGCGCTGGTACCACCCGCCGCCGGCACCGCCGGGCCACTTCCAGCTGCGGATTCTGGCCGGCGAGCACGCCCCCGGGCTCACCTCTCCGGCGTTTCCCTGACCGCCGCCGCGAATTTGCCGGCCCGGTCCGGTGACAGCGCCGGACACGCTGCTACACTGTGTCCTCGTTCAACGGAGGTCGTCCATGAGGACACTGCTTTTCTCGCTGGCCATGCTGTCGCTGACAGGCCTGGCCGGCTGCGCCAGCACCACCCAGATCACCACCCGCACCGTCACCGACAGCCCGCCGCCGCCGGCCACCTCCGTGCTGCTGGCGGCGCAGAGCCCGGAAAGCGATACCCGGGAAACCTGGGAGCTGATCTGCCGGCCGGTATTCGCCCGCAGCGGCCTCACCGTGCATCTGGCCCACCAGGAAGTACCGTTCTGGGACCAGGACGGCCGCGCCGCGTTGAGCGACTGGGCCGGCCAGCACCAGGTCGACCGCATCCTGCTGGTGGATCTGACCGGGCTGCTGACCTCGGCGCCCAACCTGCCGGACCAGCGCGAACTCAACCCGCTCAACCAGGACACCGAGGTGCAACCCACCTGGCGCCTGGGCCTGGACGGGCAGCGCATCCAGCGGGCGCCCCTGGAAGACACCGAGGACCGCTTCCCCGCCTACCTGATGGACGGCACCGGTGCCTCCCTGTGGTACGGCATCGCCCGCACCCACGAGGCCAATGACCAGGCCGCCATCGCCAAGAGCCAGTGCCGCGCCCTGCGCGATGCCCTGCGCCAGGCCGGCCTGCTGCCCTGACCCCGCCGCCCCGGGCATTGATACCCGGGGCGGACGCCCCCATCTGCTGAGCATGCAGCGGGCCCCTTGGCCCCCTGCCCCTGATCCAGCATCCATGGAGGTACCATGAAAGCCGTGATTCCCGGAACATCCCTGGCGATCCACCCGGACCGGTTCCCCGACCCGGCGGACACCCTGCCCGCCGACCGGGACGCCGGCCGCGCCATTCTCGGTGGCGGCTGCTTCTGGTGCGTGGAGGCGGTGTACGCCGCCCTGGACGGAGTCGCCAGCGTGGTCTCCGGCTACGCCGGCGGCGACGCGGACAATGCGAATTATGAAGCGGTGTGCGGCGGCCGCAGCGGCCACGCGGAAGTGGTGGAGGTCACCTACGACCCGGCCCGCATCGGCTTTGGCGACCTGCTCAAACTGTTCTTCTCGGTGGCCCACGACCCCACCCAGAAAGACCGCCAGGGCAACGACCGGGGACCCCAATACCGCTCCTCGATCTTCCCCGTGGACGAGGACCAGGAACGGGTGGCGCGAGCCTACATCGCCCAACTGGACAACGCCGGCGCCTTCACCGCGCCCATCGTCACCACCATCGAAACCGGCCACCCGTTCCACCCGGCGGAGGAGTACCACCAGGACTTCGCCCGCCGTAACCCCAACCAACCCTATATTCAGCACGTGGCGCGGCCCAAGCTGGACAAGCTTCACGCCGCCTTTCCCGATCTGCTGAAATCCTGAACGACTCACTGATCAAAGAGGTTCGTCCATGAGTACGTCCGCCAGCGGTTACGACCTGACGCCGCTCACCGACGCCGAGAAGCAACAGCGCGCCGCCGGCCTCACCGCCGAGGAACGCCGCATCCTACTCAACCAGGGCACCGAACCGCCGTTCTGCGGCGGCCTGCTCGACAACAAGGAAAGCGGCACCTACCAGTGCAAGCTGTGCCACCTGCCCCTGTTCCGCTCCGACGAGAAATTCGAATCCGGCACCGGCTGGCCCAGCTTCTACCAGCCGGTGGACCCGGAGCACGTCAAGGAACTGCGCGACGACAGCCACGGCATGATCCGCACCGAAATCCGCTGCGCCCGCTGCGACGGCCACCTGGGCCATGTGTTCCCCGACGGCCCGCCGCCCACCGGCCTGCGCTACTGCCTGAACTCCGCCTCACTGGTGTTCAAGGCCGGCGACTGAGCGATCCGCGCCCGCCGGGCTTGTCTCGGCGGGCGGTCCTGCTAAACTAGCCCGCCTCGCCCGTCCGGGCGGGAACGTGCCGGAATAGCTCAGTCGGTAGAGCAACTGATTCGTAATCAGTAGGTCGGAGGTTCGATTCCTCTTTCCGGCACCATTCTTTTTCCCCTGGCTTTTCTCCCCGGTCCGCTTGTCCGGAATCCCCCGCAGGAGCACGCCATGAAACAGCCCTCTCGCATTCAATGCAAACGTGTCCACGACCCGGCGGAGCCGTCCGACGGTTATCGCGTGCTGGTGGACCGGATCTGGCCCCGCGGCATCAAAAAAGAAGCCCTCAAAGCCGACGACTGGCGCAAGGACCTGGCGCCTTCCTCGGAGCTGCGCAAATGGTTCGGTCACGATCCGGCACGCTGGGCCGCCTTCTATCAGAAATACCATGCCGAGCTGCGACAGCGGCGCGACGCGGTGGAGGCGTTGCTGAGCGCCTGCGACGGTGGCGTGCTGACCCTGCTGTTCGCCGCCCGCGACCGCGAGCACAATAACGCGGTGGCACTGCGGATGTTTTTGCAATCCGATTGAGCTTCGCTGAACCCGTACGTTGACCGTGAAACCGACGGGCGCCTCCGACATCGGGCCCGCGGATCCGGGCACCGCCCGCGTCCCATTCGGCGGCAAATCGTCTTTGCATTTTGATACGTTATAACATATTGTTCGTCGCCGATTAGGGAGGTCACCGTTCGGGGCCGCGCGCGTTGTCGGCCAGAACATTGATGTTCGTCCGCTTTCTTTTTATTGCCAGCACGTCCGGTCCAGGGCGTCGACAATGGGACATCGATGTTCAAGCCATCCTTTTTTCTTGCCGTTTCCGCTTTTCTTGTCTACCCGGGCAGCGCGGTTCGCGCCGCCGAAACGCCCTCTTCCGTGAACGCCGACCTGGACGCGGTGGTGGTGACCGCCAACCGCACCGCCACCCAGCGGCGCGAAGTCGCCGCACAGGTGGAGGTGATCAACCGGGAGGAGCTGGCCCAGACCCCCGCCGCCTTTGCCACCGACTTTCTGAAAAAGCTCAGCTCCGTGGATGTGATTCAGTATCCCGGCGGCCGTTCCGGGGTCGGGATGCGCGGCTTCCGGCCGGAATTCTCCGGCACCAACCAGCGGGTATTGGTCTTGATCGACGGTCGTCCGGCCGGGGTCACCAGTCTGGGTAATCTGCCCATGGCCGGCGTTGAGCGCGTGGAAGTGGTCAAAGGCTCCGCGTCCGCCGTGTACGGTTCTTCCGCCATGGGCGGGGTGATCAACTTCATCACCCGGGACTCCCGCGGGTCGGTGTCCGGCGGTGTCGGCATCGCCGCCGGCAGCTACGAAACCCTGCGCGCGGACGCGCACGCCGGCGGCAGCCTGACGTCGCGGCTCGATTTCGACGTGGCCTTTGATGAGCGCAGCCAGTTCGACGATTACGATGTGGGCCGCCAATCCCGGTATTTCGACGATGGCTTCCATCAGGGCGGCGGCGCCAAGCGACCCTTCACCTCGTACCAGACCCGCTCCGGTTACGCGCGGCTGGGTTATGGGTTGACCCCGGACTGGCGTGTGGATCTGCGCGGCCAGGTGCTACGCGGTAATGATGTGGAATCCCCCGGCGCCGAATCCGACCGCGAATTGAACCAGGGCCGCTCCAATGTGAACGGCTACGGCTTCGACCTGTCCTTGGCCGGCCGGGTTGGCGACCATCAGCCCACGGTGCGGGCCTACACCACCCGGGAAGCCTACGACAGCCACAAGGCCGCCGGCGGCGAGTTGCTCTACAACGACAGCGACCGCGATACCCGGTTTCACGGCGCGCAGCTGCGCGACGCCTGGACACTGAGCCAGCGCTGGCTCTGGGTGTACGGCCTGGACTACGAGGAAGTGACCAACACCAATCGCCGCTACAACGCGGACGGCGAACGCCTGGGCCCTTACTCACCGGACGATGAGCGGGAAACCCTGGGCGTCTATTCCCAACTCACCTCCAAGTGGCTGGACAACCGCCTGATCGTGGATGTGGGCGCCCGCTACGATGAAATCGAGAACCGTGCCAAGGCCACCCCCTATCGGGAAGACCTGGTGCCCGGCAGCTCACGGTTCGATACCTTCAACCCGCGCGCCGGGGTGGTGTTCTTCCCGCAGCAGGATCGCCGCTGGCGCCTGCATGCCAGTGCCGGTCGCGGCTTCGTGGCGCCGCTGACCCGCGAAACCGCCGGGCGTACCGAGGAGATCGTCGGCCAGCGCCTGCAGATCACCTACAGCAACCCGGACCTGGACCCGGAAACCAGCACTACCTACGACGTCGGCGTGGGCTACCAGGCCGATGCCTGGAACGCGGACCTGACCGGGTTCCAGACCCGGGTGAAGAACAAGATCGAAACCGTGATCCTGACCAGCACCAATGATCTGCGCGAAACCACCTATGTGAACGCCAGCAGTGCCCGCGCGGACGGTCTCGAGGCCACCTTCGGCGTGGATCTTGATCGCTGGCTCAGCGCCCTGCCCGGCAGCCTTCGGTTCACCGGCACGTCCACTTATTACACCAAGCGTGAACAGGAACTGCCGGGCGGTAAGGAACCGTTGCGCAACGTGGCCCGCTTCAAAATGAACGCGGCGCTGGATTACGAAGGCGCGCGGTTCGGCGCCCGCCTCGCCGCCCGTTACGTCAAGGGCATGCAGGATAACGATTACAGCTCCGGGCGTTATTTCAGCGGCGGCCAGGAGCGCCGGTTCGAATTCGACAGCACCACGGTGGTGGACGCGGACCTGCGCTGGTACCTCACCAGCCACCATACCGTCGGCCTGCAGGTGGAGAATCTGTTTGATCGCTACTACTACGAGAAGGCCGACTACCCGGCCGCCGGCCGTTTGATTCTGGCCAGCTACCGCTACGATTTCTAAGGAGCCTTCCATGGCCACGCCCCTCGATACGCTGCGTTTGATTCTGCACGGCATCGCCGATCTGCTGGCCTGGCCGGTGATGGTCGGGTTGTTGCTGGCCGCCGCCCTGACCCTGATCGCGGTGGGCCAGTGCCTGCGCCAGGGGCTGACGCGCCGGCGGCCGGACGCCGGGCTGGAACACCTCGACCGGGCGGCACGGGAAGCCGGCGACACCCCGCTTTCGCTGCGTCTGGAACGGATTCTGGTGGAGGCCGAACACCGCCAATGGCGGGCCGTCACCCGCCTGCGACTGCTGGTGCGGGTGGGGCCGGCGCTGGGCCTGATGGGGACGCTGATTCCCATGGCCCACGCCCTGCAGGGGCTTGCCGAGGGCCAGATGCCGGCCCTGGCGGGCAATATGGTCACCGCCTTCGCCGCCACCGTGCTGGGCCTGGCGATCAGCGTGGTGGCGTTCCTGTTGGCGGCGGTGCGCGAGCGCTGGGCCCGCGATGACGGCGCCGAGCTGGCACTGCACGCCGAGTCCCTTCTGGCCGGACCGGAGAGCGCCGCCCATGCATGAGCACCGCCTGCTGCGCCGCCATCGCCGCTTCACGGAAAGCGCCCTGGACGACGACCCGTTATCCGGCATCGCCAATCTGTTCGATGTCAGTCTGGCCTTTATCGTGGCACTGATCCTGGCGCTGTTTTCGTTGTTCTCACTGCAGGATTTTCTCGATCCCGACAGCCGGGTCACGGTGATGACACAGAACGCCGCCGGTGAGACCACCCTGATCACCAAGGAGCGCGAGAGCATCAAGGTACAGAAGGTCAGTGATCGGGAGCTGAGCGGTGCCGGCACCCGTTTGGGCACCGCCTACCGGCTTGCCGATGGCCAGGTGGTGTATGTGCCGGAAGATGGGGAGACACCATGACGCCCTGGTGGAGAGGGGCGGCTCTGGTCGCGGCCACGTTCACCGTGCTGCTGTGCGCCACCATGGCGAGCGCCGCGCCGGCACGCATCGCGGTGGTCTACGATGGCGGCGAGAGCACCGGCGCCGGCGAGGTCCTGCGTGCCGCCCGGGCGCTGGGCGCGTCGGTGGAGGTAACGGTATACGCCGCCGGTGACGGCGGCCAGACCCTGGACGATGACGCCGAGACCACGCTGACCCATCAGGATGTGGTGTTCGTGGACGGCGGCTCCGACCAGGCGCAAGCCCACCGGGCCCTGCTGACCCGGGTCGGCGCCGCCACGCGCCTGGCGGTGACATCACCGGCGCCGGGTCTGGCCGGCACCGTCACCGGGGAACAGGCGGCGCGGCTGGCCGAGTACTGGCGCCAGCCGTCCCAGGAAAATTACCGGGGCCTGCTCACCTATCTGGCCAGGGTGGTGGTGGCCGGGGCGCCGGCGTCCACGGTTGCCGCCCCCCGCCACTATCCCGAGGACGGCTTTTACCGGCCCGGCGCCGACGCCCTGTTCGACGACTGGGCCGCCTACCGGGAAACCCGCGATGCGGACGCCGACGCCCTGCCCCGCATCGGCATTCTGTTCCATCGCAATCTGTATCTTCAGGAAGACCTGGCCACCGTCGACGCCCTGATCGAGGCGGTGCGGGCGGAAGGCGGCGAACCGGTGGCCCTGGCCTACGACGACGATCCACGGCTGGACCGGCTGCAGGACGACCGGGGTTTGCCACGGGTGGACGCGGTGATTTTCCAAGGTACCGTGCTCGACCGTGATCACCGGGAAGCCGGCATCGACCGGGCCCGCGCCCTGGGCGTGCCGGTGCTGTCGGCCCTTCAGGTACGCGGCCGCGACGGTGCCGCCTACCGGCAATCGGACCACGGCCTGGCGCCACGGGATTCCGGCAACGTGGCCCGGGGCGAACGCGACGGCACCTTCGAGCCCCTGGCGGTGGCCGCCGCCGGGCAACGCCGTTTCGGCCGCCGGGACGCCGAGCCGATGGCCGAACAGGTACGCTGGCGGGCCGCCCGGGCGGTGTCCTGGGCGCGGCTGCAACGCCGTGCCAACGCCGACAAGCGGGTGGTCTTCACGTTCTGGAGCGAGAGCGGCGGCAAGGCGGACCTGGGCGCCGACCCGGACGACTTTCTCGATGTGCCCGGCACCCTGATCCAGTTGCTGAAGCAAATGAAAGCACGCGGCTACGACCTGGGCCAGGCCCCGCTGCCGGACCGCGACCAGCTGTCGCAACGGCTGGTGGAGGAGGCCGCCAACATCGGCGGCTGGGCGGGCCAGTCCCTGCGCCGCCGGGCCGCCGGCGACGACGTGATCAAGGTGCCCCTGGCCCGTTACCAGCAATGGTTCGACGGCCTGCCAGCGTCCCTGCGCGAGCGCATGATCGATGTCTGGGGGCCGCCCCCCGGCCACATTCAGGTGGGCGACCCGGACGGCGATCCCTTTGTGATGCTGCCGGCGCTGCGTTTCGGCAAGGTGGTGATCGCCGCGCACCCGGCCTGGGGGTACCTGGAAAACGAAAAGGCGCTGAAATCCGCCGACGCCCTGCCCCCCCATCACCAGTACGCGGCGTTCTTTCTGTGGATGCAGAAGGAGTTCAAGGCGGACGCCTGGGTAAGCCTGTTCAGCAATATCGTGCTGCAGCCGGGCAAGAGCGAGGGCCCCCTGGCGGACGACGCCATCGGCCGGCTGCTCGGCCCCACCCCGCACATTCATCCGGAGCGACTCGGCGGTGCCGGCGGCCTGGCCAACAAGCGCAAGGCGCTGGCGCTGACGCCGGGCTGGTACAACCTGGTGGTGCCCACCGGCGAGCTGGCCACCCTGGCCCCCCTGAAGGATCTGCTCGCCCGCTATCCGGATCTGCAGGGGCACCAGGACCTGCGCGCCGGCGCCCGCCGGGCGATCCGCGATGAAGCGGTTTCCCTGGGGCTGGACCGCATGCTCGGCGAGGACCTGGACGAGATGCCGTTCCAGTCCCTGCGTCAGGCGTTGAACGATCATATTCAGAATCTGGAAGCCCAAAGCATGCCCTACGGCACCCGGGTACTGGGTAGCGTGCCACCGCCGGAGGCCTTGACCGGCATGGTGGCGGCCATGCTCAAGGGCAACACCGGCACCACCCTGCCATCGGCGGTCCTCCAGGTGGCGGTGGCCGGGGGCGACGCCGAGGCGTTGGCCAGGGCCAACGGCACAGCCCTGTCCGACCGGGAACGCCAGGCGGTGGCACGGGCCCGCCGCTACGCCGAGGGCCTGCGTGGCGCACCCCGCGAAATCGACGCCATCCTGGACGCGCTGGAAGGCCACTGGATCGAGCCCGGGCCCATGTTCTCGCCGCTGCGCCGGGCCGACAGCCTGCCGGTAGGGCGCAATCTGTACACCTTTGATCCGGCCATCATGCCCACCCCGGAAGCGGAGGCCACCGGCCGGCAACTGGCCGCCGACACCGTCGCCGCCTTCCGCGAGGACCACCAGGGTCGCTACCCGGAACAGCTGGCGTTCGTGCTGTTTTCCAGCGAGACCACCCGCAATCAGGGCGTCAATGAAGCGCACATCCTGGCGTTGCTGGGGGTCGCCGTGGAACGGGACGCCCAGGGCCGGGTCAGCGGCCTGAAGCGCCTTTCCCGCGAACAGCTTGGGCGCCCCAGGGTGGACGTGACGGTGACCACCAGCGGCACCTACCGCGATCACTACGGCGGCCTGATGGATCTGATCGACGAGGCGGTGCGCCTCGCCGCCGAGGCCCCGGAAAGCGATAACCCGGTGGCCGCCACCAGTCGCCAGCGGGCCCGGGCCCTGAAAGCACAGGGGATGGACGATCAGCGCGCCGAGCAATTGTCCCGGGCCCGGGTGTTCTCCACCGCCCCCGGTGCCTATTCGCCCAACATTCAGTTTCTTGCCCGCGCCGGCGACCAGCGCGGCGACCAGGCGGATATGGCGGCGCTCTATCGGGATCGCATGGGCCATGTGTACGGCGGCGGCCAGCAGGGCGCCGCCTGGCCGGCGCTGTTCGCGGACACCGTGAAGGGGCTGCAGGGCGCGGTGCTGCCCCGCTCCAGCGATGTGAACGGCATGCTCGATCATCCGATGTCGGCGGCCTTTCTCGGTGGTCTGGACATGGCCGCCCGCGCCGCCGGCGGCGCCGGGGCCGAGCTGTACGTAAGCCGCCCGGACCGGGCCGGCGGTGACTCCCTGCAAAGCGCCGCCCGCGCGGTGCAGGAAGAGCTCACCACCCGCTACTTCAATCCGCGCTGGATTGCTCAGATGCAGGCCCACGGCTACGACGGCGCGCGCACTTTTCTGTTCCTCACCGACCAGCTCGATCTGTGGAACAGCACCACTCAGCAGGTGGTGACCAGCGCCGACTGGGCCAAGGTGAAATCGGTCTATGTGGACGATGAGTATGGGCTGGATATGCAGGCCTTTCTCGACCGCCACAATCCCTATGCGGAGCAAGGTTTGCTGGCCAATCTGCTGGGCGCCGCCGAACGGGGCCAGTGGCGGGCCAGCGACGCGGACCGGCGTCAGGTGGCCCGGCGTCTGGTGGAAAGCACCCTGGCCCACGGCAGCGCCTGCAACGCCACACTGTGCCGCAACCCGGCCCTGACCGGACAGATCGAAACCACCCTGGCCTCCGCCCCCGGCGGCGCCGAGCTGGTGGGACGCTACCGCGACGCCCTGCGGTCCGCCACCGGCCAGGCACCCGCCGCCCCCGACGCGGCGCCGGCTTCCATGCAGGGACCGGCCGGCCCGGCGCCGGCCCGGGTCACCGGTCGGGTAATGGAAACGGTGGCCCGCCCGTCGACCGAGGGGACGGCGGCGCCCGCCGGCCCGCTGCTGCCGGGCGTCCTGCTGGCCGCCTTGCTGCTGGTGGGATTGGGTTTTGCCTGGAAACCGGAGCGCCGCTGAAGCGAGCTTCAGCCCACGGACGGGGCGGTAGTGCTGCTCCCGGTTTTCCCGGCGGGTCTTGGCGTCGATGGCGTATTCACCCCTGGTCAGACGGCGCAGGGCGGCGTCGATCTTGTCGAGCAGTCTGATCTCCCGGTCCAGGGCACGCAGCACCAGGCGCTGTTCCTCTTCCTGGGCGGCCTGGTCCGCTTCATCCGGTTCGCGCACGGTGGGACGATCAGACTGAAAGGTAAATCCCCCGACCCGGGGACAGAAATCCATCGCGCCCGGCAAGGCATCGCCAAGGCGCGCGACCGACACTAGGGCTCTCGGATAAGAGAATAAAGAGTCCTGGATGAGCGATCACAGCACCGAGACCCGAGCCGATGGCAGTCACATCGGCCGGTCCCAGACCCGTTTCGAGGATCAGGCCCTGCTGCGTGGCCTGGGCCGATACGCCGACGACCTGGCGACGCCGCCGGGTACCCTGCACGCCGCCGTCGTGCGCTCCCCCCATGCCCATGCCCGAGTGCTGTCCGTGGACGCCTCCGAGGCGCTCGCCCTCAAGGACGTGCGCGCGGTGCTCACCGGCGAGGACGTGAAGCGCTGGGCCCACCCGTTCCCGGTGGGCGTGCGCGGCGCGCCCATGGAGCACTGGTGCCTGGCGGTGGACAAGGTCCGCTACGTGGGCGAGCCGGTGTGCGTGGTGATCGCCGAGGACCGCTACCGGGCGGAGGACGCCCTGGATCTGGTGCGGGTGCAATACGAGCCGCTGAAGCCGGTGATCGATCCGGAGAAAGCCGCCGCCGAGGACGCGCCGGTGCTGCACGAGGCGGTGGGCGGCAACGTGGTCAACGAGCGCCACTTCCGCTACGGCGATCCGGAAAAAGCCTTCGAGGAGGCGGAGCATCGGGTTTCCATCAAGGTGCGCTTCCCGCGCAACTCCTGCACCCCCATCGAGTGCTATGTGGTGGTGGGCCAGTATCAGCCGGCCACCGGCGTGTACGACATTCTGTCCAACTTCCAGGGCCCCTACGCGCTGCATTCGGTGATGGCGCGGGCGCTGAACGTGACCAGCAACCGGCTGCGGCTGCGCACGCCGCCGGACTCCGGCGGCAGCTTCGGCATCAAGCAGGGCGTGCTCAGCTATGTGGTGCTGATGGGCCTGGCGGCGCGCAAGGCCGGCGCCCCGGTGAAATGGGTGGAGGACCGGCTGGAGCACCTGCAGGCCTCCTCCAGCGCCACCAACCGGGTGGCGGACATGGAGGCGGCGGTGGACGCGGACGGCCGCGTCACCGCCCTGCGCTACGACCAGATCGACGACTGCGGCGGCTATCTGCGCGCGCCGGAGCCGGCCACCTTCTATCGCATGCACGGCAACCTGACCGGCGCCTATGGCATCCGCAATCTGTCGGTGCGCAACCGGGTGGTGCTCACCAACAAACTGCCCAGCGGCCTGAACCGGGGCTTCGGCGGCGGCCAGATGTACTTCGCCCTGGAGCGTCTGATGCACCAGGTGGCGCGGCAACTGAACCTGGATCCGCTGGACGTGATGCGCCGCAACCTGCTGCCGGCGGACGCCTTCCCCTACCGCACCGCCTCCGGGGCGCTGCTGGATTCCGGCAACTACCCCGGCACCGTGGACCTGGCCCTGCGCGACGGCGGCTACCACGAGCTGATCCGGCGCCGTGACCAGGCCCGGGCCGAGGGCAAGCTGTACGGCGTGGGCCTGTGCGCGGTGGTGGAGCCGTCGATTTCCAATATGGGCTACATCACCACCGCCCTGACGCCGGAGCAGCGCGCCAAGGCGGGCCCGAAGAACGGCGCTGTCAGCACCGCCACCCTCAGCATCGATCCGCTCGGCGGCATCACCGCGCACGTCTCCTCCACGCCCCAGGGCCAGGGTCATCAGACCGTGGTCGCCCAGGTGGTGGCCGAGGTGCTGGGCGTGGACCCGGCCAGCATCCTGGTCAATGTGGAGCTGGACACCGGCAAGGACCCCTGGTCGATCGCCTCCGGCAACTATTCCAGCCGCTTCGCCGGCGCCGTGGCCGGCGCCGTGCACAAGGCGGCGCTGCAGGTGCGCGCGCGGCTGGCCAACATCGCCGCCACCCTGATGGAAGCCGACCCCGAGCAGGTGCGCTTCGCCGGCGGCAAGGTCTTTATCGAGGACGGCCCCAGCCTGGGCTTCCATCGTGTCGCCGGCACCGCCCACTGGTCCCCCGCCCTGCTGCCGGACAGTGAAAGCGGCGGCCTGCGCGAGACCGCCTTCTGGACGCCGCCCCAGCTGGAGGCGCCGGACGACGACGATCACATCAACAGCTCCCTGTGCCACGGCTTTATCTTCGATTACTGCGGCGTGGAGATCGACCGGGTCACCGGCGAGGTCCACATCGACCGCTACGTGACCTGCCACGACGCCGGCCGCCTGCTGAACCCGATGCTGGTGGACGGTCAGATCCGTGGCGGCTTCACCCAGGCCCTGGGCGTGGCGCTGATGGAAGAGTTCGCCTACGGCGAGGACGGCAGCTTCCTGTCCGGCACCCTGGCCGACTACCTGCTGCCCACCGCCCCGGAGGCGGTGGAACCGCTGATCCTGCACACCGAAACGCCCTCCCCGTTCACGCCGCTGGGCGCCAAGGGCGTGGGCGAAGGCAACAACATGAGCACGCCGGTGTGCATCGCCAACGCGGTGGCCGACGCCCTGGGCCGCGACGACATCCAATTGCCGCTGACCCCGTCCCGGGTGCGCGGCCTGATCGGCATCGACGAGCCGCCGGCGCCGGAAGGGCTGGAGCCGCTGGCCGCGCCCCGCGCCGGCGGGCCGGCCCTGCAGGCGCGGGACTCGGTGGTGGTGCCGGCGTCGCCGCAAACCGTCTACGACACCGTGCTCGATCCGGAAACCCTGCGCGCCATCATTCCCGGCTGCCATGCCCTGGAGCTGGAAGGCGACAACCAGTACCGCGCCGACGTGACCGTGGGCGTGGGCATGATCAAGGCGCGCTTCGCCGCCCGGGTCCGGCTCAGCGACCTGGACCCGCCCCGCTCCCTGCGGCTGTCCGGCTCCGGCGACAGCGCCATGGGCTCCGCCTCCGGCAGCGCCCACGTGACCCTGGTGGAACTGGACAACGGCCACACCCGCCTGGAGTACGTCTACGAGGTGGACGTGGGCGGCAAGATCGCGGCGGTGGGCGGCCGCATGCTGCAAAGCGCCTCGAAAATCATTATCGGCCAGGTGTTCAACCGGCTCGCCCAGCGCCTCACCGGCAAGCCGGTGGGCGGCGGCCTCTGGCAACGGCTGCGCGCGCTGATCGCGCGGCTGCTCGGCAAGGGAGACGCATCATGAAGGCGGCGTCGTTCGATTACGTGCGCGCTTCCAGCAAAAAGGAAGTGCTGCGGTTGCTCCACGAACACGGCGAGGACGCCCGGCTGCTGGCCGGCGGCCAGTCGCTGATGGCCACCCTCAATATGCGGCTCACCCAGCCCAAGGTGGTGGTCGACATCAACCGGGTGGAGGAACTCAACCGGATCCGCAACGAAAGCGGTTATCTGGCGGTGGGCGCGGCGGTGCGCCAGGTGCAGCTCACCGACCGCGCCGAGCTGGCCCGGGAAGTGCCGCTGCTGGCCAAGGCGCTGCCCTGGATCGGCCACTTCCAGACCCGCAACCGGGGCACCGTGTGCGGCTCCGTGGCCCATGCCGACCCGAGCGCGGAGATTCCGCTTTGCCTGGTGACCCTGGGCGGCAGCGTGGTGCTGGAATCGCTGAAGGGCAAACGGCGGGAAGTGCCGGCGGCGGACTTTTTTCAGGGTCTGCTGACCACCGACCGCCAGCCCCGGGAATTGATCAGCGAGGTGCGCTTCCCGCTGGCGCAGGACGGCACCGACTACCGCTTCCAGGAGATCGCCATGCGTCACGGCGACTTCGCCCTGGTGGCCCTGGCCCTGTGCCTGCGCGACGACGGCGCCCACCTGGGCGTGGGCGGCGTGGCCGACCGGCCGGTGGCGCAAACGCTGCCCCTGGGCGACGACTTGCCCGATGCCCTCAACACCCTGGCCTGGTCGCTGGGCGCCCAGGACGACGTTCATGCCTCCGCGGCCTACCGGCGCCAGCTGGTGCGCGAACTGGGCCAGCGACTGATCGAGGAGCCTTCCCATGCACGCCCCCGCTGAACAGCGCAGTGAGATCGAACTGGAACTGAACGGCGAAACCCGCCATGGCCGCGCCGAGCCGCGCACCCAGCTTTGCGACTTTTTGCGCCACGAGCTGGGCGCCACCGGCGTGCACGTGGGCTGCGAGCACGGCGTGTGCGGCGCCTGCACGGTGCTGGTGGACGGCGTCGCCTCGCGCTCCTGCCTGATGCTCGCGGTGCAGGCGGACGGTCGCCGCATCGACACGGTGGAATCCCTGGCCCGGGACGACGTGATGAACGACCTGCAGCAGGCCTTCAGCCGCCATCACGCTCTGCAATGCGGCTTCTGCACCAGCGGCATTCTGATGTCCTGCGTGGAATTTCTGCAAAAGGTACCGGACCCGGACGAAGCGCAGGTGCGCGACATGCTGTCCGGGCATCTGTGCCGTTGCACCGGCTACACCGGCATCGTGCGCGCGGTGCTGGAGGTAGCCCGCCAACGCCAAAGCGGCGAATCACAACAAAATGCTTCGGAGAACCCCAACGATGTTTGATCTTGGACGCAGCTTTCTGGCGGCCGTGGAACGGCGCCCCCAGGCGACGGCGGTCAGTGACGGCCGCCAACGCCTCAGTTACCAGGACTGGTTCGATGTCATTCAGCGCGCCGCCCAGGGGCTGCAGGACCTGGGACTGACCAAGGGGGACCATCTGGTGGCGGCGATGCAGAACCGCTGGCAGATGGCCACGCTGCATTGGGCCTGCCAGTTCGCCGGCATTGTCATGACCCCGCTCAACTGGCGCTGCACCGCCGAGGACCTGGCCTGGACCCTGAAAAACGCGGACGCCCGCGCCCTGGTTCACGACGAATCGGTGCTCGAGGCGGTGCGCGCCATGGGCGACCCGGCGATCCCCTGTGTCAGCATCGGTGACGCGGCGTTCCAGGACAGCCACCGCTTCGACCAGCTGTGCGCCCGGGCGCCCACCGGCACCATCCTGCGCGCCGGTCCGGAGGACTGGTCACTGATGCTCTACACCTCCGGCACCACCAGCCGCCCCAAGGGGGTGCCACGCCGGCACCGCGCCGAACGCGCCGCCGCCCTCGCCCATGTGGCGCAGAACCTGTACAGCCAGGAAGAATGCACGCTGGGCGTGATGCCGCTGTACCACACCATGGGGGTGCGGTCGCTGTTGTCCATGGCGCTGCTGGACGGGCACTTCGTGTGCATTCCCCGGTTCGACGTGGAAGCCACCCTGGACGCCATCGAGCGCGAGCGCATCAGCAACCTGTACCTGGTGCCCACCCTTTACCACATGCTGATCGAACACCCGGCGTTCAGCCCGGAGCGGGTCGCCAGCGTGCGCAAGATCGGCTTCGCCGGGGCGCCCATGAGCGACGGTCTGATGCGCCGCGTGCAGGAAGCCTTTCAGCCGGATCTGTTCGTCAATCATTACGGCAGCTCCGAGGTGTACACCTTCACCATCGATCAGGCCGCCAACCGCAAGCCCGGCTCCTCCGGTCGCAGCGCGCTCAACCAGCGCATCCGGGTGGTGCACCTGAGCGCCGACTCCCCCGCCGATGTGGTGCCGGCCGGCGAGGAGGGCCAGATCATCGCCGACCTGGCCAGCGACGAAGCGTTTGAAGGTTACTGGCGCCGCCCGGACGCGGACGCCAAATCGATCCGCGAAGGCTGGTACTTCACCGGCGACACCGGCTTTTTCGACAACGACGGCGATCTGTTCGTCACCGGCCGGGTGGATGACCTGATCATCACCGGCGGCGAGAACGTGAGCCCGGCGGAAATCGAGAACGTGCTTTCCCTGCACCCCGCCGTGGAGGAAGTCGCCGTGGTGGGTCTGCCCGATGAGCAGTGGGGCAAGCTGGTCACCGCCTTTATCAAGCTGCGCGAGCCGATCACCGAAGAGCTGCTGGATGCCCATTGCGTCAGCTCCGGGTTGGCCCGTTTCAAACGGCCACGCCGTTACCAATTCATTGAACAGATTCCCAAATCCCCGGTGGGCAAGATCCTGCGCCGCGTGCTGGTGGCCGACTACAGCGACCCGCAACCGGCGGAACAGCCCTGAATGACCCAGAAAAGGAACCACACGATGAACGTGTCCGAGATTGAAAAGTTTCTGAATACCGAGTTCGACGGCTTCAAGGTGGAACTGCGCACCGACCAGGAGCGCGGTGACATTATCCTGAGCCGCCCGCCCTACAACGTGATCGCCATGAGCCAGCGGGAATATCTGCGCCAGGTGTTCGAAGCGCTGGACGCGCACCCCGGCGTGCGCGTCATCGTGGTGCGTGCCGAGGGCCAGCATTTTTCCAGCGGCGGTGACATCCGCGGCTTTCTGGAAGCCTCCCCGGAGCACGTTTCCAAACTGGCCTGGAACGTGGCCGCCGCCGAGCGTTGCAGCAAACCGGTGATCGTCGCCAATCGGGGCTACACCTTCGGCGTGGGCTTCGAGCTGTCGCTGGCCTGCGATTTCCGCATCGCTTCGGAGACCGCCCGCTATGCGCTGCCGGAACAGAACCTGGGTCAGATCCCCGGCTCCGGAGGCTCCGCGCGGCTGCAGAAAATGATCGGCATCACCCGCACCAAGCACATGGTCATGCGCGCCAAGCGGATCAGCGGCGAGCAGGCCCTGGCCTGGGGCTTCGTCACCGAATGCGTGCCGGACGACGAGCTGGAAAGCGCCACCGACGCCCTGGTGGAAGAGCTGCGCCGCTTCTCGCCGCTGGCCCAGCGCACCGCCAAAAAACTGATCAACGACAACGAGGACTCGCCGCTGAGAGTGGCCATCGAAATGGAAGGCCATTGCTACAGCCGCCTGCGCAGCTCCGCCGATTTCAAGGAAGGCGTGGAGGCGTTTCACGCCAAGCGCCCGGCGGTGTTCAAAGGCGAATAGGCCCGAACCACACACTCAACAGCAGCCCGGGCCGGCCCGCGCCCGGTGGATAACAACATTCGGTTGATAACACCCGGTTGATAACAAAAACGGAGGCTTAGCATGCCCCACGAAGTGCCCCTCGATACCGGCGCACGAAACCGTCCGCCTCTGCGTGCCGCCTTCAACAGCCGCACGCTCAGCACCGGGGTGGTGGCGGCGTTATTCGGCTGCACCGGCCCGGCGGTGATCGTTATGAACGCCGCCGAGGCCGGGCGGTTGTCCAACGCTCAGACGGTGGCCTGGCTATTCGGCATCTATGTGCTGGGCGGTCTGATCAGCCTGTTCTTCGCGTTGCGCTATCGTCTGCCGATCAGCGGCGCCTATACCATTCCCGGCGCCGCCATTCTGGCCGCCTCCCTGCAGATGATTCCGTTCAACGAAGCGGTGGGCGCCTTTATCGCCAGCGGGCTGCTGGTGCTGGCCCTGGGCTTCAGTGGTCTGATCGGCCGCCTGGCCAGCTGGCTGCCGGTGCCCATCGTCATGGCGATGATCGCCGGCGCCCTGTTCCGCTTCGCCACCGGCGCGGTGGACTCAGTGGTGGCGGACCCCTGGGTGGCCGGCATCGCCGCCCTCGCCTTCTTTCTCACCGGCCGCCTGCTGCGCTCGGTGCCGCCGGTGCTGGTGGCCGGGGTGGTCGGTCTGGCCATGGCACTGTGGTTCGGTGAGCTGCAAACCGCCCAGGTGTCCCTGGAGCTGGTGATGCTGGCCTTCACCACGCCGGCATTCTCCTGGCAGGCGTTCTTCGCCATCTCGGTACCGCTCACCGCTCTGGTGATCGGCGCGGAGAACGCCCAGGCCATCGGCGTGCTGATGGCCGAGGGCTACCGGCCGCCGGTCAACGCCATGACCATCGCCAGCGGCATCGGCGGCCTGCTGGCCGGTCTGTGCGGCGGCCATAACGCCAATATCGCCGGTCCGATGACCGCCATCTGTTCCTCCGAACAGGCCGGTGAGGACCCCCGGCTGCGTTACGGCGCCTCGGTGGTCAACGGCGTGCTGTTCATTCTTTTCGGGCTGTTCGCGGGCTTCGCGGTGCCTTTCATTCTCGCCCTGCCGAAAGCACTGATCATGGTGATCGCCGGCCTGGCCATGATCGGTGTGCTGCTGGGCGCCTTCCAGCAGGCGTTCCGCAAGAACGGTCCCTGTCAGGTGGGGGCCTTCGTGGCGCTGACCGTGGCGATGAGCAAGTTCTCCCTGCTCGGTATCAGTTCGCCGTTCTGGGCGTTGTTGCTGGGCGTGGCCACCTCCGCCCTGCTCGGTGAACTCGGCGCCGCCCGGCGCCAGGAGACACAGGCATGAGAAAGTACTGTAACCCGGGCAGCGTGGTGGCACTGCTGTGGGCCCTGTTCCAGATCTGGATGGTCTATGGCACGCCGCTGGAGCTGATCGTGGCGGTGCCGATCCATGTCATGTTCGGCGTCATGCTGACCTTCATCACTCACCCGCTGACCCCTCGCCAGGAAGAGCACAGCGGCGGCTTCGGCGTGAGCCGCGCCAGTGACTACCTGCTGGTGGCGGTGGCCGCCGCCATCGCCGTTCATTACTACCTGAGCGGCGACACCCTGATCACCCGCATCGCCATGGTCGATCTGCCCACCACCACCGATCTGGTGGTCGGCGTGGTCACCATGGCGTTGGTGGTGGAAGCGGTGCGCCGCTCCCTGGGCATGGGCCTGACCACCGTGATCCTGGTGTTCCTGGTCTACCAGTTCTGTGGCCCGCTGCTGCGCGAAGTGCCGCTGCTGCGGATTATCGGCCACGACGGCCAGCCCAGCCGGTCGTTCTTCGAGACCTTTATCGATCTGCAGACCATGCAAAACGAGGGCGTGTTCGGTATTCCCAGCATCGTCTCCTACGGTCAGGTGTTCTATTTCCTGCTGTTCGGCGCCTTCCTGCAGCTATTCGGCGGCGGCCAGCTGTTCATGGATCTGTCCATGTTGCTGGTGGGTCGCCTGCGTGGTGGCATGGCCAAGGTATCGATCGTCTCTTCCACCCTGTTCGGCGCGGTCAGTGGCAGCGCCACCGCCAACGCGGCGGTGATGGGGATGTTCACCATTCCCGCCATGAAGCGCTCCGGGATGCGCGCCGAGCAGGCCGCCGCCGTTGAGGCCACCTCCTCCACCGGTGGGCAGTTGATGCCGCCGGTGATGGGCGCCGCCGCCTTCCTGATCGCCCAGTTCATGGGCATCCCCTACGCCGAGGTGGCGCTGGCGGCGATCATTCCGGCGCTGTTGTTCTACCTGGCGCTGTACTTCGTGGTGGATCTGCTGGCCCGCCGCAACAACCTGAGCGGCCTGACCAAGGCGGAACTGGACACCGACTGGGGCAGCGTATTGAAGCGGCTCTATCTGCTGATCCCGGTGGGCGTGCTGGTGTACCAGATCATGGCCGGCCGCGCGCTCAGCTCCGCCACCCTGGAAGCAGTCTGGCTGACCGTGTTCCTGGGGCTGTTCACGCGCGGCTGGGAAGGCCTGCGCGAGCACGGCCTCGACGGCCTGGTAGGCGCCGTCCGCTCGGTGGTGGCCGACTCGGTGCAGGCGCTGGACTCCGGCGCGCGCAGTGCCATCGCCGTGGCGATCCCCTGCGCCGGCGCCGGCATCGTGGTCGGCATCGCTTCCAGCACCAACCTGGGCCTGACCTTCGGCACCTTCGTGACCACCCTGTCCGGCGGCATGATGATCCCGGCTCTTCTGCTGGTGATGATCATGGTGATCGTGATGGGCATGGGCATGCCTACCACCGCCGCCTACATCATGGGCGCCATCCTCGCCATTCCGGCCCTGGACAAGCTGGGCGTGCCGCAGCTGTCCTCGCACTTCTTCGTGCTGTACTTCGCCGCCCTGTCCATGGTCACACCACCGGTGGCACTGGCCGCCTTCGTCGCCGGCGGCATCGCCAAGGCGGACGTCTGGAAAACCGGTTGGGCCGCATTCCGCTACAGCCTGGCCGGCTTCCTGGTGGCGTTCGCCTTCGCCTTCAGCCCGGCGCTGTTGCTGCAGGGCGAATGGGCCCGGATCGTCACCGCCACGGTCACCGCCGCCATCGGCTGCTATGCCCTGGCCGGTTGCGTGGCCGGCTTCCTGCGTACTCGCAATTCCAGGCTGGAATCGCTGTTGTTGTTGGCCGCCGCGGTACTGCTGATCACCCCCAAACTGACCGCCTCTCTGGTCGGCCTGGTGCTGCTGGCGCTGGTGCTCGGTGGCCAGCTGTGGCGCCGCCGCGCGGCGGCGGAGCCCGAGCCGGCCGCCACCGCCCGGGAATAACCTTCGACCCGACTTTCCATAATCAGGAGAACAAAAAATGCGACATCTCACCCTACGGCATTTCGCCATCGCCCTGTTCACCGCCCTACTGGCGCTGACCGGCGCGGCCCGGGCCGCCGACCCGGTCAAGGTCAAGTTCGCCGCCGGCCCCACCGGCACCACCTGGTACGCCTACGCCGGTGCCCTGCGCACGGAAATGCTGGCCGGCCTGCCCCAGGGTTCCACCGTGGACATCCAGGGCACGCCCATGGCCATCGCCAACACCAAGCTGCTCACCGCCAAGCGCACCGACGTGGCGCTGATCTTCCCGCCGGTGGCGTCCTGGGCCGAGCGCGGCTTCGGCCCGTTCGACAAAAAGATCGACAATATTCGCGGTCTTGTGGGTGGCCTGGACCAGTACTATCAGCGCGTCACCGTGCAGAACGACAGCACCATCAAAAGCCTGGCTGAGATCAAGAACAACAAGCTGGCGGTGCGCATCGGCACCGGCCCCCAGGGCAGTCTCAATGAATACATCGCGCGCCTGATCCTGGCCGCCAATGGCCTCAGCTACGAAGACATCGAATCGTTCGGCGGCAGCGTCAGCCGCTCCAGCCTGAGCATTCTTCAGGACCAGTTCGGTGACGGTAAGCTGGACATGATCATCGGCATCACCACCGCCGGCCACCCCAACACCTCGCAGCTGTCGATCACCCCCGGCCAGCGCTTCCTGAGCCTCAGCGACGACGCCATCGCCTACCTGGAAAAATACGGCTTCACCCCGGCCACCATGCCGGCGGACCTGTTCGAGGGTCAGAGCGAGCCCGTCAAGGGCGTGGGCTTCAGCACCTCCATCTACGCCAACGCGGACATGCCGGACGAAGAGGCCTACCAGATCACCAAGGCGATCATGGAAGGCCGTAAAAGCGTGCAGCGCTCGTTCGGTTCCATGGCCGGCTGGACCCTGGAAGGCGCCGCCGCCGCTGAAAATCTGGCGGTGCCGCTGCATCCCGGCGCCAAGAAGTACTACCAGGAAGCGGCGAAAGCGCAATGACGGCGAGCAACGCGCCTACAGGCACCGGCGGCCAGGTGATCGTCGACCTGCTGCGTCGCAACGGCGTGGACCGGGTATTCACGGTACCGGGAGAAAGTTTTCTGCCGGTGCTGGACGCCCTGCACGACGCCCCGGAAATCGAACTGGTGGTGTGCCGTCAGGAAGGCGGCGCCACCATGATGGCCGAGGCCCATGCCAAGCTCACCGGCCGGCCCGGAGTGTGCTTCGTGACCCGTGGCCCGGGCAGCGCCAACGCGCTGGCCGGCCTGCACGTGGCGGCCCAGGACTCGACCCCGCTGCTGGTGTTCGTTGGCCAGGTACCGAGCGGCTTTCAGGAACGGGAAGCCTGGCAGGAAGTGGACGTGCAGGCGCTGTTCGGTTCGGTGGCGAAGTGGGCCGTGGACCTGCAGCACAGCGAGCGGCTGCCGGAATATCTGGGCCGCGCCTTCGCCACCGCCCGCTCCGGCCGCCAGGGACCGGTGGTGATCGGCCTGGCCGAGGACCTGCTCTATGAATCGGTGGCGGCGGTGAACACCGCCGCGGTAACGCCGGCGCAAAGTTATCCGGCGGTGCGCGAGGTGCGCGCCCTGGAACGCCGGCTGGCGGCGGCGCGCCGCCCGCTGGCGGTGTTCGGAGGCTCCGGCTGGGACGCCGAAAGCCACGACAAACTGCGCCGTTTCGCGGAGGTCCATGGACTGCCGGTGGTCACCGGCTTCCGCCGTCAGGACCGCTTCGACAACAGCCATCCGTTGTACGCCGGCGACGCCGGGCTGGGTATGAACCCGGCCCTGGCGGCGCTGATCGAGGAAGCGGATCTGATCCTGGCGGTGGGCACCCGGCTCGGCGACATCACCACCCGCCACTATCAACTTCTGGAGGTGCCCCGCCCCCATCAGCAACTGATCCATGTGCACCCGCAGCCGGAAGAACTGGGCCGCGTCTATCACACCGATCTGGCGATCTGCGCCGGGGTGCGGGGTTTCGCCGAAACCGTCTCCCTGCGCGCCGACCGGCCGCTGGACGACAAGCGCCGGACCTGGCTGGAACGGGCCGGCCAGGTGTACCGGAACTGGGCCCGGCCCACCGAAGCCCCCGGCCCCATGCAACTAGCCCGGGTGGTGGAATGGCTCGGCCAGCGACTTCCGCCGGAGGCGGTGATCAGCAACGGCGCCGGCAACTACACCCTCTGGGTGCACCGCTTCTATCCGTTCCGTGCCTTCGGCAGCGCCCTGGCGCCCACCTCCGGTTCCATGGGCTATGGCCTGCCGGCGGCGATCGCCGCCAAGCTCGCCGACCGGCAAAGGCCGGCGGTGTGTTTCGCCGGCGACGGCTGCTTTCTGATGACCTGCCAGGAACTGGCCACCGCCGTGCAATATGGCGCCAACGTGATCGTTATCGTGGTTAACAACGGCTCCTACGGTTCCATCCGCATGCACCAGGAGCGGCAATACCCGGGCCGGCGCTACGGCACCGACCTGGTTAATCCGGACCTGGTCGCCCTGGCCCGCGCCTTCGGGGCCGAGGCGGAACGGGTGGAAAACAGCGAGCATTTCCCGGCGGTGTTTGAACGGGCCCTGGAGGCGGATCGTCCGTTTCTCATCGAGCTGCCCATCGACCCGTCGATTCTGAAACCCTGAATCGCGGCTAAAGCCGCTCCTACGATACGGGGTAGGAGCGGCTTCAGCCGCGATATCCACCCCCACGGTACGGGGTAGGAGCGGCTTCAGCCGCGATATGCGCTCCTACGGTACGGGGTAGGAGGCGGCTTCAACCGCGATATCCACGGCGAGCCGCCGGGCGGCGCACCGTGTCAGCCGCGATCAGCCATTACAGCTCATCGGTCAGCCGCTCGGACAGATAATCCAGAAACGCCCGGGTGCGCGCTGGCACCCGGGTGCGGCTGAGTATCAGCGCGGTGGCTTCCACCGGCGGACTTTCCCAGGCCGTGAGCACCCGCACCAGCCGCCCGCTTTTTACATCGTTACGGCACATCACGTTCGGCAACATGCTCAACCCCACCCCGTCGATGGCCAGCTCCCGGGCCACCGCGATATTGTTCACCACCACCTTGCCCTGCACCTCGATAAACTGGTGCTTGATCTGATTGCGGAACGTCCACACCCCGTTCTGTCGCTGCTGATCGGTGGTCACGCAATCGTGCAGGGCGAAATCCTCCACCGCCCGGGGCGTGCCCCGTCGCCGCAGATAATCCGGGCTGGCATAAACGCCACGGGTAATGGTGGCGAGACGACGGTAGATCAGGTTGGATTCCTTCAGCGGGCCCAGCTGTATGGTCAGGTCATAGGGGTCGTCCCGCGGATTGACCTCGCGGCTGTTCACCTCGACCTCAACATTGACTTCCGGGTAGCGCAACACAAAGCCGGCGATGGCACGGCTGATCCAGCCGACCCCGAAATCCACCGGAATACTGACGCGCAGGGAGCCGCTTAGCCCGGCCTGCAGTTCCGCCGCGTTAACGCCGATTTCCTCAATCTCCGACACCAGGCATTGCACCTGCTCGTAGAGCACCGACCCCATCTCGGTCAATGCCAGCCCCTTGGCGCCCCGTTTCAGCAGCAAGGCACCGAAGTGCTGCTCGAGCTGATCGAGCCGGCGACTGATGGTGGATTTGGAAATTCTTAATTGCTCGGAGGCACGGGTCATGCTGCCGGCCTCCGCGACCTCACAGAAAAGCCTGAGCGTGTTCAGGTCCAAACGGTGATGCATCCGCGTACCCCTCACAAAGGCCAGCCGATCCTGCCCGGCGTCAGATTGCCCGAATTCTTATCAATTGAAACACGGATAACGGCGCCGAGCGTTCCATTATTCGAACACCGTGTCCTGCTTACTGCGCTAGGCGCCGTGTGGGGGCGCTGCTAGCTTAATCACGACAAGAAGTAGCAAAAAACACCGATTAAAAATTCCAACAAATACACGGTGCCCGGGCGCGACGGATATCCGCACAGCGCCCGTGGTACGGATCGGAGAGCACTATGCAAAATATCAATCGGCGACAGTTTCTTCGCGGCACGGCACAGAGTCTGGCCTTCGGCCTCTGCGCTTCCAGTATCGGCCTGCCGGCTCTCAGCCGCGCCCAGGCCGCCAGCCTGAGCTGGGCCAATCTGATGCCCGGCTTCACCATTCTTATTTCGGAATATCTACGCGCCAAGGGCCTCGACAAGGAGTACCGGCTTAATCTTCAAAAGCCTACTACCTATGCCTCCGTAGGTACCTACTATAACGACTTTATCGCGGGAAATTACGACGTCTGTATCGGCAGCTGGGACACTTTCGCCGCCCGCTATCTGGCCGGCGTCAAAGTGCAGTTCGTTTGCGGGATCAGCACCGGCAGCATGATCAACATTCTCACGCCCAGCGGCGGCGAGGGCACCCTGCAAGCGCTCAAGGGAAAAATCTTCGCGGCGCCGCAATCCAGCGGTACCTATCGGATGATGCGCGCGGTGATCAAGGAACTGCACGATATCGATCTGGAACAGTACATGCGGGTCCAGAACGTGGACAATCCCGCCGCCGCCGTCACCCTGGCCATGGCCGATCGTGCGGATGCGGTGCTGTCCTGGGAACCCAACATCAGCGCCGGCCTGGTCAAGGCGCCGGATATGCGGGTGCTGTACAACGCCGGCGACGAGTACCGCAAGCGTCTTGGCAAGGAGCTGCCCTACTTCGGCATCGCCGTGCGCCGGGAAGTGGCCGAGCGGGATCCGGAGCTGGTGCAGCGGCTGGACCAGGCATTCGGTGCCTGCGTCAACGGCATCATGGGCGACGTGGATGAAGCCGTGGGCCTGACCGCCGAGCGCTCCGGCTTTCCGACCGAGGTCCTCAAGCTGGCGATCACCTCCGGTCGCATGGCGCTCAAGCACCTCTCCATGAGCACCCCGGACGGTCGCGACGCGGTGCGCACCGCCGCCGGCTTCCTGATCCGTAACGGGTCCCTGCCGCGCCAACTGGACGACGGGTTCTTCGCGGCATGAGTCAGCCCGCGCGCACCGCCTCATCCGTGACACCCTCCCGCCTGGGCGCGCGGGCCGCCGCGCGCCCGGCGGCCAGGCCGGGCCGGCGGCGGGACCTGACCGCCCTGTGCGTGGTCTCGGTGCTGTTGATTCTGGCCATGGAAGTGGCCAGCCGTTTCGTGCCGCCGTTCATCATGCCGTCGCCGCTGGTGGTCGGCCAGGCGGTGCTGGAATTGCTGACCAGCGATTGGCACCACGTCTCGGTAACGCTGCTGCGGCTGGCCGCGGCGGTGGGCTTTTCCATGTTGCTCGGGGTGTTGATCGGCCTGCTGATGGGCACTTCCCGACGGCTCGGCCCTTACCTCAATTCCCTGGTGATCATCGACACCGGTATTCCGGCACTCTCCTGGATGCTGGTGGCGGTGTTCTGGTTCAAGGACCCGGAAGCTCGCATCTTCTTCATTCTTACCGTGATTCTGCTGCCCTTCTACGCGCTCAACGTCTACGAAGGGGTGCGTTCCATGCCCAAGGAATGGGTCGACATGATGGAGAGCTTCCGTCCCTCGCGCTGGCAACTGATGCGCTATCTGGTGATACCGCACATCGTCCAGTACGTCTTCATGACCACCAAATCGGTGATCGGCTATGCGATCCGCATGGTGATCTTCGCCGAGCTGGTGGCCTCGGCGGTGGGGATCGGCTCACGGATGAGCCTGGCCCAATCCACATTCCGCATCGACTATGTGCTGGCCTGGACCTTCCTGCTGGTGGTTCTCAATCTGGTGCTGCAGTCGCTGCTCAACCTGGTGGAACGGCACGTTCTCAAATGGCGGGCGGAGGCCAAAGTACGATGAATCCGATAGCAACCCCTACGACCACGACACAAAGCGACGCCTTTATCGAAATGCGGGATGTGAGTAAGCATTTCGGGGATTTCCTGGCGGTGGATCAGCTGTCGATGACGGTCCGGCGCGGCGAAATCGTGGCTCTGCTTGGCCGCACCGGTGCTGGTAAAAGCACGGTGATGAGCCTGTCCATGGGCACCATCGCCCCGGACCAGGGAACCGTGCGCGTGGGCGGCGCCGACCCGTCCCGGGAGTTCGATGCCCTGCGCGGCAAGATGGCGGTGGCCTTTCAGACCGACCGGCTGCTGCCCTGGCGCACGGCGGTGGAGAACGCCGAACTGGGCCTGCTGATCCTCAACCATTCCAAATCCCAGGCCCGCGAAGCCGCACTGCATTGGCTGGCGCGGGTAAAGCTGGAAGGCGCCGAGCACAAATACGTGCACGAATTGTCCGGCGGCATGCGCCAGAGGGTGTCTCTGGCACGGGCCCTGGCGGTGGATCCGGAGCTGATTTTCCTCGACGAGGTGTTCAGCCAGCTGGACCACGTGACCTCCCAGGTTTTGCGCCGGGACTTTTCCCGCATCGTGCGGGAAGTAGGCAAAACCTGCGTGTTCGTTACCCATCGCATCGAGGATGCCCTGGACATCGCCGACCGCATCTATGTGCTGGACGCGCCGGCGCGCGTCTGCCTGGCACTCAGCGTCAGTGAGCAGACCCGCCGTGATCCACGAGCGCTGGCCGACCTGCATGACCAGATCGCCCAGGCCATCGGCGGCGACACGGAATCAGCGGGCCACGACCCGAACTACTCTGAAAATCAGGACCTGTCATGAGCTATGAAGATATAGAAATGGAGCGACGCGATGGCTGGGTGGAGGTCACTCTGAACCGCCCGGCCAAGATGAACACCCTGCGCGACCGCACCGCCGAGGAGATCGGCTCGCTGCTCGCCGAGGTGGAACAGGATCGTGCGGTGAGCTGCGTATTGATTCGCGGCAACGACAAAGCCTTCTGCGCCGGCATCGACACCAGTGGCTTCACCATCGAGGCGCATCAGTATTTTGATTTCTATCGGCGCCGGCGTACCGCCCGGCCGGTTAATCAACTGTTCCGCCAACTGCAGCGCTACAGCAAGCCGGTGATCTCCGTGATCGAAGGGTACGCCCTGGGTGGCGGCCTGGAACTGGCGTTGCTGGGGGATCTGCTGGTGGCCGGCGAGAACGCCCGGCTGGGTTTGCCGGAAGCGCGGCTCGGCATGATGCCCGGTGGCGGTGGCACCGCCACCCTGCCCCGCCGTATCGGCGCCGCCCTGGCCAAGGAAATGATCTGGACCGGGCGCCGTCTGAGCGCCCGCGAGGCGCTGGAATACCGGCTGGTCAACCATGTCACCGAGGCCGGCGCGGCGCTCGACAAAGCCCGGGAGCTGGCCGCCGGCATCAGCGCCGCGGCACCGCTGTCGGTGATGTTCAGCAAGCTGGCCATCGATCAGGGCCTGGACCAGCCGCTGCCCCAGGCCATGGACGCCGAAGGCGACCTGTCCTTCATGCTTTATTTCAGTCACGACCGGGACGAGGGGCTGGCGGCGTTCGGCGCCAAACGCAGCCCGTCGTTCCGTGGGGAGTAACCACCATGAAACAGAAAGACATCGTCATCGCCGGCTACGCGGAAACGCCGGTGCTTTACAAAAGCGGGCGCAGTGCCTACGACTTCGCCGGCGAGGCCCTGGACAGCCTGCTTGAGCGCACCGGCATCGACAAGGATCTGATCGACGGTCTGTCGGTGACCACCGCCCTCAGCGAAGCCTCCAATCCGTTCTATGCGGTCTATATGTGCGAAGCCCTCGGGCTAACGCCGACCTGGCTGAATCTGGGCGGCATGGGCGGCTGTTCCGCCACCGGTGGCGTGGCCCGCGCCATGTCGGCGATCCGCGATGGCAGTTGTGAAATCGCGCTGGTGCTGTCGGCGGACGCTCCGAGCACCGACTGGCGGGCTAACTACGGCGCCTTTCGCGGCGAATTCCAGGACCCGCCCGGTGTACAGGGCCCTCCGGCCACCTTCGGTCTGCTGATGAGCCGCTACGCCCATCAGTACGATCTGAAACCGGAGGCTCTGGGCAAAATCGCCATCACCCAGCGCGAGCACGCTCTGCACAATCCCAATGCGCTGTCCAAGTTCAAGAAGCCGCTGAGCATGGACGATTATCTGGCGTCCCGGGTGATCGCCGATCCGCTGCGATTGCTGGACAGCGTGATGTTCTGCGACGGCGCCAATGCCTTCCTGGTGATGAGCGAGAAACGGGCCGAACAGCTGGGCCTCACCCGTGTCGCCTATCCGGTGGCCTACGCCGAGGTCACCAACGTCAATGGCAACCAGTCGACGCCGGACATCACCGAATCCGGGTTCGACCGCATCGGCCCGGCGCTACTGCGCAAGGCCGGCCTGACGCCGTCCGAGATCCGCATGTTCCAACCCTACGACGATTTCACCATCGCCATTCTGATGCAGCTGGAAGCGTTCGGCTTCTGCGCCAAGGGAGAAGCCTCCGACTTCGTGCTGCGTACCGATCTGTCCCACCGGGGCGCCCTGCCCCTGAATACCGGCGGCGGGCAGATCTCCGCCGGCCAGCCGGGCCTCGCCAGCGGCGGCCTCAACCTGGCCGAAGCGGTGCGGCAACTGTTCGGGGAAGGCGGCGCCACCCAGGTGGACGATGCCCGCAATGCGCTGGTCACCGGCATCGGCGTCATCCCCTACGCCCGCAACTGGGGCACCAGCTCCGCCATGATTCTGGAGGCCTGACCATGGACAGCAAACCGATGCAACGACCGACACCGCGCGCCAACGCCTACGTGGACACCCAACCGTTCTGGGAAGCGACGCGGGACGGCCGGCTGATGATGCAGTACTGCACCGAAGCACAGCGCTTTCAGCATTACCCCCGCCCGGTGTCGATTTTCACCGGACGCCGCACCCTGGAGTGGCGACCGGTCAAGGGCGACGGTGTGATTTACGCCTGCACCGTGGTGCGCATCCCCGGGCCGGGCCTGGACGGCAGGCTGCCGCTGTGCGTGGCCACCGTGGAGCTCGACGAGGGCGTGCGCCTGATCGCCAATATCGTCGACTGCGAGCCGCAAGAGCTGGCGATCGGCAAACCGGTTCATCTGGTCTGGGACGCCTTGTCCGACGGCCAGCCCTACCCCGCGTTCGCCCTGACCCGGGCCTGATCCGGACCCCCTTATCTTGTCGGAGCACTGAATTATGCGTCAGGACACCATCCTGCAGGCGCACGCCCGCCGCTCGCCGGAAAAAACCGCGGTGGTCATCGGCGGGCGGCGCGTTACCTACGGCGAGCTTTATCGCCAGGCCCGCGCGCTGGCACTGGGCATGCGCCAGCACGGCGCCGCCCCGGGCCAGCGGGTGCTGGTCTATCTGCCCAACGGCATCGAGTTCGTGCAGGCGGTGTTCGCCGCCTTCGCGGTGGGCGCGGTGGTGGTACCCGTCAACACCCGGATGACCGCCCAGGAGCTGGCTTACTTCATCGACGACAGCGAGCCGGTGCTGGTGTTGTTTCACGCCGACCAGGCCGCAGCCCTGGCGGCGCTTCGCCAGCGGCACACCGGGGTCGGATGGGTGGCGGTGGACGCGCCGGTGGACGGCTGCCTCAATTGGGTCGAACTGAACCGCGCCAACGACGAAACCCTGCCCGAGGTGCCGCTGAACGCCGAGGCCTGCATGATCATGTACACCTCGGGCACCACCGGGCGGCCGAAAGGGGCGCTGATCACCCACTCCAATCTGATTGTTCAGCATTGCTTTCTGAATGCCATCGAGTGGGGGCTGGACCGCGATGACCGTTTCCTGGTCACCACACCCCTGGCCCACCGCACCGGGCTGGCGCGCATGCTCAACGCACTGCTGCTGGGCGCCACACTGATCGTCATGGACCGCTTCGATCCCGCCGGCGCCATTGAGGCGATTGAGCGGGAACAGGTGACCGCGTTGGGAATGGTACCCACCATCTGCCGCATGCTGATGCCGCTGCTCGAGGAGCAGGCCGGTCGGTGTGGCAGCCTGCGCCACCTGATCGTCACCGGCGAGGCGTTCCCGGTGGACCTGAAACGCCGACTGATCGAGCTGCTGCCGGCGATCCGTCTGCACTCGTTCTTCGCCATGACCGAAGTGGGATCGGTCACCAGCCTGGAACACGATGAGCAGTTCTCCCACCCGGGCTCCGTGGGCCGGCCCACGCCCGGCGTGGAGGTCAAGCTGGTCAACGCCCAGGGGACGCAGGTGTCGGTGGGGGAAGTGGGCGAAATGCTGGTGCGCTCGGGCACCCCCGGGCGGTTCACCACCATGCAAGGCTACTTTAACCGCCCGGAGGAAAGCGCCGCCGCCCTCACCGACGGCTGGCTGCACACCGGCGACATGGCGCGCTTCGACACCGACGGCTACTTGTACATCGTCGACCGCAAAAAGGACATGGTGCTGTCCGGCGGCTTCAACATCTACACCAAGGAAGTGGAGCAGGCGCTGGTGGAGCACCCGGCGGTGGCCGACGCGGCGGTGATCGGCATTCCCGATGCGATCTTCGGCGAGGCGGTGGTGGCGTTCGTGGAGACGGTGCCCGGCCTCAGGGTCAGCGAGACGGAGCTGATCGAGCACACCCGTCAGCGTCTGGCCGGCTACAAGAAGCCCAAATATCTGTACTTCGTCGATGCCCTGCCACGTACCCCGCTGGGCAAGGTGCTCAAGCCGGTTTTGCGCGAGCGCGCGCTGGCGCAAGCCGCCGAGGCCCGACAGGCCTGACGACCGTCATCGAGAAGCGACCCTTCCGAGAGCAAAAATATGCTGAGAGCAGAGACCGAAGCACAAGCCCGCTGGCGCGCCGACATCGCCGCCTGGCTGGCCCATACCCTGCCCGATTCGTTGCGGCACCTTACCTTCCGTCCGCCGCCGGACCAGGCCATGGCCTGGTACCGCACCCTGGCCGCCCATGGCTGGATCGCGCCCCATTGGCCCCGGGAGCACGGCGGCTTGGGGGCCACGCCCGTGGAGCAAGTGATTCTGATGGAGGAAATGGCGCGGGCCGGCGCCCCGGACCTGCCCACCCAGGGTCTGAACCATATCGGTCCGCTGCTGATGCACCGCGGCAGTGAGCAGCAACGGGCCCGTCATCTTCCAGCGATCCTGAACGGTGACGTGATCTGGTGCCAGGGCTATTCGGAACCGGGCGCCGGCTCGGACCTGGCCAGCCTGCGCACCAAAGGCGAGCTGGACGGCGATACCCTGGTGATCAACGGTCACAAGATCTGGACCACCTGGGGCCACCACGCGGACTGGATGTTCGCGCTGATCCGCACCGGCAAGGGCCGCCGGCGCCAGGAAGGCATCACCTTCATACTTATCGACCTGGCCTCGCCGGGCATCACCCGCCGCCCGATCACCACCCTGGCCGGGGACGACGAGCTGTGCGAGGTCTTTTTCGACGACGTGCGGGTGCCGGTGGATCAGGTGGTGGGCACCTTGAACCAGGGCTGGGCGGTGGCCACCGCCCTGCTGGACGAGGAACGCCTGCGCCTGGGCTCGCCGGCACTGGCGTTGAAAGCGCTGACCCGGCTGCGTCACCTGGCCGCCTCGGCCGAACACCGCGAAACCGCCCGGGGCCCGCTGCGCGAGCGCATCGCCCGGGCCGAGGTCGAGACCGAGGCGGTGATCGCCGCCTACCTGGCCGCCGCCGAGGCGCTCGACGACGGCCGGCCGGCGGACTGCTCCAGCCTCAAGGTGCTGGCCACGGAGACCGTGCAGCGCACGCTCGACACTCTGCAGCGGCTGGCCGGCGCTTCGGCGGCGCTCCGCGATCCGCGCCGGGACGGCGCGCTGACCCTGGATTACAGCGAGATGTTTCTGCAATCCCATCGCCTCAGCATCTACGGCGGCACCAATGAAATCCAACGTACCCTGATCGCGCAGAAGACTCTGAATCTGCCCACCGGAGCCCGCTCATGACCCACCGCCCCGATAGCGACTCCACCCTGGTGGCCGACAGCCTGCGCCAGTTCGCCGAACGCCACGGCGGCCTGGCCCGTGCACGAGACGCCAAGGACAACCCGCGCTTCCATGAAGATGCCGCCCAGCGGGCGCGCTTCGCCGAACCGGGCTGGTTCGGTATCGCCGTGGCCGAGGCGCGCGGCGGCGCCGGCATGGGCTGGCAGCAGACCTGCGCGCTGGCGGCCATGGCCGGCCACTATCTGCTGCCCGACCCGCTGATCGGCGCGGTGGCGTCGGCGCAGGCACTGTCCGCCTGCGGCGGCGAAAACGCCGACCGAGCCCTGACCGCCCTGCTGCGTGGAGACCGTAACGTGGTGCTGTTCCCGGAGCCGCTGGCGCCGCAGGAATCCTCGACCATCAACGACATTCCGGACTGCCCGCCGGGCAGCGAGCTGATGGTTCTGGTTGAGGATCAGGACGGCGCGCGCCTGGTGATGCTGTGCGAGCAGCAGGCCGGTATCCAGGCCACGCGCCAGAGCTGCGTGGACGGCGGCAGCCTCACCCGCCTGGTTCTGTCGCCGTCGGTATGGCGGGACGCGCCCCGGCTTGCCGAGGATGACGAGGCGCGGGCGGTCTTCGCCGATGGCCGCGATCTGCAGTGGCTGGCCCGGGCCGCTTACCTGAACGGCCTGGCCGGGGCGGCACTCGATATCACCCTCGACTATCTGCGCCTGCGCAACCAGTTCGGTCGTGCTCTGGGCACCTTCCAGGCGTTACAGCACCGGATGGCGACCTGCCACGTGGATCTGATCGCTGCCCGGGCACTGCTGACCGAAGCGTGCCTGGCACGGGGCACCGAGGGGCAGGCCGCCGCGGCGCGCGCCGCCGTGGCCCGGGCCGGCGCCGGCGCGCTGCGCATCACCGCCGAAGCCATTCAATGCCACGGTGCCATCGGCTTTTCCGACGAGCACGATATCGGCCTGTTCCGTCGCAAAGCCATGGCCATGGCGGCACCCGGTGGGGGCGAAACCGGGCATCTGCTCGAATACGCCCGGTTGGCTGAACGTTGAAGCCCATCCCGCTCCACGGAACACAGTAGGAGCGGCTTCAGCCGCGATCACTCGCCCGCCGGTGCACCGCGCTCCGGTCTGGGTTTCTTCTGCGCATCCAGCTTGGCCTGAATCTCCGGCTTGCGGGCGTCATCGGACTGGCCGTTGAACAGGGTGCCGACCACGCTCTTGTTCAGGTCACTGGTGCCGAACAGGGCATCGCAGAGCGGGAAGGTGAGGTTGAAATTGTGGGTGTGCATGAAGTCCGGATTATGGTGCAGCACGTGCATGCGCCGCACCGTGTTCACCAGCGGCAAGCGGTCCAGAATCGGATGCTCCAGGTGCGAGGCGGTGTGCAGACCTTCGTACATCAGAAAGTAGGCGGCCATGGTCAGCACCGCGATGTAGCCGGCGTTGGCGGACCACAGCATGCCCAGCAACAGGGCCGGCGGCACCGCCGCGCCGACGAACAGCACCGGCGCGAACGGCGGGAACAGCAGCGCCCGCCAGTCACGTTGACCGTGGTAATCCAGGGTGCGGTGGGAGAAGAACTGGTGGTGGGTGGCCACGTGGCGCTTGTAGGCGGACTTCAACAGGCTGCGCGGGCTGTGCAGCAGGTAGCGGTGCCCGGCCCATTCCGCCCAGTTGCCGAACACCAGCATGGGCACCACCACGCACAGCCATTCCGGCCAGGTGGTGTCATCCAGGCGGGTGGCGCAGAACAGAATCACACCAAAGGTGAACACCAGGGTGAACGCCAGGTGCATTTCGCCCCGGTACCAGGCGGGTGTGGCCGCCCGGTATTGCTCGCGAAAAGCATGGGACTTTTCAACAATGACCTCTTCTCTACTGGGTTTCATGGTCCGCTCCCATCGTGATTTGTTGGAATGCTTATTGATCTTATTGATGGCGGAGGTATGGAGGTGCCGGGGCCGGCGTGGGATCAGTGCATCACCGAGCCGCCGTCCACCACCACGGTTTCGCCGGTCATGAAGGCGCTGTCGTCGGACGCCAGGAACAGCAGCGGGCCGATCAGGTCTTCCGGCATCTGGTCGCGCTTGAGGGCGCGGCTGGCCAGTACCGGCGCGGTCAGGGTGTCGCGCATGGCTTCGTTGGCAATCACCCCTTCGCTGAGCACCAGGCCGGGGGCCAGGGTATTCACGGCGATGCCGAACTCACCCAGCTCCCGGGCCAGACCCCGGGTCAGGGTCAGGATGGCGCCCTTGGAGGTGACGTAATGCAGCATGCCCGGCGTGCCCTTGAACGGCGTGCCGGAGGAGATATTGATGATGCGACCGTAATTCTGCGCCTTCATGATCGGAGCCACGGCGCGGGCGCAGACAAAGGGGCCGCGCACGTTCACCGCCATCACCTTGTCCCACTCGTCCAGGTCGATCTGGTCGAACGGACGCATCTGCAGGGAGGCATAGATGGCGGCGTTGTTGACCAGCACATCGATGCGGCCAAACCGTTCCTTGACGGTTTCCGCCATGGTCCGGGCCTGGGCCTGATCGGTAACGTCGGTCCTGATGTACAGAGCCCGTTGCCCGCTCTCCTCGATCTCGGCGGCCACGGCACTGCCGTCGAGCACGTCGGCGATGGCCACGTCTGCGCCCTCCGCCGCCAGCGCCCGGGCATAGGCGGCGCCGATACCCTGGGCGCCACCGGTGACGATGACGACCTTGTTCTTCATGCGATTCATAGCAGTTCTCCTTATAGGAAGGCGGTGACCAGATCGGGCATCCAGGTGATCAGCAGCAGTACCAGCACCGTCACCAGCAGGAACGGCAGCAGCGCCTTGATAATGTCGCCGGGTTTGCAGCCGGTGACCCGGGAAGCCACATAAAGGGCGGCACCCACCGGCGGCGTCAGCAGCCCCAGGGTCAGGTTGATGCACATCAGCACGCCCAGGTGATAGGGGTTGATGCCGTACACGGACTGCGCCACCGGCAGCACGATGGGCACCAGCAGAATCAGGGCGGCAATGCCGTCCAGTACCATGCCCACCATCAACAGCAGGCCCATCAACAGCAGCAGGTAGACGAATGGGTCGGAGGTCATGCTTTGCATCAGCGCGCCCAGTGCTTGTGGCAGCTGTTCGTAGATGATGACCCAGCCGAACACCGCCGCCGCCGCCACCAGGGCCAGCACCACGCCACTGTTGATGCCGACGCGCAGCAGCATCTCGCCCATGCGCTCGGTCTTCATCTCACCGTGGGCGAAGCGGCCCACCAGCACCGCCATGGCGGCGCCCACGGCGGCGGCCTCGGTGGGCGTGGCCAGGCCGCCGACGATGCTGCCGATCATCACCACCGGCACGCTCAGGGAGGGAATGCTGGCCACCACGTTGTGCAGGGCCTGGCGCAGGGTGAGACGTTCGTTTCTCGGGTATTCATGGATAAAGCCGAGCAACGCGATCACCAGAATAAAGCCCGCCGCCATCAGCAGGCCCGGAACGATGCCGGCGATAAACAGGTCGCCGATGGAGATCTGCGCCAGCACACCGAAGATCACGAACAGCATGGACGGTGGTATCACCGGCGCCAGCAAGGCACCGGCGGCGGTGGTGGCGGTGGCGAAGCTGCGGTCGTAGCCCTTGCGATGCATCTCCGGCACCATCACCTGGGACATCACCGCCACCTGGGCGTTGGCGGAACCGACGATGGAAGCCAGCATCATATTGGCTAGGATATTGATGTACGCCAGGCCGCCACGAATTGAGCCGAGAAACACCGAGGCGAAGGCCACCAGGCGGCGGGTCAACCCGCCTTCGTTCATCAATTCGCCCACCAGCATGAACAGAGGAATGGCCAGCAGGCCGTACTGGCTGAGCCCGCCGAAGAACTGCTGCGGATAGGACAGAAACAACACCGCGTTGTCACTGCTGACGATGTAGGCCATGGCACTGACCGCCAGCACCAGCGCGATGGGAACGCCGATAAAGAGCAGAACGAGAAAGATAACGGCTACCATGGGTTTACTCCGCCAACGGCCGTGGTTCGGGCTGATCGACGAAGTCGGCGCCCGGGGTCCGGCAGGTACGCAACAGGTTGGCCAGCGCGTGCACGCTACTGGTCACCGACACCACCGGCAGGATCAGCCAGAACCAGAACTTGGGCACGCCCAGGGTTTCGGTGGGCTCCTGATAGATGTAGTTGAAGCTGTCGGCGGCGAAGGTTTCGATATTGAAGTCGCTGTTGATCAGCAGCAGCGGATTGAACCAGCGATAGCAGAGCACGATCAGCGCCAGGCAGAAGCCCAGCACCACCAGATCGGACAGCACCTGCAGCGTCTTGCGCGCGGTGGGCGGTACCGCGCCGGTGACCAGCGTCACCGCCACCGCGTCGCGGCTCTTCAGCGTGATGCTCAGCCCCAGCATGGCCAGCCACACCATCATCAACACCGCCAACTCGTCGAGCCAGAAGATCGGTGTCTTGAAGAAGCGACCAAACACATTCACCAGAATCATGATCGGCAGGGCGACCACAAGAAGACGGACGGCAGCGCGTTCGACGCGCGCCAGGCCGTTGCTCAACGCCTGAATCATAGTGGCGGTTTCCTGACGGCGGAGGGTTCAGGGAACGGGCCGCCGGATCGGCGGCCCGCGTGGGCTCAGAGTTGTTCGGCTTCCTTGCGAAGCTCGGAGAGCACCGGGGCTTTCTCGATCCAGATCTTTTCCCACTGATCCAGTTTGTCGCCGAAGTAGGCCGGGCCCGCTTCCACCACATTGACACCTTCGCTTTCGATATCGGCGCGGGTCTTCTCACCGAACGCCATGTAATAGGCGGCCAGTTCTCCCAGATGTTTGCGGGTCAGTTCACGGAGCACGTCGCGGTCTTCCTGGCTCATGCCGGCCCAGGTGCGGCCGGATACCAGACCGACCACCGGAAACATCATGTGGCCGCTGAGCAGCAGGTTCTTGGCGCGCTCGTAGAGACGCAGCTTCCAGACCAGTTCCAGGTCGGCATCCACGCCGTCCACCTGGCCGTTGGCCAGGGCGTCGTACACATCGGTGAGCGGCATCGGCGTGGAGACCGCGCCAAGCAGGCGGTAGAAATCCTGCACCGGCGGGAACGGAGTAATGCGGATTTTGCGGCCTTCCAGGGCGGCCACGTTATCGGAGGGGAAGGCATTGAGCATCATGCGCATACCGGCGACGCCGTAGCCGAGGCCCACGGTGCCGGTTTTTACCGGCAGTTTTTCCAGCAATCCCTGGGCGGCGGGCCCTCTGAGAAGCTGATCGGCCTGCTTTTCGTTTTTAACCAGATAAGGCGCGAACAGGGCACCGAACTCTGGCACCCGGTTGACCACCTGGGCCACGGTCATAAAGGACATGTCCAGGGCACCGGTCTGCATTTGCTGAAGCATCTGCGCTTCGCTGCCAAGCTGCCCGGCGGGAAACAGGGTCACGCTGTAGCGGCCGTCGGTCCGCTGTTCCAGTTCCTTGCCCATCTCGCGGGCTGCCTGACTCCAGGCGTGATCGCCGGGGACGATCAATCCGAGTTTCAGTTCCTTGGCGCCGGCCACCGCGCTGAACGCCAGGACGACGACACACATCAATACCCGAAAGCAAACGTTGGTTGTTTTCATCGGACTACCTTTTTTCTTCTGCAAGTATTTGTTTTTAGTTATTTCCTGATCTTCAAAAACGCTATCACAGCGCCGTGAACGCCGCCCATTAACTTATAGTGATTCGTCCGATCACCGAACATTATGGAAAGCTGGCGTGTTTTTTCTTACATCACGGGACAAGCCGGTTCGCCGTATGGGACGGCGTTATCTCCGCTGCTGATGAAGTGCATCAGAAATGCTTAATAGGAAGGTGGCGGACCGGCTTATAGCATGACGGCAAACAAAAACGGACAAAGGATGCTGACATGCCCACCCTGCCCTCCGACGCCGCCGGGCCGGCGAATCCCATCGCCAATCAGGACGGCCATCCACCCGGCACCAGCCTGCGCGGCTGGCTCGATCACCTGCAGAAGAGCGGGCGGCTGAGCGTGATCCGTGCGGGTACCGATCTGCGCTTCGAGGTGGCGGCCATTGCCAACCGGCTCGACAGCCACAGTGCCTCCCTGTTTGTTGAGCCCGGCGGCCATCCGATTCCGGTGATCTCCGGTTTGCTCTCCGACCGGGGCTGGATGGCCGAGGCCATGGGCGTGGCGCCCGCCGACGTGCTGGCTCGTTTCCAGGACGCCAGCCTGAATCCGATTGCCTGGCGGGAAGTGGACGACGCCCCCTGCCAGGAGGTGGTGCACCGGGACGTGGATCTGCTGCGACAGTTGCCGATTCCCACCCACAACGAACACGACAGCGGTGCCTACATCACCGCCGGTCTGCTGATCAGCCGCAATCCGCGCACCGGCGTGCAGAACGTCTCCATTCACCGGCTGCAGGTGAGCAGCGCCAATCGCCTGGGCGCGCTGTTGCTGCCCCGCCACACCCTGGCCTATTTCCAGGAGACGGAGAGCGCCGGTGAGGATCTGGAAGTGGCCGTGGTGGTTGGCAACGATCCACTGACCCTGATGGCCTCCCAGGCCATCGTGCCGCTGGACCACGACGAACTGGAAATCGCCGGCGCCCTGCACGGCCGGCCACTGCGGGTGGCGCAATGCGTGACCAACCGTATTCGCGTGCCCGCCGACGCGGAGATCGTCATCGAAGGCCGGCTGCTGGCCAACACCCGCGAGCAGGAAGGACCGTTCGGGGAGTTTCCACAGTATTACGGTGAGCGCGCCGAACGGCACGTGATCGAGGTGGACGCCATTACCCAACGCCAGGCCCCGCTGTTCCACACCATCGTCGGCGGCGGTCTGGAGCATCTGCTGCTCGGCGGCATCCCCCGCGAGGCCACCATGCTGGCCCACCTGCAGCGCAGCTTCCCGTCGGTGCGCGACGTGCACCTGGCACGGGGTGGAGTTTGCCGCTATCACCTCTACGTACAGATCGACAAGCGCTCGGAAGGGGAAGGCAAGAACGTGATCCTCGGTGCTCTGGGCGGCCATTACGACATCAAACACGTGGTGGTGGTGGATACCGACGTGAACATTCACGACCCCAACGAGGTGGAATGGGCGGTGGCCACCCGCTTCCAGGCCGACCGCGACCTGGTGCTGGTGCACGACAGCCAGGGCTCCAAACTGGACCCCTCCACCCGGGACGGGGTCGGTTCGAAAATGGGCTTCGACGCCACCGTGCCCCTGGACGCCCCGACCATGCGCTTCAAGCGTATCCGCGTGCCCGGTGAGCAGGACGTGGATCTCGCCGCCGTCAGCGAACCCGCCGGCGACGACTGGCAGCAACGGCTCGCTCCCTCCCGTTAACCTCGGTGCCGGTCGTCGCCCTCCTAGCGGGTGGCGGCCGCGCCTTTTTTGGGATGCCTCCCAGGAGAACAACAACATGCAGGTACGACATCACATCAATGGCGACTGGATCGACGGCGACGGCTGGGTGGACAGCCTGGACCCGGCCAACGGCGACCGACTGGGCGCCTTCGCGGAAGGCGGCGAAGCCCAGGCCCGGGCCGCCGTGGAGGCCGCCGCGGCCGCCTTCGCCGATCCGCTGTGGAGCCAGAATCCCCGTCTGCGCCAGCAGGTATTGCTGGCCTGGGCGGCGGCCCTGGAGCCGCGCCGCGACCAGCTGGCGCGCCTGCTGACCCTGGAGAACGGCAAACCGCTGGCCCAGTCCCTGGGCGAAATCGGCGGCGCCATCTCGGAAATCCTCTATTACGCCGGCCTGGCGCGGCATAACCCGGGCCCGGCCATGGAAGTGGCACCGGGGGAGTTCTCCACCCTGTTCCGCGAGCCCGCCGGCGTGGCCGGGCTGATCATTCCCTGGAACGCCCCGGCGGTATTGCTGGTACGCGCCCTGGCGCCGGCCCTGGCGGCGGGCTGTACCACCGTGATCAAGCCGGCGCCGCAGACCGCCCTGTTCAACGCCGCCATTCTGGAGCCGCTGCTGGCGCTGGACGCCCTGCCCCCCGGCGTGGTCAATCTATTCATGGAAAGCGGCCACCAGGGTGCCGCCCATCTGGTTACCAGTGCCCAGGTGGATGTGCTCAGCTTCACCGGCTCCACCGCCACTGGCACGCGCATCATGCAGGACGCGGCACCGACCATGAAAAAGCTGTCCCTGGAGCTGGGCGGCAAGTCCTGCTGCCTGGTGTTCGAGGACGCGGACGTGGAAGACATCGCGCCACGGCTGGCGGCGGCGGCCACTATTATTTCCGGGCAGCAGTGCACCGCCGCGCGCCGGGTGCTGGTGCACGCCAGCCGGCTGGAGGCCATGAAAAAGGCCCTGGGCGCCGCCCTGGCCGCCCTGCCCCTGGGCCACGGCCTGACGCCGGACAGCCGCATTGGCCCACTGATCGATCACCGGGCCCGGGACCTGGTGGGCCGCCGCATGGACCAGGCGGAGCAAAGCTGCGACCAGGTGATTCTCGCCGGCGGCCTGCCGGACGATCCCGCCCTGCGGGACGGCGCCTTCCTGCTACCGAGCCTGATCCACCATCGGGACAGCGGCGCCTTCTTCTGTCAGGAGGAGATTTTCGGGCCGTTGCTGGTGCTGGAGAGCTTCGAGGACGAGGCGGAAGCCGTGGCGCGGGCCAATCATACCGAGTTCGGCCTGTCCGCCAGTGTCTGGACGCGGGACGGTGCCCGCGCCTTACGCGTGGCCCGGGCGCTCCGCGATGGTACAGTATGGATCAACGACCATAACAAGCTGTTCGCCGAGGCGGAGACCGGTGGCTATCGCAAGAGCGGCCTCGGCCGCCTGCACGGCTTCGATGCATTGATGGACTTCACCGAGCTGAAACACGTCTATCAAAACGTCGGTACGGTCTGAATCCATTCCGCCGAGGCCGCCATGGAGCTACGCCAGCTGAAGTACTTCACCTGTCTGTACGAGGAGGGTTCGGTGACCCGTGCCGCCCAGCGCCTCAATATCGTGCAGCCGGCGTTGTCCATGCAGATCTCCAAGCTGGAGGAGGAGCTGGGCCAGGCCCTGTTCGAGCGCACCTCCAAGGGCATGATCCCCACCGAGGCCGGCGAACAGGCCTACCGCCTGTTCATGCCGCTGCTCGGTGATCTGCTGGAGGCCCGGCAGACTCTGATTCATCGCAACGGCGAGATCAGCGGCCGCATCAACGCCGGGCTGATCGCCTCGGCGGCCAACCAGGCCCTGGCCAGTACCCTGGCCTATTTCGTCGAGCACCACCCGAACGTGGAGCTGCAGGTCAGCTACGGCTACAGCCAGAACCTGATCGACCGGGTGCTGGCCGGGGATCTGGACTTCGCGGTGATCAACCAGAGTTTCCAGCAGGAGCGGCTCAATCGCATCGACCTGGTGGACGAGGAACTGCTGGTGGCCACCGGCGCCGCCAACCGGCTGCGGGTGCCCGCGCCGGTACCACTGGCCGCCCTGCGCGATATGAAGCTGGTGCTGCCGTCCCGGCTGCACGGTCTGCGCATCGTCATCGATCAGACGCTCGCTTCCCTGGGTCTGGAGGTGACGCCGCAGCTGGAGCTGGATGACCTCACCGTGATCGAGAGTTTTCTACGCCGCAGCGATTACGTCAGCGTGCTGCCCGCCACGGTACTGCGCCAGGGCCTGGAAGAAGGCGCCCTGCGCGGCTACCCGCTGGACCGGCCCGGCCTGACCCGGCGCATGGTTTGCGTGCACGACAGCCGGCGCCCGCTGACGCCGGCCGCCCATCTGTTCGTCGACATCATCGGCAAGACCCTTGCCACCGGTCTTAACGCCATTCATTTCTACAAGGAAGGCGCCAGCCAGGATCCCGACCATGAACTCGGTTAACACCCGCCCCCAACGATTGATCATTGGCATCTCCGGCGCGTCCGGCGCCATCTACGGCGTGCGTCTGCTGGAGTTGCTGCGCGATACCCCCATCGAGACCCATCTGGTGGTCAGCAAGTCCGCGCTGATCACCGTGGCCCACGAAACCGGCCTGTCGCTGTCGGATCTGAAGCCGATGGCTTCGGTGTGCTACGCCAATCAGGACATCGGCGCGGCCATCGCCAGCGGCTCGTTCAAGACCCTGGGCATGATCGTGGCGCCCTGCTCCATGCGCTCCATGTCGGAGATCGCCAGCGGTGTCACCTCCACCCTGCTGACCCGCGCCGCCGATGTGGTGCTCAAGGAGCGGCGGCGGCTGGCGCTGATGGTGCGCGAGACACCGCTGCACCGGAACCATCTGCGCACCATGACCGACCTCACCGAGCTGGGCGCCATCATCGCGCCGCCGGTGCCGGCCTTCTACGCGCTGCCGAAAACCCTGGACGAGATGGTCGACCACAGCCTGGGCCGGGTGCTGGACCTGTTCGATATCGAACTGGGCATCGTGCGCCGCTGGCGCGAGAACGACACCGGCACCGGCGCCAGTTCCGATACCGGCCCGGCGGACGACGACCATGCAGCCTCTTGATCTTCAGGTGATCGAACAGGCCCTGTCCTGGGCCAGCGACGGCCATCCGGTGTGGCTGTGCACGGTGCTGTCCACCTACGGTTCGGCACCCCGTTCCCCCGGCGCCATGCTGGTGGCGCGGGGCGACGGTGCCCAGGTGGGCTCGCTGTCCGGCGGTTGCGTGGAAGAGGAGTTTCTCGAGGGCCTGGCGCGGGGCGATTTCCCGGCCCCGGCCCAGGTGGTGCGCTACGGCGAAACCGAGGACGAGCGCCAGCGACTGGAACTGCCCTGCGGCGGCAGCCTGCAGGTGCTGGTGGAACACCGGGTGCCCGGCGCGGACTGGATCGATCATTTGACCACCCTGCGCTACACCCTGCTGGGGCAACACCGTCGGGTGCGCCACATCGATCTGAGCAGTGGCGCCCTGACCCTGGGCGCGGACCAGGGCGGCGAGGCCGCGCGGCTGCTCGGCGAGCGGGTGGAGATCCGCGTCGGCCCGGTGTTGCGGTTGCTGCTGGCCGGCGTGTCGCCGGTGGCGCGGGTGTGCGCCAGCTTCGCGGTGGAACTGGGTTGCGAGGTGATCGTCTGCGACCCCCGCGAAGACAAACAGGGCGTACTGGCCGCCGGCGTCGAGGTGCGGCCGGTGATGCCCTCGGAATTCATCGCCGAGGGCGGCTGCCACGACACCACCGCGGTGGTGGCCCTGACCCACGACCCGCGCATCGACGACCTGGCGATGATGGAGGCGGTGCGCACCCCGGCGTTCTATATCGGCGCCATGGGCTCGCTGCGCACCTCCGAGCGGCGCGCCGAACGGCTGCGCCGCATCGGCGGGCTGAGCGACCAGGAGATTGCCCGCATCCAGATGCCCATCGGCCTCAACCTGGGCAGCAAGACGCCGGCGGAGATCGCGCTGGCGGTGATGGCCGACGTGCTGCGCGTCTATCGCGGCAAGTCACGAGACCAACTGTAGGGTCAACGGGCCCCGGAGGAAGCCGACCATGTCCATTGCACAACGCGTCTTTCACGGTTCGTTCGGCCGGGTCGCCCTGCTCGACATGGACCACACCCTGGTGACCCACTCCCACCATGAGTGCCACGTGCTGGTAAAAGCCGCCGGCGCCGACACCTTCTTCAACGTCAATGGACGCCGGGTACCGCTCACCGACCGCCAGGCGGTGCTGGTCAACGCCTGGCAGCCGCATTTCTACGACCACCAGGACGGCGCCGGCCCCACCCAGATCCTGGCGCTCTATATCGAGCCGCCCTGGCTGGCGGACATCCAGCATTCCCTGGCGCTGAGCGCCCACCCGGGCTTTTTCACCCAATCCGGCATCGAGCTGAACAGCAAGAACCGGCGCCTGGCGGACCTGCTGATCGCCGAGGCCTATTCGCCGGGGCTGGTGCCCAGGGAGCGCATCGAATCGCTGCTGTTCGACTTTCTGATCGAGCTGATCGAGGACCACTCCGAGTGGCGCCAGCTGCGCCGCCTGGGGGCCGGTTCCCGGCTCGGTTTCCAGGACACCCGCATTCGCCGGGCCTGCGATTATCTACGCACCCATTTCAACGATCCGGACTGTCTGAACAACGCCGCCCGCGCCGCCAACCTGTCCCGCGCCCACTTCTTCACCCTGTTCCGCCGCGACACCGGCATGTCACCGATGCTGATGCTCAATGACACCCGCATGCGATGCGCCTTCGATTGGCTGGAGACGGAACGCAACGGCACCCTCGGCCAGCTCGCCGAGGATCTGGGCTTTTCCGAGCAGGGCCATTTCACCCGTTTCTTCCAGCAACATATCGGCGCGGCCCCCAGCCAATACCGCCGCGTGATCGACAGCTACGCCGGCCACTGAAGCGCCCTCTTCCCCCGCGCCACCACCGGCCAAGGCGCGATTCCCGACGGCCGGGGTAAAAGCTTTATAAAAACAGGTCCCTGGCGGCCGTTACGCGCCCGTCCTTGATTGACTCCCACGCGCTCATGATCAACTGTGTTCAGCACATTGAATGCTGCTGCCCAGTCGGCGGCCCACAGGGAGGCACCATGACGCCATCGGTAACCGTTGAGGGAAGCGAGCCGCTCAGTAACGGTCGTTTTCGTCTGGACGATCCGGTGGAGGACGCGCGACGTCTTTTTGATACGGCGCGCAACGGCGACGGCCGAGCCCAGGCCCGCCTGGCGTTGCACCGGACTTCGTCCGCAAGCACGCCCCTGGAGATGAAGGACGCCCTCCACACCGTGGCCCGGGAGATGGGCTTTACCGGCTGGCGGAGTTTCGAGCAGTACGTGGCTGAACTGGACGCCGCCGAACGCCGTGGCGGCGACCTGGTGGATGGTGAACAAAGCACCGTGCATATCCGCTGCGGCGACGATCTGCGCGAGGCCCTGCCGCGCTGCGGACTGCACGGCCGCTGCCTGACCTTCGCCGATCCGTTTTGCGTGGGCCCGGTGCAACGGCCGTCCAGTGACGATCATTTCGTGGAGGAACGCTCCCGGTTTCTCGCCGAGGCCCTGAACCTGAACCCGGACCAGACCCTGGAGCGTCAACGTCGGGAGTACCGGGAACTGGGTGAAGTGGGTGTCGAGGAACGGGTGGTGCTGTGGTTCGAGCACGACAGCTACGACCAATTGATTCTGGCCTATGTGCTGGATCACTTCGGCCGCCGCTGGCCACGGGTGCGCCTGGAGCTGGTGGCCACCGACGCGATCCCCGGGGTGCGCCGCTTCGTCGGCCTGGGGCAGCTGGCGCCGGAGGTGCTGGGCTGGCTGTGGGAGCGCCGCAAGCCGGTGGAGGAGACCCTGCTGGTGCTGGGCCGCCGGGCCTGGCGATCGATCAGCGACGAGACCCCGGAGGCCCTGGACCGGCTTACCCAGCGCAATACGCCGGCACTGCCGATGCTGGGCCGGGCCCTGCGCCGCCATTTGCTGGAGCTGCCCGACGAGGAAACCGGCCTGGGTCTCAGTGAGCAGTTGATCGTGCAGCTGGTGGCGGAGCGCGGGCCCAAACCCGCCGGTGAGATTTTCCGGGATCTGATGCTGGAGCGGGAGCCGCTGCCCTACCTGGGCGACAGCCTGTTCCACTGGATGCTGCGGCCGCTGCTCGGCGGCACCTCACCGGTGCTGCGCTGGCACGGCGATGACGACCTGCCCTGGCAGGACCGGGAGCTGGCCATTACCGACCATGGCCACGCGGTGCTGAGCGGTCATCAGAACTGGCTGGATACCCATCCGCCACGGCGCTGGGTGGGCGGCGTGCCCATCGACGGGGATCGCCAGAGCTGGTGTCTGAACAAGGCCAACGGGCGCCCGCAACGGCGGCCGGCGAACAGTCTTTAGGAAGCCCTCGGCGGCCAGGGCGAGATCGGCCGGTCAGCGCCGGGGCCTTACCACCACCGGCGACGCCGCCCCCCGCGGCGTCGCCAGTCCCGGTAGCGGCGCATCCCGCACCACCACCACTGGCGAGACGCTACCCCTTATCACGCCTTCGCCCCCATGCAACACGGGCGGCGCAATCACACACCCGTACCGAGCATGAGTATCCGCCGTCCGGCGCCGGGGTGTCAGTCTCAATACTCTCAACTCTCTCAGCCGTCCCGCACGGTGCCGGTGAACACCACGCCTTTGCCAAAGATCGAGCGAATCGGCAGATCGATGCCCCGCTCGCGGGCCTTACGCCGCAGCCGGCTGAGTATCACATCGATGCGATGGGTATCCGGGTGCGGCGCATGGGTGAACATCAGATCGTGCAGCGCGGCCTTGTTGAATACCTGGTGGGTGCCGCGCAGCAGAATTTTCAGCAACGCGGTTTCCTGCTGGGAGAGATCCAGATGGCTCTCGCCGGGGCCGTTCAGACGGCCGGCGGCGGCGTCCAGGCGCCAGCCCTCGGAGCCATCGCCGTGGCGCTCCTGGCGCGACTCCGGGGCGGCCTCCTGGGCCAGCCGCTGGGCCAGGTTTTCCAGGGCGCGGTGTAGCTCGGAAAAATTCAAAGGCTTGACCATGAACAGATCGGCGCCCAGGTTCAGCGCCCGCAGTTTTTGCCGCTGGCCGCCGTTGGCGGTAATGATCACGATGCCATAGCCTTGCAGTTCATTGAGGTATTCGACCACCCCGAAACCGTCCTCGCCGGGCAGGCCCAGATCGATCAGCACCATGTCCACCGGCTTGCGGTGCAACTGCTTCCAGAACGTTTCGGCGCTGTCGGCGCCCCAGGCGGCATAGCCGTTGTGGCGCAGAAAAAACAGCAATTCCTCACGCAGGTCGTCGTTGTCCTCGATAATGGCGAGCCTGGGTGTGTGCGCGTCCATCAAACGGATGAGTCCTCCGGTAACAGCGGTAAGGTGAACAGAAAACAGCAGCCCCGGGCGTCGTTTTCGGCCAGTATCAGATCGCCGCCGTGGGCCCGCGCGATCTGGCGGCTCACGTACAATCCCAGGCCCACGCCGCGACGGTCGCTGCGTTGCTCCGAGCGGGAGCCGCGCCGGTAGCGCTCGAACACTTCCGCCACCCGCTCCTCGGGGATGCCCGGGCCCTGGTCACGGATGGCGATGCACCAGAAATCGCCGCGCCGGCTCACGTCCACCCGGGGGCCGCCGTCGCCGTATTTCACCGCATTGTCGATCACATTGGACAGGGCGATGCGCATCATCGCCGGGTCCAGCCAGGCGGGCTGCTGCACGCTGCTGGGCGCGCGCCCCTCCAACGTCAGTGTCCAGCTGTGGCCGGCCGGCCGCACCAACGACGCCGCCTCGGTGACCAGCTCCAGCAGGCACACCCGACGCCGGTCCAGCCACAGTTCACTGGCATCCAGCCGGGCATCCGCCAGGCAGTTGTCGGTGAGCTGCACCAGCCGGTCGGTGGCCCGGCCGATCTTATCGTAGCGGCTCACCTGACGGGGGTCGGATACGCCCAGATAGCGTAGATTCTGCAAGCTGGCGGCGATGATCGCCAGCGGTGTGCGAAATTCGTGGGCCACCAGCCCCATGAACTGGCGCTGGTTGAAACGCGCCTCCCGTTCCACCTCCAGGGCCCGCGCCAATTGGCGGGTCTCCTGCTCCTGCAGGTGATTGACGCGCATTTGATAGACCGCCAGGCCGGTGACCAGCAGCATGTTCACGATCATGGAGTACTGCCAGACCACATAGATCTGCTCGTGGAAAGGAATCCAGCCCAACGCGGAAAACAGGCCGAACAGACTGGCGACCATGCAAATCAACGGGCCCAGGCCGAGCAGCACGCTGGACAACCGGAAGCGGTCCTTCCACCACACATAGCCACAGGCGGCCACGAACACCGCCGAGGTGCTCAGATAGACCAGGCTCTGGATATGGATGGCGCTGCCGTACAGGTCCAGGGGCACGCTCAGCACCAGCAGCCCCACCACCCCGCAGGTGGCCATCAGCAGACGATGGGCCCAGGGCAGCCGCTGCCTCAGTTGCAGCGCTTCCGAGGCCAGCCACAGCAACAAGGCGTAGGAAGACAGGGTCAACACACTGGTCAGGTAATGCTGCAGGGTACGGCCCACCACCGGTATCAGCCAGGCCACATAGCCCTGCACACAGGCCACCAGCACGTAGGCCACGGAGATCGCGGTCACCGACCACAGCAACCGGCTGCGCAACACCAGCGCCAGCACCACGGCCAGCAGGGTGGACAGCGCGGCGAGACCGAAATAGAAGCTCCAGAAACCGGTTTCCCAGGTGGCCGCCGGCACGAATTCCCGGGGCTCCCACAGCTTCATCTGCAACAGCACGGCACTGGTGCTGGCCACCCGCACCAGGATTTCATAGCCGGTGTCGTTGGGCGGCAGCACGAACAGGGGGAAACGGTGATCGACGTCGCCGATGGGACCATCGTAGGTATCGCCGGCGCGCCGCAGGCGCCACGGGCCGTCACTGCCCAGCGGGCGCAGGAACAGGCGCACGTCGTCGATGAAACTGGGCTTCAGTTCCAGCCAGTGTTCACCACCGGCGACCCGTTGCGGCGGCAGCGTGAAGCGCAGCCAGAAGGTGTCCCGTGTATAGCCACGGGAAAAAATATGGTGCTGGGGCGCGCCTTTGCGCAGCGCCGGCAACACCGATTCCGGGGTAGCCTCGCCGGCCGGGTCGGTGACCACCGTGTACGGCAGATCCGGCCCCAGCTGCACCGGTGACGCCGCCGCCGGCGGCGACCACGGCATCGCCAGCAGCAAAACCAACATCCACATCCATGCTGGCCACCGGATCGGTGGCCGTGTTCCCGGTAACATCAAGAACGGGTACTCCCTCGGGCCTGTTCACGCTGTCGCGTCACGCCGGCCGGATGTTCTGGTGGTTCCGGGCAGATCGCGCCTTGCCGGCGCCTAGAGCTCCCGGCAAAGCTGCGCGGCGATGTCGAACGAGCGCAGTCGTTTATCGTGATCGAAAATACCGCCGGTGATGATCAGCTCGTCCACGCCGGTATGGTCGCGGAAAGCCCTCAGGCCCTGCATCACCGTATCCCGTGCACCGATCATGGCGTATTTCATCGCCTGACGCACGCCGTGAGCTTCCATCGGCGACCACAACTCGTCCATGTTCTCCACCGGCGGCGGCAACGGCCCCGGGCGGCCCCGGCGCAGGTTCATGAATTGCTGCTGCATGGAGGTGGCCAGGTAGGCGCCCTCCTCGTCGCTGTCGGCGGCGAACACGCTGATGCCGGCGGCGGCATGGGGTTTGTCGAGCTGCTCGGAGGGCTGGAAGTGGGTGCGGTAAACGTGCAGCGCCTCTTCCAAGGACTCCGGCGCGAAATGGGACGCGAACGCGAACGGCAGCCCCATTTGCGCCGCCAGCCGGGCGCTGAACAGGCTGGAGCCGAGCAGCCACAGGGGCACCTTGCTGCCGGCGCCGGGCACCGCCCGCACCCGCTGGTCCGGGGTCGGGTCGTCCAGATAGCCCTGCAGCTCAGCCACGTCCCGGGGGAATTCCATGGCGTTACTGTTCAGGTCCCGGCGCAGGGCGCGGGCGGTTTCCATATCGGTGCCCGGCGCGCGGCCCAGGCCCAGGTCGATGCGGCCGGGGAACAACGCCTCCAGGGTGCCGAACTGCTCGGCGACCACCAGGGGCGCGTGGTTGGGCAGCATCACGCCGCCGGACCCGACGCGGATGCGCTGGGTGCCGGCGGCGATATGTCCGACCACCAGGCTGGTGGCGGCGCTGGCCACCCCGGGCATGTTGTGGTGTTCCGCCACCCAGTAGCGGGTATAGCCCCACTGCTCCGCGTGGCGGGCCAGATCCAGCGAATTGCGCAACGCCTGACCGGCGTCGCCACCGCGCAGGATCGGAACAAGATCAAGAATCGAATAGGCGGTCATTGGGCCTCCCGAGCCGGCATGATTGCCTCTCAAGGTTGGGGCGGCCCGGCGGCTTTTAAAGGTCCCGGTTCACTTCACCGATTCGTAGGAGCGACTTCAGTCGCGATCAGGTGCCATCTTCATCGCGACTGAAGTCGCTCCTACGAATCCGTGACAGTTAGCCAGCGCCTAGGCGTCGCAGAATGGCGTCCTTAAGGCGCAGCCGTTCCGCTTTCATGGCCTCCATGTCCTGGTCGGCGACCGGGCTCTCGCGCATTTCCAGCCCGCGAATCTTCTTGTCCAGCCGGTCGTGTTCCTCGACCTGGGCATGGAACTCGGGGTGATCCCTCATCAGCGCGTCGATGCGCGCGTGGTGTTCGGGGAACTCATGGTGGATGCTGTGGGATTCTCCAAGCATGGCGGTTATTTCCTCCTCGAAACACTCGAATTCAAGCTACTATTGGCGACCGGGCGGTTCAATGAAAACCGCGCGATTCCTTGATCATGTCATAGGCCTTGCTGATTTCCGCGGTCTTCTCCGTGGCCACCCGGATCATTTCTTCCGGCACGCCCCGGGCGGCCATCTTGTCCGGGTGATTCTCGCTCATCAGCCGACGGTAGGCTTTCTTCACCTCCTGGTCGGAGGCGGACTCGCTGACGCCGAGCACCTGGTAGGCCTGGCTCAGCGACGGCCGCGAACGGTCGGCGGCGGCCCCGCCGCCAGCGCCGGCGCCGGCACCAGCACCGGCCCAGCTGAAACGGGCCTGGGCCAGCATCATGTTGAGAATCTGCCGGAACTGCGCTTCCGGTATGCCCAGGCCTTCCGCCACCCGGAACAGGATGCGCTCTTCCCGGGGGTCCAGCTCACCGTCGGCCAGGGCCATCTGTATCAGAAATTCCAGCAGCACCATCACCATATGACGGCGCTCGCGGGTCTTGTCACGGAACGCCGCCACCGTGTCGTCCAGGGGGAAACCCTCTTCCTTGCCGCTGCGGAACGCGTCCCGGGCCCGACGGCGCTGCTCTTCGTCCAGACCCATGCGCGTCATTACCGCCTGGGCGGCGCCGAGTTCCTCCTTGCTGACCTGGCCGTCGGCCTTGGCCAGGTGCCCCATGATCGAAAACGCCGCCGAGAACAGGGCATCCTGGAGCGCTTCCTTTTCACCGGGGGCATAGGGCCGGAACGGATTGAACGCGCGCAAACGCTCCACGCCACGGTCCAGAAAATGCCCCACCAGCAGGCCGACGATCAGGCCAATGGGCCCGCCCACCAGCATGCCCAACAGGCCGACGATGATCTTGCCGCCCCAGCTTCTAATCAATCCACTTCTCCTCATAGCTACTCAGTAAGGGACCCCGCCTCGCCGCGAAGGTTCGCCAGCCAGTCCAGGCCACCGTCGGCGTCGTCCAGCGGAAAGTACTCGGCGCTGGCCCAGCCGGTGTAGCCCAGGGCGTCCAGATGGGCCAACAGCGCCGCCAGCGGCAGCGTGCCGCTGCCCGGCTGGTGGCGGCCGGGGTAATCGGCGAACTGTACGTGTTCGATCAGCGGCAAACAGTCGGCCAGGGAGGCGAACAGGTCCTCGCCCATCACCCGGGCGTGGTAGAGGTCGTATTGCAGACGCACGGCGGGATGCCCCACCGCCTCGATCACCGCGCGGGCCCGGGCCGGGGTATCCAACAGATAGCCGGGCATGTCCAGCCGGCTGTTGATCGGTTCCACGGTCAGCATCCGGTCGTGCCGGGCGCACAGCGCCGCCGCCTCGGAGAGATTCGCCACCAGGGTATCGAAAGCGCGGTGCGGGTCCACCCGGTCGCCGGGGATGCCGGCCATGCAATGCAGCCGCGGGCAGTCCAGCACCCGGGCGTAATCCAGCGCCCGGGCCAGGCCGTCACGGAACTCCGCTTCCCGGCCCGGCAGCCCGGCCAACCCGCGCTCGCCGGCCCCCCAGTCGCCGGGCGGCAGGTTGAACAGCACCAGCGGCAGACCGGCGGCATCCAGCGCCGCGCGCAGGTCCTCGGCGGGCCACTGGTAGGGAAACAGGCACTCCACCCCCTGGAAGCCCGCCGCCGCCGCGGCGGCGGGCCGCTCCAGGAAGGGATGCTGGTTGAACAGCAGGGTCAGATTGGCGGCGATGCGGGGCATGGGGTGCGATCCGGGTCGGGGAGTTCCCAGCCTACCCGCCCAGGGGTTAATGACAAGCGTGGATCGCGGTTATCGCGTTTATCGCGGCTGAAGCCGCTCCTACAGGGTAAGACTGGTGTAGGAGCGGCTTCAGCCGCGATACCCGCTAGGCGCGGGCGGCGCTCCGCCCGGAGCGCCACCAAGCCAGCACGGCGAGCACCACCGCCACCGCCTGGGCCAGGGCGCCCTGCAGGGTCGGGAAGAAGCCCACCCACTCCAGGGTCGGCCAGCCGGGCAGGTAGTTGCTGTTGAGCATGCCGGCTTCCTGCAGGGCGGCGATGCCCTTGCCGAGCAGGATCACCGACAGCACCAGCAGCACCAGGCTGGTGGCCTTGAAGAACAGGCCCAGGGGCAGCTTCATGCCAAGGCGGAAGATCAGCACGCACACCACCGCCAGCGCCACCAGGGCGGCTCCCATGCCGTACAGCAGGAACGGCTGGGTGGCCTCGGTGACCTGGGTCCACAGAGCCTGATAGAACAGGATGGTTTCGAACATTTCCCGGTACACGGAAATGAATGCCACGAAGGTCAGGGTCCACACGGTGCCGCTGCCCAGGGCGGTGTCCACCTTGCCCTTCAGGTAGCCCAGCCACTTCTGGCTGTTGGAATTGCTGTGCATCCAGAAGCCCACGTAGAACAGGATCACCGCCGCCACCAGGCCGGCCACCCCTTCGGTCATCTCCCGGGAGGCGCCGCTGAAATTGATCACCGTGGAGGCGGCAAACCAGGTGGCGATGCCGGCGAGAATCGCCGCGAACCAGCCAAAGTGAATATGGCGGGTGGCGGAGGTGGCGCCGGCCTTGCGAGTGAAGGTGAGCAGCGCGGCCACGATCAGCAATGCTTCCAGGCCCTCGCGGAACAGGATGAAGAAACTGGCGGAGAAGGTGGCGGCGGCATTCAGGCCGTCGCCGCCCAGGGCATCGGCGGCCTGCCCGAGACCTTCCAGGGCATCGGCGATACGGGCGCTCACCTCATCGGCGGGGTCACCTTCCTGGATCGCTTCCCGCACCGCCATGAATTTCCGTTCGGTGTCGCGCATCAGGCCACTGTCCAGGGCGGCGATCTGCGATTCCAGCATCTCGAAGCCGTCCAGGTAGGCGGACAGCGCCGCCGAGCGGGCGGCGGCCCGGTCACCGGCGGCATAGGCTTCATCGGCCTCGCGCAGCTTGGCGGCGCTGATTTCCACGAACCGGTTCTGGCTGAACAGGGCAGCGGGCTCGCTGCGCAGATAGCCCATCGCCGCCAGGGCGTCGTCGCCGTAGGCGTCACGGGCGTCGGCGGGGGCCTTGGCGATCACCGTGTCCAGGGACATGTCGGTTTTCAGTTCCGGGTTGTCGGCCAGGGCCTGCTGGCCGGCGGCCGCTTCTTCCTGGTCCACCGCCATGCTGCCCACGTAGAAGGCCAGCGCCCAGCGGTCCGCGTCGCTCAGGGTCTCCTGGTAGGCGGCCATGCCGGTGCCATCCACGCCACCGGTGATGGTGGTGTACAGGCCCAGCAGCGAGCGGCCCATGTAGCGGGCGCGTTCATGGAAATCCGTGGGTGCCGGTTCCAGGCTGGCCCCGGCGGGGCCATCGCCGTAGCCCTCCCGCCCGTGGCAGGCAAGACAATGGCTCTGGTAGAGCTGTTCGGCGGCGGCCATGTCCGGCGCCTGCTTGGGCACCACCGGCAGGCCGTACACGTCCACCAGGGAGCCGCGAATCTTCTGCGCCAGCCCCTGAATGCGTGCTTCCGGGGCTTTGTTGTCCACCGCCGCTTCCAGCTCACGGGCCTGGCGCAGCAGGGTGTCCTTGCCGTCGGCCTCGGGCAACGCCGCGATGCCCTCGCTGAGCAGCGCGCTGAACTCGTCCATCTCGGCGTATTCCGCCTCGCTGACGATCTCGCCGTCCTGCACCGCATTGATGTAATCCGCGCCCACGTACTCCACCAGCTGTACCAGGGCGGTCTGGTCCGCTGCCCGGGAAGCCGGGCTCAATACGAAAAGGGATGACAACAAGAGGACGCCCAGGAGGCGCCAGGGAGGGAGGGTCATGAATCCGGGTTCCAAGCACTAAAGGTGAATAATTCTTATTTATGTTCCTATTCCCGGCGGCGCGCGTCAAGGAACAAAGAGCAAAGGTGCGGGCCCCGCCTCGCCGGGCGCCCTACCCCACCGTGAACGCCAGAATCTTGCTGATGTGCGCCTGGGGCCGGCCGGACTCCGCCTGCCAGGCATTGAACGCCGCCTGGGCGGCGCGCTGGTCCCGTTGGCTGCTGGGCGCCTTGTCGATAATGTTGTGGCTCTTCAGCGCCGCCACCACGTCGCCGGTGGGGTACCAGGTGTCACGGCCGACCATGCGCAGAAAGGCGGCGCCGGAGTTGCCGCCCAGTTGCCGGCCGCGTTTCTTCAGCAGCATCCATATGCCCACGGTGTCCTCCGCCGGCCAGTCCGCCAGCCAGTTGCCCACGCTGCCGTATTCCTCGCGCAGGTCCAGCACCAGCCGGGCGTTGTGGCGGATCGCCTTCATCTTGCCCCAGTGGCGGATCAGCCGGGTGTCCTGCATGCGGTCCTCGAGCATGGTGTCCGGCATCAGCACCAGCTTTTCCGGGTCGAAGCCGAAAAAGGCTTCCTCGAAGGCCGGCCAGCGGGCGTCCACCAGGGCGTGGGTGAGCCCGGCGCGGAAGATGCGCCGGGTCATGGCCGAGAAATAGAAAGCGTCGTCGGGCTTGCGCAATTGCGCCGGGGTTTTCACCGCCGGCAGTTGGGCTTCCACCTGCTTGACGCCGCCCTTGCGGTTCACCGCCAGCGCCATCAGGTCCCTGAATTCGATCATCGCTATCCTCTTGGGTGTTTCACTGTGCTTGGTGGATCGCGGCTGAAGCCGCTCCTACAAAACCCAGCCGTAGGAGCGGCTTCAGCCGCGATCCGCCGACCGCTTCATATACAGTATTTTCACGCCATTGTAGAATCCCGGTCTTTACCCGGACCAGGACGGACAAGCTTCATGAGCGGCAAGCAAACCACGGTCAGTAAATCGGACAAACTCCACGACGTCTGCTACGACATCCGCGGACCGGTGCTGCGCGAGGCCCATCGCCTCGAGGACGAAGGCCACCGGGTGATCAAGCTGAATATCGGCAACCCGGCGCCGTTCGGTTTCGAGGCCCCGGAGGAACTGCTCCAGGACGTGATCCACAACCTGCCCGACTCCACCGGCTACTGCCACTCCAAGGGGCTGTTTCCGGCCCGCAAGGCGGTGATGCAGTATACCCAGACCAAGGGCATCGCCGACGTGACGGTGGACGACATCATCATCGGCAACGGCGTCTCCGAGCTGATCGTGATGGCCATGCAGGCGCTGCTCAACAACGGCGACGAAGTGCTGCTGCCGGCGCCGGACTACCCGCTGTGGACCGCCGCCGTGCGCCTGTCCGGCGGCAACCCGGTGCACTACCTGTGCGACGAGCAGCAGGACTGGCAGCCGGCCCTGGACGACATCCGCGCCAAGGTCACCAGCCGCACCAAGGCGCTGGTGATCATCAACCCGAACAATCCCACCGGCGCCAACTACCATCCGGACCTGCTGGCGGAGATGGTGAAGATCGCCCGGGAACACAACCTGATCATTTTCGCCGACGAGATCTACGACAAGATCCTCTATGACGACGAGGTGCACACCTCCATCGCCTCCATGGCCGAGGACCTGCTGTGCATCACCTTCAACGGCCTGTCCAAGAACTACCGGGCCGCCGGCTTCCGCGCCGGCTGGATGGTGATCTCCGGCGCCAAGTACCGGGCGGAAAGCTATATCGAGGGGCTGGACATGCTGGCCAGCATGCGGCTGTGCGCCAACGTGCCCAGCCAGCACGCCATCCAGGCCGCCCTGGGCGGCTACCAGAGCATCAGCGACCTGGTGCTGCCCACCGGCCGCCTGGGCCGCCAGCGGGACAAGGCCTGGGAGATGCTCGACAGCATTCCCGGGGTCAGCTGCGTGAAGCCCAAATCGGCCCTGTACCTGTTCCCCAGGCTGGACCCCAAGGTGTTCCCGTTCCAGGACGACGAAGCCTTCGTGCTCGACCTGCTGCGCCAGGAAAAAGTGCTGGTGGTGCAAGGGACCGCCTTCAACTGGCCCAACCCGGACCATTTCCGGGTAGTGTTCCTGCCGCGTTTGGACGACCTGCAGGACTCCATCGGCCGCATCGCCGAATATCTGGATCGGGTTCGGAAGAAATAAGCTGCAAGCCGGGGCGGGTTGCCGGTCGATGGCCAGTTGAAAGTTACAAGTTAAAAGTTGAAAGGTCGTGGCCGAGGGGCCGTGCAGCGGCCTGCGGCCGCCCGGCACGCGGGCACGGCCGTCCAGCTCGCTCCGGCTCCACCCGCGTTTTAACTTTCAACTTTTAACTTTCAACTAACGCCCGGCCGACCCGGCCTGCTTGTAGCCTGTAGCTTGTAGCTTGCTGCTTGAACCCTATTCCCCTTCTCTCCTGTACCCGTAAGCCAACGCCTTGAGCGCCGGTTCGGCGGCTTCGTCGAAACCGGGGGCGCCGGGGAGTTGGGCTTGCAGGGTGGCGCCGGGGAGGTTGTCGGCGACCAGCGTTTCCAGCCATTCCCGGCCCAGCCAGGGCGCGTTCAGGCATATCAGCAGTTCGGCTTCCGGCGCCAGCAGCTTGGGCAGGCGGCGCAGCACCTTGGCGTAGTCCCGTTCCACCTGGAAGCTGCCCTTCTGGGCGCTGGGCGGGTCCACCACGATCAGGTCGTAGCGTCCCAGGCTGTGCAGTTTTTTCCAGCTGCGGAACACATTGTGCGGCAGGTAGTGCACGTCGGCGCCGCCGAAGCCGTTGGCCTCCTGGTTGGCCTGGCCCAGGGCCAGGGCCGGCCGCGACAGGTCGATATTGACCACCCCCTCGGCACCGCCGGCCAGGGCCGCCACGGAAAAGGCACAGGTGAAGCTGAACAGGTTCAGCACCCGCTTGCCGGCGGCCCGTTCACGGAGCCAGGCCCGGCCCGGGGCCATGTCGGCGAAGAAACCGAGGTTCTGGCCGCGCTCGAAATCCAGCCGGTAGCGCAGCCCCTGCTCTTCCGCCCAGGGCGTGGCCGGTGGCTGGCCATGGACGATGAGGGTCTCCGCCGGGCGCCGGTGGCGGTGCTGACGGATCAGGGTGTCGCAGCCCAGCGCCGGCAGCGCCGCGATCAGGCGCGCGTCCAGGGCCTCCAGCACTTCCCGAGGGTAATCGTCGAACAGGGTGGCCATCAGCACCGGCTTAAACCGGTCAAGAGTCAGCCCTTCCCAGCCCGGCAAGGTCTTGCCACGGCCGTGAAAAAGACGGTGCCGGGCGTCATCGGGGGGAACCAGAAACGGCGTTAACAGGTCTACGGAGAGTGGGGACATGATGCGGGATCGGGGACGGCTCAAAGGCGGCGAGTATCGCCGCGCCCGGGCTTGAACACAACCGCCGCGCCCCCATTTGAGAACTGGCTTTTTTCATTTGCGGGAGAATTTTCGGCATGATGCGCATCGCGCTGTTTCTGCTCACCAACCTGGCGGTGATCGTGGTCGCCAGTATTACCCTCAGTCTGCTGGGCGTGAACTCCTATCTGGCGCAGAGCGGTACCGGCCTGGATCTGGGTAACCTGCTGATCTTCAGCGCCGTGTTCGGCTTCGCCGGTTCGTTCATATCGCTGCTGATCTCCAAGCCGATGGCGAAATGGTCGGCGCGGGTTCAGACCATCAAACAGCCCTCCAACAACGCCGAGAAGTGGCTGCTGGACACGGTCCGCGAGCTGTCCGACAAGGCCGGCATCAAAATGCCCGAGGTGGGCGTGTTCCCGGCCCAGCAATCCAACGCCTTCGCCACCGGCTGGAACAAGAACGACGCCCTGGTGGCGGTGTCCCAGGGCCTGCTGCAGCGGTTCCGTCCGGAAGAAGCGCGCGCCGTGCTGGCCCACGAGATCGGCCACGTGGCCAACGGTGACATGGTCACCCTGAGCCTGATCCAGGGGGTGGTGAACACCTTCGTGATCTTCGCCGCCCGGGTGGTGGGCTCGGTGGTGGACAGCTTCCTGCGCCGGGACGGCAACGGCGGCCTGGGCTTCGGCTATTACATCGTGGTGTTCGTGGCGGAAATCATCTTCGGCATCGCCGCCAGCACCATCGTTATGTGGTTCTCCCGGCGCCGGGAATACCGCGCCGACGTGGCCGGCGCCCAGCTGGCCGACCGCCGCGACATGATCAGCGCCCTGCAGCGCCTGAAAGCGGAATCCGAGGTGCCCAACCAGATGCCCGACTCCCTGGTGGCCTTCGGCATCAACAGCGGCGTGCGCCACGGCCTGGCCGCCCTGTTCCGCTCCCACCCGCCGTTGGATGACCGTATCCAGGCGCTTAACGAGAAACGGTACGGGTAAGCGCCGCTAACGCGGCGCAGTTGAAAGTTAAAAGTTTAAAGTTGAAACGCGACGCGGGCCTTGCCACACGGTAAGGCCCGCGTCGCGCTTAACCCCCCTCTCCCGGCCGCAGGCCGCGGCGCGCCGGTTCGGACACGACCTTTTAACTTTAAACTTTCAACCGCTCTCTCAATCCAACTGCCGAATATGGTAGTCCAGCTTCCCTTTGCGGAGCGCCTTGCCCAGGTCCGGGTGCTTTTCCAATCGCCGGCGCAGGTGGATGCTGCGCGCCGGTTGGCGGGTGAAAGCGATCACCGCGTTGTGGCAGTCCGAGCAGGACAGCCGGAAGCGGCTGCCCCAGCCGTCCATGCGAGCGGCGTCGGCGGCGTGGCTGTGGCGGTATTCCGGGTAGTCGCCGAAGTTCATCACCAGGGTGCCGTGGTCGCTGACGTGCTGCTGCAACAGGGTCACCCAGTCCCGGTCCGCGTCCACCGCCCGGCTGACCTGGTCGTTGTGGGGGGCGAACAGGTCCTCGATGATCAGGTCGAAGGGTTCGCCGTCGTAGGCCTGGAGCCAGGCCACGGCGTCGCCGAGCACGGTCTGCTCACCGGGCTGGACCACCGAGAACACCTCCCGGGCCACCGCCAGATGGTGGGGGTCCAGTTCCACCGCCACCAGCCGTTCCGGCGCCAGCAGGGCGCGCAGCGGCGGCACCAGTGAGCCGCCGCCCAGGCCCAGGATCAGCACCCGCTTGAGGCGTTCCGGCTCGCCCAGCAACGCCGGCAGCCACAGCAGGTCCCAGACACTGCCGGTGACCAGTCTTTTGGGGTGAAATTCAGAGTGTTGCACGCCGTTGGCGTAGAGGCGCAGCCGGGCGCCGCGACGGCGCACCTGATAGTGCACGCCGTCCTCCTGCCGTTCCCAGATCACCGCCATCAAAGGCCCTCGGCGCCGAGGGCGACGCCGCTGTATTCCGCGTCCACCCGGGGCGCCTCCAGCTTGATGCGCTGCGCGGCCAGACCCAGCTCGCCGGTGAGCAGGTCCCGGGCCTGTTCCGCCCGCCGTTGCGCCAGTTCGCGCAGCCGCTCACCCTCGACCTGCTCCGCCGCCTGCTCCAGCAATAGCCGCCAGGCCTGGCGGGCCTGCTCCCGTGGGTCCGCGTCCAGCGTACCCGGGTCTTTCTGGAGCCGCTCCCGGTAGGCATCGAGAATGTGCCGGCGGCCCTCCTCGGTGGTCAGGGCGGTGTCCAGCCCCCGCCAGCGGCCACCCAGATCATCCACCAGCTCCGCCTCGCCCAGGGCGCGGCGGTCGTCGCCGTTGCTCTGGCCAGTGAGCACCAGGGTGATGGCCGGCCGTTGCTTGAGAATGTCCGCCAGCTTGCCCAGCGCCTGGCGGGTGTTCTGGTCCGGGCGGTCCTGGCCGGCCCGGTAGGGAATGTAGTCCAGGTCATCGTCGCCGCCGCCGAGCAGGCCGGCCAGCATGGAGAACGGCGCCGTGGCCGCCTTCACCAGCACGTTGCGGATCACCCGCAGCACCACGCCGCTGACGCTGAAGTCCGGGTCCGACAGGTCCCCGGACAGGCTCACCGGCAGGCGGATCATGCCGGAGCCGTCGCGCAGCACCGACAGGCCCAGCTTCACCGGCACGTCCATGGCCTGGTCGCTGGGGACCCGTTTGCCCAGGTAGAAATCGTTGGCGGCCACGTCGGTGGTGCTGTCCAGGCGGTTGTTCTTGAGGCCGATCCGGGATTCCAGGCTCAGTTGTCCCTTGTCCACGGCGAAGCCCAGGTAGCGGCTGGTGAACGGGGTCAGGGTGTCCATGCCATAGCCCTTGAGGGTGCCGTCCAGGTCCAGGGCCAGGGGGTTGGCGTCCACGGTGCCCTTGAGGGTCAGGGTGGCGGTGCCATTGACCTCGCCACGGGTATCCAGGCGGGCCTGGCCGCCGGCACTGTCGAAGCCGTCCATGCTGCCCTGCCAGTCCTGCACCACCACCTGATACTCCGGGGACAGGGTCAGGTCCCGGTGGGCGATGCGGGAATCCCGCACCGACACCTTGCCCAGCCGTACCCGCCAGGCGCCGCCCTGGTCCTTGCCGTCGTCGTTACCGGCCAGCCGCGTGGCCAGCCCCCGGCCCTGGTTGTCGATCACGTGCAGGATGTCCAGGCCACGGGCGGCCAGGCCGTCCAGGGTGACGGTTTCGGCGCCGGTATCCACCTTCAGGCCGTCGGCGCTCAGGTTGGCCACCGACAGGAAACGGCGGCCATTTTCTTCCAGTACTCCCTGCTCGACGCTGGCGCGGCCGGTGACCGTGACCCGTGGCGTGTCGCCGGCCACGGTCACCGTCAGATCGCCGCCGGCATGGCCCTGGCGCACGGTGACCGGCAGCGCCGCTTCCACCCAGGGCGACAGGGTGGCCAGCGGCAGGCCTTGCAGTTTGAGATCCGCTTTCAGATCCAGCGGCGCCAGATGGGCCTGGCCGGAATGCTTTAGTTGGCCCTCCTCCAGCACCCGGGTGTCGCCCTGCCACTGCCAGCCCATGCCCTTTTCATCGACACGAAAATCGGTGACCGTCAGCGCCCCGTCGGTGAGGGTCAGTTCCCGGGGCTTGGCCAGGGTAGTATCGCGGAACACGGCGGCGGCGCCGGTGACCGCGAAGCGGTCCAGGCGAATGCGCCAGTCCGCCTCGCCCTCCCGCAGCTTCTGCTCGGCCTGGCGGGCTTCCTCACGGACCTTCTCCCGGGTCTGCTCCGCCCGTTGCGGGTCCGGCGGCAGGAACAGGGTGGCCAGGTCCAGGCCCTGGTCACTGAGCACCGCCCGCGCCGACGGTTCGGTGACCGTCACCTCAGGCACCGTGATGCGGCGCTCGGCGGTGTTCACGGCGACGCCGCTGACGGTCATCTCCGACAGCGTGACGCTGTCCTCGTCACCGCCCCGGGGGCGCAAGCGCAGGCCGGTCAGGGTCAGCTCGCCGTTGTCCACGGTGAGCCCCTCGCCGGGCCCGCTGGCGAAACGATAGTCGGCGCCCAGCGCCAGCACCCCGGCGGGCACGCTGAAGCGCACATGGGGCTCCAGCAGCCGCGCGAAGGACACCAGATCCACCCGCTCCATGCGCAGCCGGCCGTCCACCACCAGGGGCTCGACCTGGAAGCCGCCGTCCCAGTCCAGGGTGCCGCCGTCCGGGCCTTCCACGTGCAGCTTGTAGCGGTTGTCGTCCTTATCCACGCCGCGGGTGGTCAGGTCCTCCACCACGAAGGCCAGCGGCAGGCTCACCGTCACCACCTCCTCGCCGGCGGCATCGATCAGATCCAGGCCGCCATCGTCCACGCTCAGATGGCCCACGGTGAAGGCCGGCGGCCCGGCGTCCTGCCCATCGGCGGGCGGCTCGCCTTGCTGGGCGGTTTGGTCCCGGTTGCTCAGGCGGGCAATGATGTCGTCCACATTCAGGGCGCCATCCGCCTCGCGGCGCAGCCGCGCGCGCAGCCCCTTGAGTTCCACCTGGCCCACCCAGGGGCGCCAGTGGAACAGGGATGCCCAAATTTCGCCGTTGACATACAGGCGGTCGAAACGCACCAGGGTGTCGGTGGTCGGGTCCGCCACCGCAAAGCCCTCGGCGGTCACCGACAGGGTGAAGGGGTTCAGCGCCACCCGCTCCAGGGTCACCTCACGGCCGAGCAACTCGCCGAGCCGCTGGCGGGCCTGGTCCCGTACCCAACCGGGCAGCAGCAGTCCCACCACCAGAACGTAGATCACGTAGAGCACGGCGAGAATCGCCAGGGCACGGCCACCCCATCCCCGTGCACGCCACCACTGGGCCGGTGTCTGCATTGTGTCGCTTCCTTAACGTCGCGTTTTTATCTCCGCCGGATGGCGCGAGTCTAACACTGAACGGAATGGTCCGCCGCGCCGGCGCGGGCGCGCCCCGCCGGCCATTGCCCGGGACCGATGCTCGCCGACAATAAGCGCTTTGCCATCGGGAGATCTTCATGAGCGACAATTATCTGCTCAAGCTCTACAACCGCAGCGCCAAACTGCCCAAGGGCAAGCTGCTGTTTTCCAGACTGTTCGCGCGCAAGGCGCCCTATTTCGGCACCGTGCGGCCGCTGGTGGAAGAACTGCGCCCCAATTATTGCAAGGTCACCTTCCGCAAACGCCGGGCGGTGCAGAACCACATTGGCACGGTGCACGTGATCGCCATTTGCAACGCTCTGGAAGCGGCCATGGGGGCCATGGCCGAGGCCTCCGTCCCCAAGCACCTGCGCTGGATTCCCAAGGGCATGGACGTGCGCTACACCGCCAAGGCGGACAGCGACATCACGGCGGTGGCGGAGGTGGCCCCCGGCGCCTGGGATCATGGTCCGGACCTGCCGGTGACGGTGTCCGCCCGCCGCGAGGACGGCACCGTGGTGGTGGAAGGCACCATCCATCTGTGGATTACCGAGAAGCCGACCCGTTCATAAAGGCGGCGGCCCGGTCGGCGGCGGCCACCAGGTTGGCGTCATGGTCACCGCCGCTGCGCTTGCGCGGCTTCAGGTCGTGGTCACCGTCGAAGGCCCAGTGCAGGGTCACCGGCGCGCCAAGCCGGTAGTCTTCCACCTCGCCGCGCCGGCCGAACGGGTCGCGCTCACCCTGACAGATCAGCAACGGGCCGCCCAGGTCGGGAAAATGATCCAGCCGGGTGCGCTCGGTCTTGCCCGGCGGATGGAACGGGTAGCCGAACACCACCGCCCCGGCCACCGGCGGCGACGGTTCCGCCAGCAACAGGGTGGCCATGCGCCCGCCCATGGATTTGCCACCAATCCACAGCGGCCCCGGGGCCTGCTCCGCCACCGACGCCAGAGCGGCGCGGAACCGCTCCAGCAGTTTCGGCGCCCGATCCGGCGGCGCCTTGACGCCCTCCTCCCGGCGCCGGGCCATATAGGCGAACTCGAAACGCGCCACCGCCACGCCCCGCTCCGCCAGCAACGCCGCCATGCGCGCCATGAACGGGCTGTCCATGGGCGCGCCGGCGCCGTGGGCGAACACCAGGGTGGCGTGGTGGGGTCCCGACGGGCGGTCCCACAACAGGGCGACGGGCTGGGTCATCAGGGACTCCCGGGCAACGGCATCAAAAGAAAGGGGCGCTAACCGTCCCACAAATGCATCTGCCCGGCCAGCCCCGGCGGCCGGAACGCGCCGCAGTCCAGGGTAAAGCTCTCCCGGGGCGCCAGCCCGGCGCGCTGGCAGGCGGTCTGGAAGCGCCGCGACAGCAACTGCGCCCAGGGGCCCTGGCCGCGATGCCGGTGGTGCCAGCGGCTGTCGTAGGTGGCGCCGCCGTGCAGCTCGCGCACCGTGGCCATCACCTTGCCGGCCCGGTCCGGGTAATGGGTCTCCAGCCATTCCTCCCACAGCCCGCCCAGCTCGTGGGGCAGACGCAGGATCACATAGCCGGCGCTGCGCGCCCCGGCGGCGGCCACCTGCTCGACGATGTCTTCCAGCTCATGGTCATTGATAAACGGAATCAGCGGCGCCACCAGCACCGTCACCGGCACCCCGGCCCGGGCCAGTTCGCGCACCGTGCGCAACCGCTCCCGCCCACCGCTGGCGCGGGGTTCCAGTTGTCCCTTGAGGCGGTTGTCCAGGGTGGTCACCGATACCGCCACCGAGGCCCGCCCCTCCCGGGCCATGGGCCCGATCAGGTCCAGATCGCGGAGCACCAGGGCGCTCTTGGTGATCAGGCTGAACGGATGCCGGCATTCGTTCAGCACCTGCAGAATTTCCCGGGTGATGCGCCGCTCCCGTTCCACCGGCTGGTAGGGGTCGGTGGCGGTACCGATCACGATGGGGCGGCACCGGTAGCCGGGTTTGCGCAGGGTCTCGCGCAGCACCTCGGCGGCGTTGTCCTTGCAGAAAATCTCACTCTCGAAATCCTGCCCCGGGGACAGGTCCACATAGGCGTGGTTGGGGCGGGCGAAACAGTAGATGCAGCCGTGCTCGCAGCCCCGGTAGGGGTTGAGGCTGGTGTCGAAGTGCAGGTCCGGGCTCTGGTTGCGGGTCAGGATGGAACGGGCGATTTCCCGGTGATAGCGGCTGGGCCGGGCCGCCGCCGGTTCGTCGTGTTCACTGTGGGTCACCGCGAACCGGCCGGGTTGCCGGTTCAGGGTGCCCCGATTGGACGCGCTGGTGGCCATGGGCACGCTCTCCGAGTACTGTTCTTATGGACAGTATAGTGAGCGTGGGCGGGACTGCAATGTGTTCGTGGCCGGCCGGGTGGGCATCGCGGCTGAAGCCGCTCCTACAGGTGTATCGAAACGGTGGGAGCGGCCGGGCGGCGTTGCGCTTCAGCCTGGATGGTGGCGGTGTTAGTGGGCCCGCGCCGGCTGCACCAGCACCCAGGGCTTCACCACCAGGGTCCACATCTCCTGGTCGGCCTCGAACCAGCCGCGCGCCTGGTCATCGCCCACCGCGTCCACCCGGCCCTGGCTGCGCCACTGGCGGATCTGCTCCACCCGGTCCTCGGCGAACGCCACCGCCACCTCGATCAAATCCAGGTCGCCGGCCACCGCCACGGTCTGACCCCGGGCAAAGAACGGCTGCAGTTCGCGCCAGCCGGCGCGGGCGGTTTCCTGGTTGAGTTTGGCTTTGAGTATCGCGGTGTCGTCGGGTTCGGCCATGGGTCCTCCGGATTCAGGGGACGCCATTATGGCGAAAAGCATGGTTCCTCGCACTTTCCTCCAGCCGAGGCGCGGCTCAGGGCGCGACGCCCTTCCGGGAACGCCGTGAACCCGTCCATGGGGGCTCCCTTTCGAACGTCCTGTTCTCAAGGGTCCCGGAAGGGCGTCGCGCCCTGAACCGCTGAGCAGTGAGCCTCAGCGCTGCGTGCCGCTTCCAACGCTTGGCGGAGCGAAAAACGGAGCTTGCCGGCTCGAAGATGGGCTCTACGGAGCCGCCACCTCTACCCCCCATGGTTCATCGTTGTTCGGACCCGGAACGGTTCCGCTACCTCGAAGCGGAGCTGTGTGGGTGCCTTCCGGGACCCTTTTTGGCAGGGATGCCAAAAACGGGAGCGCCCAGGGACGGCTTGAGCGATCCCGGAAGGCACCCACACAGATCCGCGTCCCGGATAGAGACCCCTCGCATCGATTTCCCGCCAAAGTGCGATGAACCAAAAAAAAGCCCGCCGGGGAGGGCGGGCGGCTGAGCGGGCCGAAAGGGACTTCCGTGTCCTTTAGCGTCCGTGCAACGACCACTCTAGGGCCCCACCGGGGCGCTGGGGATCGGAGATTTGCCATGATCTTTGTAGGAGATCAGCCATCCCAACGAATTTCCGCGCCGGCCTCCGGCACCGGCTCGCCGTCCCGGTTGAACAGCTCCAGGCGCGCCCCTTCCGCGTCCAGGGTCACCCGGGAAAAGGCATCGCGGCTGTACACCTGGCCGGGCACCCGCACCCGCCCCAGGGACGGTTTCCACAGCCCGGACAGGCGGTGATCGTCGCGGATCATCGGCCGGTACCAACGGAACGCCATCAGCGCCGTGGGCCAGAACAGGCCGGAACAGATCCAGGCATGGATCGGCGCCTTGCCGGCGCTGTCCAGGCGCGCGTACAGGGAGGCGTGCACATCCCCGCTGAGCACCAGCAGGCGCCGGGCGCGGCTGGCGCGCATGGCATCGATCAGGCGCTGGCGCTGGGCGCGGAAGCCTTCCCAGCTGTCCTCGCCACGGAACGGCCAGCGCTGCTCGGGCAGCAACGGCACCGACGACACCAGGCATTTGATGCGCTCCGGGCCGTCATTGAGCCAGGCCACCACCGCCTCTTCCTGCTCCCGGGACATGACGCGGCGCTGCCAGGGCCAGCGGCTCAGCACCCGCTCGGTGCGCAGATCCATCAGGAAGAAATCCGCGCCGCCCCAGCGATAGCTGTACCAGAGCCGCTCCGGGTCCCGGTCCAGGCGACTGCCTTCGGCGTTGAGCGGCACCGCCGGGGAATGGGACGCCTGGTAGATCTGATAGGCCTTCATGGCCGCCGGGTATTTGCTGGTCCACAGGTCCGGGTTGGCCCGGGCCGGCCAGTTGTTCTCGATTTCGTGGTCATCGAGGATCATATGGTGGTTGTGGTCGGCCATCAGCCGGCGGATGTGGGGCTGGCCGAAGCTCTGCCGATAGAGGTCGAAATACTGCTGCTGGGAGGACGCCGCGCCCACCCGCCAGGTGGCGTCCGCATAGACCTGGTCGCCGGCGTACAGCACGAAGTCGGTGTGGCGCGCCCGGCCCTGCTCGGCCATCACCGCGAACACCCGGTCGGCGCGGTCGTCCTCCACCTGGTGGTCCAGGCCGGTGAAGCGGTAGCAGCAGGAGCCGAACAGAAAGCTCACCGGCTCCTGGTCGGAGGCCGGCGCGGTGCGAAAATGCCCTTCCGTGGCGCGGTGCCAGTCCAGCGCCGCGTCCACCGTTTGCGGGTCGTCCACATAGCCGGCCTGGTACTGGTAGCGGGTGCCGGGCTCCAGGTCGCGCAGCACCACCACCCCGCTGCTGTCGAAGTTGCCGTTGATGCGGAAGTGGCGCGGGCCCCGCCAGTGGCTTTGCCCTTCCGCCCGCCAGCGGATGCGGCCGTGGGGGGCCTTGCGGCCGGCGCCCAGGGCGCCGCCGGGCATGGCCCCGAAAATACGAATACTGGTCTGGTCGGCGCTGCCGGCCAACGGTCCCACCGCGAACGGTGCCACGGTTCTGGTCATGGTTCCTTCCCCCCTGTTCTCCATTCATTGAGCCCCCACGGAAGCACTGCTAGCATCCTGAAACAGTCAACACAGGATTCCACCCGGATCCGCGCACGGGGTACCCCTTATTTTGGTGCAGGACGCTGTTTCATTGCTCTCGCGGTTCGCCGTGCTGATCCTGGTGATCGGGCTGCTGCCCGCCACCGCCTGGAGCCAGCCCTCTCCGCAAAGAGAGCTGATCCTGGACGGCCAGGTCGATACCGTGCAGCCCTACTCAGCGCTGGACTACTTCTGCGCGCCCCGCGATCAGGCCCCGGACCTGGACAGCCTGCGCCGCGACCTGGACGCCTGGCCGTGGGTCAGCGCCCGGGGCATGCCCAACCTGGGGTTCACCGCCGACCGCTGCTGGTTCCGGCTGACGGTGCGCAACGCCACCGAACAGACGCTGGATTGGCGGCTGGTGGTGGAGTACGCCATGCTCGGCACCCTGGACGTTTACCTGCTCGGCGACGGCCAGCCACCGGTTCACTATCAGGCCGGCATGGACCGGGCCTTCGACGTGCGCCCGGGCGATCAGGCACTGCCCACCTTTCCGCTGGTCCTGCCCGCCGGCGCCGCGCGCACGGTGCTGATCGATATCACCTCGCCCCATAGCATTCAACTGCCTATAAAGCTGATGAGCAAGCCGGCCCTGGATCAGAGCCTGCTCAGCCACACCCTGGTGCAGGGGCTGTTCTTCGGCGGCATGCTGGTGATGATTCTGTACAACCTGTCGCTGTTCTTCTCGATCCGCGAGAAGGCCTATCTGCTCTATGTGTTCTGGTCCCTGGCGATCACCCTGTTCATGGCGATCCTGCACGGCTATGGGCAAAAGTACCTGTGGCCCGGCGCGCCGCTGCTCAGCCGTTACATCCTGCATTACCTGCTGCCGATGCTGGTGATTCTGCCCACCCTGTTCACCCTGCACTTTCTCGATCTGCCCCGGCGGGCGCCACCCCTGGCGCGGCTGCTCAAGGCGCTGGTCGGCACCGGCGTGGTGCTGCTGCTGGCGGCGCCCTTCGTGGAGCGACAATGGCTGGTGCCGCTGGCGGTGCTGGCGATTCTGGCGATGGATTTCAGCATCCTGCTGGCCAGCCTGCTGCGTGCCGCCGCCGGTGACCCGGACGCGCGCATCTTCACCGCCGCCTGGCTGTGTTTTATTGTCGGCGCCGCCGCCATGTCACTGAACAAGTACGGGATACTGCCACGCACCGACCTCACCGAAAATCTGCTGCAGGCCGGCGTGTTCCTGGAAGTGGTACTGCTGTCGCTGGCCCTGGCGCGGCGCATCAACCGGCTCAAGGAAGCCCACGCCCTGTCGGTGCGCGACAAGGCGGTGGCCGAGATGGACGCCTTCAAGGCCGGCGCCCGCAACCAGGCGAAGAGCGAATTCCTGGCCACCATGAGCCACGAAATCCGCACCCCCATGAACGGCATCATCGGCATGACCGACCTGCTGCGCCGCACCACCCTGAGCACCCAGCAGGCCCAGTACGTGGACACCATCCATCAGTCCACCCAGTCGCTGGTCACGGTGATCAACGACATCCTGGATTACTCACGCATCGAATCCGGCAAGCTGGAGCTGGAATATCAGGACGTGGACGTGGAGCAGCTGGTGGACGACTGCGTGCGGCTGTTCGCCCTGCGTGCCTCGGAAAGCGGCGTGCCCCTGTACACCTTTATCGACTCGCGGGTGCCACGCCGTATCCATACCGACCCGATCCGGGTCAAACAGCTGCTCACCAACCTGCTCAGCAACGCCTATAAGTTCACCGACCAGGGCCAGGTGGCGCTGCACCTGGGCGTGCGCCAGCCGCCGGACGACCAGGGCAACTGCGTGGTGATGCTGGAGGTGGTGGACACCGGCATCGGCCTGGACGAGGCCCAGCAGCAGAACCTGTTCCAGGTGTTCGGCCAGAACGGCGGCGGCAACCACCGCCATCGCATGCAGGGCTCCGGCCTGGGGCTGACCATCTGCAAGCGCCTGGCCGAGCTGCTGGGCGGCGAAATCGGCGTGTCCAGCTCGCTGGGCCGGGGCGCCACCTTCTGGCTCAGCCTGCCCACCGTGGTCCGCGAACCGGCGCGTCCGGAAAAGGCCCTGGCCGGCCACCAGGCGGTGATGATCAGCCACGACGCCTCCCTGGCGCTGAGCCTGTCGCAGTTGATGGCCCGCTGGGGCCTGTCGGTGCGGGAATACGCGGACTGTGACCAGGCCCTGGCGGCGCCGGACGGCGAGGAGGCCGCCGATATCCTGCTGGCCTCCGAGCCCAACCTGGCGCGCCGCGCCGAGCTGATGGAAGTGCGCCGGCGCCTGGGCGATCCGCCGCTGCTGATCCTGCAGGCCACCGGCGCCGAGATCACCGGTGAGCTGCCCATGGACATGCTGCTGGTGGAAACGCCGGTGTCGTCCCGGGCTCTCAAGCACAGCCTGTGCACGCAACTGCGCGAGCGGGAAGAAGCCAACGCCGAGGTGCCGCCAGAGCAAAACAGCGAACGGCTGCCACGGCTGTCGCGCCTGAACGTGATGGTGGTGGAGGACAACGCGGTCAACCAGCTGGTGATCGACAGCATCCTGCGCTCCATCGGCATCCATGCCACCCTGCTCACCGACGGCGCCCAGGCGGTGCGGCGCATGGAGGACACCCCGGGCAACTGGGACGTGATCTTCATGGACTGCGAGATGCCGGTGCTGGACGGCTACGACGCCACCCGCGAGATCCGTCTGCTGGAGCAGGACCGCGACGTGGACCCGTGCTGGATCATCGCCCTGTCCGCCCATGCCACCGGCGACTATGTGCAGCGGGCCCGGGACGCCGGCGTCGACGACTACCTGAGCAAGCCGGTATCCCGGGATCAGGTGCTGGAGGCACTGCAGCGCAACCGGGCGCTGAGCGGCGCCGGCTGAAGGGATCGCGGCTCAAGCCGCTGCTACAAACTCGCGTGCCGTAGGAGCGGCTTCAGCCGCGATCCATCCAGGCACAGTTTCAACCACGCCCCGGGGCCAGTATCATAGCGGCCCTGTTTTCCCGTCGAAGATTGAAGGCCCCATGAGCGACACACCCCGTAAGATCCTGGTCACCAGCGCCCTGCCCTACGCCAACGGCCCGATTCACCTGGGCCACCTGCTGGAGTACATCCAGACCGACATCTGGGTGCGCTTCCAGAAGCTGCGCGGGCAGCAATGCCTCTATGTTTGCGCCGACGACGCCCACGGCACCGCCATCATGCTCAAGGCGGAGGAAAACGGCGTTACCCCGGAGCAGCAGATCGCCACGGTGAAAGCCGACCACGAGCGGGACTTCGCCGATTTCCAGATCCGCTTCGACAACTACTACAGCACCCACAGTCCGGAAAACCGGATGTTCTCGGAGATGATTTTCCAGCGTAACAAGGACGCCGGCTACATCATCGAGAAGGAGATCACCCAGCTGTACGATCCGGAAAAGGGCATGTTCCTGTCCGACCGCTTCGTGCGCGGCACCTGCCCGAAATGCGGCGCCGCCGACCAGTACGGCGACAACTGCGAAGTGTGCGGCGCCACCTACTCGCCCTCGGAGCTGATCGAGCCCTACTCCGCGGTGAGCGGTGCCACCCCGGTGGAGAAGCAAACCACCCAGCTGTTCTTCGACCTGCCCCAGTTCGAGCCTCTGCTGCGCCAGTGGACCCGTTCCGGCTCACTGCAGGAAGGCGTCGCCAACAAGCTGCAGGAATGGATCGAGGACCTGCAACCCTGGGACATCTCCCGGGAAGCGCCCTACTTCGGCTTCGAGATCCCCGGTTACCCGGGCAAGTATTTCTATGTCTGGCTGGACGCGCCCATCGGCTACATGGCCAGCTTCAAGAATCTGTGCGACCGGGAAGGCCTGGACTTCGACGATTACTGGAAAGCGGATTCCGACGCCGAGCTTTACCACTTTATCGGCAAGGACATCATCAACTTCCACGGCCTGTTCTGGCCGGCCATGCTGGATGGCGCCGGGCTGCGTAAACCCACGGCGATCTACAGCCACGGCTTCGTCACCGTCAACGGCGCCAAGATGTCCAAGTCCCGGGGCACCTTTATCAAGGCGCGCACCTACCTGGACCATCTCAATCCGGAATACCTGCGCTATTACTTCGCCGCCAAGCTCAACAACCGGGTGGACGATTTCGACCTCAACCTGGAGGACTTCGCCCAGCGGGTGAATACCGACCTGGTGGGCAAGGTGGTCAATATCGCCAGCCGCACCGGCAACTTCGTCAAGAAGTTCGGCGGCACCCTCAGTGACCATCCGGACAATCCGCTGCTGGTCCAGGAAGCGCAGCAGGCCGCCGCCGCCATCGCCGGCTTCTATGAGCAGCGCGAATTCGGCAAGGCCATGCGCGAGGTCATGCAGCTGGCCGACCACGCCAACGGCTACATCGCCGACAAGGCACCCTGGTCGCTGGCCAAGGAAGAAGGCCGCGAGCAGGAAGTGCTGGAGATCTGCACCACCGCCCTGAACGTGTTCCGCCTGCTGGTGCTGTACCTGAAGCCGGTGCTGCCGGGTCTGGCCGAACGGGCCGAGGCGTTTCTCAATATTCCGCCTTTGACCTGGGCGGACAGCGACGCCCTGCTGCTGGAGCACGAGATCAACAAGTTCACGCCGATGCTGGCGCGGGTGGACATGGCCCATATCGAAGCCATGCTGAGCGACTCCCGGGAAACCAACCCGGCCCCGGCGGCGGCCAAGGACGAGCAACCGGCGGAGGACGGTGACGACACCATCACCATCGACGACTTCCTCAAGGTCAAGCTGCGCGCCGCCCGCGTGGTGCAGGCCCAGCACGTGGAAGGCGCCGACAAGCTGCTGCAACTGACCCTGGATGTGGGCGAACTGGGCCAGCGCAATGTGTTCGCCGGCATCAAAGCGAAATACGCCCCCGAGGACCTGGCAGGCAAAATGGTGGTGCTGGTCGCCAACCTGGCGCCGCGCAAAATGAAGTTCGGCGTTTCCGAGGGCATGGTGCTGGCCGCCGGCCCCGGCGGCGAGGACATCTTCATCCTGTCACCGGACAACGGCGCCGAACCGGGCATGGAAGTCCGCTAACCCCAGCGGTTTTATGTAGGAGCGGCTTTAGCCGCGATGCGGATGGCAGCGCCTCTGATCGCGGCTGAAGCCGCTCCTACAAAAACCTCGCCGTAGTGCCGGGGAATCCCCGTAGGAGCGGCTTTAGCCGCGATGCGGATGGCGGCGCCTTTGATCGCGGCTGAAGCCGCTCCTACAAAACCCTCGCCGTAGTGCCGGGGAATCCCCCGTACGCGATACGGATGGCGGCGCCTTTAATCGCGGCTAAAGCCGCTCCTACAAAAACCTCGCCGTAGTGCGGGGAATTCCCCGTAGGAGCGGCTTTAGCCGCGATGCGGTTGGCTGCGCCTTTGATCGCGGCTGAAGCCGCTCCTACAACAGCAGTTAGCGGTTCGTTATGGCAAAAAAAAGCGCCCCGAAGGGCGCTTTTTTTATTGCCGTGTGGGCCGACGGTTACTGCTGCTGCCCCTGCTGGCGCATTTGCTCCTGCATCTGGCGCATCTGCTCGCGCTGCTGGCGGGCACGCTCTTCCAGGGTGTTACGCTGTTCCTCGGTCAGGCTGTCCTGAATCCGGGCTTGCAGCAGCACGCTCTCGGCGGCGATGTCGCCGGTGACTTCACCCAGTTCCTCGGCGTCGTCACGGATTTTGTCCTCATCGTAATCGGGACCGATCTGGCTGCTCAGGGATTGCTGCAGCGCCTGGGCCTCCTTACGTTTTTCGTTGATTTTGGCCTCGGAGTCCTGCATCAGAGAGCGCAGTTCCTTCTTCTGGTCGGCGCTCAGGCTCACCAGCTGATCAAGCTGCTCCACCTGGTCGCCCTGGGCCATTCCCGGGCCTTGCTGAGCCATGGCGGTGCCGGTTACACCCAGGGCCATCAGCAGCGCGATACTCAGTCGCTTTACGGTCGTCATATGGTTCTCCATTCAGCCAATCTCGAATCGGTGATCCGCAGTAAGTGCATCACCCTACCCGATGGGGCAACGGAACTTCATCCCCGTTCCCCAGGTTTTCACCACCCGGGGCGGTGTCCGCCTGGCGCTTCGCGGGCCCGGCCCGGTGATGACGGGGCCTCCAGGGGGTCTCTCGGAATCGGAAAATTTTGCTAAACTCACCGCCTCACAGCGCCAGGATCGAGGAAAACCATGATCGAGACGCCGTTCTCCGTGGCCGGCACGGCCCGGCTACCATGAGCGCCGGACAGGACATTCTGGTCCAGCGCATCGACGATCTTCTGCCACAAACCCAGTGCGGCAAGTGCGGCCACCCGGGCTGCCGGCCCTATGCCCGGGCGGTGGCCGATGGCGAGGCGCACAACCACTGCCCACCGGGCGGCCAGGCCACCGCCGACGCCCTGGCGGAACTGCTGGCGCGGCCGTCGCTGCCCCTGGACCCGCGTGGCTACCCGGACGCCGCCACCCGCCAGGTGGCGTTTATCCGCGAGGACGAGTGCATCGGCTGCACCAAGTGCATCCAGGCCTGCCCGGTGGACGCCATCGTCGGCGCCGCCAAGCGCATGCACACGGTGATCGCCGACGAATGCACCGGCTGCGACCTGTGCGTGGCGCCCTGCCCGGTGGACTGCATCGATATGCTGACCGTTGGTGGCCCGGCCTTTGATCCCCGCAACCCGACGGAACGGCAGCGGGCGGACCAGGCCCGGGACCGTTTCCAGGCCCGCGAAGCCCGCCTGGCCCGGGAACAGGCCCGCAAGATGGAACGGCGGCAGGCGCGCCGCGCCGAACCGCCGACGGCGCCGCCACCGGCGCCCGCCGCCCCCGCCGGCGACGACCAGCGACGTCAGCGGCTCAAGCTCACCACCGCCTACAATATGGCCCATAAGCAATGCAAACAGGCCCGCGCCGCCCTGGAGCGCGCGCAACGCCAGGGCAGCGGCGATCTGGACGCCATGCGCGCCCGGGTGGAGGCCATGCAGGCCCGCGCCGACCAGGCCCGGCGGCGCCTGGATGACCTGGGCCCGTCCGATCAGGCCGATTGAGGGGCGTTTAACCACCTTATACAACGTTCACGCCGGTTTTCCGTTAAAAAAGCAGCGATGCCAATAAGGAATAAGGAGGCCGTCATGAATACTCCCGCAACGCTGGCCCTGACCGTGGCCGGCACCCTGGCGGTGGTCGGTGTGGGTTACGCCGGCTATCAGGCCCTCGGTGGCGACGCGGATCGCTATGCCGAGGTGGTGAAGGTGGAACAGGCCACCAAGAGCTACCAGGAGCCGGAGCAACGCTGCGAGCAGGTCACCGTGCAGCGCCAGAAGCCCGTGAAGGATGAACACCAGATCGCCGGCAGCGCCATCGGCGCGGTGGTCGGCGGGGTCATTGGCCACCAGTTCGGCGGCGGCAGCGGTAAGGACGCGGCCACGGCGGCGGGCGCCATCGCCGGCGGCTACGCCGGCAACAAGGCCCAGGAACGGATGCAGCAGAACAACACCTACACCACCACCGAGGAACGCTGCCAGACGGTGATGAATACCCGCACCGAGAAAAACGGCTACAACGTTACCTACCGGCTGGATGGCCAGACCCACACCGTGCACATGGACGACAAGCCCGGCGACCGGCTGCCGGTGGAAAACGGCCAGGTGGTTACCGACTGACAGGCTGATACAGGATGCAGGATACAGCGCGGGCCGGGGCCCCTGAGGCGGAAAGGCCGTGCCCGCGCTTAAAGCATTCTGGGCCGTGCATACCTTTACCGGCCGAAGGTCGCGGGAACGTCTCGCCCTGAATCCTGCATCCTGGATCCATTCTCTCTATACTGCGCGTTTCATTGATCGGACAGGCCGGAAGCGCCCATCATGAACCGCGAAAAACGCACCGAGATCTTCCGCCGGCTGCGCGACCAGCGCCCGGTACCCACCACTGAACTTCACTACGACACCCCTTTCGAGCTGCTGGTGGCCGTGGTGCTGTCCGCCCAGGCCACCGACGTGGGCGTCAACAAGGCCACCGCGCGCCTGTTCCCGGTGGCCAATACGCCGGCGGCGATCCGCGCCCTGGGGGTGGACGGTCTGAAGGAGTACATCAAGACCATCGGCCTGTTCAATTCCAAGGCCAACAACGTGATCAAGCTGTGCGATCAGCTGATCGAGAAGCACGATGGCCAGGTGCCGCGCTCCCGCGCCGCCCTGGAGGCACTGCCCGGGGTGGGCCGCAAAACCGCCAATGTGGTGCTCAATACCGCCTTCGGTGAACCCACCATCGCCGTGGATACGCACATCTTCCGGGTCAGCAACCGTACCCGCATCGCCCCGGGCAAGAATGTGGTGGAAGTGGAAAACCGGCTGATGCGCGTGGTGCCCGAGGAGTTCAAACGGGACTGCCACCACTGGCTGATCCTGCACGGCCGCTATACCTGCACCGCCCGCAAACCGAAATGCGGCGAATGCGTCATCGCGGACCTGTGCGAGTTTCCCCCAAGCCAGCGCCCGGTCTGAGGCGGCTGCAAGCTGCAAGCCAGGGCAGGATGGAGGTGGTGCCGTGCCGAGCAAAAGCCAGTTGAAAGTTGAAAGTTAAAGAGAGATAGCCGGTCGGCTTTCCCGCGGCCTGCGGCCGGGAGCGCGGGCACGGCCCCGCCGTATCGTCGGCCCCACCCGCGTTTCAACTTTCAACTTTCAACTTGTAACTGGCGCCCCGCCACCGTTACGGCCGTCGTGTGCAGCCCATAAAAAGCCGGCTATCCCGGGGCAGGATAGCCGGACGCGTGGAGCCAAGGAGTAGCAGCCTGCCATGGACCCACAAGCGCACGCTCCACGCAAAACACCGTCAGCGCGGGGAGACCGCGCCCACCGTCAGAGCGTCAGCCGGTCGCGGAAACGGGCCAGGGTTTTCTCGCCGATGCCCTTGATCGCCATCAGTTGATCAACGGATTTGAACGGCCCTTCCTGTTCCCGCCAGGCCACGATGCGCGCCGCCGTGGCGGGTCCCACGCCGCGCAGCTGTTGCAGCTCCTCCACGGTGGCGGTGTTCAGGTTGATCGGCGCGATGGCCGCCGCCGGGGCGGCATCGTCCGCGGGCTGGGCCGCCTGGGCCGGGGGCAGGCCGGCGGTCAGCAAGGCGCCCAGCAGCAGCACCGGGGCCAGCCGCGCGCGGGTGGCGCTGGTCCGGCGGCGGGCGGCGCCGTTCGAGGGAAGGTCCTGCGGGATAAAGGGTTGCGGGGTGATTCCTTTGCGGGCGATTGCTTTCCGAATAAGTCCCATGTTTTTTCTCCTGTCAGTCATCCTTAATTGAAGGTGACTTCACTGTAGGAGAAACGGATCAGGCCGGCTGTAGGCTACCGGCCTGATCCAATGCCGGACATCTAGGTCAGGCTTTGTAGGATATCGTCCACCACCGCTGTAGGATTTTGCGCACGGGTAATGGGCCGGCCGATCACCATATGGCTTACGCCCAGCTCCCGGGCCCGGGCCGGCGTCACCACCCGCCGTTGATCGTCGCCGGCGCTGCCGGCGGGCCGGATGCCCGGCGTTACCAGATCGAAGTCGGCGCCGCAGATCTCGCGCAGCATGGGCGCTTCCCGGGCGGAACAAACCACGCCATCCAGGCCATGGTCACGGGTCAACAGGGCCAGCCGGCGCACCTGCTCCTCGGCGCTGACGGTAACGCCGATCTCGCGGAGATCGTCCTCGGTCTGGCTGGTCAGCACGGTCACCGCGATCAGCCGGGGGCGCTCGCTGCAATTGGCCAGGGCTTCCCGGGCGGCGTCCATCATGCGCCCGCCGCCGCTGGCGTGCACATTGACCATCCACACTCCCAGGTCGGCGGCGGCGCGCACGGCACCGGCCACGGTATTGGGAATATCGTGGAATTTGAGATCCAGGAACACCTCGAAACCGCGCTGGCGCAGGGCTTCCACCACCGCCGGGCCGGCGCGGGTGAACAGCTCCTTGCCCACCTTCACGCGCACCCGTGCCGGGTCCAGCCGCTCCGCCATGGCCAGGGCCTGGTCGGCCTCCGGGTAGTCCAGGGCAACGATAATGGGGCTGTCGGCGGTCACGATTTGCCTCCTTCGGAGCGCGGTTTGATGGTGCCCCAGCGGCGGCAGCTCGGGCAGCGCCATTGCATCAGCGGGGTCTGGAAGCCGCAGCGGCGGCACTGGTACGTGGTTTTGTCCGAGGCCAGGCGCTCGGTGAGTTCCCGGAGCATGCCCAGGTGTTCGCGGGCCTCGCCCTGGGCGGACACCTGCAGATTCATGTCGATGATGCGTTGCAGCCCGCGCACCGACGGGTTGGCTTTCATGTAATCGGCGATAAAGTCCGCCGCCTCGCGGTCACCGTAGCGCTCACGCAGCTGTTCCGAGAGCAGCAATACCCGGGCGGTGGAGGGTTGCTCGGCGCTGAAATCGGCCAGCAGGCGGATAAACTCTTCTTCTTTTTCCAGGTGCTGGTAACACTGGCGCAACTCGCCGAGCACCTCGTCGAAGAAATCCTTGTCCTGCTGCCAGATGCGCTTGAAGGCTTCGATGGCGTCGCCCCACTGCTCCTCGCGCATTTCCAGCCGGCCCTGCACCACGCTGGCGCGCACGCACTGCCGGTCGAACCCCAGGGCCCGGCGCAACATGCGGCGCGCCGGGGTCAGTTCGCCCCGGGCGATTTGCGAGTCGGCTTCCTCACAGCAGTAATGGGCCAGGATCGGCGCCATCTTGGGGTCGGATTTGACCAGCTGCTCGCCCATGGAAATGGCGCTGGTCCAGTCCCGTTCCTGCTCGTACAGGTGGGTGAGCTGGCGGATCACCTGCTCGCGCTTCTCGCAGTCCTGGTCGAGCATCTCCAGCAGCACTTCCTCGGCCCGGTCGAACAGGCCGCCGGCCAGGTAATCCTCGGCCAGTTCCAGCTGGATCTGTTCCTGGGTGGCGCGCGGCAGCTCGCCCTGCTCCAGCAGGTGGGAGTGAATCAGGGTGGCACGGTCGAATTCGCCGCGTTTGCGGAACAGCCGCGCCATGCTGAGGTGGGTTTCCAGGGTCTGGTCGGTGACTTCCAGGCTGCTGAGCAAGGCTTCCACCGCCTTGTCCGGCTCTTCATTGAGCAGAAAGTTGAGCCCGGCCACGTATTCCTGGGACAGGGACTCCATGCGCCGGCGCTGGCGGCGCTTACCTTCCCGTCGCCCCAGATAGAAGCCGGTGGCGATGGCGAAGAAGAACAGCGGAATCAGCCAAAGCGGTTCGCTCATGAACGGGACCCGAACAGACCACGTACTCCTCGCAGGCCCAGTCCGGTCAGCAGCCCCAGCAACAGCCCCAGGGCCAGCAGCAGCACCGCCATGGCGCCCAGGGTGACCTGCCATTGCCAGCCGGTGACCGGCAGCGCCAGGGTCACCAGCTGCGTGTTGGCGGTGACAAACAGAAACGCCGCGACGAACACCGCCAGCAGCGCAACGATCAAACAAATTCGGTAGAGATTTCGCATCACTTCATCCTGCCCGGTGGAATCAGCCGTGGGCGGCCTGGCCCCGGGAATCACCGTGGTCGTCGGTTTCATCATCGACCATGGATTCGTTGACCCGTTCGCGCAGTTCCTTGCCGGACTTGAAGTGCGGAACGTATTTACCGTCCAGCTTCACGCTGGCGCCGGTTTTGGGATTGCGGCCCACTCGGGGGGCGCGGAAATGAAGGGAAAAGCTGCCAAACCCGCGGATTTCGATACGGCCTCCCTCGGAAAGGGTGTCGGCCATGTAATCGATCAGGGTTTTGACGGCGAGCTCCACATCCCTGGGAGACAAGTGGTCATTCTGCTTGGAAATCCGGGCTATCAGTTTCGACTTCGTTAACGCTGACGCCATTGCAACCTTCTCCCCTGGGCTCCCTGCCCAGGGGGGCCGGCCGGTTGGCCGGCCCCCGGGGAGGAGCCGTTATGACTCGTTGCTGTTTTCCATTTGCTGCTTGATCAGGTCACCGATGGTTTTCGGTGAATTGGCGTCCTGACCTTGCAGGTTGTCCATGGCTTCACGATCTTGTACCTGATCCTTGGCACGCACGGACAGATTGATGATGCGGTTCTTGCGGTCGATGTTGGTGATACGTGCTTCCACCTCGTCGCCCACCTTGAGAACTTCGGATGCATCGTTGACGCGGTCGCGGCTGATTTCGCTGGCACGCAGGGTGCCTTCCACGTTCTCGGCCAGGTCCAGGGTGGCGCCTTTGGCGTCCACTTCCCTTACCGTGCCCTTAACGATGGTGCCCTTCTCATTGGCAGCAACATACTGAGCAAACGGATCGTCTGTCAACTGCTTGATTCCAAGGGAAATTCTTTCCCGCTCGGCATCAATGGACAGAACCACGGTTTCCAGTTCATCGCCCTTGTTGAAGTTGCGCACCGCTTCCTCGCCCTGCTCTTCCCAGGAGATGTCGGACAGGTGCACCAGACCGTCGATACCGCCTTCCAGGCCAATGAAGATGCCGAAGTCGGTGATGGACTTGATCTTGCCGCTGATGCGGTCGCCCTTCTGGTAGTTCTCGGCGAAGGATTCCCACGGGTTGGACATGCACTGCTTGATACCCAGGGAAATACGGCGGCGGTCCTCGTCGATGTCGAGGATCATCACTTCCACTTCGTCGCCAATCTCTACCACCTTGGACGGGTGGATGTTCTTGTTGGTCCAGTCCATTTCGGATACGTGAACCAGGCCTTCCACGCCTTCCTCGATCTCGGCGAAGCAGCCGTAATCGGTGAGGTTGGTGACGCGGGCACGGACCTTGGAACCTTCCGGGTACTTCTGCACGATGTCGTGCCACGGATCCTCGCCCAGCTGCTTGAGGCCCAGGGAGACGCGCATTTTCTCGCGGTCGAACTTGAGAACCTTGATCTCGATTTCCTGGCCCACTTCGACGATTTCGCTGGGATGCTTGATGCGCTTCCAGGCCATGTCGGTGATGTGCAGCAGGCCGTCGATGCCGCCCAGGTCCACGAACGCACCGTAGTCGGTGAGGTTCTTGACGATCCCCTTGACCACCATGCCTTCCTGCAGGGACTCCAGCAGCGCTTCGCGCTCGGCGGAGTGTTCGGCTTCCATGACTGCGCGGCGGGAAACCACCACGTTGTTGCGCTTCGGATCCAGCTTGATGACCTTGAAGTCCAGGTCCTTGCCTTCCAGGTGGGTAACATCGCGTACCGGACGGATGTCCACCAGGGAGCCGGGCAGGAACGCGCGGATCGGGCCGATATCGACGGTGAAGCCGCCCTTGACCTTGCCGGAGATCTGACCTTTGACGATTTCGTCCTTGTCGAAAGCCACTTCCAGCTCGGCCCATACTTCGGCGCGCTTGGCTTTCTCACGGGACAGGCGGGTGAAGCCCATGCCGTCGTCGATGGCGTCGACCGCCACTTCCACTTCGTCGCCTTCGGCGATTTCCAGCTCACCGCTTTCGCTGATGAATTCGTTGCGGGCGATGATGCCTTCGGACTTCAGACCGGCGTTGACGGTGACCCAGTCACTGTCGATGGCGACCACGGTACCTTTGATGATGGAACCGCGGGCAACGTCCAGGTCCTTAAGGCTTTCTTCGAAAAGTTCGGCAAAAGATTCAGTCATGGATAATCTCGTGATACACATACCAACCAGCAGGCATGGGTTATTCATAAAAGGCCGCGGTTCCAAGCTGGTTTACTGTAAGAAACCGGGCGACCTGTTTTCAGAAAAGTCAGAACACCATTGTAGGAGCGGCTTCAGCCGCGATACTGGCCGGCCGGCGAGATATCGCGGCTGAAGCCGCTCCTACGGGGTAATCTGGACAACCGCTGCCTCAGGTCAGGGACCGGGCACCGGCTTCGTCGAGAATCCGCTCCACCACCTGATCCACGCTGAGCTCGGTGGAATCAATCTCCACCGCGTCCGGCGCCGGCTTCAGGGGGGCGACGGCACGCTGCATGTCGCGCTCGTCCCGGGTGCGGATGTCTTCGATAAGGGTGGCGAGGTTAGCATCAAAGCCCTTTTCCTTCAACTGGCCCAGGCGCCGCCGGGCCCGTTCCTCGGCGCTGGCGGTGAGGAAGATCTTCAGCGGCGCGTCACGGAACACCACGGTGCCCATATCGCGGCCGTCGGCCACCAGCCCCGGGCGCTGGGCAAAGGCCCGCTGGCGGGCGAACAGGGCATCGCGCACCGGCTGCAGCACCGCCACCTGGCTGGCCAGTTCGCCGACCCGCTCCTCGCGGATGATCTGGCCCACGTCCTCGCCGTCCAGCAGCACCGCGGTGTCGTTCCCTCCTTCCCGGAATTCCACCGGCAGCTGCTCGGCCAGGTCCACCAGACGCATTTCGTCGTCCAGGGCCACGCCGCGCCGTTCCGCGTGCAGGCCCAGCACCCGGTAGAGTGCCCCGGAGTCCAGCAGATGCCAGCCCAGCCCGGTGGCCACCCGCCGCGCCACGGTGCCCTTGCCGGAGGACACCGGGCCGTCGATGGTGATTACCGGGATCATGAGCCCTCTCCGGCCGGCACCGCCGCGCCCTGCACGTCCAGGGCCAGGCCGGCGCCGGCGGCCAGCGTGGCGAAGCCGGGGAAGCTGGTGGCCACGTTGGCGCAGTGGTGGATGGTAATCGGCGCGCCGGCGCGCAGCGCCGCCATGGCGAAGCTCATGGCGATGCGGTGATCGCCGTGGGATTCCACCTGGCCGCCGCCGAAGGCGCCGCCAACGATGCGGATGCCGTCTTCATAGACCTGATGCTCCACCCCCAGGGTGGCCAGCCCGTCGGCCATCACCTGGATGCGGTCGGACTCCTTGACGCGCAGCTCCTCGGCGCCGCGCAGCACGGTCTCGCCGTCGGCGCAGGCGGCGGCGATAAACACCGCCGGCAGCTCATCGATGGCCAGGGGCACCAGCTCCTCGGGGATGGTGATGCCCTTCAGGGGGGCACTGCGCACGACCAGGTCGGCCACCGGCTCACCACCGGCATCCCGTTGATTTTCCAGGCGAATGTCCGCGCCCATCAGCTTGAGAATATCGATCACGCCGGTGCGGGTGGGGTTCACGCCCACATGGGGAAGCGTCACTTCGCTGCCCTCGGCGATGCTGGCGCCCACCAGAAAGAAGGCCGCCGAGGAGATATCCGCGGGCACGTCCAGCCGGCCGCCGCTGAGAGCGCCGCCGCCGTGCACCGTGGCGGTGGCGCCGTCCCGGCCCACCGGGTAGCCGAAGCCGGTCAGCATCCGCTCGGTATGGTCACGGGTGGGCGCAGGTTCGGTCACCGAGGTGGCGCCCTCGGCGTACAGGCCGGCCAGCAGCACCGCGGATTTGACCTGGGCGGAGGCCATCGGCAGGTGGTAATGAATGCCCTTCAGGGTATGGCCGCCGTGAATACGCACCGGCGGGCGGCCGCCCTCGCCGGTGTCGATGACGGCGCCCATTTCCCGCAGCGGTGCCGCCACCCGTTCCATGGGGCGCTTGGAAAGCGACTCGTCGCCGGTCAGCTCGGTGTCGAAGCTCTGGCCGGCCAGCAGGCCGGTGAGCAGCCGCATGGAGGTGCCGGAGTTGCCCATATAGAGCGGCTTGCCGGGATCACGCAGACCATGCAGGCCGACCCCGTGCACCACCACCCGGCCGTTGTGCGGGCCCTCGATCACCACGCCCATGTCACGGAACGCCTGCAGCGTGGCCAGGGCGTCCTCGCCCTCCAGAAAGCCACTGATCTCGGTGCTGCCCTCGGCCAGGGAGGCCAGCATGATCGAGCGGTGCGACATGGATTTGTCGCCGGGCACCCGCAACCGGCCCTGCAACCGGCCGCCGGGGGATACCACGAAGGTGGGATCGGAATCGTGTGTCATGCCTGTCTCGTCGTCGGAATGACGCGCCCGGGTATAGGACGAGCGCGTGTTCATGGCCAGGAAATGGGCCCGGGCGGTGTTCGCCCGGCTCATGATACCCATCATGGCCTCGGAATCCTGGTCGCTCACCGCCCGGCGGAAGCGTTCGATGCCGTCACTGAACAGATCCAGGGCATCGAGCACCGCCTGGCGATTCTCACGGAAGATATCGTGCCACATCACCGGGTCGGACCCGGCGATACGGGTGAAGTCGCGGAAGCCACCGGCGGCGTAGCGGAAAATCTCGGTGGAGTCCCCCTGGCGGGCCAGGGTATCCACCAGCGAAAACGCCAGCAGATGCGGCAGGTGGCTGGTTTCCGCCAGCACCCGGTCGTGGTGCTCCGGGGCCATGGTCAGCACTTCCGCGCCCAGGGCGCTCCACAGCTCCGCCACCCGGCGGGCGGCGTCGGCATCGGTGTCGGCCACCGGCGTCAGGATCACCCGGTGATGCTGGTAGAGTTCCGCGTCGGCGGCCTCCACCCCGCTTTTTTCCTTGCCGGCGATGGGATGGCCGGGCACGAAGCGGGCAAACCCGGCGCCCAGGGTGCGCCTGGCCTGCTCGATCACCGCGCCCTTGACGCTGCCGCCGTCGGTGACGATGGCGCCCTCCGCCAGCCCCGGGGCCAGCGCCTGGAACACCGCCTCCATGGCCGACACCGGCGTGGACACGAACACCAGGTCGGCGCCGCGCACCGCCAGCGCCAGATCCTGGCTGCCTTCGTCGATCAGGCCCAGGGCCATGCCCTGCTCCAGGGTGCGCGCGGAGCGCGAGCCGGCCACCACGGTGCCGGCCAATCCTCGCTCACGGAGGGCGGCGGCGAAGGAGCCGCCGATCAGCCCCAGGCCGATCACCGTCACCCGCCGGAACAGCGGCCCGGCGCTCATCGGGCGCTCAGAACCTTGCCCAGGGCCGCCAGGAAGCGTTCGTTGTCGCGGGCGGTGCCGGCGGTCACACGCAGATGGCGGGGCATGCCGTAGCCGCCCAGCGGCCGCACGATCACGCCTTCGCGCAGCAGCGCCTCATATACGGGCTGGGCGTCACCGCCGCAGTCGAAGGCGACGAAGTTGGCCACCGACGGAATCTGCTCGAGATTCAGGGCCGCCAGCCCCTCGGCCAGCTGCACCAGGCCGGTGGTGTTCTCGCTCTTGGAGTTCTCGATATGATCGCTGTCGTCCAGGGCCGCCTCGGCGGCGGCCAGGGCCGGAATGTTCACGTTGAACGGCTGGCGCACCCGGTTGAGCACGTCCGCCACCTGCGGATGGGCCACGCCGTAGCCCACCCGCAGCCCGGCCAGGCCATGAATCTTGGAAAAGGTGCGCGTCACGATCAGGTTCGGGTAGCGCGCCATGCGCCGCAGCCCGTCCGGGTAATGGCTCTCTTCCACGTACTCGAAGTAGGCTTCGTCGAGCACCACCAGCACGTTTTCCGGTACCCGGGCCAGAAAAGCGTCCAGGGCATGGTCATTGAACCAGGTGCCGGTGGGGTTGTTGGGGTTGGCCAGGAACACCACCCGGGTGCGCTCGGTGATGGCGTCGGCCATGGCCGCCAGGTCGTGGCCGAACAGGTGCGACTCCACCTGCACCGGTTTGGCGGAACAGGCCAGGGTCACCAGCGGGTAGATGGCGAAGGCGAATTCCGAGAACACCGCCTCGTCGCCGGGCTGCAGGTAGGCCCGGGCGATCAGTTCCAGCACGTCGTTGGAGCCGTTGCCCAGCACCAGCTGGTCCGCGCCCACGCCCAGCCGTTCCGCCAGGGCCGCCTTCAGCGAGAAGCCGGCGCCGTCCGGGTACAGGTGAATCTGGTCCAGAGCGTGGCGGGCGGCGTCCAGCGCCCTGTGACTGGGGCCCAGCGGGTTTTCGTTGCTGGCCAGCTTGATCACGTCGCGGATGCCCAGCTCACGCTGCAGCTCCTCGATGGGTTTGCCGGGCTGATAAGGCCGCAGCCGCTGCACGCCGTCGTTGGCCAGTTGGGTGTAATCGCAGGTCATGGTTTTTCCTTGTGCTCTGGTCCGCTGCCTTGATCGCGGCTAAAGCCGCTCGCGCCTACGGATTCACTGCAGGAGCGCGATCCTCGGCGCTCCTGCTTCCTTATAGAACCGCCTTGGGGTAGGAGCCGAGCACCTTGATGGTGGTGCCGTCGCTGTCCAGGGCGTCGAGCACTTCGGTCAGGGCCGGGTCTTCCTTGTGGCCTTCACAGTCCACGAAGAACACATAGCTCCAGTTGGCGATGCGCGACGGCCGGCTTTCCAGGCGGGTCAGGTTGATGTCTTTTTCCCGGAACGGGCGCAGCAGGTCGGACAGCAGGCCCGGACGGTTCTTGCCGGACACCAGCAGGCTGGTTTTGTCGTGGCCGGAGGGCGGCGTGTCCTGGCGGCCGATGATCAGGAACCGGGTGGTGTTGTCCGGCCGGTCCTCGATGTTCACCTGCACCTTGTCCAGGTTATACAGCTCGCAGGCCATGTCGCCGGCGATGGCCATGGCGTTCCATTCATCACGCAGGCGACGGGCCGCTTCCGCGTTGGAGCTTACCGCCACCCGTTCCACCGCCGGCATGTGCGCGTCCAGCCACTGGCGGCACTGGGCCAAAGTCTGCTGGTGGGAATAGATGCGCGTCACCTTGTCCCGGCGCGTGTGCGGCCCGGATAACAGATGATGGTGGATGCGCAGCTCCACCTCGCCGCAGATCTTCAGGTCCGAATTCATGAACGAATCCAGGGTATGGTTGACCATGCCCTCGGTGGAGTTTTCCACCGGCACCACGCCGAAATGCACCGCACCGGATTCCACTTCCCGGAACACCTCGTCGATGGCGCCCAGGGGCACGCTCTCCACGGCGTGGCCGAAATGCTTGATCGCCGCCTGCTGGGTGAAGGTGCCCTCCGGGCCCAGAAACGCCACCCGCATGGGTTGTTCCAGGGCCAGACAGACGCTCATCACCTCGCGGAACAGGCGCGCCATTTCCTCGGCGCCGATGGGGCCGGCATTGCGCTCCTTGATCCGGCGCAGCACCTGGGCCTCACGCTCGGGCCGGTAGAACACCGGCTCCGGGTCCTCGGCGCGCTTCACCTCCGCCACCTGATGGGCCAGGTCGGCGCGCTTGTTGAGCAGGTCCTGGAGCTGCTGGTCCAGGGCGTCGATCTGGTCCCTGAGTGCGTTGAGATCCGTCATCAGGCTTTCCGTTTTTCGAAGTCCGACATGAACCCGATCAGAGCGTCCACCGCCGCCTCGGGCACCGCGTTGTAAATGCTGGCGCGCATGCCGCCGACACTGCGGTGGCCCTTGAGGTTGCGCAGGCCGGCGGCGTCCGCCTCGGCCAGGAATGCCTTGTCCAGGGCACTGTCGGCGAGCACGAAGGGTACGTTCATCCGGCTGCGCTGGCCGGGGCGCACCGGGTTGCCGTAAAAATCGCTGCCATCGATGAAATCATACAGCTTGGCCGCCTTGCGGCCATTGATCTCACCCATGGTTTGCAGGCCGCCCTGCTCCTTGAGCCATTCGAACACCAGGCCGGCCAGATACCAGGCGAAGGTGGGCGGCGTGTTGTACATGGAGCCGTTGTCCGCGTGGATCTGGTAGTTGAGCATGGCCGGCACCGTTGGGCCGGCGCGGCCGAGAAGATCCTTGCGCACCATCACCAGGGTCAGGCCCGCCGGGCCGATGTTCTTCTGGGCGCCGGCATAGATCAGCGCGAAGCGGTTCACGTCCATCGGCCGCGACAGAATGGTGGAGCTCATGTCCGCCACCAGCGGCTTGTCCACCTCCGGAATGAAGTCGAACTCCAGGCCGCCGATGGTCTCGTTGGGGCAGTAATGCACATAGGCGGCGTCGTCGGACAGCCGCCATTCGCTTTGCGCCGGCGCGTAGCTGAAGTTGGCGTCCTCGCTGGACGCCGCCACGTTCACCTCGCAGAAGCGGCGCGCTTCCTGGATCGCCTTGGTGGACCACTGGCCGGTGTTGACGTAATCCGCCTTGCCGGCGTCGCCCAACAGGTTGAGCGGCACCATGGAGAACTGGGCACTGGCGCCGCCCTGCAAAAACAGCACCGCATAGTCGTCGGAAATGCCCAGCAGGTCGCGCAGGTCGCGCTCCGCCTTTTCCGCCATGTGCACGATCACATCGTCACGGTGGCTCATTTCCATCACCGACATGCCGGTGCCCTGATAATCCAGCATTTCCTCGCGGGCCCGTTGCAGCACCGGCTCCGGCAGCGCCGCTGGCCCGGCGCAGAAGTTATACGCGCGGCTCATTCATTGTTCTCCCGTTGGTTCGCGGCTGAAGCCGCTCCTACCACGCGGACTCCCCGCCGCAGGAGCGGCTTCAGCCGCGATCAATCCACACGCCGGCAAAAGCCGGCCTATTCCTCGCCGTCCTCGACCGGTGCTTCCGGCGCGTCCGGGTCCACTTCGTCCAGGTCCTGGTCGTCGCCGTCCAGCTCCGGAATCCGCGCCAACCCGGACAGGGCCTCCCCGTCACCCAGACGAATCAGACGCACGCCCTGGGTGTTGCGGCCCAGGTGGCTGACTTCGTCCACGCGGGTGCGCACCAGGGTGCCCTGGTTGGAGATCAGCATCACGTCCTCGCCACCGAACACCTGGGTGGCGCCGACCAGCGGCCCGTTGCGTTCGTTGACCACCATGCCGATCACACCCTGGGTGCCACGGCCCTTGGTGGGGAACTCGCTGAGATCGGTACGCTTGCCGTAGCCGTGCTCCGAGGCCGCCAGCATCTGGCCGCCGTCCTGGGGCACGATCAGGGCAATCACCTGCTCGCCGTCGGCCAGCTTCATGCCGCGCACGCCCCGGGCGATACGGCTCATTACCCGCACGCGGGATTCCTTGAAGCGCACCACCTTGCCGTTGCCGGCCACCAGCACCACGTCCTCGTCGCCCTGGGTGATGGCCACGTTGACCAGGTCCTCGCCTTCCAGCAGGCGCACCGCGATCAGGCCGCTGCTGCGCGGCCGCGCGAAGCGCGCCAGCTCGGTGCGCTTGACCACGCCGCTGGAGGTGGCCATGAAGATGAAGGGCCCGGAGGTCGCCGGCGCTTCCACCTCGGCATCGGCGCCGTCCACGGCTTCCACCGCTTCCACGTCCTCGACCACCTCGGCGGTGTCCACTTCACCCTCTTCCTCGTCCTCAGGGCCCGCCTGCTGGCGCACCTGCTCGGCGTCCAGACGCAGGATGGCGGTGATCCGTTCCTCCGGCTTGAGCGCCGGAATCAGGTTGACGATGGGCTTGCCCCGGGAGGCCCGGCCGCCCTGGGGCAGCTCGAACACCCGCAGCCAGTAGACCTTGCCCACGTTGGTGAAGCACAGCAGGGTGTCGTGGGTGCCCGCCACCAGCAGCTGCTCCACGTAATCCTCGTCCTTCAGCTGGCCGGCGGACTTGCCGCGCCCGCCGCGCTTCTGGGCCCGGTAGGTGTCGATCGGCTGAATCTTGGCGTAGCCGCCGTGGCTGAGGGTTACCACCACGGTTTCCTCGGCGATCAGGTCTTCCATGCTCAGATCCAGACGGGAGGTCTGGATCTCACTGCGGCGCTCGTCGCCGTATTCGTCACGGATGGCGGTCAGCTCGTCACGGATCACCTGCATCAGGCGCTCGGGATCGGCCAGGATCAGCATCAGCTCGCTGATCTGCTCCAGCAGCTCCTGGTAATCGGTGATCAGCTTTTCCCGTTCCAGGCCGGTCAGTTTCTGCAGGCGCAGATCAAGGATCGCCTGGGCCTGCTCCGGGCTCAGGTAATAAAGGCCGTCGCGCATGCCAAACTGCTCGTCGAGACCGTCCGGGCGGGCCGCGTTCTCGCCACCGGCACGCTCCAGCATGGCGGTCACGTCGCCGGGCGCCCAGCCCCGGCCGAGCAGTTTTTCCTTGGCCTCGGCACCGCTGGGGGACGCCTTGATCAACTCGATCACCGGATCGATGTTGGCCAGGGCCACCGCCAGACCTTCCAGCTGATGGGCCTTTTCACGGGCCTTGCGCAGTTCATAGACGGTACGGCGGGTGACCACCTCGCGGCGGTGCCGCAGGAAGGCGTCCAGCAGCTCGCGCAGGTTGAGGGTCTTGGGCTGCCCGTCCACCAGGGCCACGGTGTTGATACCGAACACCGACTCCATCTGGGTCTGCTGATAGAGGTTGTTGAGCACCACCTCGGCGTTCTCGCCCCGGCGCAGCTCGATCACCACGCGCATGCCCTGCTTGTCGGACTCGTCGCGCAGCTCGGTGATGCCCTCGATCTTCTTGTCCTTGACCAGCTCGGCGATCTTCTCGATCAGCCGAGCCTTGTTCACCTGATAGGGCAGCTCATGGATGATGATCGCTTCCTTGCCGCCCCGGTCCATCTGCTCGATGTCGGCGCGGGCGCGCACATAGATGCGGCCCCGGCCGGTGCGGTAGGCCTGCACGATGCCGGCGCGGCCGTTGATGATGCCGGCGGTGGGGAAATCCGGACCCTTGATGTACTCCATCAGGTCGTCCGGGGTCAGGCTGTCGTCGTCGATCAGCGCCAGACAGCCGTCCACCACCTCGCGCAGGTTGTGCGGCGGAATATTGGTGGCCATGCCCACGGCGATGCCGGAGGAGCCGTTGACCAGCAGGTTCGGCACCCGGGTGGGCATCACTTCGGGAATCCGCTCGGTGCCGTCGTAGTTATCGACGAAATCGACGGTTTCCTTGTCCAGGTCGGCCAGCAGCTCGTGGGCGATCTTGGACATGCGCACTTCGGTGTACCGCATGGCCGCGGCGGAGTCACCGTCGATGGAACCGAAGTTACCCTGCCCGTCCACCAGCATGTAGCGCAGCGAGAACGGCTGCGCCATGCGCACGATGGTGTCGTACACGGCGGAATCACCGTGCGGGTGGTACTTACCGATGACGTCACCGACCACCCGGGCGGATTTTTTGTAGGGTTTATTCCAGTCGTTGCTCAGCTCGTGCATGGCGAACAGCACCCTGCGGTGCACTGGCTTGAGGCCGTCACGCACGTCCGGCAGGGCCCGACCAATGATCACGCTCATGGCGTAATCCAGGTACGACTGCCTGAGTTCGTCCTCGATATTGACGGGTGTGATTTCTTTGGCGAGGTCCGTCATGGCGTTCCTTTATAAGAGTCCAGGTACAGTCCGGAAAGCCCCGGATCATAGCACAGCGCCGGCTCGCCGGGCGATACGGACAAACGGACCAGGGTACCGATGCCAACGGGAAGGTCGGGGCACCGGCCAGTCGGTCGCAAGTTACAAGTTAAAAGTTGCAAGGCTGAGCCGACCGGGCGGCTTTCCCGTGGCCTGCGGCCAGCCCGGCCGTGGCCGCGCCGCCCCTTTCAACTTGCAACTTTTAACTTTCAACTGCCGGACGGCTATACTCGCGGCCTGACCAAACAGGGAGCCTTGCATGAGCGATAACCACGCGGATCTGATCATCCAGGCCCGCTGGGTGGCCCCGGTGGCGCCCGCCGACGCCGGTGTGCTGGCCGACCACGCCCTGGTGGTACGCGGCGGCGTCATCGCCGACCTGCTGCCCACCGCCCTGGCCGCCCAGAAATGGACCGCCACGGAGACCGTCACCCTGGACCGCCACCTGCTCATTCCAGGGCTGATCAACGCCCACACCCATGCCGCCATGAACCTGTTCCGGGGTCTGGCCGACGATCTGCCCCTGATGACCTGGCTGGAAAAGCACATCTGGCCCGCCGAGGGCCGTTGGGTGGGCGAGGAAGGTTTCGTGCGCGACGGCGCCCGGCTGGCGGCGGCGGAGATGATCCGCTCCGGCACCACCTGCTTCGGCGACATGTACTTCTTTCCGGAAACCACCGCCCGGGTGGCCATGGAGGCGGGCCTGCGGGCGGTGCTGTTCGCGCCGATCATGGACTTCCCCACGCCCATGGGCGACGGCCCGGACGACTATCTGGGCCAGGCCACCCGCGCCGCCGACGCCTGGCGCCATGAGCCGCGCCTGACCATCGGCTTCGGCCCGCACGCTCCCTATACCGTGTCCGACGAGCCACTGGGCAAGATCCTGACCCTGGCCGAGGAGTTGGACGCGCCGGTGATGATGCATGTGCACGAGACCGCCGGCGAGATCCACTCGGCGGTGGAGGCCAGCGGCGAACGCCCCCTGACCCGGCTCAAGCAGCTGGGCCTGCTCAATCCCCGCCTGCTGGCGGTGCACATGACCCAGCTGCTGGACGAGGAAATCCAGTGGCTGGTGGACACCGGCACCCAGGTGGTGCACTGCCCGGAATCCAACCTCAAGCTGGCCAGCGGCTTCTGCCCGGTGCAGCGGCTGCTGGAGGCCGGCGTCAACGTGGCCCTGGGCACCGACGGCGCCGCCAGCAACAACGACCTGGATATGATCGGCGAGATGCGCACCGCCGCCCTGCTGGCCAAGGGCGTGAGCCTGCGCGCCGAGGCGGTGTCCGCCGCCACCGCCCTGCGCATGGCCACCCTCAACGGCGCCCGCGCCCTGGGCCTGGAGGAGCGCACCGGTTCACTGGAGATTGGCAAGCAGGCGGATATGGTGGCCGTGGACCTGAGCGCCCTGGAAACCCAACCGGTCTATGACCCGGTGGCACAATTGGTGTACGCCGCCACCCGCGACCAGGTGACCCACAGCTGGGTGGCCGGCCGCTGCCTGATGCAAGACCGCCAACTGACCACGCTTAACGCCGTCCTGATCGCCAAGAACGCCGGCGAATGGCGGGAAAGGATTGCCCGGGCCGACCAATCACCGGAGAACGAACAATGAGCCAAGCCAACGTCGATAGCGCCGAGATCGCTAAATTCAACGCCCTGGCGGAACGCTGGTGGGACCCGAACTCCGAGTTCCGGCCCCTGCACGAAATCAATCCGCTGCGCCTCAACTACATCGATGAGCGCCTGAGCCTGCCGGGCAAGAAGGTGATCGACATCGGCTGCGGCGGTGGCCTGCTCTCCGAGGGCATGGCCCGGCGCGGCGCCGAGGTCACCGGCATCGACCTGGGCGAGGCGCCCCTGGCGGTGGCCCGGCTGCACGCGGAACAGAGCGGCGTGGAAGTGGAATACCGGCAAATCTCCGCCGAGGACATCGCCGCCGAGCGGGCCGGCCAGTACGACGCCGTCACCTGCCTGGAAATGCTCGAACACGTGCCCGACCCGTCCTCGGTGATCCGCGCCTGCTTCACCCTGGTGAAACCCGGCGGCCAGGTGTTCTTCAGCACCATCAACCGCAATCCCAAGGCGTTCCTGTTCGCCATCGTCGGCGCCGAGTACGTGCTGCGCCTGCTGCCCCGGGGCACCCACGAATACGCCAAGCTGATCCGCCCGTCGGAACTGGCCGGCTGGGCCCGGGACGCGGGCCTGGAGGTGCGCGACACCACCGGCATGACCTACAACCCGCTGACCCAGGTCTACAAACTGAACCGGGACGTGTCGGTGAACTACCTGATGCACGCGGTGCGGCATGCTTAAAGGGGTGTTCTTCGACCTGGACGGCACCCTGGTGGATACCGCGCCGGACTTCCACGTGGTGCTCAACCAGGTGCTGGCCGACCATGGCCGCGACGCGGTGAGCTACGCGGCGGTGCGCGCCACCGTGTCCAACGGGGCCCGCGCGCTCACCGAACTGGGCTTTGGCCTGGCGCCGGGGGATGCGGACTTCGACCGCTATCTGCAGCAGCTGCTGGACGCCTACGCCGGCCGCCTGGACGTGGACACCCGCCTGTTCGACGGCATGGCCGAGTCGCTGGACTGGATGGACCGCCGGGGCCTGCCCTGGGGCGTGGTCACCAACAAGCCGGAGCGTTTCACCGGCCCGGTGCTGGCCGGCCTGGGCCTGCTCGACCGGGCGGTGGCGGTGATCTGCCCGGACCATGTACGCGAGCGCAAACCGGACCCGGAAGGCCTGCTGATGGCCGCCGCCGCCGCCAACGCCGACCCGGCCCGCTGCCTTTATGTGGGCGACCACCTGCGCGACATCCAGGCCGGCATTAACGCCGGCATGCTCACCGCCACCGCCGCGTTCGGCTATGTGGACCCGGATGACAACCCGCGGGCCTGGGCGGCGGATTATTATCTGGAGCGTGGCGACCAGCTGCCACCGCTGTTGCAACGTCTGATGCAGTAACGAGGAACACCCGTATGGACATCCAAGGGATCAACGACCGCGCCGTGGGCTATCAATGCGCCACCGACGCCTTCAAGGACCGCGTTATCCTGGTCACCGGCGCCGGAGCGGGTATCGGCCGCGCCGTGGCCCTGGCCCTGGCCGCCCACGGCGCCACCGTGATCCTGCTGGGCCGCACCCAGGCCAAACTGGAAGCGGTCTACGACCAGATCAAGGCCGCCGGCGGCGCCGAGCCAGCCATGGCGCCGGTGAACATGGAAGTGGCCCGCCCGGAGGACTACCACGAACTGGCCAACCTGTTCGACCGGGAGTTCGGCCGCCTGGACGGCGTGCTGCACAACGCCTCGGTGCTCGGCGACCTGACTCCCCTGGACCGCTACGGCCCGGACACCTGGGACTCGGTGATGCGGGTCAACGTGAACAGCGCCTTCTATCTGACCCAGGCGCTGCTGCCGCTGCTGCGCCGCAGCGAGGACGGCCGCATCCTGTTCACCTCGTCCAGCGTGGGCCGCCGGGGCCGTGCCTTCTGGGGCGCCTACGCCGCCTCCAAGGCGGCCACCGAAAACCTGGCCCAGACCCTGGCCGATGAACTGGAAAACACCAGCCGCATCCGCACCAATACCATTAACCCCGGCGCCACCCGCACCGACATGCGCGCCCTCGCCTACCCCGGCGAAAACCCGGCCACCCTGAAAACCCCGGCGGACATCGTTGCCCCCTATTTGTTTTTGCTGGGCCCGGACAGCGCCGACATCAACGGTGTGTCGCTGGACGCGCAACCGAAATAAGCGCCCCAACCGTATAATTGTAGGAGCGGCTTCAGCCGCGATCAGCGTCGGTGCCACCGGCATCGCGGCTGAAGCCGCTCCTACACTCGGGCTTTCAACGCCTCCGCCCCCTTTGGCCGCCGCGCCATCCGCCCTCGTCCTACCGGCATCTTCCCGCCCGGAACGCCGTGCTTTACTCCGCGCATCACCCTCTAAAAACAACAGCAGGGATTAATATGCGCCGATTTTTTCTCATTATTTTTGCAATGGTATTCACCGGTTTTTGCGCGGTGAGCGCGCAGGAGCTGCGTCTTAATAATGACCAGCGCGCGGCCATGGAAAAACTGCTGCCCGGGGTCACCATCGATGACCGGCTGGTAAAAGGGCTCTCGGATATTTTCTATTCCCGGGACATGCCGGTGCGGGTGCGGCTCAAGGCCATCGCCAAACTGGTGGGCATTGATCAGATGCCACCGGGCACCGCGCTCAGCCGCAAGATCTGTATCTGGGACATCGCCGGCCGGGCCGGGCCGGTGTTCCAGGCGGCCATGGACCAGCGCGCCCTGGCCATGGAATACGGCGTCAATCTGGAAATGGTGCCGTTCACCAACGAGACCGTGATGGTGGAGGAGCTCAAGGCCGGGCGTTGCGACGCGGCCCTGATGAGCGGCTTCCGCGCCCGCCTGTTCAATAACTACACCGGCTCCATCGATGCCATCGGCGGGGTGCCGGACAACCAACATATGCGCACCCTGTTGCAGGTCCTCGCCCACCCCAGCCAGGCGGACAAGATGGTTCAGGGTGAATACGTGATCATGGGCATGTTCTCCGGCGGCGGTATTCATATCTTCGTCAACGACAAGCGCATCAGTTCCCTGGCCAAGGCCGCCGGCAAGAAAGTGGCGGTGCTGGACTACGACCAGACCCAGGCGGAAATGGTGGCCGGCATCGGCGCCACCCCGGTGCCCTCCGACATCGTCAGCGCCCCCAACAAGTTCAACAACGGCGTGGTGGATATTCTCGCCGCGCCGCTGGTGGCCTATGAGCTGCTGGAACTGTACAAGGGCATGGACCCCAAGGGCGGCATCGTTGACTACCCCATCGCCCAGCTCAGCATGCAGCTGGTGGGGCGGCTGGATAAGTTTCCCAATGAAATCGCCCAGTTGATCCGGGAAGCCTCCTTCGAGGCCTACGACCAGGTGCGCGAGCGGGTCAAGGTGGAGGAAGACCGGGTACCGAAACACTGGTGGATTCATATTCCCGACGACGAACGCCGGGTCTATGAAAGCATGATGCAGGACGCCCGCGACGTGCTGCGCAAGGAAGGCTACTACAACGGCGACATGCTGGACCTGCAACGGCGCATCCGCTGCAAATTCGACAGCTCCCGGGGCGAGTGCGCCGGCGAAGGGGGCAACCCATGAAGGCGGCGCTGCTCAGCACCCTGTTGATCCTGGCCGGCGCCCTGGCCTCCCCCGCCGGCGCCGATGAGCGCCCGCTGCGCGAACGCCTGGCGGAACGCCGCGAGGTGAACATCTGCATCTGGGATCTGGTGGGACGCCACGGGCCGATCTTCACCGCCGCCCAGGATCAAACCACCCGGTTCCTGGAGTACGGCATCAAGGTCAATTTGGAGCCGTACACCAACGAGGGGGTAATGGTGGAGGAACTCAAGGCCGGCCGCTGCGATGCCGCCCTGATGACCGGCATGCGCGCGCGGCTGTTCAATCAATACACCGGCACCATCGATTCCATCGGCGGCCTGCCCACCTCCGAGCACCTGCGTCTGCTGCTCAAGGTGCTGGCCGATCCGCGCTCGGCGCCGCGCATGACCCAGGGTGAGTACGTGATACTGGGCGTGGCCCCCGCCGGCGGCGCCTATATCTTCGTCAACGACAAGCGCATCAACACCCTGGGCAAGGCCGCCGGCAAGAAAGTGGCGGTGCTGGATTACGACCCGGTGCAGGCGGAAATGGTCGGCGACCTGGGCGCCGCGCCGGTGCCCACGGACATCGTTCATGCCCCCGGCCTGTTCAACAACGGCGTGGTGGACGTGCTGGCCGCGCCGCTGGCCGCCTATCAGCTGATGGAGCTGTACAAGGGGTTGAAACCCAATGGCGGCATCATCGATTACCCACTTGCGCAGATCACCCTGCAGCTGGTGGGCCACCGGGACCGGGTGACCCCGGAACTGGCGCAGATTACCCGGGAGCTGTTTTTCCAGAGCTACGACGACTTCCTGGGCCGGGTGCACCAGGAAACCAAGGTGGTGCCCAAGCACTGGTTCGTGGACATCCCCGAGGAAGACAAACGGGAGTACGAGGTGATGATGCGGGAGGCGCGCGAGGAGTTGCGCCAGCGCGGCTACTACAGTGGCGACATGCTGGCGCTGCAGAAGAAGATCCGCTGCAAGCTGGATAATACCCGTGCGGAGTGTTCGGATATCAAGCGATGAAATCCGTGTGTGATCGCGACTGAAGTCGCTCCTACCCCGCCACGGCGCGATGTAGGAGCGACTTCAGTCGCGATCAACCCCCCCTCAATGCAGCGGCTCATCCCCACCCGGCAGCTGATCCAGAGCACCGAACATATCCACCCGGCCGTCGCTGAACATGTCCAGCTCCGGGGCCAACGCCTGCACATAGCGGTCGAAATACAAGAACTGCTTGAGCAACAGCGCGAACTCCCGGGGAAAACGGATGCCGTGGCCTTCGCCGATGCGCACCAGATCGGTGAGCAGCTGGTTCACCTCCCGGTCGTTGCGGTCCGCCTGCACCAGGGAACTGGCGTCCACATCGGTGAGCCGGTCCTGCAGGGCCCCGATGTCCCGGGCCAGGGCGGCCACGTCCACCTCCTCCCGGGTCATGCCAACCATGGCCATGGCCCGCGCCATGCTGTCCACGTCGCCGTGGCCGATGGCTTCGAACAGCTCCATCATGCCCGCCCAGGTTTCCCGGCGAATGCGGCCGACCATGCCGAAGTCGATAAAGCCCACGCGGCCGTCCTCCAGCAGCATCAGGTTGCCGGCGTGCAGGTCGGCGTGGAAGAAGTCGCACATCATCAGGCTGGAGAACCAGGTATTGAGCGCGGTGATCAGGGTGCCGGCCGGGTCGTCGGTGTAGGCGCGCAGCACCTCCAGGTCGGTGAGCGGCACGCCGTGGAAGCGTTCCATGGTCAGCACCCGTGCGGTGGTGTGGCTGGCCACCGGGCGCGGCGCCGCCACGGCATTATTGCCGCTTTCCACCAGGAACCGGTTGAACGCCTCCAGATTGCGGGCCTCCTGCAGGAAGTCGCACTCCTCCAGCATGCCCGCCTGCAACTCCTCGATCACCCCGGACAGGGCCGAGCGCGACAGGCCCGGCGCCAGGGATTCCAACACCCGCGCCGAGAAATACAGAAAGTTGAAATCGGTGAGCAGCACATGGCGCACGCCGGGGCGCTGCACCTTGATCACCACATCGGCGCCATTGTGCAGCCGGGCCGCGTGCACCTGGGCGATGGAGGCGCTCGCCAGGGGCTCCGGGTCCACCCACTCATAGAGAGCGCTCAGCGGCTGGCCCAGCTCCTGCTCCACGGTGTCGCGGATATAGTGAAACGGCATCGGCGGGGTGCGATCCAGGCATTTCTGGAACTCGCGGACATAGTCCTCGGGAAACAGGGACGGGGAACTGGCGATGAACTGGCCGAGCTTGATGTAGGTGGCCCCCAGCGACTCAAAGGTGCGCCGCAGGCGAACCGGCAGCTCGTCCCGGTCACCGAGCAGCCAGCCCATGCCCTGGCGGCCCACCACGCCCACGGTTTCCATCACGCGCAGGGCGCCACGGGCGGTGTTACGCATCAGCGCCAGACCTTCCCGTTCGCGGGCCAGATCACCGCGACCGGTTTTCAGGGTGGATTCCTTGCTCATTTAAACTCCGTTCAATGGCCAATCCGTTGATCGACAGGGTCCTCCTTTGTTGTTGTTTTTCGGACAGCTCTTTCGAAAACAGGCGTTCACTATTCCGGCGCCCCGCCACGCTCTCGCCAACACCTTGAAAAACAAGGCTTTCAGCAGGCCACCACGAGGATTCACATGAAGGCATTGACTATTTTGACAGTAGAGCCGAGACGCAGGGTCATTATCACCGGCGTGCCGCAAACCGATCATCGCAAGGCTAGCATCATGTTTGTAATGACTTACAGGCATTTATGTAATTGGCGCTTGTGCCAACTCAGAGCCTTTCTGTAATGTTGCCCGCGCCGAGAGAACAATAAAAAGGAGCTCATGGAATGCGTTCTCTACTCGATAAGATCATCCGTTCCTCGCGTCTTGTGCTGGCGGGGGGGATGGTTGTAGCGCTCTCCGGTTGTGCCATGATCTGGAAAAGCACCGGGGACATCCTGGTCACCTTCGGCGAAGCCGAAATGGCCCCGTACCTGTTCACCTACGACGATATCCGCATGGGCTGCATGACCGGCGAAGCTCAGACTCCGCTGCTCATGTCGTTCGCCGAAGTCGGCTCCTGGCCCGAAAAACTGGGCGTGCTGACCTTCACCACCGCCGCCGTCTGCATGCAGCAACAGGCTCTCGAGGAAGAACTGCGTTACCACCGTGAAGTCCGTGCCGGCAACGTCTCCAGTGCCCAGGACGCACGTATCGCCCAGAAACGTCTGTCCGCCGTGGCCGCCAAGCGGCTGTACAAAGCCTACACCCTGATGAACGAGAAATTCGGTCCCCTGGAAGAGGGCCAGTGCCCCTACCTGCGCAAGGATCTGGATGAACTGGTCTGGCTGGTGGGCAACATCTCCGGCGTCCAGGCGCTGGTGGCCGACGGCGCCGCCGACGGTACCGTGGGCGTGCCCCGCGACATCGTCGCCAAGGTCGAGCGTCGCATGAAGTGTCTCGACAACGAAAAATGGTGGGGCGCCCCCATGGGCGTGCGAGCCACCATCTGGTCGATCCTGCCCCAGCTGGCTCCGGAAGGTGCCGAGCCGTGGAAAGTCCTGCATGAGTCCGAACAGATGGGCTTCGAGCAGGGTGTTCGTCTGGGCAGCGCCTTCTACGCCATGAGCGCCTACAGCAAGGGCGACAACGAGCGCCTGCGCGACGCGATCCGCAACTTCGCCGCCAACGGCGACAACGTGGACCCGCAGTACATGATGATGGACACCATCGCCGGCGTGCTGGTGACCGGTCTGTCCGACCTGCTGTGGACCGAGAACACCGGCAAGCGTACCCCCATCGGCGCCCTGGGCACCTTCTGGGATGACGAGCCGGAAGAGTCCGAGGTCGATATCGACGACCTGCTTTAATCCGCACCCTGCGGGCGGGACCACCCCGAGCCGGTCCCGCCTATTCCAAGAAGTATTCGCAAGGAGATACCGTGATGCGCGTTTTCAAGACTTTCGCCCTGGCCGCGGCAGCCTCTCTGGGCCTGAGCGCCCTGTCCCCGGCCCAGGCGGCCGTGGACCGCAGCCTGTGCGTGTTCGACATCATTGGCGCCAACGGTGACGTGTTCAACGTCATGAAGGACCTCAAAACCCAGGCAGCGGGCTGGGGCGTCAACCTGACGCTGAAACCCTACACCGACGAGAAAATCGCCGCCGAGGACCTGAAAGCAGGTCAGTGCGACGGCGCGGTGCTCACCGGCCTGCGTGTGCGCCAGTTCAACAGCTTCTCCGGGAGCATGGAGGCCATTGGCGCCATCCCCACCTACGAAGAGCTGAAAACGGTGATGCAGGTCATGGCCAGCGACTCACCGAAGATCACCGAGAAAATGAGAACCGGCAACTACACCATGGGCGGCATGATTCCCATGGGCGCCGCCTATCTGTTCGTGAAGGACAAGTCCATCGACACCGTCGGTGAACTGTCCGGCAAGTCCATCTCGGTGATGGAATACGACCCGGCCCAGGCGGAAATGGCCGCCAAGGTGGGCATGTCCCCGGTGCTGTCCGACATCACCAACTTCGCCGGTCGTTTCAACAACAACTCCGTGGACATCTGCTTCGCGCCGGTGGTGGCCTACTCCGCCCTGGAGCTCTACAAGGGCATGCAGCCGGACGGCGGCATCGTGCGCTACACCCTGGGCATGCTGACCACCCAGATCGTGCTTCGCGCCGACCGCTTCCCGGAAGGTTTCGATCAGAAGTCCCGCAAATTCATGTATGGCCAGTTCGACCGCGCCATGAACGTGATCCACAACGCGGAAAACGAAGTGGATAAGAAGTGGTGGATCGATATTCCCCATGACGACAAGCTGCGCTACGACGAAATGCTCCGCGAAGCGCGCATGGAAATGACCGAGGACGGTATTTACAACAAGGACCTGATTTCCCTGCTCAAGAAAGTGCGTTGCCGCTACGAGCCCTCCCGGGCCGAATGCACCCTTTGATGGGGTAACGTGATCGACCAGCCCACGGGGCCCTTCCGGGCCCCGTTTCTTAATCCCCTCCGCGCCCCATGCCGCCAATCCGGCGGTGAACCAGTAACCGGGTGAAAAATGGAAAAACCAACCTTTACCGTGGCCAGACGTTCGGTGGGCGAGTGGCTTTCGTCACTGCCAACGCTGTTTATCCTTCTGATCGTGATCTTTCTTTCCTCCGGTCAGATCATTCATTCCCAGCTTCTCAAGATTGGTGAGTCCACCTGGGATGAATATTTTCTGCTGAGGGGCGCCGGCATGGTGGCCGAGCCCAGCTGCAACCCGGACCCGGATATCAACCAGCGCGTGCGCGAAATCGTCGAGCAGCGCCAGGCCCAGGCGGACGACGCCCTGGCCGATATCCTCGGTGGTTCCGAGGTGGACGAGGACGCCATCCGCCAGTCCCTGGAGGCCTCCCGCGCCAACTGCCGCGCCAAGTGGATGCGCTATAAAACGGTGCAGGAAAAAGTCACCCCCGGGGTCATTGCCTTCCGCAATATCGAGGGCGGCGTGGCCAGCGTGGTGTCCACCCTGGGTGACTACAAACGGCTGCTGCTGTGTCTGCTGGTGATTATCTGCGCCGCCACCGCCACCCTGGCGCGCCACCATATCGCCCTGCGGCCGCCACGGACCCGCAAGGACCATTACGTCTCCACCATCGCTCAGTTGGCCGCCAACGGCCTGCTGCTGATGTCGGCTTCGGTGTATCGCGCCGAGGATACCCAGGCCATGGCCTCCGGGGTCACGGTGGGCAATTTCTATTTGCATGCCTTCTGGATGGCCGGCTTCGCCCTGCTCACCGCCGCGTCCCTGTATCAGTTGATACGGCCGCCCCGGGATCTGGAAGCCGGCGGCTCCTGGCCCAAGGCATTCCTGACCATTCCGCTGTACACCTTCATGTGTCTGACGGCGTCGGCCCAGTTCATCAGCCAGGGCTACTACCACGGCATCAGCGTCTATCTGAACATGATGATGGAACTGTCCACCCTGTTCCTGAACCTGGCGCTGTACATCTGGATCGGCATGCTGCTCAAGCAGACCCGGCTGGCCCATCTGGTGTTCGATGTGCTGCGGCCCTGGAAAATGTCCCCGGAGCTGATGTGCTTCGTGGTGTTGGCGGTGGCCGCTATCCCCACCGCCTACACCGGTGCCTCCGGTATCTTCGTGATCGCCGCCGGTGCCACCATTTACCAGGAACTGATCCGCGTGGGCGCCCGCAAGCAGCTGGCCCTGGCGGCCACCGCCATGTCCGGCTCCATGGGCGTGGTGCTGCGCCCCTGTCTGCTGGTGGTGATCATCGCCGCGCTCAATAAGAGCGTGACCACCGCCGAGCTGTTCGCGTCCGGCTACAAGATCTTCTTCCTGAGCCTGTTCCTGTTCTTTATCTACAGCCAGTTCGCGCGCACCTCACCGGCGCGCATCGCGCCGTTCTCCGAAGCCCTGCCCCGCAGCCTCAAGCGGCTGGTACCGCTGATGCCCTACGGCATCATCGTGGGCGCCATTCTGGTGCTGTTCAGCGACCTGCTGGGCCGGCACCTGGACGAGTTTTCCGCGCCCATCATTCTGCCGGTGATGCTGCTGGCGGTGTTGCTGTTCGAAAAACTCAGCCGCCATCTGCTGCATCTGTTCAGCCTGTTCCTGGGTGTGATGGTGGTGCTGTCGTTCATGGGCATCTGGGAAGGCTACCAGGCCCTGAGCAGCGGCAATGTGCCGGCGGGCGTTTCCGCCGCCCAGCTGGAAGATGTGTTGTGGGCGGAGTTCTGGCGTAACCTGGTGCTGGGCGGCTTCCTGGTGATTCATTACCTGGTGAAAACCGGTGATCAGGACCCGCACTACGCGCCGGAAAAAGGCGTGTCGGAAAAAATGGAAGGCGCCCTGCGGCTGGCCACCAACGAAACCACCGGGCATATCGGTGCCCTGCTGATGCTGATGGCGCTGTCGGTGAGCACCGGCGGCATCATCGAGCGTTCCGGTGTGCTGGAGATGCTGCCGGAGACCTTCTCCTCGATCTGGGTGGCGATGGCCATTCTGGTGGTGACCATGGTGATCATCGGCATGTTCATGGACCCCTATGGGGCCGTGATTCTGGTGAACGCCACCATCGCCCAGGTGGCCTTCGACAACGGCATCGCGCCGCTGCACTTCTGGATGATCACCTTGGTGGCATTCGAACTCGGGTATCTGACACCACCGGTGGCGCTCAACCATCTATTGACACGACAGGTGGTCGGCGACGACGAGGTGGAGAGTGCCAAGCTCACCACCGGCAGCTTCTTCCGCCGGTACGAGAAGTTCATCCTGCCAATCGCGGTGATGCTCACCGCCCTGTTGATCGTGTCGTTCCTGCCGCTGATCTCGGACAGCCTGCACGACTGGCTGTTCCACCGGATCCAGGTGGGCTGACGGTTAACGGAGAAAAAACGGAGAAAGGAAAAAGCGGGCCTCGGCCCGCTTTTTTTTCGCGGCTAAAGCCGCTCCTACATGGATCGATGGTGTCAGAAACGGTACCGACCGCTATCGATGCCCTTCTGGATTTCCGGTGTGAGCGGCTGATAAACCCGCTCCCCGGGCAGCAGTACATAAACCGGGTCACCCACCCGTTCCAGGTCGTACTTTTCTTCCTTGAGCTTGTTCTTCTGGTGCTTGAAGGTCCCGGTGGTTTCCACGCCCTGGTCGTTGATGCGCAGAAACACCGGCACCGCGAACGGCGGCAGTTGCTCGCCCAGGGCGGCGGTAAAGGCGGCCCAGTCCACTTCCCCGTGGGCCCGGTCCAGGCGCAGTTCGGCCATGCCGGCACGGCCATTGGTGCCGGGAATTTCCACCCCGTAGACCACCGATTCCACCACCGGACCGGTGTCGTCCAAGATCTGCTCCACCTCGGTGGTGGACACGTTCTCCCCTTTCCAGCGGAAGGTGTCCCCCAGCCGGTCCACGAACTGGGCATGGCGGAAACCGATATCGCGCATCAGGTCGCCGGTGTTGAACCAGGCGTCGCCCTTCTTGAACACATCGCGGAAGATCGCCTTCTCGGTTTTTTCCGGATCGGTATAGCCATCGAAGGGGGTCTTGTCGGTGATTTCGCCGAGCATCAAACCGGCCTCGCCCTTGCCCACCCGGATCATGCGGCCCCGCCGGTCGCGCAGCGGGCGGTCACCGTCCTTGTCATAGCGGACGATGGCATAGCTCACCGGCGAGAAGCCCACGGTGTTGTCGAAGTTGAACACATTGGTGAACGCCACATTGCTTTCCGAGGCGGTGTAGAACTCGGCCACCCGCTCGATGCCGAAGCGCTGCTTGAACCCTTTCCAGATCCCCGGCCGCAGGCCGTTGCCGACGATGGTATGCACCGGGTTATCGGCGTCGTCCGGCCGTTCCGGCTGTTCGTACAGATAGCGGCAAAGCTCACCCACATAGCCGAAGGCGGTGCAGTTGTGCTTGCGCACCTCGTGCCAGAAAGCGCTGGCGGAAAACCGCCGCGCCAACACCAGACCACCTTGGCCGGCGATCACCGAGGCCCAGCACACCACCAGGCCGGTGGCATGGTAGAACGGCAGGGTGCAGTACAGGCGGTCCTGCTCCCCCAAACGCACGGAGGAATAACCAAAGCCGCCGTAGGCTTTTTCCCAGCGGCCATGATTGAACACCACCGCCTTGGGCAGGCCGGTGGTGCCGGAGGTGTAGATGTGAAACAGCGGATCGCGCAGATAGGTGTGGTAGGTGCTGGCCGGGTTTTCATCGGGCCGGCCGTGGATCACTTCGGCCAGATTGATATAGCCCTCCGGCGCCGGCCCCGGGTCCGCCAGGGTGTCCTGGTCGGCGAAATACAGGAACGGACCGTCCACCGCCAGTTGTCCGCGCACCGCCTCCACCACCGCCAGTTGCTCGGCGCCGATGATCGCCGCCTTCGGCGTCACCAGATTGATGCTGTGCACCAGCACCTTGCCTTTCTGGGAGGTATTCAGCAGCGCCGCGCACACCCCCAGCTTGGCGCAGGCGATCACCGTGGCGATCAGCTCCGGCCGGTTTTCCAGGTTCACCGCCACGGTGTCGCCCTTGCTCAGACCCAGCCCGGCCAGATAGTGGCAAATGCGATTGGCCCAGGCATTCAACGTGCGGTAGGTGAAAGCGCGCTCGTCCTGAATCAGCGCGATCCCCGCCGGGTGCAGCTTGGCGGTGCGCTCGAAGGCCACGCCCAAGCCCACCGGCTTTTGGGTATCGGTGATTTTGCTCATCCGCGATCCCTTGATCAGCCCGGGCAGGTGTCCGATCACGTCGGGCACCCGGGCCAGCAGCTTTGGCAAGGTAATCACATCCGTATGGCGCATGGTTTGTCCCCCATTATCGGTATTGTTCTAATGTTCGTTGACTGAAAACACGGGCCGGGCGTGTGGCTTCGGTCAATCCACCGCGTTGCGGTACAGGGGACGAATCTATAGCATCAATGTTTATAGTTGTACACATAGAAAAAAGCGAACCACCACAACAAAAATCAAGAACACATAAACAAAAAAGGAATCGCTTCATGGAAACAAGGAATCCGGAAATACTCCGCCGTTCCCCCCAGGAATGGCTCTCCACGCTGCCGGTGTTCCTGCTGTTGCTGCTGGTGGTTTTCCTCTCTTCCGGTCAGATCATTCACTCCCAATTGCTGAAAATCGGCGAAACCACCTGGGACGAATATTTCCTGCTGCGCACCGCCGGTCTGACGCCGCCGCCCACCTGCGAGCGCGACCCGGACATCGAAGCCCGCACCGAGGAAATCGTGCAACGCCGTCAGGCGGATGCCAGCGCCGACCCGCTCGCCGACATTCTCGGCGGCGGCAGCGTTGACCGTGACGCGGTGCGCCAGTCGCTGACCGCCGCCCGTGCCAATTGCCGGGCCAAGTGGGAGCGCTTCCAGACCGTGCAGGAAAAGGTCACGCCAGGGGTGGTGGCGTTCCGCAACCTGGAAGGCGGCGTGGCCACCCTGGTGGCCACCCTGGGGGACTACAAGCGCCTGCTGCTGGCCTTGCTGCTGCTGATCTGCGCCACCACCACCACCCTCCAGCGCCACCACATTTGCCTGCGGCCATCGCGCACCCGCAAGGACCACCTGATCTCCATGGGCGCCCAGGTGATTTCCAATTCGCTGCTGCTGGTCTCCGCCATCGTCTACCGCAACGCGGACCTGCGCGCCGCCAACGCCGGCGTCACCGTGGATGCGCTGTACCTGCACTGGGTCTGGGTGATCGGCTTCGCGATACTGGCGCTGGCCGCGCTGTATCAATTGCTCAAGCCGCCCCGTGATCTGGAAACCGGCGGCTCCTGGGGCAAGGCCCTGCTCACCATTCCGCTGTTCAGCTTCATGTGCATCTCGGCGTCGGTGCAGTTCTACGGCCAGGGCTATTTCCACGGCGTCAGCGTCTACATGAACATGATGATGGAACTGTCCACTCTGTTCCTGAACCTGGCGCTGTACATCTGGATCGGCATGATGCTCAAGCAAACCCGTTTGACGCACATCGTGTTCGACCTGATGCGCCCCTGGAACCTGTCACCGGAACTGATGTGTCTGGTGGTGCTGTCGTTCGCCGCGGTACTCACCGCCTATACCGGTGCCTCCGGTATTTTCGTGATCGCCGCCGGTGCCACCATCTATCGGGAACTGATCCGCGTGGGCGCCCGCAAGCAGCTGGCCCTGGCGGCCACCGCCATGTCCGGTTCCATGGGCGTGGTGTTGCGCCCCTGCCTGATCGTGGTGGTAATCGCCGCGCTCAACAAGAGCGTGACCACCGCCGAGATGTTCTCCGCCGGCGGCAAGGTGTTCTTCCTCAGCCTGCTGGTGTTTTTCCTGTACAGCCAGTTCGCGCGCACCACCCCGGCGCGGGTGGCGCCGTTCGCCAAGGCGCTGCCGGCCAGCCTCAAGCGCGCCGTGCCGCTAATGCCCTACGGCATCGTGGTGGGCGCCGTGGCGTTGTTCTTCAATGACCTGCTGGCCCGCCAACTGGATGAGTTTTCCGCGCCGATCATTCTGCCGGTGATGCTGATCGCCATCCTGGTGTACGAAAAATTCAGCCGCCACGTGGTGCATCTGTTCGCCCTGTTCATGGCCGGCATGCTGATCAGTTCCTACATGGGCATCTGGGATGGCTATCAGGCGATCAGCGGCGGCACCCTGCCCGCCGGTGTCAACGCCACCGAACTGGAGTCGGCACTGTGGGGCGACCTGTGGCGCAACCTGCTGTTCACCCTGTTCCTGGTGGTGCACTACCTGGTGCCCACCGGCGACCAGGACCCGCACTATGCGCCAGAAAAAGGCATCTCGGAAAAACTGGAAGGCTCCATGCGCTTCGCCACCACCGAGACCACCGGCCATATCGGCGCCCTGCTGCTGCTGATGGCCATGTCCATGGCCGCCTCCGGCATCATTGAGCGTTCCGGGGTACTGGACGCGCTGCCCAGCGCCTTCAGCTCGGTGTGGATCGCCGCCGCCTTCTTCGTGGTGGCCCTGGTGCTGGTGGGCATGTTCATCGACCCGCTGGGCGCGGTGATTCTGGTCAACGCCGCCATGGCGCCCATGGCCCAGGCCAACGGCATCAGCGCCCTGCACTTCTGGATGATCGCGCTGGTGGCCTTTGAATTGGGCTATCTGACGCCGCCGGTGGCGCTCAACCACCTGTTGACCCGACAGGTGGTGGGCGACGACGAAGTGGAAAGCGCGAAACTCAAGACCGGCAGTTTCTTCCGCCGCTACGAGAAGTTCCTGCTGCCCATTTCGGTGATGCTGACGGTGCTGTTGATCGTGGCGTTTCTGCCGCTGCTCTCGGATAGCGTGCACGGTTGGGTGTTCCAGAAAATTCAGGCCGGATAAGGGCGCCGGTGTCTGGCCTCGGGCAAGCCCTATGCGCTAATCTGCGGAGATGTTTTTCCGCCATGCGAGGCCGTCATGAAACGCCCGGAATCTGATCGCACGCCGCTGCGCGCCACTGAACCCCTGCCCAAAAGCTGGCGGCCGGCCCTCACCCTGCTGGGGGCCCTGCTGGCGGTGACCGCGGCCATCGCCGTGGCCGCCGCGGTGGTGGACCGGCTGATCTACGGCTGAACCCATGGGCGCCAGCGACGAGCACCGCCAGCATCCCCGCCACGACGCCCCCGGGGGCGTCACCCTGATCCTGCGCCCGGAGCGCGGGGATGATCAGGAACCCCTGGAGCTGCTTTGCCGGGACCTGTCACGCACCGGTCTCGGCGTCCGCTTTCCCCACTCCATCCCCCCGGACACCGACGTGGAACTGTGGGTACACCTGCCCGAGCCCGGCGCTGGCACGCTGCACCTGTTCGGCACCGTGGCCTGGTGCGCCGCCCCCCTGGGCCAGTGGCGCGCCGGCATCGCCCTGAATCTGGAGCGCGGCGACGGTGCCGGCTGGGAGGCGCGCTTCGCCCCTGGCGTGGCGTCATGAAGGACGATGCGGAGCGCCTGTTCCAGCGCGGCGCCCGCTACCAGAACCACCGGCCCGACTACCCCGACAGTCTGTTCGCCGCCCTGGCCCAACGGGCCCCGGCGCGCCGCCTGGCCCTGGACCTGGGGTGCGGCAGCGGCCAGGCCTGCCGCGCCCTGGGCGCGCACTTCCAGCAGGTGCTGGGCGCCGATGTCAGCCTGGAACAGCTGCGTGCCGCCCCGCCGGGCGGCGCCCACTATCTGGCCGCCCGCGCCGATGCCCTGCCGCTGGCGGACGCCAGCCTGGATCTGATCACCGTGGCCCAGGCCCTGCACTGGTTTCCGTTACCCGCTTTTTTCCATGAAGCCGGCCGGGTGCTGCGCCCGGGCGGGGTGCTGGCGATCATCAGCTATGGCCTGTGCATGGTGCAGGGGCTGGAGGGTCTGGTGGAGGACTTCCACGACCGCACCCTGCGGCCCTGGTGGCCGGCGGCCCGTTGGCTGGTGGTGGACGGTTATCGTGGCCTGCCCCTGCCCTGGCCGGAACTGCCCGACCTGGCGACCGCGCCGATCCGGCGCCAATGGGGCTGGCGGGATATGGCCGGTTACCTGGATACCTGGTCGGCGCTGGTCAGCGCCCGCGCCGCCGGGGAGGACCCGCTGGCGGCCTTTGTGCCGGCCCTGCGGGCGGCCTGGGGTGAAGGGAAAAGAACCGTGTGCTGGCCGTTGCGGGTGCGTTGTTGCGCGCGGCCTTGAGGGGTTGGATCGCGACTGAAGCGGAACGCCGCCCGGTCGCTCCTACAGCGCCCTGTTCACGCTACTGTAGGAGCGACTTCAGTCGCGATCCCACGCGAGATCAGGCCTTGGGAAAATGCTCGGCCAGCAAACCAGCCAGCCGATCAAGCCGGTGGCGGCGCTTGGCCAGGCCGAAGATGTTCATCATGCGCGTGCCCCAGGTCAGCGCCGTGGCCAGGGTGTCGCCGCCGCGCCGGGGGATCACGTGGATGTGCACATGGGGCACGTGCTGGTTGGCCTCGCGGCCATCGTTGACCATCACATTGTGCGCCAGCACATCCAGCCCGGCCCGCTTCTGGGCGCGGATGGTGCGCCGCGCCAGCTCGAACAGATGGGCGGTCAGTTCCGGCGACAGATCCTGCAGCAGCGGGTGGTGGTCCAGGGGAATCACCAGGCAATGGCCTTCGCGCACCGGAAACAGATCCAGCAGCACGATGGCCCGTTCGTCCCGGTAGACCACGCTGCCCGGCAACTCACCATCGCGGATGCGGCAGAAAACGCAATCGCTCACTCCGCCCCCGCGTACCGGTCATCGTCGTCATCATGGTGGTGATCGTATTGGCCATACTTGCGCCGCCGGCGCCAGATCTCGGCCGTCGCCACCAGCACCGCCACCACCAGGATCGCCAGCAGCGGCGCGCCGGCCCGCCACGGGCTGGTGTCTTCCTGGAACAGCCCGTCGAACACCACCACCACCCAGGCCGGCGCCAGCTCGCCGTGTTCCGGCGACACCGACCAGGGCGTCAGCAGCAGTGCCGCGCCCACCGCGCGCAGTGGCAGGCGCACGGCGGTGGCGAACGGCCGGGTGATGTACCACAGCACGAACAGCACTCCCACACATCCCAGCAAATAGGCGAACCATCCCCACATATAGGCTTTCGTCGTCACGGTTACTCCAGTTAATCGAAGGGCGGCGTCAGCCCACCCAGTGCACAATATGCTCTTCCAGGTCGTCGTCGGCCACCCCGCGCTCGGACACTACCCGGCCGGCCACGCTGATGCCCGCTTCGCGCACCGAATCGGCGCGCCCGGAAATCAGCGGATGCCAGGCGTTCAGAGCCTGGCCATGGGCCCGCCGCCGGTAGGCGCAGGTCACCGGCAACCAATCGAAATGCTCGGCCAGATCCGGGGTCACCCGCATACAATCCGGCACATAACGTTGGCGCTCGGCGTACACCGTGCAGCGGCAGCCCTGGTCGTCCAGGTAGGCGCAGGCCACGTTGGTGAACGCCACCTCGCCACTGTCCTCATCCTGCAGTTTAACCAGACAACAACGCCCGCAGCCATCGCAGAGCGCTTCCCATTCGTCGGCGTCCAGTTCCGCCAGGGGCAATTCCCAGAACCGTTCACGCATAACGTTCAGTCTCTGCTCCGGTCCGGGCGGGTCTGGTCCGGTCTTGGCCGGTCCGGGTGCCCTTCCGCCAGGTACAGGTCCTGATCCGGCGGCGGTGGCATCTGCAGGTAAAAGCCCTGCTCACGGATGCGGGCCATCACCTGGTTCACGTCCGCGCGGCTCAGCGGCCGGGCCGGATCGAGAATCAGGTCGCTGACATGGCGGGGCGTGCCGAACCGCTCGCGCAGGGCGTCCGGCAGGTCCTTGAGGCCTTTGCTCCGTTCCACGTAAAGGTACATACCCTCGCGGCGCGGGCTTTTATAGATCGAACAAAACAGCTTGCCTTGCAGCATGGGAATCTCCGTCGAATCGGCTCAGAGCCGTTCCAGCAGCGGTTTGGCCACCAGCTCGTGGCGCCAGCCGGTGAGCGGCTCGGGCAACCGGGACGGGTCGCGCACCAGCGCTTCCAGCCAGCGACGGCGCACCAGCACATCGGGCTTGAGATCCAACTGCTCGGCGATGGCGCCGACCCGCTCGCGCAGCGCCTTGACCTGCTGGCGCTGGGCCGGGTCCAGCGGCGCCGGCAACGGCGCCGGCGGCGTGGCGGTGGCGGCCCGCGCCATCAGCGCCAGCACCTGCTCACCGTCGCGGCGGATCGCCTTGGGGTGCATGCCGGCCTGGCGCAGGGCCTCCTCGGAGGGCCGCGTCACCCGGCTCAGTTCCAGCAGCTCCGGATCGCGCAGCACGAACCCCTTGGGCAGGTCGCGCTCCCGGGCACAGGCCTCGCGCCACTCCGCCAGAGCCTCCAGCACCGCCAGCTCCTGGCCGCGCAGGGCCCCGGCGCCCTTCACCTGACGCCAGGCGTCACCGGGGGCGGCACGGCGCAGGGCGTCCTCGCGCAGGCGCTCGCATTCCTCGTGCCACCAGTCCAGCCGGCCCAGCCGCGCCAGTTGCTCGCGCAGCCCCTCGGCCACCTCGATCAGGTACTTCACGTCGTCCACCGCGTAACGCAGCTGCTCCTCGCTCAATGGCCGCTTGAGCCAGTCGGTGCGGGTGGCGCCCTTGGGCAGGCTCACTCCCAACCGGTCCTCCACCAGCCGCTGGTAGCTCATCTGCATGTCCTCGCCGGTGAGGGCGGCGGCGATCTGGGTGTCTTCCACCCGCGCCGGGTAGTCGCCGGTGAAGGTGGCCAGCGCTTCCAGATCCTCCGAGCAGGCGTGCATCACCAGCACCCGGCCGGCCAGCGCCGTCGCCAGGTCCGCCGCCGCCACCCGGGTGGTGTCGATCAGACGGATGGCCTGGCCGTCGTGCACCTGTACCAGCGCCAGGCGCGGATAATAGGTGCGCTCGCGCATGAATTCGGTGTCCAGGTACAGGGGCGCGCCGGCGGGCAACGCGGCGGCCCATTCGGCGATGGCATCGGTGCTCTCGCACCAGAGATAACTCATTTCGGTCCAGGGCTTGCGAATGATCCGCCGCATTATACGGGTCGCGGGCGGCGGCTGGAACGGCGCCGGCCGACGGCATTTCGGCCTCCCGGAGGTTTCTGGTAAGATTCGCGGCCTTTACGTTCATCGAAACCCACAGGACATCCCCATGACCACCAAACTGGTACTGGTCCGTCACGGCCAAAGCGTCTGGAACAAGGAAAACCGTTTCACCGGCTGGAAAGACGTGGACCTGACCGAACAGGGCCGCGAGGAGGCCCGTCAGGCCGGCGTGCTGCTGCAGGAAGCAGGCTTTGAGTTCGACATGGCTTATACCTCGGTGCTGAAACGCGCCATCCGCACCCTGTGGACGATTCTCGACAACATGGATCAGATGTGGATTCCGGTGATCCGTGACTACCGCCTCAACGAGCGCCACTACGGCGCCCTGCAGGGCCTCAACAAGGCCGAAACCGCCGAGAAATACGGTGATGAGCAGGTGCTGATCTGGCGTCGCAGCTACGACACCCCGCCGCCGAAGATGGACCGGGACGACGAGCGTTACGCCGGCCGGCTGCGCGTTTACAAGGATCTGGAGGAAGAACGCATTCCCCTGTCCGAGAGCCTCAAGGACACCGTGGCCCGCTTCCTGCCCTACTACCAGGCGGAAATCGAGCCCCAGGTGCGCGCCGGCAAGCAGGTGCTGATCTGCGCCCACGGCAACAGCCTGCGCGCCCTGGTCAAGCACCTCAGCGGCATCTCCGACGAGGATATCGTCAAGCTCAATATCCCCACCGGCATTCCCATGGTCTATGAACTGGACGACGATCTGAAACCGATCCGCAATTACTACCTGGGCGACGAGGAAGCCGCCGCCAAGGCCGCCGAAGCGGTGGCCAATCAGACCAAGGGCTGAGAATTAATCGCGACTGAAGTCGCTCCTACAAGGTGACCTACTGTAGGAGCGACTTCAGTCGCGATCCCCCAGAGCGTCACCGAACACCATCCAACGCCTCCACCCGACGCCGCTCCCCTTCATCGAACAGCCGCGCCCGCAACGCCTCCACCTCGGCGTCCCGGTCCGCCGGTGCCAGCTCAATATCCCCACCGGCATTCCCATGGTCTACGAGCTGGACGACGATCTGAAACCGATCCGCGATTACTACCTGGGCGACGAGGAAGCCGCCGCCAAGGCCGCCGAAGCGGTGGCGAATCAGACCAAGGGCTGAGAATTAATCGCGACTGAAGTCGCTCCTACAAGGTGTCCCGAGTAGGAGCGACTTCAGTCGCGATCCCCCCGGAGCATCACCGAACACCATCCAACGCCTCCACCCGACGCAGCTCCCCTTCATCGAACAGCCGCGTCCGCAACGCCTCCACCTGGGCGTCCCGGTCCGCCGGTGCCAGGCCGCTGTCCAGAATCGCCCGGCGCTGCTCGCGGTATTCACGGTAACGGCGCTCCCATTCCGCCTGTTGCCGGTCCAGAGCCGCCAGCCGCTCCGCGGCCTCCGCCCCCAGCTCCCGCTCGCGCAACTGATAGACGCGCGAATCCGACGCCCCTTGCTGGCGCAGGGCCGCCACCTGGGAGGCCACCTCCACGGGCTGCCGCGACGCCGCCACCATGTCACGCATATGCTCCGGCAGGGAGGCTTCCAGCTCGGCGATGCGGGCCGCCTTCTGGTCCGCGTCCAGCCCTTGGTTTTCCAGGATTTTCCGGCGCGCCAGGGCGAACTGGTCATAACGGTCGCGGAAGCCGAAAAACGCCTCCCGGGTGGTGGCGTCGAACCACTGGGCGCGCAACGCCTGGCGTTGCTCCAGGCTACGCCGCAGTGACTCCGGTTCCCGGTTCGGCTCCTCCAGCTGGCGCAGCGCCGCCCGATAACCGATGTATTGCTCGAACAGCGCCCAGGCCTGGTGCGCCGCCTTATCCGGCAGCGCCTGGGCCAGATGGGCGGCCAGCCGGGCGCGCAGCACGTTCAGGTCTTCCTCGCCGAGGGCGGAAAGAAAATAGTCGAATCGCCGCCGCACCCCTTCGCTGACCACCAGGTCGCCGTTGTCGTCGTGGCGCAGTTCACCGTCCGGCACCGTGCCCCGCCAGGACGCGGGGGTCTCTTTCAGTTTCTCGCCGCGTGCCACGAAGGTATCGAAATCATTGCCCTGGCTGTCCGCCCTCACCGGACTTTTTGGTGCAGAAGTGGGCGTCACGGACGGCCTGTCGTCGTCGCCGGAGAATGGCGCCAGCGTCCAGGCCAATACCGCCAAAGCCAGCAAAATCAGTAGTCCCGGGAGCCATACCCGCATCCATGTTCTCCTTATTGTCCATCCCTGTTCACCGACCATTAATCGGATTACTACTTTTTTATTAATGAAATCCAATGGACAGCCGAATTAGGCTGTTTGCACGCCCGGTCAATGGCCGGGAGTTTCCCAATAGGACATTGGCAAGAAATACATTTCAACAACAACGACCAGGGAAGCTTATGAAAATCGTCATTCACGCGCTGCTGGGCGCCCTGCTTCTGCTCGGCCTGAGCGGCCCCGCCACCGCCGGCTACACCGAGACCCGCCACCCCATCGTGCTGGTGCATGGCCTGTTCGGTTTCGACACCGCCGCCGGCGTCGATTACTGGTACCGGATTCCCGAAGAACTGCGCCGCAGCGGCGCCCAGGTGTACGTGGCCCAGGTCAGTGCCGCCGAGGACACCGTGGTGCGCGGCGAACAGCTGGCCCGCCAGGTGGAAACCATCCTCGCCAGCACCGGCGCCGACAGCGTCAACCTGATCGGCCACAGCCACGGCGGGCCCACCATCCGTTACGTGGCCTCGGTGTATCCGCAGTATGTGAGTTCGGTGACCAGCGTGGGCGGCGTCAACTGGGGCGCCCGGCTGGCGGACGTGCTGCAGGGCGTGGCCGACAATGTGCCCTTCTCCGGCAACCTGATCGCCTACCTGGGCAATTCCCTGGCCGGTCTTATCGACCTGTTCAGCAGCGGTGGCAACGAACAGGACATCCTGGCCGCGCTCAAGGCGCTGACCACCGCCGAGACCGTGGCGTTCAACCAGCAGTATCCGGAAGGGGTACCGGCACGGTACTGCGGCGATGCCCCACGGGTGGCATCCAACGGCATTTCCTACTTCTCCTGGAGTGGCGCCAAGCCGCTCACCAACGTCCTGGACCCGTCCGACGTGTTGCTCGGCGCCACCTCCATCGTCTTTCTCGGCGAGCCCAACGATGGCCTGGTGAGCAGCTGCTCCAGCCACCTGGGCATGGTGATCCGCGACGACTACCGCATGAACCACCTGGACGAGGTGAACCAGGTTCTCGGGCTGCACGACCTGTGGAGCACCGACCCGGTGACCCTCTATCGCCAGCAGGCGAACCGGCTCAAGAACTACAATTTCTGAGTGACCGAAACGCTTTGTGAAGCGGGCGCCAGGGTTTTGTGTCCTGGCGCCACCCGCCTACCATCCATGGGATCACCACATGGATGAAGGACCAGAATGATGATAAAACGCGTAACCGCCCTGTGTGCGGCGCTGGCCCTGTCGCTGGCCGGCACCGCCGCGGCCCAGGCGCCGATTGAGCGTACCATCTGCGTTTTCGATATCGCCGGCCAGGCCGGTCCCACCATGGCCGCCATGCAGGACTGGCGCGCCGCCGCCCTGGGCTGGGGCCTGAAGGCCAATCTCCGTGTTTACACCAACGAACAGGTGGCCGCCGAGGACCTCAAGGCCGGCCAGTGCGACGCTTCCCTGATGACCGGCCTGCGCGCCCGCCAGTTCAACAAGTACTCCGGCACCCTGGATTCCATTGGCGCCCTGCCCACCATGGAGCATATGAAGCTGGCCCTGCAGGTGCTCGCCCACCCGAGCCGGGCGGAGAAGCTCACCGCCAACTCCTACGAGGTGATCGGCATCGCCCCGATCGGCCCCGCCTACCTGTTCGTCAACGACCGGGAAATCAACACCCTGGCCAAGGCCGCCGGCAAGAAAGTGGCGGTGCTCGATTTCGACCCCACCCAGGCCAAGATGGTGGCCGCCGCCGGCGCCACCCCGGTGCCCTCGGACATCACCAACTTCGCCGGCAAGTTCAACAACGGCTCGGTGGATGTGATCGCCGCGCCGCTGGTGGCCTATAGCGTGCTGGAGCTGTACAAGGGTCTGCAGCCGGACGGTGGCATCATCGATTACCCGCTGGTGCAGCTGACCATTCAGGTGGTCGCCAGGGAAGATCGCATCCCCGCCGACATCGCCCAGAAATCCCGGGAATATTTCTACCAGAACCTGGACCGGGTGCTGGAACAGCTGGACCGGGAAGCCCAGGCGGTGGACGACAAATGGTGGGTGGACATCCCCGACAACGACAAGCGTGAATACGAGCTGATGATGCAGGACGCCCGCGACCAGATGCGCAAGGAAGGCTACTACGACGGCGACATGCTGGATCTGCTGCACAAGATCCGCTGCAAGCTCGACGGCTCCCGGGCGGAATGCACCGGCGGCTGAACCGCGCCGGCTGACCGCACCGATTAGCCGCCCGCCTCCACTGGCGCCGGACGGGCCCGTCCCGCCCGGCGCAGATCCTGGCCCGCCACCAGCAGACACGGCACCAGCAGCAGGCTGACCAGGGTGGCGAACAGCACCCCGAACGCCAGCGCCACCGCCATGGGAATCAGGAAGCGTGCCTGGGCGCTGGTCTCCAGCATCAGCGGCGCCACCCCGGCGAAGGTGGTCAGCGAGGTCAGCAGAATCGGCCGCAACCGTTCGCTGGCGCCCTCCACCACCGCATCCATGAACGGCAGCCCCTCCTCACGACGGGCATTGATGCCATCGATCAGCACCAGGTTATCGTTGACCACCACCCCGCTCACCGCGATCACCCCCACCAGGGACCACAGGGTCAGGCTGTAGCCGAGCAGGAAGTGACCCAGGAACGCGCCCACCAGACCGAACGGAATCGCCATCATCACCAGCAGCGGCTGACCATAGCCGCCGAACAGCACGGTGAGCAGGAAGAAGATGCAGCACAGCGCCAGCAAATAGCCCAGGGACAGGCGGTCCAGGAACCGTTCTATGGCGGCCGGCTTGCCGGCCACGTCCCAGTCCGCACTGGGGTCCTCGGCGCGCATCGGGTCCAGCACCGAGGCGCGCAGCGCCGCCATCACCCGGGCCGGTGAGGTCACCTTCTCGTCCACATAGGCACTGACCGTGGCATTGCGGCGGGTGTCGTAGTGGCCGATGGTGGCCGGCGACGGGTGCCGGTGCACTTCCGCCACCGCCCCCAGCAGGGTCACATCGCCGTTGGGCAGACGCACCGGCAGACGCTCCAGGTCCCGCAGCCGGCGGCTGTCCGCCTCCGCCAGGCGCAGCATCACCGGCACCTCCCGGTCCTGCTCGAACCAGTGATCCAACTGCACGCCATGGAAGGCATCGCGCACCTGCGCCCCCAGCCGTTCGGTATCCAACCCGGCCAGCCGCCCTTCCTCGCGCAGCTCGATGTCCACCACCGTGCGCCGGGCGCGGGTGCTGTTGGCCACCTCGTGGACCCCGTTCATGCGTTCCAGGGTCAGCGCCAGCCGGTCACTGAGGGCCTGCAGCCGCTCCAGGTCCGGGTGGAACAGATTGATATGGATGTCCGGCTTCACGGTCATCAGGTTGGCGTGGAACTTCAACGACAGGGCGTCCGGCACGGTGCCGTGCAGGTCCCGCCACAGCGCCGCCACCCGCCGTGGCCGCAGGGCGCTGCCCTGGTCATGCTCCAGGGCCAGGCTCACCCGCACCCGGTAGCGGGCACCGGGGTCGCGGGCATTGGACACCTTGCGGCGCACCCCCTGTTCGGCGAACACCCGGGTCACCCGCATGCCGCTGTCGCCGTCCGCCAGATCCGCCGCCAGGCGCCGGGCGGACTCCTCCAGGGCCGTCACTTCCCGGCGCAGGCGCTCCTCGCCGGTGCCCTGGGGAAACACCGCCTCGGCCACCACCCGGTCGCCCTGCACCCGGGAGAACAGCACCATGGTCAGCCAGCCGCTGTGCACCAGCGCCACGCAAAACAGAAACAGGCCCACGAAGCCCAGGATCACCACATAGCGCCAGCGCAGGCAGGCGCGCAGCAGCGGCTGCACCTGGCGGCTCAGCCACAGTTCCAGGCCATCGTTGACCCGTCCGGCCAGGGCCTCGGAGCGAGCTATCCAGCCCCGCGCCGGCCGCTGGCTGACCAGGTGGGCGGGCAGGATCCACAGCGACTCCACCAGCGACAGCAGCAGAATGGCGATGGCGACAATCGGGATCACCCGCATCAGGGCGCCTTCCGGGCCCGGCAGAAACAGCAGCGGCGCGAACGCCACCAGGGTGGTGAGCACCGCGAACAGCAACGGCCGCGCCACCCGCAGGGCACCGGTCACCGCCGCCTCCCGGCCGTGCAGGCCCTGGCGGCGGCAGCGGTCCACGCTTTCGCCGACGATCACCGCGTCGTCCACCACGATGCCCAGCACCAGCATGAAGGCAAACAGGGAGATGGTATTGAAGGACTCGCCCAGCAGCGGCAACACCGCGCAGGCGCCCAGCATGCACACCGGAATGCCCAGCGCCACCCAGCCGGCCAGTCGCAGGGTCAGAAACACCCCCAGCAGCAGGGTCAGTAGCACCAGCCCCTGCAGGCCATTACGCCATAGCAAATCGGAACGGTCGCGGAACTGGCGGGCATCGTCCCGCCACAGGGTCAGGCTCACGCCGGCGGGCAGGTCGGCGCTGTCCATCCAGGTATTCACCGCCTTGGCCACATCCAGCACGTTCTGGCCACCGGTGCGGTACACGTCCAGGGCCACCGCCGGCTCGCCGTCCAGCCAGGCCGCCATGGTGTCCCGGGAAAAGCCGTCGTCGATGGTGGCCACATCGCCCAGGCGCAGCAGGTCGCCGTCCTCGGACTGGCGGATCACCAGGCGGCCGTAAGCGGCCGCGTCCCGGGGCTGGTTACCGGTTTCCAGCATCCATTCGCCGTCGCCGGCGCGCAGCAGCCCGCCGGCCACCCGGCGGGCGCCATCGCCGGCGGCGGCGGCGATTTCACTCAGGCTCAGGTCGTAGCGGTAAAGGTCGTCGCGGCGCACCGAAGCCACCATCTCCCGGGCCGGCAGGTTCTCGATGTCGACGCTGGACACCGCCTCCCCGGCCAGCAATTGCCGGCGGGCGTCCTGGGCCAGCCGGTACAGGTCGGCGCGGGGCACGTTGCCGCTGAGCAGCAGCCGGGCCACCCGGTTACGCACGATCAACTCACGCACCCGGGGCCGGCTGGCGCCCTGGGGCAAGGTGTCCAGGGCGTCCATGCGGGTGCGGATCTGCTCCAGCACCCGGGCGGTGTCGTAGCCTTCCAGCACATCCAGCTGCACCGTGCACAGCCCTTCCCGGGCCTCGCTGATCAGCTCGGTGCCGCCTTCCACGTCGTCCACCGCGTTTTCCAGCGGCGTGCACACCAGCGCTTCCACGGTTTCCGGGGTGGCCTGCGGGTAACCCACATAGATGCCGATGCGGTCCAGGGGCACGTTGGGCAGGGTTTCCTGGCGGGTATGGGGAATCGCCAGCGCCCCGGCCAGCAGCAACCCCACCATCAGCAGATTGGCCACCGCCGGGTTGGCGGTGAACCAGCGGATACCGCCGTTCATGGCGTCTCTCCGTCGGCCCGGGCGTCAGGGTGGGCGTCGGCGTGGGCCACGCCGTCGGCGGCGGTTCGCGGCGTAATCCGCATGCCTTCCAGCAGGTGGCGGCCGTCGGCCAGCACCAGCGGCTGCTCCGGCGCCTTTTCCACGTACAGGTGGTCGGCGTCGCTGTGCAGGATCGACACCGTCCGGCGATGCACGCGACCGTCCTCGTCCACCACCCAGACCGCCTCGTCACCGGCCCGCGCCGCCCGGGGCAGCACCGCCACCCCGCTCAGGGGCGGGCCGCGCAGCTCCGCGCTCACGAACACCCCGGGCTCCAGCGGCAGCGACTGCTCCTCGTTGTCCACCGCCACGATCAGGTAGGCCATGCGGTTACGGTTGACGCCGCCCTCCCGGCGCACCACCCGCGCCGGCCATTCACCATCGCGGCCGGCGAAGCGGCCCCGCAGGCGCACCTCCACCGGCGCCAGGCTGGCCGGGTCGCCGGGGTCGATGCCGAGCAGCGCCAGCCAGTCATCGCGCACCGGCAGACGCACCTCCACCGTGGCCAGGCCGTACAGCCGGGCCAGGGTCTGGCCGGCCTGCAGATGCTGGCCGGTTTCCACCTTGACCGCTTCCAGGGCACCGTCGAACGGCGCCCGCAGGGTAGCCTGCTCGCGCTGACGGCGGGCCTCGCGCAAGCCGGCCCGGGCCGACGCCAGCCGGCCCTGGGCCTCCTGCAGCTGCGGCTCATGGCGGGCCAGCGGCGTGGAGGTGCTGTTGCGGCCCCGTGCCACGCTGGCCTGGGCGCGGGTGCGCGCCAGGTGCAATTGAGCGGTCTGCACATCGTTAAGACGGTGGGTCACCGCCAGATCGAAGGGCTCCGGGTCCAGGCGCAGCAGCACCTGGCCGGCGCTGACCCGGCCGCCGTCGGCCAGGGCCTGGTCGGCCTCCACCACCCGCCCGGACACTTCCATGCTCAGCGGAATATGCCGGCTGGCACGTACCCGCCCCTGGCTGTACACCGGTATCACGGTGTCGGCCCGCGTTGCCTCGCGCACCTCCAGGGCCAGCGGCGGCGGTGCCTCGGTGGGGGTGGGCGCCGCCGGCGGTACCGCGTAGAGCGCGCCCAGGGCGCCAGCGGTAACCAGCAGCACCACTACCGTTACGATCGGTCTGCCGATCCTCATCGCCATTCCTCCAGTCCGGACCGCCAGCACGCCAGGCACTCCTCGGCCCGGGCCCGGTCGGCGCCCAGCGACGGGTCCAGTTTCAGGGACAGAGTGAGCCGGCCATTGACGATCATCACGCCGTTGGAGACCGGATGGTTGGGGCTGCCCGGGCCGCACAGGGTCACCAGCGCCCGGGAGGAGAAGCCGGCGGAACGCAGGTCCAGCCACCACTCGCCCAGGCTGGTGAACGAACCCAGGCTCGGCGTGCCTTTCAGAAAGCGGTCGCACAGCCAGTCCACGCCGCCCTGCCCCACCCAGCGTCCGACCCGGGCACCGTGCCAGAACAACCAGTGGCGCTGGGCGCGCAGGGCCCGGCGCACGGCCTGGTCCAGCACCGCCGGGTGGTCGTCCGGCGACACCGGCAAGTAGAAGCCACTGGACAGGTTCATGTCGTCCCGGGGGCCGCTCACCGCCCCGCGCATATTCACCGGATACAGCCAACGGCCCGGCGCCGGCCGCCACACCAGGGTCTCCATCACCGCCCGGTTAAGGGTGCTCAGCAATACCGAGTTCAACGACACCCCGGCGGCCTCCGCCCGGCGGCGCAGGGCATCGGTGGGCGCGCGGTCCAGCCAGTCGCTCACCAAGGTGTCCTCGCCGCTGCCGGAGAACAGGCGCCAGTCCGGTGCCGGCACCGGTGCCTCCCGCACCGGCCGCAGCCAGCGCCACCAGGGCGGCGGTCCGCTCTGACGGCTTACCGGCATGGTCGGCAGCGGCACCTGCCAACCGCGCAGCAAATGAAACAGGCCGCCGATGCCGTCGTGCTCCCGGTGGCGCACCGGAAACTCGAAACGCCGACCGGAACCCGGTTCCAGCACCGCGAAATGAATGGTGTCGTCGATACCGTGGCGCGCCCTCGCCCGGTACCACATGCCCAGATAATCGGTCATAGCCGCGCCACGTCCACATAGGACAGCCGCCCGCTGTCCAGGTCGTCCCGGGGGTCGCCGTCGAAACTGACCAGGAAGTGGTCGCTGTACAGACATTGGCGCCGGTAGCGGGCCGGCACCCGGGCCAGCGGGTCATCGTTGAAGAAGCCGCACACCAGCGCGTCGTAGCGGCCATGGAACAGGGTCACCGCCTGGTCCAGCAGGGCGCGCAACCAAAGCGGATCGTTGTCGGCCACCACCGCGGTGTGCAGGGTCAGGTAGGACAGGTAGCCCCCCGGCGGCGGCAAGCGGAAACCGCCGCGCACCCGGCTGTGCAGGTTGTACAACGGCCGCAGCCAGGCCAGCCCGCCCCGGTAATTCAGCACCCGGGTTTGCTTGATGTCCTTTTGATCCCAGAACCCCAGCAGCCCCACCAGTTGTTCACCGCGACAGGCCACCAGAAAGCCGGACGGGTCCAGGGTCTCGTAATAGGGAAAGAACTGTTTGCGGCGCCCTTCCCGGTGCAGCAACGACAACATGGCGGGCAGATCCGCCGCCGTGGCCAGACGCACGGTGGCCCCCTCCGACGCCGGCCGGCGACGGCGCCCGGTGTAGATCAGGCTGGTCTCGATGGTGCCGCTCGGGTAGTACACCGGCAATCCTGCCCGGCCGCTGGCCACGGTGGCCAGAGAGGTATGGTTGTCACGCAGAATCACCGTGTGCATCCACTCCCCCGCCGTCAGTCGCCGGCGCAGGTGCCGGAACAAGCGGTGCAGCAGCAAGCCATTGCGGCAGCGCGGGTCGATGCGCAGATCATGGGCATAGCGGACCCGTTGCACCTCGCCGTTCACCCACAGGCGCCGCCAGCCAATGTTGTACACCGCGTCCACCTGTTCCCCGGCGTCCCCGGGGCAGGCCACCCAGACGTCCGGTTCCTCGCAGCTGACCCGCGCGCCCCGGAAATAGTCCGGGCGGCGCTCGAAGTTGAGCGACACCGCGCCCTCCTGGGGGGTGCTCTCCAACAACGCCAGGATCGCCGCGTTGTCGTCCGGGTGGGCCGGGCGAATCCGGTGACTCATGACAGCGCCTCGACACCGGCCGCCGGCGCCCGCAACGAGGCCGGCAACTCGCCACGCCAATGCTGCAGGGTCTCCATCTTGATATTGCCCTCGATCATGCCGCGCCGCCGGCATTGCTCCAGGTAGAGGTCACGCATGCCCGGCCGCGCCAGGCAGCGCACCGGCGCCAACTGCTGGAGATTGCGCGCCAACTGATAGTGGAAGTTGGCCTGCAGGGCCTGCTCCAGAATGCCACCCAGCTCCGCCGGCGAACCGTCGCCGTCGCCATCCAGCAACAGCACATAACCGGGCCGCCCGTCGCCGCTGTCGTCCAGCGCCACCACGCTCACCGGCGCCAGGCCGGCGGGCACCGGCACCGCCTCCAGGGCCCGGTGCACCGCCTGGCCGGTGAGCTTTTCGCCCACCAGGTCGGTGCTGCCCAGGCGGCCCAGGAAGCTGAGCGCGGGCACCTGGCCCAGGTGACCCTCCACGCGCACCAGATCATTGAGCCGGTAACGCAGCAGGCCGGCGCCGGTGCTCATCAGCGGCATCACCCGCTGGCCGGTGCGCAGCTCCCAGGGGGCATAGACCCGGTCGTCCTCCGGGTCCTGGAATTCATAGACATGGCTGCGGTAGGCCAGCAAATGGTGGTCACGGTAGGGGAAGGTCACTACCCCCTCGGTGGCCCACAGCCCCTTGCCCTGAAAGGCCGCCTGGGGCAGACGTTCGCTGAGACGCCGCGCCCAGGGCGCCGAGGCGGAGGTGTCCCAGGCGCTGACCACCGCCAGCCCCGGCCAGAGACGGGTGAAGAACTCCGGGTCCTGGCCATCCCAGGCACTCAACAAGGCGGCACCGCGGGCCGAGCGCGGGCAGCGCTGGCCGGCCATGGCGGCGCTGCGTGGCCCCCAGTCGCCGGCGCGCAGTGCCCGGGCCAGCTCTTCCCGCCAGGTGGCCAGGGCGTCCAGCAGCCCCAGCCCGAAGGTGGGGCTCCACACCGACAGCAGGCTCAGGGAGCGGTCCGCCACCAGATACGCCAGGGTGGCGAACAGGGAATCATCGGAGCTGCGCGCCAGCGATACCGTCTGCGGCACGCTCTGGGTGGCGCCGGCCAGCAGCCGCTTGCCCAGGGACATCAGCTGCAGGTCGTCGTTGACGTCCTCGCGCATGGAATCGCGCAATTCCGTGGGCATCCACGACATGGACCAGTAATGGCCGCCCCGGCGCAGCCGGGGGTGGGCCCGGTACAGATCCGCGATCCAGGGGCTGATGGCGGCGTCCAGTTCGGCCAGGAAACGTTTGCTGTAGGGAATCCACTTGATCGCCGAGGTGGAACCGCTGGTGGGCTGGTAACGCACCACCGGCGAATCGATCAGGGCGCCGCCCTGGCCGGCGCGGGCCTCCTCGATGGGCGCCCGCCAGTGCTCGTAATCGGTGACCGGCAGGCGATCACGGAAGGTCTCCCAGCTCCAGTCCGGCCGCACGCCCAGGCGCCGGCCACTGTCCGAAGCGGCCACCAGGCCGACCAGCTCCGCCAGCTTCTGCCGCTGCACCCGCTCCAGCTGACGCAGCCCGGCGGCGAAACGCCGGTGCCCGGGCGCCGCCGCCGCTTGCAACAAACGATGTCCCAGCATGGCCACCTCCGCTCAATCGTAGGCGACGGAGCGCGTCGCCAGCGTCGAGGACCGGCGGCGCTTGCGCCACACGTCGAGGGGATAACGCAGCAGAAGATGGGCATCCACCAAACCGATGCAGGGTAACTCGGTGCCCCGTTCCCAGGACGGATTGCACTGCTCGAAGAAGCGGATTTTGGCATTTTTTTCGCGCATCTCCTTGGTGATCATCGCCACGTCCTGCTTCAGGTGCGTGTAGCCATTACCGAAGTCCAGCAGCCGGCGCTGATCGCAGAAGGAGTCCGGAAAAAGAGTGTGGCAATAATTCGCCACATAATCCGCAAGATGATCGCAACGGCCTTCCGGGTGCGGATAATAGCTATAAAAATTATTGGCCAAGAGCAGATAGGTTTTGTAGCCCTTGGAAATCAACAACCAGTACAAAGGTCGGTACGGTCGTTTCAGTTTTTCCTTCACCATGCGCAGGAAAAATTGCACCTGAAGAACACGGGTGCCCCAGAATTCCTTTTCGATGATGGTGTCGCCGCTGAATACACCGGTTACCGTTTTTCCACCCACTTCCATATCCAGTACTTTTAGTGTGGAAAAGCCCACGGTGCGACGGCTTTCACGCTCCTGAATGAGAAAAACGCCATTTTTCTCAACCATGTCCTTGCAAAAAAGATCAACGCTGATGTTCTCGTAGTAGCGCCGGTAAAGATCGTACATCCGCAGCATCTGATCCACGGAAACCTTTGAAATAGGCACGTAGCGCGCTTTCAGGCGCGCTTTCTTTTTACTGGCCATGACTTCCCTCCATGTCATCCCGCTGACTTGTGGCGAGGGAAATTCTGTCTTCGCACCTGGAAATTTTTAATAGTAAAAGTGGCCAGTTTTTTGTTAAAAGGGGCAACCTCGCAAACAGATCGGGAAACAACGGACCGGAAGTGAGACCCACGTCATAATTAATCCAGGTGAAGAATATGGAAGGGACGACAAAGGACTGCTCGCACTTGCCCATGATCGCCGCGCGTTATGGACGCCGGTTGATGCATTTTCTGCGGCAACGTCAGATCAGTGGTGACCTGGTACTGGCGGGGACCGGACTGGACCAGGAAATGCTCGATCATCCGGAGTGTTATTTAACCATTGAACAAGTGCGCCGCATTCTGGAACAAACCAAGCGATTGCTAGGTGATGAACTGGCACCGTTTCAGTTCGGCCAGTTGCTGGATCTGGAGGGTCACGGGCTGAGAGGTTTCACCGAACACAACAGCCGCGCCGACCGGCGCAGCCTGGCCGACACCATCGTGCACTACTTTCGCGTCACCCTGCCGATCATGGACCTGCATCTCCATTGCGACGGGCATAGCGCCCGCATTCAACTGGTCGACACCTGGGAGCTGGGCTCCCTCCGTGAATTCGTTATCAAGATCTACCTGGGCAGCATCCAATCACTGACCCGACCCTTCGGCGGCACCCGCGCCATCGAATTCGATTTCCCCACCACCTTGTGCGGCAGCCAATGGCGGACCGTGGCCCGGGGCGCGCCGATCCGCTTCGGCGGCACCTGCAACCAGGTGGTGCTGACGGTGGAGCCACCGGACATGGCCGATCAGGTGCTCGGCCGCGCCCGCGCACGGATCACCGAGCACCCCGGCCGCGACAGTACCCTGCAGCGGGTCGCCCACCACCTGGGCATGAGCCCGCGCAGCCTGCGCCGTCATCTGGCGCTGGCCGGCTATTCCTTCAGTGAAATTCGCAATGAAGTGCGCCGCCAGTTCGCCACCCGCTACCTCACCGAAACCGGCGACTCCCTGGAGAGCATCGCGGACCGGTTGGGCTACAGCGATCAGGCCAGTTTCAGCAAGGCGTACCGATCCTGGACCGGACAGACCCCGGGCCAGGTGCGCCGCGCCGGGCGGCCCGACCGCGGCTGACGGCGGCCCGCCCCGGTGACGATCGCGGGGATTACAGCCCCAGGCGCTTGGCGATCACCTCGTTCATGATCTCGTAGGTGCCGCCACCGATGGACAGAATGCGGTTGTCCCGGAACAGCCGCTCCACCACGGTGCCGCGCATGTAGCCGGCGCCGCCGAAGATCTGCACCGCATCCCAGGTGACCCGGTCGGCGCACTGGGTGGCCTGGTTCTTGGCCATGGACACATCCAGCACGCAGTCCTCGCCGTTGGCGATGCGCGCCGCCGTGCGGTAGGTGAACTCGCGGCTCACCGCCACCTGGGTGGCCATCTCCGCCAGCTTGTGCCGGGTCACCTGGAAGCCGGCGATGGGCCGCCCAAACGCCTGGCGGTCACGGGCATAGGCCATGGCCTCCTCCAACGCCACCTGGGCGGTCATGTTGGCGGTCACCGCCAGCACCAGACGCTCCATCTGGAAGTTGCTCATGATGCAGTAGAAGCCGCCGTTCTCCGGGCCGATCAGATTTTCCACCGGCACCCGGCAATCCTCGAAGAACAGCTCGGCGGTGTCCGAGGCCCACCAGCCCATCTTCTTGAGTTTGCGCCCCACCGAGAAACCGGGGGTGCCCTTCTCCACCAGCAACAGGGAAATGCCGCCGAACCCCGGGTCGCCGGTGCGCACCGCCACCGTATAGAAATCGGCGCGCACGCCGCTGGTGATAAAGGTCTTGGCGCCGTTGACCACGAAATGGTCGCCGTCACGGACCGCCCGGGTACGCAGGTTGGCCACATCGGAACCGCCACCGGGCTCGGTGATCGCCAGGGCGGCAATCTTATCGCCGCCCAGCACCGGCGGCACCACCCGCCCCTGCAACTCCTCGCTGCCCCACTTCCAAACCGGTGGCAGCCCGATATCCAGCGACCCCAGGCTGGCGCCCACCCCGCCGGAGGTGCAGCGCACCATCTCCTCGCAGGCGGCCACCTTCATAAACACATCCTCGCCGCTGCCACCCCAACGCTCCGGCGCGCCGATCCCCAGAATGCCGGCCTCGGCAGCCTTCTTGTACAACTCACGGGGAAACTCCCCGGCCTCCTCCCACTCATCCACCGAGGGCAGAATCTCCCGCTCGACGAACTTGCGCACCGTCTCGCGCACCATGCCGTGGGTCTCATTGAAATAGGACAAATCCGCCACACTACCTCCTCACAAATAAACCAAGCGCTTGCTTGGTTCGAGGATAACAGAGAGTTGTTGCGGTGTGCTATTCGGTTGGGCGCTTTCAGAGAACCCCGGGGAACCCCGGGGTCGGACCACGGCTACTTATTGATTTATAAGGGATTTTCTCTTTTTTAGGCGTATCTGGAGGGCTTAGGGGGTGTGTTTACCGGCAAAAAACGACCTCAAAGGGTCCGGGCTTGAAGAAACGGCCCGCCGTCCTTAGAGGCTGATTTCGACCCCCCAAACGCGTCTCTAAGCACCTGAAACACCGCTTCAAGAGGTGAAATATCCATGAAATCAGTGGGTTACTGTGGTCCGACCCCGGTAGCGGCCGCCGCTAAGCCCCGGTAACGCCACTCTGGGAGGACAAAAGTCCATAAAATCAGCGGGTTACCGTGGTCCGACCCCGGTAGGGGTTAGCCGGCGGCTTGGATGGCTTGTTGGATGGCGGTTTCGAAGCGTTCCCGGATTTGGGCCAGGGTGGCTTTGTCGCGGGCTTCGTAGCGGGTCACCAGTTTGGGGGAGGTGTTGGAGGCGCGGCACAGGCCCCAGCCGTCCGGGTAGTCCATGCGGATGCCGTCGATCACGCAGGGTTCGCCGTCACCCAGGTCGGCGTTTTGTTGCAGGTACTCGATGATGCGGAATTTGTTTTCCTCGGTGACCTGGATCTGGATTTCCGGGGTCGAGTGCAGCTTCGGAAAGCGGTCGAAAAAGCGCTCCGCGTCGCCGTCGAAGCGGCTCAGGATCACCAGCAGCCGGGCCGCCGCCAGGGTGGCGTCGTCGAAGCCGTACCAGTCCTCGGCGAAGAAGATATGGCCGCTCATCTCGCCGGCCAGCAAGGCGCCGGTTTCCTTCATGCGCGCCTTGATCAGCGAATGGCCGGTGCGCCACATTTCCGGTTCACCGCCGGCCTGGCGGATCACGTCGAAGAGACCGCCGGTGCACTTCACGTCGAAGATCACCTTGGCGCCGGGTACCCGCCCGACCAGGTCCTCGGCCAGGGCCATCAGCAGAATGTCCGGATAGACCACCTCTCCGTTCGGCAGCACCACGCCCAGCCGGTCGCCGTCGCCGTCGAACGCCAGGCCCAGGTCGGCGTCATGGGCGCGCACCGCCTCGGTCAGGTCCTTGAGGGTCTCGATGTCGCCCGGGTCCGGGTGGTGATTGGGGAAGGTGCCGTCCACGTCCGCGTACAGCGGCGTCACGTCGCAGCCCAGCAGCATCAGCGCTTCCGGGGCACACACCCCGGCGGCGCCGTTGCCGCAGTCCACCACCACTTTCAGGGGGCGCGCCAGCTGGTGGCGGCGCTGTATCGCATTCAGGTAGGAGGGCAACACATCGCGCTGGTCACGGCTGCCTTCACCGGCGCTGAAGTCCTGCTCTTCAATGCGCTTCCTGAGCGCCTGAATGGCGTCCCCGGACAGCGCGGTGCCCTGGATCACCACCTTGAAGCCGTTGTAGTCCGGCGGGTTGTGGCTGCCGGTGACCATCACGCCGGAATCCGCGTCATGGTAATGGTGGGTGGCGAAGTACAGCACCGGGGTGGGCACCAGGCCCACGTCCACCACATTGCAGCCGCTGGCCTGGAGGCCGGCGGACAGGGCTTCCACCAGCGCCGGCGAGGACAGCCGTCCGTCGCGGCCCACCGCCACGGTGTCACCGCCCCGGGTGCGCACCTCGGAGCCGATGGAGAGGCCGATCAGCCGCGCCACGTCGTCGCTCAGGGTGTCCTGGTAGATGCCGCGGATGTCGTAGGCGCGGAACAGGGAATCGGAAATCTCGGTGGTCATGGTAAGTCCTTTTGTGTAGAGCGCGGCTGCACGGCGAGTTACAGGATGCAGGATCGGATGAAGGGACCGGCACGGTGCCATGCCTGTGTCCCGCATCCTGAACCGAGCCGCCTTGCGGCTCTAGGCCTGCCGTTCTCGCACGTAGCGTGCCAGGGCACGGGTGGAAGCATCGAGCCCGTCACCACCGTCGCCATTGCCCAGGACCTGAATCATATCCGTGGCGATCTTCTTGCCCATTTCCACGCCCCACTGGTCGAAGGGGTTGATGCCCCACAGCACCGCCTGCACGAACACCTTGTGTTCATAGAGTGCCACCAGCGCGCCCAGATGGCGGGGCGTGAGTTCGTCCAGCAGCAAGGTGGTGCTGGGTTGGTTGCCCCGGTAGCGTTTGTAGGTGGGGGTATCGTCGTCCTCCGCCAGCGCCCGGTCGCCCAGGGCCAGCAGGCGCGATTGCGCCAGGCAGTTGGCCAGGGTAAGGATGTGCTGCTCTTCCAGCGGCTGCAGCTCGGCGCTGCTGCCCTGGCGGCGGCCGTGGCGGGCGGCGGCGATGAATTCGCAGGCCACCGGCCGGGTGCCCTGGTGCAGCAGCTGGTAGAAAGCATGCTGGGCGTTGGGCCCGACCTCGCCCCAGATCACCGGGCAGGTGTGGTAGTCCACCAGCTGGCCGTCGCGGTCCACGGACTTGCCGTTGGATTCCATCTCCAGCTGTTCCACATAGGAAGGCCAGTGCTTGAGGCGGCCATCGTAGGGCAGCACCGCGCGGGCGGTGATGTTCAGGAAGTTCAGGTTCCACACATCCACCAGCCCCAGCAGCACCGGCAGGTTGCGCTCCCAGGGCGCGTCCTGGAAGTGCCGGTCCATCTCGTTGGCGCCGGCCAGCAACTCACGGAAGCCGTCCATGCCGATGGTCAGGGCAATCGGCAGGCCGATGGCCGACCACAGGGAATAGCGGCCCCCCACCCAGTCCCAGAACAGCAGCTGGTTGTCGCCGTGGATACCCCATTCGCTCATGCGCTCCGGCTTCGCCGAAATGCCCACGAAATGGCAGCGCAGGACCGCGCCGTTGCGGTCCGGGAACGCCTTCTCCAGCCAGTAGCGGGCGGTGGCCGCGTTGCTCAAGGTGTCCACGGTGGTGAAGGATTTGGACGACACCACGATCAGGGTGGTGGCCGGGTTCAGTTCGTCCAGCAGCGGCGCGATCTGGCTGCCGTCCATGGACGACACGAAATGCACCCGTGGCCGGCGCCCTTCCGGCGGCTGGTTTTCATGCAGTGCCACCGAGGCCATCAGCGGGCCCAGGTCGGAGCCGCCCACGCCCACGTTGACCACGTCGGTGATGGCGTCCCCTTCGCAGCCGCGCCATTGGCCGGACAGAATCCGTTTGACGATGCGTTCCATGCGCAGCAGCTGCGCCTGCACCGGGTCCTGCTCGCCATCGTCGCGGGCCGGCTGGCGCAGCCGCCAGTGCATGGCGGCGCGGCCTTCGGTCCAGTTCACCTCACCGCCTTCGAACAGGCAGCGTATCCAGGCGTCCAGTCCCCGGGCACCGGCCAGGGCGCGCAGCTTCTCCAGGGTTTCGGCGGTGAGCCGTTGCTTGCTGAAGTCCGCCAGCACCCCGCCGGCGTGCAGGCTCAGGGTGTCAAAGCGGTTCGGATCGTCGGCGAACAGATCGGCCAGGTGCCATTCACCGGCCTGCCCGGCATGGTCACGCAGGGCCTGGTCGGCGGCGCGGGTGGCCTCATCATCGTGCGGTGGCAGGTTCTGAAGCGTTGAGGTGGTCATCAGCCCCTCCCGATGCCGTGGTAGGTGAAGCCCTGGCGCTTCACGTACGCCGGGTCATAGATGTTGCGCCCATCGAGAATCAACGGCGTGCGCATGGCGGACTTGAGATCGTCCCAGTCCGGGCCCCAGTAGGCCTTCCACTCGGTCACCAGCATCAGCGCGTCGCTGTCGCGGGCCGCCTCGTAGGGGTCGTCGTGGAGGGTAAGGGTGCCCTTGCCCCGGGCCCAGGCGGACAGCTCCGGCAGCGCCAGCGGATCGTGCACGTGCACGTCCACGTCCTGGGCCCAGAGCGCTTCGATCAGACGCAGGGCCGGGCCGTTGTCGATGCGGTCGGAGCCGGGCTTGAAGGCGGCGCCCCACAGGGTCACGCGCCGCTGCTCCACGTCGCCTTCGTAGTGGCGCCAGAACTTGCGGAACAGCACTTCCTTCTGGCGCTCGTTGATCTGCAGCACCTGCTCCAGCAGCTCGGCGCCAATGCGGCGGCTGCGCAGGGTGTCGGTGAGGCTCATCACGTCGCGGCTGAAACCCGGGCCGCCGAAGCCACAGCCGGCGTACAGATAGGCTTCGCCGATGCGCGGGTCCGACCCCACGCCCTGGCGGATCACGTCGATGTCCACCGCCAGTTGCTCGGCCAGCAGCGCCATGTCGTTCATGTAGCTGAGCCGGGTGGCGAGCATGCCGCTGATCGCCAGTTTGGTGAACTCCGCCTCGCGGGGCAGCATCACCTTGAGCACATCGCGGCGGCGGTTATAGGGCCGCAGCAGCTCGCGCACCAGCACTTCCGCCTCGCGGTCGTCGCAGCCGAGCAAAAGATGGTGGGGTCGGGTGAAGGAATCCAGCGCCTGGCCTTCCTGCAGGGTGTCCGGCAGGCACACCACCGGCGTGTTGGCGCCAGCGTCGCTCAGGCGCGCCTGCATCTGTTCGGTGGTACCCACCGGAAACACGCTCTGATTGATCAGCAGACGGGCCCCGCCGCGGCCGGCCCAGTCCGCCAGATGGCCGGCGCGCTCCAGGTCGCCGGGCTGCAGGGCCAGGCACACCACCGGCGCCGGTTCGCTCACCGCCGGCTCGCCGTTGGCGCTGGCCAGTCCCGGTTCGTCGGTGCGGCAGTCCAGGCGCCCGGCGCGGCGCTGGCTGCTGACCAGCTCGGCCAGCCCGGGCTCCTGATACAGCACCCGGCCGTCATCCAGGGCCCGGGCGACCCGGCCCGGGGGCAGCCACCAGCGCACCCGATGGCCGCTTTGCGCCATGGCGGCAGCGGTAACCATGGCGCACAGGGTGTCGCCAAACATATCAATGCGCATTGAATCTCCTTATTCCTGGCGATCGGCCCTGGAGATCAGGTCGCGGGCGGCGTCCCCAATCTCCGGATGCTTGACTGCATAATGCAGAATCGCCTGCAGGTAGCCTTCCTTGCTGCCGCAATCAAAGGTACGGCCCAACATGGCGTAGGCCTCCACCGGCGCCCGCCCGATCAGCGCGGCGATGGCGTCGGTGAGTTGAATCTCGCCGCCGGCACCCGGCGGTGTTTCGGCGAGCAGATCCATCACCTCCGGCGGCAGCACATAACGGCCCACCACCGACAGGTTGGAAGGCGCCTGGTCCCGGTCGGGTTTCTCCACCACGCCACGCATGGGCGCGCTGTCGCCGGCCCGGGGCGGCTCACCGTCCAGGTCGGCGATGCCGTATTTATGCACCAGTTCGTCGGGCACGCCCTCCACCATGATCTGGGCGGCGCCGTTTTCCTGGAAGCGACGGATCATATTGCTCAGGTCGTTGCCACGGCCTTCGCCGTCCACCAGCACGTCCGGCAGGATCACCACGAACGGCTCGCCGCCCACTACCTGCCGGGCCTGCCAGACCGCGTGGCCAAGGCCCTGGGGCGGGCCCTGGCGCACGCTGGTCACCTGCACGCCGTCCGGCAGCGGGTGGCGCACTTTCTCAAGCAGCTCGGTTTTGCCCTTGGCTTCCAGCTGGGCTTCCAGTTCCGGGTGGCCGTCGAAGAAGTTCTCAATGGCGGTTTTGCTGCCGTGGCTGACCAGAATGATTTCGGTGATGCCGGCTTGCACCGCTTCTTCCACCACGTAATCAATGGCCGGCCGGTCGATGATCGGCAGCATTTCCTTGGGAATGGATTTCGAGGCAGGCAACATGCGGGTGCCGAAGCCCGCCACGGGAATCACCGCTTTTCTGACCATGAAAACTCCTTGTCCGCGAGAGAAGTGATTATGAAACAGAACAGCCGGCTATGGTTCCGCGGCGGTTCGCGGCATTCCGTGCAATTACATTCTTTTACCCGGTAGCGGGCGCAGGGCCATGCGGCTGAGCATCAACAGCGAGGCACTATAGTAATCGTCATCGCGCTGCGGAGACACCGGGATGGATTCACCGTCGCCCAGCAGCAGCGCACGCACCGCCATGCCGCCCCGGGACAGGGGAAATTCCGCAGTTTCGTCGGTGGTCAGGTCCACCCAGGCCGGCGGGCGCGGCCGCATCCAGAAACGGCGGATACCATCCAGCGCCGGCGCCTGGCCCAAGCCCATCCAATAAAAATACAGAGGGACCCGCACCGCCTCGAAACCGAAACGGGGCGGCCAGGTGTCCGGCAGGGAAAGAGTGCCATCCCGGCTCAGGCGCAGCCAGTCGGGCACCAGCATGGCATCGCCGAAGCGCGCCTGGTGCATCAAACGGGCGCCGTCGTACATCAGCCGCCGCCAGGGACCGTTGGGTTCCAGGCGCGCGAACTCGTTCAGCGCCGGCATCACCCAATAGGAGGGATTGAGGTCCACATAGCCGTCATGGACGAAGCCTTCGCGGCCCGGCAGCAACACCAGATAACCGCCGTATTCGAGCAGCAGGTGGCGGCGGATGGCCTCACGCAGCTCGCGGGAATCCGCCCGGTAGCGGTCCACGTGCCAGCGGCTGGCGGCCTGTTCCAGGGCCCAGGCAATCAGCAGGTCGCCGTCGGTGGCGTTATTGGGGTCGAGGACCGGGGATTCGGCGCCGGGTTTATAGCGCCAGGTGTAAAGCCCGTCCACCGGCCGGCGCAGGTGCTTACGGGTCCAGTGGTAGAGTTTCTCGAAACGGGGGCGGTCGTCGAAATACACCGCCATGAGCATGCCCCAGCCCTGCCCTTCCGTGTGGCTGACACCGTCATTGCCGGTATCCACCACCCGGCCGTCGTCCTTCATATAGAGTTGCTGATAATGGCGCCAGCCGATGTCCTGCGCCGACGCGCCCAGGGGCAGCAACACCATGCCGATCAGCAGGGCCAGCAGCCAGCGGGCCAATGGTCTGGAGCTGGAGTCATCCTCAACAGCCATAGCAGAATTCCAACGGGCCTCCCGTTTGGGCCTTGAGCACTTGTACTTCCACCGTGCGGTCGCCGCCCTGGTCGCGCAGCCAGGCGCCGTAGGCGCCGCCCAGCAGCGCCGCCAGCGCGCCGGCCCAGGTTTCGCGCACGGCGCCGTCCAGGCGCGGCCAGGCATCGTGCACGATCACGATCATCTCCGATTCGCCATGAAACTGGCACCAGCCCCAGTCCAATTGGTGCCAGCGCCGGTTGATGGCCGCCTCCAGGCCCTCCACAGTGTCCTGCTCATCGATGGGCAGATCAGCGGCGATCTTGGCGCCCAGGTGACCGAAAAAAGCCAGCATCTCCTGGCTGCCGGCGCTGGCGTTCAACTCTTCCACCAGGGCGGTCATGAACAATCGCCATTGGCCGCTGAACTGCCGGCCCCGGAAATACTCCAGCGAGCGTGCCTGATTCGCGGTCGTTTTATCCATGATCACGGCTCCATGGTGTACAGCAGGTTGATCATCGCGGAGGTTTCAGAGTAATCCCCGAACGTATCGTAATCGATGCTGGTGCCCAGGCTGAACGCCGGCGACAACTGATAGTCGAGCCCGGCACCCAGGTTGAGACCGAAACCGCTCTTGCTTTCGGCATCGTAATACGAGGCCGTGGCGATGCCGGCGTCCACCAGGATATCCATCCACTGTTGCTGTTCATCCAGAGTGGGGAAATACGGTGCGCTATCCACCGTGTAGCTCTGGAAGCCCGGCTGCAGACGAGCGTTCCAGCTCACCCGGTTATAGGTTTCCTTGTAGGTAATCGGGAACGCCAGGCTGACGTAATCCTGCGGGCTGAAGTAACCACCATGGCCATAGGTGAACTGCCCCCGGTTTTCGTCAAAGCTGCGGTAATTCAGGTGCACGCCGGTTTGCAGCGTGCGCCAGCGTTCATTGATGGGCTTCACATAGGCGCCCAGGTTGAACACCGCCTCCTGGTTGGTATCCACATTGTGGCCCTGGTAGCTGTAGAAACCCAGGTCGCCGTAGCTGCCCACTTGACCGTTGTCATAGGCCAGGCCGATCTCCGCGCCGGAGCGGGTCACGCCACCCCAGCGGTCGCCGGTGACCGGGTCCTCGACGCCGGCATAGGACAGCAGGCTGTCGGTGACCGCCCGCCGCTGGGCGGTGAGGCGCAGGTTGGTATTGCTGGCCACGCGGGGCGCCCAGGTAATACCACCCACCAGGTTGGTGACCTCGAAGCCATAAGGGGTGCTGCCGATGTCACCGCTGAAGGCGCCGTCCCGGTAGCCGAACGCCACCGCCATGCCGGCATCGCTCTGGTTGCCGTAGGCGGCGGCGCGCCGGTAGGCCCCGGCCCGCGCCGCCACGTCGCTGACCAGTTGCCGCACGGCGGCGGCACGGGCCCGGTAGTCGGCGGTGTTGGTGGCGTCCAGGGAGAAGTCACTGCTGCCGAATTCACGCTGCAGGTAGTTGTCCACGAACTGCCGTTGCTCGTTGCTCAGGGCGTCCAGGTCGATGCCCGACTCGAACAGCACATTGCGCTGCACGCTGCTCTCGAAGTTATCCTGGGCGTCGTCGAGCTGGTTTTCCGCGTTGGCGAGCTGATTCTGCCGTTCGTTGAAAGTGCTCTGGGCCTGATCAAGCTGCGACTGGCGGGTCTCCACCGCCGCCTGCAACGCCGCCAGTTCCTCTTCGGTGGGGTTGTTGGCGTTGAGCAGATCGTCCTGGGCGTCGTCCAGATTCTGCTGGGCGGTGGTGACGCTGGTCTGGGCGGCGTTACGCTGGGCCTCGGCGGTGCTGAAGGCCCCCTGGGCGGCGTCCAGATTGTCGGCCACGTCATCGATGCCATCGATCAGATCACCGACGCCGCTGAGCTGCTCCACCACCGCCGAGGCGGCGGCGGAACTGGCGCCGGTGGCGCCGAAGCGGGTCGCCGCGTCACCTTCCAGGGTGCCCGCGTTCAGATATACCGGCGAGGCGGTGGCGGTGAAACGCCCACCGCCGAACGGCACCGACGACAGGCCGATGTCGCCACGGATCTCGGTGAGCTGGCTGAGGCCCTCCTCACCGTCGCGGAAGCGCAGCGACAGACCGCCCTGCCCCTTCGGCGACAACGAGCGGCGCAGGTCGTCGCGCAGGTCGTCGATGCGCACCAGCCGCTCCTGGCTGGGGGCCGGGCGCACCGGTTCGGCGGCGGCCGCCCGGCGCTCGCTATAACCGGAGCCCGAGTCACCGGCGGCGTAGGCGCCGCCCATGGTGTCGGCCCGGTCCGGCCGGCGCCAGTCGCCGGCCCAGGCCTCGCCGCCACCGCCCTGGTAGGGGCTGGCCGGGGTCGGCGTCGCTGGCGCCGAGTCATAGGAGCGGTTCAGGTAGCCACGGGCTTCGCCATCCGGCTGCCAGCGGCCGGCCACGCGGGTTTCCCCGGGCAACCAGACGCCGGCTTCGCCGTCCTTGTCACTGCTGGGGCCGAACGCCGCCCAGCGACCGTCTTGGCGGGACCGGACGCCGTCGCGGAACGGATTCACCACACCGACCACCGAGGGCCCACCGCTGCGCTCCATGCCCGCCGCCTGATTGGCGAAGGTGAGCGCCTGGCGTTTGTCGCCCTGGGCCTCGGCGGTGCGCGCCGCCAGCAGCAGCAGTTCCGGATCTTCCAGCGGCGCCACTTCGCTGAGCAGCGCCTCCGCCCGGTTGGCGTCGCCGGCGCCCAGGGCGGCGGCCACCGCGCCGCGCCGGGCCACCACGTCACCGGGGTCCCGTTGCAACTGCCATTGGAACACGCTGGCGGCGTCGTCGAAGCGTTCGCCTTTGAGATAGAGATTGCCCAGTTCGTGGAGCAGGGCCGGCTCCCGGGGGCGCCGTTCCAGTTCCGCCACCAGCACGTCGTAGGCCTGGGCCAGCTCGCCGTCCTCACGCAGGGCGGTGACCTGGTCCAGCAGCAATTGATCGCGGGTGTCGTTGAGGGCAGTGCGGGCCGCGGTGGCGTCCCCGGCGCGCCGGTCGAGCAATGCCATCAACCGCCGCGCCTCGCGCTGATTACCGGTGCGCGACAGCACCGAAGCGTGGCCAAGGAACGGCGTCACCGCATTGCTTTCGCCCAGGTGCAGGTCCAGGTCGCGGCGCACCAGCGCCACCGCCAGGGCGTCCTCGCCCTGGTCCACCAGCAGGCTGGCCACCTGGCCCAGCTCCGCGGAGTCGTTGGGCGGGTTGCGGTAGAGATCGTCGAGGGCGTTTTCCACCTGCCATTCGTCGCCCTGGGACAGGACCCGGCGCAGACGTGCCACCCGGGCGCCACCGCGAACCCGGTCGCGCAGTTGGTTGATGGCGTCATCGCGCTGAGCCGCCGGAATACGGTCGAGCAGCGCCTGGGCATCTTCCCAGCGCTGCTGTTTTTCCGCCAACAGGGCGGCCACCTGCAGATCGGTGGCGCTGGGGTTGCCGTCCAGCAGCGGGTCGATCAGCGCCCGCGCCCGGCGCGGCTGGCCCTGATCATCGTAGAAACGGGCCAGGGACAAACGCGTCCAGGGGTCGTTCGGCGCCACCGCCATGGCTTCCCGCAGCGATTGCTCACCGGCGCCGGGGCGGCCGGCGGCGATCAGGTCCTCGCCCTGCTGGCGCAGGCTGTCCACCCGTTGCTGGCGCAGATAGCTCAGTTGTTGCTGGGCCGCCGCCGGCAGCTTGGCGAACTCCGCGTCCGCGTCCTGATAACGGCCCTGGGCCATCAGCGCCCGCACCAGGCCGGCCCGGGCTTCGGTCATCGCCGGCCGTTCCACCAGCAGGTCCCGGTACAGGCTTTCCGCCACCACCGCCCGGTCCTGGGCCAGCAGAATCTCGCCCTGCAACAGCTTGGCGTCACGGCCCTGGTTGCCGGCGGCGCGGGTCAGCGGGCGCACGTCCTGGAACGCTTTGTCCAGGTTGCCGGCGCGGAAGGCGGCACGAACCGCCGCCAACTGGCCATAGAAACGGGCGCTTTCCAGCGGCGGGCGCCATTCCGAGGCCTTGGAGGGATTCAGCTTGATGGCCCGCTCCAGGGAGCGTTGCGCTTCGTCGAAGCGCTCCCGGCGCAGCTGCACCAGGCCGAGCCCGGCCAGGGCGTCGGCGTCGTTGGGGTCATCCTTGAGGGCGGCACGGAACGATTGCTCCGCCGGGTCCACGCGACCCGCTTCCAGGGCGGCATAGCCCCGACCCCGGGCGGCGCGGGCCTGGTTGTCGGAGCGCGCCAGCTTGGCGGCCACTTCCCGGTCGTCGGGAAACTGCTCCAGGTACTGACGCAGCGGCGCCACGCTGTCCAGTGCGTCGGGCAGCCACATCAGGCCCTGGCGCCAGGCACTCTGCACTTCCTTCTCGGGCTTGGCGGTCCACAGGGCACGCAGCTGATCGATGCCCTGCTGGCGGGTGCCACCTTCGTAGGTCAGCACCTTGGCCAGGGCCAGCGCCACCCGGCGGTCATCTGGATTCTGCCGGGCCAGTTTTTCCAGGCCGGCGCGGGCCTCGGCCCGGCGACCATCCACACCGGCCAGGGTCTGGTAATACTCCAGCGCCAGGTCCCCCGGCGGCTTGCCGTTGAAAACCCGCTCGTAGCGCTCCACCGCCGCCTTGGCATTGCCGGCGGCGGCCAGTTGCCGGGCCTCGCGCAGCTGGTCGGCGTCCACGCCCTCCCGGCGTTGGCGGTCGTCCAGGCGGCTCACAAATTCGCTGTCCGGCGCCGCCTTGCGCAGGCGGTCGGCGTAACGCTGGGCGGCGGCCGGGTCACGGGTCTCCTCCAGCACGCTCATCTGGTAGAGCGCCGCCGGGTTGTCCGGGTCGGCGGTCAGCACCCGTCGCAGGGTGTCCGCCGCCAGGTCCGGCCGGTTGTTGGTGCGCCAGAACTCCGCCTGGTCCAGCAGCCGCTGCACCGAGGCATCACCGGCCGCCTGGGCCAGGGACAAGCCCGGCGCCACCGTCAGCGCGGTACCCAGCAGGCCGGCGGCCAGCCATCCATTGATGCGCTTCCCGTTCATCGCTTTTTCCGTTCACCGTGTTCATTGAGACGCCGCGCGGCGCGGGCGCGCAGCAGCGGGACCAGGGTGCCGGCGATCAACACCAGCACGAACAGCGCGCACACCAACAGCACATCCGGGCGCTGGCCCAGTGCCCAGCGCAGCATGGTTGGCCAGTCACTATTGCCGTCCGGGCTGACCGGCTGGATGCGGAAGTTGCGCACCACCTCTTCCTCATCCAACAGCGACAGATCCTCGCCCATCAGCGCGCGGACCTCCTGCTGGTCCATCTCTCGCACCAGCGGCGCCAGGTCCGCCTTGTTATTACTGGTCAGCAGCACCATCTGCCGCTGGTCGTTGAGCGGCGTGTTGCCGGCGATGGCGCCTTGAATCAACGAGCGGCTGCTCAGCGCCCGATCCGCCGGCCCCCGTTGCAGGGGTTCGCCGTGCAGCACCCATTGCTTGATGCGCCCGATCAGGTTCGGCGAGCGCACCCGCAGCCGGCCGTCATTGAGATAATAAGGGTCGCGCAGCAGCGCCCGCGCCATCGGGTCGTCCAACGGCACCAGCGCCAGCCAGTGGCGGTCGGCCACCGAGCGCAATTGGTCGTCGCCCATGGCCACCGCCACTTTGTCCCCCACCACCCCGGTGGATTCGGACATCCGTGCCAATAAGGTAAAGGCCGCGTCCAGTGTCGACAAGGACGGTTTCTTCGGCAGCACCAGAGCGGTGCGGGCCAGGTCCGCATAGCGGTTGAACGGGAAGCCGGCGGCCACGAACGGCCGCAGGTTGGGCACCTCCGCCAGGTGCCAGGTATCGGTCAGGTCCAGGGTGGAATCCGGATACACCTGGCTGACCACGTCGGTGGGCAGGGCCACCGAGCAGGGGTCCGGGAAGCGGTACGCCAGGTTGAAATAGAAGGTCAGTTCGTTTTGTCCGTGAATCAGCGACGGCGGCACCCGCAGCACCGCCTCTTCCTGACGCAGGGGCCCCATCGCCAGGCCCCAGAGATGTTCGAACAGGCCCCGGCGGGTGACCGGCAGCGCGCCCAGATACTGGCCGTTCAGGGCCACGTCCAGGCGCGACTTGTCGGTGTTCAGCCAGTCGCCGTCCGGGAACCGGTAACGCACCCGCAGCGGCACCGTGTCGCCGGGCCACAGTTCCAGGTCCGGGGCCACCTGGAACGGCACCCGGATCAGCGCCGGGTTAATGCCGCTGACGCGCAGCTGTTCCGGCGGCACCAGATCACCCAGGCGCAGGGGAATGGCGTCGCCGGCGTTCCAGCGCGGCGCGTCGTAGGGCCGGCTGGCGCGGGTGGACACCGCCTTGGCGGCCATCCGCTCGCCGGACAGCACGGTCTGGGGATACGCCAGAAAACGGGCCGCTTCCACCAGGCCGTCGCCGTCCGCCGCCTGCAACACCAGCAGCTTGCCCCGGGTGCGCGGGTTGTCGGCCATGCGGATCATCGGAGTTTCGTAGCTGGTCGGCGTCATGCCATCCAGCGGCGCCTCACTGGTGGTCAGCACCACGGCGTTGTCGTCGGGCAGTTTATCCACCACCCGGAAACTCAATTCCCGGTACCGGTTCTGGGCGCCGAACCAGCTGGCCACCAGCGCGGCGGCGTGCACCTGGCGCGGGTCGTTGCGGTCCGACATGGCCAGCACCACTTCCACCGGGCCGGAGGCGGCCGGGTCCAGAAACGGCACCGGCAACAGATCCAGCCGGCTGGCCAGCGGCAGCCGTTCCACCGCCAGATTCAGCTCGGTCTCGGGCATGATCTGGGCATTGACGCGCGGGTCCAGCGGGTTCAGACAGGTCTGGTCGGCCACCCCATACAGCCGGAAGCCGAGCCGGTTATGATCCACCAACAGCGCCGGATTGATCTCGAAGCGGTGCTCGTGAACCTTGCCATCGCCCTCGCGCAGGCTGATGCGCTGCACCGGCTCGCCGTTAAGGGCCACCACCAGTTCGCCCTGCCCCGCCGCCAGCGCCGGGTCATGGCGCAGCTGCAGCACCATGCTGGCGTCCACCACCACCTCGTCGGCGGGCAGCGATACGCCAACCCCGGCCTGGCCACCATCGCCGGTCAGCGTCAGGCCATCGGCCACCCCCAGTTGCTCCAGGGTAATGTTGCGGGGTTCCGCCGGCACCGGCGCCACCGACGCCGGCGGGCGCACCGCGCTGACCTGGGCGTCGCTGCCCTGGGCCAGGGCCGGACGTACCGCCAGCAGTACCAGCACCGCCACCAGGAACAACATGGCCACGGGCATGATCCAGCGCCACAGTTTGCCTTCCTGGAACACCCGGTTGGCTTCGCGCTCCTCCGGGTCCCGGGACATCAGGTCCGGCAGGAACAGGCCCAGCACGCAGCGCACCACCGGCCAGAACGCCCGGATCGGGTGATCCTGGCGGCGCTCGCCCTCGCTCAGCCAGGCGTCGGCACGGCCCATCACGATGCGCACCAGGTTGCGGCGCTGCTTGATGTCGAGCTGGCCAAAACGCAGGCGGATATAACGGTGGTCGCCGCCCATCAGCTCCGCCGGCAGCAGTACCGAGCGGCCATTCATGACCATCTCCACGAACTCCACCGCCTGATCCGGCAGCGCATTGTCCGGGTTACGCACCCGTCCGCCGGTCATCGACAGGTCCACGGTGCGGGTGGCCAGGGTGTGGCCATCGTCCATATACAGAGTCGCCGGCAAATCCAGTTCCACCCGCACCGAGCTGCGCACCTGGCGCCGTTCCCGGGCCACGGCGATGGTGGCCAGCAGAATGAACAGGCTGAAGCCGCCCCAGAACAGGTTCAGTGTCATAACATCGCGCTGTACGCCGTAGTAATCGTTCCAGTACCAGCGCACCGCGCCCCAGCCGAGGCCGGCCAGTAGCAGGAAGGCGGCGACCAGATGCGGCTTCACCGGGTTCACATCAAAGAAGGTTTCCTTGAGCAGCCCGCCTTTCTCGGTGACGTTGAATTTCCCGGCGCGGGGATTGAAGAACGTTACCAGGGTCGGTTTGATCAGGTGGAAACAGAGCGCCGACTCGTAGATCTCGCCCCACAGGGTATGCCGGAAGCGGCCGTTGAGCCGGGAGTTGGTATAGATGGCGTGGAACAGATGCGGCACCGCGTAGGCCAGGATCATCTGCGCCGAGGAGGCGATGATGTTCTGGCCGATCAGCAGGTAGGCCAGCGGCGCGGTGAGAAACACCACCCGGGGCAGCGGGAACATGAAGTGCAAGGCGGCGTTGAGGTAACACAGCCGCTGGGCCAGGGTCAGACCACGGCCGAACATGGGGTTGTCGAGCCGCAGGATCTGGGTCATGCCACGGGCCCAGCGGGCGCGCTGGCCGATGTGCAGGGACAGCCGTTCGGTGGCCAGACCGGCGGCCAGGGGCAGCCCCAGGAAGGCGGTGCGCCAGCCCTTGCGCTGCATCTTCAGTGCGGTGTGGGCGTCCTCGGTGACGGTTTCCACGGCGAAACCGCCCACTTCGTCCAGGGCCGCCCGGCGGATCACCGCGCAGGAGCCGCAGAAGAAGGTGGCGTTCCAGAAGTCGTTGCCTTTCTGTACCGGCCCGTAGAACAGCTCGCCTTCCCGGGGCAGGCCGTCACCCACCGCCAGGTTGCGCTCGAACGGGTCCTGGGAATAGAAATAGTGCGGCGTCTGCAACATGGACAGGCCCTGGTCCACGCAGAACCCGCCCACCGTGCTCTGCAGAAAACCGGCGGTGGGAATATGGTCACAGTCGAACACGCAGATCAGCTCGGAGTCGGTGAGCTGCATGGCGTGGTTCAGGTTGCCGGCCTTGGCGTGGTTGTGTTCCTCACGGGCGATGTAGCCGACGCCGGCGCGGGCGGCGAAGGCGGCGAACTCCTGGCGGCCGCCGTCGTCCAGCAGATAGATGCTGATCTTATCTTCCGGGTATTCAAGCTCCTGGGCCGCCAGCACCGTGTCCATCACCACCTGCAGGGATTCGTTGTAGGTGGGGATGTAAACATCGACGGTGGGCCACTGGCTGACGTCCGCGGGCATCGGCGTGATGCCCCGTTCCAGCGGGAAAACGGTCTGAATATAGCCGAAGAACAGAATCACCCAGGCGTACAGCTCGGCGGCGTACAGGCCGTAGCCGAGCACGTATTCAAAGCCGGTCTGGAATACCAGGGTTTCGGTGGTGCGCCAGTACAGGTAGCGGCTGGAGACCACCACCGACAGCAGCATCAACCCCACGGACGTGGAGCGGGAATCCGGGCTCAGTCGGTTGACCAGAATCGCCAGCACCGCGCCGCACAGCCCCAGCACGATCTGGTGGCTGGCATCCATCGGTGTGGTGATAAAGAAAAACAATGGCGGTGTTGCCAACAACACCGCCAGAAACAACATAATTCGCCCGCGCAGGGTATGCCCCCGATCCGTCCTGGCCGTCATTAAAACCCCTCAGGAAGCGCCGCCCGGCACCTCGACCACGGCGGTCCCATCCATCTCCGCCAATTTTTCCATTATGCGCGCCACACAGCGCCGGACATCCATGGCGCCTCTTGAATTGGGCGCCTGGTCAAACACCGACCGCTGTCGGCTGTTTGCCTCGGGAAAGGCCTCGTCATGATGAATCAGGCCAAGCAGATCAGTACTCAGACGTTGCTCCATGAATTCGGTGATTTCGGTGTTCAACCGCCGACGCGGGTCCACCTGGTTGAGCACATAACCGTGCTCGCTGCCTTCCGGCACATCTTGAGGATAAAACAAGCCCTCGGATACCCGAGGCAGCAACGAAACGGACGCGGAATCCGCCAGCAACACGGTGATGCGCAAATCAGACAGGCGACTGACCGCCCACAATGCATTGGAATCGCCGGGTGGCAGGTCCGCGATCACCACGGTACCCGGCGTGGAGGTCAGCGACGCCATCGGGCGATCCAGGAAACCGGGCTGCTCCAGCGCCAGCTCAAAGCGCTTGCGCTCCTCCCGGGGCACGTCCCCATAGGCGAGCAGATACACGCCGTCGGCCACCGGCCGCGCCAGGGTGCGCCAGTCGTCGGTCTCCACCGCGTCGTGCACATAGCCGTCGCCATCGCCCAGCGGCACGCCAAAATGCAAGCGCAGGGCGTTCTGGGCGTCAAAGTCCACCACTACCACACGGTAGCCCAGACGCCGTATGCCGTAGGCAAGGTTGGCCACGCAGGTGGTCTTACCCACCCCGCCTTTGGGCGAAACAACGGAAATTAACGCCATTCATCAAACCCGGCCGGACGGTGGCTGGCCTGCCTTTCGGCGATCCGGCGCAGCAGTGCCTTCAGCGGCGTGCCGTTATAGGCGCCGCTCACCGCTTGCGGGGACCGTTCCACCGGCCCGGACAGCAACGAACGGAACCGCTGGCTGGTTGCCGCCGGCTCCGGCGCCCCCGCCGGCGCTACGGGCTCGGGGGGAATCGGCTCCGGCGGCGCGCTGACAGCGGCGGACGCGCCGACGGTGGCGGTGGCAAAGCCAGCCGGCCGCTCCTCGGGCATCTCGGAGCGCGGCTTACCGGCGACCTGATCCAGCAACGTCCAGCCGGTATCGCGGTTGGATGAAGTGGGCGTGGCGGCCGACTCGGAGCGGCCTCCAACGCGTCTGATTTTGAAATCCTTCTCCCCCGTCTTCTTCCTGAAGCCAGACTGTTCATCGTAGGTCTTTGGCATTAGTTTCTTATCCCATAGCTAGGAAGCATGAAAAAAGTGTGATATCCCTCACACTTTGCTCACGTTGGGAAGCCTACAGAAAAAGGTGGATTTTGTACATAGAGTAACCAATCGTTACAGGATCTCACCAATAATCAACGGCTTACAAAGCGGGATACTGGGCATTAAACCGTGAAATGTCCGTGAGTGGCGCACAGAAAAACCATGAGAATTTAACAAAAAGCGCGAGAAAGGGCTTCCATGGATCAAGCGGCGGGACGAGCTAGTGCAAGGGCCTGGCCGGGCCGCCGGAAACCGGTCCCTCCGGTGTTGCCGGGCCGGTGGCCGCGAGAGCGGCGGGCGCCGCGCGGCGGTAGCCGCAGACATGTTCGCACAGCAAAACCTTGACCGTTTCGCCGTCGCCGTTCTCCAGCGCCACACGGAACCCGTCCAGGGCAGCGGCCAATTGTTCCATACCGAGCATTTCTTCACTGGCCTGCATGATCATTTCGTGGCGGGTACCGCTGGCGCATTCGCCGATCAGCAATTCTTCGTACAGCTTTTCACCGGGCCGCAGACCCGAGAACACGATCTCGATGTCGCCATCCGGGTGATTCTCGTCACGGATGGTCAGGCCCATCAGACGCACCATGGCATGGGCCAGGTCCAGAATCCGCACCGGCTCGCCCATATCCAACACGAACACCTCGCCACCCCGGGCCATGGCACCGGCCTGGATCACCAGCTGGGCCGCTTCCGGAATGGTCATGAAATAGCGGATCACGTCCGGATGGGTCACCGTCACCGGCCCGCCCCGGGTGATCTGGTCACGGAACAACGGTACCACCGAGCCCGAAGACCCGAGCACATTACCGAACCGCACCATGGAGAACACCGTGTCGCTGCCCCGTGCGGCCATGCCCTGCAGCACCATCTCGGCGAACCGCTTGGTGGCGCCCATCACATTGGTGGGGCGCACCGCCTTGTCGGTGGAGATCAGAATGAAGTGTTTGACGCCGGCGGCCTCGGCGCCCTCCGCCGCTTCCAGGGTACCCAGCACATTATTACGCAACCCCGCCACCGGGTTGTCCTCGATGATCGGCACATGCTTGTAGGCGGCGGCGTGATACAAAGTGTCCACGCTATGGGCCTCGCACAGGCGCCGCACATGGCCACGGTTGACCACCGAGCCCAGCGCCGGGATCAGTTCGATATGGCGGCCGGCCAGTTTCAGCTTGTCGCGCAGCTCGCGCTCGATGTCGTACAGCGCCACCTCACTCTGCTCGAACAGAATCAGCCGGCGCGGGCCGATCAGCAGGATCTGGCGGCACAGTTCGGAGCCGATGGAGCCGCCGGCACCGGTGACCAGCACGCTTTTGTCGCGGATGCAGTACTCGAGCAGGTCGGGCCGGGGCGGCACCGGGTCACGGCCCAGCAGGTCCTCGATGGCCACGTCCTTGATGTCGTCCAGGCGCGCCTTGCCGGTGGCGATGTCGGCGAAGGTGGGCACCGTCTGCACCCGCACATCCAGGGTCTCCAGCCAGGTGACCAGGGCCATGCGCCGGTGGCGCGGCAACGACGGCATGGCCAGCAGCACCGAGCGCACGCGGCCCGCCTCCACCAGTTCACGCAGGCGATCCCGGTCGCCCACCTCGACGCCGGACATCAGCGTGCCCTGCTTGCTGCGGGCATCGTCCACCACCATCACCGGGTGCAGCTCGCGGCCGGCCTGCAGGGCGCGCACCAGCTGCGCCCCGGCGGAGCCGGCGCCGAACACCGCCACCGGCTCGCGGTCGGGATTGATGGCCATGACATGGAGCAGGAAGCGGCGCGCCAGGGTACGGCTGATGCCCAGATAGAGCACCGACAACACCCAGAAAATCACCAGAATGGAGCGCGGCAGCCAGGCATTGGTCATGTACACCATGGCCGCCAGGGTCACGGTGGCGCCGGACATGCCCAGCAGCACCGACCACACCGCCTCGGTGCCCTGATAGCGAACGATGGACCGGTAAAACCCACAGGCGTACAGGAAGATCAGCGGCACCAGCACGCAGCCGGCGATCAGCCAGAGCGGCCCCACCGGCACGAGAAAATGGCTGAACCGCAGGGCGAACGCCACCCACAGCAATACCGGCAGCGCCAGAGCGTCCGTCAGCAGCATGATGGCGCGCTTCTGCCAGCGGGGGCTGCTCAGCAGCCAGGCGCCCACTTTTTGCACCAGGGGGTGATTCATCAATGACCGTGGATTATCCGGAAAAACAGCACGTTAGCAGAGGTTCATGTAAATTTCAGAAAATTATGGTCACTGCCCGCCCGCGCCAACGGCGCGGTCCATGACCTCGCCCAGGGCGGTCACCGTGCGGGTCATGTGCGCCGTCTCCAGGGTCGGATGCACCAGGAACATCAGGCTGGTTTCGCCCAACTCCCGGGCCACCGGCAACGGCGCCGCCGGCGCCAGGCCCAGATCCTGGAAGCATTTTTCCAAATACACCTCGGAACAGGAGCCGGAAAAACAGGGCACGCCCCGGGCCACCACCTCATTCATGATGCGGTCCCGGTCCCAACCGTCCGCCAGCGCCTCGGGCTCCACGAACACATAGCCTTTATAGCCGGCGTGCCCCACCGCCGCCGGCGGCGTCGGCACGCGCAGCCCGGGCATCCGCCGGGCAGCGTCCCAAAGGGTCTGGCAATGGGCGCGCCGGATGCGGGTCCACTCCGCCATGCGTTCCAGTTGCAGCCGGCCGATCACCGCCTGCATCTCGGTGAGCCGGGCATTGGTGCCGATCCCCTCGTGCAGCCAGCGAAAGCCCGGCGGGTGATCGCGTTCGTAGACCTCCGCCCAGCTCTTGCCATGGTCCTTGGCGCTCCATAGCCGGGACCACAGCGCCCGGTCGTTGACGGTGATCATGCCGCCCTCGCCGCCGGTGGACATGATCTTGTCCTGGCAGAACGACCAGCAGCCCACATCACCCAGCCCGCCCACCGGGCGGCCGTTCCAGGTGGCGCCATGGGCCTGTGCGCAGTCTTCCACCACCCGCAGGTCGTGGCGCCGGGCCAGGGCCATCAGCCCGTCCATATCGCAGGGCCAACCGGCCAGATGCACCGCCACCACCGCCCGGGTGCGCGGCGTCAGCACCGCTTCCACGGTGGCGGCGGTCAGGTTCTGGCTGTCCCGGTCGATGTCGGCGAACACCGGCGTGGCGCCCACGCTGATCACCGCGCTGGCGGAGGCCACGAAGGTGCGCGGCGGCACCACCACCTCGTCGCCGGGCCCCAGGCCCAGCTCACGCAGGGCCAGCTCCAGCGCCACCGTGCCATTGGCCACCGCCACCGCGTATTCAGTGCCGGCGAAGGCGGCGAATTCCCGCTCGAAATGGCGGGTCTCCTCACCGGTCCAATAGTTGACTCGGTTGGAGAGCAGCACGCGGCGCACCGCGTCCGCTTCTTCCTCGGTGAAGGAGGGCCAGGGGGGAAAAGGTCCGTTGAGCATAGACAGGTCGCACCGGATCGGGAGGTGTTCAGGAAAAGCGCGAGAATACCACACCCAACGCTTCCTGTAGGAGCGGCTTCAGCCGCGATCCCAGCCTGAATCGCGGCTGAAGCCGCTCCTACAAAAGGCGTCTAGGCAGCACTGCGGCCACCGAGCAGCAAGCTCAGGGAGAAATAAAGGCCTGCAGCCACGAAGGTGCCGAGGGTCAGGGTCAGCTCCGACCAGCCGGCCAGGGTGCCGGCCACGCCGAACGCCACCATGGCGCCGTGCATCGCCACCACCACCACCAGCGCCTGGCGGGCATTGAGGCCCCGGGCCAACAGACCATGATGGATATGGATCCGGTCCGCGCTCAGCGGGGAGCGGCCGCTCAGCAGGCGGCGCGCGAACACCGCCAGCATGTCCAGAATCGGCACGCCCACCAACCACACCGCCACAATCGGCGGAAAGCTGCCATCCCGCTGGCTGCCGGCCACCAGCAGCCACAGCACCAGGAAGCCCAGCAGCGTGGAGCCGCCATCACCAAGGAACATCTTCCAGCCGCGTAACAGGGGGATTTCCAGGTTAAACAGCAGATAGGTCAGCAACGCCAGGCAGGCCAGCGCCGCGAACAGGCCGGTGCCGGTGTGGCCCGCCGCCAACGACAGGATCGCCACGCCCACCAGGGTAATCAAGGTGACGCCGCCGGCCAGACCGTCGATGCCATCGATCATGTTGTAGGCATTGATGCACGCCAGCGCGCACACCACGGTGAACAGCAAGCCGGGCAACCCCACCAGCATCACCACGTCACCGCCGAACAGGGCCCCCAGCGTCTCGATATAGACCCCGGACGCGGCACAGGCCAGCGCCACCGTCATGCCCTGGAACACCAGGCGCCAGCGGGCACTGAGGTCAAAAATATCGTCCAGGGTGCCGATGCCGATCAGCGCCACCGCGCCGGCCAGGCACCAGTTCCAGGCTTGGCCATGCCACAGCCCGGAGGTCAGCCCGGCCATGACCAGCCCCACGAACACCACCACACCGCCAATAAGAGGCACCGGCACGCCGTGTTGCTTGCGCGCATCGGGGTGATCGACGAAACCGACCCGGCGGGCCAGCGGCAGCAAGCCGAAGGCAGCGATGGCGCTGCTCAGCGGCACCAGAAAGGAGCCCAGCAAACCGACGTCCATGCCCATACCCTCTCGCGCCTTGAACAGATCCGTTCCAAGGAACAAACAGGCTACGCCGCTATACAAAAACAGGCATTAGGGCGAAACGGTCATTTCTTGCTCAGAAGAAGAGCCCGGGCGGGCAATCAGGGAGGGTATACAAATTATTTCTATCTGGCCGTTGCCGCAATTCACCGGGCAAGGCAGGCTCTGCAAGGTCGCGCGTCCATGGCTCAGCACGGATGTGACCGCCCGTGTGACGGCTCGAGACGACCTTAATCTCCATCGTATCGAGCACCGGCGCCCCGCCAGGGGCGCCTTCTTATTTGAGACCTGCACTGGTCTGCTACGGTGGATCATCGGTAGTCTCCGCTTCGAAGTTGCTTCTATATTCTTGCAAAGCGGATTCGAAAATATGGCGACCGATTCTGTCGTATCTGAACTTTGACAGCCTTAACTCAACCTCCTTGACCACCGATTCAATAAAATCTGTTTCTGGTTCGAGCGCCCCGGCTGAAAACGGCGTTGTGTCAAGTTGCATTCTCCGCCTAGTTCTATTCTCCAGGTACGTCAACGAGTTCCCAAGCCTTGAGCGATTATCCAGATTCTCATAAATATCCACGAAAAGCCGCGCATCAACGTAGTTGAAGACATCCAGAGCCGCCACCTTCCTATCATCAAATTCTTTGCCGAATACATATGTGCCAGGCAATGCGCCCCCTCGCATTATGGCCAAGATTTCTTTAGCGACCTCCGGACGGCGACTAAGCACATGGGTCTCCACGCAACCCACCATAGATTCAAAAAAAACCTTCAGCTGCTGACTACTCTTGCCCGCAACACCACAACCAGCGTAACCGTCATACGTTTCCGGAGTCGTACTCAATATGTTAATCAACTGATCCTCTGATCCCAATCCGCCAGCACTAAGAACGCGCCTTAATGAATCCTTTATTTCACAAAGATAGCGTTCGACAGGGCTATTCAGAACTCCAGACTCATTCAGATCGAAAAGGCAGCCAGCGATATGCACAAAATCTGCAAAACCTCTATGAACCGCCCCGTATTTCGCGG
>NZ_VCQT01000026.1 GCF_005938655.1 Alloalcanivorax gelatiniphagus
GATAGGAGAGACGGTATCTACAACGATCGCCTACAACGACCGCCGGCACCGGCCCGGCGAAACGGGCCGACATGGATTTCCCGCCAAAGCGCGATGGACAAAAAAAGCCCCGGCCAAGGCCGGGGCTTTTTGTTACCACACCTTTTTAAACCACCAGCGTCAGGGCGCCAGGCCACCGAGCAGGCCGGTGAGCAGGTCAGGCAGGTTCTGCCCCGCTTCCAGCAGACATTCCAACGGCAGGGTCGGGCTCAGCCCACCGGCGCCCGCTTCCGGGCACAGCTCGGCGGTCACCGGCTCGGCGCCGCCTTCACCGCCACCGAGACCGCCGCCCAGGCCACCCAGCAGGTCCTGGAGCTGGCCGAAATTACCGCCCACCTCCATCAGACAGATGAGCGGCAGGGTCGGGCTCAAGCCCGCTTCCGCCGCGTTCGGGCAGATCTGCGCCAGGCCATCGCCGAGGCCGGGGATTTCCGGCACGCCGCCATCGCCACCCGGGGCGCCGGGCAGGTTACCCAGGGCTTCGGTGATGCAGGCCGCCGGGTCCAGGCTGCCGGTGCCGGAGGCCGCCGGGCAGAGCGCGTCGGTGAGCGGGTTGCTGCCGCCCAGGCCGCCGAGCAGATCGGTCAGGCCACCCAGGTTGCCGCCGGCCTCGGTGAGGCAGTCGATGGGCGTGGTCGGGCCGACTTCGCCCTCGGCGGTGGTCGGGCACAGCTGGCCGAGCAGCTGGTCGGCGCCGGGCAGGTCGCCGCCGCCACCGGAACCACCGGGCAGCGGCAGCGCGCCGGGCAGCCCTTGCAACGCTTCCATGAAACAGGCCGCCGGGTCGGCGTCGCCGCCCTCGGAGGCCACTGGGCACAGCTGGTCGAACAGCGGGTTGTCGCCGCCGACCACGCCGAGCAGGTCTTCCAGGCCGCCGAAGCCACTGCCCAGTTCGCTGAGGCAGGCGATGGGCGTGGTCGGGCCCAGCTCACCGGCAGCCGCGTCCGGACAGATCTGATCCAGCAGCACGCCGCTGCCAGGAATCTGCGGGGTACCGCCGCCACCGCCGGCGGGCAGTTTCGCCAGCGCTTCGGTGAGGCAGGCCGCCGGGTCCAGGCTGCCGGCGCCGGAGGCCGCCGGGCACAGGGCGTCGGTAAGCGGATTGCCGCCGCCCAGCTCGCCGAACAGATCGGTCAGGCCACCCAGGTTGCCACCGGCTTCGGTGAGACAGTCGATGGGCGTGGTCGGGCCGATTTCGCCGGCCAGCGCGTCCGGGCAGATCGCGCCCAGGGCATCGCCCAGTTCCGGCGGCACGCCCGGGCCTTCGCCACCACCGCCACCGGGCAGACCGGGCAGATCACCCAGCCCCGGCAGGGCCGGCAGGCCGGTGCCGGCCAGCCCTTCCTTGAGGCAGGCCACCGGGTCCACCAGACCACTGGCGTGTTCCAGCGGGCACACCGCCTCGCTGATCGGGTTGGGGGTGCGGATCTGGTCGACGATGGTCACGTACACCCGGGTGATCTCGTTGAGACAGTCGATCACCGTGGTGGGGCCGAACTCGCCGCCGGAGGTGGTCGGGCAGAAGCCGTCCGCGCCGGGAATGGAGGGCGCGCCGCCACCACCGGTGCCGGGAAATTGCGGCAGGCCGCCACCGGCGCCGCCGGCGATTTCCGACAGACAGGTGGCCGGGTCAAAGCTCCCCGCCGCCGCCGCTTGCGGACACAGCTGTTCGGTGATCGGGTTGCTGCCGCCGATCAGGTCCTGCAACTGGCCCAGATTGCCGGCGGATTCCTGCAGGCAGGCCAGCGGGAAGGTCAAGGGACCATCGGTGAGCAGCGCCTGCGGGTCCTGCAGGTTATCCAGGAAGGCGGTGGGATCGAACAGGCCAGCCAGGTCGAAGGACCCGGCGGCCACCGGGCAGAACTGCGCCACCACGCTGGTGGGGTCCGGCGCGCCGCTGTCCAGCGCCTGCGCTTCACCCACGCAGGCGGCCGGGTCGACGCTGGCGCCGGGGGCCTGGCCGCCGCTGGTCTCGGGGCAGAACTCATTGGTGAATTCGTTGCTTTGATCCACCACCGCCGCCATTTCCTGGGGCAGTTCACGGGTGGACGGTGTCGGTGTGCCGGCGCTGTCGCCACCACCGCCGCCGCCCCCGCCGCCACAGGCGGTAAGCAACAACGCCAGTACGCCGCCGCCGATCAATTTCTTGATGTCGGTATCCAAGGTTTACCCCTCCGTCATATTCTCGTCGTTATCGCCCCCCGATGAGGGATGCGTATTGAGCGACTATGTAAGGGCGGTGCAAAGGGCTGTAGAACAACGCGGTTGCGGCTGTGTAATGAAGCGTTGCCGGGGGTATCGAATGTTATCCGCGCCGGCCCGCCGGCAACCTTTGTTTACCGAGGGCGGCATTTTCCGCGCCGGCGCGGGCCAAGTGGCAACAGCGTCCCGAACAGGCCAGAATAGGCGCGCTCCGTTAGGCCCCATTCTCCAGCGCGACCTGGTAAGGACGGCTATGAACACTCGCTATGCCAGTCTCCGAGACCGCTGGCGCCACATTATTTTCGGCACCGACACCCGCGCCGGGCGCCGGTTCGACCAGCTGCTGATTCTCGCCATCATCGCCAGCGTGGTGGCGGTGACCCTGGATAGCGTGCAGTCCATTCACCAGCGCCACGGCACCCTGCTGTACGCGGCGGAATGGGCGTTCACCGTGCTGTTCACCCTGGAATACATGATTCGCCTGTGGGTCAGCGACCGGCCGCTGCGCTATGCCCGCAGCTTCTATGGGGTGGTGGATCTGGTGTCGGTGATTCCCACCTACCTGAGCCTGCTGCTGCCCGGCGCCAACTACCTGCTGACCATCCGCGCCCTGCGGGTGCTGCGCGTGTTCCGGGTGCTCAAGCTGGCCCAGCTGATGGACGAGGCCAACCAACTGGGCAGCACCCTGGTGCGCACCCGACGCAAGATCGGCGTGTTCATGTTCGCGGTGGTGGTGGTGATTATTATCTTCGGCAGCCTGATGTACGTGGTGGAGGGGCCGGCCAACGGTTTCACCAGCATTCCACGCAGCATCTATTGGGCCATCGTTACCATTACGACGGTGGGCTATGGCGATATTTCACCGCAAACCCCGTTCGGTCAGGCGGTGGCCTCCCTGGCGATGATCACCGGCTACGCCATCATCGCCGTGCCCACCGGCATCGTCTCCGCCGAGATGTCACGGGCGCACATGGTCAAACGCTATGAGCGGGAATGCCCGAACTGCCACCGCCACGACCACGATCCGGACGCCCGTTTCTGCAAGCAGTGCGGCACCGGCCTGCCCCGTCCGGAAGCGCCGCAGGGTTCCTAGCGGCGAAACCATCGCGGTCGTTCGGCCGCGCTCCCGCCTTGCTCAGAGGCGACCCAATTCGAAGGTCTCGCCGTCGGAATCCACCACCATGCGGGTGTGGCCGTCGGCTTCCTCCCGCCGCGCAAGATCCACCAGACGGTAGAACACGTTGCGGGCCACCAGGGCTTCCAGGTTGTCACGCACGTGCAGGTAGGGGCGCGGCTCGCCGCTGTCCGGGTCGGTTTCCACCCGCAGCGGGTGGCGGGGGCCGGCCACCACATGGGCGTCCACGTTGGTGGTGAACACCAGCTTATCGGCGCCGTCGCCGCTCACCGTTTCCACCTCGGTGGCCACGAACGGGGCGTCGTCCACCTGGATGCGCAGCTTTTCCACCGGCGTGACCAGAAAATAGTCGTCGCCCTCGCGCAACAGAATGGTGGAGAACAGCTTCACCATGCGGTGCCGTTCGATGGGCGAGTTCTGGTAATACCAGGTGCCATCGCTGGCGATGCGCATGTCGATGTCGTCGCGGCGCTCCGGGTTCCATTTGTGCACCGGCGGCAGACCCTGTTCGTCCTGTTCCGCCTTTTCCAGCAGCGCCAGCAGTTCCTCGGCTTTGCTCATGATGTCCCTATTTTCCGCGCTGACCCTTGTTGCCCATGCGGATGCCGATTTCCACCAGGAAGTCGAGGAAGTCGGGCTTGTCGTCGATCAGCCGCTGATAGAACGGCGACTGCATCAGCGCCACGGCGCCGTGGGCCAGGGCCCAGGCCGCGCAGATGTGATACATGGGCGGCACGTCCTCCAGGGAACCTTCCTGGATGCGCGCCTCGACAATGTGGGTCAGCTGATTGAAGTTGGCCTCACGGATGCGGTGCAGCTTGTCCACCAGGTCCGGTACCGCGTGGTCCTTGATCACCTTGTTTTCCAGGCGGTCGAACAGCTGGTAACGGGCCGGGTCGCCGATCCGGAAGCGGAAGTATTCCCGGGCCAGCGCTTCCTTGTCGTGGCTGCCGTGGATGCTGTTGAAGACCTCCGCCAGATCCTCCTCATAGCGGAGCATCAACAACAGGTAGATTTCGTTCTTGGTTTCGAAGTGCTTATAGATGGTGCCTTTGCCGATGCCCACCCGGTCGGCGATCATTTCCACCGTGACCCGGTCTTCCCCCTGCTCCAGAAACAACGCCAGAGCGGCGTCGAGAATTTCCTGCTCCCGCTGGCGGAATTCCCGAGCCTTGCGCGTCGCTTTTTCCAGATCTCCCATCGACCTCTCCTCATTCCCGCCCTCCGGGGGCGGTTATCGTTACCCTATCACAACCCAGGGTCCTGCACGCCCCCGCCACGGCCGTTACAATCGGACAGGGCCCCGCCCTTCGGCGGGCATCGCCGAGCTGGTCGGCGCCCGGCCGGATCATACTCAAGGAGCCTCTGATGGTCGATCTCAAAGCGGAATTCCCCCTCCAGGATGACGTGCTGTATCTGAACCACGCGGCGGTGGCCCCGTGGCCGCGCCGAACCCGCGACGCGGTGGTGGCGTTCGCCGACCAGAACATTCATCTGGGGGCCCGGGATTATCCGCGCTGGCTGGAAGTGGAAGCACGCCTGCGCCAGCGGCTGGCGCGGCTGATCAACGTGGAGCCCACCGAGGTGGCGCTGCTGAAGAACACCTCCGAGGGTCTGTCGGTGATCGCCCAGGGCCTGGACTGGCGGCCCGGCGACCGGGTGCTGATCAGCGACCAGGAATTTCCATCCAACCGCATTCCCTGGCAGGCCCTGGCCGACCGGGGCGTGGACGTAGTGGAAGTGGACGTCAGTGGCGAGGGCGCCGAACAGCGGGTCATCGACGCCATCGGCGAAGGCACCCGGCTGGTGTCCCTGTCGTCGGTGCAGTACGGCAGCGGCATCCGCCTGGATCTGGCGCCCATCGGCCGCGCCTGCCGCGAGCGAGGCGTGCTGTTCTGCGTGGACGCGATCCAGAGCCTGGGCGCGGTGGCGTTCGACGCCGGCGCCTGCTGCGCCGATTTCGTGGTCGCCGACGGCCACAAATGGATGCTCGGTCCGGAGGGGCTGGCCCTGTTCCATTGCCGCCCGGCGGTACGCGATCAACTGACCCTGCGGCAGTTCGGCTGGCACATGATCGCCGATGCCGGCGACTACACCCGCAAGGACTGGCAGGTGGCCGCCGACGCCACCCGCTTTGAGTGCGGCAGCCCCAATATGCTGGCCACCCATGCCCTGGACGCCTCGCTGTCTTTGTTCGATGAACTGGGCATGGACGAGGTGGAAGCGGCCCTGGCGGCCCGGGTGGACCATCTGTACCGGGGCCTGACGGCGCGTGGCGCGGAACTGCTGAGCCCGGCGGACCCGGCCCGGCGCGCCGGCATCGTCACCTTCCGAATGCCCGGCGAAGCGCCCACCGACACCCGGGCCCGGTTGCACGCCGGCGGCGTGGTGTGCGCCGAGCGCGGCGGCGGCGTGCGCCTGTCGCCCCACTTCTATACTGACTATTCGGTCATGGATCGCGCTCTGGCTCTGCTGTAGGATCGCCGCATGCGTTCACCACGATTCTACCAATGGCTCTGCGAGCGGTTGCAGCGTCAGCCCGAGCAGGGCGAATGGCCGCTGGGCGACCTGGAAAGCCAGCGCGCCCTGTTGCGCCCCTGTGACGTGCTGCTGATGGACGGCGAAAGCGCCCTGGACCACCGGCTCAAGGTGCTCACCGGCAGCCGCTTTTCCCGCGCCCTGCTGTATGTGGGCCGCCCCCATGAGGTGGCCGACCCGGCCCTGCGCGCGCTGCTGGCCGACTACCTGCCCTGCGGCCCGGACACCCAGCTGGTGCTCGACGCCAGCCTGGAACGGGGGCTGTGGGTGCGCGACCTGAGCAACCTGCACGGCGTGCATCTGCGCGTCTGCCGGGCCCAGAATCTGTCCGCCGAGGAGCGCCAGGACGCCCTGCGCTTCGCCATCAGCCGGCTCGGTACCGGCACCCAGCATGGCTGGAGCACCCTGCTGATGCTGTGGCTGATCCCCTGGCGTCTGCTGTCCACCCGCCGGCGCCGGCGGCTGCTGAACCGCTGGGCCAACGACCTGCTGCGCGCCATCACCGGCACCACCGCCGGCGAGGCGTTCGCCTTTATCCAGTTCCCGGTGCACCCCCTGGTGAAACAGCCGGAGAACAGCGACGGACCTGGCGACGGGCGCGACAAGGTGCAAAGCGGCGGGCGTCTGATGCGGCTGCAGCCACGGGTGTTCCACGCCGCCGACTTCGACCATTCCCCCTACTTCGACGTGATCAAGGCGCCCTACCTGCTGCAATCGGTGCCGGTGGGCTTTGGCGCGGTGCCCTGGAAAGGCAATGCCGGCGCGCTCACCCCTGAGCAGCGCCGGCAGCATTTGGTTGTGGTGGACTGAACTTCTGATCGCGGCTGAAGCCGCTCCTACAAAAGACGACTTCGTATTCTGCGCTTCTGGTCGCGGCTGAAGCCGCTCCTACACGAGACGACTTCGTAGACTGCGCTTCTGGTCGCGGCTGAAGCCGCTCCTACACGAGACGACTTCGTATTCTGCGCTTCTGATCGCGGCTGAAGCCGCTCCTACACGAGACGACTTCGTATTCTGAACTTCTATCGCGGCTGAAGCCGCTCCTACGGAGGTGTGGCTTGTAGGAGCGGCTTCAGCCGCGATCAACCCGATCACCGACGACGCAGCATCCCCAGCCCCGCCAGTACCAGCGCCAGCCAGAGACCCGCGGCACCGCCGCCACCACCGCCACCGCCGCCGGAGGACGCTTCGCTGCGGGCGCTTTCCGTGCCGGCCCGCGACGGCATCACGAACGCATTGGTGTCACCGGAGGGGAAGTCGCCGTCGGCGTTGCCGGCGTTCATGAACACCCGGCCATCACCGGAGCCGGTCAGCACCAGGGTACGGGCCGCCGAGCCGCCGCGCGGCAGATCGCCGAGCGCGCAGCGCACCGGCACGCTGGCCACGCAACCTTCCGGCAGCGTTTCCCAGTCCCAGCCGCCGGGCAGTTGGAACTCCACCCAGGCGTTACGGGCATCCCGGTGGTCGGCCAGATTGCGCACCGTGGCGGTAACCCGCACGGTACCGTTGGAACGCACCGCCGTGGCATCCAGGGTCAGGTTCGGCTGATCGGAGAACACCAGGCTGTAGCGCTCTTCATTGGCGGTGTAATAGTCGTGCTCGTCGCTGACCGGCACGATCCGCGCCAGGCCGGCCACGGTGCCGCCGCTGCGGCTGGACAGCCGCACCTGGTGCATATCGCCGGTGGCGCCGGTGCCCAGGGAGTTCCAGCCCTGACACAGGGTGTACTCGCCCTGGTCCTGGCACTGCAGGTCGTCGGCCCATACCGCCAGGTCGCCCTGGTGGTAGATGCGCAGGCCCACCGCCCGGGCTTCGTTGACCACGCTCTTATTGCTGATGCGGGTGCTCAGGGTCAGCGTCTGGCCGGGGCTGGCGTAGTGGGCCTCACCCTCGGTGGTACTTTCCAGGTCCACCATGGCGCCGGCGGAAGTGCGTTCGATCCAGTCCAGGTAGGCGCTGACGCGGGTGTATACCGCCGGCACCCCGGAGGCGCACTGACGGGCGCCATAACTGGTGATGCCGGCCAGCCACAGGCCATCGGCGGTGCGATAGATCAGCGGCCCGCCGCTGTCGCCCCGGCAGGTGTCCTGGTCCACGCCCGCCACCGGGTTCATCTCACCGGCGCACAGTTGGCCGCTGCCCAGGTTGTTCCAGTAGCCGCTACAGCTGGACAGCGGCACGTAATCCAGATCCACCTGCTGCAACAGGGTGGACATGGAACCGCTTTCGGTCTGCCCCCAGCCCAGGGCACGCAGGGCCTCGTCCGCATTGCCCCGGTGCAGTCGCTGCATCTCCGCTGACTTGGCCAGATCCACCGCCGCCTGGGCGGACGGAGACTCCAGCTCAAGCAGGGCCAGATCGTTGCGGTAAATGTCGGAGCGGTAGCCGTCGTGCACGTGCACGGCGCGCACCGCGATGGTCTCTTCCGGGGTGGCGAACCGGTTCACATGGCCGAGGGCCGCGAACAGGGTGCCCGGGTCGAAGGTGCCGTTGTCGTCGCGCACGCAATGGGCGGCGGTGAGCACCCAGCGCGGCGCCACCAGGGCGCCACCGCAGCGGGTGCCGGCGTAATTGGGGTTGCCGGACAGGCTGCGACGCACCTCCACCATCCAGGAAGGCGCGCTGGGCGCGTCCTCACCGCCAATGATGCGGGGTTTGGCGTCGGTCGCCAGCGCGGCACCCGCATAACAATTCAGCAGCAATACCAGTAATACAATTGAATGACGAAGCATGATCCCATCTACCCATATATTCGTAGTGGTGCGAATACTAGCGGTGGGTCGAAGGTGAAAGCCATACTCACGGCTTACATAACGTCATACTTTAATCGTATTTGTGATACATTTCCCGCCCGTTCCGTGTTTGGTTCACAGCAAAATTTGGCAAAATATGCAAATCGTCTTACTAAAAGACGATGTAAACGTGTTTTATAGGTAAATAGTACCAACGTCCGGATAAAGCCCTGCCAAAGCGGGTCAGGACCGCCCGGGTGGGATACTCGGCGAAAGGCAGGGGTAATGGGCGCGGAAGCGGCCGCGCCGGCAGGGCGCGACCGTGGTGCGGGGGGAGGAGTCGGGAGAAAGGCTTACTTGGGAACCACGCCGCAGGCCATGCGCGCGCCACCGCCGCCCAATGGCTTGGGCTGGTCGGAGTAGTTGTCACCGCCGGCGTGGATCATCACCGCGCGGCCTTCCAGATCATCCATCTCCAGGCGCGGCGCCAGCACCGGCAAGGTGGCCGTGCCGTCGGCGTCCACGTACAGCGCCGGCAGGTCACCCAGGTGGCCATCGCCCCAGGGGGTGCCGTGGTGGCCGCTGTTCTCCGGATCATAGTGCCCGCCGGCGGCGGCCGCGGCGGTCATCTTGCCGTCCTTCTCCGCCGGCTCGCAGGAAGCGTTCTGGTGTACGTGGAAACCGTGCACGCCCTGCTCCAGGCCTTTCAATTGCGGAGTGAACACCAGTCCATACTCACTTTCGGAAACCGTGACCTGGCCCATCGACTCGCCAACACCGTCCGCGCTGACGGCGTGCATGGGAATACTGATGTCCGCCTGGGTGGTGCCGGCCACGGCGGCCGCGATCAGACCCAGGGCAAAACGTTGGTGAATACGCATTTATGTCGCTCCTTGCTGAGAATAAGAATCGGCGCCTTTTCCCAAGGCTCCCCCCTTTGTAACGCGCCGCTCGCCGGTTACGCCAGTGCTAAACCGGCACGCCGGCATTTTTTGTAGTTCTTTACGTTCCGGCGCGGGTCCCGCCGGCCTTGGCGAAGGCGCCCTTTTTCCGCCCAAAGCGCCGTGGCGCGGGCTTGTGAGCGCCGCCGGCCAGGCCTAATCTCAAAACCAGGGACCGAAAGGACGAGGAACGACAGCACGGCGCCGACCCGCTCAGCGGGCCATGGCAGGCCGTGGCAGGAGGCACCATGGCCATCGCGGCCGCGACCATTCCCTTTTCGCCTTGGCGACCGGGGCCGGCATGACCGCCCGCCACCGGCATACCATGCTCGTTACCCACGATATGGGCGGGTTGCACCGGCTGTTCGATGCCGACCGGGTCCGCCTCGGCCTGTACCTGTTTTTCGGCACCCTGCTGTTCGCGTCCCTGCTGCTGGCCTTCGCCCTGCACTACCGCCAGACCCCGGCGGTGTTCGCCGCCGCCGCCGCTGAGCTGCACTGGCGGCCCGCGGTGCTGGGCGGTGCCCTGTTGATCAGCGCCGGTTGGACCCTGACCCGCGCCGCCGGGGCCGCCGAACGCGGCGCCTCCGCCACCGGCGGCATGTTACTGACATTGATGCTGGGCCTGGGGTTTCTGGCGGCACGGGGCTGGGAGGGTTATCTGGAATATCAGGGCGGCGTGCTGCCTCTTGGACAGCCGTTCGGCTACGACGGGCCGCACCCGCTGGAGGCGCTGCGCTTCTTCCATTTCCACCACCTGGTGGCGGTGCTGCACGGGGTATTCGTGTTGATCGCCCTGGCCACGATGCTGCCGGCCCTGACCGGCGGCGATGGCGAGCGGCGCCTCACCCGGCTGCGCCTGGCCGGCGGCTACTGGGCCCTGGTGGAAATCGTCTGGGTCGCCGACTTCACCGCCTTTTACCTGATCGGGGCCTGAGCCATGCAGCCACCGCAACGGCGGCCCGCGCCCCGCCGCCCTGCCCCCGGCCTCTATCCTCTGGTGATGATGCTGCTGGCGGCCAACCTGAGCCTGCGCTGGTTGCCGGCCTCGTCATTGCCGTGGCGGTGGCTGGTGCTGCTGCACGGCATCACCGCCGCTCTCACCATGCTGCTGATCGGCCTGTCGTTCGTGCGTTTGCCGCCGCGCCACGGGCCCCTGTGGCTGGTGGTGGCGGCCAGTCTGCTGTGGCTGGCGCTGCTGATCGCGCTGCACGGCCGGGCGCGGCTGGGGCTGGACTGGGGCGTCTGAGCGGCGCGCACGCTCACTCATCCCCCCATATCACCGGTATCACTTGTGGTGGACCGGCCCCACCGGCTGGCGCGGCCGGAAGCTGTCCGGGTCGGCGGCGTGCCACCATTCGCCGTAGACGGTGTCGTCCGGCGCCTCCAGCAGCACGTTCGGTTCCAGGAAATCGTACATCTTGTCCAGGGTCACCAGTTCAGTGGTACCGCGCCGGTGCATCAGGTGGCGGGGCAGCAACTCGCCGGGGTGGTCCAGCCCCGCCGCCGAGATGATGTCGGCCAGATGTTCCATGGTGTGGCGCTGGAAGTTGGCCACCCGGGGCGCCTTGTCGGCCACCACCAGGGCGCGCTGGCGGCTGGGGTTCTGGGTGGCCACGCCGGTGGGGCAACGGTCGTTATGGCAGCTTTTGGTCTGCACGCAGCCGAGGCTGAGCATGAAGGCCCGCGCCGCGTTGCACCAGTCCGCGCCCAGCGCCATATTGGCGGCCAGCGTATAGGCGCTGTACACCTTGCCGCTGGCGGCCAGCCGTACCCGCGAACGCAGGCCGGTGCCGACCAGCGCATTGCGCACCATCAGCAGCCCCTCGCGCAGCGGCAGCCCGAGATGGTCGGAGAACTCCTCCGGCGCCGCGCCGGTGCCGCCCTCGGTGCCGTCCACCACGATGTAGTCCAGCTCGATGCCGGAATCCAGCATCGCCTTGCACAGCGCCAGCACCTCCCAGGGGTGGCCCACGCACAGTTTCACGCCCACCGGTTTGCCGCCGGAATCCTCTCGCAGGGAGGCGGCGAACTGGAGCAGTTCCCGGGGCGTGGAAAAAGCTCTGTGCCAGGCCGGGGAGCGGCAGTCCTGGTTCAGGGGAATCTTGCGGGTATCGGCGATCTCCCGGGTGATCTTGGCCGCCGGCAGCACACCGCCGTGGCCGGGCTTGGCGCCCTGGCTGAGCTTGATCTCGATCATCTTCACCTGGTCCAGGGTGGCCTGCTCGCGGAACAGCCCCCGGTCGAAGCGGCCGTCCTGGTCCCGGCAACCGAAGTAGCCGCTGCCGATCTCCCACACCAGGTCGCCGCCGTGGCGGCGGTGGTAGGGGCTGATGCCACCCTCGCCGGTGTCGTGATAGAAACCGCCCTGGCGGGCGCCCAGGTTGAGTGCCTCGATGGCCGGCGCGCTCAACGAACCGAAGCTCATCGCCGACACGTTCAGCAGCGCCGCCCGGTAGGGTTTCTTGCAGGCGGCGCCGCCCACTTCCACGCGGAAGTCCCCGTCCGCTTTCGGGCGCGGCGCCATGGAATGGGCCAGCACCTGGAACTCCGCGTCGTAGGCGTCCAGGTCGGTGCCGAACGGCTTCACGTCCACCTGGTCCTTGGCCCGTTGGTAGATCAGCGAGCGCATGTCCCGGTTATAGGGGCGGCCCTCCCGGTCGTTCTCGACGATGTACTGGCGCAGGAACGGGCGCAGGAATTCAAAGAACCAGCGAAAGTGGGCCAGCAAGGGGTAATTGCGCAGCAGGCTGTGACGGCGCTGGATCAGGTCCCAGAGGCCGCGCAGGCCCAACACGCCGAACACCGCCAGGGCCGCCCAGGCCCAAGGGGATGCCGACCATCGCCACACCGCCGCCACGGCCACCGCCGTGCACAGCCAAACCAGAACCAAAGCCCCGAAACGCACCGGTGCGGTAGTACTCATGAGCGCCTTGCTCCCCTTTCTGTTTCTTAAAAACTCCGTGTTTCCGAAACACCCATCAAGTTTGTTGACGGGTCCGCCCGAGCCTAGCGCAAAAGCGGCCCACCCGCCGCGCCCAAAAAGTAAAGGCTGGTAAACGCCGCGCCGCCGTGTCAGCGGCCCCTCGGTGCACTACACTCGGGCTTTACCGAGGCGGACCCCAACGTTCATGGCCAACTATATTAAACTGCGCGCCCGTCTGATGCGCGACGACGATATCGCCTTCGGCCCCGGCAAGGCGCAACTGCTGGACGCCATTGAAAGCACCGGTTCGATCTCCGCGGCGGCCCGCGAACTGGGCATGAGCTACCGGCGTGCCTGGCTGCTGGTGGACACCATGAACCGCTGCTTCCGGGAGCCGCTGGTGCATTCCGCGCCCGGCGGCAAGCACGGCGGCGGCGCCGAGGTCACCGAGGCCGGCCGGCGCATCCGCCAGCGTTACCGGGAAATGGAACAGGCCCTGCGCGATCTGGCCGACGACTTCGAAAAAAGTCTGGAGAACGAACTGAACTGAGCGCTCGGCGAAACCCGCCGGTCACGCCCACTGGCTTTTCTTCGACCACCGCTATATCCTGCCGTGCATAACGAAATTTAACAGTCGGGCCATTCGTTCGTCAGCCAGAGAGTTTTTTCCATGAAAGCGCTTCTTTTTCCGGCGACCCTTTGTCTGCCGGTGGTTTCACTTTGTCTGCCAGCCCATGCCGAGCCCGACTCCGACATCGGTGACCGCTTCGAACTGGGCGTTCTGGAACCGGTGGTGGTGCAAGGGGACGCCATCGACATCAACCAGACCAGTACCCAATCCACGGTCACCGATGAAGATATGCGCCGCTTCAACCGCACCGATGTCTCCCAGGCGCTGGAGCTGCTGCCCGGCGTCAATACCGTGATGATGGGCGGTCGCGGTGAGCGTCTGATCAATGTGCGCGGCTTCGATTCCCGCCAGGTGCCGCTGTTCATCGACGGGATTCCGGTGTACGTGCCCTATGACGGCAACATCGATCTGTCTCGTCTGACCACCTACGACGTGGCGGAAATCTCGGTGAGCAAGGGCTACACCTCGCTGCTGGCCGGCCCCAACACCCTGGGCGGCGCCATTAACGTGGTCGGCCGCCGGCCACGCCGGGGCACCGAGGCGGAAGCCGGCTACGGCATGAGCTTCGACGATCGCTTCTCTCGCAGTGCCTGGGACAGCTACGCCAATGTGGGCACCAATCAGGGCCGCTGGTACGCCCAGGTGGGCGGCTCGATCCGCGATCAGGATTATTTCCCGCTGGCCGGTGACTTCGCGCCCACCGCCAACGAGGACGGCGGCCGCCGCGAGAATTCGCAATACACCGACCGCAAACTGTCATTGCGCCTGGGCTTTACCCCCAACGCCGCCGACGAATACGTGTTCAGCTACTACAAACAGGACGGCGAAAAGCAGACCCCGCCCTACGCCGGTGACGATGCCAACACCCGGGTGCGTTTCTGGCAGTGGCCCCGCTACGACAAGGAAAGCTTCTACTTCAATGCCAACACCCGGCTGCATGAACATCTGCGGGCCAGGCTGCGGCTCTACCACGACAGCTTCGAGAATTCGCTGCGCTCCTACGACGACGCCACCTACGGCACCATGAACCGGCCCTACGCTTTCCACAGCACCTACGACGACTACTCCTGGGGCGGCAGCGTGGAACTGGGCACCGACCTGTTCGAGCGCCACGATCCGCGCCTGGCGGTGCACTACAAAACCGACGTTCACCGCGAAGTGGGCGACCTGGGCGAGCCGGAGCAGCGCTTTGAGGACCGCACCGTGTCAGTGGGCGTGGAGGACCGCTTTGCCGCCACCGACCGGCTGACGCTGCTGGCCGGCATCAGCTATGACCTGCTGCGCGGCGAGCAGGCCGACAATCTGGTCAACGGCACCATCGAGCCGTTCGAGCTGGCGTCCACTTCGGCGGTCAACCTGCAGGCCGGTGCGCTGTTTGCCTTCAACGACCACCTGAAAGGCCGCCTGATCGCCTCCAAACGCAGCCGTTACCCGACCATCAAGGACCGCTACTCATTCCGCATGGGCTCGGCGCTGCCGAACCCGGATCTGGACGCGGAAACCAGCACCGGCGTGGAAGCCGGCCTGGCCGGGGACCTGCTGGTGGGTACCGGGACGCCGCTGCATTGGGGCGCCGCGGTGTTCCGCAACGAGATCGACGACAGCATCCAAAGCATCGCCATCGACAACGGCCTGTGCACCTCGCCGCCCTGCTCGCAATTGCGGAACGTGGCGGAGTCGGTGCTGCGGGGCGCCGAGGCGGAGCTGACCGTGAACCTGGGCCACGCCTGGCAATACCACCTCAACTACACCTACCTGCACCGGGACAACCGGTCCGACCCGGACCTGCGTGCTCTGGATACCCCGCGCCACAGCGGCTTCACCTACCTGAGCTGGTTCCTGGGCGACACCTGGACGTTCACCGGCAGCGCCCGCGCCGACAGCGGCCGCTACAACGACAGCGACGGCACGCGGCAAACCGCCGGTTTCGTCACCACCGGCCTCAAGGCCGCCTGGCGGCCGCTGCCGCAATGGCAGCTGGAAGCGGGCGTGGACAACCTGGGCGACAAGCTCTACGCCTACGACGAGGGCTACTACGAACCGGGCCGCACTTATTTCACCAAGGTGCGCTGGCGCTACTGAGCAGCGTGCTCCAAACGGTCATTCAGGAGATCACCATGACGTTCTTTCCCCGTTACGCCGCCGCCCTGACGCTGCTGGCCCTGCCGCTGGCCGCACCGGCCATGGAGGCCCGGGAAGGCAGCGGCTGCGCCACCTACGCGGCCCCGGAACAGGCCGCTATCAAACGGCTCACCGCGTCCTCCCTGCCCGAGCCCGGCGGCGCGGAGGGCGCGGGCCCGGCGCGCATCGACACCGGCATCGCTTACCGCGCCGCCCTGTCGCCGCAGGAAGGCTTTGCCTTCACCGCCGAACCCGGGCGCCATACCCCGGCGGACGGCGCCTACGCCGGCGCCTTTGTGTTCCACACCGACCAGGCCGGCCCCTATCGCGCCTATATCGACGACGCCAGCTGGGTGGATCTGGTGGACCAGGACGGCGCCCTGGTGCCCTCCAAGGATTTCGGCGGCCGCCATCAATGCGATGCGCTGCGCAAGTTCGTGGCCTATTCCTTGGACGCGGATCGGGACTATGTGCTGCAACTGAGCGGCGGCACCCGCCAGCGGGTGCGGGTGCTGGTGCAACCGGAGCCGCGCTGATGGGTCAGCTACGTAGGAGCGACTGGGCGGCATTCCGCTTCAGTCGCGATCATGGCCGTGCCATCGGCATCGCGACTGAAGTCGCTCCTACAACCCCACACCCCCCACCCTCGGGGCGGCCTAATCGTCGTCGGATTCGGGGAAGTCTTCGGCGCGCTCCTCGCCGTCTTCGTCGTCCACTTTGGGCGGCAGCGCCCGGCGGGCCTTGGCGCCCAGTTCGTGGAGCTTGTGGGCCTGGCCGAGCAGGTTGCCGCGCCCTTCGGTGAGGCGCTTGTAGGCGGTTTCCCAGGAGTCATGGGCGCGGTCGATCTTGTCGCCCACGTCCGCCAGGGACTCGCTGAGGCGGGTGATCTGGTCGCAGATCAGCCCCGCCCGGTTGGCGATGTCCAGGGCATTGCGGTTCTGGTATTCGTAGCGCCAGATGTTCTGGATGGTGCGCAGGGTCACCAGCAGCGTGGTCGGGCTGACCAGCACGATATTGCGCTCATAGGCTTCGGTATAAAGCCCCGGGTCCGCTTCCATGGCGGTCATGAAGGCGCCTTCCACGGGGATGAACAGCAGCACGAAGTCCAGGCTGCGCACCCCTTCCAGGTTGCCGTAGTCCTTGATGTTGAGACCCTTGATATGGGCGCGCAGGGATTGCAGATGCTGCTCGCGGGCTTCCCGGCGAACGTCCTCGTCCTCGGCGCTGACCAGGCGCTCGTAGGCCACCAGCGACACCTTGGCGTCGATCACCACGTCCTTGTCCTCGGGCAGATGGACGATGGCGTCCGGCAACCGGCGGCCGCCGTCCTCGCTTTTCAGCGCCACCTGGGTGTCGTATTCCCGGCCCTTGGTGAGCCCGGAGCTCTCCAGCACCCGTTCCAGGATCATCTCGCCCCAGTTGCCCTGGGTTTTCACCTGGCCCTTGAGCGCCTGGGTCAGGTTGCGGGCGTCCACATGCATCTGCTGGTTGAGACTCTTGAGATGCTGCAGCTGTTCGGTCATGGCCGCCTGGGCGCGGGTGTCGTCGCTGTGAATCTGGTCCACCCGGCGGCGGAATTCGGCCAGCTGCTCGCGGAAAGGGTTAAGCAGCGTGTCCAGCCCCTGCCGGTTCTTCTCCTCGAACTGCTTGCTGCGGTGTTCGAAAATCTTCGCCGACAGGTTCTCGAATTCCTGCTTGAGCTGTTCCCGGCTTTGCTCCAGAAACGCCAGCTTGTCCTGCTGGCCGGCCAGCCGCTCCTCCAGACGGGCCTTGTCGGCGCGGGCCTGGGCGTACTGGCTCTGGGCCTCGTGCAGCTGCCCCTCCAGGGCGGCGGCGCGTTCCTGTTCCCGGGCCAGCTCCCGGCCGCGGGCCTCGCCGTCGTGGCGCGCCTGGTCCCGCTCCCGGCTCAGCCGATTGAGCGGCGCCCGGGTGATCAGCAGCGCCACCAGGGCGGTGATCACCACCGCCAGGGTCACCGCCAACGCCAATTGCATCGGATCGCCGAGACCGTTCATGCCACCGCCTTATTGAACAACGCAAAGAAATTATCGCGGGTCACCCGCGCCACCTCCGCCACCGGCAGCCCCTTCAGTTCCGCCACGCACTCCGCCACCCGGGCCACGTGGCGTGGCTCGTTGGGCTTGCCACGGAACGGCACCGGCGCCAGCCAGGGCGAATCGGTTTCGATCAGCAGACGCTCCAGGGGCAGCGCGCGCACGGTGTCGCGCAGGGCCTCCGCGTTGCGGAAGGTGACGATACCGGAGATCGAAATATAGAAGCCCATGGCGATGGCCTGCTCGGCCATGTCGGTGTCCTCGGTAAAGCAGTGCAGCACACCGCGCACCTGGCCGTCGCCATGTTCACGGACCAGCGCCAGGGTGTCCTCCTTGGCGCCCCGGGTATGGATCACCAGCGGCAGGCCGGTGCGGCGGGCCGCCTGGATATGGGCCACGAAGCGCCGTTGCTGCCATTCACGCTGTTCCTTGGCGTAGAAATAATCCAGCCCGGTTTCGCCGATGGCCACCACCCGGGGATGGTCCGCCAGCCGCACCAGTTCGTCGGCGTCCGGCTCCCGGGAATCCTTGTACAGGGGGTGGACGCCCACGGTGGCGTGCACGTCGTCATGGGCTTCCGCCAGGGCGCGCACGCGTGGAAAGGTTTCCAGGTCCACGCCGATGCACAGCATGTGACCGATGCCGTCGGCGCGGGTGGCCGCCATCATCGCCTGGAAGTCGCCGTCGTAGGCGTCCAGGTTGAGCCGGTCCAGATGACAGTGGGAATCCACCAGATGGAGGGGGGTGTCGGACATGGGGTTGCGTCTCTCCGCTGCGGACTTCGAGAAACGCCCTATTCTACACGCTCTGGCCTTACATGGAGTGGGTCGGCCGGTCGGACTGCAGCGCCCCGGCCAGGTGGTTCTCGATGGTGCGGCGGGCGGTGTCGTCCTGGTCGGAGAATTGCACGCCGATGCCGGCGGTGCGGTTGCCCTGGGCGCCCTGGGGAGTGATCCAGACCACCTTGCCGGCCACCGGGATCTTGTCCGGTTCGTCCATCACGTTGAGCAGCAGAAAGATCTCCTCGCCCAGCTGATAGTCCTTGTCGGTGGGTATGAACAGGCCGCCGTTGGTAATAAACGGCATATAGGCGGAATACAGCGCGGCCTTGTCCTTGATGCTCAGCGACAGGATGCCGCTGCGGCCCCCGGGCATTTTCATGAGTGTCTCCCCCGTACGGGCGCCATTATTGGCTATTTATCGTATCGTCGCCTTGGCGCCAATTTTTATCGCGGCTGAAGCCGCTCCTACAAAAACACGCTTTCCCATGGGAGCGACTTGAGCAGATTAGAAGCCGCTGGCGGAGGCGTCAACGCCCACCAGAATCAGCAGCCACTGCTCCATCAGCAATTCCTTGTTGGGGTTGGCGCCGGCCAGCAACTGGCGGCGCCCCTCCATCACCCGGCGGGCGGCGGCCAGCAGCCGGATCGGCGGTACCTGGCCGGCCAGTTCCCGCAACAGCGGTTCCACCTTGGGGTCGGTAACGGTGGCCGGATCGGCCTCGCCACCCTCTTCACCGCCCTCCTCTGAAAGCGCCGCCAATACCGCCGCCCGGGCCAGCCAGCCGTACAGCACACCGGCCATCACCCGCGGGTCCTGGCGGGCCAGCACCTGCCCGGCCTGGGCCGGCGAGGCGCGGCCCCGGGCCACCGCCACCAGTTGCCCGGCCAGTTGCTCACGGGCCGCGAACCAGTCCGCGTCCTGCAGCCCCAGGGCCCGCAGCGGCGCCCCCTGGGCGGCGGCCAGCAACGCCGCCGCCTCGCGCTCGCCGGTTTGCGGTGTCAGCCAGGCCAGGGCCTGGTCCCCCGGCGGCAGCGGCAAATGCCGCTGCTGGCAGCGGCTGCGGATGGTGGGCAGCAACAGGCTCGGCTGGTCGCTGACCAGAAGCAGCACCAGCCCTTCGCCGGGCTCCTCCAGGGTCTTCAGCAGGGCGTTCTGGGCGCTGCGGTTGAGCCCCTCCGCCGGCGCGATCAGCGCCACCCGGGCGCCGCCGTACTGGGCGGTGCGGCCAGCGAATTCCAGCAGCCGCCGCACCTGGTCGATCTTGATGGTGTTGGACCCGGGCTCCGGCGCCAGGGTCTGGAAATCCGGGTGGGTGCCGGCCACGCTCAGGTGGCAGCCGTCGCACTCGCCGCAGGCCAGGCCGGCGGCGGGCCGTTCGCACAGCAGCGCCTGGGCCAGGGCCTGGGCGAGCCGGAATTTGCCGATGCCGGCGGCGCCGGCGAACAGCAGCGCATGGGGCAGGCGCCCCTGGGCGTGCTGATCCAGCAGCCGCTGCATGGGCTCCCGGTGCCAGGGACAGGGCACCTGGATCGGCGCCCGCTTCGCGGATGAACCTACCGCCACCGCAGCATCTCCTGAAGGTGAGTGTCCAGTTCGGCGCGCACCGCTTCCAGTCCGGCGCCGGCGTCGATCACACGGAACCGCTCCGGTTCCGCCGCCGCCCGTTCAAGGTAGCATTGCCGCACCCGTTCAAAGAAGGCGTGCGCCTCCCGCTCGATGCGGTCCGGCCGTGAGCGCTTGCCGGCCCGGGCCATGCCCTGGGCCACCGGCACATCGAACAACAGGGTGCGATCCGGGCTCAGGCCACGCAGCACCATGGACTCCAGTGCCGCGATGGCGGACGGGTCGAAGCCGCGCCCGGCGCCCTGGTAGGCCCAGGTGGCGTCCATGAACCGGTCGCACAGTACCCAGTCGCCCCGCTCCAGGGCCGGCCGGATCAGCGCTTCCAGATGCTGGGCCCGGGCGGCGAACACCAGCAGCAGCTCGGTGCCGTCGGCCATGGTCTCGGCGCCGGGATCGAGCAGCACCGCGCGGATCCGTTCCGCCAGCTCGGTGCCGCCGGGTTCCCGGGTCACGGTGACCGGCACGCCGGCCTCGCGCAGGCGCTCCGCCAGCCAGGTCAGGTTGGAGCTCTTGCCGGCGCCCTCGCCCCCTTCCAGGGTGATAAAGCGGCCGCTCACGGCGACGGCTCCGGCCGCGAGCGGTAGTCGGAACGGCGTTGCAGCTGATACTCCCGCACCGCCTTTTGGTGCTCGGCCAGGGTCCGGGAAAACTTGTGGCTGCCATCGCCCCGGGCCACGAAGAACAGGTCCTCGGTGGGCGCCGGGCGCACCGCCGCCAGAATCGAGTCGCGCCCGGGCATGGCGATGGGCGTGGGCGGCAGGCCGCTGATCACATAGGTGTTGTAGGGGGTGGCCCGGCGCAGGTCGGAACGGCGGATATTGCCCTGGTAGGCCTCGCCCATGCCATAAATCACGGTGGGATCGGTTTGCAGGCGCATGCCCCGCCGCAGGCGGTTGACGAACACCCCGGCGATGCGGCCCCGTTCCTCGGGCACGGCGGTTTCCTTCTCGACGATGGAAGCCATGATCAGCGCCTGGTAGGGGTCGTCGTAGGGCAGATCGTCGTCCCGGGCCAGCCAGGCATCGTCGAGCAGACGGCGCTGGCGTTCCAGAGCCCGGCGCAGCAGGTCCAGGTCGGTGGTGCCCCGGGTATAGAAATAGGTTTCCGGCGCGAACCAGCCCTCCGGGTGGGTATCCGGCAGGCCCAGACGGGCCATGATCTGCTCACCGCTCAAATCGTTCAGGGTGTGCTCGATGCCGTCCTTGCTGGCCAGCAACGCCCGCCATTCGCGGAAGTTCCAGCCCTCCACCAGGGTGACGCTGCGCTGCAGCACCTCGCCCCGGTCGATCTTTTCCAGCAGCGTCAGCAGCGAGTCGCCGGGGGCCAGCTGGTACTCGCCCACGTGCAGGCGACCGTCCAGGTCGGTGAAGGCGCCGTACAGGCGCGCGCCCCAGCGGCGCAGGCGGGCCTCGCCGGGGTCGCCCAGCAGGCCACGGCCACGCAGGTCGGCCAGCATGCCGCTGAAGGATGCCCCCCGCTCCACGCTCACCACCACCGGTTCATTCATCGGCAGCGGGCGATGCAGCCAGCTGCTTACCCAGAAACCGGCCAGTGGCACGCCGATAAGAACCAGCAGTACCAGCAGGCCGAAGATACGAATTTTTCGGCGCATTATTGAAAGAGGAGATCCAGATCCCGTTGAAATCGTCGTACCGGCTCGGGCACCGGCCAGACCCATTGCGCCAGTTTACGCACCGGCAGCACACCCACAACAGCGTTGCTGAGAAAAACCCCGTCGGCGGCGCGCAGATGTGACAGCGGCCTCATACGCACATCAATGCACCAGCCCGCCGCCGCCGCCTGCTCCAGCAGCCAGCCCCGGGCCACCCCGGCCACACCGGCCCGTTCCAGGGACGGCGTCCACAGGGTGTTCCCGAACAGGGCGAACAGGTTCATGGCGGTGGCCTCCACCGGCCGCCGCCACTCGTCCAGCATCAGGCCCTCGTCCCAGCCTTGCGCCGCCACCTCCCGGCGCCCCAGCACCTGGGGCAGCCGGTTGAGATGCTTGCAGCCGGCCAGCGGGTCCAGGCCCAGGGGCGTATCGCAAACCCCCAGGACCACGCCCCGGGAACGCTGCTCATCGCTCCACGGCGGCAGGCCGCCGAGGCGGGCGAACAAAGTGGGCGTGGGAGATTCGGGAGGCAGATAACCCCGGCCACCGGGGCCCCGGGTCAGGGTGAGCTTGAGCACGCCGGCGCCGCTGGCGTCGGCCAGGGCACCCTCCAGACACCGTTCCAGTGCCGGCGGGTCCACCGGAATGCCGAGCCGCCCGGCGCCGTCCAGCAGCCGCGCCCGGTGGCGCGGCCACAGCGGCGTGGTGCCGGCGGCGGAGACCCGCAGGGTCTCGAACAGGCCATCGCCGTAGGCGAGGCCCCGGTCGTCGCTGGCGACCCGCCCGTTCACACCTTGCGGAACAGCAGGGACCCGTTGGTGCCGCCGAACCCGAAGGAGTTGGACAGCGCCATGTCGATGGGCCGGGACTGGGCCTGGTTGGGCACCAGATCCAGGTCGCAACCGTCATCCGGGTTATCCAGGTTGATGGTGGGCGGCGCCACCGAATCACGCATGGCCAGCAGGGTGAAGATCGCTTCCACCGCGCCGGCGGCGCCGAGCAGGTGGCCGACCATGGACTTGGTGGAGCTCATCGCCAGTTTCGTGGCGTGGTCGCCGAACACCTTCTTGACCGCGTGGATCTCGATCAGGTCGCCCACCTTGGTGGAGGTGGCGTGGGCGTTCACATAACCCACCAGCGACGGGTCCACCCCGGCGTCGCGGAACGCATTGCCCATGGACAGGGCGGCGCCGGCACCGTCCTCGGAAGGGGCGGTCATGTGGTAGGCGTCGTCGCTCATGCCAAAGCCGATCAGTTCGCCATAGATATTGGCGCCCCGGGCCTTGGCCCGCTCGTACTCTTCCAGCACCAGGGCACCGGCGCCGTCGGACAGTACGAAGCCGTCCCGGTCCCGGTCCCAGGGGCGGCTGGCGCCCTGCGGGTCGTCGTTGCGGGTGGACAGCGCCCGGGCGGCGGCGAAGCCGCCCATGCCCAGCGGCGTGGAGCCCTTCTCGGCGCCACCGGCGACCATCACGTCGGCGGTGCCGAGCTGGATCTGCTGGGCGGCGAAGCCGATGTTATGGGTGCCGGTGGTGCAGGCGGTGACGGTGGCGAAGTTGGGGCCCTTGAGGCCGAACATGATGGCCAGGTTGCCGGCGATCATGTTGATGATGGTGCTGGGCACGAAGAACGGCGACAGCTTGCGCGGGCCGGACTCCATCAGTTTCTGGTGGTTTTCCTCGATATTGGTGAGGCCACCGATGCCCGAACCGATGGCGGCGCCGATGCGCTCGCCGTTTTCCTTGTCCATGTCCAGCCCGGCATCACGGATCGCCTGAATGGCGGCGACCATGCCGTACTGCACGAACAGATCCATCTTGCGCGCTTCCTTGGTGGACAGGTAGTCCTCCAACGGAAACTCCGGCACCAGGCCGGCGAATTTGGTGGCGAAGGCCTCGGTGTCAAAATGCTCGATCGCGCGGATGCCGCTACGACCGGCCAGAATGCCTTCCCAGGTACTGGCCACATCGCCGCCCAATGGCGTCAACATGCCCATACCGGTGATTACTACTCGACGTCGTGTCACCTGATTTCCTCCCGACTCGAACGCGCGCCACGCGGCGGCGCGATTCCCACTGTAACCGCGTCACCGCGCCGGTGGCACGGTGCAACGCTAACCGAAAAAAAACCGCAAGCCCGATGAGCCTGCGGTTTTCTGGCTGTCTGTTCGTCGGCCGCGATCGGTATCAGCTATGCGCCTTGATGTAATCCACGGCAGCTTGAACGGTGCTGATTTTTTCAGCTTCTTCGTCGGGAATTTCGGTCTCGAACTCTTCTTCGAGGGCCATTACCAGCTCAACAGTGTCCAGTGAATCGGCACCCAGGTCTTCGACGAAGGAGGCTTCGGATTTCACGTCTTCCGGCTTAACGCCGAGTTGCTCGACGATGATTTTCTGGACCCGTTCTTCGATGCTGCTCATGATGTTATAACTCTCCTGTTGATGGTGTGCGAGCACCTATGAGCGGCTATTCTAGGTGAACGCCAAACGCGCTTGCAAGCCGCTCTCGATACCCGCCTTCACGGATAGGTTTCCAAATGTTAGGGCCTCTGAATAACGCGCCCCCGGGCCCGCGCCCCGTGGGGCTTCGAACCGGGTGCGTAAGGAGTTATTCAGAGGCCCCCTAGCCCGGATAGGGGCACGATAGCGTTTTTTGGCCGCCGTGTCCCGCCGATCACCGGTTTTTACTCAGCCGGTGAACATACCACCGTTCACATGCACCGTGGTGCCGGTAACATAACCGCCACCATCGCTGGCCAGCCAGGCCACCGCGCTGGCCACTTCCGCCGGCGCGCCCAGGCGCCCCAGGGGGATGCCGGCGAGCAGCGTTTCACGCTGGGCCTCCGGCAGGCCATCGGTCATATCGGTCTGGATAAAGCCCGGCGCCACCGCGTTAACGGTGATATTGCGCGAGCCCAGCTCCCGGGCCAGGGCCCGGGTAAAGCCTTCCACCCCACCCTTGGCGGCGGCGTAGTTGGCCTGGCCGGCGTTGCCCATGGTGCCGACCACCGAACTGATGTTGATCACCCTGCCCCAGCGCGCCTTGGTCATGCCCTTGAGGCACGCCTTGGACACCCGGTACAGGGAGTTCAGGTTGGTGTTGATCACGTCGCTCCACTCGTCCGCCTTCATGCGCAGCATGATATTGTCGCGGGTGATGCCGGCGTTGTTGACCAGCACCAGCGGCGCGCCGTGGGCTTCGTTGATGTGCTTGACGGTATCGGCCACGGAGCCGTCGTCGGCCACGTCCATGACCACGCCGGTGCCACGCTCGCCCAGATATTCGGCGATGGTGGTGGCGCCCTTCTCGCTGGTGGCGGTACCCACCACGAACAGGCCGGCGTCGGCCAGTTGTTCGGCGATGGCGCGGCCGATGCCACGGGTGGCCCCGGTGACCAGGGCGACCTTGCGTTCTTCACTCATAGCGGTGTCCTTGTCTTCAATCAGACCTGATCGCCGCCCAGCGCGGCCTGGAAGGCGGCGTCGGTTTCCAGCGGTTTGGCGGTCAGGGAGCGGTCGATGCGCTTGGCCAGGCCACTGAGCACCTTGCCCGGGCCACATTCATACAGGGTGGTCACGCCGTCGGCGGCCAGCGCCTGCACGGTCTCCACCCAGCGCACCGGCGAATACAGCTGGCGGATCAGCGCTTCGCGGATGCGCGCCGGGTCGGTTTCCCGGGCCACGTCCACATTGTTGATCACCGGCAGTTCCGGGGCGTGGAAATTGGTGTTGGCCAGATAATCGGCGAGCTGCTCCGCCGCCGGCTTCATCAGCGCGCAATGGGACGGCACGCTCACCGGCAACGGCAGGGCACGCTTGGCGCCGGCGTCCTTGCAGGCGGCCACCGCCCGCTCCACGGCGGATGCCTGGCCGGCGATCACCACCTGGCCCGGGGCGTTGAAGTTCACCGCCTCCACCACTTCATCGTCGGCGGCATCGGCACAGGCCTGGCGCACCTGGTCGTCGTCCAGGCCCAGGATCGCCGCCATGCTGCCGGTGCCGTCCGGCACCGCCCGCTGCATCAACTGGCCCCGGGTGCGCACCAGACGCACCGCGTCGCCCAGGCTGAGCACGCCGGCGCAGGTCAGCGCGGTGTACTCGCCCAGGCTGTGGCCGGCCAGCAGCGCCGGGCGCGGGCCGCCTTCCTGCTCCCACAGCTTCCACAGGGCAACGCCGGCGGTGAGCAGCAGGGGCTGGGTGTTTTCGGTGCGGTTAAGGGCTTCCTCGGGACCGTTCTGGGCCAGTTCCCAGAGATCCAGTTCCAGCGCCCCGGACGCTTCCTGAAAAGCCTGACGCACCGGGGTGCGGTCGGCGAAGTCGGCCAGCATGGCGAGGCTCTGGGAGCCCTGGCCGGGAAAGACAAATGCGGTTTTCGACATGGGGATCCTCTATCGGTGTTCGCCCGTTCGTTCGTGGCCGGCAGTATGCCCGTCCGCGCCGGGCTTGTCCGGTACCGGCCTGCAACAAAGTATTAATCGGCGCGCCCGGCACGCCCCACCCCGCTCCGCTCC
>NZ_VCQT01000027.1 GCF_005938655.1 Alloalcanivorax gelatiniphagus
CCGCTCCTACGGGGAGCTAGCTGGTGGCTGGAGCCAGGGCGTCGCGGATCAGCGCCGGCACATTGCGCTCCGCTTCCAGCAGCGCCACTTCCAGGGCGCAGGCGAAGCCCTCCACGGTGGTGCCGCCGTGGCTTTTCACCACCACGCCGTTCAGGCCCACCAGGCTGGCGCCGTTGTAGCGATCCGGGTCCATGCGCTTCTTCAGCCCGCCCAGCAGCGGCAGCGCGAACAGGCCGCTGAGTTTGCGCAGCAGCGAACGGCCGGCTTCCTCGCGGATCATGCCACCGATCATCTTGGCCACCCCTTCCATGGTCTTCAGCGACACATTGCCGACGAAGCCATCGCACACCACCACGTCCACGTCGCCCAGGAAGATGCCGTTGCCTTCCACGAAGCCCACGTAGTTCAGGTCGCCGGTCTGGCTCATCAGGGTGGCGGCTTCCTTGATCTGCTCGTTGCCCTTGATGTCTTCCTCGCCGATGTTGAGCAGCGCCACCCGCGGGCTCTTCTGGCCGTCCACGGCGCGCACCACCGCCTGCCCCATCAGGGCGAACTGCAGCAGGTGGGCCGGCTCGGAGTCCACATTGGCGCCCAGGTCGAGCATGTGGCAGTGGCCGGAAGCGGTGGGGATGGCGGTGCAGATGGCCGGGCGATCCACCCCGGGCAGGGTCTTGAGCACGAAGCGGCTCACCGCCATCAGCGCGCCGGTGTTGCCGGCGCTGACCGCGGCCTGGGCGCGACCTTCCTTGACCAGGTTGATGGCCACGCGCATGGAGGAGTCTTTTTTCTGGCGCAGGGCCACCGCCACCGGGTCGTCCATGGCCACCACCTCGGCGGCGGCCTGCACGCTCAGGCGCGGGTGGTCACCGAGCTTTTCCTTTTCCAGTGCCGGGGCAAGAACACCCGGCTCGCCCACCATGATCACGTGCAGATTGGCATGGCGGGCCAGTATCCGCGCCACCGCGGGCACGGTTACCGGCAGACCGTGATCGCCACCCATGGCGTCCACGGCCAGAGTCACAACCGCTGGCATGGCAGTATCCTGACTTGACGAAGCGATGGCCATGATACGGGTGGTCATGGCCCCGTGGGAACCGGACAACAACAAAACGGGAGCCGCCAGGGCTCCCGTTCTGCTTCGGTCCGGCGGCGCCACCCGGGGGCGGCGACGGGACTTACTCTTCTTCGTCGTCCAGTTCGTCGGTGCGAATCACCTGGCGACCACGGTACATGCCGTCCGGAGAAATGTGGTGACGACGATGCACTTCACCGCTGTTGCTGTCCTCGGTGATGGTCGGTGCGGACAGGGCGTCGTGGGAACGACGCATGCCGCGCTTGGAACGGGACTTGCGATTCTGTTGAACAGCCATTGCTTGCTCCTCGGCCAGTTACTTGCGGCGGCCCTTGAGGCGGGCCAGCACGGCAAACGGATTATCCGGATTGGTTTGCGTATCGTCCGGGTCACCTTCCGATTCCGGTTCGGAACCGGTTGACGCCGGACGCGGGCACTCATCGTGCAGAGCCACCAGGGGCAAGGCCAGCAGCAGCTCCTCCTCGAGCAACTCCGCCAGACTCAAACGCTCCTCGGTGACCAGCAAGGGGTCCAGGTCCGCCGGCAGCGCCTTGGCCTGATCCTCACTCCACACCAGCACCAGATCCACATCGGCGACGACGGGGTGGTGCACCGGTTCCAGACAACGCTGGCAAACCAGTATCAGGGTGGCTTCCACACGACCTTGAACGCGCCCACGGCCGTCTTCGTCGCGGCCAAACGCCAGCGAGACCCGGACCGGCTGATCCTGGCTATCGCGATATTCCCGCAGACGGGGCAGTTCCCCGACACGGGCTTCGCCTTCGATGACGCGTTCCTGATCCGCGAACTTGCGCGGTTCCAGATACGGTGGCAGTTGCCCTGAAAACATAAGCGCGCAATTCTAGGCGGGGCCCCGCGTCCTGTCAAAGCCAAATTGCGCCTGTTAACTGATTGAGAAAGCTGGTTTTTTCGTGCAGCCCGGCGGCGCCGTGGGTACACTTCGCGGCGATTGGCTAGCGGAGTACCCCATGAAACACCCTTCCCGGCCCCTGATCCTGGCCTCCTCCTCCCCATTCCGCCGCGAACTGCTCGGCAAGCTGGGGCTCGCTTTCGAGCACCAAAGCCCGGACATCGATGAAAGCGCCCGGCCCGGCGAAACCCCCACCGAGCTGGTGCTGCGCCTGGCCCGCGCCAAGGCAGGCGCGCTGGCGCAGGCGCATCCGGGGGCGCTGATCATCGGCTCCGACCAGGTGGCGGTGATCGACGACCAGGTGCTCGGCAAGCCCGGCGACCACGCCAACGCCGTGGCCCAGCTGCGCCGCGCCAGCGGCCGCCGGGTTACCTTCCTGACCGGCCTGTGCCTGCTGGACGCCGCCTCCGGCCGCCATCAGAGCGGTTGCGAGCGCTTTCAGGTGCAGTTCCGCACCCTCCGCGACGACCAGATCGAGCGTTATATCGAACAGGAACAGCCGTTCAATTGCGCCGGCAGTTTCAAATCCGAGGGCCTGGGTATCGTGTTGTTCAAATCCCTGGAAGGCCGCGACCCCAACGCCCTGGTCGGCTTGCCACTGATCATGCTTACGGATTTTCTGGCCGCCGAGGGGGTTGCGCTGCCGGCCTGAGACCAGTTCAAAGTTACAAGTTAAAAGTTAAAACGCGGGAGAGCACCGGGAGTCGGCGCTGCCCTGCCCGCGCCTTATACGGTGAGGCAAACAGCGCGCCTTGCCGGCCAGCGGCCGCGGAAAGGGTGTATGAGTTGCCCGCCCTTTCAACTTTTAACTTTTCACTTTCAACTCGCGGGGGACGCCCCGTCATCTCGCCCTTCGCGGCTGAAGCCGCTCCTACATCCTCCAGTGGGGTGGGTAGGAGCGGCTTCAGCCGCGATCAGGGCCTAGCGAATGCTCGGCGCGGCGGCGTCCAGGCCCAGGGACTTGCCCAGGCCGTCGCCCACGGAGACACCGAAGCGCTTGAGCACCTTGTCCAGGGGCGAGCCGCTGACGGTGTAGTTGACCATCTCATCCACGCCAACCACATCCCGGGCCACCTGCCCCGGGCTCTTGAGGCCGTCCACCAGGCCCAGGGACAGGGCCCGCTCGCCGGTCCAGAACAGGCCGGAGAACAGTTCCGGGTGGCCGTCCACCTTGAGACGATCGCCCCGCCCTTGTTTCACCGCGGCGATAAACTGCTGGTGAATCTCGTCGAGCATGGTCTGCACGTGCTCCCGGTCCTTGTCGCGCACCGGCGCGAACGGGTCGAGGATGTCCTTGTTGTCACCGGCGGTGTAGACGCGGCGCTCCACGCCCAGCTTCTCGGCGGCGTCCTGGACACCGAAGCCGGCCATGATCACGCCGATGGAGCCGACGATGCTGGCCGGGTCGGCGTAGATCTCATCCGCCGCCGAGGCGATAAAGTAAGCACCGGAGGCGCCCATATCGGTGATCGCCGCGTACAGCTTCTTGTCCGGGTATTCCGCGCGCAGCCGGCGGATTTCGTTGTAGACGAAGTTGGACTGCACCGGCGAGCCGCCGGGGCTGTTGATGCGCAGCAGCACCGCCTTGCTGTTTTCCGCCTCGAACGCCTCGCGCAGGCCGGTGGTGATCAGGTCGGCGCTGGCCGCCGAATCGCTCATGATCGCGCCGGTCACGTCCACCACCGCCACATGGGGCTCGGTCACCGCCAGGGAGTCGCCGGGCCGGTTGGCGGCGAACAGATAGAGCATGGCGAACAGATAGATAAAGCCCAGGCTCTTGAAGAAGATGCCCCAGCGGCGGGTTTTGCGCTGTTCCGCCTGGGCCTGGCCCAGCAATCTTTCGATCAGTTTCCACTCTTTATTGTTGGGTTCCATCTCTACACTCTTTCCTCGTCATCAATGGGGGCGCCGATGCCGATCAGCGGCAACAGCTCCGGCAGGGCGTCGATCACCGCCAGCGGCAGGCTCGGCGTGAGCCGCGCCACCGGGTGGGCGCCGTAGCTGACGCCGACGCGGTCCACGCCGGCGGCGCGGGCCATTTCCAGGTCGAAGGCGGTATCGCCCACCACCAACGCCCGTTCCGGACGGACCGCCAATTCCGCCAATAATTCCTCGACCATGGCCGGCGCCGGCTTGGAAACGCTTTCGTCGGCGCAGCGGGAGGCATGAAACCAGTGCCCCAAACCGCTGCCGGCCCACACCCGGTCGAGCCCCTTGCGGCTCTTGCCGGTGGCCACCGCCAGCAGCAGGCCGGCATCGCGCAACGCCGCCAGGGTATCCAGGGCGCCCGGGTACAGCGGGCTGGGCACGCGCTCGGCGGCCACGAAGTGGCTGGCGTAGCAGTCGCGCATGCGCCCTACCCCGTGGTCGTCCAGATCAGGATAAAGAGTGCGGATCGCCTCCGGCAGGCCCAGGCCGATAATGCCGCGCACCGCGTCGTCATCGAGTAACGGCAGCGCCAGGTCGGCGCCGGCCAGGTGCATGCACTGGACGATGCGCGCGGTGGAATCCATCACCGTGCCGTCCCAGTCGAAGATCACCAGGTCGTAGCGGCCGCTCATTGCTTGCCCGCCCGCAGACCGGCCAGGATCGCTTCGAAATCCTCGTCCAGGGGCGCCTCCACCCGCAGCCTGTCGCCGCTTTCCGGGTGGCGGAACGCCAGGGAACGGGCATGCAGGCACAGCCGGCGCCGGCCCAGGTCGGCCAGTTTGCGGTCGCCCCGCTGGCTGCCGTATTTATCGTCGCCGAGCAGGGGGAAGCCGCCGAACTGGGCGTGCACGCGAATCTGGTGGGTGCGACCGGTGCCCAGGGTGGCCTCCACCAGGGCGCTGTCGCCGAACCGCTCCAGCAGCACGAAGTCGGTGATCGAGGGCTTGCCCTCCCGGGACACCCGCACCACCCGCTCGTTGCCTTGCATCATCTTCAGCAGCGGCGCCTCCATGCGGCGCTCGGCGCCCTTGAAGCCCTGGCACAGCAGCCAGTAGCGCTTTTCCACGCCGCCCTGCTGCATCAATCGTTGCAGCTTGCGCAGGAAGCCCCGGTGGCGGGCCACCATGATGCAACCGCTGGTATCCCGGTCCAGGCGGTGCACCAGCTCCAGCTGGGTTTCCTTGGGATAGAGCACCCGCAGCGCCTCGATCAGCCCCAGGCTGACACCGCTGCCGCCGTGCACCGCCAGACCGGCGGGCTTGTTGAAGATCATCAGCCGCGAGTCTTCGTACAGCAGCGCCCGGGACAGGCGCTCGGCGAGGCCGTCGCTGACCACCGGCGGCGCCGACGATTCGCTGGTGCGCACCGGCGGAATACGTACCACGTCGCCGGTGGCCAGACGGGTGGTCTGCTTGGCGCGCTTCTTGTTTATACGCACCTCACCGGCGCGGATAATGCGGTAGATACGCGAACGCGGTACGCCCTTGAGATGGACGAACAGGAAATTATCCAGGCGTTGGCCGTCGCGGCCTTCATCGATGGTAATAAAGGTGACGCGATCAGCGGCGGGGGTGTCTGACATGCGGCGATTCTAGGGCCTGTCGACGCGCTCCGCCAGCCTTGCGTGCGAACCTCGAACCCTTCACGTATCAGCAATGTATCTGATTGATCCGATTGCGGTTTCGCTGCTATGATCCGATGTCGGCCGAGGCTGGCCAACGGCGACGCGCAGCGACCATTCGCCGTCGGTAGACCCTAACACCCGCCAGCCCGCCCGACACAAAGAACCGAACGGACCCTCCGGGTCCGGACGCTGCACGGCCCCCGGGGCGGCAACACAACTCCCCCCGGCGGTCGACCGACAACCAACACCGGCGGTGGCAGCAACAGGTCGAAGACAAAAAGGACCGCCCTCGTGGCCGCGCACGACGCGCCCGATGACGGTCCGAATCGGTATACAGACAAGAGTTTACCCGGTCCGGCGCGCGAAGCGCCGGACGAAGCGTGAAGCCGATACGAGGATATCGCCTCGCGAGCGACGCCAACGGCGCAACTTCAACCAGTCCGGAGCACAGGGAAAGGTCGAAAACAGGCAATCACCACCGTGTGTGTTCGCGCTAACGCGCCTCCACGGGACGTTCATGCCTGTCAGGCATTTCTTCCGACGCCCGGACCAGAAGGTCTGATACCGGTATGGATACCGGCCCGCTGCTCGCCGCCACGAACCTTGTGGTAGCACAATGAAACGTATGTTGATCAATGCCACGCACCCCGAAGAGATTCGGGTGGCGCTGGTGGATGGCCAGAGACTCTATGACCTGGACATCGAACACCGCACCCGCGTGCAGAAAAAAGCCAACATCTATAAAGGCAAGATCACCCGCATCGAACCCTCCCTGGAAGCCGCTTTCGTGGATTTCGGCGCCGAGCGCCACGGCTTTCTGCCGCTGAAGGAAATCTCCCGTCAGTACTTTCAGAAGGACCCCAAGGACATCCAGGGCCGCATCAATATCAAGGATGTGATCCGGGAAGGTCAGGAAGTGATCATCCAGGTGGACAAGGAAGAGCGCGGTAACAAAGGCGCCGCCCTCACCACCTTTATCAGCCTGGCCGGCCGTTACCTGGTGCTGATGCCCAACAATCCCCGCGCCGGCGGCATCTCCCGCCGCATCGAGGGCGAGGAACGCCAGCAGCTCAAGGAAGCCCTGGGCAGCCTGGATATTCCCGACGAAATGGGCGTGATCGTGCGCACCGCCGGTCTGGGCCGCTCCGCCGAGGAGCTGCAATGGGACCTGAACTACCTGCTCAAGCTGTGGGTCTCCATCGCCGAGGCGTCCGAGACCCGCAAGGCGCCGTTCCTGATCTATCAGGAATCCAACGTCATCATTCGCGCCATCCGCGACTACCTGCGCAAGGACATCGGCGAAGTGCTGATCGACTCGCAGAAGGTCTACGACGAGGCCCAGGCCTTCGTCCAGCAGGTGATGACCGACTTCCAGCACAAGATCAAGCTGTACAACGACGACACCCCGCTGTTCTCGCGTTACCAGATCGAATCGCAGATCGAAACCGCCTTCGAGCGTGAAGTGAAGCTGCCCTCCGGCGGCTCCATCGTCATCGATCCCACCGAGGCGCTGGTGTCCATCGACATCAACTCCTCCCGCGCCACCAAGGGCGCGGACATCGAGGAAACCGCCCTGCAGACCAACCTGGAGGCGGCGGACGAGATCGCCCGCCAGCTGCGTCTGCGCGACATCGGCGGCCTGATCGTGGTGGACTTCATCGACATGGGCCCGGCGCGCAACCAGCGCGACGTGGAAAACCGCATGCGCGAAGCCCTGGAAGCGGACCGCGCGCGTATCCAGCTGGGCCGCATTTCCCGCTTCGGCCTGCTGGAACTGTCCCGCCAGCGGCTGCGCCCCAGCCTCGGCGAAACCTCCAGCATCGTGTGCCCGCGCTGCGACGGCCTGGGCCACATCCGCGATGTGAAATCCCTGGCTCTGAGCATCCTGCGCCTGATCGAAGAAGAGGTGATGAAGGAGCGCACCGGCGAAATCCAGGCCCAGGTGCCGGTTGCCGTGGGCACCTTCCTGCTCAATGAAAAGCGTCAGGTGCTGCGCGAGATCGAAGCCAACCACAAGGTGCGCGTGCTGGTGATCCCCAACCCGCACCTGGAAACGCCGCACTTCGAGGTGGAACGCATCCGTGACGACCAGACCAAGGATCTGGTCAGCCACGAGCTGGAACTGGTGGAAGGCCACCAGGACCCGGCCGTTCAGTCCGCCCAGGACACCGAGATCAAGACCCAGGAGCCGGTGGTGAAGCTGGTGGCCCCGGACACCGCGCCGCCGCCGCCCAAGCCCCAGGCCGAGAAACCGGAACCGGCCAAGCCGGAAGCCGCCGCCAAACCCGCCAAACCCGCCAAGGCGGCCCCGGCGCCGACGGTGCGGCCCACCAACTTCATGGCCCGCTTCTTCACCTGGCTGGCGGTGCTGTTCAACGGCACCCCGGAAGAACAGGAAGCCCGCGCCAAACGCCGCGACCAGCAGAACGCCAAGCGTCAAAGCGAACGCGACGACAAGCGTGGCGGCCGTAACGGTCAGCGCGACGACAAACGCCGTGGCGGCCAGAACCGGGCCAAGGGCGGCAACCAGAGAGGCGACAACCGCAACGGCCAGCGCAACGACAAACGTGGCGATCAGCGTGGCGACCAACGTGGTGACCAGCGCGACGACCAGCGACGCAACGCCAAGGACGACGCCAATGGCGGCGGCAATGGTGGTGATAATAATGGCGGGCGTGGCCGGGGCCGCAACCGCCGTGGCGGTCGCGGTGGCCGTGGTGGCCAGGGCGGCAACGCCAACGGCGAAGGCCAGCGCGATAACAGCCAGCGCGACGGCAACAACCAACGCGATGCCGGCCAGCGTGACGGTGGCCAGCACGACAACAAGCCCGCCGAGCAGAAGGCCGACAAGGCCGACAATCGCAACGGCAAGCCGCGCACCCAGGACAAGCCCCAGGAGAAAGCCGAGGACAAAGGCCCGCGCAAGGACGACGGTCCCAAGGCCCAGCGCCGCACCGACTCCCGCGATGAACGGCCGCTGCGCGAACGCCAGCGCCCGGGCAAGCAGGACGACGCCGCCGCCAGCGCCGACGACAACCGGCCCCGGCCGGAAGCCGGCCAGGCGGACGCCGAGCCCCGTGAGGACACCGCCGGCCAGCCGCCGCGCATGACCTCCGAGGACAACACCCCGGGCCGTGACCAGGAACGTGGTGACAGCCGTCCGCCCAGGGCCAAGCTGGTCCCCGCCGAGGAAGGCGCGGAAAGCAGCCCGGCGGACAACGCCGGCGAGCGCTCCGAACGCGCCGAGCGTGCTCCCCGTGGCCAGGCGGCCACCGAGCAGGCCGACGGTGAACAGCGTGCCCGCGAAACCCAGGTGGTGGAAACCGGTGTGCCCGAGGTGAAACCGGAACAGACCGGCACCAGCGCCACCGAGCAGCCGCCGGCGGCCGCCCCGGAAGCGCCGGTCAAGGCGGCCCGGGACGAGGCCAACGAACAGGCGGACGCCAAACCGGCCAAGCCGGAACCGGCCGCCCAAACCGACGCCCAGCCGGCCCCGCAAGCGCAAGCCGCCCAGCCCAAGGCTGAGCCCTCCGTGCAAGCGAAAGCTGAGCCGAAAGCCGAACAGCACGCCGAGCCCAAAGCGGAGCAGCAAGCCGAGTCGAAGCCCGAGTCGAAGCCCGAGTCCAGCGCCGAGCCGAAAGCCGAACCGAAAGCAGAGCCCCAAGCCGAGCCGAAGGCGGAAGCCAAGGCGGAGCAGCAAGCCGAGCAGCCGAAAGCGGAGCCCCGGGCCGAGGTGAAGACCGAAGCCCAGGCCGAGCCCAAGGTCGAGTCCGAGCCCAAGCCCGAGCCCCAGGCCGAAAAAGAGCCTGAAAAAGCCGAGGCCCCGGCCACGGACGACAAAGTGGCCGCCACGCCGACCGACGCGCCGGCGCGGACCCAGGCCGCTGCGGAAGCGGCACCGGTGGACGTGACGCCGGCGGACCGCAACCCGGCACCGGCGCCCTCCCCCGCCGCCGAGCCGGCGGCCCAACCGGCGGCGGACGAAGCGCCGAAACGGGCCGGCAACGACCCGCGTCAGCGCAGCCCGCAGGCGGCACCGGCACGTCCGGCGCCGGCCAAGCCCGCGGAGCCGGCTCCGGCACCGCAGGCACCGGCCGCCGAGGCTGCCCGCCCGTCGTTCCCGAAACCGGCTCCGGCGGAAATCCCCGCCGGCCGCGCCGGCAACGACCCGCGCCAGCGCCGCCGCGAGCAACAGGCAGCGCAAACGCCGAACCAGGGTGAAGACGCCAACCACGACGCCTGATCCCATCGGCCCATAAAAAAACCGCCCTTCGGGGCGGTTTTTTTATGGTTCATCGCGCTTTGGCGGTGGCGGGCTCTATCCGGGACGCGGATCTGTGTGGGGGCCTTCCGGGAACGCCGCGAGTACGTCCCTGTAGGCTCCCTGTCAAACGTCCTGTTTGACAGGGTCCCGGAAGGCCCCCACACAGCTCCGCTTCGAGGTAGCGGAACCGTTCCGGGTAAGAACAACGATGAACCAGGGTGAGTGGTGGTGGCGGCTCCGTAGAGCCACTGGCGCCGAGGATCACTGCTAAGCGGCTCAGGTCGTGACGCCCTTCCGGGACCCTTGAGAACAGGACGTTCGAAAGGGAGCCTACAGGGGTGAGGCAAGCGTGTTGCGAAGCACTGCTTCGCGCGCCGCCGAACGCCGCCCATCTGTGATGGGTGGCCGGGCCCGCTTGCGGGTACTTGCGGCGTTCCCGGAAGGGCGTCACGACCTGAGCCGCGCCCCAACCCTCAAGGTAATGGAATCGGTTCCTGCTCCAGGGTGACCGCGAAGCGCTCACGCACATCGGCGCGCACCGCCTCCGCCAGGGCCCGCACATCGGCGGCGCGGGCGCCGCCGTGGTTGACCAGTACCAGGGCCTGCTCCCGATGCATGCCCACCGGGCCCAGCCGGCGGCCCTTCCAACCGGCCCGTTCGATCAGCCAGCCGGCGGCCAGCTTCATGCCGTCCCGGTGGGCGAAAGCCACCAGCTCCGGCTCGGCCTGTTTCAGCTGCTGATAATGGGCCACGGACACCACCGGATTCTTGAAGAAGCTGCCCGCGTTGGGCAGCACCGCCGGGTCAGGCAGCTTGCTTTGCCGCAGCTCGATCACCGCCGCCCGCACCGCCGCCGGGTCCAGGCTGGCCGGGTCGGCGTCGGCGAAGCGCGCCGCCAGGCCGCCGTAGTCCACCCGGCAGGCCCCGTGACGCCGCAGGCGCAGGGTGATGGCGGTGATGATGAACTCGCCCCGCCGGCGGCTTTTGAACAGGCTGTCCCGGTAATCGAACTCGCACTCGGCGGCGCTGAACCGCACCACCGCGCCGTCCGCCACCGACACCGCTTCCACGCTGTCCAGCACGTCCGCCAGCTCAACCCCGTAGGCGCCGATGTTCTGGAACGGGGCGGCGCCGGCGGTGCCGGGAATCAGGGACAGGTTTTCCAGGCCCCGCCAGCCCCGCGCCACGGTGTCCGCCACCAGCCGGTCCCAGACCACGCCGGCGCCGGCGGTAACCCAGGCCTGGTCGCCGTCCACTTGATAATCGAGATGATCCAGCGCCGGGATCAGGGTCAGGCCGGGCAGCTCGCCATCCAGCACAAGATTGCTGCCCTGCCCCAGCACGTACAGGGGCTCATCCGCGCGCCGCCGCGCCAGCAGATCGGCCAGCGCCGCCGCGCTGGCTGGGCGCGCCAGCCGCTCGGCGCGGGCCGGCAGCGCCAGGGTATTGGCGCCGGACAGATCCGCGTCGCGCTCGATCACAGACGCTCCCGCAGGCGCTCCAGCCACAGGTCGCTGGCCCGCTCCACCAGGTCCAGCACCCGGTCGAAGCCGTCGTCGCCGCCGTAGTAGGGGTCCGGCACTTCATGGGGGCCGTCGTCGCCGAGCACGTCCAGAAAACGGACCAGCAGAGCGTCATCGTCCTCGGGACGCAGAGCTTGCAGGTCGGCCAGGTTGTTGTCGTCCATGGCCAGCACCAGATCGAAACGGCGGAAGTCCTCGGCGCTCACCTGGCGGGCGCGCAGCGCCTCCAGCTGATAGCCCCGTTGGGCGGCGGCGGCGCTGGCGCGCCGGTCCGGGGCCTTGCCGATGTGCCAGTCGCCGGTACCGGCGCTGTCGATATGGATACGGTCCGCCAGGCCGGCGTCGGCCACCCGCCGGCGGAACACCGCCTCGGCGGTGGGCGACCGGCAGATATTGCCAAGGCACACGAACAGCACGGAAACGGAAGGGGTGGTCATGATCGGTCAGCCTCTGCCAGATAGCGGCGCATGCGCGCCAGGTCGGCCTCGGTGTCGACGCCGCCGGGCACCGGTTCCCGGGCCGGCGCCACATGCACCGGGGCGCCATTGGCCAGGGCCCGCAGCTGCTCCAGGGATTCCAGCTGCTCCAGGGGCGCCGGCGGCCAGCTCACGAAGCGGTGCAGAAAGCCCACCCGGTAGGCGTAGATGCCGATATGCCGCCACCAGCGGCCGCCGCTCAGATCCAGGTCGGCACCGGTGCCGTCGGCAAAACCGTCCCGGTGCCAGGGAATCGGCGCCCGGGAGAAATACAGGGCGCGGCCGTTGACGTCGAACACCACCTTGCAGACGTTTGGGTTGAACAGGTCCTCGGCGCTGTCGATGGGCTCGCACAGGGTGGCCATCTGGCAATCCGGATGGCGTGCCAGATTCTCCGCCACCTGGTCGATCACCGCCGGCGGAATCAGCGGCTCGTCGCCCTGCACATTGACCACGATGTCGTCGTCCGCCAGGCCCAGTTTGCTGGCCACTTCCTGCAACCGGTCGGTGCCGGAGGGGTGGTCGGCGCGGGTCATCACCACCTGGGCGGCGTCGCCCACGGCGTCGCGCACCCGTTCGTCGTCGGTGGCCACCAGCGCACGCAGGGCACCGCTGCGCGCGCAGCGCTCCACCACCCGCGTCACCATCGGCTTGCCGGCCAGATCCGCCAGCGGTTTGCCGGGCAGCCGCGAGGAAGCGTAGCGGGCCGGCACGATCACATAAAAACTCATAGCTGTTCCTGCTCTGTTCTCGACCGGTCGCCCAGCGCCCGGTCGAGCATGGCGTCCAGGGTGCCCGGCGGCAGCTCCGCCACCACCGGCAGCGTCCACAGGCGCGGGTCGTTGAAACCCCGGCATTTTACCGCGTCCTTCTCGGTCATGATCACCGGCAGGCCGTCGCCGAAGGCCAGGTCCGCCGGGCGGAAGGCGTGGTGGTCGGCGAACGGATGGGCAATCACCGCCAGCCCCAGCGCCTCCAGGGTACGGAAAAAACGGCCCGGGTGGCCGATGCCGGCGACCCCGTGCACACGCGGAAAACGGGCCAGGAAGTCGGCCGCGTCCAGGCTCTCCCCGTCTTGCAGCCGCAACGGCTGGCCCGGCACCAGGGTCATGGTGCTGGCGCCGGGCCAGCCGCCGCCATTGGCGATCACGAAATCCACCGCCGCCAGCCGCGCCGGCGGCTCGCGCAGGGGGCCGGCGGGCAGGCAGCGGCCATTGCCCAGCCCCCGGTCGCCGTCGATCACCACCACCTCGGCGCTGCGCGGCAACGCATAGTGCTGCAAGCCGTCGTCGCTGATCACCAGGTCGGCGCCATGGCGGCGCACCGCTTCGTCCAGGGCCCGATCCCGGCGCGGGTCCAGCACCACCGTCACGCCGGCCCGTTGGGCGATCAGCAGGGGTTCGTCGCCGGCCCGGGAGGGATGGTCCCCGGCCTGCACGGTAATCGGGTAGTCGCCGGCGGCACCGCCGTAGCCCCGGGAGATCACCACCACGGTCAGGCCGCGCTGCCGGGCCCGCCGCGCCAGGGCGATCACCAGCGGCGTTTTACCGGTGCCGCCCACGGTGACGTTGCCCACCACCAGCACCGGCACCGGCGGCACCGGCGCCTGCTCGCGGAAGCGTTGCAGCCGGCGGCGCGCCACCCGCCCCACCAGCCAGCCCAGGGGCCGCAGCGGCGCCAGCCAGGCACTGCCCTGGTACCAGCCCCGTTCTATGCGGCGCGCCCAATCAGCCATGGTTGTCGTCGGCGAAGTCCATTTTGTAGAGCTGGGTATAGAGGCCGTTGCGGTCCAGCAGCTCCTGATGGGAGCCCTGTTCGATCAGGCGGCCCTGGTCGAGCACCAGAATACGGTCGGCCTTCTCGATGGTGGACAGGCGGTGGGCGATCACCAGGGTGGTGCGCCCGGCCATCAGCCGTTCCAGGGCCTGCTGGATATGATGCTCGGACTCGGTGTCCAGAGCACTGGTGGCCTCGTCCAGAATCAGGATCGGCGCGTCCTTGAGCAGTGCCCTGGCGATGGCCAGGCGCTGGCGCTGACCGCCGGACAGCTGGGCGCCGTCCTGCCCTACTTCGGTGTCCAGACCATGGTCCAGCCCCTGGATGAAGTCCCAGGCGTAGGCATTGCGCGCCGCCTGTTCGATGGCGCTGTCATCGGCGCCGCGCATCTCGCCGTAGGCGATGTTGTTGCGCACCGTATCGTTGAACAGCACCACCTTCTGGCTGACCATGGCGATCTGCCGGCGCAGCGCCGCCAGTTGATAGTCCGGCAGCGGCACGCCGTCGAGCAGCACCTGGCCGGAGTCCGGGTCGAAGAAGCGCGGCAGCATCGCCGAGATGGTGCTCTTGCCGGCGCCGGACCGGCCCACCAGGGCGATGGTCTCGCCGCTGTTCACCGAGAACGACAGGTTGTTGAGCACCGGATGGGCCGGGTCATAGCCGAAGGTCACATCGCGGAACTCGATGTCGCCGTTGGTGCGCGGCAGGTCCTGGCCGCCCAGATCCGGCTCCGGCGGCCGGTCCATCAGTTCGAACAGGGACGAGGCACCGGTGACGCCGCGCTGGATTTTCACGTTCACGTCGGTGAGCTGCTTGAGCGGCTTTTGCACCATGCCGGCGGCGGCGATGTAGGACAGGAAGCCGCCCACGGTGAGCGCCTCGCCCATCAGTGTGATGTACAGATAGGTGACCACGCCGATGGCGGCGGCCACGAACAGCTGCACGATCACCGTGGACGCGATCTTGCTGGCGTTGAGCTTGGTGTTCTGCCGCGAGAAGCGCCGGCTCACCGAATGGAAACGGTCCGCTTCCAGCTTCTGGCCACCGAAAATCTTCACCGCCTGGTTGCCTTCGATGGCCTCGCCCAGGAACTGGGTGATGTTGCCCATGGACGATTGGATGCGCCGGCTGATGTGGCGAAAGCGCTTGCTGGTCAGTCGCACCACGGTGGCCACCAGGGGCGCCATCACCAGCAGGATCAGGGTCAGCTTCCAGTTCTGGTAGAGCAGGAAAGCGATCAGCCCGATCACCGTGAGGCCCTCGCGCAGCAGCACGATAATGGCGTCGGTGCCGGCGCTGGTGACCTGCTGGGCGTCGAAGATGATCTTCGACATGATGCGCCCGGAAGCGTTGTTGTTGTACTCCGACTGGGGCAGCCGCAGCACATGGCCGAACACATCATTGCGCAGCCGGTAGACGATTTCCTGGGCCACCCAGGTCATCGAATAACTGCCCATGAACTGGCCGAGCCCCTGGGCCAGGGCGATAAAGAACGGCGCGATGGAAACCACCAACACCCGGTGCGGCTCCGGATTGACCACGGTCTCGCCGAGGTAACCGGCCAATTGGGCGGCACCGGCCTGGGTGGCGGCGTAGATGGCGTAACCGATGAAACTGGCGAACAGAATCAGCCAGTGGGGTTTGACGTAAGTAAGCAGTCGTTTGTAGGTCTGCCAGGCATCATCCGGGAGAGATTGGCTCATTGCGCCTCATCGTCGGCTTCGCGAGTGGTGAGCGACAGCTTATCAAAGCCGAGCTGTCCGGCCACGTCCATCACCCGCACCACTGCCTGATAGCTGGCGGCGGCGTCGGCGGTGATGATCATCGGCCGGGTGGTTTTGTCCTGCCCCAGGCGCAGCAGCGCCGAACGCAGGCCCTGTTCGGTGTTGTCGGTCAGTTTCTCGCCATTGATCAGATACTCACCCAGCGGCGACACCAGCACCTCGACCGCCTCCGGAAGCGCTTCCGGCGGCGTGCCCTGGGCTTCCGGCAGGGTCAGTGCCAGCTGGGTTTCGCGGGTGAAGGTGGTGGACACCATAAAGAAAATCAACAGCAGAAACACCACATCGATCAGCGGCGTCAGGTTGACCTCCGCCTGCTCCTGGCGCGGCCGGGGGAATTTCACGACGCCGCCCCGGTGCCCTGGCCGGGAGTGGCCTCCCGGTCGCCGTGCACCAGATCCACCAGGTGCACCGCGGCGCGTTCCATGCTGACGGTGATTTCCTCCACCCGGCGCAAAAAGAAGCGGTGGAAGTAAATCGCCGGAATCGCCACCACCAGACCGGCGGCGGTGGTCAGCAGCGCCTGGGAAATGCCGCCGGCCAGTTGCGCGGCGTCACCGGTGCCGTGAATCATGATCGCGGCGAACACGTCGATCATGCCGATCACCGTACCCAACAAGCCCAGCAGCGGCGCGATGGCGGCGATGGAGCCCAGGGTGGAGAGGTATTTTTCCAGGTCATGGACCACCCCGGCGGCCTCTTCCTGGATGCTTTCCTTCATGATTTCGCGGCCATGGCGGGCATTGGCCAGGCCGGTGGCGAGAATGCGCCCCAGCGGCGACTGTTCACGCAGGGCGGCCAGCCGCTGGGCGTTGAGCTGGCCCTTCTGCAGCCACACCCGCACCTGGGCCAGGGTATCCGCCGGCGCCAGCTTGCCCGGACGCAGGGTCCAGAACCGTTCCACCACGATGGCCAGGGCCACCACCGAACCGATCAGGATCGGGAGCATCATCCAGCCCCCGGACTGCACTAGATCCTGCACGTAAAGATCCCCTTTCCACGTTCACCAAACCTGCCCGCGCGCGGGCCGGTGCCAGGGACGACCGTGGTCCCGGCGCCACTTTGTTATAAGCGCGGCATTATCCTGGCCCCCCAGGCGAAACACAATCATACCGGCCCGGTCGGTGCGCAGAACCGTGACCCCGGCCGCTTCCAGACGCCGTACCAGGTCCGCGTCCGGGTGCCCGAAGCGGTTGGCGTAGCCCACCGAGGCCAGCGCCCAGCGCGGTCCCAGGGACCGCAGCCAGGCGTCGGCGCTGGACGAGGCGCTGCCATGGTGGCCCAGCTGCAGCACCGTTACCGGCGCCACCGACCCCAGCAGCCGGTACTCCACCGCCGTGGTGATGTCGCCGGTGAGCAGCACGCTGGCGCCCCCGGCGGCGTCCACCCGCAGCACGCAACTGGCGTCATTGCCGGTCCAGTGCCGCCGATCCGGCCACAGCACCCGGAAGTCGACGCCGTCGAAGCGCCAGTGCTGGCCGGCCCGGCACGGCGCCGAACCGGGCACCCGCCGTGGCTCGCCGCTCAGCAAGTAGCCCGGGGCCGGCAGGTCCGCCAGACCGCCGGCATGGTCGTTGTCGCCGTGGCTGACCAGGGTCAGGTCCGGCGTCAGCCGGTGACGGCGCAGCCAGGGCACCACCACCCGGCCGGTGGCGGAACCGCCGGGCCAGCCCGGCCCCGGGTCATAGAGCACCAGATGACGGGCGGTGCGCAGCGCCAGCGCCTGGCCCTGCCCCACTTCGAACGCCACCAGATCCACCTGACCGTAACCCGGCGCCGTGGACGGCGGCGCCAGCCACGGCAGCAGGCACAGCGGCAACAGCCGGCGCGGCCAGGCCCGGCCCGGCAGCAGGCCGATCATCAGCGCGCCGACCAGGGCCAGGGCCGCCCAACCGGCCACGCCCGGCAGCGCCGGCGCCGGCCAGGCCGCCAGCCGCTCCATCAGCCACACCGCCAGCTCCACCCCCACGGCGGCCACCCGCAGGGGCGGCATCCAGTCAAACAGCGCCCCCAGCAGCGCCGCCGGCACCACCAGCAGGCTGAACAGCGGCACCAGCAACAGGTTGGCCAGCGGGCTCCACCAGGCCCAGGCATCGAACAGCGCTGCCCCGGCCACCGCCATGGGCAACGGCAGGGCCACCATCACCGGCAGCCGGCCACCGCCGTCCAGCAACAGCAGGATGGCGGCCACCGCGCCGAACGACAGCCACAGGCCGGCGGACAGCGCCGCCAGCGGGTCCGCCAGCAACACCACCAGCAGCGCCAGGGCCAGGCCCTGGCCGGGGGCCGGCCAGCGCCGCGCCAGCCGGCACAGGGCCAGCACCGCCACCATCAGCAGGGCGCGCCGGGTGGGCAGGCTGAAGCCGGCCAGGGCCGCGTAGCCGAAGGCGCCGACCAGCGCCGGTGCCCAGGCCAGCTGGGCCAGGGTCAGCCGCCGGGCCGGCGGCCACAGCAGCTGGGCCAGCGGCGCCAGCAACCCCCGCCCCAGCCACCACAGCAGGCCGGCGACCAGGGACAGATGCAGCCCGGAGATGGCCAGCAGGTGGGCGGTGCCGGTGGTTCTGAACAGCTCGTAGAGGTCCGCCGCCAGGCCCCGGCGGTCACCGGTGACCAGCGCCGGCACCACCGCCGCCCCCAGGGGGCTCACCGCCAGCCGCGTGCGCAGCCGGTCCGCCAGCCGCTGGCGCAGGGCAGGCAAGCCGCCGGCGGAACGCACCGGCCCGTCCACCGCCACCAGCACACCGCCCGCATCCCGGCGCTGCGCAAGGTCGCGGCGGGCGGTGTCCGGGCCGGTCTGGTTATGCCAGCCATGGGGAAAATACAGCCGCACCCGGGCCTGGAAGCGGTCGCCGGCCCGCAACGCCGGCAGCGGCCCCCAAGCGCTGACCCGCACCCGGTGCCGGCCCGGCCAGCGCCGGGGCCCCTCAAGCAGGCTCACTTCCAGGGTCACACGCTGCCAGTTGACCGGCTCGCCGTAACGCTGCCGCAGGTCGCGCTCCACCGGCGCCACCACCCGGGCCTGCACCGCCACCGCCTGGCCGTTGAGCGCCGCCGGCAGCCGCGCGGCCAGGCCATTTTCCAGGGTCAGCAGTCCGAGCCCGGCGGCCAGCGCCGCCGCCAGCGCCACCCGGCGCCGCTCAGCGGACCGGCGGCCACCGGGCAATGCCGCCAGCAACAACAGCCAGGGCAGCCAGACGAAACCGGTCCAGACCGCCAGCGTCAGCGCGCCGGCGGGCAGTGCGTATCGCATCCTTGCGTTCTCTCAATGCATCCGTTCCGTCACGGGTGTAGGCGCCGCCGCTCAGGATCGGCATAATAGCGCCCGCAACCGTAACACTCGTACGGATCCCCGCCGCCGGGAAAGCTGTCGCCCATGCCGAAACGGTTATTCCGAAAATATTTGCCCTCCCCTGAACGCCTGAAGGGACACAAGTCCCTGAGCTTCCTGGGCGAGGTGTTATCGGACCCCAATCTCTGGCACATCAATCGTCATTCCCTGGCCGGCGCCGCCTTTATCGGCGTCTTCACCGGCCTGCTGCCGATTCCCCTGCAAATGGGTCTGGCCGCCCTGCTGGCCGTGCGCTTCCACTGCAACCTGCCGCTGTCGGTGGTGCTGGTGTGGATCTCCAATCCGGTCACCTATGTGCCGATCTTCTACTTCACCTACCGCATCGGCGCCTGGCTGCTGGGCATGGAACCGAGCCCGCCCCATGGCATCAACGTAGCCTGGTTCGTGGAACAGCTGGTGCCGCTGTGGGTGGGGTCGTTGCTGTGCGCCTCCCTGGCCGGGCTCACCGCCTGGCTGGCGGTGAAGCTGTCCTGGCGGCTGGCGGTGGTGCGCAGCTGGAACCTGCGCGCCCGCCGGCGCCGCCGGGACGACCAGCGGCAACCCTGAGCACCGCGCACCGGTCAGAGTAACCGGTGCCCGGCGGCGGTGTTGTCAGCCATCGACGACAGGGAATGTAAGCGCGGGCCTACAAACTACGCAGAAAACCTTCGTGCAGTTCGTGGCGGGTCTGGCAGCGGCCGGCGATGCGGTGATCGTGGGTGACGATCAGCAAGGCGGTGCCCAGTCGCTGGTTGAGGTCGAGCATCAGTTCCTGAACCTGGTCGGCGGTGCGCTCGTCCAGGTTGCCGGTGGGCTCATCGGCGAGCACCAGGGCCGGATCGGTGACCAGCGCCCGGGCAATGGCCACCCGCTGGCGCTCGCCGCCACTGAGCATGGCGGGTTTGTGGGTTTCCCGGGCGGCCAGCCCGACCTGCGCGAGCACGGTGGCGGCCCGTTCCCGGGCCTCGGCGGGCCGCAGGCCACGGATCAGCAGCGGCATGGCCACGTTTTCCAGGGCGGTGAACTCCGGCAGCAGATGGTGAAACTGGTAGACGAAGCCCAGGTAGCGGTTGCGGATGCGGCCCAGGCCCCGGTCGCCCAGGCCGGCCAGCGGCTGCCCGCCGATGGCCACCCGGCCTTCGGTGGGGGAATCCAGGCCACCGAGCAGATTCAGCAGCGTGGATTTGCCGGAGCCGGAGGAGCCGACGATGGCGGCGGTGTCGCCCCGGCGCACGGTCAGGTTCACGCCACTGAGCACTTCCAGTTCGCCGCGCCCTTCCGGGTAGCGCTTGATCAGTCCTTCGGCGGCCAGCACCGCCTCGTTGCCGGCCTCGTTGGCAACCACAGTGTCATTCATAGCGCAGCGCCTCCGCCGGTTGCACGCGGCTGGCCCGCCAGGACGGATAGAGGGTGGCGGCGAAGGTGATCACCATGGCGATGGCGACGATCCCGCCCACATCGCTCCACTCCAGTTGCGACGGCAGATAGTTGACGAAGTAGGCGTCGAACAGCCGGGTATTGAAGGTCTTCTCGATCCAGGCCGCCAGGTCGCTCACATTGTTGGCGAGCAGCACCCCGAGCACGGTGCCCAGGAAAGTACCGGCCAGACCGATCACCGCCCCCTGCACCATGAAGATACGCATGATGGTGCCCGGCGAGGCGCCCAGGGTACGCAGCACGGCGATGTTGCCGCGCTTCTCGGTGACCAGCATCACCTGGCTGGAAATGATATTGAAGGCGGCCACCGCCACGATGAAGCTGAGCAACAGCGTCATCATGCTCTTCTCCATGCGGATCGCCTGGAACAGGTTGCCGTGGGTGCGGGTCCAGTCGGTGGTGTAGTAGCGGTCGCCCAGGGCGCGCTGCAACTGCCAGCCCACCTCCGGCGCCGCGAACAGATCGGTGAGGCGCAGATGAATGCCTTCCACGGTGCCCGGTCGTCGGTGCAGCACGGCGGCGTCCCCGGCGGACACATAGGCGTAGAGGCCATCCACTTCGGCGCGGGCACGGAACACGCCCACCACCTTGAAGCGTTTGAAACGGGGCATCACGCCGGCCGGTGACACGCTGGCCTCGGGCAGCACCAGGGTGATCTTGTCGCCCACCTCGGCGTCCAGCTTGCGGGCCAGGCCGTAGCCCAGCACCACCCCGAAGTCGCCGTCCTTGAGGGCGTCGAAGTCCCCTTCCCACATCATCTCGCCGACGATGGAGACGCGCCGCTCGGCCTCCGGCTCCACGCCGTTGACCAGGGCGCCGGCCACATTGCCCTTGTGGGTGAGCATGCCTTCCAGCTGGATGAACGGCGCCGCCGCTTCCACGCCGGGGAAGCCGCGCACCTGCTCGGCCAGGGCCTGCCAGTCCTTCACCGGCTCGCGGCCATGGATCGACAAATGGGTGACCATCCCCAGGATGCGCGTCTGCAGTTCCCGGTCGAAGCCGTTCATCACCGACAGGACGGTGATCAGAACGGCCACGCCGAGCATCAGCCCGAGCGCGGAGATCAGGGTGATCACGGAGATAAAGCTGTTACGAGCGCGGGCACCGGTATAACGCAGTCCCACGAACAGGGCAAAGGGTCGAAACATGGCGCGCATTTAAGCACTAAACGGTCAGGCGGCGCCAGACACTCCCGCATGCAAACAGGGGTGTGACCGGCATCCGCGACCGCTCGGCGCGGTCCTGGTTGAATTCGTATCGGTCGCCGGTTGCCGGCGACGCACCGGGGATTTATGACCATAGCGCTTGAACAAAGGTTCAGACTGTGGATGCTTACGGTCAGGACGACCAATGACTGGGGGAAAAACCACCATGAAGACCGCCTTGGCAGCACTGCTGTGCGTGCCGCTTCTGCTTCCGTTCAATGCCATCGCCGCCGACGGCCCCACCCGTGGCATGAGCAAGGCCCAGGTACGCCAGCAGTATGGCGAGCCCGACAGCCGCCAGGCCCCGGTGGGGCAGCCGCCGATCAGCCGCTGGCACTATCCCGGTTTCACGGTCTATTTCGAGAACGACACCGTGCTGCACAGCGTCGACGAGAAAGACGCGGGCAAGAAAGAAGCCGCTGAAAAGGCCGCCGCCGACGGCCAGCCGGGCACCACCGCGGTGGAACGCCAGGCCGGCCATCCGCTGCCGCCGGATGTGGAGGACGAGGAAGCGCAGATCGAAACCCGCTCGGAGATCCGCAACGAGGACGCGGACAGTGACGACCAATCCGCCCCCCGTGGCGGCCGTGGCGATGACGACACCGACGAATCCCATAAATCCCCCGGTAGCACCGCGGTGCGCGCCCGCGCCGACGAGAAAGAGGAACGGCGTGAAGGCGAGCAGCGCCCGGAGCAACCGGTGGAGAACAGCGAACCGTCCGATGAAAAAGCCGGCCGTTTCCGCTTCGACCCGGTGTCCGGCCGCATCGTCATCGACAACGACGAGAAACAGGAAGAGCGCCGCGAGCCGCAGCGCGACGGCGCCGACGAGCCCCGCGCCAAGGCCGACTAGAACGCCGCCGGAGGGCACCGCCGGGCGCGCTATTGACGCTGCCCGGCACCGGGCTGACAATCGCGCCGTTTACCACCGCCACCATAAGAGTCACCCGATGCTATTGCCCGAATGGCAGCCCCAGTGGGGCGTGCTGCTGGCCTGGCCCGACGCCGGCACCGACTGGGCCGGCCAGCTGGACGCCGCCCACGCCACCTACACCGCCCTGATCGCCGCCCTGCTCGACCATGAGGGCGTGCTGCTGCTGTGCCGCGACCGCGCCACGGCGACGGCGGCCCGTCAAAAGCTGCGCGACGCGGGCATCGACCTGACCCGGCTGCGCATCGAGCAGGTGCCCTACGACGACACCTGGGCCCGGGATTTCGGTCCGATCAGCGTGGAGCGGGACGGCACCCTGACGCTGCTGGACTTCCGCTTCACCGGCTGGGGCCACAAATTCGCCGCCCAACGGGACGACGCGGTGAACGCCGCCCTGCCCTGGCGCGCCCCCCGGCAGGCGGTGGACCTGGTGCTGGAAGGCGGCGCCATCGACACCGATGGCCGTGGCGCCCTGCTCACCACCCGGGCCTGCCTGCGCAATCCCAACCGCAACCCGCTGCTCAACGAACAGGAGCTGGAAGCCCGCCTGCGGGAAACCCTGGGCGTGGAGCGCATCTGGTGGCTGGACCACGGCGAGCTGCAAGGCGACGACACCGACGCCCATGTGGACACCCTGGCCCGGTTCGTCAATCCCACCACGGTGGCCTATGTGGGCTGCGACGACCCCGCCGACCCCCACCATGCCGATCTGGCGGCCATGGCCCGGGAGCTGGAAACCCTGGCCCGGGACCAGGGCCTGGAGCTGGTGCGCCTGCCCATGGCGGAGCCCCAGTACGACGCCGAGGGCGAGCGCCTGCCGGCCACCTACGCCAATTTCTTGATCACCAATGAAAAGATTCTGGTGCCGGTGTACGGCTGCGCCACCGATCAGGCGGCACTCGACGCCCTGGCGGCGGTGGCCGGCCATCGGACCGTGCAGGGCATTCCCTGCCGGCCATTGATCGAACAGGGTGGCAGCCTGCACTGTGTCACCATGCAGTTGCCGCAAGGTACTCTCTAGCCAAGTACTCTCTAACAAAGTACTCCCTAACCCCCGCAAGGAGCCGCCCGCCATGCGCGTTGCCGTCGTCCAGCAGCAAAACGGCGCCGATCCGGCCGCCAATCTGGAACGTTCCATGGACAAGATCCGCGAGGCCGCCGCCGCCGGCGCGGAGCTGGTGATGCTCCAGGAGCTGCACCGCAGCCTGTACTTCTGCCAGACCGAGGACACCTCGGTGTTCGATCTGGCGGAAACCATCCCCGGCCCCAGCACCGACGCCCTGGGCGCTCTGGCCCGGGAGCTGAACATCGTGCTGGTGGCCAGCCTGTTCGAAAAGCGCGCCACCGGCCTCTACCACAACACCGCCGTGGTACTGGAACGGGACGGCAACCTGGCGGGCCTGTACCGCAAGATGCACATCCCCGACGATCCCGGCTTCTATGAGAAGTTCTACTTCACCCCCGGCGACGCCACCTTCAATACCGGCCAGTCCGGCTTCACGCCGATCCGCACCAGCGTCGGCAAGCTGGGCGTGCTGGTGTGCTGGGACCAGTGGTACCCGGAGGCGGCGCGGCTGATGGCGCTGGCCGACGCGGACCTGCTGCTCTACCCCACCGCCATCGGCTGGGACCGGGAAGACGACCTGGAAGAACAGGCCCGCCAGCTGGACGCCTGGATCACCGTGCAGCGTGCCCACGCGGTGGCCAACGGCCTGCCGGTACTGGTGGCCAACCGCACCGGCTTCGAGGCGGCGCCGGACGGCGACGGCGGCATTCAGTTCTGGGGCAACAGCTTCGTGTGCGGCGCCCAGGGGGAGTTTCTGGCCCGCGCCGGCGAGGACGGCGAGCAGGTGCTGCTGGCCGACCTGGACATGCAGCGCAGCGAAGCCGTGCGCCGCATCTGGCCCTACCTGCGCGACCGCCGCATCGATGCCTACCAGGACCTGACCAAGCGCTTCCGGGACTGATCCGCCCCAAAAATGTAGGAGCGACCGTAGGAGCGACTTCAGTCGCGATCCCCCCGCGATCCCACCCCCCGCGATCCCCCACCGCCCCCGGATCGCGGCTGAAGCCGCTCCTACAGGTTGCTGCCGCCGTTAATCGAACTGATCGTTCTCGCTGGCATAGGCCACGAACAGACAGCCGGCGCCCACGTTGATGGCGCCGGTGGGGCTCATGGTGGAAACCAGCAGCTTGATGCCTTTATCGTCGGCGGCGGCTTTCAGGTCACCGTAGCCGGGCATGGCCGGCACCCGCTCCATGTCCCCGGCGTAACTCAGGCACACATGGCGGGAAATCAGGTGTCCGCCACGGATGCGGCCGGCCACGTGCTCGAACAGGCGGCGCACCGACTTCTCGTAGCTGCGGTTGACCGTGGCCGGGTTTTCCTCGCCGCCGTGGATACGGATAACCGGGTGCATGGACAGCGCAGAACCCACCGTCAGCGCCAGCCCGCGCATGGAATCCGAGAGCCGCTTGCGCTCGCCCTTCTTGAAGCCCCGGTCGCGCACATAGCCCAGATCCTCGGGCACCATATAGCCACAGATATGCGGGATCATCTGGTCAATGTTCAGGCGGATGGCGTTGCGGTTGGCGCCGCTGCGGATCAGCTCCACCGCCTCGCACACCAGCACCGCGGTGCCGGAGAACAGGGTCTTGCTGTCGATCACCCGCATGGAGAAGGGTCCGGGCACGCCGGCGTCGGCGCGCACCTTCTGATACTCCTTGAGGATCGAGAACGAGGCCTGGGTGGCGTTGTCGAAAATCTGGCTGCGTTTACCGGAGACGGTGATGCAGAACACCAGGTCGTAGTCGAGCACCAGTTCCTCGAGAAACACCGAACGAATCTGGTCCACGGAAAACGGAATTGATTCCGCGTCGCGGCCCTTGGCGTCCAGCTGGTCCCGATAAAAACGGGCGGTGTCGGCACTGCCGCGCTTGTCCACCAGCAGCTCGTCGCCGAGCCGGATGGAAATCGGCAGGATGCGGATATTGTGTTCCTGGTAATAGGCTTCGGGTAAATCGCAGGTGGAATCCACGACGATACCGATACGCATGATCGTTCCCCCAGTCTTGTTGTTATTGGTTTTGTTCACCGCCGCGCCCCAACAACCACGGACAGCGAACCTCCAACCATCGACGCTAAGGGAAAACGGAGGCAAGGCAATTGGCGCCCCACCGCCTCGACACGGGCGCGGCGGCAAGCCGCCGGCGCCGGTCAGGCCGGTTTCTTCTCGATCCAGTAAAGATACAGCTCGCCGTCACGGCCGCTGTCCAGCAACCGGTGGCCGAGAAACTGGCAGAACTTTGGGATGTCACGCTCGGTGGAGGGGTCGGTGGCGCGCACTTCCAGCACCTCGCCGGGTGCCATGTCGCGCACCTTGCCGTGCAGCATCATCACCGGCTCGGGGCAAAGCAGGCCGGTGGCGTCCAGATGGTGGTGGGGCTGAATATCAGTCATGGCGGGTATCGGCTTCCCCGGGGGCGGTCCAGAAAAGGGCGGCCATTATAACCAACCCGCCAAGGGCGGCGGCAAGCAGGAAGTGGCCATCGTAGCCGAATCGGGAGGCACTGAAGCCGCTCACCAGGGTGAACAGGCCGGTGGCCACCAGGTACAGGGACGCCTGCAAGGTGTAATCGGTGCCCTCCCGGTCGCGGCGGCAGTAATCCATCATCACCACGAACAACGCCACCGTGGACAGCCCGTCGGCGAACTGCTCGAACAGTGCCACCGGCCAGATCCAGGCCGGCGTATGCACCGCCGCCCACCAGCCCACGAAGGCCAGCGCCTGCAGAGCACCAAAGCCGATCAGCGCGACCCGGCGGCGCATCCGCAACAAACACAGGCCTCCCAGCGCGGCGCCGGCCATGCCCACCAACGACGCCACCAGATCGAGCTGGCCGATGGCGGTCTGCGACCAGTGCTGGTCGACCAGAAACGGCTTGATCATGCGGCTGCCGAAACCGTCGCCGACCTTGTAACCGATCAGGATCACCGCCCACCAGCCCAGCCCCGGGCGCCGCCAGAACGACCGGAACGGCCGCCACCAGGCCCGGCCACGGGGGACCGGTGGCGGCGGGCGCTGCTCCGCCGGTTCCGCGAAAGCGGCCACCGGAATCAGCAACAGCCCGGTAAGCAGGGCCATGCCGATCAGACTGCCGCGCCAACCGATCCAGTCCGTGGCGATCAGCAGCAACCCGCCGCTGAGCATCAGGCCCACCTTGTAGCCCAGCACCTGGAGACTGTTGCCCGGCCCGCGCAGGTCCGGGCGCAGCAGGCGCACCGCCAGGCCATCGGCGGCCACGTCCTGGGTGGCGCTGGCCAGGTTGAGCAACAGCAGCAGCAACACCAACAGCGGGAAGCCAGCCTGGAACCAGGGCGCCCGGCCGGGCACCGCCAGCACCAGCAAAATCACCATCACCAGCCCTTGGCAGGCCAGCACCCAGCGCTTGCGATGGCCGGGCCGCCCCCAGCCCAGCCGGTCCACCCAGGGTGCCCACAGGAATTTCAGCGCCCAGGGCAGCGCGGCCAGGGCCAGCAGACCGATCCATTCCCGGGACAAACCCGCCTCCCGGGCCAGGGACGGCACCGCCTTGGCCAGCAGGCCGGCGGGCAGGCCCTGCAGAAAATACAGCACCGCCAGCGTGCCCAGCAGGGCCGGCACCGACGGCTGCCGTTCAGGGGGCACGGGTGTCCACCCAGACGGTGATTTCCTCCCGGTCGTGGTAAAGATGGGCGGCCTGGATCAAGGTCCCCGGGCGCTGCCGTTCCAGGCCACTGGCCAAACGCTCCAGCAGGGCCTGGCTCTCCCGGTAGCGGCGCGACATGGGCAGCTTGAGATTGAACAGCGCCACCCGGGCCCAGCCCTGCTCCAGCCACTTCTGCATCAGCGCGGCGGTGCGCGCGGGCTTGTCCACCACATCACACACCACCAGATCCACCGGCCGCTCCGGGCGCCAGGTAAAGGCATCTCCGGACACATGGCGCACCGGGTATTCGTCCAGCAGCGCCGGCGCCAGCTTGCCGTGGTCCACGCCGGTGACCTTGAGGCCCAGCCGCGCCAGCTGCCAGCTCCAGCCGCCGGGGGCGGCGCCCAGATCCACGGCGGTGTGCAACCCGGGCGGCTTGCCGCGCCCGACGAAGCGCAGCAGCGCCTCCTCCAGCTTCAGCGCCGAGCGGCTGGGCGCCTCCGGCGACAACCGCAGGCGGGTCAGACCGCCCTCCGGCAGCGGAATACCCGACGGGCTGAGGCCCACATGGCCGTGGCGGGAATCGTCGAAAAACAGATGCAGACGCCGGTCGGCGTTGCCGCGCAGCAACCCGGCCTTGCGCAGCTTGGGCTCCAGGGCCTTGCGAAAACCGCGCAGAAAGCCGGCCAGTTCGCGGCCCGCGTTGGTATCGGCGTGCTCCAGAAACAGCTCGGAGAACGGCCCCTGCAGCTGCAACTCCGGCCACAGGGCACCGATGCGATCCTGCTCCGGTAGATCCTCGAAGGACGCCGTCAGCGGGTAAAATGAACGCCCGAAAACCAGCCCGGTTTGCAGCAACGCTTCCGGGTTGCCTTGCAGGTTGTTCCACAGCACATAGCCGCTGCCGTCGCTGGTGCGGGGGTAACCGGACGCCCCCAGCTCCGCGCAACGATCGGTAAGCTCCGCCGCCAGATCCGACTCGAACCCCGGCCGGCACAGGGCCAGGAACATTTCCTCGGACATGTTATCTCCTTTGGTAGGAGCGGCTTCAGCCGCGATCCAGGCAATGGCCAGTTGAAAGTTCAAAGTTGAAAGGTCCGCGCTGAAACGATATTGCGCGGCCTTCGGCCATGGCCGGCTTTCCCGGGAGCCGAAATCGCGGGCAAGGCCTTGCTGGGTCGCAGGGCCCGGTCCGCGTTTCAACTTTTAACTTGTAACTTTCAACTCCGCCTTAATCGCGACTGAAGTCGCTCCTACAACACGTGGCGGGTGGCTACTTAACGAACACCACCGTCTTGTTGCCGTCGACGATGATGCGGTCTTCCAGGTGCCAGCGCACCGCGCGCAGCATCACCTGGCGTTCCACGTCCTGGCCCAGGCCACGCAGTTCGGAGGGGGAGTGGCGGTGGGAGACCCGTTGCACGTTCTGCTCGATGATCGGGCCCTGGTCCAGGTCCTCGGTGACATAGTGGCTGGTGGCGCCGATCAGTTTGACGCCCCGGTCCCAGGCTTGCTGGTAGGGGTTGGCGCCGACGAAGGCGGGCAGGAACGAGTGGTGGATATTGATGATGCGATGCGGATGCCGGGACACGAACTCCGGGCTCAGGATCTGCATGTAGCGGGCCAGTACGATCACGTCCACCTGCCCTTCCAACAGCTCCAGGGCCTGGGCTTCCGCCTCCGCCTTGTTGTCCTTGTTGACCGGAATGTGGTGGTAGGGAATGCCGAAGCGCTCCACCTCGTCACGCAGGTCGTCGTGGTTGCTGATCACCATGGGAATGGTGGCCGGCATATCACCCCGGGAGACCCGCCACAGCAGGTCCATCAGCACGTGATCATGGCGCGACACCAGAATCGCCATGCGCTTCTTGGCGCCGGGCGGGCTGATGTGCCAGTGCATGCCGTAGCGCGACGCTACCCGATTGCGGAAGTTGTTTTCCAGGGCCTCGTGGCTGCAGTCCAGGTCCGGGGTCTGGAATTCCAGACGCAGGAAGAAGGTGCCGTCCTGCTGGTCGCTGGAGTGCTGGTCAAAATCGGTGATGTTGGCGCCGTGGTTGTACAGAAAAGTGGAAACGGCACTGATGATGCCCGGCTGGTCCGGGCAGGTTACGAGCAGGCGCGCGGTGGCGTCGTCAGCGGCGGTCATTGAAGTCTCCGTGTGCATCGCCGAAATAAAGCCGCCGGTAGGCGGACGGGGTTTGGTGAGTCCATTTCTTGAACGCCCGGTGGAACGAGCTGGCTTCGCTGAAGCCCATCAACAGGGCGATTTCGTCGATGCTCAGTTCCGGTTTGGACAGGTAGTACACCGAGGCGTCCTTGCGGATCGAATCCTTGATCTCCTGGTAACTGGTGTTGCCCTCCTTGAGCCGGCGGCGCAGGGTCTGCGGGGTCATGTCCAGCTTTTCGCAGATTTCCCCGAAGTCTGGGAAATGGTTGCCGTACTCCTCGGAGATAATGGCGCGGATGCGCGCCGGCAGGCCCACATTGTGGACCTTGCCGTCAAACAGCCGGGCCAGGGAATCGCGCAGGAACTTGGACAGCGACAGTTCATTCTGCACCAGCGGCAGATCCAGATAATGGGCCGGGAACACCACCTGGTTCAGGTCGCTGCGGTGGTAGGTGGGGCAATCGAACATAAAGCGGTACTCGTCGTCCTCGCGCACCGGCTCGTAATCCAGATACACGGCCTCCGGTTCCACCGGCTTGCCCACCAGCCAGCTCATGAAGCGCAGGGACAGGAACAGCATCGCCTCGATGATCACATCGCGGAAGTCCAGGCGCGGGTCCACCCGGGTAATCAGCCGAGCCTGGTCGCCGTCGCGCACCAGGACGCTGCCCACGCTCAGGTCGAACAGCCCGTAGAAATCGATGCCCCGGGTCACCGCCGCCTCCAGATTCGGGCAGTTGATCACCGCATGGGCCATCATCGAGAAGGTGCCGGGCTTGGATTTGCGGCCCTGGCCGAAGCCCAGGAACTCGTCCTGGGTCTGTTCCATAACGCGCAGCATAAGCTCAATGAAGGTACCACGCTCAATACGTGCATCCGGGTCCTCCAGGACCCGCCGCTCAATGCCACAGTCATCCAACAGGGCGGGGATACTCACACCACCACGGGCGGCGCCCTGCAGCACCTTCACCACGCGGCGCACATTGATGGTTCTTTTCTGAATCATTGGCGGTCCTGAAGCGTCTTCGTTCCCCCGGGGAACCCTGCCCGAGGCGGGCAAGCGCCCCATGATAATGAAACTGACGCCGAATGGCATGGCCGGCACCGTGGTTCATCGCCCAGCCACCCTGGCCGGAGCGGCAAGCGGCCCTTTCAATTAAATTAAATGTTAATTAAATTAACACCATGAAAAAGACCCCCGACACTCCCCCGCGACGGCGCGGCCGCCCCAGCCAGGAAGCCGGCAACCTGCGCGACCGGCTCCTGGACAGCGCCGTGGGCCTGTTCGGCGAGCACGGCGTGGCCGGCACGCCGCTCAACCGCATCGCCCGTGACGCCGGCGCCACCCCGGCGCTGATGCACTATTACTTCGGCAACAAAGACAAGCTGCTGGAGGCCATCGTCGAGGAACGCATCCTCAGCCTGATGGCCCCCACCGCGGATATCATCCTCAACGCCGACCCGGAGCGCCCGGCCCGGGCGGTGATCCGCGACCTGACCCGGCACCTGATCGTCACCGTGGACTCCGCCCCCTGGCTGCCGCCGCTGTGGATCAAGGAAATCATCTCCCTGGAAGGCCGGCTGCGGCCGCTGCTGATGCGCCGCAACGTGCCCGGCCTGTTCCGGCGCCTGGGGGAAATCGTCGCCCGGGGCCAGGCCCGGGGCGAGCTCAACCCGGACCTGGAGCCACGTCTTTTCCCCATCTCGCTGATCGGGCTGACCATGTTCACCCTGGCGGCGCGGCCGATCTGGTCACAGCTGCCGGACCACGGCGACATCGACACCGACGATCTGATCAACCACGTGCTGGCCCTGCTCGACCGGGGCCTCGGAGGACCACCATGAACGCCGTTGCCCGCCTGCTCCCCGCCGTCTGCTGCCTGGCCCTGCTGAGCGCCTGCGACGACCGGCCGGAGCCGCTGCCCGGAACCCTGGAATGGGACCGGGTGGATATCCTCGCCGAGGCCTCGGAGCCGGTCACCGAAATGGCGGTGCGCGAGGGGCAACAGGTGGAGCAAGGGCAGCTGCTGCTGCGCCTGGACCCCCGCCGCACCCAGGCGAAGCTGGACGAAGCCCGCGCCACCCTCCAACAGCAGCAGGCGCGGTTGACGGAGCTGCGTCACGGCGCCCGCATCGAGACGGTGGACGCCGCCCGGGCGGAGCTGGCCCAGGCGCAAAGCGACCGGGACACCACCCGCACCGCCCTGAAACGGGCCCGGGCCCTGCGCGAGCGCGGCGCCCTGGCCAAGGCCGGCCTGGACAATGCCCGCAACGCCTTCGACACCGCCGAGGCCCGGGTCGACGCCCAGAGAGCCCGCCTCACCGAACTGCTCCACGGCACCCGCCCGGAACAGCTGGAACAGGCACAGGCGGCGGTGGCCAGCGCCGAGGCCCGGGTCGCCGGCCTCACCGTAAGCCGCCAACGCCTGGATGTGAGGGCGCCGGCGCCGGGGCGGGTGGACGCCCTGCCCCACCGCCTCGGCGATCAGCCCGCCGCCGGCACCCCCCTGGTCACCCTGCTGGCCGGCGACGCGCCCTACGCGCGGGTGTTCATCCCCGAGCCCCGGCGCACGTCGGTAAACCCGGGCGACCATTACCGGGTACAGGTGGACGGCATCGACGAACCGTTCCAGGCGGTGGTGCGAAGCGTGCGCAGCGAACCGGCCTTCACCCCCTACTATGCGCTCACCGGCGACGACGCCAACCGGCTCTCCTACCAGGCGGAGCTGGTGCTCCAGGGCGAGGCCGCGCAACAACTGCCCGCCGGCCTGCCCTGCCAGGCCTGGCCGGTGGACGGCCAGGGAGCACAGGGCGATGACTGATCAAGACGCCGGCCCGGCGATCCTCACCCGGGGCCTGACCCGCCGCTTCGGCGATCTGGTGGCGGTGGATCACCTGGATCTTTCCGTGCCACGGGGCCAGGTGTACGGCTTTCTCGGCCCCAACGGCTGCGGCAAGTCCACCACCATCCGCATGTTGTGCGGGCTGCTGCTGCCCAGCGAGGGCGACATCCAGGTGCTGGACCTGGACATCCCCCGCCAGGCCGAGGCGCTTAAACAACGCATCGGCTACATGACCCAGAGCTTCTCTCTGTATCGGGACCTGAGCGTACGGGAGAACCTGGACTTCGTGGCGCGGCTATTCGGGTTGTCCCGGGGGCGACGGCGCGAGCGGCTGGACCAGCTGTTCCACACCTACCGGCTCGGCACCCTTGCCGACCAGTTGGCGGGCACCCTGAGCGGCGGCCAGCGGCAACGGCTGGCGCTGGCCGCCGCCGTGCTCAACGACCCGGAGCTGCTGTTTCTCGACGAGCCCACCAGCGCGGTGGACCCGCAATCCCGGCGCGACTTCTGGGACGTGCTGTTCGGCCTCGCCGACGGCGGCACCACCCTGCTGGTCTCCACCCATTACATGGACGAGGCGGAACGCTGCCACCGGCTGGCCATTCTTCAGGACGGCGCCCTGGTGGCGGAAGGCAGCCCGGCGCGGCTCAAGGAGGAGATGCGCGGAGTTTCCCTGCTGGTCACCACCGCCAACCCGCGCCGCGCCCAACATGCCCTGGACGATCAGGAAGGCGTCCGTTCCTGCGCCCAGATCGGCGCCACCCTGCGCGTGCTGGTGGACGACGAAGCGACCCTGGCCACGGTGCGCCAGCGGGTACGCGATGTGGACCCGGACGCCACCGTGGCGGTCACCGACGTTAACCTGGAGGACGTGTTCGTGGCCGCCACCCTGGGGCGCCCGGAACACGGCGAGGCACGGTCATGATCGGGTTCAGCGTGCACCGCCTGTGGGCGGTGGTTACCAAGGAGCTGCGCCAGCTCAAACGCGACCGGCTCACCTACGCCATGATCGTGGGCATCCCGATCATGCAGCTGCTGTTGTTCGGCTACGCCATCAATATGGACGTGCGCCACCTGCCCGCCGCCGTGGTGGACCAGGCCCACAGCAGCCGCAGCCGCCAGGTGATCGACGAGCTGCACCAATCCCGGGTGTTCGATTTTCTTTACGCACCGGCCACCAGCAGCGGCGCCCAGACCCTGCTGCGCAACGGCGACGTCAAGGTGATCGTGGTGGTGCCGGCGGACTTCGAGCACCGGCTCACCACCGACCAGCCGCCCCTGCAGCTGATCGTGGACGGCTCCGACCAGGTGGTGCAGCAGGCCGCCCGCCAGTTAAGCCAGTTCCCGGTTCGCGCCTACCTGCGGGGCCAGTCCCTGAGCCCGCCGTCCAGCCCGGTGGCGGTGGCCGCCTACTACAACCCGCGGCGTCAGGCGCCGCTGAACACCGTGCCCGGCCTGATCGGCGTCATCCTTACCATGACCATGGTGATGTTCACCGCCATCGCCCTGGTGCGCGAACGGGAGCACGGCAACCAGGAGTTCCTGATCACCACGCCGCTGTCGTCGGCGGAGCTGACCCTGGGCAAGGTGCTGCCGTTCATCGGCATCGGGGTGATCCAGACCAGCCTGGTGCTGCTGCTCGGCCATTTGATCTTCCAGGTGCCGGTGCGCGGGCCGCTGCTGGATCTGTACCTGGCGGCGCTTGTGTTTATCGTCGCCAGCCTGGCACTGGGCATCCTTATTTCCACCGTGGTGCGCAGCCAGTTCCAGGCCATGCAGGCGGCGATCTTCACCTTCCTGCCGCAAATCCTGCTGTCCGGCTTTATGTTTCCGTTCGAAGGCATGCCGCGCCCGGCCCAGTGGTTCGCGGAGATCCTGCCGCTCACCCACTTCGTGCGGCTGAGCCGGGGCATCATGTTGCGCGGCGCCGATCTCACCTCGCTGTGGCCGGAACTGCTGGCGCTGGGGGTGTTCTCGGCGGTGGCCCTGGGCGTGGCCATCCTGCGCGTGAACAAACGTCTCGACTGAAACACGCCGGCGCTGGCTTGACCCGTCGTTGATGGCGGTTGGCTATGCTGTCCTGGGCAGCCACCCAAGCCCGGCCACGAAAAGGACGTCCCATGCCCCGCCCACGCCTGATCCTGATTCTCGGCGACCAGCTCAGCACCGGCCTGACCAGCCTGGCCGAAGGCGACCCGGCCCGGGACCGCATTGTCATGGCCGAGGTGCGCGAAGAAGCCGGCTATGTACCCCACCACCGCAAGAAGCTGGCGTTCCTGTTCAGCGCCATGCGCCACTTCGCCGCGCGCCTGCGCCGCCAGGGCTGGACGGTGGATTACCATCAACTGGACGACGGCCTGGAGGACCTGTGCGAAGCGGTGCTGAAAAGCGCCCGGGATCTCGACCCCGCCGAATTACTGGTCACCGAACCCGGCGAATACCGCCTGCGCGAAGCCATGAAGCGGCACTGGCCCCAGCGCCTGAGCCTGTCGGTGCGGCTGCTGGAGGACCACCGCTTTCTATGCTCCCGGGAGGCCTTCCGGGACTGGGCCGCCGGCCGCAAACAGCTGCGCATGGAGTACTTCTACCGGGACATGCGCCGCCGCACCGGCCTGCTGATGGAGCCGGACGGCAAGCCGGTGGGCGGCCGCTGGAACTTCGACGCCGACAACCGCAAGCGCTACGACGGCAAGCACCGGCTGCCCGGCCCGCCGCGATTTGAACCGGACGCCACCACCCGCCAGGTGATCGACCAGGTGGCCGAACACTACCCGGACCGCTTCGGCGATCTGGAGCCATTCTGGTTCGCGGTCACCGCCAGCCAGGCGGAACAGGCCCTGGAGCATTTTCTGGAGCAGGCCCTGCCCCACTTCGGCGACTACCAGGACGCCATGACCGAAGGCGACGACTTTCTGTTCCACAGCCTGCTGAGCCTGTACATCAACGCCGGCCTGCTCGACCCGCTGCGGGTCTGCGAGGCGGCGGAACGGCGCTACCAGCAGGGCCAGGCGCCGCTCAACGCGGTGGAGGGCTTTATCCGTCAGATCCTCGGCTGGCGCGAGTACGTGCGCGGCATCTACTGGCTGATGATGCCGGACTACAAGGAACAGAACCGGCTGGGCAGCCACGCCGACCTGCCCTGGTTCTACTGGAGCGGCGACACCAAGATGCGCTGCGTGGCGGAAGCGGTACGCGCCACCCGGGAACACGCCTACGCCCACCATATCCAGCGCCTGATGGTCACCGGCAACCTGGCCCTGCTGCTGGGCGTGGACGTGAAACAGATTCATGAGTGGTATCTGGCGGTCTACGCGGACGCCTACGAATGGGTGGAGCTGCCCAACACCCTGGGCATGGTGATGCACGCCGACGGCGGCTACCTGGGCTCCAAACCCTACGCCGCCAGCGGCAAATACATCCAGCGCATGTCCGACTACTGCGCCGGCTGCGCCTACAAGGTCAGCAGCGCCGAGGAGAGCAACAGCTGCCCCTTCAACAGCCTCTACTGGCACTTTATCCAACGCCACCGCGCCCGTTTTGAAAAACACCCGCGCATGAGCCGGGTGTACAAAAACTGGGAACGCATGGACCCCGACAAACGCCGCGCCATCCTCGCCCGCGCCAACGCCCTGCTGGAACACCCGGAAGAGCTGTAGCCAATGCCAACGCTTGAATGTTGCTGCCCCCTCCATGGGCTTGTTGATGCTGTAGGAGCGACTTCAGTCGCGATCACCCACCGTGCCATCTTCATCGCGACTAAAGTCGCTCCTACAGCCCCCCCCCGCGACTAAAGCGGAGCGCCGCCCGCTCGCTCCCACAGCAATCTCAAGCACCAACGCCACACCGCGACGCGGCTGGAACACCAGGAAGACCTGTAACCAATGCCAACGCTTAAATGTTGCTGCCCCCTCCATGGGTTAAATGGAATCTGTAGGAGCGACTTCAGTCGCGATCACCCACCGGTGCCATCTTCATCGCGACTGAAGTCGCTCCTACAGCCCCTCCCCGTGCCGCCTGACCTCGTAGCGTCTCGGATAGAACCCACCACGGACCCCACCAACGGCTTTTGATCAATCAGCCTTGTGACGCCTGCATCTCAAAGGTGATGCCGATGCGTTTGGCTTCTTCCGCCGCCCGTTGGCGGCGTTGCTCCGGATCGCTGATCAGGTCCGCGAGCAGTTGTTGTTGCAGTTGCTGGGCCTGGGAGGTGTCCATCTCCCGTTGATCCACCCGCTGCGGAATATCATCAAGCAATTGCCTGGCGATGGCGTGTCGTTGATCCGTCTGCTCACTGCCCTTGAGCTCGTCCCAGTGTTCGCGCAGCTTGGCGAAACGTATCCGGTTGACCAGCCGTGTCAGCTCCCGGTCACTGTCCGCTTTGCTGGCGGCCACGCTCTTCAGCACCCGCCATTCCATCGGCGAAACAAAATCCGGGCGCTCATGGATCGGGCCATCGAATTCCGGTTCTCCCAACTGGCCCTGCACCGCCCGGGCTGCCTGTTCCTGTTGTTCGGCCAGCTCACGGTACTGTTCGCTGTCCTGTTCGGTTTGCGCACTGTCCCCTTTGGTGGCGACAACCTCATCGGTGGGGCTGTCTTGCGCCTCCGGGCTGCCCGGCGACGACCACCAGAACCAGGCGGCACCGGCCACCACAACAACGACCGCCAGTCCCGACCACTTCAATCTACTCATGATCCCTCCTTGATAGGGGGCGCCGCACAGCGTGCGGCGCCCGGGCTGTTGCCGCCATTACCAGGTGGTGGGCGCCGGCGGGCTCACGTTGAAGGAGTACTCCTGGCCCGGACCGGACATCAGGGTTGTGAACAGGCTGTTGAACAGGCCGCAGTCTTTCATGGGCGGGAAGGTGGTGGTGCCGGTGAAGGTCAGATTGCCCGCGCCGAGATCGGAGATCGGGCCGTCGAATTTCACCGGGAAGGCCACCGGATTTTCCGTCTTGCAGCCAAAGGGAATCTGCAGCACACCGGCGCCGGCGGACTTCACCGTGATATTGGCGAAGGCCTGGCCGTCCACATGCAGCTGGCCCTGATTGTCCAGGGAAGCGCTGCCGCTGGTGCTGCTGCTCGGTTCCACGGACAGTTTCACATCCAGGGGAAGCACGATGTTGAGCTTGGTGGAGAAGTCCGGGACCGCCAGATCACCGTCCAGGGTGCCGGCGGTCATGTTGGTGTCGGCGGTAAAGGTGGATTCCTCCGGCAACTCCACGTCCTGATCCAGGGTGGCCAGGTGAATATTGGCGTCCAGCGGCCATTGGTCCAGGGTGACCACGAAATCGCCGCCGCCCGGGTTGGCGTTGGCGGTGGGTCTGGGTTTCAGGGTGAGACAGGTGCCCAGGGTGAACTCACCGGCCATGCGGTCGTCCAGCCATTCGAGCACCGTGGGGGCCGCCTGGAATTGCGTGACGATGTGTTCACTGGGGTACACGCCGAAGGTCACATTGCTGAACTTCCGACAGTATTTTTTCTTCAGCGCCAGGTGCTGATCAAGTGGAATGAACTCGTCCGCCGTACCGTGGTACTGGTAAATCGGCACCGGCATTTTTTCACCGCCCAGGGCCTGCTCTTCCAGGGTGTCATTGACGGAGGGAATGCTGATCAGTTGCTGCAGCGACTGGTTGCCGACGGTGTATTCGGCGATGTCCTTGTTCATGTAATCGAACAGGGTGTCGAACACACACTGGTCCGCTTTGACCTTATCGATTTCCGCCTTGCCGTAGGGGCTGGCCAGGGTGTCCAGCGGAATGCCCTGGGGATATTGCTCGGCCAGACCGATCACCGCCTGCAGCAGGAAGGAAGAGCCGGTGCTGGCGTTCAGGTACTCGGCGGTGTCGAAGAAATTCGCCGGGGTACCGCCGGAGGCCACCGCCACCAGGTCCACATCCGGGGCGTAATCGGGCTGCAATTCGCCGGCCCGGGCGGAGGTCTGACCGCCCTGGGAGTAACCCCACACGGCGACCCGGGTATTGCTGGTGACGCCACTGCCCGGCAGTTGGCGGGCGGCGCGCACGATATCCAGCACCGCATGACCCTGGGCGGCGCCGGACATGTAGGTGGGCGAATCACCGGTGGTATAGCCCGGGTTGTCGGAGACCAGAACGGTATAGCCGGCCCGCAGGGCCGCCGCGATATTGGCGTTTTCGTAGTCGGTGCCGTTGGCCATCTGCAGGGAGGGCGCGCAGCGCTGGGCCAGCCCGTGTGTGCCCACCGCATAGCTGATCACCGGTCGTTGCCCGGAGCCCTGCCACGGCGCCTGCGGCACCAGCACGGTGCCGGTGACCCGGTTGCTGTCGCCCTTGGCATCGGTGGAGCGATAGACCAGGTTCCAGGCCTGGTGGGCCACCGCGTTGGCGCCCAGGTCCACGGTGGTTTGCCGGTACCAGGTCAGGTCGCCGGGGGCGCCGGAGGTCATCTGGGGCGGATCGTAAAAGCTCATATCGTTCGGGCCGACCATGGCCGCTTGAACGGTGAGCGGAGTCACGCCCAGTGAGACCACCAGCCCCAGCAAGGGCGAGGCCATTTTTTTTGTCATACGCATGAGAGTCTCCTTGTATGTTTTTTGTATTCCTCCGGCGGCGCCCAACGTAAACGCACACCGGGAAGCTGAAAGCTAATCAGCCGGGCCGCCCGGTGCAGGATGATTCAGGACATTTATCGGTTAAATATGGCCAGCTGAATTTGGCCACCGCTCTTATGGCCATTTTTGTGACGGCGGTGGCGGGCAGGTGTCAGGGGAGACGGCCGGCGCGGTCAGCGAGCCGTGGGGCCTTTCTCCATGAATTCGCTGGGGGAGAGCCCGGTCCAGCGGCGGAATGCCTTGGCAAACGCGGAAGAGTCGGTGAAGCCGAGCATCATGGAAAGTTCGGTAATGGATTGCCCGCCACGGGCGAAATACTCCCGGGACAGGCGCTGGCGCACCCGGTCCAGTTCCTTTTGATAGCTGGTGCCCTGCTCCGCCAGTTTGCGGCGCAAGGTGCGCCCGCTCATGCCCATTTCCGAGGCGGCATTCTCCAGCGAAGGAAAAGCGCCATAGTAGCGCAACAGCATGCGCCGCAGACGCAGCGGCAGAAATCGCATGGCCCGGGTGGGGATGTTCTCGAACAGGATTTTTTCCGCCGACATGGCCATCAGCCGATTGGCCAGCGGCAGTTCCGCCTCGGCCAGGCTGGCGGGGCCGACGATGCGGGTTTCCGGCTGGTCAAAATGCACCGGGCACTTGAAATAGCGGCGATAGATATTTCCCCACGCCGGCTCCGGATAATGAAAATCCACGCGGAAGTCATGGCGTTCTTTATCGATAAGATGCCACATGATGTTGTAGAAACTCACCATGTTCAGCTCGAAGAAAAAATGGCTATAAGGCGCCAGTGAAATCTCTTCCCTGATGGCGAAAATACCCAGGTCACCCTCGATGCGCGGGGCCATGGAAAGCGGCGGAAAAAGTTCATCGCAGAAGCGGGAAATAACATCCAGGCACTCGCGCAGGGTGGTTTGGGTGACCGCCGCCACCCCGGCCATGCCATGGTGGGAAATGGTCATCAGGTTCCCCATGGCCAGCCCCAGATAAGGCATTTTCAGGGCCTTTACCGCCTGATCCACCAGCGCCACCACCTGGCGGGTGCTGACGAAGCGGTTGGCTTCATTGGGGCTGTAATCGATGCCCGCATTCCGATAAAAAACCTGCTGATCAATGCCGATGATCACCTCGAGAATTTCGTGAGGTTCATCGATTGTCATGTGCGATTTTTTCAATAGCCATTCCGGCTCCAGCCTCAGGCTTTTTCGTAAATCAAAATAGGTCTGTATATGGCCCAGGGGAATGCAGGGAGAGTCTCTTTCCATGATACGGCTTCGCCTTATTATTCTCGTGGTGCACCTGGTTTAAGGGTTTTTATTTCCATCCGGCCGGATTCGGCAGGCCGAAAATATCCTGACAAAGAACAATATTTCAAGGCAGCAGAGACAGCGGTAACAGTTAGCAAAGCAGTAACAGCGGCGGACCCACATTCTCCGTAGGAGCGACTTCAGTCGCGATGCGGATGCCCCAACCTTTGATCGCGACTGAAGTCGCTCCTACGGGAGATGTGGTCCGTTAGGTCCGGGCAAAAGCAGGCGTTCTTTTTTTGTAGTACATTGTCCGTCAGACCGAACACCGGACATCACCACCAATGGCACCACCACAATGAAAGACACTCCACGCCGAAGCCGCCGTGGCCGCCGCCCGTCGGCGGAGGGCGAACGCAAGGACCGGGTGATCCAGACCCGCGTACCCCAGGACCTGGAAGACAGCCTGCGCACCGCCGCCGAACGGGAAAGGGTCACCGTCTCCCATCTGATCCGCAACGTGCTGGAAGACAGCTTCCGGCTGGTGGACGGCATCGTCGCCGACTCCTCGCAACTGGTGGACAACGTGGCCCGGGACGCCCGCCGCCTGGCCTCCGCCGCCAAGGGCCAGCCCCGGGAGCCCGCCGCCTTCGTGCCCGCCGATCAGGGCGGCACCGTGGCCCGGGCCCTGCTGGACAGCGTGGACGCCTGGCAGGAAGTGATCGTCAACCGGCCCACCCAGTGCACCCGCTGTGGCATCGCCCTGGCCCGGGGCCACAAGGCCCTGCGCGGCCTGACCACGGAACCGGCGGCGCCGGTGGTGTGGCTGTGCCACGACTGCCTGGAGCGCGACCCCGCCGATTGATTATCGCGACTAAAGTCGCTCCTACGGGGGACTTCTGGATGTAGGAGCGACTTCAGGCGCGATTCCCCCATTCCAGCCACCACCGCCAGCCCGATACCCACCCTCTCCTTACCTGATTTTTGTAACAGGTGTTCACATCGCCATTGCCAGACCGGTCTCGCTGCCCTATTTTGTAATACATTAAATGACAAGGGGCAGCTTCCATGACCGTTACCGAGCACGCCAAACCGGCCACGCCCGCCAACCGCGAGCCCGCCGGCTCCACCACCGGCCAGCAATGGCCGGCCCTGAAAGCGTTCAGCGGCCATCAGCGTGATGGTGGCCTGGGCGCCTGGCTGGCGGTCATGGAAGGCACGCTGAAGGCCATCGAACGCACCGCCTGGCAGGGCCGGCAACTGGCGGACCAGGCCCTGGTGGCCTGGCGCGCCTTCGAGAGCGGCGCCGGCGGTGTGGCCGACGAGTGCCAGGAACTGGCCCGCGAAGCCAAGCGCTGGCCGGCCCGCCTCAAGCGGCTGTCGATCACCGGCTGGATGCTGACCCGGGTGCTGGCCAGCTACCGCCTGTGGGGCACCCGCTCCGCCTTTCTACCCTCCAGCATGCGGCAGTCCGCCCTGGACGCTCTGCATCGCAAGAACGCCCGCCGGTTCCGCAAAACCTCCCTGGAACAGGGCGGCGCCTTTCTGAAGATCGGCCAGATTCTGTCCAGCCGGCCGGACCTGCTGCCCGCCGCCTGGGTAGAGGAACTGGCCCAGTTGCAGGACCAGGCCCGCCCGGAAAGCTTCGAGGCGGTGCGGGCGGTGATCGAGGCGGAATTCGACGCGCCCCTGGAGCAGCTGTTCGAGCAGTTCGACCCGGAGCCGCTGGCCGCCGCCAGCATCGGCCAGGTGCACCGCGCCCGTCTGCCGGACGGCCGCCAGGTGGCGGTGAAGGTGCAACGGCCGGGCCTGGATGACGTGATCGAGCTGGATCTGTCGTTGCTGAAAATCTTTATCGACAGTGTGCGCGGCGCTCTGCCACCGATGGATTTCGACACCATCATCGGCGAGATTCAGCGCACCGTGCGCGACGAGTTGGATTACCGGGGCGAGGCCCGCGCCATGCGCCAGGTGCGCGCCGCCCTGGACGGCAAGGACGCGGTGACGGTGCCCGCCACCGTGGACCATCTGTGCAGCCGGCGGGTGCTGACCAGCGAATTCATCGACGGCCGCAAACTGACCACGGTGCTGGACGAATACCGCCAACAGGGCCGCGACGAAGCCATCGCCGCCACCCTTCACACCCTGCTGGACGCCTGGTTCCACCAGGTGCTGGTGGGCGGCGTGTTCCAGGCCGATCCCCATCCGGGCAACCTGCTGGTGGAGCCGAGCGGCCGCCTGGTGGTACTGGATTTCGGCTGCACCATGACCCTGCCGGAACCGTTCCGGCGCGGCTATTTGCGGGTGTTGCAGGCGTCCATCGTCGGCGAGCGCCAGGTGATCGCCGAGACCCTGAATGAACTGGGCTTCGTGACCCGCAGCGGCGAGCCGGACACCCTGCTGGCGTTCACCGACGCCCTGCTCGACCAGCTCCGCGACGGGCTGCTCACGGCGGGCAACGACGGCAGCCAATGGCCCGGCCCGGAACAGGTAATGGCCCAGGTCCGTGACCTGCTGATTCGCATGGGCGACGACCCGGTGGAAAAAATCCCGGCGGAGTTCGTGATGCTGGCGCGGGTGTTCGGCACCCTGGGCGGGCTGTTCCTGCACTACCAGCCCCGGGTGGACATGGCCCGGCTGGTGCTCGCCTACCTGAGCAACCCGGCCACCCTGGGCGAGCAGGCGCCGGTGGCGGCGGCGCCGTCACCCTGGTGGCGCCGCTGGCGGCAGCCACTGACCGGTCAGGCCGGCGGCTGATTCATCCAGGCCCGCTCCAGGGCCGCCGCCATCCGTTCGTTGCCCCAGTACAGCTCCCCGTTCACCACGAACGAGGGGGCGCCGAAAATATCCAGCTCCCGGGCCCGCTGCACGTCGGCGCGCAGCCGCGCGCCGCCCTCCTCCGCCTGGGCCCGCTCCAGGGGCCCGTCGTCCAGACCGGCGGCGCGCAGGCAGGCGGACACCACCGTGGGCGTGGCCGGATCACGGCGCTCGGCGAAGCCGGCCCGGAACAGGGCCCGGCAGTACGCCGGCAGGCGCTGGTCCGGCTCGATCCAGGTGGCGGTTTTGGTGGCCAGGACGCTGTTGAACGGAAAGCGGGTGGGCCTTTGCCAGGGCACCCCCAGGCGCCGGCTCTCCCGCTGCAGATCCCGCCACAGATAGCGCCCCTTGGCGGGAAACAGATTGAACGGCGAATCGCTCCAGCCCTGCTCCTGGAAGATCGGCCCCAGCAGGAACGGCTTCCAGCGCACCGTCACGCCGGCCTCGGCGGCGGCGGGCTCAATGGTTTCCGCCGCCAGATAGGCATACGGACTGGCGAAATCGAACCAGAACTCCAACTCGGCCATGGCTGCTCCCTGCTGCCTCCCCAAAACGGTCAGTTTAGGCGCGAAGCCGTCGCTGCTTCACTCTCCGGACACTCAACGCCCGGCCCTTCTTGACCGCGCTCAGCGCACCGGCACGATGGCCAGGGTCACGGTGGCCTTGGCGATCAGCTTGCGCTGGCCCTGTTCGTCCTCGGCGAACACTTCCGATTCGGCCACGGTGAGGGCGCGGCCGGCCTTCAGTACCGTGGCCTCGCACACCAGCGCCACGCCCAGGGCCGGGCGCAGCATGTTCACCTTGTACTCGGCGGTAAGCGGCATATGGGCGTCGTCCAGCAAGGTGCCCGCCGCCGCGCCGGCGGTGTGATCCGCCAGAGTGCCCACCGCCCCGGCGTGCACATAGCCGTTCTGCTGGTGCAACGCCTCGCGCACCGGCAGCCGGGACACCACCCGGCCGGATTCAATGGAAACCGTCTCCACGCCCAGCAGCCGCAGGAACGGCGGCGTCATCATCTCGGCGATACGATCAAACTGGCCCATGGCCTCTCTCCTGGCAGCGTGAAAAACCATAAGCATTACCCAGGCCGGCGTTTTTCTCCAGCGGGGCCCGCCGGATCACGGAGGGACTATCCCTCACCTCCATAAATGATACTGGTTCTCATTTACATTTGAGGTTCAATCTTCTATAAAGGCTGCTTTACCGAACGCGCCTCGCGTCGGTTTTTCTTTTTTTTATCGGCCTGCCTGAAGGAATCCTATCGTGAACCCAACCTCCCCCGCCGCCTCCGCGCTGGCCCTGGCGGTGGCCCTCGCCGCCCAGGGTGCCGGGGCCGCCGAAGCCGACAACCATGTTCTCGAAGCGGTCACCGTGGTGTCCGCCGCCGGCTTCGAACAGCACATCGCCGATGCTCCGGCGTCCATTTCCGTGATCGACCGGGAGCAGCTGGAGAGTCACAGCTACCAGGACCTTACCGATGCCCTCAAGGACATTCCCGGCGTCACCATCACCGGTGGTGGTTCGTACCAGGACATCAGCCTGCGTGGCATGGCCTCCAAGTACACCATGATCCTGGTGGACGGGCGGCGCCTGTCCGGCCGCGAGGCCACCGGCAACGGCCAGGACCGGGGCCTGGAGCAGAATTACCTGCCGCCGCTGCGCGCCATTGAGCGCATCGAGGTAATTCGCGGCCCGATGTCGTCGCTGTACGGTTCCGAGGCCATGGGCGGGGTGATCAACATCATCACCCGCAAGGTGCAAAAGCAGTGGATCGGCTCGTTCGGCAGCGAAGTAACCCTGCAGGACAACAGCAAATCCGGCGACGCCCGGCAGTCGGATCTGTACCTGGCCGGCCCGTTGCTTGAGGACAAACTGGGGTTGCAGGTGAACGGCCAGGTCCGCCACCGCGACGAGGATGAAATTCTCGACGGCTTCGAGGAGCAAAAGGTACGCGGCGGCGGCGCCAAACTGGTGTTCACGCCGGATCAACGCAACGACCTGGCGCTGTCCTACGACGAGGTGCACCAGGAACGTAACGGCTCGCCGGGCAAGTCCTACCAACCGGATGTGGACGGCTCGAACCGGCTGTTCAAAAAGACAATCGCCGCCCTCACCCACGATGGCCACTTCGACGCCTGGAGCACCGAGTCCTACCTGCAGAACGAAAAAACCGAGAACCCGGACCGGCAAGGCAGGCTGCGCGACGGCATCACCCTGGAAACCCTGATCGCCAATACCCAGGCCACCTACTTCGGCGACCGCCACATCGTCACCTTTGGCGCCCAGTACAAGGACGAAGAACTCACCGACTACGCCACCAACCGGCTGCCCACCAGCGACGCCACGGAAATCAGCCGCTGGCAATACGCGGTGTTCCTGGAGGACGAATGGCGCCTGACAGGCAAACTGTCGCTCACCGGCGGCCTGCGCTTCAACAAGGACGAGAACTTCGGCAACCACGTGTCGCCGCGTCTGTACGCGGTGCACCACCTGACCCCGGCGCTGACCCTCAAGGGTGGTATCTCCACCGGCTACCGGCAGCCGTCCCTGCGCGAAGCCGCCGACGACTGGGGCAGCGTCACCGGCGGTCCCTATGCCGCCGCCGGCCAGCCCCGCGGCATCATCAAGGGCAACCCGGATCTGGACCCGGAAACCAGCATCAACTACGAAGCCGGCTTCGCCCTGGATCTGCCCGCCGGCATCGCCACCAGCCTTATGCTGTTCCAGACCGACTTCAAGGATAAGATCACCGAATACCGGGAGTGCCAATCCGACCCGTCTTCGGACCGCAACGATCCGTCCACCTGGGATTGCAGCAACGCCGGCGAAGCCTATTACTTCGTCAGCAACCGCATGAACGTGGATGAAGCGCGCATGCAGGGCGCCGAGGCCACCCTGGCCTGGCGGCTGGCCACCGATTTGCGCTTCAACGCCAGCTACACCTATACCGACTCCGAACAGCGCACCGGGGAATTCAAGGGCGAACCGCTCAACAAGATCCCGCGCCATATGGTCAACGCCGGGCTGGAATGGCAGACCACCGACAAGCTGCAAAGCTGGGCCCGGGTCAATCACCGTGGCCGCACCTCGGACTATCAGTCCCGGGTCAGTATGGCCGAAGGCACGCCGGGCTATTCGCTGGTGGATGCCGGCCTCAACTACCGGGCCAGCAAAAACCTGACCCTCAAGGCCGGGGTCTACAACCTCACGGATCGCCAGATCACCAACGAGGATTTCGAGATCATCCTGGATGGCCGCCGCTACAACGCCGGCCTGGTGGTGGATTTCTGATGAGCATCGACCTGCAACGCCGTTTGTTGTGCGCCGCCCTGGCCGGCGCCGCCCTGCTGCCCGCCGCCGCCCTGGGGCGGCCGGACATGACCCGCACCATGGGCACCACCCTGGCGGACACCGGCTCACGCTGGTACCGGCTGCAAAGCTGGCGCCTGGACGCCGGGCCCGGGCGCCGCGCCCACCGCATCTGGCTGGCGATCCCGCGCACCGAGGCGCCCGCCGACGGCTACCCGGTGCTGTACCTGCTGGACGGCAACGCGGCGCTGGCGCGCCTGCGCGAAGAGTGGCTGGCGCCGCTGGCGGAAGGCCGGCCCCCGGTGCTGGTGATGATCGGCTACGACACCGACCTGATGTTCAACGGCGCCGACCGGCAACGGGACTATACGCCGCCCCGGCCGGACGGCAGCCGCCCCCGGGACGACCGCCACCCGGATCGGCAAAGCGGCGGCGCGGCGGACTTCCTGGAACGCATCGAGCGGCACATCATGCCGCGCGTGGCGGACACCGTGGCCATCGACCCCACCCGGCGCGGCCTTTGGGGCCATTCCTATGGCGGCCTGTTCACCCTGTTCGCCTTGACCGCCCGGCCGGGCGCCTTCGACAACTACTTCCCCACCAGCCCGTCCCTGGGCTGGGCGGACGGCGTGCTGAACCAGCACCTGGAAGCCCTGGCGGACAGCCCGCCGTCGCAACCGGCACAGGTGTGGATACGGCGCGGCAGCGAAGAATTGCGCGCCCCCCGGGACGCCGATGCGGCCACCCTGGAGCGGCTCCGTGGCCAGGCCAACGAGCAGTTTTCGTCGTTCTGCGACGAACTGGCGGAGATCCCGCCGCTGACCGTGCATCGGCGTATTGATCCCGGTCTTGGCCACGGCGCCATGTTCAGCGCCTCGCTGCCGGACACCCTGCGCATCACCGCCGGCCTGCCGCCGCTCCAGGACTGGTCCTGATCCGCCGACCCCGCCGGCACTCTGCCCCAGATCAAGGCGCGGCGGGCGGTGGGCACCTACATTCAGCGGCTAACCCTGATTCGAATAGGCAACGGAATGGACGCGGATGTGATCATCGTGGGCGCCGGCCCCGCCGGGCTGAGCCTGGCCCGGGTGCTGGGCGGCGCCGGTCTCCAGGTGCTGGTGCTGGAGAAACAGCCCCGGGCGGCCTTGCAGGAACCGGCCTTCGATGGCCGCGAGATCGCCCTCACCCACGGCTCCCGCCGCCATCTGATCGACTGGGGCATCTGGGAGCATCTGCCCGGCGAGGACATTTCCGACCTGCGCCAGGCGCGGGTGTTCGACGATGGCGCGCGCCATCACAGCCTGGACATCGACGCCGGCCCGGGCCACCGCGATCAGCTCGGCTGGCTGGTGCCCAACCAGTGCCTGCGCCGGGCCGCCTGGACGGCGGCTCTGGCCTGCCCCCAGGTGACCGTGCTGGACGGCGTCGAGGTCAGCGATCCACGCATCGAGCGGGATGCCGCCAGCGTGGCGCTGGCCGATGGCCGGCGCCTGCGCGCGCCCCTGCTGGTGGCCGCCGACAGCCGCTTCTCCGCCACCCGCCGGGCCCTGGGCATCGCCGCCCGGGTGTGCGACTACGGCAAGAGCATGATGGTGATGCGGGTGCGCCACGAACGGCCCCACCATCACCAGGCCTGGGAGTGGTTCGGCCACGGCCAGACCCGCGCCCTGTTGCCGCTCAACGGCGACCGGGCCTCGGTGGTGCTGACCCTGCCGGCCACCGAGATGGAACGGCTGCTGGCCCTGGACGACGACGCCTTCAACCACGACATCAGCCAGCGCTACCAGGGCCGCCTGGGCGCCATGACCCGGATCAGCGAGCGCCATGTCTATCCCCTGGTGGGGGTCTACGCCAGCCGTTTCCACGGCCCGCGCTTCGCCCTGGTGGGCGACGCCGCCGTGGGCATGCACCCGGTCACCGCCCACGGTTTCAACCTGGGACTCACCAGCGTGGCCCATCTGGCCGCGCGGCTGATTCCCGCCCACCGGGCGGGCCGCGACCCCGGCGCCAGCGAGCTGCTGGAAAGCTACCACCGCGCCCACCGGCGCAGCAGCCTGCCGCTGTTCAACGCCACCCATCTGGTGGTGTCGCTGTACACCGACGACCGGGCACCGGCGCGGCTGTTGCGCGGCGCCGCCCTGAAAGCGGCCAACACCCTGACCCCGTTCAAGCGGCTGATCGCCCGCCAGGTCACCGGCTGATCCCTGGCGCCCGACGCCGGGGCGGCCTATCATGCGCGCCGATTGTTTCCATGCCGTTCCGACCGCCGGATTAAAGCCGTACCGATGTCGAGCCCCGATTCACCCTGGCGCCATGCGCTGTCCCTGACCACACCGGTAATGCTTGGCTATGTGCCCCTGGGCATCGCCTTCGGCGTGCTCTGCGTGCAGATGGGCCACGCCTGGTGGCTGGCGCCGTTGATGTCGGTGGCGATCTACTCCGGCGCCAGCCAGTTCCTGCTGTTGAGCCTGCTGGCGGCGGGCGCCTCGCTGACCGAAATCGGCGTGGCCATTTTTCTGCTCAGCGCCCGGCACCTGTTCTATGGGCTGTCCATGCTGGGCCGCTTCCGGGGCAGCGGCGCGCGCAAGCCCTACCTGATCTACGCGCTCACCGATGAAACCTATTCGCTGCTCAGCACCCGGCCGGAAACCCGCGACCCGGCGGTGGCGTTCCGCATCAGCCTGCTGAACCAGGGCTGGTGGTTGCTGGGCTCGCTGCTCGGCGCCGTGGCCGGCAGCCTGCTGTCGTTCGACAGCACCGGCATGGAGTTCGCGCTCACCGCCCTGTTTATCGTGCTGACGGTGGAATTAATGGCCACCATCAGACAGCCGGCGCCGTTCGTCATCGGCCTGGCCTGCGGCCTCGGCGCCCTGTTGCTGCTGCCCAAGCAGCACATGCTGCTGGCCGCCATCGGCGCCGCCTGTCTGGTGTTGTTGCTGGACTACCGGCGCCGCGCCCCGGGCACCGTGGAGGCCGGGCCATGAGCACCGGCACCGTACTGCTGGCGGTGGCCATCGGCGCGCTGGCCACCATCGCCTCCCGGGCGCTACCGTTCGTTGCCCTGTCCCGGCACCACGACCATCCGCTGCTGGCCTGGCTGGGCCGCTATCTGCCCGCCGCCATCATGGTGATCCTGGTGGTCTACTCCCTGGCCGACCTGCGCCCGCTGAAACTGGACGACGCCAAGGGCACGCCGCTGCTGCTAGCCTGCGCGCTGGTGGTGGTGCTGCACCTGTGGCGGCGCAACGTACTGATCTCCATTGTGGTGGGCACCGGCGCTTACATGGCCATGGTGCAGTACGGCACCTGACCGCCCGCTTGTGCGCCGGCGGCACCCTCTCTATAGTTGATAACCGTTCTCATCAACAGAGGCCACCCGGAGCCCCCCATGACGGCGATGCCCGCCCCTCGACACTTCACCCTGTCCGACTATGAGCGCTTCGGCGAACGCCATGGCTTCGACTACCAGTGGCATGAGCTGGGGGACGACGAGGACCCGTGCCTGGCCGAGGGCATCATGGAGGAAGTGCCGGTGGCCGGTGGCCTGACCCTGGTGGTCTCCGACGTGCTCAATCACCGGGGTTACGGCGCCCGTTCCATGATGGCACCGGGCTTCACCTCGATCCTGCTGCTTGAAGGGTACGCCGAGGCGCGGCTGGGCGGGCGCGCCAAACGGCTGACCCTCAACGACAACGACGCCATCACCGTCAGCCACGACGACACCCAGGCGATGACCGGCGAGCACCGGGCCGGCCTGCGTCTGCGCAGCGTGTCGCTGCTGGCCCGGGAAGCCACGCTCAGTGACCAGGCCGCCCCGGCGCCATTGCGCCAGCGGCTGGCCCGCAAGGGCTTCAGCCTGGACGGCTGGCGGGCCGACGCGCCGTTGCGGGCGCTGGCGGAGAGCCTGTTCCAGCCACGCTGGGACGGCGCCCTCGGCCGCCTGTGGCAGGAAGGCGTGGCGCTGCAGATGCTGGCCCATGCGTTGTCCGCCGACGACCAGACCAGGCCGGCGCCGGCACGCCTGAGCGAGCGCGACCGCCGCGCCCTGGAGCGGGTCCGTGACGCCCTGCACCAGCAGCCGGAGCAGGATCACAGCCTGGACGCGCTGGCCCGGCTGGCCTGCATGAGCAGCAGCACCCTGCGCCGCAAGTTTCAATACGCCTATGGACAGAGCGTGTTCAATTACCTGCGCGACCGGCGCCTGGAGCGGGCCAGCCACGGCCTGCGCCGGGAAGGCTGGAGCGTGGAACAGGCGGCGGAACGGGCCGGCTACCGGCACGCCAACAACTTCGCCGCCGCCTTCAAACGCCGTTTCGGCACGGTGCCCAGCCGCTGGCGCTAGGGCCTATCGCACCTGTTGCGGCTATAAATCCACCCATCAAGGCACGAGGAGAGAAGTTTGGTGGCTCCAAATGAACGACGAGTAACGCGGAGGGGTGGATTTATAGCCGCAACCCGAAGGGCTGGCGCCCTTTTGGACCTCCAGCGTCGTTGTCGGTCGCTTATTTGGACTGACCAAACGGCGCTCCCTCCGCCTGGCTGGAGGTCCAAAATGACACCCAGCAGGCGCGATGCGAGTAGTGTGAAAAGGCCCTAAAACGCCCGGCCCGCAGCGATTTACGATCAGCGGCCAGCGGCGGCGGCGCTGGCCGGCGGCGACAATAGCGTTTCATTTTCGGTCTGGACCCACGCCCATGAGCCCCGCTTCCCCCACTCCGGCTTTCCGCCTGTCGCCCCTGCTCGGCGCCTACCTGTGCTGCACCATGGCGATGATGGCCTTCGTCTCCCTGATCGGCCCGATCTCCCGGCAACTGGGTCTGCCGGCCTGGCAGGCGGGCACCGTGGTGTCGGTGGCCGGGGTGCTGTGGATGCTGCTGTCACGGCCCTGGGGCGCCCTGAGTGACCGGCGCGGGCGGCGGCCTGTGCTGCTGTCCGGTCTGGTCGGGTTCACCCTGGCCTATGGCGCCCTGTGCGCCTTTCTGATCGCCTGCCTGCGATGGGGCGCCTCGCCGCTGTGGGTGTTCCTCGGCCTGCTATTGACCCGGGGGCTGGCCGGCGCCTTCTTCGCCGCCGTGCCCACCACCGGCCAGGCCCTGGTGGCGGATCATTTTCCGGTGGGCCGGCGCACCGGCGCCATGGCCTCCCTGGGCGCCGCCAACGCGGTGGGCGTGGTGCTGGGGCCGGCGCTGGCCGCCCTGCTCGCCCGCCAGGGGCTGTGGTTGCCGCTGCTGGCCACCTCCGTGCTGCCCCTGGTGGCGTTGGCGCTGGTCTGGCGTCTGCCGCGCACCGCGCCGGCCCGCGCCGATCAGGCGGCGTTCATCCTGCCGCTCACCGACCGCCGCCTGCGCCGGCCCATGGTGGTGGCGTTCCTGGCCATGGGCGCGGTGTCGGTGGCACAGATCACCGTGGGCTTCTTCGCCATCGACCGCCTGCAGCTGTCCCCGGAGGCGGCGGCCCGGGCGGCGGGCCTGGCGCTGACCATGGTGGGCGTGGCGCTGATCCTGGCGCAGTTGCTGGTGCGGCGGCTGGGCTGGCCACCGGCGCCGCTGATCCGCGCCGGCCTGCTGGTGGCCGCCGCCGGCTTCGCCCTGGTGGCGGTGAGCCACGATCAAATCACCCTGATGGCCGGTTTCTTCGTCGCCGGCGCCGGCATGGGCTGGGTGTTCCCGGCCTTCGCCGCGCTGGCGGCCAACGCCGTGGGGCCCACGGAACAGGGCGCCGCCGCCGGCTCCGTGGGCGCCGCCCAGGGCCTCGGCATCGTGCTTGGCCCGCTGGCCGGCAGCCTGTTCTATGAGATCGCCCCCGGCGTGCCCTACGCGGTGGCCGCCGTGGCCCTGGTGCTTACCGCCCTGTGGCCGATGCCGGCAACAACGGCGCAAGCCGCCTGAGCCAGGATGGCACGGCGCCAGTGCGGCATTTGGCCGCACCCGCCGACGCGCCTATGCTGCTAGAGTCCCGCGCGTTTTGAACCGCGAGAGACCCCGCCATGAAAGCACCCCACCGCCGCGCCGGCGCCCTTCTGCTGCTGGCTCCGGCCGCCGCCCTGCACGCCGCTGAACCCACCGTCGACGCCAACGGCGAGCACTGGCTGGCGCCGGTGGTGATCACCTCGGTGGCGCCGTCGTCGCCGCTGACGTTGGAAACCGATCCGGGCGAGCCGCGCCAGCCGGTGCCGGCCAGCGACGCCGCCGACTACCTGAAGACCATTCCCGGCTTTTCGGCGGTGCGCAGCGGTGGCAGCAACGGTGATCCGGTGCTGCGGGGCCAGTTCGGTTCGCGCTTGAATCTGCTGGTGGACGGCGGCGAGATGATCGGCGCCTGCCCCAACCGCATGGACGCGCCCAGTTCCTACATCGCCCCGGAAACCTATGACCGGCTTACCGTGATCAAGGGCCCGCAAAGCGTGCAGTGGGGCCCCACCGGCTCCGCCGGCACCGTGCTGTTCGAACGTGAGCCGCTGTATTTCGATGCTCCTGACCAGTCCCTCAACGCCGCCTTCCTGGCCGGCTCAAATGGCCGCCGGGACCAGGTGGTGGACGCCACCCTGGGCGCCCGCCCCGGCTACCTGCGCTTCAGCGGCAACCATGGCGAAGCGGACGACTACCGGGATGGCAATGGCGACCGGGTACCGTCGCGCTGGAAAAAATGGAACACCGACGTCGCCGCCGGCTGGACGCCCACCCCGGACGCCCTGATCGAAGTGCGCGCCGGGCGCGGCGATGGCGAAGCCCGCTATGCCGGGCGCGGCATGGACGGCAGCCAGTTCGACCGCGAGAGCCTGGGCCTGCGCTGGCGCTTCGGCGCCCTCGGGGATGTGCTGGAACGCATCGAAGGCCAGGTCTACTACAACTACGCCGACCATGTGATGGACAACTACAGCCTGCGCACGCCGTCGGGCACCGGCATGATGGCCGGCCCGATGGCCTCCAACGTGGACCGGCGCACCCTGGGCAGCCGCCTCAAGGGCACCTGGCTGTGGCAAAGCACGGAACTGGTCGCCGGGGTGGACGCCCAGACCAGCAGCCACCGGAAACGCAGTGCCATGGGCGTGGATGCTTACCACGGCGAACCGAGAGTCAAGGACGCGGAGTTCCAGCGCTACGGAGCCTTCGCCGAGGTCACCCGGCGCCTGGACGGGCCGGCGCGGCTGATCGGCGGCGCCCGCCTGGACCGCCACACGGCGGAAGACCATCGCGCCAGCCAGAGCGGCGGCATGGGCGGCATGCCGATGGCCAACCCCACCGCCGGCGACGAACGCCGCGACACCCTGCCCTCCGGCTTCCTGCGCTACGAGCGCGACCTGCCGGGCCGGGGCGCCACCGTCTACGCCGGCCTGGGCCACGCGCAACGCTTCCCGGACTACTGGGAACTGTTCTCCGCGGACGCCGGCCCCACCGGCAGCGTCAACGCCTTCGACGGCGTGGAACCGGAGAAAACCACCCAGCTCGACCTGGGCGCCCAATACAAGAGCGACGCCGTGGACGCCTGGGTGTCCGCCTATGTGGGCCGTATCGAGGACTACATTCTGTTCCGCTATCGCAGCGGCATGATGGGCAGCACCAGCCAGGCGGACAATGTGGACGCCCGCATCATGGGCGGTGAGCTGGGCGCCACCTGGCGCTTCGCCAACCACTGGAGCAGCGATGCCAGCCTGGCCTATGCCCGTGGCGAGAACCGCGACGACGGCGAGCCGCTGCCGCAGATTCCGCCGCTGGAAGGCCGTCTGGGGCTGAACTACCAGCGCGGTGACTGGAGCGCCGCCGCCCTGGCCCGCCTGGTGGACGCCCAGCACCGCATCGATGCCGGCAACGGCACCGTGGTGGGCCGCGACCTGGGCGACAGCAGCGGCTTCGCCACCCTGGCCCTGAACGGCGCCTGGCGGGTGAACCGCAGCCTGCGGCTGAGCGCCGGCGTGGACAACCTGTTCGACCGCGCCTACGCCGAGCACCTGAACCTGGCCGGCAACGCCGGCTTCGGGTTCCCCGGCAACCGCCGCATCAACGAACCGGGCCGCACCGTCTGGGCGAGGATGGACCTGACCTTCTAAGCCCGTGGCGGAACGTCTTTAATCGCCGGTGAAACGCGGCGCCCGCTTTTCCAGAAAGGCGCTGGCGCCTTCCAGGAAGTCATCGGAGGCGAAGGTGCGCGCGGCGATCTCCCGTTCCACGCGCAGACATTCGAGCATATCGTCCGGCCGTTCCCGGGCCATCCGCTTGACCGAGGCCTGGGCCAACGGTGGGCCGGCGGCGAGCCGCTCGGCGAGGCCAAGCGCCACGGTCAGGGCCTCGCCTTGGGCGGCACCGATGTCCGCCAACCCCATGTGCAGGGCATCGTCCCGGGAGACTTCCTCGCCGGTAAGCAGAATGCGCCGGGCCCGGCCGGCTCCCACCCGGAACGGCAAGGACCACCAGAGCGCGCCGTCCGGCGCGGCGCCCACGCGAATCTGCGCGGCGCAGAAACGGGCGCCGTCGGCGGCCACCATCAGATCACAGGACGCCGCCAGGCCCAGACCGGCACCAAAGGCCGGCCCCTCCACCGCCGCGATGTAGAGCTTGTCGGAGGTCAGCATCCGTTCCATCAAGGGCGCGCCGCCTTCCAGCCGCCGCAGAATCTTCTGCTCGTCGCGGATCCGGCGTAGCGCGTCCAGATTGCCACCGGCGGAGAACACCCCGCCGCCGCCGGTCAGTACCAGGACACGCAGCGCCGGATCGGCTTCGAAACGCTCGATGGCGTCGATCAGCCCCTCGCGCACGCCCGGCGCGCCCAGCGAGTTGCGCATGGCGTAGGCATTCAGGGTGACCACCGCCACCTTGTCCCGGTTTTCCATCAAAACCACTTGATCAGTCATGGTGTTCGTCCTCCAGGGATTCCAGATAGCGCCAGCCGTTGTGGGTGGCATCGCCGAACAGCCGGCTCAGGGCGTTGACCCGCAGCAGGTAGCGTCCGATACCCAGCTCCTGGGTCATGCCGATGCCACCGTGCAGCTGAATCGCCTCCCGGCACACGCGGTCGCCCACCGGCACCGCCAGCGCCAGCGCGGCGAAGGCATCGCCATGGCGGGGGTCGCGCATGAGGCCGTCGGCCGCGCCCCACACCAGCGAGCGCAGCATTTCCAGATCCGCATGCAGATCGCTGGCACGGTGGCGCAGCGCCTGGAACGTCGCCAGCCGGGTGCCGAATTGCTCGCGCAACCGCAGGTAATCCAGGGTCCGTTCGAACGCCCCCTCGCAGGCGCCCAGGGTTTCCGATGCCGCCGCCAGGGCGGCGTGGGCCAGGGCCGCGTCCAGCGCGTTGTGCGCCGCCGGGCCCCGGGCGATCACCGCGCTCTCCGGCAGGGCCACATCGGTGAGCGTCAAGGTGGCCAGGCTGGTGCCGTCGAAGGCGGTGAACAGTGCCGCCTCCAGGCCCGCATGATCCTTTTCCAGCAGCACCAGGGCCGGCGCTTCGTCGATCCGGCAGGTGACCAGAAAGGCGTCCGCGCAGGCCGCATCCATGACCACATGCTTGGTGCCGTCCAGCCGCCAGCCGGAGGACGTCGCCCGCGCGGTCAGAGCGATGGCCCGGTAATCGTAGCCGGCGTCCGCTTCCAGAGCCGCCAGGGTGAGCACGCCATGGCCCTCCGCCAGTTGCCGCAGCCAGTGATCGCGGACCTCACCCTGGGGCGCCTGCTCCAGGGCGGTACCCGCCAGCACCGCGCTGGCCAAAAAGGGAGCGCGCCATTGCTGGCGGCCGAACTCGGCGCACAGCACGCCCAGCGCCACCGCGCCCAGGCCCGAGCCGCCATGGGATTCAGGCAACGCCACGCCCAGCAGCCCCAGTTCGGCGAGCTGACGCCAGACCGGGCCATCCACCGCGTGGGCCGACGACAGGGCCTGGTCACGGCGCGGGTCCCATTCCTTTTCCAGCAGCTTGCGCACGGTGTCGCTTACAAGCTGCTGCTCTTCCGTCAGAACGAATTGCATGCCGGTTTCCTTACAGATCAAGCGCGTGCCGCGCGATGATGTTGCGCTGAACTTCATTGGAGCCCGCGGCGATCGCCGGCCCACGCAGGTAATAACGGGACTCCGCCACATAGCGGGCGTCGCCACCGCGATTGAGAAGGCCCCGTGGCAAGCCGTCGTAGGCCTGGTCGGCGGCCAGCGCGTCCGCGCCGGCGATGTCCAGGATCGCCTCGTCCACCGCCTGATTGGTGGCCACGCCCTTGAGATTCAGGGACGACGCGAACACACCGATGCGGCCGTCGCGGATCAGCATGTCCAGCCCTCGACGGGTGGCGAATTCCAGCGCCTTGACCTGCACCGCCACCTCGGCGATGCGGGCGCGCACGTCGGCGCGCCGGTACAAGGGGCCATCGCCGTCCCGGTTGTGACGGGCCAGCGCCAACAAACGCCCCAGCTTGCGGGTGGCCTCGGCGTGCCGGGAGGTAGCCAGGCGCTCGTGTTCGAGCAACGCCTTGGCGGTGGTCCAGCCGGTGTTTTCCTCACCGATGCGCTGATCCACCGGCACCCGCACATCGTCCAGCAGTACCTGATTGAGAATGTGGGCCCCGTAAAAATGATGAATCGGTTCCACCGAGACGCCTTGGCTGCGCATGTCGAGCAATAGAAAGGAAATCCCCTTCTGTTGCTTCACGTCGCTGTTGGTGCGCACCAGACAGAACATCCAGTCCGCGTAATGGGCATAGCTGGTCCAGATCTTGCCGCCGTTGACCCGGTAGAAGTCCCCCTCGCGCACCGCCCGGGTGCGCAACGAGGCCAGGTCGGAGCCGGCGGACGGTTCCGAATAGCCCTGGCACCACCACTGCTCCAGCGTCAACGCGCCGGGCAGGAAGCGTTCCTTCTGCTCCTCGGTGCCGTATTCCAGCAGGATCGGGCCGAGCATGCGGGTATTGAAGGGCGGCACACCGGGGGCGCCGGCCAGCGCCATTTCCTCTTCGAACACGAAACGCTTGTGCAGCCCCCAGTCCGTGCCGCCCCAGCGTTGCGGCCAGTGCACCGCGCCCCAGCCCCGGTCCACCAGTTTTCGCTGCCAGGTGATCGTTTCGGCGCGGCTGATATCGCGGCCTTGCGCCACCTTCTGGCGAATCGTTTCGGGCACTTCCGCGATCACGAATTCACGGATTTCCTCTCGAAACCGGCGTTCCTCGCGCCGATCAAGCGGGTCTGTCATTGCACATCCTCCCTGGCGGTCCGCGCCGGCGTCACCGTCGCGATCATGAATAAAAAGGCGCCGGCGCGGGGCCGACGCGAAGGGCACGGAACGGTCGGTCCATCGTCGCTTTCCGCGGGGAGGGGGAGAGCCTCGCCCCCGCGGCGGGTTCATCCCGCTCGGGCACCGTGGAAAATGCCTGAAGCGCCATGCCGTGCCGTGGACCACTGGTTGACCCTCGTCGGGCCGGTTCAGAACTTCAGTTGCGCGCCCACCGACACCGCCCAGGGCGCGCCGCCGGATGCGGTTCCAACCCGATCCCCGTGGGCATAGTCCATGACCCGGTACGCGGCGGCGTCGCCGTTGCGGGTCATGGAGTACATGGCGTGAAGCAATACGGAAGGGCTGAGGGAGTGGAATACGCCGACGCTGTACTGATCGGCTTCGTCGTCGCCCACGGCGGATTCCTCGGCATGGTGCCACTGGCCCGCCAGGTTCCAACGCGGCGCCACCTTAAAGACCGCCTGAGCACCATAGGCTCGACGGTCCAGCGGCGCGTAATTGTCGGGCTGGACGTCTTCGTAGATGGCGCCCAGGGTGAGCGCGCCCAAGGTGTACTTGGCGGCCGCGCGCCAGGCTTCCAGGCTGCCAGTGGCGTAGAAGTCCGAATAATGGATATAGGCGCCGTCCAGGCGCAGGTCGCCCGGTTGCCAGTTCAACCATACACTGGCGCTGTCCCGGTCGTTGTCATCCACCGCGCGAATCGATCCGCTCTGGTCGGTGGAGTACTGCAACGCCACGTTCAGGTCGGCCAGGTCGAACTTCCAGTTGAGGCTGTTGCTGCCGAGCAGATCAAGGCGGGGACCGCCGCCCACGGAGCCGGCGCCGAGCAGTGCGTGGGTATCGCCGATGGTGGTATTGAAATAGCCCAGGTAGGAAACCCCCATGTTCTTGAACGGCGTGTTGATGCGACCGATCAGGAAGGTGCCGGCCGGCGTATCCAGACCGAGAAAGCTGTCGCGGGTGGTCCAGACGTCGCCGGCGTCGGTGTCGTCGATGTCCACCTGCTGTTCGTACTGCCACAGAAAGGTGTAGTGATCGTCGTAGGGCACCTCGCCACGGAAGCCGATCATGCTGGTGTTACTGGATACGCCCAGATCGCCGTCGGACAGATTCGGGTTGGCGTCCGCTTCCTGCTTGGACACATCGGAGTCCGCGTAGTCCACCGACAGGCGGAGGGCACCGTAGAGCTCCACTTTCTTGGTGATCGCCCGTTCCGGGTGCAGCACCTGTTCGAGCACCTGAATCTCCGCGGCCTGGCCGGCCAGCGGCAGCGCCGCGAACAGACCGGCGGCGATGATTTTCTGGCAACACGGTTTTTTCATTTTTTCTCTCCTCGTAGCTTTGTTGTTATTGCATCGTTGTTATTGCTTCAGCCGCCTCGCCACGGAGCGGTAGATCTGCGCGGACACATAGGAAGGCGAAGCCTCGGCCCGTTGCTCCAGGAGGTCCGCCTTCAAAGCGCGGGCACGCAGGCCGATTTCATCGCGCAAGCAATCCGGCGACAGCAAATCCAGAATGTGCAAGGCGAGCTGCGGCTCGCCTTGTCCGGCTTTGCGGCCGGCCAGTTCGAGCACATGTTCCGGATCGGTGATCGCCTCGCGCAGCGCTTCCGCCACCGCCCGAGGGGCCGCCGGATGCAACTGGGTGGCGTTGCGGTCCCACCAGCCGTTCTCGGAGCGCCAGATATCACGAACGATGTAGTCCGGCATGCCGTAGTTCGGCGTCATCCACCGATGGCCGAAGATCTGCTCCGGGTAGTCCATGTCATGAAGAATTTCCGCCTCGCTCATACCCAGGTTCATGCGCTTGACGGTTTCGTCGCGCAGATAACGCAGGGCGGTGACGGTCAGGCTGAGCGCTTCCCGGGCGGCGTCCGCGCCTTCCACGGGCTTGCCGAATTCCGGAATCAATAGCTCCGGTTGCAGCGCCATCAGCCGCTCCATGGTGTCGGCCCAGCGCACCGGGTCGCGGAGGGTACGCAGTGGCGTGCCAATATTGGGGATCGATTTAATGAAGGCCGGGCCGGCATAGAGAATCCGGCTTTCCGGCAACCACAGGGCCACCGCATCGTCGGTTTCCGAGGGGGCCGCCAGCACTTCCACCAGGCGGTCGCCACCGTCGATGACGTGCCGATCCCGGAACAGGATGTTCGGGTAGGTGAACCATTTTTCCGGCGGCTGCTCCGGAAAGCGGGCGTTGAACTGAAGCCCGTTCAAGTGCGCTTGCAGCCCCCAGGTTTCCTGATAACGCGTGTAGCGGCGCGGCAGATTTTCCTGGGCGATGATGTCCGGGCGCGGATGGCCGCGCTCGGCGGCGTCCTCCAGCCAGGCCCGGGCACCGTGGTTGTAACCCAGGTGACCGTGACTGTAGACGATGGCCAGCAGCGGCTTGTCCGTGAACGCCCGGATGCGTGCGATCATGGCGCGCGTGACACGGCCACCGGGGCCGGTATCGGTGAGGATCAGGCCGTTGGCGGTTTCCACCACCACGCTGTTGCCCTGGCCGCCGAGCAGGTGCACGCCATCACCGAGGCCGCGCAGTTCCTGGTCGGAAAGCAGGAACTCACCGAGGATCGGCGCGGTCTTTTTGGCCGCGTCGGGCCGCTGATCCGTGTTGTTGTTCTCTTCGCTCATGGTGCTTCTCCCGAGGCGCCGCCGCGAATCCCGGGCACAGGGGTGCCCGTAACGGCCGCCGGCGGCGCCGTCGTTGTTTACCAGTAACGGGGAGTGGGTCGGTTACAGCCGCTCGACGCGCGGCAGCCGATAATGGCCGTTCAGAAGAGCCCGCTTCGGCATGTACCCACGGAAAAACAGCGAGAAAGGCCCTCTGTTGGCGGGCAGCCAATTGTTCTCGCGATCGGCGCCGGGGCTGTCGGCCCCGATCCAGATGTCCAGCGATCCATCGTCGTTGAAGCGGAGACCTGGAGAGCGATCACCGATGGCGTACCGTCTCAGTGGTGTATCGGCGAAGAAGAACTGACCGTCGTCCATGGCCTCGTACAGCGTCAGCGACCAGAACGATTCCAGTGGCGGCAGTTCGCCGGCGGGAAAATGCAGACGGTAACGCTGGTTACCGTCGAAGAGCCCGTCCTCCCCGTCGCCCTCCGCCCGCATATAGAAAGCTTCCTCCGGCGGCAGCGCGGCCAGCCCGCCCACCGCCACCACGGCACGCAGCACATAGGACTGATCGAAATCGCCGGTGCGCGCATTGGGGTAGGTCCACCCCTCGACGGTCGCCGCGCGGGCCCGCTGGATGCGCGCCAACCAGTCGTGGGCTTCCTTCAGCCCGGCCTCGATGGCTTGCGCCTGTTCCGCGTCGAACCGTTGCGCATCGAAGTGCTGATCCGGGCCGATGCCCAGCGCTCTGATTTCCTCCAGCACCAGACCGTCGGTCACCGGCGGCGGTTCGCGCCGCAGCAGGTAGTTGGCCTCTGCCAGGTACTGGTTCCAGGGCGCATCGCGCAGCACCGGTTCACCGGGGTCCACCGGTTCGTTGACCGCGCCTTCGTGGACGAAAAGCTGATCCTGAATGGCGCGGGCGGCGGGCAGATCCTCTTCGCTGTCCACCAGCAGCCGGGCCAGCGCCCAGACCCGCGGCGTGGGCGCGCGGATCACGTTCTCCGCATCCGCCGGCACCTCGTGATAGGGCCCGACCACCGTGTACACGCCACCGCCATTGCCGGTTGTGCGGGTGCCCAGGATGGTGAAGTTGTTGGTGTACATGTCCATGAAGGCCAGCGAGAAGTAACGCTCGCCGGTGTCCGGCACGGTGATCCGCAGCGGGCCATGGGACAGGTCCAGCCAGCCGTCGGAATACAGCGTGTCGTTGTTGGGCGTGGTCACCCAGCGGTTGCGATGGGTGAGCAGTTTGCGGGCGTGATTGAACAGGTTCGCGCCGTGCTTCTGCCGCCATTTGCGGGTGGTCTCCATCAGCACCAACGGCATCGTATAGATATAGGCCTTATGGGCGGCGACCTTCAATTCCGCGGGCGATACCGCGAGGTGTTGCTCGGTCATGGTTCTCTCCTTACTGCGAGGGAAGGTAATCAAGGATTAGCGCGCTTCCGGCGGCACGATGTCGTCCGGAATCTCCAGACCGACCTCGCGGTAATAGCGCAGCGCGCCGGCCTGCAACGGCGTGTTCACCTGTTCCAGCGCGTTTTCCAGGGTGACAGTGCTCATGAACTTGGCGGCGTCGTGGAAAACGTCGATGTTCTCGAACAGGGTCTTGGTGATCTGGTAGCCCAGTTCTTCGTCCAGCTGATCCTGGGTGCCCAGGGTGACCCAGGTGCCGACCGTCTTGACGGGCTTCTCGTTGACCTGATTCGCGCCGTAGATGCCCGGCGGTATTTCCGACACGGTGCGCCCCGGCAGCGACATCACCTCCTTCATTGGCTCACTGTCGAACGCTTCATCCGGGATACCGAGAAAGCGAACCTTCTGCAGCATGACCAGTTGCTCGATGGAGGCCGACGGCAACTGGGTGGGCCCGATGTACATGTCCACCTGGCCATCCTGGAAAGCCTGTTGCCCGGAATTCCAATCCAGCCGCGCCATGTCGTAATCCTTGCCGGCCTTGTAGCCGGTGGCGCCCTCGATGATGGAAAGCGCCACCAGGGTGGCGGCACCGCCCGGCGGGCCGATAAAGACGCGGCGGCCCTTGATGTCCTTGAGCGCGTCGATGCCGGAGTCGTCGTGCACCATGATGTGGTAGGGGCCGAGCGGAAAACTCATGATCGTACGCACGTGCTTGAACAGCTCCGGAGCGCTGTCCATCTGGCTGAACATACCGGTGCCGGTGCTCATGAAATGGTTGATGGACTGGCTGCCCACGTACAGGTCCACCTGCCCCTTCGCCGCATCCAGCGTGGAACGGGTGGACGCCATGCCGGAGGTGAGGTTGATACGCACCGGCAGATTCTTCTGCAGCACCGACTGCAACGTCACCGCGAACACATACGGTGATGAACCGGGTTGGGCAGTGTGCATGCGCAGGTTACGCTCCGCGCTAGCGGTGCCGCTGAGTAAAACCAGCGCGGTAAGCAGCGGAGTGAACAGGGTGAAAAGACGGGATTTTATTGTCATATCGGTCTCCTAATGGGAAAGGTTGGGGCGCGATCAGCGCCCGATAACCACGGCGTCCAACGCCACCACGCCGTGACCGGCGGAGCGCACGCGCACCGGGTTGATGTCCAGACTGTCCAGGCTGTCGCCGCTGGCCATGGCGAACTCCGAAACACGCACCAGCAGATCCGCCAGGGCGGACACGTCCGAGGGCGCTTGCCCTCTCACGCCGTCGAGAAGGGCGCGACCGCGAAGCTCGTCGATCATCTCCAGGGCCATGTCCCGATTGACCGGGGCACTGCGAAAGCTCACGTCCTTCAGTACTTCCACCAACACGCCCCCCAGGCCCAGCATCACCACCGGGCCGAAGGTCGGGTCCCGTTGCACGCCGACGATGCATTCCACGCCGTCGCCTTCCATCGGCGATATCAGGGCGCCGTCGATACGCGCCTCCGGGCAAGCCTGACGGGCCGCCGCCAACACCGCGTCGCAGGCCTCGGCGACCGCGTCACCGCCGCGCAGCCCCAGGCGTACACCGCCGATGTCGGACTTGTGCGGGATGTCCGCGGACGCGATCTTCGCCACCCAGGCGCGACCGTCGTCCGCGATGCGCTGGCGCGCCTCGGCGCCGTCGGCGACCAGATGGGATTCCGGCACCGGTACGCCGAAATCCGCCAGAACCTGGAAACTGTCCGCCTCGGAATAGTTACCGGCGCGCAACGTCAGAGTGGGCGCTTCGACGGTCCGTGAGGCCGGCAATGCCTTGTTCCTTTGGCGGGCGAACCCGGCCAGCGCGGCCAGCGCGCGAATGGCCCGGCTGGGATCCTCGAACGCCAGGCAGCGGTGCTGTTCCAGGCGCTCACGCACCGAGTCCCGGAATACCGAGACGGCACAGAACACCCGGTCGGGGAAGCGGGCGCGGACGCGACCGATCTGGTCGGCGATCTGCTCGCCCATGGGGCCCTGACCGGCGGCGGCCAGGAAAGTGGCGACCAACTGGTAGTCGCCCTGTTCCAGCATGATTTCCAGGCTGGTCTCGAACAGGCCCACGTCGTTGGTGATCTGGCCGGTGATGTCCACCGGATTGCGGGGCGCCGCGAACGGCACCAGCTCACGAATGCGGCGTTGGCCGTCCGCGCCCAGCGCCGGCATCGGCAGTCCGGCATCGTCGGCGGCGTCGGCCATCAGCACGCCGGCGCCGCCGGACACCGTGAACACACCGAGATTGTCCCCGGCCGGAATGCCCGCCACCGAGAACGCATAGCCCACGTCGAAGAACTCCTCGATGGAATAGGCCCGATAGACGCCGTACTGGCGAAATACCGCATCGAACACCGCGTCCTCGCCGGCCAGTGCGGCGGTGTGGGAGGCCGCCGCCTGGGCTCCGATCTCGGTGCGTCCGACCTTGGTCATGACCACCGGCTTGCCGGCGGCGCGGGCCTCGGCCAAAGCCAGCTCCAGTTTGGCCCCGTCCCGACAGCCTTCCATATAGCCGAGAATCACATCGGTATCCGGGTCACGAACCAGCCAGCGCAGGCAATCGGCGAAATCCACATCGCCCTCGTTGCCGGTGGTGATCCAGTAGCTGAGTCCCAGCCCTCTTTGCCGCGCCAGCGTAAAGGCGTAGGCCCCATAGGCACCGCTCTGGCTGACCAGGCCGATGCGCCCGCTGGCGGTCACACCCTGCCCCACCACCGGCGAAAAGGTGGCGAACACTTTTTCGGAAAGGTTCATGAAACCCAGACAGTTGGGGCCGAGCACACGGACGCCGGCGGCGCGCGCCCGGGCGACCAGATCGTCCTGAGCCGCCCTGCCCTGCTCGCTGATTTCCGCGAAACCGGACGAGAACAGCACGATGCCCTTGACGCCGGCGGCGATGGCCTCGTCGATGGCCTGGCCCACCAGGCTGGCCGGTACCGCCACGATGGCCAGGTCCACCCTGCCGCTCACTTCAGCGATGCGCGGGTAGGCTTTCAGGCCCTGCACTTCGGTGGCTTTCGGATTGATCGGGAAGATTTCGCCCTGGTATCCCTGCGCCAGCAGAAAGGCGATTGGCAACCCGCCGATCTTGGTGGGCGTGGCGCTGGCGCCGATCACGGCCACCGAGCGCGGCTTGAAAACGGCGTCCAGTGAATCGACGGGGCGCGCTACAAAAGCGTTCATCATTGAGTCTCCAGGCATCACTTTCTCTTCATTGGTTGCTTTGCACGAGTTGGTGCAGGCCAACGGAATCACCGGTCCGCTAATGGCTTGGGCGCACTGGCCTGGCCCATCCAGCGGGGACGGCGGTGGGGCACGAAGTCGAAGAAGAGGATCACCACCGCCATCACCAGGCCGACCAGCTCCACCGAGGTGCCGCGCATCATCAACAGCGCCGCCACCACGAACCGGAGCCCCCGGGCCAGCACGGTGAGACGACCGCCGCCAAAGCCGGCGAAACCGGTGGTCACGGCCCAGATCACCAGCACAATGCGCAGCACGCCCCACACCAGATCGACAACGTTGAAGCCGTCGACGATCAGCAGCAGGGACGGGTTGAAGACAAACAGGAAAGGCACCAGGAAGCCAACCAGAGTGAGCCTGACCGAGGCACCGGCGACCTTCATCGGGTTGGCGTCGGCCAGCGGCGCCGCGGCGAAGGCCGCCAGCGCCACCGGCGGAGTAATGGCGGACAACACGCCGAAATACAGGACAAACAGATGAGCGGCGATCAGCGGCACATCGAACGCTCTCAGCGCCGGGCCCATCACCAGCACGATGATCAGATAAGCCGGCAAGGTGGGCATACCCATGCCCAGCACCAGACAACCCAGCGCGGTCAGCAGCAGGCTCAGCAGCAGACTGTGCTCACCAAGCCCGGCCACCATCTGCGCGAAGCTCAGCCCCAGGCCGGTGAGATCCATGCCGGCGATCACCACGCCGATGGCGCCCACCGCGATCATGATGCGCGACGCCGCCACGCCGCCGCCGGCCAGCGCCACGATCAGCGACCAGGGACGACGGCGGATTTCCGGATTGATAAAGCCGAACGCCATCGCCACCAGGGTGGCCCAGACCCCGGCCATGGCCGGCGAGCGCCCGGCGGCCAGCACCAGAATGACGGTCAGCACCGGCGCCACGAACATCAGCGAGCGCAGCCAGTCGTCCTTGGTCAGTACCGGCAATTCATGCTCGGCGGTGGCTTCGATGCCGAGCCGGCGCGCCTCGTAATACACCGCCGCGAACAGGGCACTGACATAAAACAGCGCTGGCAACAGCGCCGCCACGCAGATCAGCAGATAGGGGGTGCCGGTAAGCTGGGCCATCATAAAGGCGGCGGCGCCCATCACCGGAGGAATCACCTGCCCGCCGGTGGACGCGGCCGCCTCCACGGCGCCGGCGAAGGCCGGGCTGAAACCACGGCGTTTGATCATGGGAATGGTAAAGGCCCCGGTACCCGCCACATTGGCGGTGACGCTGCCGGACATGGTGCCGAACAGCATGCTGGCGAAGATCGCCGCATGGGCGGGACCGCCGGGCAGCCGACCGGTGATCCGGATCGACATGCGCACCAGCGCCGGCCCGGCGCCGGTGGCTTCCAGAATCACGCCGAACACGATGTAGATGAACAGCAGCTCGATCATCACCGCCACCGGCGCGCCGAACACCCCACTGAAGCCGTACCACATCCCCTGCATCACCTGATCCAGGGAGAAGCCGGCATGGCGCACCGCCGGTGGCAGCAGATCGCCGAACAGGCAATACAGCAACGTGACACCGGCGAACAGCGACAGCCCCAGCCCGAACTCCCGCCGCGCCAGTTCGATCACCGCGACCACCCCGGCCAGCGCGATCAACTGGTCGGTGCGGCTGTAGTCCACCAGCATGTTTTCCATGGCGCCGGCGAAGCTCAGGAAACGGGCCACCGCCAGCAGCACGGCGCCGACCAGCAGCGCATCGATCAGCCAGAACAGACAACGCGTCGCCCCGTTGCGCGGCCTGTACAGGCTAACCAACGGCTTGACCAGCACCGCCACCAGCACGCAGGCGGCGAAGGTCAGCGGACGCTGATAGCCGGGATCGAAGATACCGAAAAGGGATGTGTAGATACTGATGGCGGCCAGCACCACGGCAATGGCCAGGCCGAGCCTGCGGCTTGAATCTGTGAGCACTCTGCCTCTCCCGCGGACCTGCCAGTCCGCCTTGGTATTATTGTTGGTTTATAAGATCACGGACATTTAATGGCTGTCAATTATTTATGCCCAACAAGGCAAACCGTCCCGCACCGCCGGAACAGCCAGACCACCCCACCCGCACGCCACGTGAACAGACGTTTTGGTCACGGATACAGCCTGACCCATACGGGCATAACATTGATTAGAAAGGCTTATTCAGGCGGAAACGCCCCCAAGGAAGGGAACAGGTGCAGGCTGGCGCAAGCACATCGCAACAGCGGCAGCAGGCACCAGGAAACAACAGGAGGATGTGGCGAGAAAAAGAGAAAGTAATGTCAGAGCATCAAAATATCGCTGAACAATAATGTCCAACCATTACTTTTGGTAACACTATGGGTAACACGGGTAACGGCCCCGGGACCCAAACCCCTTACCGCTTGACGGCGATACGGGTATAGGCGGGCAAGTCTCCGTACAACTCATCCGCCTCATGGATCGCTTTCAATGTCATCGGCGACAGCGGCGCGTCATACATGGCCACGCTGCCCGCGATGATATCCTCAACGCGAATCCATGCCTCGGCCCGGCGAAAGTCCTCGCCCTTCTCCGAGCGGATCCGTTCCATGGCCGCCATACCGTTGATGTGCATGAACAACATGCTGAGGAAGCGCTGCTCGATCAACGCGGTGGGCAGATAGGGTTTGCTTTCAAAGAACGCTTCCAGGCATTGCGCGGTGCCCACCCCGTAGTCGCTGTTGAAATGCAGCCAGGCGGCGCGTTCCACGTGCAATTGCACCAGAAAACGCAGGTAAAAACCGGGTGACTCGTTATCAAGCACGTAACGCGCCAGCGGTAGCAACCCGCAGCGCACCAGCTGCTCGGTGGAGAGCGGCGCGCCGCCGGCCTCGGCCCGTGCCCGCTCCAGCATCGCCCGGCGGTCCGCGTCGATGGGCTTGGACCGCAACGACAGAACCGACTGGATGATCGCTTCCCGGGAGCCGAAATAGTAATGGATGGCGGACTCGTTCTTTTGCCCCGCCTCCTCGCGAATCTGACGCAGGGTGCCGCCATTCAGGCCATTGATGGCAAGGACTTTCTCGGCGGCCAGCGTCAATTCCAGGCGGGTGCCGGTGGTCTCATCCGGTGCGTTCTTTTTGCTGTTCTTGTTGCTGTTCTTGCGACCGGTCGCCTTCTTCGCTGCCGCCATTCCCTTTCACCTTAAAGACGGATTAATGGCCTGATACTAACACCAATCCATTAGTACGCCTATTCGAGCGCTCCCTCCACATGCAGCACCGACCCGTCCGGGTGTTCCAACCAGCGGCTGCGCAGGCCATACACCGCCGCCAGCCGCTCCGGGGTCAGCACCCGGCGCGGCCCGTCGTCCGCCAACAGCCGGCCCTGGTCCAGCATCAGCACCCGGGAAGCAAAGGCGTTGGCCAGGTTGAGATCGTGGCAAACCAGTACGATCAGGTAATCGCCCTGCTCCGCCAGCACCTCCAGTTGCTCCAGCACCCGATACTGTTGCGCCGGGTCCAGCGCCGAGGTGCTTTCATCCAGAAGCAGCAGGCGCGGCCCCGGGGTGTCCCAGATCTGGGCCAGTACCCGGGCCAGGTGCACCCGTTGCTGCTCGCCACCGGACAGGGACGGCCAGGCCCGCCCACGCAGGTGGGCGACACCGAAGCGGGCCAGCAGCTCGCCCACCAGGGGATCGCCGGCATTGCCGTGGCGGCGCCCGGGCAGGCCCAGGGCCACCACCTCGTCGGCGCGCACCGGAAACCCCACCGGGGTGTGTTGCAGCATCACCGAGCGGCGCCGGGCCAGCTCCGCCAGGGGCCAGTGGCGCAATGATCTGCCGTGCAGACTCACGGCGCCGGCGTCCGGGCTCAGGTCGCCGGCCAGCACCCGCATCAGGGTGGACTTGCCGGCGCCATTGGGGCCTAACAGCGCCAGCCGTTCGCCGGCCCGGGCCTGGAAACGCACCTGGGACAGCAGCGTCCGCTGGCCGGCACGCACGGTGACGCCGGCCACGTCCAGCAGCGCATCACTCATTGATCAAACTCCGTTGCGGCGCAGCAGCAGCACCAAGAAGAAAGGCCCGCCCAGCAACGCCATCACCAGGCCGATGGGCAGCTCCGCCGGCGCCACCAGGGTGCGCGCCAGGGTATCGGCGAACACGGTGAGCAAGGCACCGAGCAGGCCGGCGCCGGGGATCAGCCAGCGATGGTCGACGCCGATCAGCAGGCGCACCAGATGCGGCGCCACCAGGCCGACAAAGCTGATCTGCCCGGCGGCGGCCACCGCCGCCCCCACCGACACCGCCCCCAGCACCATCACCGCGCGCTTGGCCCGGGGCACACCGTGGCCCAGGTGCAGCGCCGCCTGTTCGCCCAGCATCAGGCCGTTCAGCGGCCGCGCCAGCAGTGGCATCAGCAGGGTGCCGGCCAGCAACCAGGGCGCCACCAGGGCGACATCGGACCAGCGGCTGTGGGCCAGGCTGCCCATGGACCAGAACGTCAGAGTACGCAGCTCATTGTCGTCGGCCATGAAGGTGAGCACGCCGGTGAGCGCCATGGCGATGGCACCGATGGCAATGCCCGCCAGCAACAGCAGGGCCACCCGGGTTTCACCGCCCCGGGAGGCGATGCGCCACATCAGGAAGGTGGTGACCAGCGCGCCCAGAAAGGCGGCCAGGGGAATCGCCTGGTGACCCAGGGCACCGCCACCGAGCACGATCACCGCCACCGCGCCCAGAGCGGCGCCGGCGGAAATACCGATCAGGCCCGGGTCGGCCAGGGGATTGCGGAACAGGCCCTGGAGGGCGGCGCCGGTGGAGGCCAGCGCCGCGCCCACCAGGGTGGCCATAACGATGCGCGGCAGGCGCAGATCGCGCACCACCCGGTAACCGGGCTCGCCACCGCCATCCCCGAGCCCGTCGTACCACAGCCCTTGCCACAGGGTCGCCGGCGTCACCGACAGCGGCCCGGCCAGAGCGGCGATCATGGCCGCTACCGCCAGCAGCACCGCCAGCACGGTAAGCGTGGGCGCCACCGGCCAGCGCCGGGGCTCAGCGTCCCTCACCGGTGGCCACCTCCAGCACCGTCTCCATGGCGTCCGGCAGGCGCGGGCCGAAGCCCAGCAGAAGCATGCCATCGGTGACCAGCACCCGCCCCTGGGCACCGGCCTCGGTGCTGTCCAGCAGCGGCAGTTGCTCCGGCTGGAAGCTGCCCGGGCGGGTCTCGGCGATAATGATCAACTGCGGGTTGGTGGCCAGCACCGCTTCCGCGTTGAGCGGCTTGTAGCCCTCCCCGTCCGCCACATTGGGCAGGCCCAGGGCGTCCAGCAACGCCTGGCCCTGGGTGCCTTTGCCGGCCACCTGCACGCCGTGGCGGCCGGCGGACAGCACCAGCAGAGTACGCGGCGGGTCGGCCAGCGGCAGCCGTTTATCCAGGGTTGCGAAGCGCTGGCGCAGCTCCCCGTTCAGCTGCTCGCCGCGCTCTTGCAGCCCCAGCGCCTCGGCGACCTGCTCGACCCGGGCCAGCAGGCCGGCGGGGCTCCACTGCGGATCGATCACGCGGACCTCGGTGGCCTGCTTGAGCTGGGCCACCGCCGGCGGCGGGCCGGCCTCCCCGGACAGCAGCACCAGATCCGGCTTCATCGCCAGGGTGCCCTCCACCGGCAGCGCCCGCACATAGCCCAGCTTGGGCAACTGGCGCGCCGCCGCCGGATAATTGCTGGTGGAATCCACCGCCACCAGCCGGTCGGCGGCGCCCAGGGCATAAACAATCTCGGTCAGTTCGCCGCCGGCCGCCACCAGACGCTGCTGGGCATGGCCCGCCGCCGCCATCCACAGAGCCAGCAGCGCGGTTGCCAGTCGTAGGCCTGCCCTCATGCCATCACCGCTTCCACCGCTTCACGGACAAAGGCGAAGGCCGCCCGGGCGCCGCCCAGCGCCTGTTCCTGCTCGGCCTCGCCCAACCCCAGCTCATTCAACTGGGCCTTGAAACGCTTCCAGTGCAGGCCACGGCCATCCGGATGGCCGGCCAGGTGGCGGGCGCCGAACTCGGCGCTCAGTCCCAGCTCTTTCTGGGCGCGCTTGAACAGGAAGGCGGCACCCAGGTTGGAGCCCTCGTTGGTGTACAACCAGCCGATCACCGCCTGGCCGCCCTCAATGGCCGCCGCCCGACCGGCGGCCCGGTCCGCTTCGATGTCCGCCTCGGCAATGCCCAGGTCGCGGCAGTCCGCCTCGATCAGATCCACCCGGCTGCGCTCCAACAGGCCGGGGAACCCCTGCTGCAGGTCGTCGCGCTCATAGAGCGGCGCGGTGGCGGTCTGGAAGCGCAGCTGCACGCGCAGGAAGCGGGCGTAATGCTCACGATCCAGGAACGGCGACAGCGCGCTGATGCGGCTGTCCAGGGCGTCATGGATGGCATGGGTTTCCTGTTTCAGCCGGGCGGACAGGGTGCGGTCCGCTTGGGTCGGGTCGGCAACAGTGGTCATGGTGGTTCCTCTTGGTAGCCGTGGACGGGGCGGTTTCCACCGCCCTTTTCCGTTATGACGGATCAAGGCGCGTGCGGGACAGTGGCCTCGGCGACGCTTTCACTTCCCTTGCTGACCAGCGCCTGGCTGACGTCCCGCAGCCGGGCCACGGTGAGCAGCCCGGCGTCACGGTGCAGCCCCAGCCAGGCGTTGAGATAGTGGTAGCGGACCTCGGCCAGATCGCGGCGGGCCTGATGGGCCTGGCGTTGCGCTTCCAGCAGGTCCTGGTTGTTACGCTCACCGCCTTCCAGGCTGCGCCGGGTGGCGGTGACCAGTTGCTCGGCGCTGTCCGCCGCCAGGGCCAGCACCTGCAGCCTGTGGAGGTCGTCCTGGCATTCGAGCCAGCGCTGCTCCACCGCCGCCAGCACCGTCTCACGCTGTTCACGCAGCCGGTATTCGCTGGCCGCCCGCCGGGCCACCGCCTGACGCCGGGCGGCGCTGACGCCGCCGCCGTCGTACAGCGGCACGCTCAGTTGCAGGCCGATGGTGTCGGTGTCGTAGTGCTGGCCGTAGGTGGTTTCGCTGTCCGAGTCCGTGCGCCGGGTGCTGGCATACAGGCTGAGACGGGGAAAATGCCCGGCCCGCTGCCGTTCCACCTCCCCCTCCGCCACGCGCAGATCGCTGCGTTGCAGGCCCAGCACCGGGCTGTGTGCCCGCGCCTGCTGGAACCATTCGGGCAGCGTCATGGCCGGCAGTGGCGGCGCCCGGGGTGTGCTTTCCGGCAGCGTACCGGGCTCCACGGACAGGCCGGTGAGGGTATTCAGCCGGCGCCGCGCCAACGCCCATTGCTGCCGCGCGCCGATCAGCTCGGCCCGGGCCAGGGCCAGCCGTGATTCGGTTTCCAACTGCTCGGTGACGGTGCCCTCCCCGGCCCGCACCAGGGCCCCGTTGCGCTCGCGCAGTGCTTCCAGCACCGTCACCTGGCGCTCCGCCAGACGTTTCCGATCCCGGCCCAGCAGCACGCCGGTGTACGCCTCCAGGGTATCGGTGGCCAGGGTTTGCAGGCGCGCCTCGAATTCCAGCTCGGCGCGGGCCGCCCGGTCGTTGCCGATACGCCGCGCCACCCAGGCGCCGTAATCAAACAGCGGCTGCTCCAGGCGCAGGGCGGCGTTGTAGCTGCGGTAATCGCGCTGCTCGGTGACGGTGCCGAATTGGGAGTCCCGCTCCACCTCGGAACGGTTCTTGGCCCAGCCGTGGGTAAAGGTCAGGCTGGGGAGCAGGTTGGCGCGCCCCAGCGCCTTGAATTCCTGGCCGGCCTGGCGCTCCTGCAGCGCCGCCTGGAAACCGGCGTCGTGGCTCAGCGCCGCATCGAACGCCTGCTCCAGGGTCAAAGCAGGAAGCGCCGGGCTCAGCGCCCAGCACAGCACCAGCAGCAAGCCACGCCAACCCACACGCCTGCCACTATGCCGACCGTAATACCGGCCGCAATGCCAGCCACCAGGGACAAGCGGACTCATTCGCCCTCCCAGGCCCGGGGCAGGCGATCCAGCAGCGGCTTGAACCAGTAGCTCAGCAGCGAACGCTCCCCGGTGCGCACGAAGGCCTGCACCGGCATGCCCGCCTGCAGCCGGGCGTCACCGAGCTGGCGCAGCGCCTCGGCGGGCACCTCGATGCGCGCGTTGTAGTAGGGCCGGTGATTGACCGGGTCCTCCAGGCGGTCGGCGGACACCTGCTCAACCCGGCCCGGTACCCGGGGCGTGCGGCTGCGGTTGAAGGCGGTGAACATCAGCTCCACCGGCAACCCGGGCGCCACCGTATCGATGCGGTCCACCGGCACCCGTGCTTCCACCCGCAGGGGTACACCGTCGGGCACGATCTCCATCAGGGTGTCACCGGCACCGACCACCGCGCCGGCGGTGTACAGGTTCAGGCCAACCACGCGGCCATCCGCCGGTGACAGCAGCCGGGTGTGGGCCTCCTGGTAGCGGGCCGCCGCCAACCGCTGCTCCTGGCGGGCCAGCTCCAGCCGTTGTTCAGCCAGCCTCTGCTCCACCTCACGCTGGTGCTCACGGCGCAGGCCGTCCAGCTCGGCACGCAGTTCACCGATGCGGTTCTGCGCGGTGCGCGCCGCCGAGGTACTGGAGGCGCGCTCACCGACCACCGCCGCCCGGCTTTCGCCCAGCTCCAGAATCCGGTTGCGTGGCACATAGTTCTGTTCCGCCAGGGGGCGCAGCGCCGCCAGCCGTTCATCGAGCAGCGCCAGCCGGCGGTCCTGGGCGGCGGCCCGGGCCCGGTGCCCGGCCAGGGAGGCTTGAACCCCGGCCAGGCTTTCCCGCAACGCCTGTTCCCGGGCGCCAAGAGCCAGCGCCCGGCTTTCCAGCAGCTCGCCCTGAAGGGCCAGGGCCGCCGCCAGGGCGGGGTCGTCCTTGGCCGCTGCTTGCAGCGCCGGGTCCGGCGCCAGTTTCTGGTCGCCCCGTTGCTCCGCTTCCAGGCGCGCCACCGTGGCGGCGGCCATGGCCCGATGGGCCTGGGCCGCCTGCCGTTCCGCCTGGGCGGTGTCCGGGTCCAGTTCCACCAGCACCTGGCCTTGGCGAACCGGTTCGCCCTCATCCACCCGCACCCGCGCCACCACGCCGGCGGCGGCAGGCTGCACCGCCTGGCGGTGGCCGGTGACCATCACCGTGCCCTCCAGGGCCACGCCGGCGTCCAGCGGTGCTAGCGCCGCCCACAGCAAAAAGCCACCGAGGCCGGCGGCCAGTAGCCACCAACCCACCCGCGCCGCCGGCACGCCACTGCGTCGGGTAACCGGCCGGGAGGCCGGCACCATCCGGTCCAGGGATACGCCCGCGTTCATCGTGCCGCCCCCCAGTTGCCCATGCGGTAGCCAGCGGCCGCCGCCGGCGTGGCGCCCTCCCGGGCGGCGCGCAGGCTTTCCAGTACCTTGCCGGTGGGCCCGAAGGCCCGGGCGGTTCCGCCACTCAGCGCCAGCAGCTTATCGGTGCACGCCAGCACCCCGGCCCGGTGGGTGATCAACACCACGGTGCGGCCACGCTCCTTGAGCCCGCGCAGGGTGGCCGCCAACGCCGCCTCACCCCGTTCGTCCAGGTTGGCATTGGGTTCGTCCAGCACCAGCAGCACCGGCTCGCCGTACAACGCCCGGGCCAGCCCGATGCGCTGTTTCTGGCCACCGGAAAGGCCGGCGCCGCCGTCCCCCAGCACGGTGTCATAGCCCTGGGGCAAGCGCAGGATCATGTCGTGCACGCCGGCCTCGGTGGCCGCCGCCACCACGCTGTCCGCGTGCACCGGGCCAAAGCGGGCGATGTTCTCGGCCACGCTGCCGGCGAACAACGCCACATCCTGGGGCAGGTAACCCAGCCATGGCCCCAGGCGTTCCCGGTCCCAGCCGTGCAGGTCGGCGCCGTCCAGCCGCACCTTGCCGGTCCGCGCCGGCCACACGCCCACCAGGGCCCGGGCCAGGGACGATTTTCCGGAGCCGGATTCCCCCACCACGCCGAGGATTTCCCCGGCCGCCAGGGAGAACGACAGACCCGACAGGGTGACGCGCTGGCCCGCCGGCGGCACCACCGTCAGCCCTTCCACGGCCAGCGCCCCGGCCGGGGCCGGCAGCGCCAGCCCGGCCGCCGGTGCCGGGTAGCTGGAAAGCAGCAGGCAAAGACGCCGGTGGGCAAGACGGGTACCACTCCATTGCCGCCATACCCCCACTACCTGCTCCACCGGTGCCAGCATGCGGCCAATCAGAATCGAACCGGCGATCATCATGCCCGGGGTCAGATCACCCTGGATCGCCAGCCAGGCGCCGCCGCCCAGCATCAGCGATTGCAGGGCAATGCGCAGGGTGCGCGTGAGGGCGGTCATCAGCGCCGCCCGTTCGCTGGCCAGGTGTTGTTGATCCACCGCCTCGCCATGGGGCGCGGCCCAGCGGCCACGCACCCGGCCCAGCATGCCCATGGCCTGAATCGTCTCCGCCTGGCGGATCTGGTCGCCGGCCAATTTGCCGGCCTCGGCGTTAAGGCGGCCGGATTGCCGCAGTGGTTGCCGTGACCAGCGCTCATTGATCAGCGCCAGCGCCAGCAGCAACAAGGCGCCGACCAGCGCCAGCGCGCCCAGCAACGGGTGGAACAGGAACAGCACCAGCAGATACAGCGGCGCCCAGGGGGCGTCGAAGAACGCGAAGATGGCATTGCCGGTAAGAAACTGGCGCACCTGATTAAGGTCGCTCACCGCCTGGGCCGCCGGGTTGGCGCCACCGGCCAGTTGCCGGTCGAACGCCGCCCCATAGACGCGGGCCGCCAGCCGGCGGTCCAGGGCGTCGCCCAGACGGATCACCAGCAAACCGCGCAGCCATTCCAGCGCCCCCATCAAGGCGTACAGGCCCAGCACCAACACCGTCAGCATCAGCAGGGTGTCGCCGTTGCCGGAGGACAGCACCCGGTCGTAAACCTGCAACATGTACAACGCCGGCAGCAGCATCAGCAGATTGATGGCGGCGCTGAACGCGGCCACCGACCCCAGCAGGCCGCGCTGCTCGGTGAGCGCGGCGCGCACCTCGTCCACTTGGGCGGCTTTCATGAAAGACCCCGCCGACGCCCCAGCAACAGCGCCAGACCGGCCAGCAAAAACGGGCCCAGGCCACCGCCGCTGCCATTGCCGTACTCGACGCTGTTGCCGTCCTTGGTGCGATCCGCGCCGCCCACGGACAGCACCGCCCGGTTCGCGATCTGGCCACCGGTGAGCGCGTTTTCACAGGTCAGGGTGTAATAATAAAGCTCGGCCTTCGGCGGGCTTACCGTCCAATCGCCAACCGGGGCGCGAGGCCCGCTCCAGCCATCACCCTCATAGCCACCGCTGGCCACGCAGTTCAGGGTGTGCTGGGAGGTCCAGATCACCGTGGCGGTTTCGCCCTGGTCGATGTCCACCGGCGAGGTGGTCACCGTGACCCGGGCGCGGGGGGCGCTCGGGTCCAGATTGACCTGGAACACCGTGCCATTTCCTTTAACCAACTTGCCGGCCCCGTTGATATATTCCTCGCCGCCACTATTGTTCGCGCCATAGAGCCGGCCATCGCTCCCGGCCGTGAGCCCCGTAGGGAAACCGCCGATCGTTCCAACAAAGCTGTACAAAAACTCGAAGCCGCTTTCCAGCACGGTACCGTCCCGCACGTCGATCGCCCGCGGGTCGATGCGATAGAGGGTGCCGCCATAGGACCGCGCCGGGGTGCCCGGCGCCGCCGGGTCATAGTCCGCCGATTGCGGTACGCCGCTTTGCCCGCCGCTAAGGGTGGTGCCGTAGATATTGCCATCGGCGCCCACCGCCAGCGGCCCGCGCGGCAGTACGCCATCGTCGCCGGAGAAAAGGTGCAGGAGGGTGAAATCACTGCCGTCGGGCCGTACCCGGTACACCGCGCCATAGAGAATCCCGCCGTCGTAATACGGCGGCGGTCCGAGATAGCGTTCGGGAAAGGATTTCGCTTCCAGGCGGCCCGCGCATAACGGCAAGGTCATCATATATTGCGCATTGGCCGGGTTATCGAATATGCCCTTGGCCTTGCAGTTGGCCACAGAGGTGGTGCCGTACAGGTAACCGTCCGGGCCCACCACTGGCCAGGCCAGCACATCGTCCTCGTGCGAGCTATAGCATCTGGTCGAGTTGCAGTAACGCCAGGGCAGCTCCCCTTCCGCCAATGTGAAGGTATGCACGATCTCGAAACTGCCTGGTTGCTCCGGGTCGAGCCGGTAAAGGGCCCCGGTGGGAGTATCCGGCGCCGAGGGCGTGCCCGGCATATAGGGGATGCCGCGCTGGTAGGCGATCAGACCGTAAAGCAGACCATCGTCGCCGGCGATCAGGCCATTCAGGTGCTGCGGAAACTCGGACAGCTCAGCGGAAAAAGTGTGCACGATGCGCGGAGACGCCCGGGCATCGTCCAGGTCCAGAGCGAACAGCTGGCCTTCGCCGTCCGGGGTCCGGTCCAGGCCATAGAGGGTGCGCCCCTGAATCAGCAACACGCCATTGGGCTGATTGAGATCGGCGACCTTTTCCGCGACACCACCATCGGATTCGGTGCGGTAGAGCAATCCGGGCCCGCGACTCAGGACGCTTGTCGCCAGGCCGACACCATAGAAACGCCCGCTTTCCGGGTCATGCACCAGCGGGCCACCGCTGTACAAGCCACTCCGGGTGAGTTCCGGAAAGGCCTCACTGAAATCAGTCGGCACTTGATACTGGGCCGGGTAATCCGGCAGCACGAAAAGCCCGACCGCTGTCGCGCCGTAAAGCTGCTCCCCCACCAGGATGGGCGGCACCGTGGGCCGCACGGCCGGCGGCCAGGTGGTGTCGCCACTGGTACCCCGAAAGGTGGTCAGGTTGAGCACCTCCACCGGCTCGCCGGCGGCAAGCGTCAACGGCATGGCGCATAACAGCGCGGCGGCGGTGAGTGCCCGGAGGGCGGCGACGACGGGCATGACGTTCTCCATAAAAAACAAGTTCGTAACAACAAGAGCGGTCATAAGGAAAAAATCGCCCGCCGCGAACACGCGGCGGACGATGGACGGACACGAATCGATCAGGCCGCCAGTTCCAGCTCGGTTTCCGTCGCTACGGAGACACCCAGCAGTTCGGCCACGGCGGACTCATAGACCTCGGAGCCGATATTTCCGTCAATGGCCGCCCACAACGCGGAAGCATCACCGTCCTTGAGGCCATTGATGATGTTGTGGGTATCGTTATTGCCGTCGTTGCGGTCGATCACCTCGCCGTTGGCGTCCAGGCCGCCGTTAAGGCCGATGGTGTCCAGGCCGTCGATGGTCACCAGTTCTTCGGTGAAGTAGTACTCACCGTTGGCGTCCTGGCTCAGGCCGCTGCCGAAGGTGATGGAGCCGATTTCGCCGTACAGGGTGTGGGTGGGGCCGGCGAAGAAGGTGTAGTTCAGGTACTCACCGCTGGCCGCCTGCACGATAAAGCCCAGGTCCAGGCCGGGGGCTTCACCTTCGGAGGCGTACTGGGTGCCGGAGAAGGTTCCGAAGTTGCCCCAAAAGCCCAGGTCCACTTCCGGGTTCGGGTCTTCGGCGCCGGCGAAGGCACCCGGGTTATTGCCGTGATCGGCGATCTCGAAATGTTCGTTATAGAAGGGCAGAAAACCATCTTCTTTCACGAAGTCGGTTTCCTGTTCATTGTCGGTGTAAAGGCCGTCAGCTGCATCCCATTGGCTGTAGTTGCCGAAGGTAGCCGAGTAAGTCACGGTAATGCTCATGGTAAATCTCCTTACTGAGTCATTGAGAGAGCGGCGCGCCGTCCCGGCGGCGCCGCCGTTGGAACCGGCACCGGTAACCCGATGCCGTAACTGACCGGCGTTCCCTACCGGTGCTCTCCGAGGCTGGCCCTGGCTGGCATTCGGATGATCGTTGCTGTCCCATTGCTATCGCTGTTCGCTCAGGCGGCGCGACGGCGGAGCAGCACCGCCAGCGCCAGCAGCATCAGGTAGTGGGCGCTACCGCCGCCGCCGCCACCGCCGCCGCTTTCTTCTTCACTGCCTTCAGTGCCTTCACCGCTGCTGGCGTTCACGGTGACGGTGGCGCTGGCGGACACGGTTTGGTCGTCGCCGTCCACGCAGGTCAGGGTGTAGGTGAATTCGCCGGTCACGTCCGGGGTCAGGGTTTCACTGCCCTGCAGCGCCTTGTTGCCGCCCCACTTGCCTTCGCCCACGCACTGGTCGGCGCCGGTGACGGACCAGGTCAGGGTGGTGCTTTCGCCTTCGGTGAGGGTGGCGGGTTGCGCTTGAATATCGATGTTGGCCGTGGCGGGCAGAGGCAGATCCAGGGCGTAAACGGTGCCGTTGCCGGTGGCGTTGTTGGCGGCCACCGTGTCGCCGGTGGCGCCACCGAAGCGGGTGGCGCCGTACAGGATCTGGGTTGCCTGGTTCACCGGCCCGGCGCTCAAGCCATTGGCGAAGGCACCGTCGCTCTCCACGTCGAACAGATGCAGCAGCTCATAGGCGTCGTCGGCGCGGTCGGTGGCGGCGCCGACGCGAATGCGGTAGAGCGCGCCGGCGCCGGCCGCGCTGGTGCGCTCGGTGGTGCCATAGAGATTACCGTCCCGGGCCAGCACCAGCGGGCCCCGGGGGGTCTCGCCGTCTTCGTCTTCACCGTCGCCGAAGCGGTGCAGCACGGTGAAGCTGTCCGCATCGCCAATCCGATAGCGCCAAACGATCAGGGTGGTGGTGCCGTACAGCCATTCGCCATCCCATACCAGCGCCTGCTGACCGGCGTCATTGCCCTTGATTTCGCCTTCGGCGTTTTTGGCGAAGGTGTGCAGCAAGGTCACCGGCGTGGCGCCCCGGCCCACCGCCTGGGAAAGGTCGACGCTGAACAGGGTGCCGGCGGTTTCGTCGCCGTCGGGCACGGAGGACACATCCCCGGCCCCGCCGGATTGGTCTCGCACGTTGATGCCGTAAAGCATGCCGGCGGCATCATCCACCGCCAACGCCACCGGGTACTGCCCTTTCAAATAGATGCTGTGTGGGCCGCCGTCGCCCTCCACGTACGCCGGCAACTGAAAGTCCACCAGCCAAGTCAGAGCGCCATCGGCATCGAGCCGGAACAGGCCGTTGCCGAGACGGCCGGTGCCGCCGCCAAAATAGACATTGTCGTCGGCGTCCACGGCGAACAGTCCGCGCGGCCTGAAGGCCTCTTCCGAGCCCCCCGGCAGCGCGCCGCTCACAGCATTGACGGGCGTGCCGCCGGCCACCCAGCGAAACAGGCCCGGCGTGCCCATGAAGGGCGAGGAACCCAGGTAGGCTCGCCCCTGGCTGTCCACCACCAGACCGGTGCCCAGCCCGAGCGCGCCGGCCTCGGCGAACGCCGACGCCTGATAAGCCGGGGCCGGCCCATCCTGCAATTGGTAGTAGGTTCCAGCCATGGCGCCGCCACCCATCGACGTCACCCCCAGCAGCGCGCCGTCATCGGCCCGGTACACCGGCGGCTGATACGGATTGGCGCCGTTGCCGGCGTCGGCGGCTTCAAAATGATGCAGCACCCGGGGGGTGAGGTCCGCCAGCGCCGGGGTGCCCACCGTCATCAGTGTCAGGCCCAGGCCAAGAAGGCGCGCCGGGGCGCCGGAAAAAACAGAACGGGTCATATCAGGCTCCTGAAAAAATCAAAATCGCAACGAAAGCGTCCCGGTGACCGTGCGGCCCGGGGCGATCCAGTAAGAAGTGCCATTGAGTTCGGCGTAGTTGCGGTCGCGCAGGTTGTCCACCGCCAGCCGCAGGGTGAGGGCATCATTGGGCTCATAGCTGGCCCACAGGTCGTAGACGGTCCAGTCCACCACGTCTTCGTACATGGTGCCGCCACGGCCGTCGTTGTCCTCGTAGCGCACCCGGCCCCCCAGGGTCAGGCGCCGGTCGAACAGGCGCACGCCGGTGCTCAGCGTGCCCTTCTTGCGCGGTGGCAACATGTACAGGACACCGCCGCCGGTGGCGGCGCCGTAACCGTCCGGCGGAATCGAGCCGGTGAAATTGCCGAGCGGGTAGGGGTCGTAGCCGCCACTGCCGAGGTCGTGGAGGGTGTGGGTCCAGCTCAGTTGGGCGAAGGTCACGCCCACGTCATAGTCGGCCTGCAATTCCAGACCCCGGAAGCGCACCGGGTCGTCCAGATTGACGAACGCGAATGCCTTGATATCCCCGCCCTCACCCACGCTGGCCGGGTTCACCACCGGGCCCTGGGCCACGTAATGCTCCACCCGGGTATCAAACCAGGCGGCCTTCATACTCAGCCGGTCACCGTCGCGGAACAGATTCGGCAGCCGCAGATTGGCGCCCGCTTCCCAGTTGGTGGAGCGCTCCGGCTCCAGCCCCGGGTTGGGGAAAAACGGGAAGCTGTTGCCCACGTGGGAGCCCCACATCAGCGACTCGGTGATCGCTGGCGGACGCACGCCACGGCCATAGCTGGCGAAAATCTGCAGAGGATTGGTGAGCTGCCAGGCGGCGGTGGCGGTGGGCGACAGGAAGCCGTCGTGACGGGCGACGGCGAAATCGCTGTAGTAGGAGGTGTACGGGGGGCGGACACCGGGAGCGTTCTCCTCCCTGCCGACGTACATCTCGCCCTCGCCTTCAAGGCGGAAATAGTCGTAGCGCAGGCCACCGATCAGCTCCAGCCCGTTGGCGTGCTTGAAGTGCGCCTGGCTGAACAGGCTGGCGACACTGCGCTCGCCTTCCGGGGTGGGCCCGGAAAACCAGCTCGGCTCGCCGTCGCCTGCGCTTTCCTTGCTGGCCCGCGGCCGGGTCCAGTCGTGGTAGAACTCGGTGCCATAGGTGAACATCAACGCCGCCGGCCAGTCGCCCAGCTCCAGGGACGTGCGATTGCTGAGCGTGCCGCCCACGGTGTTGGTTTCGTAGCGCACCGAGAAGGCGCCGTAACCATCCCCCTTGTCGGGGCGGTCCTGGTCGTTGGCGGTGCGGGTGTAATAGAGGCTGCTCCGCAGATCCAGCCAGCCGCTGGCGGGGAACAGGTCGTAGTTGAACAGCACGGTGTCGGTGCGCACCCGGTTGTGGTCGGTCGCGCCTTCCCGGGCGCTGGTGGTGCTGCCCTGGTCGAACTCGGCCTCCAGGCCGATGTAGCTGAATTTCAAACGCTGGGCATCGCCCAAATGCCAGGTGCTTTTGAACAGACCGGACCATTGGTCCTGGCCGGTGTACTGGCTGAGGCCGTGCCAGTAGCCGCCATCCTTGGAACCCCGTTCGCCTTTCTCGAACGCGCCCACGTTCTTGCGGCTGATCGCCGCCACCAGATCCAAATCGTCGGTGAGCCGGGTGGCGGCGGCCAGGCTGCCGGCGAAATGGTAGGCGTTGTCACCGCTGGTCATGCTGATGCGGCCACCGTGATCGGCGCCGCTATCGACCAGATCCTCGAACTCCAGGGTGCGGAAGTCGACCACCCCGCCAATCACCGCGGCGCCGCCCTCCGTGGACGTGGGGCCCTTGGCCACATCCACGCCGGACAGCAAGGCCGGGTCCAGGTACACCTGACCGTTACTGCCGTGGCCACTCTGCTGGTAGTTCTGACGGGTGCCGTCGATCATCACGTTGACGCGGCCGAAATCCTGCAGGCCGCGAATGTTCACCGACACCCCCGGGTCCTGGCGGCTCTGGGAGGTGTGCACGCCGGGCACCGCCGCCAGCACGTCGGAGGTATTGCGCGGCGCGATGCGGTCAATATCCTCACGGGTTACCACGCTTACCGAGCGGGGCTCGCGGTACATGCCGCGCCGGGGCTCCGGCTCGCCCTTCACGGTGACCGGCGCCAGCCGCGCCGTGGTGGGCGCGCCGGCCGGGGCAAGGGTGTAAACGCCGCTCTCGTCCCGCCGTGCTTCCAGGCCGGTGCCGCTCAACAACGCCCGGAAGCCCCGCGCCACGGTATAGCGCCCCTCAAGCCCGGGGCTGCGGTGGCCTTGCGCCAGTTCCGGCGGGTAGTACATCACCACCCCGGCTTCCAGGGCGAAGCGGTTCAACGCCTGCGCCAGGGGGCCCGGCGCAATCTCATAGTGGCGCTCCGCCGGCGCCACCGAGTCCGCCCAGGCCGCCCGCCAGGGCGCCGCCAGCCCGGCCAGGGCCAGCCCCAGGACCATCAATGCCAGCACCGCTCCCGGGGGCCGCGATGCGCACCTGAATGCCATAAACTGATTCCCATTCTCGTTTGATTCACTGTTGATGACGGGCCAGTGCCGTGGCGGGACAGCGGCGAATGATTTTTTTTGAATTTCTCTTGGGCAGGGACGGCAACGGCGGGGGGCGACGGCGCCGCCCGCCGGTTAGCGGGGGGAGATCAGGGTCAGAAAACGGCTGAAATGGCGCACCCGAATGGGAGCGTGGGCCGCCAGCAACGCCAGGGCCTGGTCGGTATTATCGAGGGGGAAAACACCGGAAACGCGGATCGCCGCCAGCGCCTTATCGTCATAGCGCAGCAGACCGCCACGGTAACGGGCCAGTTCAGCGAGCACTTCGTTCAGCGGGCGATCATCGGCCACCAACCGGTGCCGGACCCAGGCGGTGGCCACCGCCGTGTCCACCGGTCGGGCCACGCCGGGCCGGCCATCACGCACCTGGATGCCGTGCCCCTCCGGGGTGGCGGCGCAGCGTGCCCGTGCCGGCGGCGATGCCGGGGGCCCACACACTTCCACGGAAGATTCGGTGACCACCACGTCCATGCCCTGCTCCCGGGCGCGCACGGTATAACGGGTGCCCAGGGCCCGGGCGGTACCGGCGGCGCTTTGCACCACGAACGGCCGCGCCGGGTCCGGGGCCACCCGCGCCAGCAACTCACCGTGGCGCAGCACCACGCGACGTTCATCGTCGCGGTAATCCAGATCCACCGCGGTGTTGGTGTTCAGAATCAGCTCACTGCCATCGGGCAGCGCCACCCGGCGCTGAACACCGGTGGGGCTGTGATAGTCCGCCAGCCAGTCCGCCGGCGCCGGAACCCCGCCGGCCAGCAACGCCACACCGCCGAGCAACAGCACCGCCACCAGGGCGCTCCCACCACCGCCAACACCACGCAGACGGGGCCGGTGGCCGGTGCCCAGCACCGCCTTCAAGGTGGAGGTGGCGGCGCCGTTGGCGCCGCTTTCCAAACCGTCGAAACGGCCCCACAGAGTCTCCATCCGGCGGAAGGCCCGCTCGTGATCCGGGTGCGCCTGGCGCCAGTCCTCACAGCGGCGCCGTTCGCTGTCGCTGACTTCGCCGGAATGCAGAGTGGCGAGCCATTCCGCCGCTTCGCCGAGCAGACGGCGCTGGTCCTCGTCGTTCACCGTGGCGCCTCATCAAGCAGTTCCAGACAATGCAGCAAGGCGCTGGCCACGTATTTCTTGATCATGCTTACCGAGACGCCGAGCTCCCGGGCAATGTCACCGTGGGGGCGGCCTTCCAGGCGGCTCATCAAGAAGGCGCGCCGGGGCTTCTCCGGCAAACCGTCAAGCAAGCGGGCCATGGCGCTGATCAGCTCCACCACCTCCGCCAGCGCCTGGGACGACGGCGCCGCATCCTGCCCGTGCAGGGCACTCCAGGTTTCCAGATAAAGCTGCTCCACCTTTTTGCGGCGGGCGTCGTCGATGATCAAACGGCCGGCGATGGTGGTCAGATAGGCGCGGGGTTCCTTGATGCCGCCCAGGTCGGCCTGGGAGGTCAGTATGCGCAGGAAGGTGTCCTGGGCCATGTCCGCGGCGCGGTGGGAACAGCCCAGTTTTTTGCGCAGCCAGCCGGTCAGCCAGCCGTGGTGATGACAGTACAGGACCTTGACCGCTTCGTTCCGGTAGTACGATTCCGCGCCCATGGAAGGCAACCCCGCCCAGCGTTTATGAGAATGGTTCTCATTATTATACTGGCGGGGCGATTTTACAAGGCGTCGAACCGGTAGCGCAGTCCCAGGGCGGGCAGATCGGTGTCCTCCCCTTCCAGCCGGTAACGGGTCCAGGCCAGATAGGCGTCCCAGTGATCTGTCAAGCGCCGCTCCAAGGCGGCACCGAACACCAGGCCGGTGCCCCAACGGGTGCGTTCGTCACCGGCCACCTCCAGCTCCGTGCGCCAGTGAATCAAACCCAGCCGGGCACTCAACGACCAGGCTTCGTCCAGGGCCCAGCGGTGGCCGGCGCTGGCCTCCAGGCCCTGACCGGCCACCGGGGTGGCGGCGGCCAGGGCGGCGGCGGACACCGGGCCGGTGTCGTCGTAGGCCACCGACAGCTCACCCAGGTCGGTGTAGCCCAGTTGCGCTTCCCAGCCCTGGCCCCACTGGTAACCGGCGTACAGACGCCCGGCTCCACGGCGGCGGTCACTGACCCGCGCCTCGCCACGCTGGCCACGCAGGGCCAGGCGGTCATTGATGTCGCCGTTGGCCACCCGGCTGTGGGCCTGGCCCAGCTCCGCGCCCAGGAACAGGCCGTCGGCCCGGGCCAGGGGCGGCGCCAGCATCAGCACCGCCAGGGCCAGGGCCGCGGCCCGGCGACCGCCGCTGGACCGCCACAGCAGCAGCGGCGCCAACAACAACCAGCCCAGGCCGCCGGCACCACCGCCGCCGCTGTCCACGGTCACGGCGGTGATGGTGTAGCGGGCACTGGCCACCTCGGACGGGTTCAGGCCGGCCTGATAGCCGATCACCTTGATGGTGGTGTCGGCTTCCAGGGACAGGCGGGTGCCGTTGGGCACCTCGGTGCCGTAGCTCGGGGTCGGCGTGGTGCCGTCCAGGGTGTAGCGCAGGGTGGCCCCGGCGCTGGTGGTTTCCAGGGTCACGGTGACACCTCCCGGGTAGGCGCCGGCGGGCGGCGTGAAGCGCGGCGTGGCCACATCCTCGGCGGCGGTCAGCGTCAGGCCGCAGGGCGACAGGGCACAGTCCGCCGCCTCCTGGCGGGTTGCCACATAGCCCGGCGCCGTCACCTCCAGCCAGTGGCGGGTACCGCTGGCCTGCGGCGGCGCGTAGAGCACGAAGTGACCATCGTCGTCCGCTTCGGCACGGTAGCGCTCGCCGTGCTCGTCCTCCAGGGGCGGCGGCAGGGCGCGGGCCAGGGTCTCATTGAGCAGCACTACTTGCGCGTCGGGCAGGATGATGCCCATCAAGTCCCGGACCACACCCTGGTAGACCGTGGCCGGCTCGGCGCGCAGCGTCAGAGTGCCGTCCGCCAATCCCGGCGAGGCGGCGGTGACGGTCACCGGCAACGCCACCGACAGCGCGTCCGGCGCGGTCAGCGTGAAGACCGCCGGGTTGCCGTTAGCGGCATCGGCGGCGGCGCTGGCCGGGCCATCGGCCTGGATGCCGGCGCCCTGGGCGGTAGCGTCCGGAGACAGGGTTACCGTGGCGCCGGCGCCAGCGCCGGTCACCGAGACGGCGGTGGCGTGACGGTTCGGGTCCAGGCTCAGCAGCCGGGTCCGGTCGGCGCTCACCGACAGCGGCACCACGATATCCAGCACCTGCTGCCAGCCGGTTTCGCGGTCGATCACGGTGACCTGGTAGGTGCCGGCGAAGGCACCGGTATCCGGGGCCTGGAAGCGCACCGTGCAGGTGCCGCCGCTACAGGTGGGCGTAAGGCTGGACAATCCACCGCCCGGGGCACGCACATCCACCTGATAATCACTGCCCTCGCCGCCCTGGATGGTCAGGGTGCGGGCATCGCCGGCGGGCAGCGGCGCGCCGCCGCCATCGTCCACCGCCAGGGGTGGGTAGACCACGGCGGAGGCTTCCGCCCAGTCGCTGGCCGTATGGGTGGCATTGCCCGGGAAACGGGCCCGGAACCGGTAACCACCGGCGGCCAGACCACCGCTCACCGTGTACACGGCGGTGTCGCCGGCCAGGGCGCGGCTGCCCAGGTCACTCCAGGCACCGTTTTCCTCGATCTGGAAGTCCACCGCGCCGCTGGGCAGGGCCGCATCGGCGGTCAGGGTGGCGGTCAGATCAAAGTCCGTATTGACGGTGGCCGGGGTGGCCGCCGTCAGGGCCAGATCGGTACCGATGGGCTGGTTCTCCAGGTTAAAGGTCACCGGCGAGGCGGCACCGGCGGTGTCGGCGCCGACCGAGTAGGTGCCCACCACGCCATTGGCGGTGACCGAGGTGGAGGCAGCGCCGGCGGCGCCGATGGCCACGGTCAGTGGCCCGCCATCAATACCGGCGCCACTGACGGGGCCGGTAAAGGTCACCTGACCACCCACCACCGGTTCCGCCGAGGCGCTGGTCACGGTGATCGCCAGGGGGGCGTCGAAGTCCGCGTCCACCAGGGCCTTCTGGTCGGTGCCACCGGCCAGGGCCAGGGTGAAGCCCCGGGATTGCCAGGCGCCGGCGTCACAACGGCCGGAGCGGGTCACGCCGCGCTGGTCGACGGCGGCGCACTGGCCGGTGTCACCGGCGCCGATGGCCGGGCTGCCCGGCAGCAGCGCATACAGATCGCCGAGCCGGCTCCACAGCGGCGCGGCGTCGATGATGGCGGTTCCGGCGGGATAGCCGCCTTCCACCAGCGAATGGTCCACGGCCACCGTGGGCAGCCCGGTGGGGTCGGCGGGCAGCGCCGCCGTGGTGATGTCGGCACCGCCGGCCATCACACTATTGCGCAGCGCCAGGGTCACCGGACCCTGAAGGTCGGCGAGCGCGCCCAGCGGCGCGCTGTTGCCGGTGACGCTGAGATGGCTGGCGGTGACCGTGAGGGCACTGTCCGCGGTCACGGCCAGCGCCCCGCCCTGCCCGTCCGCGCTGTTGCCGGCCAGGGTCAGGTTGGTCAGCTCGGCGCCGGCACCGGTCAGAGCGAGGTTCAGGGCACCACCCCGGTTGCTGGCCCGGTTATCGATCAGGCTCAGCGCCTCCAGGGTCAGAGTGCCGGCGAGATTCTCCGCGTTAAGGCCAGCGCCGAAGGCGGCATTGCCGTCACGCAGGGTCAGGCCCGCCACCCGCACCGGGCCGGCGGTACCGGCCACCGCCAGGACACCGACCCGGCTCTCACCGCTGATCTCGATGCGCGCGCCCTGGCCGTCCAGATCCAGCGCCTGGTCGATCACCAGGGTACCGGTGTCGGCGACGCGGATGGCATCGGTGCCGCTGCAGTCCAGGCCGGCCTGGAAGCGCACGGTATTGCCGTCCACCGCCTGCTCCAGAATCGCCCGCAGACTGTCCGGCTCGCCGCCGTCGGCACAGGTGCCCACGGTCCAGGCGGCGTCACCGGCGGCGCTTGATTGGAAGCTGCGCGACGCGCTGGTGGCGGCCACGTCGTCATTGCCGGCCTGCTCCGCCACCACGGTGATGGTGCCGGTGCCGTTCACGGTCAGGGTGTCACCGGCCACGCTGGCCGGACCGCTGTCCACCCGGAAGGTGATCGGCAGGCTGCGGTCGCTGCTGGCGACCAGCGGTACCTGAATCGGCGAGCCCGGGTAATCCTGGTCGGCGATGGCGTCGAAGGTCAGCGCCTGATCCTGCTTGTTGATGGTCAGGGTGTGGCTGATGCTGGCCGGCTGGTAGTCGTCGTTGCCGGCCTGGGAGACGGTCAATTCGGTGCTGCCCGCGCCCACCAGGGTGACGTTGCCGGCGCTGTCCACGGTGGCCACCGCCGGGGTGGCGCTGGCATAGCTGAGGGTCAGGCCGGAATCCACGCTGGCGTTCAGGTTGAAGCCGGCATCACCCACGGTGCGCTGGGCGGGCGCCGGGAAAGTGATGGTCTGGCTGGCTTTTTCCACCACCAGGGTGCGCGCCACGTCCGTGGCCGCCTGGTAGTTGGCGTTGCCCGCCTGGCTGGCGGTCACCGTGGCACTGCCGGCGCCCACCAGGGTGGCGGTGCCGCCGCTGACGGTGACCACCGCCGGGTTGCTGCTGGCATAGCTCACCGTCAGCCCGGAAGAGGCACTGCCGCCCAGGGCGAAGGGCGCGTCCCCGACGGTGCGCTTGGCCAGAGCCGGGAAGGTCAGGGTCTGGCTGGCCTTGGCGATGGTCAGGGTGGCATTGGCGCTGCCGGCGTAGTTGGGGTTGTCGGTCGCCGCGTGGACCGCGTAGTCGCCAGCGTCGGTGGGCGCGGCGGCGGCGCCGTCATAGGTCACCGTCACCGGCAAGCCGGCCGGCGCCGTGGTCACGGTCACCGCCTTGGCGCTGCCGTCATAGGTACGGCTGGTCCCGGTGATGGTGAGGGTTGCCGGGCGCGGGTCCACGGTGACGGTGCGGCTCACCGGCGTGGCGGCGTTGTAATTGCCGTTGCCCGCCTGGCTGGCGGTGAGCGTGACGCTGCCGGCGCCGACGATGGTGGCGGTGGTGCCGCTTACCGCGATCACGTCGCTGTCGGAGCTGGCGAAGCTGGGCGTCAGACCGGCGTCGCTGCTGGCGCTGAGCGTAAAGGCGCTGTCACCAAAGGTCACCTTGGACGGCGGCGAGAAGGTGAGGGTCTGGTCCGCCTTGGTCACCGTGTGGCCGGTGCTGGTGGGGCCGCTTTGGTAGTGGTCGTCATCGCCCGGGTAACGGGCCCGGAACGTATAACTGCCCACGCCGTAGCCATCGGGAATGCTGTACACCGCGGTGCCACTGTTCAGGGTGGCGGAGCCGAGGGTGTCCCAGCCGGAGCCGTTGGCGCGCTCGAAGGTGACGTCGCCGCTGGCGCTGTCGGGGCTCACGGTGGCCACCAGGTTGATGGTCTGCCCATAGGCACTGGAGCCGCCGGTGGCCAGGCTGGTGGTGGTGGCCACCAGGACCTTGGTGGGGTCGGTGGCGCTGGCGCCGTCCCCGTCACCGCCGCCACTGACGGCGGCCTGGTTGGTGAGGCTGGCGGCGGCGTCGCTGGCCACGTCCACCGTCAGGGTCACCGGCGAATAGCTGGCACCGCTGGCGAGCACGTCATCACGGGTGCAGCTCACCGTGGCCAGGGTGCAGTTCCAGCCGGTGCCACTCAGGGCGGTGGCGGACAGGCCGGCGGGCAAGGTGTCGGCGAGGGTCACGGTGGTGCCCAGGGTGGCCCCCGGGCCCCGGTTGCCCACGGTCAGCGTATAGGTGGCGCCGCTCTGGCCCTGGCGGAAATTGCCGCTGTGCGTTTTGGTCAGGGTCAGCTCCGGCGGCGGAATCACGCGGAACTGGAAGGTCTCCTGGCTTTGCTGGCTTTCCTGGACGCCGCCGTTATCGTCATAGCCGGTGGCGGTAACGGTGACGGTGGTGGTGCCGTACTGCCCCGCCGCCGGGGTCAGCGACAGGGTGCGGGCGTTGCCGCTGCCGCTCAGTGTCAGGCCGGACGCGGGCAGCAGGGTGGTGTCATCCGCGCTCACGGTAAGGCCCAGCAAGGGGATGTGGTCGGCGTCGCCCACATAGAAATCCAGTTCCCGGGTGGGGGCGCCCTCCGGCAGGCCGAGGATCTCGTTATCGGCGATCGCGCTGAGGGTGGGATGGGCTTCGTAGGCGCCGATGTCCGGGATCGCCTGGGGGTTGGCGGAAGCCGCCGCGGAGGACCGCCGCCAGCCGCGCTGGTCAGTGGCGAGATTGGCGCCGGGCAGGCTGGCGTCGCCGGCATCCAGGGCCGGGCTGCCGTTGGCCAGGGCCACGGTACGGGTGAAACCGTTGTTGTCGGCCAGGTCGCCCAGCCCTGGTTCGGCCACGCCTACCAGGTTGCCCTGGACGCCGTCGGTCAGGCCGCCGGCGCCGCCGGTGCCGATCAGGTTATGGGCGCTGTCGCCATCCAGATCGCCGCCCACGTCGCTGGCGTCGTCGTTGCCCAGCAGGTTGCCGGCCACCAGGGTGTTGTAGAGGGTCACCGGGGCATTGTCGTTGGCCATGTTCAAGCCGCCGCCCTGGCCATTGCCGATATCGTCACCGGTGGTGTTGCCGGTGACGGTGACGTGCACCAGCCGCAGGCCGGAGGCGCCGGACGCCGGGGCCAGCTCCAGGCCGCCGCCGTTGGTGGCGGCGCGGTTGCCGGAGAAGGTGCTGTTGATCAGCTCGGCCTCACCGTCCAGGTCGGCGATCACCAGCCCGCCGCCGGGGCCGGTGGCGGCTTCGTTGCCGGCCAGGGTGCTGGCGATGATCTCCGCCCGGGTGCCGATCTGGTAAAGGCCGGCGCCGCCGGCGCTGCCGGCCCGGTTGCCGTCGATGTCGACCCGGTCCAGGGTCACGGTGCCGGTGTAGGCCACCGACAGGGCGCCGCTGTCACCCACCGGGGTGCCGTTGTACTCCACCCGGTTGTCGCGGAACGCGGAGCGTTCCACCCGTACTTCGGCGCCGTAGAAAGCGGACACGGCGCCGCCGGTGCCAGCCGGGTCATTGACCACGTTGTCAGTGAACAGGGTGTTGTAAAGGGTCAGGGTGCCGGCGCCGTTGCCGGAGAAACCCTCGCTGCCGTCCCAGTCCAGGGCGCCGCCGTAGCCGTGGCCGTTGTTGTAGCCGTGGCGCAGCCACAGGGCGGCGAAGCGGGTGTCGAAGGCGTTGCTGTAGGAGGGGTTGATGCGGAACAGCTGGCCATTGGCCGCGTCGCCGGCGGTGGTGCCCGCTTGCAGGATGGTGGCGGTGGGGTCCGCTTCCGGGTCACCGCCGCCGCCCACCAGCGTCATGGCGCGCTCGATCAGCAGGGTGTCGCCCAGGGTGTAGGTGCCCGCCGGGATGGCGATGGTCACCAGCGCCTCGCTGCCTTCGGGAATGGCGTTGGCTTCAGTGACCGCCTGGCGCAGCGTGCAGGTGCCCCCGCCCTGGCAATCGCCGCCAGCCGCGTCGGCGTTGCTGTTTACCGTCAGGGTGAGCGCCTGGGCCAGGGAGGTCAGTCCCAGCAGCCCCAGGGCCAACAGCGTACGTCCCAGTCGCCCGGCGGCCCGGTGGCCCGGAGCGGTTCCTTTGTTATCTTTCACATTGTCCCCCAAAAACACCGAAAGCGCGGCGCGCGTCACGACCTGGGCGGAAAAATGCCCACCAAGGCAATGATGAAATTGATGCCCAAGCCGGGCTGGCGGTTATTGTGCGGCTGGAAGCCGCCGGCGGCTTGCAGTGCCTGCGGCGACATGCGCACGTCGGCGGCGCCGTCGCTGTAAAGCCGGGCCCGGCTGCGCCGGTCGCCGGCCCAGGCCGCGCCTTCCGGCGAGGTAGCGTCCGGCGCGCCGGCGCTGGCGCGAACGCCGTGGTTGTGGGCCGCCATCTCCGCCTGAGTGAGCGTTACCGTGCCAGCGCCGCCTTTTTCGCCCAGCCTACGACGGGTGAGGCCCGGCCCCTGGCCGGGGTGCAACGGCGTTCGCCCCCGCAAGTCCGGTAGCCCGAAGGTGTTGCGCCCGTCGCCGCCGTAGGTAGTACCCACCAGGGAAAACAGCGCCGAGTTCTGGGCGATCGGCATCAGCTGGCCATTGCAGAACGCCCAGCCCCGGGGTGCGAAGCTACCGGCGAAGATGCGGATTTCGGCAATAAAAGGTTCGGACATGGTGGCCTCTCAGCTCATGGACGGAAACAGCCCCTTCAGGGCAATGCAGAAGTTCAGTGCCAGCGACGGCTGACAATTCTCATGGGCCTGGCCGCCGCCACCGGAGCCGATGCCCACCGCCCCGTCCGCCATGGACAGCCCGGCCGCCGGGCTATAGAAGGGCTCGCTGGTCACGCCCCAGGTGTTACCGGTCGGGATGGGGGCGTTGGTGGGCTCACTGCTGGCGCGAACACCATGAGTGTGGTTCGGTATTTCCGCCTCGATGAGGGTGTGGGTCTCCGCGCCGAACTTATCCCCCTGAATAATGTTGTCGCCGGCGGCGGTACCCGGGTGGACCGGGGCGCGGCCGCACAGATCCGGCAAGGCGAAGGAGACTCGGCCATCGCCTCCATAGGTGATGCCGAGCAGAGCGTACAGGGCCTGGTTCTGGTTGATGGGCAGAATCTGCCCGTTGCAAAAGGCCCAGCCCCGGGGCGCGAAATTAAACCCGACCATGCGGATTTCGGCGAGAAAGGGTTCGGACATGGCGCGGCCCTCCTAGTTTTCGCTTGGGTAGATGCCGACCAGGGCGATAATGAAGTTCACCCCCAGGAACGGCATCATGTTGTCGTGCGGCTGGTTTCCGCCGGCCGGCTCCACCAGGCCGTCGGCCATGGCCTGGTCCGGGGTGGCCCGCCGGTAGACGGCATTGGGCGCGCCGGCCCACACATTGCCCTCGGGAAAGCGGCTGCTGGCCGCCGCCCTGGTGCCCGCCGGCCGATGCTCGTGGTAGGGAATCTGGTTGCTCATCAGGGTCACCCGCTCCAAGCCAAACGAATCGCCCAGGCGGCGGTCCTGGAGCCCCGGCCCCTGGCCGGCGTGTACCGGAATGCGACCGCGCAGATCCGGCAAGCCGAAGGTGGTAATGCCGTCGCCGCCATGGATGGTCCCGAGCAGGGAGAACAGGGCGTCGTTCTGACTCACCGCCAGCAACTGGCCATCGCAGAACGCCCAGCCCCGGGGCGCGAAGTTACCGGCGAACAGGCGAATCTCGCCAATAAAGGGTTCGGACATGGGTTATTCCTCCTCGCCGGCATCATTGAGTTGGCTGAACACGGCCCGGTAGTGGTCCCTTTCCAGGTCATCCCCGGCGGGCTGGATATACAGGGTCACGCGGCCGGCGGTGGGGTGCTCCAGGGGCCAGCGGCCTTCGGGCAGAGCCACCCCCGGGGCGGTGGAGAACTCCAGCAGGAACTGCTCCACCGTGTCATCCACGGTGTAATCCACCACCTGCTCAAGCACGGCGTCGACCACGCCGTAGGTGGGATGCCCCAGATAAAACGTCTGCCCCTCCAGGGAACGGAACAGGCGGGCCCGCAGGGAGCGGGCTCCTTCCAGAGGTGGGGTGACGGGCTCGGCGGTGGCATCCCCGCCACCGCCACCACCACCACAACCGGCCATCAACATGGGCAGGGTGGCCACCCCGACCAGAAAGGCGCGTCGGTCCATTTTTTTCCCCACAATCAACATGCCGGCTCGCGCCGGTCTGATTCAGTTATTGAACAGCGCCTCGTAGACGGCGCTTTCGCTCCCTTCCGAGAGCGGTACCAGAAACAGCCATTGCTCGCCCAGCGTCTCGTGGCGCAGACGATAGGTTTGCTGGGGCAGGGCCGGCTCCGCCGGGGCGTGGAAGATCATCGAGAACGCCTCCCCGGGCCCGGTGACCGGGTTCACCTCCCGCAGCCACAGGGTCAGCGGCGGTGTCAGATCAAGCACGAAGGCGGTGTCCAGTACCGCCCTGGCCTGCTGCAGAGTCAGACTCACGCGCTCGCCTCCCTGCCCGGCTCGCACAACGCCGGCGGCCACCACACCAGGGCTTCGTGGAAATCCCCTCGCGCGCCCTCGGAGTGAAAACCAAGGCGGGCATAGAGATTACGGGCGCCCGGGTTGCCACGGTCCACCGCCAGCATCACCGGCGCCGCCACCCGTTCGGCGGTGCGCTGCATGGCGCGCAGCACCGAAGCGCCATGCCCCTGGCCACGGGCGGCGGCAATCAAGGACAGGTCCACCACGTGCACGCGGCCGGCGCTGAAATCCAGGATCAGACGACCGATGCGGTCCCGGTGCAGGCCGATGATGAAGTGCATGGCATCCGGGAAATCACGGCCGTAGCTTTCAGTCTGGGCGTTGAATTGCAGATCGATGAGGGAGGCGGCAAGCTCCGCGTCCGGCAGCAGACTCAGGTCCACCCGGGTAGCGGCGTACAACTCGCGCAGAAAGACGGTGTCCGACGACCGCGCAGGACGCAGCGTCAACCCGCCAGGCAGGTCAAAGGTTCCGGTCAGCATTTATCCCCCACAATCGGTGCGAAGCCTGTTATTTGGTTTGCGGCTTCGTCCCCAAGACGATTGAGAGCGCGACATTACCACGGCCCATGGCACCGTGCCATTGTTACTCAACGCCAGTCGGCGCGCTCCCGCCCTGCCCCGCCTGGGCCAGGCCAGAGCCGGGCGGCCGCCGTTCAGACGCGGTTAGAAAAAACCGGCGCTGGCGGCCCCCGGCTGCTCCAGGGCATCGCCGATCAGGTGCAGGGCCTGGGCCAGATCCTGGCGGCTGGCCGGGCCGCCCAGGCAAAGGCGCACCGCCTCCGGCGGCTTGCCGTTCACGGCGAAAGCGTCGCTGACCACCACATTGATGTTCTGGGCCCGCAACCGGGCGGCGAAGGCCACGCGACTCCAGGCCGGCGGCATTTTCAGCCAGGCATGGAAAGCCTCCGGGTGGGACCGGTAATCGGCGTTGCCCAGGATCCCGGCGAGCAGCCCCTGGCGGGCCTGGGATTCCTGGCGGGTCAGCGACAGGGCCAAGTCGGCGGTGCCGTCCTGTACCCAGCAGGAGGCCAGCGCGGCGGTGATCGGCGATGCCATCACGGTGGTGGCCCGCAGGGTCATGGCAATGCGCGAGCGCGCCCGGGCCGACGGCAACGCCAGATAAGCCACGCGCAGGCCGGCGCCCAGGGACTTGCTGAAGCCGCAAAGGTAATAGGTCAGTTCCGGCACCAACTCGGCCAGCGGCGGCGGCCGGTGACTGGGCAGCATGCCGTAGGCGTCGTCCTCGATAATCGGCAGATTGTGCTTGCGGGCGATCTGCGCCACCCGGTGGCGGCGCTCCTCACTGAGCGTCACCGCCGCCGGATTCAACAGCACCGGGTTGCAATACAACGCCTTGGGATGATGCTCCGCGCACAGCCGCGCCAGGGCGTCCGGGTCGAAACCGTCGTCGTCCAGGGGCAAGCCCACCAGGCGGATGCCCAACTGGCCGGCGATGGCGCGCAGCCCCGGGTAGGTGAGCGACTCGCAAAGCACCACGTCGCCGGGCCGGGCCAGACTGCTGAGCACCGCCAGCAGCGCGCTCTGCACCCCGGGACACACCAGCACCCGGTCCTCGTCCACCCGCAACGGACGCCGCTGCAGCCAGGCCACCGCCGCCTCCTTGTCCTCGGCGGAACCGCCGAACTCCTGATAGCGCATCAGCGGCTGCAGGTCCGGCCCCAGAGCGCGCAGCCCGGCCTGCATGCGCTCCCGCAGCAGCGGGTCCTGGGACTCCGGCGGCAGATTCATGGTCATGTCCACCGCCCGGGCGGCGCTGGCGCTGCGCCGGCTGGGCCGGCCCGGCTGGCAAACGAAGGACCCCTGCCCCACCCGCGAATAGATCAGCCCGCGCCGCTGGGCCTCGTTGTAGGCCCGCGACACGGTGGCGTAGTTGAGGTGGAGCAGCGCCGCCAGATCCCGCAGTGGCGGTAACCGCTCTCCCACCGTGAGCCGCCCGGCCAGGATGTCGTCGCCGATGGCATCGGCGATGCGCAGGTATACCGGCTTGTTGCCGGCCTTCAGTCGCGGCTGCCAGCCGTCCTTTTTCGCACTATCCATGGTCATGCTCTGCACCAGGGTTGTTCACCGGTTCCCCGGGCCGCCGGGGGTGGGTGGCTGCTTTGATTGGTCGCCGGCCGGGACGCCGTCGGCAGGCCCCGGCCAAACGCCGCCCATTGGGCCATAGCCGACCCAACCAATCAATCAATTTACCACTTGATTGGCATCTTGATTGCAGCTCTTGATCGCAGTCGTGCCAGTGCCCGGTCATGGGCCGCGCGCCGGTGCCCCACGCCGGTGCCCGACACGACTACCCACGCAGCGACACCACTACATACGCAGAGGGAGGCGACCATGCCCACCGTAGAAAAAGCAGCGCATCAGAAAGGCGATTTCTTCGTCGACTACGAAGAGAAGGTGTTCGAGGACGTCAAGGCGGAGCCCGGCGAGAAAGCTCTGGTGACCTTCCATACCGTGGCTTTCGAGGGCTCCATCGGCCTGGTCAATATGTTGCAGGCCACCCGCCTGCTGCGAAAGGGCTTCGACACCTCGGTGCTACTGTACGGCCCCGGCGTCACTCTTGGCTTGCAGCGGGGTTTCCCGACCCTGGGCGACGAGGCCTTCCCGGGCCATCTGGCGGTCAACAACCAGCTCACCAAGTTCATGGGCGAAGGCGGCAAGATTTACGCCTGCCGCTTCGCGCTCCAGGCGCTCTACGGCCACGGCGAGCCGTCATTGATTGAGGGGATAAAACCAATCAATCCGCTGGACGTGCTGGACCTGGTGCTGCTCCACCGCCGGGACAACGCCTTCATCCTCGACACCTGGACCCTGTAAGGAGGGCGCCATGAACGAGGCGAGCACGGTACGGGCGGCGGCGGCGCAGATCGCACCGGATATGGATACCCCCGGCGGCACCCTGGACAAGGTGTGCGACTGGATCGACGACGCCGCCGAACGGGGCGTGCAGCTGCTGGTGTTTCCGGAAACCCTGGTGCCCTACTACCCGTACTTCTCGTTCGTGCGCGCCCCGGCGTTCGCCGGCCCGGACCATCTCGCCCTGTACCAGCAGGCGGTGACGGTGCCGGGTCCGGAGATCGACCGGGTGGCCGAGCGCGCCCGCCGCCACGGCATGGTGGTGGTGCTGGGGGTCAACGAGCGTGACCGGGGCACCCTGTACAACACCCAGGTGGTGCTCGATGGCGACGGCCGCCTGTTACTCAAGCGCCGCAAGATCACCCCCACCTACCACGAGCGCATGATCTGGGGCCAGGGCGATGCCAGCGGCCTGCAAGTGGTGGACAGTGGCGTCGGCCGCATCGGCGCCCTGGCCTGCTGGGAGCATTACAACCCCCTGGCCCGCTACGCCCTGATGACCCAGCACGAGGAAATCCACTGCGCCCAGTTCCCGGGCTCCATGGTGGGGCCGGTGTTCGCCGATCAGATCGAGGCGGCCATGCGCCACCACGCCGCCGAGTCCGGCTGCTTCGTGGTCAACGCCACCGGCTGGCTGGAGGACCACCAGATCCAGGCCATCACCAACGACCCGGCCCAGCAAAAAGCCCTGCGCGGCGGCTGCATGACGCTGATCGTGTCGCCGGAGGGCAAGGTGCTGGGCGAACCGATCACCGAGGGCGAGGGCCTGTGCGTGGCGGACCTGGACATGGACCTGATTCTGAAGCGCAAACGGATGATGGATTCGGTGGGCCACTACGCGCGCCCGGAACTGCTGAGCCTGCTGATCGACCGCCGCCCGGCGGCGACCTTTCACGAACCCTTTCCGGCCACCGCCCCGGCGGCCCCGGAAGCCGAACCCTGGAGCGATGACGATGAGCGCCAATACGCCGCTGTCCTACCGGCAGCTCCTCAATGAACTGCAAACCCACGGGGTGCGCCTGAACGATCCGGACGCCGGCGCCCCCAGCCGGCGCGGTGGCGCCGGCCCGTCCGACCACAAGGCGGTGGAAATCGGCGGCCGGGTGGTGATGGTTCCGGTGCACACCGCCGGCGCCGGCACCTCGCCCTATCAGCTGGACGGCGCCCGGGTCACCCGGGGTGGCGAGGAAATCGCGCGCATGGCGTTCACCGACCGGCCGCGCTTCTACGATTTGAGCACCGCCGACGGCGTGCCCTATTCCCATATCGCCACCCTGCACGGCAAGGACGTGCTCGCCACCACCGTGATGCAGACCTGCATCCGCTATAACAACCGCAAGGTGTCCTGCCAGTTCTGCGCCATCGGCCAGTCCCTGGAAGAGGGCCGCACCATCGCCCACAAAACCCCGGCGCAACTGGCGGAGGTGGCCAAGGCGGCGGTGGAACTGGACGGCGTCCGGCATATGGTGATGACCACCGGCACCCCCAACCTGGAGGATCGCGGCGCCAAGGTGCTGTGCGACAGCGCCGCCGCCGTGCGCGCCGCCGTGGACCTGCCGATCCAGGGCCAGTGCGAGCCGCCGGACGACCGGGCCTGGTTCCGGCGGCTGCACGACAGCGGCATCGACAGCCTGGGCATGCACCTGGAAATCGCCACCCCGGCGCTGCGCGAAAAGATCATGCCCAGCAAGGCGTCGATCAGCGTGGAACAGTACCTGGAGGCGTTCGCCGACGCGGTGGCGGTGTTCGGCCGGGGCCAGGTGAGCACCTATCTGCTGGCCGGCCTGGGTGACAGCGTGGAAGACACCCTGGCCCTGTGCCAGCGGCTGGTGGCCCTGGGGGTGTACCCGTTCGTGGTGCCGTTCGTGCCCATTTCCGGCACGCCGCTTGAGCACCACCCCTCGCCCTCGGCGGACCATATGCGGCGCATCCTGGAGCCCCTGGGCGCCCTGCTGCGCGACGGCGGGCTGCGCTCGGCGGACATCAAGGCCGGCTGCGGCCGCTGCGGCGCCTGCTCATCCCTGTCCGCCTTCGAGGATGCGGAGCAGACCCTATGATCCTGGAGCCGGTAACCCCGTTTCGCAGCCGCGAGTACGCGGTGAAGCTGACCTCCGAGGCCTGGGAATACCAGGCCGCCCGCGACCTGCGTCGCCGGGTGTTCTGCCAGGAGCAGGGCCTGTTCGAGGGCGACGACGGCGACCCGCTGGACCGCCAGGCGCTGACCATCGTGGCACTGGCCTACGTGGCCGGCGGCCCGGACGAGGTGGTCGGCACGGTGCGCATCCACAGCGACCGGCCGGGCATCTGGTACGGCTCGCGGCTGGCGGTGGCGCGGGGCTACCGACGCGATGCGCACCTGGGCAGCGCCCTGATCCGGCTGGCGGTGGGCAGCGCCCGGGCACGCGGCTGCGAGTCCTTCTTCGCCCAGGTGCAGGCCGCCAACGAGGCCCTGTTTCGCGGCCTGCACTGGGACAGCCTGCGGCCGATCAGCCTGCACGGCCGCGACCATGTGCTGATGCGCGCCCGGCTGTCCCACTATCCGCCCCTGCCGGACGGCCGGCTGCCCTTGCTGGCCACCGGCCGGCGGGCATCCTGAGGAGGCCGGCATGGGCCTGGACACCCTGATCACCAACCTGCGCGCCGCCCCGGCGTTCGCCCACAAGGCCGACATCCAGCCGGTGATGGCGGGCCTGGCGGGCCTGGACAGTGGCCACCTGCCGCTGGGCGACGACGCCGCCGCCCTGTCTGATGGCGACGGCTTCCTGCTGATGGCCATGGAAGGTTTCGTCAACGAATTCGTGGCCGCCGAGCCGTTTTTCGCCGGCTACTGCGGCGTCATGGTCAATGTGGGCGACATCGCCGCCATGGGCGGCCGGCCCCTGGCGGTCACCGACGCCCTGTGGAGCCGGGGCGACCACCAGGGCGGCGAGATCCTGGCCGGGCTGCGCGAGGCGGCGGGCAAATACGGCGTACCCCTGGTGGGTGGCCACAGCAACGGCCACTGCGACCGGCCGCAACTGTCGGTGGCGATCCTGGGCCGGGCGCGGGCGCTGCTCACCAGTTTCGATGCCCGCCCCGGCGACACCCTGCTGGTGGCCTGCGACCTGCGCGGCGGCTTCCGCCCCGTGGGCGACAACTGGGACGCCAGCAGCGACGCTCCCGGCGCGCGCCTGCGCGGCGACCTAGAGATTCTGCCCGGCCTGGCGGAAGACCGCCTGTGCCGGGCCGGCAAGGACATCTCCATGGCCGGCCCGGTGGGCACCGCCCTGATGCTGCTGGAAGCCTCCGGCGTGGGCGCGGTGCTGGATCTGGACGCCCTGCCCCGCCCCACCGGCGTGCCCCTGGAGCGCTGGCTGCGCACCTTCCCCAGCTATGGCTTCGTGCTGTCGGTGGCGCCGGGCCATGTGGCCGCGGTGCGGCGCCGTTTCCAGGCCCGCGATCTGGCGGTGGCCGAGGTCGGCCGGGTCACCGCCGGCGGCACCCTGGAGCTGACCCTGGACGGCCAGCGGCGGCCCTTCTGGGACCACCGGGCCACCCCTTACCTGGGCCGCGCCCGCCGCGACCCCGAACCTTCCCGACATCAAGGAGGTCATCATGCCTGAAGTGCATTTCAACGTGCGCTGGCCGGACCACAGCGAACAGCGCTGCTACTCCCCGTCCACCGTGATCCACGATTTTCTGCGCGCCGGCGAGAGTTACCCGCTGGCGGAATTTCTGGCCCTGAGCCGGGACGCCCTGACCCTGGCCGGCGACCGGGTGGAACAAAAGTACGGTTTCCGCTGCACCAGCGCCGACAGCCAGTTACTGGCGCTGGAAACCCGGGGCCGGCAATTCGCCGGCCAGGCCGATGCCCGCGTCACCGTGACCCGGGTGGCTGCCGCCACCACCGAGGAGGAACCCTCATGACCTTCGCCAAACGCCATTACCCGGTGATCGTGGTGGGCGGCGGCCAGGCCGGCCTGTCCACCAGCTACCTGCTCCAGCAAAGGGATATCGAACACCTGGTGCTGGAGAAACAACAGGCCTTCCACGCCTGGAAGCAGCAGCGCTGGGACAGCTTCTGCCTGGTCACGCCCAACTGGCAGTGCCGGCTGCCGGACCACCCCTACGACGGCGACGATCCCCATGGTTTCATGGTCAAGGACGAAATCGTTGCCTGGATGGAACGTTTCCGCGCGTCCTTCGACCCGCCGCTGATCGAGGGCATCACGGTGCGGGCGGTGCGGGCCCTGCCGGTGGGCGGTTACCGGCTCGATACCGACCGGGGCCCGCTCACCGCCGACCAGGTGGTGATGGCGATCAGCAGCTACCACCGGCCCAAGGTGCCGGATTACGCGCGCCGGCTGCCGGCGCGAATCAAACAGCTGGACGCCTCCGACTACCGCAACCCGGCGGCGCTGCCGGCAGGCCCGGTGCTGGTGGTGGGCACCGGCCAGTCCGGCTGCCAGATCGCCGAGGACCTGCATCTGGCCGGTCGCCAGGTGCACCTGGCGGTGGGCCCGGCGCCCCGGGTGTCCCGCTTTTACCGGGGCCGGGACGTGGTGGACTGGCTCGACGATATGGGCCACTACCGGCTGCCGGTGCAGGAACACCTCACCGAGGAACAGGTGCGCGCCAAGGCCAACCACTATGTCACCGGCCGCGACGGAGGCCGCGACATCGACCTGCGCCGCTTCGCCCTGGAGGGCATGCGCCTGCACGGGCGGCTGGAAAACATCGAGGCCGGCCAGGCTAGCTTCGGCGACGACCTGGGCGAAAACCTGGATAAGGCCGATGCCACCAACGCGCGCATCAAGAAAAGCATCGACGACTACATCGCCCGCCAGGGCATCAGCGCACCCGCGGAGGCGCCCTATGAACCGGTGTGGGAACCGCCCCGGGACCTGGCGCGGGAATTGGATCTGGAAGCGGAAGGCATCACCGCCGTGATCTGGTGCATCGGCTATGCGCCGGACTTTTCCTGGATCCACGCCCCGGCCTTCGACGCCAGCGGCTATCCGAAGCACCGGCGTGGCGTCACCGCCAGCCCGGGGCTGTATTTCCTGGGCCTGCCCTGGCTGCACACCTGGGGCTCCGGGCGCATCTACGCCATCGCCGAGGACGCCGAGCACCTGGTGGACCACATCGAAGCGGCCCGCCTGCCGCTGCGCGAGCAATACCTGGCCGGTATCGCCTGAAAGCGCCCCGCCCCCCCGCGGGTCGGAATGCCGTAGGAGCGACTTCAGTCGCGAAAAAAACGGTGGCGATATCCCCGCGCGCGCATCGCGGCTAAAGCCGCTCCTACCAATGCATAAAAGTAGGAGCGACTTCAGTCGCGAAAAAAGCAGTGGCGATATCCCCGCGCGCGCATCGCGGCTAAAGCCGCTCCTACCAGCGCACAAAAAGTAGGAGCGACTTCAGTCGCGAAAAAAGCAGTGACGATATCCCCGCGCGCACATCGCGGCTAAAGCCGCTCCTACCAGCGCACAAAAAGTAGGAGCGACTTCAGTCGCGAAAAAACGGTGGCGATGTCCCCGCCCGCGCATCGCGGCTGAAGCCGCTCCTACCGGTGCACAAAAGTAGGAGCGACTTTAGTCGCGAAAAAACGGTGTCGATGCCCCCGCCCGCACATCGCGGCTGAAGCCGCTCCTACCAGTGCACAAAAAGTAGGAGCGACTTCAGTCGCGAAAAAGCGGTGTCGATGTCCCCGCGCGCACATCGCGGCTAAAGCCGCTCCTACCGGTGCACAAAAGTAGGAGCGACTTCAGTCGCGAAAAAGACGGTGGCGATGTCCCCGCTTGCACATCGCGGCTAAAGCCGCTCCTACCGGTGCATAAAAAGCAGGGGCGAGTCGGAGCGTACAAAAAAGCCCCGCCTTGCGGCGGGGCTTTCGGGTAGCGGAACAGGCTCTGTGGTTATTTGAAAATTTCGCCTTTTTCCGCTTTTTCCACCAGCAGCTTCGGCGGCGTGAAACGCTCACCGTAGGTGTTGGCCAACTCCTGGGCACGGGCCACGAAGCCGCGCAAGCCGTCTTGGTACTGGTTCATGTACTGAACCACACCGCCGGTCCAGGCCGGGAAGCCGATGCCGAAGATGGAGCCGATGTTGGTGTCGCCCACCGAATCGATCACCCCTTCCTCGAAGCACTTCACCGTCTCGATGGCCTCGGCGAACATCATGCGCTCCTGCATGTCCTGGAACGGAATCGCCTCCCGGGCCGGGAACTGCTCTTTCAGGCCCGGCCACAGGTGCGCTTTTCCGCCTTCCGGATAGTCGTAGAAGCCCTTGCCGTCCAGTTTGCCCGGGCGGTCCAGCTCGTTGACCATTTTCTCCATCACCGCCAGGGCCGGGTGTTGGCGGGCTTCACCGCCGCCCTGCTCGGCGGCTTGCTTGTACTCACCGGCGATCTTCAGGGACAGCTTCATGTTGATCTCATCGATCAGCTTGAGCGCGCCCACCGGGTAGCCGGCCTGGGTGGCGGCCTGCTCCACGGAGTTGGCGTTCTGCCCTTCACCGACCATGGCGATGGCCTCGTTGATAAAGGTGCCGATCACCCGGCTGGTGAAGAAGCCCCGGGAATCGTGCACCACGATCGGGGTCTTCTTGATCTGCAGGGTGTAGTCGAACACCTTGGCCAGCACTTCGTCGCTGGTGTTCTTGCCACGGATGATTTCCACCAGCGGCATTTTGTCCACCGGGCTGAAGAAGTGGATACCGATAAAGTTGTCCTGGTTTTTCACGCCCTCGGCCAGGCCAGTGATCGGCAGCGTGGAGGTGTTGGAGCCGAGCACCGCGTCCGGATTGACCACGTCCTCGATTTCCTGGAACACCTTATGCTTGAGTTCGGTGTTCTCGAACACCGCCTCGATCACGAAGTCCACGCCTTCCAGATCCTTGGCGTCGGCGGCCGGGGTGATGCGCGCCAGAATTTCTTCTTTCTTCTCCTTGCTCATCTTGCCCTTGGACACTTCCTTGTCGAGCAGCTTCTCGGAGTAGGCCTTGCCCTTCTCCGCGTTCTCCATGGAAACGTCCTTGAGCACCACCTGGGCGCCGGAGCGGGCGGTGACGTAGGCAATGCCCGCGCCCATCATGCCGGCGCCCAGCACCGCCACTTTTTCGGCTTTGTACTTGGGCACGTCCTTGGGACGGCTGGCGCCGGCGTTGATCGCCTGCAGGTTGAAGAAGAAGGCGTTGATCATGTTCTTCGCCACCTGGCTGCGCGCCAGTTCCACGAAGTAGCGACCTTCGATGGTGAGGGCGTCGTCGAAGCCCACCTGGGCGCCTTCCACGGCGGCGGCCATGATGTTGCGCGGCGCCGGATAGTTGGCGCCCTTGAGCTGCTTGCGCAGGTTGGCCGGGAACGCCGGCAGGTTCTGGGCGAACGCCGGGGTGCTCGGGGTGCCGCCGGGAATCTTGTAGCCTTTTTCGTCCCAGGGCTGTTTGGCTTTCGGGTTGGCCTTGATCCACTCCCGGGCCTTGGCCAGCATCGCCTCTTCGCTGTCGGCGATGTCGTCGATGATGCCCACGGATTTGGCTTTTTCCACTTTCAGCCGCTGGCCCTGCATCAGCACCTGCATCAGGGCGTTCTGGATGCCCAGCATGCGCACCGTGCGCACCACGCCGCCGGCGCCGGGCAGCAGGCCCAGGGTCACCTCGGGAAAGCCGAACTGGGCTTTCGGGTTGTTGAGCGCCACCCGGTGGTGGCAGGCCAGGGCGATTTCCAGGCCACCGCCCAGAGCGGTGCCGTTGAGTGCCGCCACCACCGGTTTACCCAGGGTTTCCAGGCGACGCAGCTGGGCCTTGCCGGCTTCCACGCCCTTGGCGAATTCCGGGGCGTTTTCCTTGGTGACCTTGGCCAGGTCACGCAGGTCGCCACCGGCGAAGAAGGTGCTCTTGGCGGAGGTGATGATCACCCCGGCGATGTTGTCCTTCTCTTTTTCCAGACGGCTTACCGTTTCTTCCATGGAGCGCATGTAGCGCTCGTTCATGGTGTTCGCGGATTGCTGGGGATCGTCCAGGATCAGGGTGACGATGTTGTCCGCGTCCTGTTCCCAGCGGATAGTCGATTCAGTCATGGTGTTCTCTCCGTTGGGTCCGTTACAGGCGCTCGATGATGGTGGCGATGCCCATGCCGCCGCCCACGCACAGGGTGCACAGGGCGAATTTTTTGTCGCGGCGTTCCAGCTCGTCCAGCGCGGTGCCCAGGATCATGGCGCCGGTGGCGCCCAGCGGGTGGCCCATGGCGATGGCGCCGCCGTTGACGTTGACCTTGTCGTGGCTAAGGCCCATGTCCTTCATGAAACGCATGGCCACGGAGGCGAACGCTTCGTTGATTTCCACCAGGTCGAGCTGGTCCACGGTCATGCCGGCTTTCTTGAGCACCTTGCGGCAGGCCGGCGTCGGGCCGGTAAGCATGATGGTGGAATCGGCACCGCTGATGGCGGTGGCGACGATGCGACCGCGCGGGGTCATGCCGTAGTCCTTGCCCACCTGCTCGTTGCCCAGCACCACCAGGGCGGCGCCGTCGACGATGCCGGAGGAGTTACCGCCGGTGTGCACGTGGTTGATCTTTTCCACCTGGTGATACTTTTGCAGGGCCACGGCGTCGAAGCCGCCCATCTCGCCCATCACCGCGAAGGAGGGGTTCAGTTCACCCAGCTTGTCGGCGGTGGTGCCGGGGCGGATGTGTTCGTCCTTCTCCAGCACCACCATGCCGTTGCGGTCGCGCACCGGTACCACGGAGCGCTGGAAATAGCCTTTTTCCCAGGCATTGGCGGCGCGCGCCTGGGATTCCGCGGCGAAGTCGTCCACGTCCCGGCGGGAAAAGCCCTCGATGGTGGCGATCAGATCGGCGCCGATGCCCTGGGGCACGAAGCCGGTGTTGTAGTTGGTGATCGGGTCCATGGCCCAGGCACCGCCGTCGGAGCCCATGGGAATGCGGCTCATGGCTTCCACGCCGCCGGCCAGGATCAGATCGTCCCAGCCGGACGCCACTTTCTGGGCACCGGTGTTGACCGCTTCCAGACCGGAGGCGCAGAACCGGTTCAGCTGGTAGCCGGCCACGGTGTCCGGCAGGCCGGCGGCCAGGGCGGCGGTCTTGGCGATGCAGGCACCCTGGTCGCCGATCGGCGTGACCACGCCGAGCAGCACGTCGTCGATGCGGTTCACGTCCATATTGGGGAAGCGCTCGCGCACTTCGTCGATCAGGCCCACCACCAGATCCAGGGGCTTGACGGTGTGCAGGGAACCATCGCTCTTGCCGCGACCCCGCGGGGTACGGATAGCGTCATAAATATAGGCTTCGGTCATGTAACCTTTCCTCTCGCCTTGGGCAGTGACCGGTGCGGGGCAGGATCGGCCCGGAGGCACCGGCGTCGGTGAAAAGCAGACCGCCAGGGTGCCCCAGGGCCGGGGCGGCGGCAATGACGGGACCGCTCAGGGGGGCTGAGCGGAACGGCCAGCGCCTGGATCATCGCGGCTGAAGCCGCTCCTACAACACCCGCCCACCCGCATCCGCCCCCCGTAGGAGCGGCTTCAGCCGCGATCCGGGGCGCATCGGCCATTGCAAGCGGCCCGGCACGGCCCCAGGGTATCCGGCAAACCGTAACAGGAGACCCCCATGCATTCCCTGGACGTAGCCCGTTCCCTGGCTTCTTCCCTGGCCCAGCAGGGCCGCGGCATCGCTACCCGCCCGGCGGCCCGGCAACCGGCGGAGCCGCTGGAACTGTACGATATGGAAGGCTGCCCGTTCTGCCGGCTGGTGCGCGAAGCGCTCACCGATCTGGACCTGGACGCACTGATCTACCCCTGCCCCAAGGGCGGTGACCGCTACCGGCCGCTGGTGGAAAGGCTCGGCGGCAAGCAGCTGTTCCCCTACCTGATGGACCCGAACACCGGCGTGGCGCTGTACGAATCCGCCGACATCATCGACTACCTGTACCGGGAATACGGCCAGCGCCCCGCCCCCGGCGGCTGGCGCCTGCGCGCCCGCACCGCCGCCTCGGTGGCGGCCTCCCTGCCCCGCGCCGGCCACGGCCTGCGGGCCCGCGACGCGGAGGTGCCCGAGCAGCCGCTGATCCTGTATTCCTTCGAGGGCAGCCCGTTCGCCCGGCTGGTGCGGGAGCGGCTGTGCGAGCTGCAATTGCCCTATCTGGTGCGCCAGTGCGGCCGCGACCAATGGCAGGACTGGGTGCTGCCGCCGATGCGCAAAGCGCTGGAAATGGAGTACCTGCCCACCCAGCGCCACCGCCAGGAACTGATGGCCCGGGCCGGCCGTGTGTCAGTGCCCTACCTGATCGATCCCAACACCGGCGAGGAGCTGTTCGAGTCCGAACGCATCGTGGCCTATTTACAGGCCCGTTACGGCCGTTAAAAAAGGTGAGCGGGCACCTTCTCGGCGTGCGGATTCGATGCTATATAGGGGTTGGGAGCCCGCTCCCGTCCACAACCCAGCTTAAAGAGTAGTGAACAATGAGTCGTCGCCAATTTGATGACTACGACGCCCGCGAGTGGGAAGAAGACCACCTGCGCGTCAGCAAGGAACGCCGTAAACGGGAAGCCAAAAAACAACGGCACCACCTCGATGACGAGGAAGCCGTGCCACAGGGCCGCTCCCGCCCCCAACGCCAGCCGCACTAACCCGCGTTCCGCCGGCCCGCCCGGAGTAGCCCAATCTGCTCCGCGCTTTGTTTGGTTCGTTCCGTTGCGGCGGGGAATCAAGGCGGGGTGCTTTTATCCGGAACGCGGGCCCGGGCGGCCCTCTGTTGTTTGCTCATGGTTTTCCCGGGATGCCAGCGGCCCCCGGGATTGCTACTATTTCCGACCAGAACGCGTTGCGAGGAGAGGAGCCATGGGCAATTACGACGACGACCTGTTCCGCCGTGAAATGGCCGGCGTGGCCCCCCTCAAGGAAGACGACCGGGTCCGCGAACCGCACCGGCGCGGGCCGACCCTGTCCCAGCGCCTGCGCCGGGCCGCCGCCACCGCCCGGCCCAACCACGACCCCAACCCCCTGAGCGTACCGGAACGGGTACCCGAGGCCGGCCCCTACGACATCGTCGGCGTGAAAAAGAACGGCGTGCAGGAAGGGGTATACCGCAAGCTCCGCCTCGGCAAATACGACCCCCAGGCCCGCCTGGACCTGCACCGGGTCCGGCTCATGGACGCCCGCGACCAGGTCTACCTGTTCATCCGCGAGTCCCAACAGAACGGCCAGCGCACGGTGCTGATCAACCACGGCAAGGGCGAGCACAGCGAACGCCCCGGCCTGCTGAAAAGCTACGTCCTGCACTGGCTCAACGAATTCGACCAGGTACTCGCCTTCCACAGCGCCCCCGCCCACCAAGGCGGCGCCGGCGTCACCCTCGCCCTGCTCCGCAAAACCGGCACCGCCAGCCAGAAGAATCGGGAATTTTTTTACGAGCGCAGTCGCGCGCAGAGATAGGGGCGAGCGGCAAGCGGCAAGCGGCAAGTTTCAGGCTGGCCGTGGGGGTGGGTTGGCCGTGCCCGCGATTCGCACGCCCCCCTGTAGGAGCGGCTTCAGCCGCGATCCGGCGAACCACAAGCTAAACCAAACCCACACCGGCCGAAGGCCGCGAAAGAGAATCCGCGGCCCCGCCCTTTCAACTTTTAACTTTAAACTTTCAACTGGCCGCTCGCGGGCACGGCCTATCAACATCGCGACTAAAGTCGCTCCTAAAGGGGGCTCGTTGTGGTCGTAGGAGCGACTTTAGTCGCGATCAGCGCTTGACTCGGTTAACGCCGTTAATCGCCGCCACCCGATAGGCCTCGGCCATGGTCGGGTAATTGAAGGTGGTATCGATAAAATAGTTGAGGGTGTTGTTGGGCGCCGGTTGACGCATCACCGCCTGGCCGACGTGGACGATTTCCATGGCCTGGTAGCCGAAGCAGTGAATGCCGAGCACCGCCAGGGTGTCGCGGTGGAACAGGATCTTGAGCATGCCCACCCGTTCGCCGGTGATCTGCGCGCGGGCCAGGTTTTTGAAGAACGCCTGGCCCACTTCATAGGGCACCCGGGCTTCGGTGAGTTCCTGTTCGGTGCGGCCCACGGAGCTGATGCCGGGGATGGTGTAGATGCCGGTGGGCACATCGGTAACCTGCTTGACCGGGCCGCCGTCGACGATGCCGGCGGCGCAGAAGCGGCCCTGGTCGTAGGAGGCGCTGGCCAGGGACGGCCAGCCGACCACGTCGCCCACCGCGTAGACGCCTTCCACGGCGGTCTGGTAGCGCTCGTCCACCGCCAGCTGGCCACGGCCATTGGCTTCCAGGCCGATGTTTTCCAGACCGATGTTCTGGGTGTTGCCGGAGCGGCCGTTGCTCCACAGCAGCGCGTCGGCGCGCAGCCGTTTGCCGGATTGCAGTTCCAGGGTGACGCCGTCGTCGTCCGCCACCAGTTTGGAATATTGCTCGCTGTGGCGAATGGTGGCGCCCTGCTCGCGCAGGTGATAGCTGAGCGCGTCGGAGATTTCCGTATCCAGGAAATCGAGCAGGTGCTGACGGCTGTTGATCAGGTCCACGCGCATGCCCAGGCCGGTAAAGATGCTGGTGTACTCACAGCCGATCACGCCGGCGCCGTAGACCAGAATATGGCGGGGCGTGTGGTTCATGCGCAGGATGGTGTCGGAGTCGTAGATGCGCGGGTGATCGAAGTCCACATCCTCGGGATGGTAGGGCCGGGAGCCGGTGGCGATCAGAATGTTGCGCGTGCGCAGCAGCCATTGGCGGCCGGCGTCGTCGTCCACGCTCACCTCGCCGGGGGCCTGGATTTCACCCCGGCCGGCGAACACCCGCACCCGGTTGCGGATATAAAAGTCGCCGCGCACCTGCACCTGGGAATCCACCACTTCGCCGGAGCGCTGGATCAGGTCCTGCCAGCGCACCTGGCGGGGATTGATCAGGCCGCGCAGCAGCGGGTTGCGCTGGGAGCGAACCACCTGGCGCACCTGGTGGCGCAGCGCCTTGGAGGGAATGGTGCCCCAATGGGTGCAGTTGCCGCCGAGCTGTTCGCGGCGGTCGATCACCGCCACCCGCAGGCCGCCCTTGGCCGCCTGCATGGCGGCGGCTTCCCCGGCCGGGCCACTGCCGAGTATCACCAGATCCCATCCCGAGCTGATATCCATAGGGTCCTCGTTGTTAAGCGGTCAAGGCAGCGGACGGCGCTCTACCAGCCGAACACGTCCTTGATAAAAGGAATGGTGGGCGCCCGCTGCCGGGCCAGCGCGGTGCGGTCGAGCACCGCCAGACGCTCCAGCAGCAAGGCCGGCGAGCGCTCGCTGCGCATCACCATGAAGCGGGCCACCTCGGCGCCCAGCTTCAGGCCGCGCTCGCGGGCCCGCTCGGTGAGCAGCGCCGCCAACGATTCTTCACTGAGTGGCTGCAAGCGGAACACCGGCCCCGCCGCCAGGCGGGTGGCCAGATCCGGCAGCAGCCAGGGCGCGGCGCCGGGGGCGGCGCCGGCGCTGAACAGCAGCGAGCCGCCGCCGGCCATCACCCGGTTATAGAGGTGGAACAGGGCCTCCTCCCAGTGCCCATGGCCGGCGAAGCGGTCCACATCGTCCAGTGCCAGCAGCTGGAACTGTTCCATGGACTCCAGCACTTCCGGCACCAGCGGCAGCAGTTCGCCGGCGGGCAGCAGGCAGGCGTCCCGGCCCTGTTCCTGGGCCCGGCGCACGGCGCCCTCCAGCAAGTGGCTGCGGCCCTGGCCGGCGCCGCCCCACACGAACACCTGGCGCTCATCGCCGTCGGCGGCGGCGGCCACGGTGGCCAGCGCCGCGCCGTTGGGACCGGCGTGGAAGTTCTCCAGGGTGTGACCCTCACGCAGTTCCAGGGCCAGGGGCAGCTGACTCATCGCAGGCAATAGGTAAGTGGCGGAGAGGAAGCGTCGGTGCACCCGGTCAGGCCCGGGAGGCCGGCCATCAGCCGCTCCAGCTGGGCCCGGTCGCCGGAGAAATCCAACTCGAACTGCACCCGGTCGGCGCTGGCCACCCGCAGGGCCACGCCGCGCAGCGGACCCAGGTCGGCCAGCGCCAGGTACAGGTCGTGCCACTGCTTGAGCGTGCGCACGCCACGCACGGTGATCACCCGGTCGTCGCGGATCAGCACCTCTCCGCTGGGCGTCTGGCCGGCGATCACCGGCGGCGGCGTGGCGCCGTCCCGGTCAGTGCCTTGGGCATTGCCGCTGCCGCCATCGCCACCCAGGGAATAGCGCTCGGCGATCTGATCGGCCAGGGCGGAGACGAAGGCGTCCAGGGCGGCGTCGGTGTCGGCGGCGCCGGCGCGGCGGCCGGCCACCTGGTCGCCGTGGTCCAGCAGACGCCAGTTGAGGGTGGTGGAGGCGCCGCCGTAGAGCACCCCGGTGGCCACCCAGTCGGTGTCGTAGCGGCGCGAGGCCTGCAGCACCGGCCCGTCGAACCGGCCGCGCACATCGGCCACCGCCACCACGTCCCGGTCGCGCTGGTCCCATTTGGGCAGCACCAGGGACACACCGCGCCGACCGGCCGCATCTTGCAGGCGCTGGGCCAGCGGGTCGCCGGCGGTCACCAGATCGCCACGGCCGGTGCCTTCGGTGACCAGCCACACCAGCACCGGCGGCCGGTCGCCGGCCCACACCGGCGCGCCCTGGTCGGCCAGATAGCGGGTCAGGGCACGGTCGTCGAACACCGCCCGCAGCCGGGGCGGCTGGCCGTCTTCATAGCCATAGCGCAACAGCCAGCGCTGCGGCTGGTCCAGGGCCTCCGCCACGCCGGGCAGGTCCGCCACCTGGTCACGGCCGGTGAGCCGGACGATGACCGTTTCCAGGCCCCGCCGCAGGGCGTCGGCGCGGGCCTCGTCACCCCGCGGGGTATCGCCGCGCAGGGCCACCGACACCTGGCCGGCCTCCGCCGCCCAGGCCGGCGCGGCCGACCACAGGGCCACCACCAGAATCAACAACAAGCGATACATCGACAGTTCCAAAGCCGGTTTTGTGAACGCGCGCCATTATCCCTGATCCGGCCCTTTGTGGCGAACCGGATTGCCCGCCGCCAACAATATCGTCGGCGCGGTTCTCCCCGGGGGCCGGCATTGCTAGAATACGCGGCCTTCACGACCCCCAGGAGCCCCCAAATGAGCGAACAGAAACGGCCGTTGACCTACCGCGACGCCGGCGTGGACATCGATGCCGGCAACGAGCTGGTGAAACGCATCGGCCCGGTGGCCAAGCGCACCCAACGTCCGGAAGTGCTGGGCGGCCTGGGCGGCTTCGGCGCCCTGTGCGCCCTGCCGGAAGGCTACAAGAACCCGGTGCTGGTGGCCGGCACCGACGGCGTCGGCACCAAGCTGCGCCTGGCCATTGAGAACGACCGCCACGACAGCGTCGGCATCGACCTGGTGGCGATGTGCGTCAACGACCTGGTTGTGGGTGGCGCCGAGCCCCTGTTCTTCCTGGACTATTACGCCACCGGCAAGCTGGACGTGGAAACCGCCGCCCGGGTGGTAAGCGGCATCGGCGAAGGCTGCCAGTTGGCCGGCTGCGCCCTGATCGGCGGCGAGACCGCCGAGATGCCCGGCATGTACCAGGGCGAGGACTATGACCTGGCCGGCTTCTGCGTGGGCGTGGTGGAACGGGACGGCGTGATCGACGGCTCCGCCGTGAAAGCCGGTGACAAGATCATCGGCCTGGCCTCCTCCGGCCCGCACTCCAACGGCTATTCCCTGGTGCGCCGCATCCTGGAACAGGCGGACAGCACCGAGATCGACGGCCAGCCGGTGATCGACCTGCTGCTGGCGCCCACCCGCATCTACGTAAAAGCGCTGCTGGAGCTGATCAAGCAGGTGCCGGTGCACGCCCTGGCCCACATCACCGGCGGCGGCCTCACCGAGAACCTGCCCCGGGTGCTGCCCAACGGCACCCGGGCGGTGATCGACACCGACGCCTGGGAATGGCCGGCGGTGTTCCGCTGGCTGCGCGAGCAGGGCCAGGTGCCGGAGACGGAAATGTACCGCACCTTCAACTGCGGCGTGGGCATGACCGTGGTGGTGCCCGAGGACGCCCTGGATCAGACCCTGGCGCTGCTTCAGGCGGCCGGTGAAACCGCCTTCCTGATCGGCGAGATCCGCGACAGCGACAGCGAAGAACCGGAAGTGTCCCTGCAAGGCCTGGGCTCGTGACCCACCGGCTCGCGGTGCTGATCAGCGGCGCCGGTACCAATCTCCAGGCCATTCTTGATCACATCACGGCGGGCGAACTGCCCGCCACCGTCTCCCTGGTGGTCAGCAACCGGGCCGACGCCAACGGCGTGGCGGTGGCCCGCCAGGCCGGCCTGCCGGTGGCGGTGATCGACCACCGTGAGTACCCGGACCGGGCAGCCTTCGACGCCGCCATGATCGAGCGGATCGACGCCCACGGCGCCGATACCGTGGCGCTGGCCGGCTTCATGCGGATTCTGTCGCCGGGCTTCGTGCGCCACTACCAGGGCCGCCTGATCAACATCCACCCTTCCCTGCTGCCGCTGTACCCGGGGCTGAACACCCACGCCCGGGCGCTGGAGGCCGGCGACGCGGAGCACGGTTGCTCGCTGCATTTCGTCACCGACCAACTGGACGGCGGCCCGCTGATCGCCCGGGCGTCGGTGCCGGTGCTCACGAACGATAGCGTGGAAACTCTGTCAAAACGGGTTCAGCAACAGGAACACAGACTGTACCCTCGTGTTTTGCGCTGGCGCGCCGAAGGCCGCCTGCAACTGACCGACCAGGGAGTGGAATTGGATGGTGAACCCTTGCCCGCCACCGGCATGCAAATCGACGCACCGGCCTGAAACACACGGCTGGCGCGGCCTGCTGGCCGCCGCCGTGCTGCTGAGCGCCCCCGCCTTCGCCGCCGAACCGCCGGTGGCGGCATTTGAAGCCCAATACCGCCTCAAGGCCGCCGGTTTTCCGTTCACGGTGGGCGCCACCCGCTCGCTGACGCCGGCCGGCGACGGCACCTGGAAGATGGAAGTGCTGGCCAGTAATTTCATCGGCGAGATCCGTGAAACCTCGGTGTTCCAGTGGGACGGCTGCCTGCCGCTCACCCGCTATTACGGCTACCGCCGAGCCGGCCTGGGCCGGGTCAAGACCGCCGAGCTGCGCATCGACGGGGCCAGCGGCAAGGCCACCAGCGAACGCAGCAAGCACGAGCCCTACCACTACGACAGCGGTGGCAAGGCCACCGACGACATCGCCCTGCCCCTGGCCCTGCAATGCATGCTGCTCAACGGCGAGCGCGCCATGACCCTGGCGGTGGCCGACGAGCGCGGCGTGGAAACCCAGCGCTACCAGGTGGAAGGCGAGGAAACCGTGGAAATCGATGGCAAGGACGTCACCGCCACCAAGGTGCGCCGGGTGCGCGATAAGGACAACGGCCGCCAGACCTGGCTGTGGTTCGCGCCGGAGCACGGCTACACGCTGGTGCAACTGGTGCAGCGCAATGACGACGGCCGCCATGTGCTGACCCTGGAAACGCTGCCATGACCCGGGCCGGTCCCGCTGGCCGCACCGTGAAGGCCCTGTCCCTCGCCCTGACGTTATGGCTGTCGGCCTGGGTGCCGGCGGCCGTGGCGGAGCCGCTGCAGCCGTTTTCCGCCGAATACCGCATCTATGTGAACAAGATTCCCACGCCGATCAAGGCCACCCTGCTGCTGGAACCGGTGGCCGGCAAGGACCGCTATCATATGCTGTTCGAGGCCCACTCCTGGATGCTCAACAACCGGGAGGAAAGCTGGTTCCACTGGAACCAGTGCGCGCCGCGCACCGAGCGCTACGAGCACGAATTCAACGGCTTCGGCAAACACCGCTACTACCACACCGATTTCGACTGGGCCAAACCCGGCGTGATCACCGAGTCCGAGGACGGCGTGGAAGCCTTCCCGATCCCCGAGGACGCCCTGGACGAATTGAGCATGCTGCTGCGTGCCCGCTGCGTGTTCGCCAGCGGCGACAAGGAATACGACGCCACCAGCGTGTACGGCGACGACCTGCGCCATCATCATTTCGTGGTGGTGGACCGGGAAACCATCGACACCCCCATGGGCGAACTGGACACCCTGGTGGTGGAGAAGAGACGGGACAAGGACAAGGACGAAAAACGCCGCACCCTGTTCTGGGTGGCCCCCAAGGTGGGGTACATGGTGGTCAAGGCCCGCCATATTGAAAGCGCCTTGCTGCATGGGGAGTTGATCATGCGGGAATATAACGGGCCGTTGCCGGAGTAGGCGCTGCAAGCTGCAAGCTGCAAGCTGCAAGCTGCAAGCTGCAAGCTGCAAGCTGCAAGCTGCAAGCTGCAAGCTGCAAGCTGCAAGCTGCAAGCCAGGACAGCGTGGCGGCCCTTCGGAGCCCGTCAAGCCCTAATGGAGGTGTTTTCCTTGTAGCTTGAAGCTTGCAGCTTGAAGCCCGCCTCTGATCGGTCTCAGGCCCGGGGCAGCGTGACCCCTTTCTGCCCCTGATACTTCCCTCCGCGATCCTTATAGGACGTTTCACAGATCTCGTCGGATTCCAGGAACAGCATTTGCGCCACGCCTTCGTTGGCGTAGATGCGCGCCGGCAGGTTGGTGGTGTTGGAGAATTCCAGGGTGACGTGGCCTTCCCACTCCGGTTCCAGCGGCGTCACGTTGACGATGATGCCGCAGCGCGCGTAGGTGGATTTGCCCAGGCAGATGGTGAGCACGTTACGGGGAATGCGGAAGTATTCCACGGTACGCGCCAGGGCAAAGGAGTTGGGCGGGATGGTGCAGTAGTCGCCCTTGATGTCCACGAAGCTCTTCTCGTCGAAGTGCTTGGGGTCCACGGTGGCCGAGTGGATATTGGTGAACACCTTGAACTCGTCGGCGCAGCGCACGTCGTAGCCGTAGCTGGACACCCCGTAGGAGATCAGTTTCTCGCCATCGGCATCGGTGCGTACCTGGCCGTCCTGGAACGGTTCGATCATGCCGTGCTCCAGGGCCATGCGTTTGATCCAGCGGTCGGCTTTGATGCTCATGGGAGTCCTTTATGTCGGTGTCGACGGAATCGGGCAATGGTACCCAAGCGCACGGCGAAAAACAGCCCCGGTGATCGCGACTGAAGTCGCTCTCGCTTAATGCTGGGTGACCACCTTGGGAAACGGCCGCCGCCCTTCCCGGCTCAGCGACAGGCGCGCCGCCATGCGCCGGGCGGTGTCCCGGTACAGGCGCGCCTCGGCGCTGTCCGGCTCCGCCACCACCGTGGGCGTGCCGCCGTCGGCCTGTTCGCGGATGCGCAGTGACAGCGGCAACGACCCGAGCACCGGCGCGTCGTACTCCTGGCTCATGCGCTGGGCGCCGCCCTGGCCGAAGATGTGTTCTTCATGGCCGCAGTTGGAGCAGATGTGTACCGCCATGTTCTCCACCACGCCGATCACGCCCACATCCACCTTGCGGAACATTTCCACGCCCTTGATGGCATCCAGCAGGGCGATGTCCTGGGGGGTGGTCACAATCACCGCCCCGGCCACCGGGATCTTCTGCGCCAGGGTCAGCTGAATGTCGCCGGTGCCCGGCGGCAGGTCGACGATCAGATAATCCAGCTCCTGCCACAGGGTCTGCTGCATCATCTGGGTCAGCGCGCCGCTGGCCTTGGGGCCGCGCCACACCACCGGCGTCTGCTCGGTGATCAGGTAGCCCATGGACATGGTCTGCAGGCCGTGGGCCGGCACCGGCACGAAGCTGTTGCCGTCTCGCACCTCCGGCCGGGTGCCCTTGGGCAGGCCCAGCATCACCGGCTGGCTGGGGCCGAAGATATCCGCGTCCAGCAGCCCCACCCGGGCACCTTCCGCGCGCAGGCCCAGGGCCAGGTTCACGGCGGTGGTGGATTTACCCACCCCGCCCTTGCCGGAAGCCACCGCGATCACATTGGCCACCTGCAACATGGACGGCATGTCGTGCTGGGCCCGGTGCGGCCGGATGCGCACCGCCAGATCCAGGTGCAAAGCCCGGCCCTCCAGCAGCGGCGTCAGCGCCGCCTCGATGCGCTCGCGCAGGGCCGGCAGCGTTGATTCGCAGGGATAACCCAGCCGCACCGTGACCCGCACACTGCCGTCCCCGACCTGAATATCACCCACCGCGCCGGCGGTAATCAGGTCCACACCCAGATCTTCGGGGATCAAATTCGCCAGGGACTGTCTAACCGCCTGTTCGATTCGCATGTTATGAACCTCCTGCATCCGGGGTGGGAATGATAGAGTTGCGGACGAACGCGAACCAGCCTTCAACGAAAAGGAGATCACCCCATGGCAAAACCCGTTCATCTGTTCGCCGGCCTGCTGGCCATGCTGACGCTCACCGCCTGCGGCGCGCAAACCAACACCGCCCCCGCCGCCACCGACCGGGACACGGTCAGCGTTTCCGGCGAAGGTAGCGTCACCGCGCGGCCGGACCGGTTCACCTTGGTGGCCGTGGCCCGGGAACAGGGCGATGACATTGCCGCCATGAAGGACAAGGTGGACAGTCAGGTGGAGGCCATGCTGGGCCTGGCGGACGATCTGGAGATCGAGGAAAAGAACGTCACCGCCAGCGATATCCAGATCAGCCCGGAATGGCAGTACCAGCCGGAACGCAAACTGATCGGCCACCAGGTCAGCCGCGAAGTGACCTTCAAGGTGGACGGCATGGACCGTTACGCGAAGCTGGCGGACGGACTGGCGGACCTGGGCCTGCGGGAAGTGCGCCCCGGCGGCAGCGAGATCAGCAACGCCGATGAGCTGGCCAAACAGGCACTGGAAAAAGCGGTCAAGGACGCCCGGGAAAAGGCCGGCATCCTGGCCCGCGCCGCCGACCGCGAGCTGGGTAAAGCGCTGATGATCAACGCCCAGGGCTACACCATGCCGCAACCGATGATGATGCGCGCGGCCATCGCCAAGGACGAAGGTTCACAAAGCTACCGTCCGGGCGAGCAGGACGTGAGCGCCAACGTGCAGATCACCTTCGAGCTGAAATAACCCCATGGACCCACTGGGTTTTATCTCGGTGGCGGCGCTGCGCCAGTACCTGGCCAGCGCCAGCGCCCGCGAGGTGGACGTGGACCAGGCCCTGGCGGCGTCCGGCCTGGGGGCGGAAGAACTCACCGACCCGGAGGCGCGCATCCGTGGTGCGCGCTTCGAACGGCTGCTCAACGAATTGATCCTGCGCAGCGGCGACCCGCTGTTCGGTCTGCACACCTGCGAGCTGGTGCAGCCCGGTTCCTACAACGTGATGGGCTACATCGCCATGAGCGCCGCCACCATCGGCGAGGCGCTGTCCAAGGTGTCGCGCTACGAGAAACTGGTGGGCGACATGGGCACCACCGAAACCCGTCTGCACGGCGACCGCTCGGAAATTCTCTGGCACTGCCGCTATCCCCGGCAGCCCGCCCGCCGCCATCTGATCGACAATGTGCTCGGCTCCTGGCTGCATTACACCCGCTGGCTCACCGGCGACCTGCATCTGGCTCCGGACGAGGTCTGGTTCGAGCACCCGCGCCCCCACTACCTGCACGAAGTGCACGAGTACGAGCGGGTATTCGGCTGCCCGGTGCGCTTCCGCCAGCCCTACTCGGCGCTGATCGGCCACCCGCGCATGCTCGACTATCCGCTGCGCCAGCCGGACGCCACCCTGTTGTCCACCCTGGAGGCCCACGCCGCCCGGCAGTTGCGAGCCCTGGGCATCGCCACCAGCCTGGGCGAACGGGTGCGCCAGTACCTGCAGGAGGCCCTGGGCGGTCCGCTGCCGGACCGGGACCAGGTCGCCCGCGCCATGCGGCTCAATACCCGCACCCTGCACCGCCGTCTGGCCGCCGAGGGCACCGGCTGGCAGCGCATTCTCGATGAAGTGCGCATGGAACGGGCCTGCCAGCGGCTGCGGGACGGCCACTGCTCGCAAAGCGACATCGCCCTGGACCTGGGTTACGCGGATATCCGCTGTTTCCAGCGCAGCTTCAAGCGCCACACCGGCGTGACCCCGGGGGAATGGCGGCGCCGGGCGGAGGCGGACGCCCTGCTTTAAGACGCCTCTTTAACAGTCATTGATGTAAACATCACGCTTTTGTCGGACAATCCCAGGCATACCCCCGGGAAACGCGCGGCTACACTTTTCCACATGATGAATTTCCGCACGACGGCTTTCCGCGCCATCACCACACCGGAACGCCGAGCGCCGCGCGCACCGGGGCCGTGGCACCGAGCGGCAAGCACAATAACAAGGGAGCACCGCATGAAACGCTCGCTCAAACAGCTTGAGCGCTCCATCGAGCACGCCAGCACCTATCAGGAATGGTTGGAAGTCAGCCGTGAGCACGACCGGCAGTCCGGCGCCGACGATTGGAAGGACATCGACCGTTCCCCCCATTACGATTACGAGTTGATCCGCAACCGGCTGTGGCAGATCCGCCAGGCCCGGGAACGGGGTGACGTGAACAAACTGGTATTCCATCTCCACGAGGGCCTGCACGGCAATCTGGGGAATATCTCCAACCCGGCGCTCTACGGCCACACCCGGGTGGGCACCAAGCGCCTTATCGAGCGCTATCTGGACGAGGTCTGCACCGCCCTGGACTACCTGTGCGATGGCGAGTTCGAGGACTTCGGCCTGAAACAGAAGCTGGATTTCTTTGAAACCACCGGCGCCGCCTTCGGGCAAAGCTGCCTGATGCTGTCCGGCGGCGCCGCCCTGGGCCTGTTCCATGTGGGGGTGGTGAAAACCCTGTGGGAACAGGGCCTGCTGCCCTCGGTGATTTCCGGGTCCAGCGCCGGCAGCATCGTCGCCTCGGTGGTGGGCACCCACAGCGACACCGAACTGGCCGCCAAGCTTGAGCCGGAAAACCTCTATCTGGAGGCGTTCCGTGCCATCGGCTGGAAGGGTCTGATGCGCGGTACCCCGGTGCTGGACGGCGACCACCTGGAAGCCTGTCTCGAGGAGAACATTCAGGATCTGACCTTCGAGGAAGCGTTCCGCAAAACCGGCCGCGAGATCAACATCACCGTCAGCCCCTACGACCGCAACCAGCAAAGCCGGCTGCTCAACCGGCGCACCTCGCCGAACGTGCTGATCCGTAAAGCGGCGCTGGCCAGCTGCGCCATTCCCGGCATCTACCCGCCGGTGACCCTGTGGGCCAAGAACATCGAAGGCGAGCGGGTGCCCTATATTCCCGGGCGCAAGTTCGTGGACGGTTCGATCCAGGACGACCTGCCGATTCGCCGGCTGTCCCGGCTGTTCGGCGTCAACCATTCCATCGTCAGCCAGACCAATCCCCACGTGGTGCCGTTCCTGCCGCGCAGCGAGCGCACCAATTCCAGCTTCAGCACGCTCAGCGACTGGGCCATCCGCAATGTGTCCATGAACCTGCATTACGGTCTGGAACTGCTGCGGCGGCGGGTGCAATCCAATGACCTGGGGCTGATCGTGGACAAGGCCCAGACCGTGGTGCGCCAGCGCTATATCGGCGACATCAACCTGATCCCGCCGCGCCAGCCGCTGAACGCCCTGCGCGTGCTCAGCAACCCCACGGTAAAGGACGTGCGCGCCTTTATTCGCGCCGGCGAACGCACCACCTGGCCGAAGATCTGGATGATCGGCAATACCACCCGCATCAGTCGCACCTTCCGGGCCTGCCGGGATCGCCTTGACCGGCTGGAGGAGCGCACTCTCAACCGCCTGCAGCGCGTGGCGGTGGTGTGACGCTATTTGCTTAGCGCGAATCCTTCTGTCGTGCCCCTTTAAAGCCGGCGTGCAAGTCTCTATGTTTGATGGACCAGCGACGGGGCCCCGGCCCCGCCTGATCCATCAGAACCAGGAGACCACACCATGGCACTGCAACTCGGCGATATCGCCCCGGATTTCAAACAAGACTCCACCGATGGCCCGATTTCCTTCCACGACTGGGCCGGCGACAGCTGGGTGGTGCTGTTTTCCCACCCCAAGGACTTCACCCCGGTGTGCACCACCGAGCTGGGTGAAGTGGCACGGCTCAAGCCCGAGTTCGACAAGCGCAACGTGAAAGCCATCGGCCTGTCCGTGGACCCGCTGGACGACCACAAGGCCTGGTGCGGCGACATCGAGGAAACCCAGGGCTCCGCCCTCAACTTCCCGTTGCTGGCCGACGCCGACCGCACGGTGTCGAACCTGTACGGCATGATCCACCCCAATGCCAACGACACCCTGACGGTGCGCAGCGTATTCATCATCGACCCCAACAAGAAGATCCGTCTGACCATCACCTACCCGGCCAGCACCGGCCGTAACTTCGACGAGATCCTGCGGGTCATCGACAGCCTGCAGCTCACCGACGGCTACAAGGTGGCCACCCCGGTGAACTGGACCGATGGCAAGGACGTGATCATCGTGCCGTCCCTGAACAACGAAGAAGCCGCCAAGCTGTTCCCGGAAGGCTGGGACGAGAAAAAACCCTACCTGCGCATGGTTAAACAACCCAAGCGCGGCTAACACAGCCACGACCCTGGCAGGAAGCCGGCTTGCCGCCGGCTTCCTGCCCCCGAGGCTTCACGCCTGATCGCCCCGCGCCGGGCCGGCAATCCCGAAGCTGGCAAACTCGGGAAAGCGCGCACACCACGCGGCACCCCGCCGTGCTAGGCTCCCCGGCCATGAACACTCCCCCTTTTTCTCCCGACGAACTTGAGCGGCTGCGTGAACACGGCATCGTGATCTGGGCCGACCGCGTGATCTTCCACGCCCAACCACCGCTGGACCAGGTGTCCCTGGCCCGCCTGGCCGCGCAATGCCGGGGCCCGCTGCCCGATGACCTGCTCGACCTGTGGCGCCACACCGCCGGTGGTCGCCTGGACTATGACCTGAGCCTGCCCATGGACGGCCACCGCGCAGCGATCTCCTGGTGCGAGCTGTTTTATGACGGCAGCGACGGCTACCACGACCTGAGCGGCTGGATCGACCATGAGCGGGAGCAGGCGCAGGAAGCCGCCGAACAAAACGGCCGGCCCTGGGACGGCAAACTCGCGGTGCTGCCCATCGGCGGTTTCGAATACTGTGATCGAATCTATGTGGTCGCCGACCGCCGGGCCGGGGATTATGGCCAGGTGCTGGCCTGGAAGATGGGCCTGCCGCCGGCCTGGACCCACGCCCTGCATCAGGATGCCCTGGCCACCGTGGCGCCGACCCTGAAAGCCGCTTTCCAGACCCTGGGCCTGGAGCGGGACCCACTCGGCGACGACGCCGACACCGGCCAGGAATTTCTCGATTACCTGGCGGACCGCCAGCAGCAGCACGGCCTGCCCGAGGCCCTGGCCGGCAAGGTCACCGACTTGTACCGCGCCGCCGTGTATGACTGGCGCGGACCGCTGGAAGCCGGGCAACTCGCCGGGCGGCCACACCTGGCCGCCCTTGCCCTGGCCGAGGCGGCGCGGCGCGACGACCCCGGCCTGCTCCGGCGCCTGGCCGGCCAGGGCGTGGACCTGGGCGCGCCCCTGCAAGGGGGCGCCGGCGTTGCCCACCTGGCTCTGCGCCACCAGGCCCACGGCGTGCTCGACACCCTGCTGGACCTGGCCGTGCCGATGCCCGCCGGACTGCTCAATGACCTCAACGGCCCCCTGCCGGCGGCGCTGGTGGAGCGCCTGCTGCGGCTGCCGGACCAGGCCACCGTCACCGCGGTACTGCGTGCCCGGTTGCACGGCGACCCGGACAACGCCGCCCGCATTCGCGCCCGGCTCCCGGAACCGCAGCTCACCACCCTGGACCAGGAGCACCGCGCCCTGCGCGCCTCTCTTCAGGAGGACCTGCGCAAGGTGCGCCGGGGGCAGCTGGGGCACTATCTGGGCGAGGATGGGCTGCAACTGTGGATTCAGCGTCTCGAGGATGAGAGCTAGAGGGCTCCGCGCAGTTGGGCGGCGAAGCGGGCCGCGTCCACCGGTTCCAAGGTGGAAATGGTGACGCGCAGGGCGGCCGCCGGCGGGGTGATCGCGAACGGCTCACCGGTGCGCACGCACCAGCCCAGGCGCGCCAGGGCACTGGCCACCGCGTCCGCGTCGCTGCCCGCCGGCAGCGGCACCCAGACATTGAAACCATCGCACGGCTGCAAGGCCTCCAGCCCCTCGGCCCGCAACGCCTGGATCAGGGCATCCCGTTTGCCCTGGTAGGCGTCCCGGGCCGCCTCCAGGTGGGCCCACACCGCTTCCGAGCCGAGCAGATCACGCACCACCGCCTGCAGCAGGTGGCTTACCCAGGTGGTGCCCGGCGCCAGCCGCAGGGCAAGCCGCCCGGCGGTGCCCGGGTCACTGGCCACGAACGCCAGCCGCAGGTCCGGGCCGAACCCCTTGGACACCGAGCGCACCAGGGCCCGCCGGGTGGTGGTGTCGGCGGCGATGGAAAAATACGGCGCCCGGGCCAGCAACGCGAAATGGTCGTCCTCGATGACCAGCACATGGGGATGGCGGCCCAGCACCTCCCGCAGCGCCCCGGCCCGCGCCTCGCTGAGACCGCAGCCGGTGGGATTCTGCGCCCGCGGCGTGCACAGCACCGCCTGGGCCCCTGCGCTGATCGCGTCCTCCAGTGCCTCGGGCCGCATGCCCTGGTGGTCCATGGCCACCGGCAGCGCCTCCAGGCCGGCGCAACGCAGGGTATTGAGGCTGCCAAGAAAACAGGGATCCTCCACCGCCACCTTATCGCCCGGCACCAGATAGACCGCCAGCAAACGCTCGATGGCATCCACCGCCCCGTGGGTCAGCGTCAGGCCGTCCCCCTCCCGCCAGTCCGCCCCGAACCACTGACGCGCCAGCCGCTCCAGGTCGCCGTCCAGCACCGGCTCGCCGTACAGCGCCGGCCGGTAGCCAGCGGCGCCCAGCACCCGCGACGGATCGGGCAGCCAGGCCGGGTCCGGATTGCCGCTGGCCAGATCCGCCAGCGATGACCCGGGGGCCAGACCTTCCTGCTCGCCCTGGCGCGCCGCCGGCCGGATCACCGTGCCGTTGCGGCCCAGGGTCTCGGCGATGCCCGCCGCCACCAGCTTCTTGTAGGCGGCGGCGACGGTATTGCGATTCACCTGCAGCCGTTCGGCCATGTCACGCACCGGCGGCAGGGATTGGCCCGCCACCAGCCGCCCGGCGTGGGCCTCCCGGCGAATGCTCTCGAAGATCGCCGAGGCGGTGCTTCCGGTGATTTTATTTTGTCCCATGACAATCTATACTCTGTCCCATGACAATTTAACCCGTTGGCAATATAGCAACCCAGGAACCGCCGTGTCGATGAACCCGCTATCCCCCTCCTACCCCACCGCCAACAGCGTCGAGGACTTCCAGCGCAATCTGGCGGCGGTACGCCAGCGCATCGCCGCCGCCTGCGCCCGGGTCGGCCGGGACCCGGCCGAGGTGCGTCTGCTGCCGGTGAGCAAGACCGTGCCCGAGGAACGTATCCGCCTGGCCTACGCCGCCGGCTGCCGGGAATTCGGCGAGAACAAGGTGCAGGAAGCATCGCGCAAGGCGGAGGCCATGGCCGACCTCACCGATCCGCGCTGGTCGGTGATCGGCCACCTGCAAACCAACAAGGCCAAGGTGGTGGCCCGCTTCGCCAGCGAATTCCAGGCCCTGGACCGCCTGCGCGCGGCACAGGCCCTGGACCGGCGCCTGCAGGCGGAAGGCCGCGGGCTGGACGTGCTGGTGCAGGTCAACACCTCCGGCGAGGCCAGCAAGTTCGGCCTGCACCCCGCCGAGGTGGCCGACTTTCTGCGCGCCCTGCCGGCGTTCTCCGCGTTGCGGGTACGGGGCCTGATGACCCTGGCGCGGCTGTCGGCGGACCCGGCCCGGGTGCGGCCCTGTTTCGTGCTGCTGCGTGAGCTGCGCGAGCGCCTGCGCCAGGACGCCCCCGCCGGCATCGACCTGGAGCAACTGTCCATGGGCATGTCCGGCGACTTCGAGCTGGCCGTGGAGGAAGGCGCCACCGTGGTGCGCGTCGGCCAGGCCATCTTCGGTGCCCGCGCCACCCCTGACAGCCACTACTGGCCGGATCACCAAGACCCACAACCCGCCTCACCGGAGCACGAAGGATGAAAACCGCCCTTGCCCTGCGCCACCTGCACTTCGAGGATCTGGGCACCCTGGAGCCACTGCTGCAAGAGCGCGGCTACCAGGTGCGCTATGTGGACGCCAGCACGGACGATTTATCCCGGCTGGATGCCAACGGCAGCGATCTGCTGATTGTTCTGGGCGGCCCCATCGGGGCCTTTGACGAAGAACTTTATCCCTTTCTCGCCGACGAACTGCGCCTGATCGAACGGCGCCTGGCCAGTGGCCGACCGCTACTCGGCATTTGTCTGGGGGCGCAACTGATCGCCCGCCAGCTGGGCGCGGCGGTATCGCCCATGGGCTTCAAGGAGATCGGTTTCGCCCCGCTGACGCTCACCGACCAGGGCCGCGACTCGGTGCTCGGCCCGCTGGCGCAAGTGCCGGTGCTGCACTGGCACGGCGACCAGTTCGAGACGCCCCCGGGCGGCCACCTGCTGGCCGGCACCGAGGCTTGCCCGCGGCAGGCCTATGCGGTCGGCGAGGCGGTGCTGGGGTTGCAGTTCCATCTGGAGGCCGACGCCGGGCGCATCGAACACTGGCTTGTGGGGCACTGCTGCGAACTAGGCCAGGCCGGCCTGGACCCGCGCACGGTGCGCGAGGATGCGCGCCGGCACGGCCCGAGCCTGGCACGGGCGGCGCGGCAGGTGATCGGCGCCTGGCTGGACCGGCAACAGAACACGGAGACCGGCCCGCAATGACACTCAACAATCCCACCGGGAGCCCCACACCATGACCGTCTACCGCCTGGTGATCCACCGACACGGCCGACTGCTTGGCCAGTTCGACAGCGACACACCCTGGGCGCGGGAAGCCATGGCTGACCTGCTGGCGCGCCTGCCGGAACAGGACGGCTATCGCACCGAACTGTTCGTCGCCCACGACGAGCGCCGCTTGCTTGAAAGCGGCCCCCGGGGATTGAGGGTGGTCGGCCGCGAGCCCTTGTTCGAGCCCCTGTCAGAACCTTTGCCGCCGACCATCACCCCGTTGTAGCGGAACCGGGCGCGGCGAATCAGGCCTGCTGGCCGGCCGCCGCGTTCTGCGTGGTCACGAACATGGAGCGCAGGTGCTCGCCGGAGGTGGTGGGCGGATAGCGCGGCGGCTCGCCGTCGCCGGCGCAGTTCGGCAGGCACTCGATGCGCGCGTCATAGTTCGGATTGTGAAAAAACACGATGGACAGGCGCCGCGCCGCCCCACCCGCCCCGGCCGGCGGATTGACCACCCGGTGCAGGGTGGACACCCAGCGGTCGTTGCTCCAGCGCGCCATCAGATCGCCGATATTGATAATGAAAGTGCCGGGTACGATGGGCACGTCCACCCATTCCCCCGCCGCGTTGCAGACCTGCAGCCCGCCGGGCTTGTCCTCGGTACACAGGATGGTCAGGCTGCCGTAATCGGAATGGGCACCCGCGCGGATCTGCCCGGGCTTGGGCGCCTCCGCCTGGGCCGGGTAATTGCGCAACCGCAGGCGGCTGATGTGCCGGTCGATCTTGTCGTCGAAGTAGTGTTCGTCCAGATCCAGGGCCAGCGCGAAGATACGCATGATGGTCGCCGCCAGATCGCCCATGGCACGGTAATACTCGGTCCACACCGGCTGCAGCGCCGCCGGCCGCTGGGGCCAGATATTGGCCGCGAAATGCTGCCCGGCCGCCGGCGCCGTGGCGTAGGCCTCGTCCGGCCGGTCCACCGGCCCGATCATCAGGCTCTCGTTCAAGTCCCCCTGGGTGGCGCTGGCGTCCCGGGACCGGGCCACCGACTCATCCTCCAGGCCGGTGTAACCCCGGGACACGTCCACCCGGGGCCGGGCCACCCGCCGCTTCTCCGCCTCCGGCAGATCGAAGAACTCCCGCGACACCGCCCGGGTCCGCTCGATCAGAGCCGGGTCCACGCCGTGGCCGTCGATAATCAGAAAACCGATGTCGGTGCAGGCGCGATCCACCTCCCGGGCCACCGCCCGCCGGTCGTCCTCGTCGCCGGACCGGAAACGAGCAATGTCGATCACCGGCACTTCAAGCAGCTTGCTCATGGCATCCTCCAGTACGCCGGGACACTGGTGGGCCCGGCTTTCCATAATAAGAAAGTGCAAGCAACGTGCCATTTTTTGTCGGCAAAAAACCGGCGGATCGGCGGCAATAAAGGAATCCGCTGCGCCATAGCGGCGCAGACTGCTTCAGCGAGGAGGAAGGGCTGCACCGGAACAGACCTATCCCAAAACCAAAAAGGGCCGCCGAGGCGACCCTTTCTGGTTTGGAGCGGGTGAAGGGAAGGTGCCTTCGGCATCCCGCGCTAGCGCGGGACCGTTGCTTACGCAACGTCCGCTCGCCGTATACGGCGAGACGTCGAACCGGAGGGATCGATCCATTGCCTCCACCCACTACAAACCAAAAAGGGCCGCTTGCGCGACCCTTTTCGGTTTGGAGCGGGTGAAGGGAATCGAACCCTCGTATGCAGCTTGGGAAGCTGCCGTTCTACCATTGAACTACACCCGCGAAGGGGGGCTATTACACCGGGAATGCGGCGCGCTGTCCAGCGCTGCTCGGCTGCCTGGCGTTGTACGCTTTTTCCTAACCCCTAAAGCGGCGATTTCCTACCCCACGTCGATCCTTCCGGCGATACCCGCCCGGCGCCTACCGGGCAAGACTCAAAGAAGTGTGCGGTGGTGGCCGAACAACTCATCTGAGCCTTGGCCATCCCGGTTTAGCTTCTTCTGGACAATTTGTCGCTTTCAGGCTACTTTCGTGTTCGAACTTACCCATTATCTGACGGTGGATGGCCATGATCCTTTCCAGCATTGGCTGGAGGCGTTGAAGCGCAAGGATCGCCGGGCCGCCATGCGGGTGCTGACCCGGCTCAACCGGCTGGCGCTCGGCAACCCCGGAGACAGCAAATCCGTGGGCGGTGGGGTCATGGAACTGCGGGTGGACCACGGCCCCGGCTACCGGGTGTATTACGCCCGGGTGGGTGAGACGCTGGTGTTGTTGCTCACCGGCGGCGGCAAACAGCGGCAACAGTGGGATATTGAGCAAGCCAGGTCACGGCTGGCGGATTACCGGAAGAGGTACCGATGAAACGTCACGATGATGCGGTGGTGGCCATGCTTCGCGATGACCCGGCCATGGCGCCGGATTATCTGCGAACCGCCTTTGATGAACTGGATAAACCGGACGGTGAAGCGGCCTTCCTGGTGGCTCTGCGTCATGTCGTGGAAGCCCAGGGCGGCATGGCCGTGGTCGCCGGGCGCGCCCACCTGTCCCGGGAAAGCCTGTACCGGGCACTTTCCCCGAAAGGAAACCCCACCCTGAAGACCATGACCGCCGTGATCCGGGCCACCGGGCTGCGATTCCAGGATTTGACGCGGGCCGTGTAGGCTTTTTCCTAAGCCGAGACGCGCTGATCTCCTACAGCCGATTGATCCTTCCGGCGATACCCGCCGGGCCCACCACCGGCAAGACTTTCTGTTCATGTATTGAACAGGGAGCCAAGGATGATTTCCCGACCGATTCTCCTCTTCGTGGTAACCATGGTGGTGGTGTTCTTCGCGGTGGCCGCCACGGTGGGCCATGGCCGCGGCCAGCCAGCGCTGATGCTCGCCAACGTTTACCAGGACCACATCGACCCGACGGACTACTGGGTCAGCGAAAAACTGGACGGGGTACGCGCCTACTGGGATGGCCGGCATCTGATCAGCCGCCAGGGCCATGTGATCGCCACGCCGCCGGGTTTCACCGACGGTTTCCCGGACATCCCCATGGACGGCGAGCTGTGGCAGGGCCGAGGCACCTTCAGCCGTTTGATGGGCGCGTTGCAGCGGGCCCGGCCCGAACCGGACCAGTGGCGGCACATTTATTACATGGTGTTCGACCTGCCCGCCGCCGACGGCTCCTTCGAACAGCGGCTGCGAACCATGCGTGCCCTGCTGGACGGGCGCGACGCCCCTCACCTGAGGCGCGTACCCCAGCGGCGCGTGGCCAACCGCCAACAGCTAATGGACTATCTGGATCAGGTGGTGGAGATCGGCGGCGAGGGGCTGATGCTGCATCGTGGTTCGGCGCCCTACCGGGGGCACCGCTCGGACGATCTGCTCAAGCTCAAGCCCTACCAGGACGAGGATGGCCGGGTGGTGGCCCACCTGCCCGGCCAGGGGCGCCTGGAAGGCCGCATGGGCGCGCTGTTGGTGGAAACCCCCAGCGGCCGGCATTTCCGGCTGGGCACCGGCTTCAGTGACGCGCAGCGGGCCGACCCGCCGCCCATCGGCAGCATCGTCACCTACCAGTTCCACGGCCACACCAAGAACGGCCTGCCCCGCTTCGCCAGCTATCTGCGCACCCGCAGTCAGGGGCCCGGCTACATCCGCTAGCGGCGGCCGGGTTCAGCGCAGCGCCCGGTAAACCCGGAAGCGGTTGGTCTCGCGCACCACCTGCACATGCTTGAACGCCTGATCCAGCCATTGCGCGTAGGGCAGCTCCCGGTTGGCCACCATCCACAGGGTGCCCTTGTCGGTGAGGTGCTCCGGGGCCTCGCGGATCAACCGCCGGGTAATGGACATGGTGCGATCACGGCCGTCGTGGAACGGCGGGTTGGTAACAATCGCCTCGAAGCGGGCACCGATGCTCTCGTACAAGTCACCGCCCACCACCTTGCCTTGCAGGTGGTTGCGCTCCAGGGTGGCGGTGGCGGCGGCCACCGCGGTGGCGCTCACGTCGGTGGCGGTGACCTGGCAGCCGCTGTGCGCCAGGCGCGCGCTCAGGGCGCCGCCGCCACAGCCCATGTCCAGCACCTTGCCCCGGGGCAAGCCCTCGGCCAGAGCCTCCAGCAGCAAGGCGCTGCCCTCGTCCAGCCGGCCATGGCTGAACACCCCCGGGTAGCTGACCACCTGCAGATCATCCAGCGTGGTCAGGGACGCCACCTGCTCCAGGGCCAGGGGTTGCGCCGGTCTCAACTGGCCACCGTAGAGCTTGCAGTGGCGAGCGCTGTCGAGAAGGGTTACGTCATCGGCAAACCGGGACAGCCGGGTGACACCGCCGCGAATGCCGCCCTTGGCCGGCCCCACCAGCCACACGTCCATGGGCGTCTCAATCTGCCCCGCCACGGCGCGCAGCAACAGCTCGAGACGCTCGGCGGACTTCGGCAACGGCAGGATCACCAGATCCACGTCATCCGGCAGGGTCGGCAGCGGCGCCCACTGGTGGGCCCCCACCGTGTAGTCGTCGGCGTGCAGGTAAAGCTGTTCCGCCGGCAGCTCGGCCAGCGCCGGATCGTTGGCGTCCATTACCAGAACCCGGCGGCCCGCCAGGGTGGCTTGCTGGCGCCAAAGCAGTTGCGTGCTGTTTTCCATAAACGTCTCTAAGCGATCAAGCCGGGCAGTATAAAGCATGCCCTGGCCGATACCCATTTTCGAACACGCCGGCGCCGTGAAGAGCGCGCCGCGAAGTTTTACATAATGACCACGCCGCACGCCCCGCCTCCTGGCTACAATGGGCGGTTAGATGCAGTCGTGGAGGCAATGGATGGTCCGTTCCGCAGTTCTGGCACTGGTGATGCTCACCGGCGCCTGGTCATTTCCGGCGCTGGCCGCCGACACGCCTTTTCAGGAGGCGTTGCACGCCGCCCGCAACAACGACTGGGAAGGCCTCAGCCGCGCCCAGGCACGCCTCGGCGACGAGCACCCGTTGCAGGCTTATCTGGAGTTTCACCGGCTGCGCGCCGCCCTGCCGGACCTCAGTCCGGACCGGGTCGCCGACTACGCACGGCGCTACCCGGACTCCCCCCTGCCCAACGACATTCGCCAGCTGGCCCTGGTGGCCTATGCCCGCGACAACCGCTGGGACGCCGCCCGCGCCGTCTACGACAAAGCCCCCCGCTCGCTGGAACTGAGCTGCCTGTACTGGCATGCCCAGTGGCAGGCCGGCAACGAACAGGCACTCACCGAAGCGCGGCAACTGTGGCTGTCCGGCAATTCCCGCCCCTCCGCCTGTGACCCGATCTTCAACGCGGCGCGGCAAAAAGGCGTGATCGGCCAGGCGGAAATCTGGCAGCGCATGGAACTGGCCTTCTACGAGCGCAGCCCAGGATTGATGCGTTACCTGCGGCCAATGCTCGACGACCAGCCCTACGGCACCGCCGCCGACCTGCTGATGGACCTGTACGGCGATCCGGAACAGCTTAAGGCGCTGCCGAAGAGCCTGCCCGACGACCAGCGCCAGGTGCTGCTGGCCGCCGGCTTCCGCCGCCTGGCCTATACCGACACCGTCACCGCCCGGCAATGGTTCGAGGACGACCGGGGCGACCTGGGCTTTACCGACGCCGCCCTGATCGAACGGTCCGGCCAGCGCATCGCCTGGTACTCCACCATCCGTGGCATCGAGGACAACCGCGACTGGCTGGACGGCTGGCTGCGCAACCACGGTGGCGACAGCCTGGTGGACCAGCGCGCCCGCCGCGCGGTCATCGAGCAGCAATGGGATGAACTGCCGGACTGGATCGCCCTGCTGCCCGAGGCGGAACGCAAGGACAGCCGCTGGCTGTACTGGGCCGGCCGCGCCGCCGAGGAAAACGGCGACCAGCAACGCGCCCGCGGCCTGTGGCAACAGGCCGCCGCGCAACGCAATTTCTACGGCTTCCTGGCCGCCGATCGCATCGGCGAGCCCTATCACTTCGCCAACGCCGTGCCCACCGGCGACAAAACGCTGCCCGACCTGGCCGCCCTCACCCGCATCAAGATGCTGCGCGAACAGGACGAATCGGGCCTGGCCTGGAGCGAATGGAACTGGCTGATGTGGCACAGCAACGAAAGCCGCCAGCGCCAGCTCGCCCAGTACGCCCTGGACGCCGGCTGGTACGACCTCACCGTGCAGGCCTCGATCCAGGCCCGCGCCTGGGACGTGCTCGCCTGGCGCTTTCCCGCCGCCCACCAACAACGGTTCCAGGAAGCCGGCCGCCGCCACCACCTGGACCCCTGGCTGGCCATGGCCATCGCCCGCCGGGAAAGCGCCTTCTACCCCAACGCCCGCTCCCCGGTGGGCGCCCTGGGCCTGATGCAACTGATGCCCGGCACTGCCGCCAAGGTCTCCCGCGAAGCCGGCCAGGGCGTGCCCGGCGAACAGCAGGTGCTCAACCCGGCCACCAACATCGAACTGGGCACCCGCTACCTCAGCGACCTGCTGGACCGCTTCAACGGCAACCGCCTGCTCGCCCTGGCCGCCTACAACGCCGGCCCCGGCCGCATCGCCCAATGGCTCGCCGAGGAAGACGACGCCGTCCCCGTGGACGTCTGGATCGAATCCATCCCGTTCCGCGAAACCCGCGACTACGTCCAGGCCGTGCTCACCTACCGGGTGCTCTTCGAAGGCCTCCACGGCAACCCGGAAAACCGCACCGCCATGCTGCTCCTGCCAGCGGAAGCCGGGACGCCCTACTCCCTGGCGATGATCGAGGACTAGAACGCAAAAGGCCCCGCGACGCGGGGCCTTTTGGTAATACCGGTACCAGCTTTTACCCGTCGGTAGCCGCAACGGCGGCAAGCTGGCCGCCAATTTGTTCCGCGCACTGCCGTGCCACGAAAGCCAAAGTGCGGGTCAAGATGGCGTCCCGATTCTCCGCGAAGTCTTCATAACCCGCGGTCCACTCGGAATCTTTTTCGGGCCGCACGCTGCAACTGCCCGTTCCCAAAACGGTCTCTGTCTCCGCGTCGATAAATTGTGCTTTGGCGCGATAGGTGATCGAGTACGTTCCCCAGGCCGACTTGTAATAAATCAACTGCCAAACGCGGGTCTGCACATCCACCAGCACATCGGGCTGTTCCCCGGGCTCCACCGTACCCGGGCCTTCCGACATCACCTCGGCGCCGAGCGCCTTTGCCAGTTGATCGGCCAATTCGCTGGAAACGTGCACGGCAGGATCGTCAACGCCATTCTTTTCAACAATCTGCTTACCCGCCATGGTCATTGCCATCCCCCCAAGGAAGCCGAACTGTGCCTTGGTGGGCGTGATGGCCGACAACGCCGGCATTGGCCGTTCGGTGGTCGCCACCACGCGGGCACCGCTCTCTGTCAAATCAGACAGATCCAAGTTCACCGGCTTAACCGATGCGCAACCCGACATCCCCAATGCCACGGCAAACAAAAAAGCAATACGCATAACACTTCCCTTCCTTTCAGTTTAAAAACTCCATTTATAAAAACATACCCCTGGCAGAGCAGAGTCTTACTCCCTGCTCTTATCGAGTTTTTTCCTCAGCGATCTTTCCGCAAAAACGGCCATCCACATTAGGACTACAGAGATCACTATGGAGAACTTCATCACACTACCAGCATCCAAATTACTTCCCGAGCGAGTTTTTATCCCCCCTTCCACAATAAGTGGAGCCAAATTCTGAACCCAAACGGCAACGGCAAAACTTAAATGTATTGCTGCCAAATCAGACTTTATACGGCCAGAACTCTTAAAAAATAGATAAACCGCAGCCTCCATTATGAAAAAGAGAACCGCAACAACAACTAGACCCTCGAACTGACCAATCAATCCCCCATCCTCTCTTGATACATCAAGCAACCCTCCCCGAGCAGTGCATCATTTTCCAGCCCCAAACCTAAAGAAGCCAATTACAGATTTTCAAGAAGATCATCAGGAAAATATTTCGCAGACTGAACGCAAATCAACAAAACCGCCCCCAAAAAAAGTCTCGAATCCGCACCATTAAGAGGAACTACGCTTCTCCTTCTAATAATCACATCCGGGCAAAGCCCAGGCGCCAGAATTGCAGGCGTTGCGTCGGTAACCATGTCTCTGCTTGCAAAACATCGAGAGCAGGAGACCCCGTGCGCTCTTGGCCACGCGCAGATAGGAGCAGCGACTAATCCGAGTGTCTTGGTACTTGCGGACTTACGGCAGACTTTTTTCGATGGCCGGCACCAACAAGCCCGATGAGTGATCATCGAGCACCAGGGCGCTGGCAGTGCCAACATCATGCAAAGGTACCGGACAGGGTAAAGAGCTTCAGGTAACGGTCACTGTAAAGTGGCCTGCCCTCTAAACAGGCGCCGCTTACTTTTTTTGTTTATCCAATTTTTTCTTTAGCGAACGCTCTGAAAGAACAGCCACCCAAAAAAGGACAAGAGAAGCCAAAATGGTGAACCCAAGTATATCTAAAGAGCCAATTTTTCTACCGTCGTCATAAGAGATCAATTTCCCCTCTGTAAGCACAGGCAAAAAATTAAGCAAATAAATAGAAACCGCCGCCCCCATATAAATACAAGCGCGATCGGAGACAAAAACTCTGCGCCGTCTCAGCACGATAAATATCACAGCGGACACAGCAGTAGAGGCAATAAAAATAAGCCAAAAGGCAGATATTTGATCAATCAATCATTAATCCCCTCTTCATAAAAACGGAAAGAATCTCTCAACATGGCACCTAATTCCTGACTTGCTTTATAGGGGGCGAGAACAGGATGACTCGGCAACCCATCAGGAACATACGCAGGGGGGCCTGGAACCACACCATAATAGCCGTCAAAAAAACCAAGAGTGCTAGACACCAAAACATACGTTTCGGCCGCAGCGCCAGTCCCATAAACCATATCAGTCAAGGCAATATTGGCCCTCAACGCCCCTACAGCCATGCTTTCCTCTGCTGCGGTCACATTTACAATCATTCTGGCACCTAGCGCGCGAGCACCGGTTGAGGCAGTTTGAGCCCCAACCCCACCCCAGAAGGGCACTTGCACAGTAGCGGCACTCCCGATACTGGCGGCGGCGGGGGTCAGTAATGCTCCGCCTAAGACCGTTGTCCCTTGCGAGAACATCGCCTCAGAGGCGTTTAGCCGCGCTTGGCCGATAACATCGAGGTACTTCCCTGCACCAATATCGGATTCCATGTTCGTCAGAATCGGCGTTGCGTAGCCAAACAACTGTTCGCCATAGGCGCCGTCTTCAATATCGTGAAGATGCGTCGCATTAACGTAGCTATTGTCATATTGCTCCGCCGTCGCTTCAAAAGGCGCCGTTACCTCACCATCGTCATGGGATATGGCTCCGGAATGCTCTGCCAGGCCTGAAAAAAAATCACCGGCGGCCTGTTGATCGTAGCCACTCAGAATGGCCAGGTCGCGCTGCCCGCCATCTTCCGCATAGGCGCTATCGACCTGACTCTGAGCTTGATAAAGCAGCTCCTTCAACGCCTGCTCGTCCGATATCCCCCTTTCTACTGCATATTCCTTGTAATGATCCGCAATGAGCTTGAGTTCCGCCTTGTGCAGTTGCCGATTGTAGGTGTCCGCCTGTTTGGCGATCCAGGCGCCGGTCTCCACGTCTCCTCCGGTGGAGACCGCGCCCAAAAGACCGGCCATCAGTAAACTTATCGATCACTCGCCGTTTTCTTTTTTATAGTGGCGTCTTGACAAAATCCAAACCGAAACCCCCAAAAAACCACCACCTGAGAGAGCCCCCCTTATACTGTATTTTGCTTCATCCAAAAAACTGTAACTCACACCACCACCATAAAAATCGTCATAAGCAAGAAACCCTACTCTGACGGAGAAAACCAAAACAAAAACAAGAGCTATATTTATCAAAACAAATAGAACAAGCTCTTTAAAACCTGGAATCTTTGCGTCAATTTTCATTTCCACCTATCCTATCTTGCATCGATGAGCTAACAGCCTCATTAGTTACGCTCCCGATTGCACCACCCACGAAGTCAGCCGAGGCGCCAGGAAAGTATAGATTGAGCTTCTTAGCAGAAGCTTTTTCCCCAGCACGCCCTGCCGCAGCACCTATACCAGCGCCAATCATTGCGCTTTTAGCATCAGATCCCTTCAATTGGCTTCCAACGTAGGCCCCCCAAACACTTACACCCTCTGTAAACAGAAAGCCTCTGCCCTGTGTCAAACTTCCAACCATCGCCGCAACCGAAGCGTCGGTCACGTCTAGCTCACCCAGGCTGCTATTACCAAGCTGGTAAGCTACGTTGGTTCCGCCACCAAGGGCTCCCCCTAAAAGCAGCGAACCAGCTGTTGATCCTGCTTTCATATAACCACCGCCAGTCAGCATGGTATACACCCAGGCTTCAAGGAAAGAGTTGGCTGGCTTGGGGCCATCAAAGCCGTCTCCGCGATTCATTGCCTGCAAAGCTTCGTTAATCTGATCTGGCGAACTGCCTTGTTCCTGCATGTATTGCGCTAGTGAGGTCGCCGACTGGCCGTACTCTGTTAGCCCGGACGGCAGATGAAATCCGTGATTGTACTTAGTCGCTTCGCCCGTCACCCAAGCGCCGGTCTGTAAGGACGCCTCATCGCCGCCCTGCGCTGCTGCCGAAAGCACGCCGAACAGTTGGGAATTAACGACCTTCTGTCGCATGGTGAGATTCCCATACTGTTGCGGCATGGCGCCGATCAAGAGTTCGTTCGTGGCTCCAGCCAGCGCGCCGGTGCGAAAATCACCGCCAGCGGCTTCAGCAGCAAGCCCGCCCATCACCGTGTGCAGGCCGGTCTTGGCCAGACCGCCCTCTGTAAGCCCCTGCCTCAGACTGACGTCACCGACCCAATTGAACCCGGCCGCAGCAAAGGTGTTGGCCATGGAGTTGCGTAGCGCATCACTGAAGTCACCTTCCTGCCCGAACGCTTTCCCCAACGCATAGGAAGTCGTGTTCTGAAGCGTCTGGTTAAGTGCGAAGCGTCCAAGCCCCGAAAAGCTATTCAAAGTCGCCCCGGTGACAACACCGCTGTTGTTCAGAAGACCACCCGTGTTGGCGGCGGTCAAACCGCTCGCGCCAGTCTCCGTACCCAACCATGGATCATATATACCGCTGGTGAGCCCGGCGGTGAGGCCGCCGACGGCCAAACCGCGCAGGGTGTCGCCGCTGCCGAGGGTGTCCAGGGTGGCGCCCAGGTTGCCGCCGTTGTTGATGGTGCTGGTCGTAGCCGTACTGGCCGCGCCAACCAGCATGGCGGTGGCCGCAGCGTTGCCCCAACCGGCGGCCGCTCCGGCGCCGGCAGCCGCCATGGCGGTACCAGACCCGGCGGTGGCACCAGCCATGCCACCGATCGCCGTGCTGGCGGCGCCGGAGGTCGCGGCCGCGACCACGATAGTCACCGCCAGGGCGGTGGCGGGGCCCATGCCCTGGCTGCTGTATTCCCAGCTGTCGTGGAGTTCACGGACCTGGCGCCAGTCCACGTCGCCGCGTTGGTAGGCGTCCTTCATCCAGGCCAGGTCCGGGTTTTCGGCGGCCATGCCGTCGATCATTTGCTCGACGGTTTGCTGGTCCACTTGTTTGACGTCGATGTGGAGGCCTTCGGCGGCGTCGATGGCCAGGTTGCCGGCGGCGACGATTTCGGTTTGGCGCAGGGTTTCGTCGGTGAAGCCCTCGCCTTCCATCTTCTGCCAGGCCAGGTCGCCCTGGCTTTTTTCGTGGCTTTCCTGGACCAGGTCCTTCACCGATTCGAAGGTGATGTGTCCGCCGCTTTTCAGGGTGGTGTCGCCGCCGCTTTCCAGGCGGGCGGCCTGGTAGAGCTGGTCGCCGCCGCTGGTCAGGGTGAGGTCGCCGCCGGCGGTGGCGGTGCTGGTGACGTGGTCGATGTGGGTGACTTCGTCCCGTTTGAAGCTGTGGGCGCCGTAGTCGCCGTCCTTTTCGCTCTTGGATAAGTGGTAGTCGCGGTCCTGGGTGGCCAGAAAGGCGATGGTTCCGCCGGCGGCCAGCCCCATATCATTACCACTGCTCAGGTCGCTGCCGGCCACCAGGAGGTCGCGGCCAGCGTCGATGCGCAGGTTATCGCCGGCGCTGACGGTGGCTTTGCGTTGGCGGACGGTGTCGTGGGTGTATTGTTTTTCTTCGTCGCTGGTTTGGCGATGGTAGTTTTCGTAGTCGCGGTTGGCGGCGGACTGGATGATGACGTCGCCGCCGGCGGCCAGGCTGGCGTTGCCACCGGCGCTGACGTCGGAGGCGGTGATGCCGATGTTGCCACCGGCGCTGATCAGCAGGTCACTGGTGGCGTCCACCTGGCTGGCGATTTGCTCGACGTTCCGGGTCTGATAGCGGCCGCCGTTGGCATGGCCGTCGAAGCCCCGTTCCACGGTTTGGCTTTCGATGCGCACGTCGCCGCCGGCGTTGAGGCCCACGGCGTCGCCCTGAACACGGCTGCCGGTGACGACGATGTGGCGGCCGGCATCCAGTGCCACGGTGCCGGCGGCCTGGATCAGGCCGGCGTCGCCGTGTTCGGTGCGTCGGTGGGTGCCGTGGTCCCATTCGGTGACCACTTGCTCGCTCCAGGACTCATTGATGATGTCGCCCTGGCTGCGAATCGACACCTGGCCGGCGCGGACGGTGCCACTCTGGTTTTTGACGTCACCGAGGGAGTCGATGGCGAGACCGGTGCCGGCTTGCAGGGTGCCTTCCAGGTTCACCACCCCTTTGTTGCCGGCCTGTACGGTGAGGCCATTGGCGGCGGCGATGATACCGCTGTTGCCGAGGCCGCCGGCACGCACATTGACGGTGTCGCCGGCGATCACCGCGCCCTCGGAGGTAAGATGGCTGCTGCCCGGCGCCAGATAGAGCACCGGCACCAGCACCGACTTCCCATCCACCTGCCGTTCTTCCATCCATACCAGGTCCTGACGCAGGCCGTCGATCTGCGCCGGCGTGAGCGCCACGCCCACCGCCAGTTCCAGCCGTTCCGCTTCGAGCAGGGCATTGTCCATCAACCGCTGGAACTGTTGCTGGTCGGATTGTACGTCGTCGTCCAGGAAACGCCGGCCGGTGGCGGCCAGCACGGCGTCGCGAATCAGCTGTGTCTCGTAATAGCTGTCGCCAAGGCGCCGGGAAGTCCGGTCCGGGTCCAGCGCCAGTCGATCAAGCAGATAGCCGGAGCCCAGGAAACCATCCAGAGTGGCGAACAGCGGGTTGGTCTCGATCAGGTAGGGGTGATCCGCGTCGTCCACCACGGTGTAGAGGCTGCTGCGGTGGTCGAGAATGTCGCGCAGGCCGGCGTTGACGGTATCGATCACGCGGCTGTCTTCGCTCAGGTCCCAGGCCACCGGCGCCGGACCGTCACCGCCGGCACCGCCATCACCGGGCTCGCCGGATCCGCCGTCGCCATAGTCACCGTCGTCGAACACCACCTCCTGATCGTAGCGCTCCTCGGTGTAGTTGCCCGCTTCCTCCTGAAAATCCAGCGTCAGGTTGCCGCCGGCGCTGATCACGCTGGCAACCTGCTCGCCCAGACCGACGCTGATGTCGCGCACATCGGTGGTGACCATGCCGGCACCGGGCTCCGGCGCGCGCTTGGCGTTGTGCCATTCGCGGCGGCCGGTATAGAGGCTGCCGTGCCGTTTCAGTTCCAGTGCCCTGTTGACCAGGCGGCCACCTTCCAGGTGGATATTGCCCGCCGCGGCGAGCGTGCTGTAGGCGTTGTTCAGGGTGTCCGCGACCACCGTCAGATCGCCGCCGGAGGAGAGCACGGATTGCACCGCCTCGGAGCCGGGAGCGATGACGTCGTCGTAGAGCTCCTCACCAAAGCGGAAATAAGAGATGCTGCCGTTGTCACAGGACACGCCGTCGCGCCAGTCGGCCCGCCGGGTGCCGCAGGTGAAATTACGCAGATACAGGCCGCCACCGTCCCGGCTCTCCAGCTTGGCGCGGGTATGCGCCAGAAAACGCTGATATTTCAGGGGCGCGCGCTCCTTGAGCAACTGGGTGACGCGGGCCACCACATAGAAGCTCTCCGCCAGCGGGTTATCGGTGGCGTCATCCGCTTCGCTGGAGCCGTAATAGAAGGTAGCCGGCAGGGTGCCGATCATGGTGTCCTCGCGCGTGCCGCGCAGGGTCTCCTGAATAAACAACACATCCGCCTCGCTCAGCAGGCCGCCGATCTGGCCGTTGATGTAATCGGTGTATTGCTCGACCCAGTAATCCACCCAGGCCTGGCGGGCGCCACCGTTGCTGGCGAAGCGCACTAGCGCCGAGGAAAGATCCGGATCGTGGATAAAGACCCAGTCGTCCTCGCTGAGCGCCACATCGTCCTTGGACAGACCCACCAGCAGCATCTCCAGTACCGCCAGGCCGGTGAGCGGATCGCTCTTCGCCAGCGTGACCTCGCGGCTGTTATCCAGATAGCGGGTGAAAATCGACAGATCTCCATCATTGGTGGTGATGGTGCCGGAGTGATTGTTCACCCGCCCGGTTTTCGCCAACGCCTCATCCGCGGCGATCAGCAGGTCGCCATTGGCGACGATGTCGGCATGGTCGTTGTCCAGGATGTCGGCCACTCGCAGGGTCATGGCACCGCCGCTGCCTATCAGTGCGCCGTTCCGATTAAGCAGCCGCTCGCCTTCGATCAACACCTGGCCGGCGGCGCCCAGCGTACCCTGTCGGGCACCGGCGTCGGCGGCGCGCTCGTTGAGCAGTTCGCGCACCCGCAGCGCCAGGTCCCCCCGCGCCATGATCAGCCCCTGGTTGGTAAGCCGGTCCACGCCCTCGGCGACCACATGCCCCACGGCGGTGACCGCGCCGCCATCCCGGTTGTGAACCCGCTGCGCCGCCATCCGCAGATCGCCGTCGCTGCGCAGCACACCGGCGTTGTCCAGCACGGCCACCTGCTCGGACACGGACAGCAGGCCGCCGGCCTCCAGGGTACCGTGGTTGGTGATTTCACCGTGCCCGAGCAGCAGCCGCTCGACCACGCTGACCAGGCCTCCGTTGACCAGTTCGGCACCGCTCAAGGCGGCATCGCCGCCGGCGATCAGCCGCCCTGTTTGCTGGAACAGGCCAGCGCTTCGCGCACTCAGATCCGCATTGGTGAGCAGGTCCCCGGTGTTGATCAGGGCGTCACCGGCATCCACCGCCAGCGCCCCTTCCGCCTGCAGGGAGCCCCGGTTTTCCAGCCTGCCGTCAGTGCCCACGCTGAGGCCGCCGACGGCGAGCAGGTTGCCGTCATTGTCCAGGCTTCCGGCGGTCACGGTCACGTCGCTCAGCCCCTGCAGGTCGCCGATGTTGTTAAGGTTGCCGTCCACCGCCACCGTCAGTGACTGCTCGGCCACCACGGTGCCCCGGTTATCCAGGGTGCCGGCTTCGATCTCCACACTCCCGGCGCCACTGATCAAGGCGCGGTTTTCCAGGCTGTCCGCTTTCACCCGCACCTCGCCGGCGGATTGCATCCGCCCGTCCAGGTGGCTGACCGTGGAAGCCTCCACATCGAGCCGCTCGCCGCCATGCATCAGGCCGCGCTGGGTGACATCGTCGGCGCGAGCACGCAGCGTTCCGTCGGCGACGGTTTCGCTGCGCGCGGTGCTCTCCAGTCCGCTGGCGTCGACGCGCAGTTCACCGCCGGCGGTGGCGGCGCCGTCCTGGCGCACGGTGCCGGCGGTGATGCGCAGATCCCCATTGGCCGCCAGCGTGCCCTCGTTATCCAGGTGGCCGGATTCAACCCGGGCCTTCCCACCGGCGACGATTGCGCCCCGGTTATCGAGCCGGTCGGTGGCACGGATCGAGAGCGTATCGCCGGCCAGCTCACCGGCGTTGTCGATGCTGTCCGCATGCACGGTCAATCGGTCCACGCCCAACCATCCCGCCCCGGCGTCCAGTCGCACCGAGTCCAGTGCCATCTCCACCACCTCGGCGGACGTGGTTCCGGTGACGGCGTGCCAGGCATCGGCTTGCACATTGATGCGATCACCGGCCACCAGGTGGCCATTGGCGGTCACATCGGTGGCCGCCAGCTGCACCGATTCCGAGGCACTCAGGGAATTGAAGCTGAGCCGGCCGCCGGCGCTCAGGGTCAGGTCGCCATTCTGGGCCGCCACCGGCGCGTCCAGCCGCACGCCCACGCCGTTCTCATTGCCGATCAGGCGGATGCGATTGGCATACATGCCGCCCAGGGCGGCGGCGTCGATGGCGAATTCCGGGGTGTCGGCGTCGCCCTCCCCGGCGTCACCGGCCAGCTGCTCCGTGGCCAGGGTTTGCCGGTCCACCCGCTGGCGGCCGGCAATCACGTTGAGGCGGTCGGCGTTGATGGCACCGGCCAGCGACACGGAGCGGGCGATCAGATCGAAGCGGTCCACATTGGTGGTATTGGCGCCGCCGGGTCCGATGCGCACCTCGCCGCCCTGCACATCAAACGCGCGCAGGGCGCCGTCGCCATCCATGATGGCGCGCCCGGTGGTGAGCGTGGCGTGGTCGGTATTGATAAAGCCGCAGCCGCTGCAGGTAATGCCGTTGGGGTTGGCGATCACCACATCGGCACGGGCGCCCGCCACTTCCATATAGCCGTTCAGCGCGGACGGATTGGCGCCGATCACTTCGTTGAGAATAAGACGGGCCGGGCCGTTCTTGAGGTTGGGATTGCCTTCGATGTAGCCGGCCAGCTCGGTCTGGCTGAGACCGCGACCGTTGTTGAACACCAGGCCTTGCCGGTCCACGTTGAGGTCGTTGTAGAAATTCCGTGAAACGCCGGCGCCATTGGGGTTGCGGATGTTCACCACCGGCACGCCATTGGCGGCCCGGTCGAGGCCGCCGGCGGTGGGCGTGACCCCATCGGCGATGGCCAGCAGGGGCTGACCGATCAGCAGCAACGATAACGTACATGCCAGTACGCGCCGCGCCCTTCCGTGGGCCTCAGAACTGAACGTACAGACTTGCCAGGGCTGTGTATTCATGGTCCGTCATCTCCGTTGAATATTGCTCCAGGGGCCAGCTCACCTGCGTCGTCAGTTGCAGGTCGCGGTAGCCCACCGCCAGACCGGCGGTGGTGGACGCCAGCCGGGAGAATTCCGTTTCAGGGGAGTCCCCGGGCACCACGCCCAGATCACAGGCGACAAAAGGTCTCAAACTCACCGGGCCGGTGAGCGGTGGGTACACATCAAACTGGACGCTGCCGGCGGCGGCGCTGTTGCCGCTCACCGACAGGCTGTCGTAGCCACGCACGGCGGCGGCGGAAGCCAGCGACAGGCGCTCGGAGGGAAACAGCTGGTCATCGCTGTACTGGGCGTTGAGGCGTACCTGCAGGGCGCCGTACAAAGGCGCGACGAAACGCGAGGCGGACAGGTAAAGCTGATAACGACCGTGGATCGGGTCCGCCACCCGGGCGCCGTCGGGCAGCTCGGTGGCCGGCCCGGCGGCCCAGGCCCGTTCGGCGGTGAGGCTGCCGGCCACCTGTAGCCGGCCGAAGCGGGACTTGCCACTGAGGCGCAGGCCGCCGGTGCGCAACCGGTAGCTGCTGACCTGAATGGTGGTGTCCTCGATAAGATTGCCGACCTCGGTGTAGGCCCCCAGCAACGTCATCGCCAGCCGGGTGCGCTGCGAGCGATACAGCACCCGGGTCAGCTCAAGGCGGGAGATCTCGGTAATGCCCGAGGAATCGAAGCGCTGAAAGATGCCGGCCACGTCGCTTTGATAGGCCTGCCGGCTGTAGCCTCCGGCCAGGTTCCAGTAGCCCAGGCTGACGTCGTAATCCAGGCTGGCGCCCCAGGCCCGGTCGGAGAACTCCTGGTCCAGGTCGCTGTTCAGCCCCAGGGACAGCCGGTCCGCGAGACCAAAGGGGCTACCCCAATCCAGAGAGAGCTGCCCGGTGCCATGGGTGATGTCGCCGTAGTGTTTTTCGTTAAGCACCAGGCTGCCCTGCCAGGGGCGGGGCCAGTCGGCCCGGCCGATCACCACGGTGCCGCCCTGCTCCTCCCCGGGAGCCAGATCCATGCTCACGTCGAGATGCGGCAGCCGGGACAAATTCTCAACGCCCTGCTCCAGGGCACGCAAATTAAGCAAGTCACCCGCCGACAAGGGCACCGCCTGTTTCAGCAGGCCATCGCCGATACCGTCTCCGCGCAACGCTTCGGTGCGGCCGGGCAGCACCAGCAGGGTCAGGGTGCCGTCGTGCAGATCCTGTTCGGGCAACAACACCCGGCTGGTGACAAAGCCACGATCAATCAGCGTGTTGGTGAGCAGGGACTGGAGATCACGAATGTCGGCCAGGCCGAGGCAGCGCCCGCGCCAGTGGTCCAGCGCCGCGCCCAGCCAGGGTCCGAACGGCGGCGGGTCACCCGCCGGTGTGGTCAGGGTAAAACGTTGGATCGTGAAACAGCGCTGCGGCGCCGGGGCCCCGGTCGGCGGCGACCGCTCACCGGGTGCTTCGCCGGGCACGCGCATCTCCTGGATTCGCTGTTCCTGGCGTTGCAGATCCTGCTCTTGCAGGCGGTCGTACATGCGTTGCTGTGGGTCTGGCTGCGCCGACACTGTACCGGTGGCGGCCAAAGCGGCCGTGCACAGCATGAAAGTGAAGAGCTTGATGGTTCCTTCCCCCGAGCCTGATTCCTTGGCAATGCCCGCCCTCCGGCCCCCACCGGTGTGTTTTCAGGGTCAGGCTTTATTCCGAAGCTCAGTATAGGAAGAGTGCACCAGCGATCCAGGGGTGACGCAAAAAAATGCGCACTTTAAAGGCGTTTTTTGAACCGACTCACAACGGCGGCGCGCGCCGGTTCACGCCGAGGCGTCCGTCGCCACCCGATACAGCAGCGTGTCCTCGTAGCCGCTGGTGATTGGCCACAGGCCGCACAGCTGCCGGTCCAGGTCCGGGTCGCCGGTGTCCACCACCAGGGGGCGGCCGTCCAGGGTGGCGAGCTTGGTGCGGCTGGCCAGGATCTGGATGTTGGCCTTGCCCAGGCGGCGGATCACCGCCGGGCTGAACTGCTGGTTGCCGCGTCCGAACAGGTGGCCCTGGCCGCCGATCACGGTGATCAGGGCCCGGGCCGGGTCATTGCCGATGATGTCGAGGATTTGTTCGGCGCCCACGTCGGCGGCCACCACTTCTTCATTGCGGACAATGTCCACGCCGAGCAGGGTGTTGGGCAGGCCCAGTTGTTCCATCACCGTGGCCACGGTGGAGCCGGAGCCCACCAGGTACCAGGTGTCCGGTTCCAGGTGGTCGATCACCGAGGCGGCGATTTCGGTGACCACCAGATCTTCCACTTCGCGGCCGCCGCATTTCACCTGTTGCAGGTAGCGGCCTTCGGCGGGGACCTTGAGTTCCCCATAGTGGCGGGCGCGCACCTCGCCCCGGCGGAAGGCGTCTTCGTCGATGTCGCGGACCTCGGCCTGGTGCAGCGCCACCAGGCCGCCGTGGACCAGGTCAGCCAGCAGCCGGCCGGCGGCCTCCGGGTTGATGGCGTAGACCGCCGAGTGCATCTTGCAGCCGGCCGGCACGCCGAGCACCGGCACCCGTTCGCCCACCGCATCCACCAGGTCCCGGGCGGTGCCGTCGCCGCCGGCGAACAGCAGCAGTTGGGCGCCGGCGTCCAGCAACGCCCGGGCCGCCTGGCGGCTGTGTTCCCCGTTGCTGGGCGACGGCGAGTCGCCGAGCACTTCCGCCGTCAGGCCGGCGGCCCGGCAGCTGTGCTCGCCCATGTCGCCAGCCCAGGTGAGCACGCGCAGCTGGTCGGCTTCGCCGGCCACCGCCTTCAGGGCGCGGGTCATGCGCGCCACCGCCATCGGTTCGGCGCCCCGGCGCAGGGCTTCTTCGCGGGTGTCGGCGCCGTCGCTGCCCTTGAGGCCGACGGCGCCGCCGATACCGGCGAACGGGTTAACCAGAACGCCAAGAATCAGCGGTTCGCGCGGGTTTGTCATAAAACGATCACACCTTTTTCGAACAATGGCCGCGTCAGGAACACAGCGGAGAAATGACAATGCAGCGTCTTCACTATTCACCGAGTTCCAGCCGCCGGGAGTTCAACGGCGCCGCCCTGGTCGACGAGCAGGGCCGCGAAATTCCGATCACCGAGGCGATGATCCTGCGAGCCTGCCGGGAGTTGGAGCAGGCCTGGCATTATCCGGAGCCGGCCCGCAAAGCGGGTTGATTCTTACTATCGCGGCTGACGCCGCTCCTACCGGGGCAGGATACCCGCCGTAGGAGCGGCTTCAGCCGCCATCACTCCGCCGCGAACAGCCGGCTGACCAGCGGCTGAAACGGCGCCGCCACCTCCCCCCGGTGCCGCCAGTAGAGCAGTTCGTGGCGGGCCGGATAGTGCTTGCGCAGGCCATCGAAGGCGCTGCCCGGGTCGTCGCCGGCCAGGGCGTCACGCAGGCGGCGGTCGTCCTCGTGCAGGCGGTAGGCGCGCCGCAGCAGCGCCAGCAGGTCCGCTTCGTCATGCACCGGCGCGTCCAGGGTGTCGCCGCTGACCGGCGGGCTGGCGCCGGGGGCCTGCTCCCCGCGCCAGCGGCACCAGGCATCATGGAGCATGGCGGTGCCCCGCCACTTTCCTTCCACACTGTAGCCCGCCACATGGGGCGAGCCCAGCCACACCCGTTCCAGCAGCGCCGGGTCCGGGCGCGGCTCATTCTCCCACACGTCCAGCAGCGTCAGCGGGCCCTGGCCGGCGGCCAGTTGCCGGGCCAGGGCGCGGTTGTCGATCACCGCCCCCCGGCAGGTGCTGATCAGGGTCTGCTCCGGTCCGAGCAGGGCCAGGCGTTCCGCGTTCAGCAAATGATGGGTGGCGTCCTCGCCCTCCTTGGTGAGCGGTACGTGCAGGGTGATCAGGTCCGCGTCCAGCACCGCGTCCAGGCTGGTCAGCGGCACCGGCGCGCGGGCGCCTTGGCGGGCCAGCGGCGGGTCACAACCGATCACGGTGGCGCCCAGAGCGTTCAGCCAGGCGGCCACCCGGGCGCCCACGTTGCCCAGGCCAACCACACCGATACGGCTTTCATGGAGCGTGCGGCCCTGGCGCTGGCAGGCCAGCAGCAGGGCCTGCAGCACATACTCGGCCACCGCCCGGGCGTTGCAGCCGGGGGCATGGGCGAAGGCAATGCCCAGCTGGTCCAGGGCGGCCCGGTCCACATGGTCGGTGCCGATGGTGGCGGAGCCGACGAAGCGCACCGGGGTGCCCTCCAGCAGCGCCCGGTCGACGCGGGTCACCGAGCGCACCAGCAGCACGTCGGCGTGTTCCAGGGCGTCACGGTCCAGGGTGCGGCCGTTGACACGGGTGACGGTGCCCCGGGCCTCGAAGGGTTCCAGGGCGGGCATGTTTTCGTCGGCGACGATCTGCATTCGCGGTCTCTTTGGTGGTCGCTGCCCGGCAGGGCTCAGTGCCGCGACAGCGCCTCGGCGGTGGACTGGATCGCCCCGGTGTAGGGGCGGTGGTTAAATGATACAGGTTGTACAGGCGAGTGCGGTGTTGAAATCCCGGTTCCGCCGGGTCGAACACCACCGGGGTGCCGTCTTCCAGGGCCGCCATGATAGGCACCGGCGCGGGGCCCCGGCCAGACCCGGGGCGCCGCTTCAGGAAGCCAGGGCGCGGCGGCGGTACTCCCCCGGGGCGCAGCCTTTCCAGCGTTTGAAGGCGTGGTAGAAGTTGGCGGTGTCGGAAAAGCCCAGATACAGCGCCAGTGCCTGCATATCGCAGCCGTCGGCGAGCAGATGCTGGCAGGCGCATTTCATGCGTACCTGATCGCGTAGCCGGGCGAATTGGATACCCTCATCACGCAAGCGCCGCTGCAGGGTGCGCGGTGTCATGCCCAGATCCTCGGCCACCCGTTCCACGGTGACGGCGCCGTGGCCCAGGCCGGCCCGCAACCGGGCTCGCACCCGCGCCACGATGCCGCCCTCCCGTTGCCGCCGCGCCAGCAGCAGCCCGGCCCGGTGTTCCAGGTGGCGCCGGTAGCGGGGCCGGGCGCCGGGCAGCGGCTGGCCGAGCAGCGCCGGGGAAAATTCGATGCCGTTGCGGGCGGCACCGAAGCGCACCGGGCAGTCGAAAAAGCGTTCATGGTCACTGGGGGTGGCGGGCACCGGACGGCGCAGCAGGGCCCGGTGAATCGGCAGGCGCCCACCCAACAGCGAACGCCCCACCGCCACCAGGGCGGCCACCAGCAGGTCGTCGCGGTCCAGGGAGCCGTCCGGGTCGGTGGCGGAGTCCGGTGGGTCGCTGGCGTCCACGGTCAAGGCGCAGTGATGCTCGCCACGGCTGAGCCTGAATTCCAGCTCCGGCACCACCAGCTCCTGGTAACGGAACCAGGCATCCAGGGCCTGTTCCAGGGTGGCGGAGGCGGCCATCAGATGGCCGGGCAGATGCAGGCTGGTGTAATGGAGCTCGCGGCCAAGCCGCAAACCCGGATTCGGGTCCCGTTCCGCGTCGATGGCGCCGGCCAACAGCCGCTCAAGCGGCCCCGGCGGCGAATACCCGTCGACGGCGGATGCGGGCAGGTGCTTTCCCACCATGGCGATCCCTCTTTCATTATCCTTGTTGTCTTTCTTGTTATGGTTGGTCGCGGTCTTCCCTGGCCCCTATGGGACGATGATGCCACCGTGCCTGCATTGACCCGAAATTTCACCGGGCGGTCGCACCGGTCAACAGGCCCCGGCACATGCCGCTGGTGACCGGGAAACAGGATGGGTACTCTTGGAGCCCACCGAAGGACGAGGACGTTATGCTGAAACGCTACTTCATCGACGAAGTGACCGGCACCCGCGCTTCCCCACGCCAGGCTTTTTCCCTGTTCAGCCAGGTTCAGGACTGGTCCGACTGGTGTTCGGTGGTGCGCCATGCACGGCTATTCGGCGGCCAATGGCGCCCCGGCGCCGCCCTGTTGTTCGTCGCCGACCTGCCCCGTCTGCCGCCGGCGCCGGTGGTGGTGCGGGTACACGAATACCGGGAAAACGAATGCATCGCCTGGGGCCTGGATCTGCCCATGGCGCGGCTGATCCACCGCTTCACCTTTCTCGATGACGGCGCCGGCGGCTGCCGGGTGCTCCAGGAAGAGTGGTCCGAGGGCCTGCTGACCCTGCTGACACTGCCCGCCGGTGGTCTGATCCATCGTTTCGATCAGCGTTTCGCCGCCGAATTCGCGGCCATGTTCTAGGTCTTATCAACCGGAAATTCCCATGATGTCTCGACTGTTCCGCGCCTATTGCGCCCTGGTGTTGCGCCACCCCCTGTTCTGGCTGCTGGTGGTGGCGCTGGTGTGCGGCACCGCCGCCTGGCAGGCCCGCCATTTCAAGCTGGACGCGTCCGCCGAATCCCTGACCCTGGAGAACGATCGGGCGCTGGAGTATTACCGGCAAATCGCCAAACAGTACGGCGGCAGCGATTTCCTGGTGATCACCTACACGCCCAAGGATCGGCCGCTGTTCCAGCGCGACACCCTGGAAAACCTGGAAAAACTGCAGGATCAGTTGAAGGGCGTGGACCAGGTGGCCTCGGTGTACACCCTGCTGGACGTGCCCTTGCTGTTCAGCCCCAAGGTGGAATTCACCGACCTCTCCAGCGGCTACCGGACCCTGCTCGACAACAATGTGGATCTGGATCTGGCGAAACGGGAATTCACCGAGGAGAACCCGCTTTACGAGGACCTGCTGGTCAGCGACGACGGCCGCACCACGGCCATGCTGGTCACCTTCCAGCGTGACGAGCATTTCTTTGAGTTGCTCAACCGCCGCAACGCCCTGCGCGACAAGCAACGCCAGGGCGAGCTGAGCGACGCCGAGGCGGCGGAGCTGGAACAGGTGACGGCCCGCTTCAGCGATTACAACAGCGAGGTGCAGGCGCGCACCACCCAGCGCATCGAGACCATTCGCGGCATCATGGACGGCTACCGGGACCAGGCCCAGTTGTTCCTGGGCGGCGTGCCGATGATCGCCTCGGACATGATCGGCTTTATCCAGTCCGACCTGGAATTCTTCGGCCTCGGCGTACTGATCTTTCTGATTATCACCCTGTTCCTGATTTTCCGCCGGCCGCGCTGGGTGGTGGTGCCGTTGATGTGCTGCGCGGTCACCGCCCTGGTGGTGACCGGCTGGCTCGGTTTCATGGACTGGAAGGTGACGGTGATCAGCAGCAATTACCTGTCGCTGCTGCTGATCATCACCATGTCGATCACCATCCACCTGACCGTGCGCTACCGGGAACTGCACCAGGAAAACCCGGACGCCACCCAGGCCTGGCTGCTGCGCGAAACCGCCGCCCATATGATGCGGCCCAGCGTCTACATGATCCTTACCACCATGGTCGGTTTCTCCTCCCTGGTGATCAGCGACATCCGCCCGGTGATCGATTTCGGGTGGATGATGACCCTGGGCCTGGGCGTGGCCCTGGTGACCTGCTTTCTGGTGTTCCCCGCCCTGCTCGCCCGGCTGTCGCCGGGGCAGCCGCCCCAGGGCCGCGATTTCACCCGCCGGGTGACCCTGGGCTTCGCCGGCGTCACCGAGCGCCACCGGGCCACCCTGCTGGTGCTGACCCTGGTCGGCATGGCGTTGGCGCTGTGGGGCATGACCCGCCTGACGGTGGAAAACCGCTTTATCGACTATTTCCAGAAGGACACGGAAATCTATCAGGGCATGCTGCAGATCGACCGTAAGCTGGGCGGCACCACGCCCCTGGATATCGTGATCGACGCGCCGCCCCGCCCGGCCGCCTCCGCCGCTTCCGGCGACAGCTCATCCGCTTCCAGCGACGACACCGGTGCCGATCAGCAGGCCGGCGCCGACGGTTTCGATACGGTGGAAGCGGACCCGTTCGGCGCCACCGGCGGCGATGCCGGTAAAACCGGCGGAGATGGCTTCGGCGCCGTGGAGCAGGACCCGTTCGCCGCCGGCGGCGGGGACGATTTCGGCGGTGGCGAGGACCCGTTCGCCAGCAACGGTTCCGGCCAGACCGCCAAGCAAGCGGCGGATGCCGGGCCGGATCTGCAGGGCGCCTACTGGTACACCCCGCAGCGTCTGGAACAGATCATCGAGATCGAGAAGTATCTGAAGTCGTTGCCGGAAACCGGCAAGGTGCTGTCCATCGCCACCACCTATGAGGTGGCCAAGAAGATCAACGGCGGCCCGCTCAGCTATGTGCAGCTGATGCTGCTGGCCAGCTTTATCCCCGACGACCTGCGCGGTCAGCTGGTGCGCCCCTACCTGTCCGACGATGGCCGGCAGATTCGTATCAGCGTGCGGGTGGTGGACTCCTATCCGGGCCTGAACCGCAACGACCTGCTGGACAAGATCAACAACGATCTGGTGAGCAAATTCGATCTGCAACCGGAGCAGGTGCACCTGACCGGCGCCCTGGTGCTCTACAACAATATGCTGCAGAGCCTGTTCGATTCGCAGATCAAGACCCTGGGCTATGTGTTCGTGGCGATCATGGTGATGCTGCTGTTGCTGTTCCGGTCCCTGCCGGTGGCGCTGATCAGCATGGTGCCCAGTCTGGTCAGCGCCGCCACCGTGCTGGGGCTGATGGGCTGGCTCGGCCTGCCGCTGGATCTGATGACCATCACCATCACCGCCATCACCATCGGCATCGCGGTGGATGACACCATCCACTATGTGCACCGCTACCATGAAGAATGGCCCCGGGACGGGGACTATGTGGCCACCATGCGCCGCTGTCACGGCTCCATCGGCAAGGCGATGTACTACACCTCCCTGGTGATCATCGCCGGCTTCTCGATCCTGGCGATCTCCAACTTCAACCCGACGGTGTACTTCGGCCTGCTGACCAGCCTGGCCATGCTGATCGCGTTGCTCAGCAACCTGACCCTGCTGCCGGCGTTGCTGATCACCGTGAAACCGAAACTGCGCGCCGCCCGGGAAGCGGCTTGATGGCGCGGTTGATCGCGGCTAAAGCCGCTCCTACAAGCGGCTTTAGAATGCGGTAGGAGCGGCTTCAGCCGCGATACCCCACACCTCAACCACGATCCGGATCAACCCGAACGTGGGCTTGCCTGACGGGCAGAGTCTTATCCATGCGGGATGCGTGCGAACCGACGGCTTAATCGCGGCTGAAGCCGCTCCTACAGGCGGCTTTAGAATGCGGTAGGAGCGGCTTTAGCCGCGATAACCCACACCTCAACCACGATCCGGATCAACCGGAACGTGGGCTTACCTGACGGGCGGAGTCCTATCCATTCTGGATGCGTGCGAACCGGCGGGTTGATCGCGGCTAAAGCCGCTCCTACAGGCGGCTTTGGAATCCTGTAGGAGCGGCTTCAGCCGCGATACCCCACACCTCAACCACGATCCGGGTCAACCCGAACGTGGGCACGCCTGACGGGCAGAGTCCTATCCATTCTGGATGCGTGCGGACCGGCGGGTTGATCGCGGCTAAAGCCGCTCCTACAGGCGGCTTTGCAATCCTGTAGGAGCGGCTTCAGCCGCGATAACCCACACCTCAACCACGATCCGGGTCAACCGGAACATGGGCTTGCCTGAAGGGCAGAGTCCTATCCATGCTGGATGCGTGCGGACCGGCGGGTTGATCGCGGCTGAAGCCGCTCCTACAGGCGGCTTTGGAGTCGTGTAGGAGCGGCTTCAGCCGCGATAATCCACACCTCAACCACGATCCGGGTCAACCCGAACGTGGGCTTGCCTGACGGGCAGAGTCTTATCCATGTTGGATGCGTGATCGCGGCTGAAGCCGCTCCTACAGGCGGCTTTAGAATGCGGTAGGAGCGGCTTCAGCCGCGATCCGGGTCGAGCGGAACGTGGGGCGGGTTGGGCACTGGGTCGTGGTGGATGATCACCTCCGCCGCCGGGTAATGGGCGACGATGTCGGCGCGGATGCGCTCGCCCAGGTCGTGGGCTTCGCGCAGCGACAGCCGCTCGTCCATGTCCACGTGCAGCTGGATGAACTGGGTGCGCCCGGACTGGCGGGTGCGCAGGTCGTGGAACCCCAGGGCCTGCTCATGCTCGCCAACCACGGTGCCGACCACGTCGCGGACCTCGCCGGGCAGCTCCCGGTCGAGCAGCAGCTGCACCGCGTCCCAGCCGATCTTGCCGGCGGAATAGAAGATATAGAGGGCGATCAGCAGCCCCACCAGGCCGTCCGCTTCGATAAAGCCGAACCCGCTCAGCACCAGCGCCACGATGATGCCGGCGTTGACCGCCAGGTCGGAGAGATAGTGCAGCGAATCCGCGTCGATGGCGGTGGAGCCGGTGCGGCGCACCACGTATTTCTGCACCACCAGCAGCAGCGCGGTGAGCACGATGGAAAACACCATCACCCCCACCCCCAGGCCGGTGGCCTCGATGGGCTGGGGGTCGAGCAGTTTCAGTACCGCCTCGCGCAGCAGATACAGCGCCGAACCGGCGATCAGAACCGACTGCCCCAGGCCCGCCAGCGCCTCCGCCTTGCCATGCCCGAAGCGGTGCTCGTCGTCCGCCGGCACCAGCGAGTAGTGGATCGCCGCGAAGTTGATCAGCGAGGCCAGCGAATCCATGATCGAATCGATCAGGGAGGCCAGCAGACTCACCGACCCGGTCAGCGTCCAGGCCACGCTCTTCACCGCGATCAGAATCAGGGCGGTGGCCACCGAGGCGCTGGCGGCCAGGGTCAACAAGCGGCGTGCCCGTGCTTCGTCCAGCGGTTCGTTCATGGTCAGGATTTCCTTGGCAAAAGGGCCAGCGGGTCCACCGGCTGACCGTCCTTGCGAATCTCGAAATGCAGCTGGGTGTGCAGGGTGCCACTGGCGCCCATGGTGGCGATTTCCTGGCCGGCACGCACCTGGTCACCCTCCTTCACCAGCAGCTTCTTGTTGTGGGCGTAGGCGCTCAGCCAGCGGTCGTTGTGCTTGATGATCAGCAGATTGCCATAGCCGGTCAAACCGCTGCCCCGATACACCACCCGCCCGCCGGCGGCGGCCACCACCGGGCTGCCCTCGCGGCCGCCGATGGCGATGCCGCGCCGGCCACCGGCGGCGCTGGAGTAGCGCTCCAGCAACTTGCCGCTGGCCGGCCATTGCCAGTTCACCGGTCCGGTGGCCGCCGGGCTGCTGGTTTTCGGCGGCGGGGGCGGCGTGGCGGCGGAGGACGAACGGCTGGACGACGAGGACGCCCCGGCGGAGGACGGCGCCCTGGACGAACTGGACGCGGTGCCGCGCTCCGGGGTGGTTTCCCGGGGGCTGGCGCCGGCGAACGAAATCACCTGGCCGGGGTAAATGGTATAGGGGGCACCGATGCTGTTGGCGCGGGCCAGGGAGCGGTAGTCCCAGCCGTAGCGCCAGGCAATGGAATACAGGGTCTCGCCCCGTTGCACCCGGTGACTGCCGGAGGTCACCTTGCCGGCGCGTTGGTCCTGCTGGTAGATGTCCACCACCGGCGGCGGGCTGCTTACCGCGCAACCGGTCAGGGCCATCAACAACACTGTGACAAGACAAACACGCAAAAGACTACTCGTCCGTTGGGGTCGCCTCATTATGCACGGGCGCGGCAAAGGAAAGTAGCCACACCAGGAGCAGCCCGACCACCATCATGGTCAGCGCCAGCGCCAGATGACTGGCGCCGCCGGTGGCGCGGGCATAGTCCGCCGGCCACAGCCAGCGCTCCGCCACGCCCTGGTCCAGGGGCAGCCGCCAGGGCCACAGCTTGACCAGCGAGCCGGCCATGAAGCCACCGAGCAGGGCCATCACGGTGTCGTGGTAATGATGCAGCAGCCATTTGAGCAGCCGCACGAAGGCCAGCAATCCGCAGGCGCAGCCGGCCATGAAACTGATCAGCAACGGCCAGTCGCCGCCGTCCACCGCCGCCAGCACGGATGGGTACAAACCCAGTAATAACAGGATAAAACTGCCGGAGATGCCGGGCAGGATCATGGCGCAGATGGCCACCGCGCCGCCCAGGAAGAAGACCAACGGCGACACGCCGAACACGGTGAGCCCGGGCGCCAGGCTGATCGTCACCGCCGCTCCGGTGCCGGCCACGAAGGCCAGCCATTGTGGCGGGCCCCGTTTTTTCAGCGGCGACAGCACCAGGAAAACACTGGCCAGAATCAGGCCGCAGAAGAACGCCCACACCGGCACCGGGTGGTGCGCCAGCAGCCAGGTCATGATCCGCGCCAGCAGCGCGATGCTGGTGAGAATCCCCGCCAGCAGAGTGAAAAGGAAGGTAAAATTGCCGGCCCGCCAGAACGCGGCGAAGCCCTGCCGGCGCCAAACGCCGAGCAAACCCGGGCCGATGCCGCCCAGGGTATCGATCAGTTCTTCATAGATGCCGGTGATCAGCGCCAGGGTGCCGCCGGACACACCGGGCACCACATCGGCGGCGCCCATGGCCAGGCCGCGCAGGTAGACACCGGGGCGGGCCTTCATTGCACACCCCGCTGGAACGGCACGAAGCGCACCGCATCCAACTGCCGGGTATGAATCTCATCGCCCACCCGGTCCACCACGGTGAGATGCTGGACGCGGTCGCCCACCGGCATCACCAGGCGGCCACCATCGGCCAGTTGGTCGAGCAGTTCCCGGGGAATTTCCGGACGGGCGCAGGCCACCAGGATGCCGTCGAAGGGCGCCGCCGCTTTCCAGCCAAAGCCGCCGTCGGCGTGCTTGAGCTGCACCCGCGCCAGCCCCAGGCTGATCAGCCGCTGGCGGGCGCGATCCTGCAGCGGGCGAATGCGCTCCACGGAATGCACCTGGCCGCACAGCGCCGCCAGCACCGCAGTCTGGTAGCCACAGCCGGTGCCGATCTCCAGCACCTTTTCCGGCACCCGCTCGGCGATCAGCAGCTCGGTCATGCGCGCCACCACCCAGGGCTGGGAAATGGTCTGGCCGTGGCCGATGGGCAGGGCGGTGTCGTCGTAGGCCTGGTGGGCCAGGGCTTCGTCGATAAAATAATGGCGCGGCGTGGTGCGGATCACCTCCAGCACCCGTTCGTCCTCGATGCCGACGTCCCGCAGCCGGTTGATAAGCCGCTCCCGGGTTCTCGCCGATGTCATGCCAATGCCGCGCAATTCCGTGTCCATGTCCGTCGGTGGATCCCCCATCCCCGTTTCATTTTTGGTGCGCCCGAATTCCATCGGATATCGCGGCTGAAGCCGCTCCTACAACGGAATGCTGCGCTGTAGGAGCGGCTTCAGCCGCGATCCGCCGCCGCCGGCACCCGGGTGGCCAACAACTCCGCCAACACCGAGGTGGCGAAGGCGCCGGTGGGCAAGCTCAACGCCAGCTCCAGCGTATCACCGGCCCAGTGCCATTCCAGCCCGGTCACCGGCAGGCGGGTGGCCCGCCGTTCCGCCTCCAGGCCCAATTCCCCCAGGGCCGCGATCAGGGGCCCATGGGGCCCCAGCACCCGCTGTTCCAGCCGCTCGCAAGCCGCCGATGATGCCATGCCCGCCCGCCCCGGCAAAGGGGCGGTGGGATGCACCTCGCCGGCGGCCACCCGGGCCGCCGCGTTGGCGTCGTCGTCAGCGGAGAACAGGCCCCGGCTGCCGTCCGGGCGCAGCAGGTCACCGTCCAGCAGACGGTCCCAGACCCCCTCGCGGACGCGCTCCGCCAACACCGCGTTGAACAGGCCGGAGCGCACCGCCGACAGCCAGAAGTTGCGCAGCGTGCGCTTGCGCGGCGCCTCGCCGCCCAGCAGCCAGGCCCGCCCCCGGGTCCAGTTGGCGCCGTCCCGGCCGAAGCGCTGTTCGCCGAAATAGTTAGGCACACCCTGGCCGGCCACCGCCAGCAAAATCGACTCCAGCCGTTCCCGGTCCGCCTCCACCTGGCGCAGCCGCAGCTGGAAGGCATTGCCGCGATGGGTGCCCCGGTTGAGCTTGCGGCGGTGGCGCAGGGCCCGGTGGATCACCAGCCCCTCGGCGGCCTCGAACTCCGGGTCCGGCTTGCCGGGCAGGTGCAAGCTGAACCACTGCCGGGTCACCGCGCGGCGGTCCTTGAGGCCGCCATAGCCCACCGCCAGCCGGTGCACACCGGCCTGCTTGGCCAGCCACAGGGCCACGTCCTCGGTGTTCCAGTTGGTTTTTTCGATCTCAACCCAAAGGTGCTCGCCTTCACCGTCGGGCACCACGGTCATGATCTCGTCGACGCGGAAGTCCGCCGCCTCCACGCGCAGCAGGGCGGTGCCCGCCGGGCCACCGTGGGCCGCCGGCGTGGCCGGTGGTGCGTCCACCGGTTCGCCGCCGGCGCCGCCGTTCAACACCGCTCCAGCAGGGCGGACGCCTGCACGGCGATGCCCTCGCCACGGCCGGTGAAGCCCAGCTTCTCGGTGGTGGTGGCCTTCACCGACACCTGGTCCTGGTCACAGCCCAGCAGCTCGGCGATCCGTTCGCGCATGGCGGTCAGGTGCGGGGCCAGCTTGGGGGCCTGGCAGATCACCGTCAGGTCCACATTGCCCACCCGCCAGCCGGCGGCGACGATGTCTTCCATCACCCGGGCCAGCAGCTGCCCGGAATCCGCGCCCTTCCAGCGCGGGTCGGTGTCGGGAAAGTAGTGGCCGATATCGCCCAGCGCCAGGGCGCCGAGCAGGGCGTCGGTAAGCGCGTGCAGCGCCACATCGCCATCGGAGTGGGCCTTGAGGCCACGCTCGTGGGCAATGCGCACGCCGCCCAGCATCACATGGTCACCGTCCTCGGCGAAGGCGTGCACGTCGAAGCCGGTACCTACGCGAATGGCGCCCGGGCGAACCGCCATGACAGCCCCTCCTGTTCCTGGGCCGCGAGGTAGAAGCGCGCCAGCGCCAGGTCCTCGGGCAGGGTGATTTTGATGTTGTCCGCCTGCCCTTGCACCAGGGCCGGGTGGCGGCCGGCGGCCTCCAGGGCGGAGGCCTCGTCGGTGATGCCGTCCAGATCCCCGTCCAGGGCCCGGTGCAGGGCCGCCGCCGGGAACAGTTGCGGGGTCAGCGCCCGCCAGATGTGGCGCCGGTCCAGGGTGGCGTCGATACGCTGGCTCTGGTCGGCGCGCTTGATGGTGTCGGTGACCGGCCGCGCCAGAATGGCGCCGTCGTCGCCGCAGCCGTCCACCAGGGCCTGGATGTCGGACAGCCGCACCAGCGGCCGGGCCATGTCGTGCACCAGCACCCAGGCGTCCGGGTCCTGCTCCAGCACCGCCGCCACCCCGGCGCGCACCGACCCGGCGCGGCTGGCGCCGCCGGTCACCGAACGCACCCGCCGGTGGCGGGCCACGTCCAGGCGCGGCCACCAGGGGTCGCCGTCGGCCACCGCCACCACCACCTGGCGGATCGGCGCGAACGCCAGCAGCCGGGTGATGGTGTGCTCGGCCACGGTGCGGCCGTCCAGGCTCAGGTACTGCTTGGGCAGGCCGGCGCCCATGCGCGCGCCGACGCCGGCGGCGGGCACCACCGCATAGAGCGCTTTATGGCTGGTCGTCACTGGCGCCGTCCCCGGGTTCCACGATCAGGAAGTAGGTTTCACCGTCGCGGATCATGCCCAGATCCTTGCGGGCGATTTCCTCCACCGCTTCGGTGCCGTCCTTGAGGTCGCGCACGTCGGCGGCCATCAGCCGGTTGCGCTCGGCCAGTTCGGCGTTTTGCGCGGTCAGGGTCTCGACCTGCTTTTCCAGGGCGGCCACATGCCGCAGGCTGCCCTCGCCGAACCATAGCCGCGCCTGCAGCCCCAGCAGCACCAGGGCCAGCACGGCGAGCACCACCTGGCGCGCCGGGGACAGCTTCACGCGCCCTCCCCGGCCGCCGGCAGACCGGCCTTCAAGGCCTTACAGGAACCGGAATTCTTTGCGGCCGTTGTAGGCGGCACGACCCAGTTCCTCTTCGATGCGGATCAGGCGGTTGTACTTGGCGACCCGGTCGGAACGGCACAGGGAGCCGGTTTTGATCTGGCCGGCGGCGGTGGCCACCGCCAGGTCGGCGATGGTGGTGTCGGCGGTCTCACCGCTGCGGTGGGAAATCACCGCGGTGTAGCCGGCGTCCTTGGCCATCTTGATGGCGTCCAGGGTTTCGGACAGGGAACCGATCTGGTTGAACTTGATCAGGATCGAGTTGGCCACCTTCTCGTCGATGCCGCGCTTGAGGATCTTGGTGTTGGTGACGAACAGGTCGTCGCCCACCAGCTGCACCTTGTCGCCCAGCTTCTCGGTGAGGATCTTCCAGCCGTCCCAGTCGGACTCGTCCATGCCGTCCTCGATGGAGATGATCGGGTAACGGTCGCACAGCTCGGCCAGGTAATCGGCGAAGCCGGCGGAGTCCATGCTGCGGTTCTCGCCGGCCAGCACGTACTGGCCGTCCTTGTAGAACTCGCTGGAGGCGCAGTCCAGGGCCAGGGTGATGTCCTCACCGGCCTTGTAGCCCGCTTTTTCGATGGCTTCCATGATCGCTTCCAGGGCCGCCTCGTTGCTGGGCAGATCCGGGGCGAAGCCGCCTTCGTCACCAACGGCGGTGTTCAGGCCCCGGGCCTTGAGCACGCCCTTGAGCGCGTGGAACACCTCGGCGCCGTAGCGGATCGCTTCGGCCACGGTGGGCGCGCCCACCGGTTGGATCATGAACTCCTGGATGTCCACGTTGTTATCGGCGTGTTCACCGCCGTTGATGATGTTCATCATCGGCACCGGCAGGGAGTACTCGTTGTCGTCGTCCTGCAGGTCGGAGATGTACTCGTACAGCGGCTTATCCTGGGCCAGGGCTTCCGCCTTGGCGGCGGCCAGGGACACCGCCAGGATGGCGTTGGCGCCCAGGTTGCCTTTGTTCTCGGTGCCGTCGGCGTCGATCATGGCCTGGTCCAGGCCGCGCTGATCGGCGGCGTCCACGCCCACCAGCAATTCACGAATCTGGGAATTGACGTTGCCCACCGCGCGGGTCACGCCCTTGCCCAGGTAACGGCTCTTGTCCCCGTCGCGCAGTTCCAGCGCTTCCCGGGAGCCGGTGGAGGCACCGCTGGGGGCGCAGGCGCTGGCGCTGTGGCCGGACTCCAGGATCACATCGGCTTCGATGGTGGGGTTGCCGCGGGAATCGAGAATCTCACGGGCCTTAACGTCGACGATTTTGGACATGGGTCGGTCTCTCTAGATACGAACTCAGTGATTGTCGAAGGCGGGCAACGCCTTGACGGCATTATCCAGGGTCTGCATTTGTTCAAGGAATGGCTGCAGCCGGTCCAGACGCAGGGCGCAGGGGCCATCGCACTTGGCGTTGTCCGGGTCCGGGTGGGCTTCCAGAAACAGCCCGGCGATGCCCTGGCTGATGCCGGCGCGGGCCAGCTCCGCCACCTGCTGGCGACGGCCGCCGGCGGAATCGGAACGGCCGCCGGGCATCTGCAGCGCATGGGTCACATCGAAAAACAGCGGGTAGCGGAACTGCTTCATGATGCCGAAGCCGAGCATGTCCACCACCAGGTTGTTGTAGCCGAAACAGGAGCCGCGCTCGCACAGAATCAGCCGGTCGTTCCCCGCCTCCTCGCACTTGTGCAGGATGTGCTTCATTTCATGGGGGGCGATGAACTGGGGTTTCTTGATATTGATGATGGCGCCGGTTTTCGCCATCGCCACCACCAGGTCGGTCTGCCGCGCCAGAAAGGCGGGCAACTGGATGATGTCCGCCACTTCCGCCACCGGCGCCGCCTGGTAGGGCTCGTGCACGTCGGTGATGATCGGGCAGTCGTAGGTGTCCTTGATCTCCTGGAAGATCTTCAGGCCCTCGTCCAGGCCCGGGCCACGGTAGGAATGCAGCGAGGAGCGGTTGGCCTTGTCGAAGCTGGCCTTGAACACCCAGGGAATGTTCAAGGCGGTGGTGGCCTCGGCGTAGGCTTCGGCCACCTGCATGGCCAGGTCCCGGGACTCCAGAACGTTCATGCCGCCGAACAGGGCCATGGGCTGGTCGTTGCCAAACGCCCGGTCGCCCAGGCGCAGGGTGATGGAATCCGTCATCGGCGGTGTCCTTTACCGTTAATCGTTGCCGGCGGCCAGATGGGCCGCCAGGGCCGCTTCCACATAACCCCGGAACAGGCCGTGGCCATCACGGGGCGTGGAGGTGAATTCCGGATGGAACTGGCAGGCCACGAACCACGGATGGTCCGGCACCTCGATCACTTCCACCAGCTCGCCGTCATGGGACCGACCGGCGATGCGCAGCCCGGCCGCTTCCAGTTGCGGCAGGTAGTTGTTGTTCACTTCATAGCGGTGACGATGCCGCTCGATGATGTGCGTCTTGCCGTAGCAATGCGCCGCCAGGGTGTTTTCCTCAAGCACGCATTCCTGGCCGCCCAGGCGCATGGTACCACCCAGGTCGGAGGCTTCCGAGCGCCGTTCCAGGGCGCCATCCTCACGGGTCCACTCGGTGATCAGCGCCACCACCGGGTCGCTGGTGCCGGGCTTCAGTTCGGTGGAATGGGCGTCGCTGATGCCGGCCACGTCGCGGGCGTACTCGATCACCGCCAGCTGCATGCCCAGGCAGATGCCCAGGTACGGCACCCGGTTCTCGCGGGCGTAACGGATCGCCGCGATCTTGCCCTCGGTGCCCCGGTCGCCGAAGCCGCCGGGCACCAGAATGGCATCCACCTTGTTCAGTTCGCCGGTGCCGTGGCGCTCAATGTCCTCGGCGTCGATATAGCGGATATTGACCTTGGCGCGGGCGGCGATGCCGGCGTGCATCAGCGCTTCGTTCAGCGACTTGTAGGCGTCCGCCAGATCGATGTACTTGCCCACCATGCCGATGGTGATTTCGTGCTCGGGGTTGAGCTGTGCTTCCACCACCCGGTCCCATTCGCTCAGGTCCGGGGCCGGCAGATCGAGGCCGAACTTGTCCAGCACGATGTCGTCCATGCCCTGCTCATGCAGGACCCGGGGCACCTGGTAAATGGTCTGGCAGTCCGGGGCGGTGATCACCGCGCGGGCTTCCACATTGGTGAACAGCGCGATCTTCTCCCGGGCCCCCTGGGGAATCGGGTGGTCGGCGCGGCACACCAGCATGTCCGGCTGCAGGCCGATCGAGCGCAGCTCCTTCACCGAATGCTGGGTGGGTTTGGTCTTGATCTCGCCGGCGGAGGCGATGTACGGCACCAGCGTCAGGTGCACCAGCAGCGAGCGGCTGGAGCCCAGCTCCACGCGCATCTGGCGCACCGCTTCCAGGAACGGCAGCGATTCGATGTCACCGGCGGTACCGCCGATCTCGACGATGGCCACGTCGGCGTCACCGGCGCCTTCCTGGATTTTCAGCTTGATTTCATCGGTGATGTGGGGAATCACCTGCACGGTGGCGCCCAGGTATTCGCCGCGCCGTTCCTTGTCCAGCACGTCCTGATAGACGCGGCCGGTGGTGAAACTGTTGCGGCGGCTCAGCCGGGTGCGGATAAAGCGCTCATAGTGGCCCAGGTCCAGGTCGGTTTCGGCACCGTCCTCGGTGACGAACACCTCGCCATGCTGGTACGGGCTCATGGTGCCCGGGTCCACGTTGATATAGGGGTCCATCTTGATCAGCGTGACTCTGAGGCCACGGGCTTCCAGCAAGGAAGCCAGGGACGCCGAGGTAATGCCCTTGCCCAGAGAGGACACGACCCCGCCGGTGACGAAAATAAAACGTGCCATGCACCCACCAGTAGCTCATGGATTGAACGCGCGCGCATCCGGCCAGCCCGCGACCATACTCCAAAAAAATACCCTTGCCCCGAAGGCCGGGCAAAGGTTGTTTTTTCTGGAAGCATTGGATCGGGCCGTCGACGGCCGGAACCCCGCTGATATCAGGGGTTTGCGCGACGTCAGGATGGGAAGAAATGGTAACAGAACGGGTTCGCCCAGGGAACCGGAATGATGGCCTGGAGGTGTAAAAGGTACGCTGGAGTGAGCGGGGATCGCGTGGTGTGCTGGCCCGGACGTCGGATCGCGACTGAAGTCGCTCCTACCGGTGCCGTCCCCCACCCTGTAGGAGCGACTTCAGTCGCGATCAGGTGTTCGCCACCAACACCCAACCCTCCAACGCCCGCCGCCGCCAGGCATCGTCCACCCCCACGCCGGGCACGCAACGCAGGGTATCGCCCTCATAGACCAGCGGCCACTGCCGGCGCCGCCAGGGCGGCACCCCGGCGGCCCGCCACAGTTCCGCCACCCGCTGATGACAGCCGTTGCGGTGCAGGCGCTCGCCGCCGGCGGCCGGCACCAGCCGCAGGGGGCCGGCGTCCACCGGCCGCCACAGGGTGGCGGCTTGTCCCTGCCCCGCCGGCGCCAGACGCCAGGCGCCCAGGGCCACCGGCCGGTGGCCCGCCGGCCAAGGGTACTCCCGGTCCAGGGGGGCCAGCGCGGCCTGGTCCAATAGATAGAGATCACCGGCGAACCGGCGCACCTGCCAGCGATCCCACTGCACCCGGGCGGCCCGATCCGGGGGCGCCGCCAGCAGCGCCTCGATCTGGGCCAACAAGGCCCGGCCGGGGCCGCCGGCGCCGGCCCGGGCCAGCCACCAGCGCAGCAGATTACGCCGCCGGGGGCCGCTCAGGACGGTCACCGTGAGCGGCAGCCGGTCCACCTCCGCGCCCAGGGCCAGGGCGTCCTCGGCGGCCCGCTCGGCCAGCAGGTCGGCGGCCTCCGCCTGATGTTCGGCGGCCACCGCCAGGCGCCGGGCCGCCGCCGGCCAGCGGGCGGCCAGCGCCGGCAGCACCGTGCCACGCAGGTAATTACGGTCGAGACTCTGATCCTGGTTGCTGGGGTCTTCCAGCCAGGGCCAGCCGCCCTGCTCCGCCAGCGCCGCCAACCGCCGGCGGGATACCGACAGCAGCGGCCGCCACAGCGGCACGCCCTGCCAGTCCCCGTGTTCACGGATGGCCGCCAGGCCGGCCACGCCGGCGCCGCGCAGCAGCCGCAGCAATAGTGTTTCGGCCTGGTCGTCCCGGTGGTGAGCGGTAATCAGGGTGGCGCCCCGGGCGCGGGCCGCCAGGGCCCGGTAGCGGGCTTCACGGGCGCCGGCTTCCAGGCCGGCGGTGGTGTCCACGGTGACCCTTTCGGTCTGGAAGGCCAGGCCCAGGGCGGCGGCCTGGCGCTGGCAGTGCCCGGCCCAGGCGGCGCTGTCCGGGTGCAGGCCATGGTCCACATGGGCCACGGTCAGGCGCGGGCCCAGGCCGGCGCGGGCCAGGGCATGCAACAGCACGGTGGAATCCAGGCCGCCGCTGAACGCCAGCCACAGCGGCCCGGGCGGGGCGCGCCGGGCCAGGTCGGTGGTCAGTGTATCCAGGGAAATATCGCGGCGCGGGGCCATGGTCGGGTCGGTCGGGGACTAGTCGTCCACCGATTCGCTGGTCACGTTGCCGTAGCTCATCAGCCGCTGGTAACGGCGTTCGACCAGGTCTTCCACGGACAGCTCCGACAGGCTGGCGAGCTGTTCCACCAGGGCCCGGCGCACCGAATCGGCGGCCTGATCGTAGTCCCGGTGGGCGCCGCCCAGGGGCTCCTTGATGACCTGATCGACGATGCCCAGTTCGTGCAGACGGCTGGCGTCCACGCCCATGGCCGCCGCCGCTTCCGGGGCCTTGTCGGCGCTGCGCCACAGAATCGAGGCACAACCTTCCGGGGAGATCACCGAATAGGTGGAGTACTCGAGCATCTGCAGGTGGTCGCAAACGCCGATGGCCAGTGCCCCGCCGGAGCCGCCCTCGCCGATCACGGTGGCCACGATCGGCACTTTCAGCTGGGACATCACGCGCAGGTTGCGGGCGATGGCTTCCGACTGCCCGCGCTCCTCGGCGTCGATGCCGGGGAAGGCACCGGGTGTGTCGATAAAGGTGAGGATCGGCATTTTGAAGCGCTCGGCCATCTCCATCAGGCGCAGGGCCTTGCGGTAGCCTTCCGGTTTCGGCATGCCGAAGTTGCGGCGCACCTTTTCCTTCACTTCGCGGCCTTTCTGGTGGCCGATCACCATTACCGGCCGGTCATCCAGCCGGGTGACCCCGCCGACGATGGCCGGGTCGTCCGCGAAACTGCGGTCGCCGTGCAACTCATCGAAGCCGCCGAACAGGCGCTGCACGTAGTCCAGCGTGTAAGGCCGTTTCGGATGCCGTGACAATTGCGAGATCTGCCAGGCGCTGAGGTTGCCGAAAATGTTTTCGGTGAGCGTGATGCTCTTCTCCTGGAGCTTGCTGATCTCCTCGGAGATGTTGACCTCGCTGCCGCTGCCCACCAGCCGCAGTTCCTCGATTTTCGCTTCCAGATCGGCGATGGGTTGTTCAAATTCGAGGAAGTTCGGATTCATGTGCTACCCCTTTCCATAGTGCGGTCAAGTGTAGCCGCAAGCGCTGGACAGCGTCGAGGGACGCTGTCGGTTCTTAGGTTGCAAGTTGTTACCGTCACGGTGCGCCGTTTGGTGGCGCCGGCATCGCGGCTGAAGCCGCTCCTACACCATCATCCCCGGCCACGATACCGCCCGACCCCGGGCCGCGTACCGCATCACCCCGGGCCACGTACCGCCCGACCCCGGGCCGCGTACCGCATGATCCCGGGCCACGGCACCGCATGATACCCGGCCACGTACCGCTCGCCCCCGGGCCACCGCACCGCATGACCCCGGGCCACGGCGCCCGATGCTGGCACGGTAGGAGCGACTTCAGTCGCGATCCGGCGCCGGATCAATACTCCAAGGTCACGGCCTTGTCACCGTAACGGCCGCGCAGATCATCCACCAGGGATTCATGGGGAATCACCCGCCAGTCGTCGCCCAGGAACATGGACACATCCGCCTCCCGGTGTTTCAGGTCCAGCAGCACCGCCAGCCCGCCGCCCTGGCCGTTGGCCCGGTAAGGCGCCAGGGTCCGGTTGAGGGTGGCCGGCAGGCCATCGTCCACCGGCACCTTGACGCGCAGGCGGCGGCCGAAGGTGGCGCGGGCCTCGCGCATGTCCATGACCTCGTCGGCGATCAGGTTAAAGCCGCCGGTGTAGTCGTCCATGCGCACCCCGCCGCGTATCACCAGTAGCGCGTCCTTCTGTACCCGCTCGCCGAACTGGGCGAAGGTCTTGCCGAACACCGACACTTCCAGGCGCCCGGTTTTGTCGTCCAGGGTGATGAACGCCATGCGCTCGCCGCTGCGTTTGCTGCGGGTGATGCGCAGCGCCACCACCAGGCCGGCCACCGTGGCCGCCTCGCCCTTGCCGGTGGGTTGCAGAGCGTTGAGCCGGTTGCTGACGAACTGGCGCACCTCGGTTTCAAACTGGTCGATGGGGTGGCCGGTCAGGAACAGGCCCAGGGTGTCCCGTTCGCCGTTGAGGCGGATTTCGTCGTTCCAGTCCCGGGCCGGTTTCCAGGCCACCTCGGTGGTGGCGCTGTGATCGTCGCCGCCACCGAACAGATCCATCATGCCGGCGGCCTGGTTGCGGGCGTCCTGCTCGGCGGCGGCGATGGCGTCCGGCAGCGTGGCCATCAGCACGGCCCGGTCGTTGAAGTGCTGGTTGGGCCCCAGCTTGTCCAGGGCGCCGGCGCGCACCAGCGCCTCCAGGGAGCGCTTATTGGTTTTCTTCAGGTCGATGCGACGGCAGAAATCGAACAGGTCCTCGAAGGAGCGACCGGTGTCGCCTTCCTCGCCGCTGGCGCCCCGGGCGCTGACGATGGCCTCGATGGGGCCTTCACCCAGGCCCTTGATGGCGCCCAGGCCGTAGACGATGTCGCCATCCGGGTTAACGGTGAACCGGTAGCCGCAGGAGTTCACGTCCGGCGGCAGCACCTTGAGGCCCATGGACTTGGCCTCGTCGATGAAGGTCACCACCTTGTCGGTGTTCTGCATATCCGCGGAGATCACCGCGGCCATGAATTCCGCCGGGTAATGGGCCTTCAGCCAGGCGGTCTGGTAGGCCACCAGGGCGTAGGCGGCGGAGTGGGATTTGTTGAAGCCGTAGCCGGCGAATTTTTCCACCAGGTCGAAGATCTTCATCGCCAGGTCCGGGTCGATGCCCTTGTCCTTGGCGCCGGATTCGAAGATCTCGCGCTGCTTGGCCATCTCCTCGGGCTTCTTCTTACCCATGGCGCGGCGCAGCATGTCCGCGCCACCCAGGGTGTAGCCGGCCAGCACCTGGGCGATCTGCATCACCTGTTCCTGGTATAGGATCACCCCGTAGGTGGGCTTGAGGATCGGCTCCAGCCATTCGTGCTGGTACTGCGGGTCCGGGTAGGCCAGCGGCTCGCGGCCGTGTTTCCGGTTGATGAAGTTGTCCACCATGCCGGATTCCAGGGGCCCCGGCCGGTACAGCGCCACCAGTGCGATGATGTCCTCGAACACGTCGGGCTTGAGCTTCTTGATCAGCTCCTTCATGCCCTGACTTTCAAGCTGGAATACGGCGGTGGTGTCGCCCTTCTTGAGCAGGTCGAAGCTGGGCTTGTCCTCCAGCGGAATGCGCTCGATCTCCAGCGGCCCCTCGCCTTCCCGCTCGCGGCGCACATTGGCGGCCTTCACCGCCCAGTCGATGATGGTCAGGGTCTTCAGACCCAGGAAGTCGAACTTGACCAGGCCGGCGGCTTCCACGTCGTCCTTGTCGTACTGGGTAACCAGGTTGTCGCCTTCCTCGTCACAGTGCAGCGGCGCGAAGTCGGTGAGCTTGCCCGGGGCGATCACCACGCCGCCGGCGTGCTTGCCCACGTTGCGGGTCAGGCCTTCAAGCTTGAAGGCCATCTCCATGATTTCGTTGACCGCTTCCTTATCCGGGTTGCCGTCGTCTTCCAGGAATTCGCGCAGGTTGTCTTCCTGCTCCAGGGCTTTGCTCAGGGTCATGCCCGGGGTGCCGGGAATCATCTTGGAGAGCCGGTCGGCCATGCCGTAGGGCTTGCCCTGCACCCGCGCCACGTCGCGCACCACCGCCTTGGCGGCCATGGTGCCGAAGGTGATGATCTGGCTCACCGCGTCGCGGCCGTATTTGTCGGCCACGTAGTTGATCACCCGGTCGCGCTTCTCCATGCAGAAGTCCACGTCGAAGTCGGGCATGGAAACCCGTTCCGGGTTAAGGAAACGTTCGAACAGCAGGTCGTATTCGATCGGGTCCAGGTCGGTGATCTTGAGCGCGTAGGCCACCAGGGAACCGGCACCGGAACCCCGGCCGGGGCCCACCGGCACCTCGTGCTGCTTACCCCACTGGATAAAGTCCGCCACGATCAGAAAGTAACCGGGGAAGCCCATCTGATTGATGATGTCCAGCTCGAACCGCAGGCGCTCGTCGTAGGGTGCGCGCTTCTCGTCGTAGTCCGCATCGGCGCGGTCGAGCAGCACCGCCAGGCGCTCCTCCAGCCCCTCCCGGGACACCTTGCCGAAGTACTCCTCGATGGTCAGTCCCTCGGGGATCGGGAAATCCGGCAGGAAGTTCTCGCCGAGGCGGATGTCCAGGGTACAGCGGCGGGCGATCTCCACGCTGTTTTCCAGGGCCTCGGGCAGGTCGGAGAACAGCGCCGCCATTTCCTCTTCGCTTTTCAGGTACTGCTGCTCGGAGTACTTACGGGGCCGGCGTGGGTCGTCCAGGGTGTTGCCGTCGTGGATGCAGACACGGGCTTCGTGGGCCTCGAAATCCTCCGGCCGCAGGAAGCGCACGTCGTTGGTGGCCACCACCGGCAGCCCCAGGTCGGCGGCCAGGGCCACGCTGGCGTGCAGGCAGTCCTCGTCGCCGGGCCGCTCGGTGCGCTGCACCTCCAGATAGAAGCGGTCCCCGAACACGCGCTGGTAGTCCGCCGCCCGCTCCCGGGCCTGGTCGGTCTTGCCGGACAGCAGCAGCCGCCCTATTTCGCCAAAGCGCGCCCCGGACAGCAGAATCAGGCCCTGGTTGAGTTCCAGCAGCCACTCCCGGCGGATCAGCGCCCGGCCCCGGTGCTGGTTGCTCTGCCAGGCGCGGCTGATCAGCAGCGTCAGGTTGCGGTAGCCGTCCTCGTTCTGCACCAGACAGCACACATAGTGCGGTTCGTCTTCCGGGTCGTCCGCCTGCACCCACAGGTCGGCGCCCATGATCGGTTTGAGGCCGGCGTTCATGGCGCCGGAGTAGAACTTGATCAGGGCGAACAGGTTGTTCTCGTCGGTGACCGCCACCGCCGGCATACGCTGCTCACCACAGGCCTTGATCAGTTCCTTGACGCGCACCACCCCGTCCACCAGGGAATAGTCGGTGTGCACACGCAAATGAACAAAGCGGGGTTCAGTCAAAGCCGGGCTCCCGGGTAACAGAGGAAGAAAGGGATTGGTAACAGGCCGCCACCGGCGCGAACGAGCGCCGGTGTTCGGCCAGCGGGCCATGCTCGCGCAGCGCCGCCAAGTGGGCGGCGGTGGGGTAACCCTTGTGACGGTCGAAACCGTACACCGGATGGCGCCGGTGCAGGGCCACCATTTCCGCGTCCCGGGCCACCTTGGCCAGGATCGAGGCGGCGGCGATGGCCGGCACTCGGCCGTCGCCCTTGACCACCGCCTCCGCCGGGCAGGCGAACACCGGGCTGCGGTTGCCGTCCACCAGCACCGCGTCCACCTGCACGGTCAGGGATTCCACCGCCCGCACCATGGCCAGGTGGGTGGCATGGTAGATGTTCAGATCATCGATTTCATGGTGCTCGGCACGGCCCAGGGCCCAGCCCAGGGCGCGCTCGCGGATCGCCACCGCCAACCGCTCACGGCGGGCCGGCGTGAGCTTCTTGGAATCCGCCAGGCCATCGATGGGCCGCGCCGGGTCCAGCACCACCGCCGCGGTGACCACCGCGCCCACCAGCGGGCCACGGCCCACCTCGTCGACGCCGGCCAGTTGCATGCCTTCACGCCAGGCGAAGGCACTGGGGTGGAACGGTTCGGCCAGCGGGTACTCGGCAAAGGGGCCGGCGAACGGGCCGGGCATCAGTGGTCCTCCTGCAGCAGCGCCGCCACCGCCGTGGCGGCCTTTTCGCTGGCGCCGCCGCGCAGTTCCCGGTGCACGCGGGTGAAATCGTCGCGCAGACGGGCCACCCCGTCCGGGTCGTCCAGCCAGGCGGCCACGGCGTCCGCCAGGGCGGCGCCGTTTAGCGCCTGCTGCACCAGTTCCGGCACCAGCGGCTTGCGGCACAGCAGATTGGGTAACGCCACATAGTCGCTTTTCACCAGCCGCGAGACAATGGCGAAGGTCACCGCGCCGAGCCGGTAGCCCACCACCATGGGCTTCTTCAGCAACATGCCCTCCAGGGTGGCGGTGCCAGAGGCCATCATCACCGCGTCGGCGGCGGCCATCACCGTGCGGCCCTGGCCATCCACCACCGTCACCGGCAGCTCGGTGCCGGCCAGGGCGGCGTCGATCTGGGCCCGGCGGGCGCCGTTGGCGGCGGGAATCACGAAACGCAGGTCCGGATAACGGGCCCGCAGCCGCACCATGGCATCGGTGAAATCGGGCATCAACTGCCCCACTTCGCCGCCCCGGCTGCCGGGCAGCACGGCGAGAATACGGCCCTCTTCCGCCAGCCCCAGTTCACGGCGGGCCGCCCGGGCGTCCACCTCCAGCTCGATCATGTCCGCCAGCGGGTGGCCGACGAAGGCCACCGGCACGCCGTGCTCTTCGTAGAAGCGGGCCTCGAACGGAAACAGGGTAAGCATCAGGTCCACATCCCGGCGGATGCCCTTGACCCGCCCCTGGCGCCAGGCCCATACCGACGGGCTCACGTAGTGCACGGTCTTGAGGCCGGCGGCATGGACCCGTTTCGCCACGCCCAGGGTGAAATCCGGGGAGTCGATGGTGATCACCACCGCCGGGCGCCGGGCCAGCAGGTCGTCCACCAGTTGCCGGCGCAGCCGGAACAGCTCCGGCAGATGGCGGATCACCTCGGTGATGCCCATCACCGACAGTTTTTCCATGGGGAACAGGCTGTGCTGGCCGGCGGCGGCCATGCGCTCGCCGCCCACGCCGATAAAGCGGGCGTCCGGCCAGCGCCGGCGCAACGCCGCGATCAGGCCGGCGCCCAGCAGGTCACCGGAGGTTTCACCGGCGACCAGGGCAATCAGCGGGGCTTGGCGGGTATCCATGGCGGATACCTTAGCGGGTGATGCCGCGCTCCGAGGCGCGCAGGGAATCCAGGAACAGGGCCAGCGGCGGACAACCGTCCCGCTGGGGTTCCAGCTCGGCGATGGCCTGCTCCAGGGTCAGACCACGGCGGTAGACGGTCTTGTAGGCGCGGCGCAGGGTGGCGATCACGTCCGCGTCCCAGCCACGCCGGCGCATGCCCTCGAAGTTCATGCTGCGCGCCGAGGCCGGGTTGCCGCCCACCATCACATAGGCGGGAATGTCCTTGAGCACCAGGCTGCAGCCGGCGGTCATGGCGTAGGAGCCGATGCGGCAGAACTGATGGATACCGGTCATGCCGCCCAGGATCACGCCATCGCCGATTTTCACGTGGCCGGCGATGCCGGTGGTGTTGGCGAAAATATTGTCGCTGCCGATGCGGCAATCGTGGGCCACGTGCACGGTGGCCATCAGCAGGTTGTTGTTACCCAGGCTGGTGATGCCCTCGTCCTGCACGGTGCCCCGGTGCAGGGTGCAGTGCTCGCGGATCACGTTGTTGTCGCCGATTTCCAGGCGCGTGGGTTCCCCGCGGTACTTCTTGTCCTGGCATTCCTCGCCCACCGAGGCGAACTGGAAGATGCGATTGTTCTCGCCAATGCGGGTGGGCCCCTGGATGACCACGTGCGGCCCGATCACCGTGCCGGCGCCAATGGTGACGTGGGCGCCGATCACGGAATAAGGGCCGACTTCCACGTCGCTGGCCAGTTCCGCTTTGGGGTCGATGATGGCTGTGGGATGAATCATGGTCGGGGGGGTCCGCCCTGGCGTTGCGAATGGGATGGAAAGGCGAGAAGTATACCCTGGGGCCGCCGCCTCTAGCGACGGCTCCAGCGGCGATTCACACTCGCTGTTCAGCCACCAGCAGGTCACAGGCCGCCACCAGTTTGCCGTCCACTTCCGCGTGGCAGGAGAACTTGGCGATGTTACGGCGGTGGGTGAGCCACTCGGAGTTCAGCGTCAGCCGGTCGCCGGGTACCACCTGGCGTTTGAAGCGCGCCCGGTCGGTGCCCACCAGCAGATAGATGAAACCGTCCGCCGGGCGCTTGTTCTCGGTGACAAAACCGAGAATGCCGGAGGCCTGGGCCAGCGCCTCGATGATCAGCACGCCGGGCATGATCGGTTCCTGGGGGAAATGCCCGTTGAAGAAGGGCTCGTTGATGGAGACGTTTTTGTACGCCTCGATGCGTTTGCCGGGCTCCACGGAAACCACGCGGTCCACCAGCAAAAAGGGATAGCGGTGAGGCAGGTATTCCCTCACCTCATGAATGTCCATCATGCTCTGTATCCAAACAAAAGACAGGGAGCGCCGGGGAACACACCTCTCGGGAGGCTACTCTCCGGCGTCACGCTCCAGTTTACGCACCCGGCGATGCAGTTCGTCCAGATGCCGGAATCGGGCCACATTGCGACGATAACGGTCCTGCCTGTCCACCGGAAGAGCGGAACCGTAGGTTCCCGGCTCGCTGATCGAGCGGGACACCAGGGACATACCCAGGATTTGCACCTTGTCGCAGATTTCCAGGTGCCCGGAAAGGCCGGCGGCGCCGCCGATCATGCATTGGGCGCCGATGCGCGTGCTGCCGGCGATGCCCACCTTGCCGGCGATGGCGGTGTGATCACCGATCACCACGTTATGGGCCACCTGGATCTGATTATCCAGGATCACCCCATTGCCGATCACGGTATCGTCGATGGCGCCCCGGTCCACGGTGGTGCCGGCGCCAATTTCCACGTCGGCGCCGATGCGCACACCGCCCACCTGGGCGATCTTGGTCCAGCCGTCGGCACCGGGCGCGAAGCCGAAACCGTCGGCACCCAGCACGCAATGGGCGTGTATGATAGAGCGCGGCCCGATGGTGACACCATGGTAAATTGTAACATTTGGCCAGATATGACAGCCGTCGCCGATCTCACAGCGCGCGCCGATCACGGTGTTGGCGCCAATCACCACGCCCTCGCCGATCACCACGTCCGCCTCGATCACCACATTGGGCCCGATGCTGGCCGACGCCGGCACCCGCGCGGCGGGGTCCACCACCGCCGAGGGGTGCACCCCGGGCGGGGCCACCGGCGCCGTGTCGAAGTGCCGGCTGACGCGGGCATAGGCCATGTAGGGGTCGCTCACCACCAGCGCCGCCACCGGGCAATGTTCGAGCTGGTCGGCGCGCAGCAGCACCGCCGCCGCGCCGGTGGTTTCCAGCTGCGAGCGATAGCGCGGATTGGCCAGAAAGCTGAGCTGGTCGCCCCGGGCGGACGCCAGGGTGCCGAGGCCGCTGACCTGGAGATCCTCCGGGCCGTGCAGCTCGGCACCCAGTTCCTCGGCGAGAAAAGCCAGAGTCACCGCCATCGGATTACTTCATGCTGTTGAGTTGTTTGGTGACAGCGCCGGTGATGTCCATATTGGATTGCACATACACCACCGCCTGGGCGTTCATCACCACGTCCAGATTCTCACGCTCGGCCACGGTTTCCACCGCCTGCTTGAGCTTGGGCTCCATCACTTCCAGGATTTCCTGCTGGCCCTTGTTCAGTTTGCGCTGGGCGGACTGACGCAGGTTCTGCAGCTCGATCATCTTTTGCTGACCCTTGGTTTGCAGGTCCTGGCGCTCGTCCTCGCTCATGGTCATGCCTTCTTTTTCCAGGCGACCGCGCAGTTTTTCCACTTCACCACCGAGACGGTCCAGGCGGGCCTGTTCGTCCTTGAGGGAGGATTCCAGTTTGCCAAAACGGTCCTGGAATTCACTGGCCTGTTGCAGCGCACCGATGGGGTCGACAACCCCGATGCGTTGTTCGGCGGCGGCAAGGACGGGCAGCATCAGCAAAGCGGCAAGCAATGTTTTTTTCATGATTGACTCCTAAAAGGTTTGTCCCAGGGAGAACTGGAACACTTCCGTGTCATCACCGGACTGGTCGTTGAGCGGCGTGGCCAGGTTAAAGCTCAGGGGCCCGATGGCGGTGAGCCAGCTCAGACCGATACCGGCGGAAGCACGCAGTTCGTTGGTGTCGAATTCGTCGAGTCCGTTATCGTCATTGGTATCGAACACATTACCCGCGTCCACGAACAGGAAGGTGCGCACGCTGCGCGATTCCGTCGCGAACGGGGTCGGGAAGATCAGCTCCAGGCTGGCTTCGGTGAGCAGGTTACCACCGATCGGGTCCGGATCGGGATCACCGACGCCACGGTTTTCATAATAAAGCGCCGGTGAACGGGGACCCAGGGAGCGGGATTCATAGCCACGCACCGAGCCGATGCCACCGCCGTAGTAGGCTTCGAAGAACGGCAGGCCCCGGTCGTCGGCGTAGCCGTCACCGTAGCCCACGTTGCCTCGGGTGCGCACGGTCCAGCGGTTGGTGATCGGGAAGTACTTCTCCCCTTCCCAGCCGACCTTGTAGAACAGGTAGTCGGAGCCCGGCACCGCCGCTTCCAGGCGGAAGGTGCTGGCCCAGCCCCGGTCGGGCAGGATGCCCCGGTTCAGGGTGCTGGTGCGCAGCGAGGCGTTGAATTTGAACTCGTTGAACTTGTCGCCTTCACGCTGCAGGAAGTCGTTGATGGCCACGGCGATGTAATCGCCCTGCTGCACCTTGGTCTGCTCGATACCACCGCCGAAGTTCAGGCGGGTGTACTCGGAGATCGGGTAACCGAAGGTGACGTTGCCGCCGGCCCGGTCCGCCCCATAGGAGGACAGGCGGGTCTCGTCGAAGTCGATCTTCGAGTAGAACAGGCTGAAGCCACGGCTGACACCGTCCAGGGTGTAGTACGGGTTGTAGTGCGAGAAGCTGTAGGAATCGCGGATGTCACTGCGGCTCAGGGAGAACGACACCCGGTTACCGTTACCACGGAAGTTGTTCTGGCTGATGTTGGCGCCGAAGATCACGCCGGAGGCATCGGAATAGCCCACGTTGGCGCCAATCGAACCGGACGGCTGCTCCTGCACGTCGTAGTTCACGTCCACCAGGTCATCGGCGCCGGGCACCCGGTCGGTTTTCGCTTCCACGGTGGAGAAATAGCCGAGCCGCTGCAGACGCTCCCGGGAAAGGTCGATCAGGGAGGTGTTGGCGGGGGCGTCCTCGAACTGACGCAGCTCCCGGCGCAGCACTTCATCCTCGGTCTTGATGTTGCCGCTGAAGCCGATGCGGTTCACATAGACGCGGCGGCCCGGGTCCACGTAGAAGGTCACGTCCACGGTATCACCGTCGCCGGTTTCCTGCTCCACGCCACGCACTTCGGCGAAGGTGTAGCCCTCGTTGCCGAGGCGGCGCTTGATCAGATCACTGGTGTAGGTGACCAGCTGCTGGCTGAACACCTGACCTTTCTGGATCACCACCAGCGGTTTCAGTTCTTTCTCATCCACCACCAGGTCGCCGGACAGCCGCACGTCGTTGACGCGGAACTGCTTGCCTTCGGCCACGTTGACGGTGATCAGCACGCGCTCGCGGTCCGGGGTCACCGACACCTGGGTGGATTCGATGGAGAAGTTGATATAGCCCCGGTCCAGGTAGTAGGAGCGCAGGCGCTCCAGGTCACCGGCCAGACGCTGGCGGGAATACTTGTCGTCGCCCTTGATGAACGACCAGAAATGGGAGGGGCTGAGTTCGAAGTCTTCCAGCAACTCCTCGTCGCTGAACAGGCTGTTGCCGACGATGTTGATGTCGCTGATGCGCGCCGCCTTGCCTTCGTAGATCTTGATCTTCAGCGCCACCCGGTTACGCGGCAGCGGCGTCACCTCGGTTTCGATGTCGGCGCCGTAGCGGCCCTGGGCGATGTACTGCCGCTCCAGCTCACCGGAGATCGCCTCCAGGGTGGAGCGCTGGAACACCTCGCCCTCGGCGAGACCCGCCTGGGTCAGGCCCTTGCGCAGGTCTTCCTCCTCGATGGACTTGTTGCCCTCCAGCTCGATGCGGGCGACGCTCGGCCGCTCGGCCACCACCACCACCAGATCGTCGCCGTCGCGGCCCAGCTGCACGTTCTCGTAGTTGCCGGTGGCGAACAGGCGCTTGACCGCCTCGCGCACCGCCGCCTGGTCGATGGTGTCACCGGCCTGGATCGGCAGGGCCGCGTAGACCCGCTCCACCGGAAGCCTCTGCAGCCCCTCGATGCGGATGTCGCGGACCTTGAACGGCAGACCGGCTTCGGTCTGCGCCTGGGCCGGGAAGAAAATACAGAAACAGACGATAACCAGGGTGGCGCCCAGCAGGCGTCTCAGGGAGGTATTTGCGGCGAAATTCATGAAAACTGTCGCACCAGGTCGTTATAGATGGCCAACAACATGAAACTGACCACCAGCGTCAGCCCGACGCCCTGCGCGGTACTCAGGAACCGCTCAGGCAGGCTGCGCCCGCGTATCATTTCAATGATGCCGAAGAGAATCCAGCCACCGTCCAGCATGGGCACGGGCAGCAAATTGATGATCCCGAGCGTGATGCTCAGGTAAGCCAGCAACATCAGGAAGCTGGCGAAACCCACGGCGGCGCTTTCACCCGCCACCTGGGCTATGGTCACCGGGCCGCCGAGACTGTCCAGCGGCAAATGACCGGTAAAGAGTTTGGCCACGCTGGCCCAGATCACATTGACCTGCTGGCCGAAGCGGTCGGCGGCGGCGCCCACCGCCTGGGCCGGCGCGTAGGTGTGTTCCACCAGACCGCCAGGGCCGACGCCCAGCTGCCCCACGGTGGCGCCTTCGAACTGCACCGGTTGCGGATACAGGGTCAGGTCCAGCACCCGGCCGTCGCGCAGCACGGTGGCCGGCAGGGCCTGGTCGGCGCTGCTCTGCAGCAGCTCCCGCCAGGCCCCCCAGCCCGCCACCGGCTCGCCGTTGGTGGTCAGAACCAGATCGCCGACCTGGACGCCGGAGCGCACCGCGCCGCTGTCCTCGGCGATGCGGCCGATCTGCACCGCCGGGCGCAGGCCCAGTACGGTGAGCGGCGACTGGTCCGGGGCCGCCGACCAGCTGGCCATGTCCAGGGCCCGGGTGGCGATGTCGCCATCCGCCTCACGCACCTTCACCGGCACCGGCGCGTCCTCGCCCAGATGCAGCACCAGGGCGCTGATCACGTCCTGCCAGCCTTCCACCTCGCGGCCGTCCACCGCCAGCCAGCGGTCGCCGGCCTGGAAGCCGGCCTCGGCGGCCGGGGATTGCGCCACCGGCAGGCCGATCACCGCCAGGCTGTCGCGCTGGCCCACGGACATCATCAGCAGCCAGTAGATCAGGAAGGCGAGAATGAAATTGAACACCGGCCCGGCCGCATAGGTGATCACCCGCTGCCAGGCCGGCTTGCCGGAAAATTCCTCGTCGTCGCGGGCGTCCGGCGGCAATTCGCCGTCGCGGCGGTCCAGCGGCTTGACGAAGCCGCCCAGAGGAATGGCGCTGATCACCCAGTCGGTGCCCTTCTTGTCGGTGAAGCGCAGCAGACGGGGGCCGAAACCCACGGAAAAGGTGAGCACGCGCACGCCAAAGGCACGCATGGCCAGAAAGTGACCCCACTCATGGAAGGCCACGATGACCAAGATGGTGACGACAAAGGCCAACAGCGTCAGCATGCCCACTCCTTGATAAGGCGCCGGGCCAGAACCCGGGCCTCACTGTCCACATTCATGACCGCGTCCACGTCGGCGCAGTCCGGGGCCGGCAAACCGGCCAGGGTATCCTGCACCACCGCCGCGATGCCGTTGAAACCCAGCCGCCGGTCGAGAAAAGCGGCCACTGCTTCCTCGTTGGCGGCGTTGAGCACCGCGGTGGCGGCGCCACCGGTCTCCATCGCCTGCCGGGCCAGGCCCAGGCAGGGGAAGGCGGCGTCGTCCGGGGCCCGGAAATCGAGCCCCGCCAGGGTCCGGAAATCCAGCGTCTCGGCGCCGGAGTCGATGCGCTCCGGCCAGGACAGCGCGCAGGCAATCGGCGTGCGCATGTCCGGGGTGCCCATTTGCGCCAGCACCGAACCGTCCAGGTATTCGACCATGGAATGCACCACGCTTTGCGGGTGAATCACCACGTCGATGCGTGCCGGCGGCACATCGAACAGCCAGCACGCCTCGATGAACTCCAGCCCCTTGTTCATCAGGGTGGCGGAATCCACGGAAATCTTGGGTCCCATGTCCCAGTTGGGATGGCGCACCGCCTGTTCCGGCGTCACCGTCTCCAGCCGCGCCCGGTCCCAGCCCAGGAAAGGGCCACCGGAGGCGGTCAACAGCAGCCGCCGCACCCCCGGCCCGACGCCCTCCCGGGGCAGGCACTGGAAGATGGCGTTGTGCTCCGAGTCCACCGGCAGCAGGGTGGCGCCGTGACGGCGCACCGCGTCCATGAACAGGGCGCCGGTGACCACCAGGGTCTCCTTGTTGGCGAGCAGGATCTTCTTGCCCGCCTCCACCGCCGCCAGGGTCGGCCGCACGCCGGCGGCGCCGACGATGGCGGCCACCACGGTGTCCGCCTCGTCCAGGGCCGCCACCTGGGCCACGCCCTGATGGCCGCCCAGGACCTCGGTGTCTGACCCGGCCTCCCGGAGATGGTTCCGAAGCAACTCGGCGCCGGCCTCATCGGCCAGTGCCGCGTAGCGCGGGCGCCAGTGCAGGCAGTGCTCGGCCAGTTCCCGCCAGCGGTGGCCGGCGGTGAGGCCCACCACCCGGTAACGTTGCGGATGGCGGGCCAGCACATCCAGGGTCTGGCGGCCGATGCTGCCGGTGGCGCCGAGAATGGTAACCGCTTCGGGGGCTGTCGTCTCCCCGCTGGGGCCGCTCGGGCCGCTCAAAGCTGGCCTCCGGGGAGCGCGAACCAGTTGAGCCCGGCCAGCGCCACCGGCAGGGCCGCGGTGACGCTGTCGATGCGATCCAGCATGCCGCCGTGGCCGGGCAGCACCGTGCCGCTGTCCTTGATGCCCCGCTGGCGCTTGACCATGCTTTCGAACAGGTCACCCAGCACCGAGGCCAGCACCGTCAGCAACGCCACCAGCATCAGCGCCGGCAGGCGCGCCTCCAGCCAGCCGGTGTAGAACACCGCGGCCACCACCAGCAGCGCCAGCAACGCGCCGCCGATCAGCCCTTCCACGGTCTTGCCCGGGCTCACCCGGGGCGCCAGCTTGTGGCGGCCCAGGGCGCGGCCGGCGAAATAGGCGCCGGTGTCCGCCGCCCACACCCAAACCAGAATGAACAGCAGCGCCCAAGGGCCCGCCAGCCCCAGGGCGCCGTGGTCCTGCAGCTCCACCACCGCCATCCAGGACGGCACCAGCACCAGCCAGCCCACCGGCACCATCACCGCCGGCCGGAACCAGTAGCCGGCGTTGCGCGGATAGCCCAGCACCGCCACCAGCGCCAGCAGCCACCACAGTGGCAGCAGGGTGAACAGCCAGGCCGGTCGGAATACCTCGGTGGCCACCATCAGCAGCGCCAGCGACAGGCACCAAAGCAGGCGCAAGGGGCGGCTCAGAGCGCCGATCATGCCGGCCCATTCCCAGCCGCCGACCAGGAAAAAGGCCCCGGCCACCACGGCGAACGGCAGGCGCTCCAGGCCGAACACGGCGCCCAGCACCACCGGCAGCAGTACCAGAGCGGTGATCACCCGCAATTTCAGCATTCGGATTCTCCGTCGGCGCCGAGTTGTTCACCGGAACGCCCGAAACGACGCTGCCGGCCGGCGTAATCGGCCAGAGCGGCGTCCAGTTCGTCGCCGTCGAAATCCGGCCACAGGGCCGGCGTGAAGTAGAGCTCCGCGTAGGCCGCCTGCCACAGCAGAAAATTGCTCAGGCGGTGCTCGCCGCCGGTGCGGATCAGCAGGTCCAGCGGCGGCAGGTCGGCGGTGGAGATGCGCTCGCCCAGGGCGACCGCGTCGATATTGTCCGGGTCCAGCGTGCCGTCGCGCACTTCCCGGGCCAGGGACGCGGCGGCCTGGGCCAGATCCCACTGGCCGCCGTAGTTGACCGCCACCACCACCGTCATGCGGTCGTTGCCGGCGGTGCGCCGCTCCGCTTCCACCATGCCGTCGCGCAGGGTCTTGTCGAAGGCGGAACGGTCGCCGATAAAGCGCAGCCGCACCCGGTGGTCGTGCAGCTGGTCCACCCGCTGGCCCAGCGCGTTGACGAACAGGCCCATCAGATGATTGACCTCATCCTCCGGGCGGCGCCAGTTCTCGGAGCTGAAGGCGAACAGGGTGACCACCTCCACGCCGTGGCGGGCGGCGCGGCGAATCACCTTCTGCAAGGTGTGTTCGCCGGCACGGTGCCCCTCCGCGCCGGGCAGACCCCGGCGCCGGGCCCAGCGATTGTTGCCGTCCATGATGATCGCCACGTGGCGGGGCACCGCGCCCTGGTGGCTATCGATATCCGGTGCCGAGGAGTCGGGTTTATTATCGTCCATAAAAAAGGTCGGGCTGCCGACCAGCGGCATCCCGACGTCACCGTTCGATTGTATTCGGACAACGGCCGGAGGGGGCAGCACCCCACCCGATCACACCGTCATCAGTTCCTCTTCCTTGACCTTCAGCATTCTGTCCACTTCAGCCACCATCTTGTCGGTGAGCTGCTGGATCTGTTCCTCGCCGTGACGGGCCTCGTCCTCGGAGATTTCCTTCTCCTTGAGCAGGTCCTTAAAGTCGCCGTTGGCGTCCCGGCGAATATTACGGATCGCCACCTTGGCATGTTCGCCCTCGGCGCGCACGTGCTTCACCAGGCCCCTGCGGGTTTCCTCGGTGAGCGGCGGCAGCGGCAGGCGGATGACCACGCCGGCGGTGGACGGGTTGAGGCCCAGGTCCGAGGTCATGATCGCCCTTTCGATGTCCGGCACCAGGGACTTGTCGAACGGCGTGACCAGCAGGGTACGGCCCTCTTCCACGGAAATGTTGGCCAGCTGGTTGAGAGGCGTGTCCGAGCCATAATAGGACACGTGCAACCCATCCAGCAGGCTCGGATGGGCCCGGCCGGTGCGGGTTTTCTTGAGTGCCACGTCCAGCGCATCCAGGCTTTTCTTCATGCGCGACTGGGCGTCTTTCTGAATATCGTCGATCACCTTTGTTCCTCTCTGACTATTGCTCTCTGGCGGCTTCCACCAGGGTGCCTTCGCTGCCGCCCAGCATCAGGTTGAGCAGCGCGCCCTGCTTATTCATGTTGAACACGCGCAACGGCATGTCGTGGTCGCGGCACAGGCAGATCGCGGTGAGGTCCATGACGCCGAGCTTGCGGTCGATGACCTCGTCGTAGCTCAGACGCTCGTATTTTTCAGCGTTGGGATTGGTCACCGGATCGTCGTTGTAGACACCATCCACCTTGGTGGCCTTGAGCACCACGTCGGCGCTGATCTCGATGCCACGCAGGCAGGCGGCGGAATCCGTGGTGAAAAACGGATTGCCGGTGCCGGCGCAGAAAACCACCACTTCGCCGTTCTTCAGGTGCCGGTTGGCGTTGCGGTGGTCATAATGCTCCACGATGCCACTCATGGGAATGGCCGACATCAACCGGGTACGGATGTTGGAGCGCTCCAGGGCGTCGCGCATGGCCAGGCCGTTCATCACCGTGGCCAGCATGCCCATATGGTCGCCGGCCACCCGGTCCAGGCCCGCGGTCTGCAGCGCCGCGCCACGGAACAGGTTGCCGCCGCCGATCACCAGGCCCACCTGCACGCCGATACCCACCAGTTGGCCGATCTCCAGGGACAGGGTGTCCAGCACCCGGGGGTCGATACCGAACCCCTCTTCACCCGCCAGCGCCTCACCGCTCAACTTCAACAGAATACGGTTGTAGCGCGGCGAGCGCTCCTTGTTCTTGGCCATCTCTTGTTCTCCGCCACTCATGAATACCCGCCGTTTGTCCGACCGCCGGTGATGCTCCGGCGGTTAATGAAACCATTTGGGGGCGGCCAAGCCAAGGCACCCTGCCGATTTGGCCGGTTTTCCCACCCCCGGTGCTCTCCCGATGTGCCATCGGGTCCAACCTCCGGCCGGTCGCGCCCACCGGCGCACCAGCCGAAAAAAACGCCTTGCTGGACCTGGCCAACAAGGCGTTTTTGCGCGGCAGCGCGACAAACCAGGTCCCAGGGGACTACTGTTTTGCCTGTGCCATGACTTCGGCGGCGAAGTCCACCTCTTCCTTCTCGATGCCCTCGCCCACCACCAGGCGCTCAAAGGCCACCACTTCGGCACCGGCGTCTTTCACCAGTTTGCCCACGGTGGTGTTCGGATCCTTAACGAACGGCTGATCGTTGAGGCTCACTTCCTTGAGGAACTTGTTGATGCGGCCACCGACCATCTTCTCGACGATCTCGGCGGGCTTGCCTTCCATGTCCGGCTGGGCGCGGATGATTTCACGCTCCTTGTCGAGCACTTCGGCGGGCACTTCGTCGGACTTGACCACCATCGGGCTGACGGCGGCCACGTGCATGGACACGTCCTTGCCCAGCTCGGCGTCGCCACCGGTCAGAGCCACCAGCACGCCGATTTTGCCGCCGTGCACGTAGGAACCGACCAGACCTTCGGCGTTCAGACGCACCGCGCGGCGCACCTGGATGTTCTCACCGATCTTCTGAACCAGGCCCTGGCGGGCCTCTTCCACGGTACCGCCACCCTCAACGCTGAGTTCGGCGATCTTGGCCACGTCCACTTCGTCCGCGGCCAGGGCGGCGGCGGCCACCTTGTCGCAGAAGCCCAGGAAGTTGTCGTCACGGGCCACGAAGTCGGTTTCGGAATTGATTTCCACCATCACGGCGCGCTTGTTGTCGTCGCTGGTGGCCACTACCACGGCACCCTCGGCGGCGGTACGACCGGCTTTTTTGGCGGCTTTCGCCTGGCCGGACTTGCGCAGATCATCAATGGCCTTCTCGATGTCACCACCCGCTTCGACCAGGGCGTTCTTGCATTCCATCATGCCCAGACCGGTGCGCTCGCGGAGCTCTTTCACCATTGCAGCAGTTACAGCAGCCATGCTTACCTCTTGAAACTTTGAATTCGGGGAATGCGTGGGGCGGGCCGTGGCCCGCCCCGGGTGATCAGCCTTCGGCCTGCTCGTTCTCGGCCTGGGCGTCCTCGACTTCGACGAACTCGCTTTCACCACCGCCCTGGGTCTGGGCGTACTCGCGGCCTTCCAGGATGGTGTCGGCGGCTGCCTGCACATACAGGTGGATGGCGCGGATGGCGTCGTCGTTGCCCGGGATCACGTAATCGATGTCATCCGGGTTGGAGTTGGTGTCGACCACGGCCACCACCGGAATACCCAGCTTGCGGGCTTCCTGAACGGCGATGTCCTCGTGATCCACGTCCACCACGAACAGAGCGTCCGGCAGGCCACCCATGTCCTTGATGCCGCCGATGGAGCGTTCCAGCTTCTCCATCTCACGGTGACGCATCAGCGCTTCTTTCTTGGTCAGCTTGCCGAGGGTGCCGTCCTGCTCCTGGGCTTCCAGGTCGCGGTAGCGCTTGATGGACTGACGGATGGTTTTCCAGTTGGTCAGCATGCCACCCAGCCAACGGTGATCCACGTACGGCATGCCGCAACGCTGGGCTTCCTCGCGGACCGCCTTCTGCGCGGCGCGCTTGGTGCCGACGAACAGGATCTTGTTGTTGCTGGCCGCCAGCTTGTTCAGGAACGCCATGGCGTCGTTGAACAGCGGCAGGGTGCTTTCCAGATTGATGATGTGAATCTTGTTGCGTGCGCCGAAGATGTAAGGCTTCATCTTCGGATTCCAGTAACGGGTCTGGTGGCCGAAGTGCACGCCTGCCTTCAGCATATCGCGCATGGTTACGCTCATTGAGGTTATCTCCTGGGTTAGGCCTCCACGCCCCCCATGACTCAACCCCCTTCCCGAAGGAGCGTCCCGAAGGACGCTGGGGCACCCAGAGCCATGTGCCGGAGCGTGTGTGTGATTTCCCTTCGCCGACACCCAGCGGGTACAATGACGCACCGTTTGGCGGCGTCCTGGCCGCCGGGATCGAGGAAGGCGCGCGCTTTATACCACAGCCCCCCTTCACGGGCAACGGAAAAGCGGCCGGCGCGACCCGTCACCGCCCGCTTTCCAGCCGCCCAAGCCACTGAAAATGCTGGAGTTTCCCTTTTCACCATGAATGTCACGCTGAAAACACCGGACGACATCGCCAAAATGCGCGAGGCCGGCCGCCTGGCCGCCGAAGTGCTGGAACTGATCGGCGAGCATGTGCGCCCCGGCGTCACCACCGAGGACCTGGACCGCATCTGCCACGACCATATCGTCAATGAGCAGAACGCCATCCCCGCCTGCCTGGGCTACCGGGGCTTCCCCAAATCCGTGTGCACCTCCGTGAACCATGTGGTCTGCCACGGCATCCCCAGCGACAAGAAGGTGCTCAAGAAAGGCGACATCATCAATATCGACGTCACCGTCATCAAGGACGGCTGGCACGGCGACACCAGCAAGATGTTCTACGTGGGCGAGCCCTCGGTGCTGGCCAAGCGCCTGGTGGACACCACCCGCGAGTGCATGCTGGCCGGCATCAAGATGGTCAAGCCGGGTGTGCGCCTGGGCGACATCGGCCACCGCATCCAGAAACTGGCGGAATCCGAGCGCTTCTCGGTGGTGCGCGAATACTGCGGCCACGGCATCGGCCAGGTGTTCCATGAAGAGCCCCAGGTACTGCACTACGGCAAACCCGGCACCGGCCTGGAACTGAAGGAAGGCATGGTGTTCACCATCGAACCGATGATCAACGCCGGCAAGGCCGCCAACAAGGTGCTGCCGGACGGCTGGACGGTGGTCACCAAGGACCGCAAGCTGTCCGCCCAATGGGAGCACACCCTGGCGGTCACCGCCGACGGCTACGAAGTGCTCACCGCCCGCCGGGAAGAAACCGACCTTTATTAAGGACGCCATCATTAAGGAAGCAACGCCGCCGCTATGGATTTGACGCCTCCGCTCAGCCCCGACCAGCTGCTCGACGCCCTGCGCGACAGTGACCAGCCCGGCCAACGTGCCCGCGCCTTCCTGGAGGAGGGCCAGGCCCGGCTCGACCAGGCCTTTGATCAGGTCCCGGTGGCCGAGCTGGTGCATGCCCGCGCCCGCCTGGTGGACCGGGTACTGGTGGCCGCCTGGTCGTTGTTTCAGCTGGACCGCTTCGCGGACGTGGCGCTGGTGGCGGTGGGCGGCTACGGCCGTGGCGAATTGCACCCGCACTCCGACGTGGACCTGATGGTGCTGTTCCGCGACACCCCGGCCCAGGACGCCTGCTCCGCCCTGGAAGGCTTCGTCGCCTTCCTGTGGGACATCGGCCTGGAAATCGGCCACAGCGTGCGCACCCTGGACGAGTGCGAAAAACTGGCCGGCCAGGACATCACCGTGGCCACCAATATCATGGAAGCGCGCACCCTGGCCGGCGACGACCAGGTACGCCAGGCCCTGTCCGACCGCACCGGGCCGGACCGCATGTGGCCCACGGACCGCTTCTTCGCCGCCAAGTGGGAAGAGCAGACCGCCCGCCACCGCAAGTACAACGACACCGAATACAATCTCGAACCGGATCTGAAAAACGCCCCGGGCGGCCTGCGCGACGTGCAGATGATCGCCTGGGTGGCCAAGCGCCATTTCGGCGGCGACAGCCTGGAAGCCCTGGTGGACGCCGGCTTCATCACGCGCACCGAATTCGACGCGGTGACCCGCTGCCTGGACTACCTGTGGCGGGTGCGCTGGCAATTGCACTCGCTCACCGGCCGCAACGAAAACCGGCTGCTGTTCGACCACCAGCGGCAACTGGCGGAGCGGCTTGGCCACCAGGATTCCAACGCCAACCTGGCGGTGGAACTGTTCATGAAGGAGTTCTACCGGGCGGCGCTGGCCCTGTCGGTGCTCAACGACATGCTGCTGCAGCTGTTCGACGAAGTAATCCTGCGCGCCGGCCAGCCCGAGCAGGTGCGCCCGCTCAACCGCCGCTTCCAGGTGCGCAATGAATACCTGGAAATGAGCGCGCCGGATATTTTCCGCAAGCACCCCTCGGCGCTGCTGGAAGCCTTCGTGCTGATGGCCCAGAACCCGGACCTGAAGGGCATCCGCGCCGCCACCGTGCGCGAGCTGATCCATTGCCGGCGGCTGATCAACGACGAGTTCCGCGACAACAAGGCCAACAGCGCCCTGTTCATGCAGCTGCTGCGCAGCCCCCATGCCCTGTTCACCCAGCTGCGCCGCATGAAGCGCTACGGCATTCTCGGCAAGTACCTGCCGGAGTTCGGCCGCATCGTCGGCATGATGCAGTACGACCTGTTCCATATTTACACGGTGGACGCGCACACCCTGCTGGTGGTGAAGAACATGCGCCGCTTCCGCTATGAGGATCAGCGCGATGCCTTCCCGGTGGCCTGCGAGGTGTTCTACCGCCTGCCCAAACCGGAACTGCTGTACGTGGCCGGCCTCTACCACGACATCGCCAAGGGCCGTGGCGGCGACCACTCGGAACTGGGCGCCGACGACGCCATCGCCTTCTGCCAGCGCCACGGCCTGACCGCCTGGGACGCCAAGCTGGTAGCCTGGCTGGTGCGCAACCACCTGACCATGAGCGTCACCGCCCAGCGCAAGGACATCTCCGACCCGGACGTGGTGCACGAATTCGCCCGCACCGTGGGCGACCTGGTGCATCTGGATTATCTGTACGTGCTGACCGTGGCCGACATCAACGCCACCAACCCGGCGCTGTGGAATTCCTGGCGCGCCTCGCTGCTGCGTCAGCTGTACCTGGAAACCAAACGCGCCCTGCGCCGTGGCCTGAACAACCCCCAGGACAAGCAGGACTGGATCGACGAGACCCGCGACGAAGCCCTCAAGCTGCTGGCCGAACGGGACCACGACATCCGCGCCATCGAAACCCTGTGGGCCAACATCGGCGACGAATATTTTCTGCGCGAAACCCCCTGGGACATCGCCTGGCACACCGAGGCGCTGCTGGAACGCAGCAACAACCAGGACCCGCTGGTGCTGATCCGTGAATCGGAAACCGGCCAGCAGGGCAGCCAGGGCGACGGCGGCTCACAGATCTTTATCTACACCCCGGACACCCGCAATCTGTTCGCCGCCACCGTGAACGCCCTGGACAGCCTGGGCCTGACCATCATGGACGCGCGCATTATCACGAGCGCCGACGGCTTCAGCCTGGACACCTATATCGTGCTCGACGAACACGGCACGCCGATCGGCGACGACTGGCCGCGCATCGAGCACATTCGCAAGACCCTCACCGAAACCCTCAAGCACCCGGAGCAGTTCGGCACCACGGTGAGCCGCCGCATGCCGCGCCGTAACAAACACTTCGACGTGCCCACCCAGGTGACCATCAGCAACGACATCGTCAACGACCGCACCGTGGTGGACGTGCAGACCCTGGACCGCCCCGGTCTGCTGGCGCACATCGGCCGCATCTTCGTGCACTTCGAGTTGCTGGTGCAGAACGCGCGCATCGCCACCCTGGGGGAAAAGGCCGAGGACGTTTTCTTCGTCACCGACCTGGACGGTCAACCGGTATCCGACCCGCAATTGTGCGAACGCCTGCGCGATACCCTGACCCAGGAACTGGACGACCGCAGTAAGGACGACGCTCTCTCCGTCACTATCTAGCCCCTGACAAGGAACACCATGAATCCCGATCTGGAACGGTTGCATCCGTACCCGTTTGAAAAACTCGGCGCCCTGTTCAGCGGGCTGCCGGTGGCGGACAAACCGCACATCGCCCTGTCGATTGGCGAGCCGCAGCACCCGTCACCGGACTTCGTGCAACAGGTGCTGCGCGACAACACCGCCCTGCTCTCGCGCTACCCGGCCACCGCCGGCCTGCCAGAACTGCGCCAGGCCATCGCCGGCTGGCTGACCAGGCGCTTCAAACTCAGCGGCGTGGACGCGGGCCGCCAGGTGCTGCCGGTGAACGGCACCCGGGAGGCCCTGTTCGCCTTTGCCCAGGCGCTGCTCAACCGCGCCGACGATCCGCTGGTGTTGATGCCCAACCCCTTCTATCAAATCTATGAAGGCGCCGCCTTTCTCGGCGGCGGCGAACCGGTGTACCTGCCCTGCACCGCCGCCAGCGGCCTGCAGCCGGACTTCGACGCCGTCGACGAAGCGGTGTGGAAGCGCACCCGGCTGCTGTTTATCTGCAGCCCGGGCAACCCCACCGGCGCGGTGCTCAGCAGCGCCCAGCTCAAGGCGCTGATCCAGCTCGCCGACAAGTTCGATTTCGTGATCGCCTCCGACGAATGCTATTCCGAGATCTACCGCGACAAGGCGCCGCCGGGTCTGCTGCAGGCCTGCGCGGAACTGGGCCGCCACGACTATCGCCGCTGCGTGGTGTTTCACTCGCTCTCCAAGCGCTCCAACCTGCCCGGCCTGCGCTCCGGCTTCGTGGCCGGCGACGCCGATATCCTGGCCGGCTTCCTGCGCTACCGCACCTATCACGGCTGCGCCATGCCCGTGCATCACCAGCTGGCCAGCATCGCCGCCTGGAACGATGAAGCCCATGTGGCCGCCAACCGCGCCCTCTACAACGAGAAGTTCAAGGCGGTGCTGGACATTCTGGGCGAGCCACTTAAGGTATCCGCCCCGGACGCCGGCTTTTACCTGTGGCCGAAAACCCCGGTGGACGATGAAACCTTCGCCCGCCGGCTCAAGGCCGAGGAAAACGTGACGGTGCTGCCCGGCCGCTACCTGTCGCGCACCGTGGACGGCCGCAACCCGGGCAAGAACCGGGTGCGCATGGCGCTGGTGGCGGAGCTGGACCAATGCATCGAAGGCGCGCAACGCATCCGCGCCCTGATTGAAAGGCTGTAACGGTATCGCGGCTGAAGCCGCTCCTACCATGCCGATCACGGTAGGAGCGGCTTCGGCCGCGACCCCAGCACGAAGGAAGAACCACGATGACCACCCTCTACGGCATCAAGAACTGCGATACCATGAAGAAGGCCATGAAGTGGCTGGACGAACAGGGCGTGGACTATCATTTCCACGACTATCGCAAGGAAGGCGTGCCCGAAGCCGCGCTGCGTGAATGGATCGCGGAGCTGGGCTGGGACACGGTAATCAACCGTCGCGGCACCACCTGGCGCAAGCTGGACCCGGCCACCCGCGAAAACATGGACGCCGACGGCGCCGTGGAACAGGCGCTGGCCAATCCGTCCCTGATCAAGCGACCGATCCTGCGTACCGAAAAACACCTGCGCGCCGGCTTCAACGCCGACGAGTGGAAGGCACTGATTCAGTAAGCGCCGGCGCCGACCGCGCCACGCTAAAGGAGAATGACATGAGCACGATTTTCGCAATGGCACTGGGCTGCGGCACCAAGAACCGCGACGAGCAATGGCTGGAAGTGTTCTACCCGGACCCGTCCCTGAAACCGGACCCGAAACTGGTGGAAGTGGTCCGCGAGGAAGTGGGCTACGAAGGCGGCAACGCCGCCCTGGAACTGACCCACCGGCAGATCCAGCACCTCGCCCGGGAATGGCGCGAAGCCGGCTTCGAACACGAAGCCAGCTACGCCATCGCGTTCCAGGAAAGCGAGCGCCCGGTGGTGCTCACCATTCTGGAAACCGACGCCGAGCCCGCTTCCACCCCGGAGGCCTACCTCAAGCTGCACCTGCTCTCCCACCGTCTGGTCAAACCCCACGGCGTGGTGCTCAGCGGCATCTTCCCGCTGCTGCCCAACGTGGCCTGGACCAATGAAGGCGCCATCGACCTGAACGAACTGCCCGAGCGGCAACTGCTGGCGCGCCTCAACGGCACGCTGCTGGAAGTGAACAGCGTCGACAAGTTTCCCAAGATGACCGACTACGTGGTGCCCACCGGCGTGCGCATCGCCGACACCGCCCGCATCCGCCTGGGCGCCTACGTGGGCGAAGGCACCACCGTGATGCACGAAGGCTTTATCAACTTCAACGCCGGCACCGAAGGCCCGGGCATGATCGAAGGCCGCATCTCCGCCGGTGTGTTCGTCGGCAAGGGCTCCGACCTGGGTGGCAGCTCCTCCACCATGGGCACCCTGTCCGGCGGCGGCAACATCGTCATCTCCCTGGGCGAAAACTGCCTGCTCGGCGCCAACGCCGGCACCGGCATCCCCCTGGGCGACCGCTGCACCATCGAAGCCGGCCTGTACATCACCTCCGGCACCAAGGTGGAAGTGCTCGACGAAAACGGCGAAGTCGCCAACACCGTCAAGGCCCGCGACCTGGCCGGCCAATCCGACCTGCTGTTCCGTCGTAACTCGGTGAACGGCGCGGTGCAGTGCCAGACCAACAAAAGCGCCATCGCCCTCAACGAAGAACTGCATAAGCACAACTGACCAGTTGAAAGTTAAAAGTTAAAAGTTGAAACGCGGGCGAGGCGCCAGAATCACTGTATTGGCGCCGGCCCGCGCCTTGTAACTTTCAACTTGAAACTTTCAACTCATGGAGACTTCATGAGTCGCACACTGGATTACGCCAAGGAACTCATCCGCCGCCCCTCGGTCACCCCCGAGGACGAAGGCTGCCAGGACTGGATGATCGAAAAACTCGAAGCCCTGGGTTTCCGGTGCGAAACCCTGTGGTTCGAGGAAGTGCGCAACCTGTGGGCGCGGCGCGGCGAGGGCGGGCCGCTGTTCGTGTTCGCCGGCCACACCGACGTGGTGCCCACCGGCGCGGTCGAGCACTGGCGCCATGATCCGTTCGTTCCCACCGAGGAAGACGGCCTGTTGTACGGCCGGGGCGCCGCCGACATGAAAGGGTCCATCGCGGCGATGATGGTGGCGGTGGAAGAGTTCGTGGCCGCCCACCCGGACCACGGCGGCAGCATCGGCTTTCTGATCACCGCCGACGAGGAAGGCCCCTCGGTGAACGGCACCGTCAAGGTGGTGGAAACCCTGCAGGCGCGCAACGAAGCCATCGACTACTGCCTGGTGGGCGAGCCCTCCTCCACCGACACCGTGGGCGACGTGATCAAGAACGGCCGGCGCGGCTCCCTGGGCGCCGTGCTCACCGTCAAAGGCGTGCAGGGCCATGTGGCCTACCCGCACCTGGCCCGCAACCCGGTGCACGATGCCGCCCCCGCCCTGGCGGAACTGGCCGCCACCGAGTGGGACCGGGGCAACGACTTCTTCCCGGCCACCAGCTTTCAGATTTCCAACATCAACGCGGGCACCGGCGCCACCAATGTGATCCCCGGCCGCTGCGAGGTGGTGTTCAACTTCCGCTTCTCCACGGAACTCACCGAGGACGAACTGCGCCACCGCACCGAAACGGTGCTGAACAAGCACGGGCTGGATTACGAGATTGAATGGAAGCTCTCCGGCCAGCCGTTCCTCACCGACCGGGGCGCTCTGGTGGACGCCACCGTGGCCGCGATACAACAGGTCACCGGCCGCGACACCGAACTGTCCACCGCCGGCGGCACCAGCGACGGCCGCTTTATCGCCCCCACCGGCGCCCAGGTGGTGGAACTGGGTCCGGTCAACGCCACCATCCACAAGGTGGACGAACACACCGACATCGCCGAACTGGACACCCTCACCGTCGTCTACCGGCGCGTCCTGGAAAACCTGCTCACCTGACGGAAACCATCGCGGCTGAAGCGATACGCCGCTTCAGCCGCCCCCCGGCGTCTCCCGCATCCCCAGCACGATCAGATAGATCAACCCCACAATCGGAATAAACGCCGCCACGAACCCCGCCGCGGTCGGCACCAGCGGCCGCATCCCCTTGTGCCGCGCAATCAAAAAACTCAACAACGTACACACCAACACCCAAGTCGCCGCCAACGGCAACCACTCCGCATACTGCTCCAACATCAACACCTCCCCGGGGTCGGACCACCACAACCCACTGATTCATCGAACTTTTCTCGCCCCATGATAGCCCAGGGCGCCCTTAGCGGGCGTTTTTGACCGGTAAAAATCACCGCTGGAGAGCGAGGACCACAAGCTATACCCGACGTCCTTTTTTGTCCTCTGAAAACGGCCGCTAAGCCTCCCTGCGCCCCTTCCCTGAAAGAAAAATTCTTTTTAATCATGGACTTACCGAGGTCCGACCCCGATATTCCCGGGAATAGCGCCGCTCCGACGGCTGCTGGCGCCGGTTCTGCCATTTGCCCCGGCGCGGGGCTGTGTTCTGATCGAAGCCATTCAACCGTTACCAGGAGCCCCCATGACCGAGTCCACGCCCGGCACCGTTACCGATTACAACCCGGCCACCGGCGCCGCCGTGGCGGAGCTCAACCTGACCGACCTGGCGGGCATGCCCGAGCGCATGGCCCGGGCCCGGGCGGCCCAGCGTCAATGGGCGCGGACGCCATTCAAAACCCGTGCCCGCCATCTGCGCCTGATGCGCGACTACATTGTCGACCGGGCCGAGGATCTGGCCAGTATCGTCAGCGAGTCCAACGGCAAAACCCGCATCGACGCCCTGGCCACGGAGGTGCTGCCCTGCGCCCTGGCCTGCAACTGGTACGGCAAGCACGCGGGCAAGCTGCTGGCGCCGAAACGGCGGGCCGGCGGGCACCTGCTGTTCGCCAACAAAAGCACCACGGTGGAACATCTGCCGCTGGGGGTGGTGGGCATCATCAGCCCCTGGAACTACCCGCTTTCCATTCCCTTTGGCGAAATCGCCATGGCGCTGATGGCCGGTAACGCGGTGCTGCTCAAGGTGGCCGCCGCCACTCCGGCGGTGGGCCGCGCCATCGAGCGCATCGTCGCCGCCGGCGAATTACCGGACGGTTTGTTTCAACATATCGTCGGCTCCGGCTCACAGGTGGCCACCGCGTTGTTCGATAACGGCATCGACAAACTGTTCTTCACCGGCAGCGTGCCCGCCGGCAAAACCCTGATGGCCCAGGCCGCGCAAACCCTCACCCCGGTGTCCCTGGAACTGGGCGGCAACGACCCGATGATCGTGCTCGCCGACGCCGACCTGGAGCGCGCCACCAACGGCGCCGCCTGGGCCGGCTACCAGAACGCCGGGCAAAGCTGCGGCGGCGTGGAACGCATCTACGTGGAAGAACCGGTGTACGACCAGTTCGTCGCCCTGCTGGCCAAGAAAACCCGCGCCCTGCGCCATGGCCCCGGCCACCGGGACGGCGTCGAGGTGGACATCGGCAGCCTCACCACCGCGGGCCAGCTACGCACCGTGCAACAACACCTGGAGGACGCCCTCGCCAAGGGCGCGCGCATCGAAGCCCAATCCCAACCGGTGGGCGATGTGGAACACGGCCACTTCTTCCCCGCCACCCTGCTCACCGGCGTCAACGACACCATGCTCACCGTGTGCGAGGAAACCTTCGGTCCGATCATCGCCGTGGAAAGCGTCGCCGACGCCGAACAGGCCCTGGAGCGCGCCAACGCCTCCAACCTGGCGCTCACCTCCTCGATCTGGACCCGCGACACCCGCAAGGGCCGCGCCCTCGCCGCCCGCCTGGAAACCGGCGTCACCACCCTCAACGACCACCTCTACACCCACGGCCTCTCCGAAGCCCCCTGGGGCGGTTGGAAAGAATCCGGCATCGGCCGCACCCACGGCCCGGAAGGCCTGCTGGAAATGACCAACGCCAAGGTGATCAACTGGGACCGCCTGCCCGCCAAACGCAACCTCTGGTGGTACCCCTTCGACCAGGCCACTTACAAGGGCCTGCTCCACGCCCTGCGCTTCGCCTTCCCCACCGGCGTGGGCCAGTGGCTCGGCGCCAGCCTCAAGCTGACGCCCTTCCTGGTGCGCAAGATGTTCAGCAAATGGAAGGTGGATTAGCCCAATCCTCGACGACGAGCCCGTCCACCCGGTCGAATTCCCTACGGCTATTGGTGACCAGGCGGGCCTCGGTGGCGAAGGCATGGCCGGCGATCAGCGGATCATTGCCGCCAATGACTTCGCCCCGCGCGGACAAACGCGCAGTGATTTCCATTTGTGTCACTCCCTCCGGGTCAAACAATTTGGGTAAGCGTACGGCACGGCTGTTGCCGTTGCGGAAGATGGAAACGGTGAAATGCGGCTGCTGATCGGGGGATCGTTTATCTGTCATATCACTCTCCGAAGACTGGCTGGAGTGAAGCGCACATGCTCAATCCGCCACCGCCCCTACCGATCCCAAACCAGAATCAGCAGACCGCTGCCGACGATCAGGCCGATGCCGAGCCAGGTCCAGGGGTCGGGGAAGTCGCCGAAGATCAGCCAGCCGATAAGGACGGCGGAGACCATTTCCATGTAGCTCACCGGGGCGAGGATGGGAGCGGAGGCGTATTCGAAGGCGCGGATGATGAGGAAGTGGGCGAAGGCGCCGATGGCGCCCATCAGCACCATCAGGGCCCAGCCGGCGGGGTCCGGGGCGCGCCAGGTGGCGGGGACGATCAGGCTGAGTACGACGAGGCCGAACACGGCGGTGTAGAACAGGGTCACCGAGGGGCGGCCGCTGCCGGCCAGGCGGCGGGTGGTGAGTTGGTAGAAGGCGTAGGTGAGGCCGGCGCCGAGGGCCAGCAGGCTGGCCCAGTGGAAGTCGCCGACGCCGGGGCGGATCACCACCAGGGTGCCGGCAAAGCCGATGGCCACGGCGATCCAGCGGCGCGGGCCGGCGCTTTCGCCGAGGATCAGGGGAGCCAGGGCGGTGCTGGCCAGGGGGCCGATGAACACCAGGGCCAGGGCGTTGGCCATGGGCAGGTACGCCAGCGCGCCGAAGTAGCCCAGGGTGGTGAGCAGCAGACAGGCGCTGCGCAGGGTTTGCATGCCCAGGTGGCGGGGAATCAGGTCCCGGGGGCGCAGGCGCCAGAGCAGCAGCACGCCGAGCAGCAGAAAGTGGAACAGGTAACGGGCCCAGGTGACCTGGACCACGTGGTACTGCTCGCTGAGGTACTTGGCCAGGCCGTCCATGAGCGGCAGGGTCATGACCCCCGCCGCCATCAGCAGGATGCCCAGCCAGGGCCGCTGCGGGCGGGCGTAGAGCGCCGTGGCGGGCAGGCCCGGCGGTGCCGGTGGCGGATAACCCGGCGTCCGTGGCGGGGAGCTCGGCGCCGGCGGCGGATAACTCAAAGCGCCGCCAGCCACTGACGGGTGGGGGCATACCACCAGGAGCTGGTCACCGGGTGGGTGAAGTCCAGCATGCGGTCGCGGACGCCGTCCTCGGTGAGGCCGTACATGCGCCGCAGCAGGTATTCAAAGCGGTCCAGTTCGCAGCTGAAGGCGAGAAAGTACAGGCCGTGCTCGGTGGTGGAGCCGTAGGGCACGGAGCGGCGCCAGATTTTCTGCGGCACGCCGTCCCGGTCCACGTCGGTGCGGCCCACGTGGGCGTTGTCGGGCATGCGCTCGTCGTCGAATTCCACCGCGTCGGCCTTGGTGCGCCCGAACACGTTTTCCTGCTCGGCCACCGGCATCTTGTGGAAGTCCTCCAGGCCGCCGTGCACCCATTTCTGGCTGAGCACCCAGCTGCCGCCGGCGGCGGGATGGGGCTCGGGGATGATGGCGGCCTGGCGGGCGGCCTCCCCTTCCGGGTTGCCGATGCCGTCCACGAAGCCGCTCAGGTCGCGCAGGTCGTGGTAGACGAAGGCTTCCACTTCCAGTTGCAGGGCCAGTTCGTCGCGCAGCTGGCGGTGCACCGCCAGGCCGGTGTCGAACAGATCGCTGCGGTTGTCCGCCTGCACCCAGACGAACAGGTCGCCCTGGGTGGAAGGCACATGCCCCTGCAGGTGGAAGGCGGGAAAGTCGAAGTCCTTGGACAGGCGCGACCACAGCCGGGGGCCAAAGGCCACCAGCACCGGCGTGCGCTCGCCGGCCAGGGCCAGGGCCTGGCGCAGGGCCCGGCGTATGCGCTCCGGCTGGTGGCCGCCACCGAGGGCGAATTCGAGAAACAAATGCTGGGTGTAGCTGCGGTCGAAAATCCCCACCTGATGCTCTGACACCGGCTTTCCCCTTGTTTTGCGTTGAATCGGTGAGGCCGAAATTCTAGGGCCTCTTCACACGACTTGCATCACTCCCGTGGCGCCGCCGTGCCCCCGCGACATGCGGTGGTGCGCGGGACCGCCCTCCTTAGGTAGAATCGGCGGTCCATTCGCCACGATTTTGGCCCCTATGACACCCTGGTTAGGACTGGATCGCCTCTTTTTCCTGCTGATTCGCGCTTTCATGCGACTGTGCACCCGGATTCGGGCGCTGCCCGGCGATCCGGCGGAGCTGCAGCTGGACCCCAACAAACCCGTGGTGTACGTGCTGCGCGATCGCTCCGTGGCGGACGCGGCGGTGGCCGATCAGGCCGCCCGGCGGCTGGGCCTGAGCGCCCCCAAGGCGTCCCTGACCCTGGGCAAGCAGCATCTGTCGCGCAGCTATTTCCATGTCTATAAGCGCCAGGTGTCGGTGGCCCGCCAGCGGCGCGCCATCACCCCGGCCCGGCTGCAGCAGCTGGTGGCCGGCCTCAAGCAGAACCCGGAGCTGGACGTGCAGCTGGTGCCGGTGTCGGTGTTCTGGGGCCGCCAGCCGGAGAAGGAAAATTCCCTGTGGCGGATCATCTTCTCCGACACCTGGGCGCCGCCGGGGGTGATCAAGAAATTCCTGATCATTCTCACCCAGGGCCGCGACCTGTACGTGCAGTTCAGTTCCCCGGTGTCCCTGCGGCAGGTGATGGACCAGTGCCGCTCCGACGACCAGGTGGTGCGCAAGACCTCGCGCATCCTGCGCGTGCATTTCCGCCGCCAGCAGGAAGCGGCCATCGGCCCCGACCTGTCCCACCGGCGCACGCTCAGCAATGCCATCATGGAAGCCCCGTCGGTGCGCGAGGCCATCGCCCAGACCGCCGCCGAGAACAACGAGAGCGAGGACAAGGTGCTGGCCCGGGCGCGCGGCTATGCCATGGAGATCGCCGCCGACTATTCCCATACCGTGATCCGCGCCCTGGAGCTGTTCCTTAACTGGCTGTGGAACCGGCTCTACGACGGCATCCGCCTCTACAATCTGGACCACCTGACCCAGGTGGCCCGCGACCACGAGGTGATCTATGTGCCCTGCCACCGCAGCCACATCGACTATCTGCTGCTCAGCTTCGTGGTCTATCGCAACGGCCTGGTGCCGCCGCACATCGCCGCCGGCATCAACCTGAACCTGCCGGTGGTGGGCACCATCCTGCGCCGGGGCGGCGCCTTCTTCATGCGCCGCAGTTTCCGCGACAACCCACTCTACGCGGCGGTGTTCTACGAGTACCTGCACAGCATCACCACGCGGGGCTTTTCCATCGAGTATTTCGTGGAAGGCGGACGCAGCCGCAGCGGCCGCATGCTGCCGCCGCGCACCGGCATGCTGGCCATGACCGTGCGCAGTTTTCTGCGCGACGCGCGCAAGCCGATTGCCTTCGTGCCGGTCTACATCGGCTACGAGAAAGTCATCGAGGCCGGCACCTACATGGGCGAACTGGGCGGCGGCAAGAAGAAGAAGGAATCGGTCTTCCGGCTGGTGAAATCCCTGAAGGTGCTGCGCAGCCACTTCGGCCAGGTGCACGTGAACTTCGGCGAGCCGATCAAGCTGGTGGACCACCTGGACGACCACCGGGAAGGCTGGCGCAACGAGGAACTGGGCGTGCACGAAACGCCGGACTGGTTCAAACGCACCGTCGATGATCTGGGCCGCGACGTGGTCACCGGCATCAACGCCGCCGCCGTGGCCAATCCGGTGAACCTGATCAGCCTGGCGCTGCTGGCCACGCCCAAGCACACCATGGACCTGCAACAGCTGCGCCAGCAGCTGCAGCTCTATATCAACCTGCTGGGCGAGGCGCCCTACAGCGACACCGCGCGGCTGGCGGAAACCGATCCGGAAGCGATCATCGAGTACGGCCTGGAGCACGAGTTCCTGCTGCGCGTAACCCACCCGCTGGGCGACGTGGTCACCACCGATCCGAAAACCGCCCTGCAGATGGCCTATGTGCGCAACAACAGCCTGCACCTGTTCATCCTGCCGGGGCTGATCTGCTCCCTGTTCCTGAACGCCCGCAGCATCGGGCTGGACACCTTGCAGAGCATGATCACCCTGCTCTACCCGTTCTTCCGCAACGAGTACTTCCTGCACTGGCGCGAGGACGAGGACCTGCCGGCGGCGGTGGAACGCATCGCCACGGTGCTGGAAGCCCATGGCCTGGTCACCCGCGAGAACCACTGCCTGCACGGCGCCGCCATCCACACCCATGCGTCGGACATGCTGGCCCACCTGGGGCAGACGGTGATGCCGTCGCTGGAGCGGTTCTATCTGACCATCCGCCTGCTGGTGCAATACGGCGACGGCAAGCTCACCTCCGACCAGCTCGGCGATCTGGCCCACCACACCGCCCAGCGGCTGTCGCTGCTCTACGAGTTCAACTCACCGGAGTTCTTCGACAAGGTGGTGCTGCGCAACTTCATCCGCCAGTTGCTCGATACCGGGCTGGTGTGGCTGGACGACGACCAGCAGCTGCACTTCGGCGACAACCTGCGCGCCCTGGACGATGAGGCCCGGCGCATTCTCAGCGCGGACATCAGCCAGGCGATTCAGCGCGTCACCCGCGTGCCGCAGTTGGAAGAGGCGCTGGCGAAAACCGCCGAGCGCGAGAAAGAAAAGGCAAAACGTCAGGACGGCGATCCGGCCAAGGGCACCGAAGCCGGCAAGTAAGTGGCGTTCCAGCGCGAGCCGGCGGGCTGATCGCGACTAAAGCGGAATGCCGCCCAGTCGCTCCTACCGCTAGGGAGAGGGTCCGTAGGAGCGGCTTCAGCCGCGATCAAACCGGCCCATAAACGTCAAACCGCACCGTCTTGCCCTCATGGCTGTGGTGCGGCGCCACCCCGGCCAGCGGCGGCGCCTTGCGCGGGCGCTTCACCACCATCCGGCGGGCGCCCAGGCCCCGGGCCCGGGCCAGCAGGGCCGCCTCCTCCGCCGCGTCCGGATAGGCGCACAGCGTCTGCAGCCATTGCAGGTCCTGTTTGACCGCCGCGCTCTTGCCCCGGGCCGGGAACATGGGGTCCAGATAGACCCCGTGCCAGGGCCCGGCGGGCAGCGTCAGCTCGGCGGCTTCCCCCACCGGCAGCAGGGTCAGGCGCGCCGCCAGTTCACTGCCGGCGGCCCGGGCCAGGCCATCCGCCAGCAGCGCGTGCAGCACCGGTTGGCGCTCCACCAGAGTCACCGGAAAGCCGGCGGCGGCCATCAAGGCGGCGTCCCGGCCCAGGCCGGCGGTCAGGTCCAGCACCCGGTCCACGCCGTCCTGGGGCTTGCCCAGGGCCTTCACCAACCGCTCATGGCGGGTGCGCTCGGCGGCCAGCCGGTACCCCTGCCGGCCGCCCATGAAATCCACCTTCAACGGCAGCGCCCGGGCCGCCGGGTCCCACAGCGACAGGGCCCGGTCGTCGCCGGCGGGGCCCAGCACCAGGGCCAGGCCCCGTTGGCGGGCCGCTTCCACTGTCGCCACCGGCTCGCCGCCGGCGGCCACCGGCGCGCCGGGCAGGCGCCCCACCCGACCGTTCATACCAGCCAGATAAACAGCGCGGCGCCCAGCAGCAGCCGGTAGATCATGAACGGCAGCATGCCGATGCGATCCAGCAGACGCAGGAAAAAGACGATGGTCACATAGGCGGTGACGGCGCTGACCACCACGCCCAGGGCCATGTGCATCCAGTCCACCGGCAACCGGCTTTCCAGCAGGTCCTTGGTTTTCAGCAGGCCGGCGCCGAGAATCACCGGCACCGACAGCAGAAACGAAAAGCGCGCCGCATCCTCGCGGCGGAAGCCCAGCGCCAGGGCGGCGGTGATGGTAATGCCACTGCGCGAGGTGCCCGGAATCAACGCCACCGCCTGGGCCAGGCCGATCAGCAGGGCGCTGCCCACGCCCAGCTGCTCCACGCCGCGCCGGCGGGCGCCGAGCACGTCCGCCAGCCACAGCGCCACGCCGAACACCACCGTGGTGGTGGCGATCACCGCCGCCGAGCGCAGCTCGTTCTCGATCAGGCCCTTGAGCAGGAAGCCCGCCGCCACCGCCGGGATGGTGGCCAGCACCACCAGCAGCCCCAGGCGCAGGTCCGGGTTCAGACGCCGCTCCACCAGCCCCTGGCCGGCGCCCCGGGTCATGCCCCACAGATCACGGCGGTAGTACACCACCACCGCCAGCAGCGTGCCCAGGTGCACCGCCACATCAAACGCCAGCCCCTGATCCGGCCAGCCCAGCACCTGGGAAGGCAGAATCAGATGGGCGGAACTGGAGATCGGCAGGAACTCCGTCAATCCCTGAATCAGCGCCAGCATCAGCGCCTGAAAGTTGTCCATGCAATGCGTCCTTCAATTGGGGGCTGCAAGCTGCAAGCGAGTCAGTGTGTGGCTGCGGGGCCGGGCCGGTAATGGGCCAGTTGAAAGTTTAAAGTTAAAAGTTGAAAGGGGGACCCTGGCTACGCTGAGGAGCCCGATCGCGCTTCAACTTGTAACTTGCAACTTGTCACTTTTCCCGACCGCTGATCGCGACTGAAGTCGCTCCTACAAGATCCGCGCGTAGGAGCGACTTCAGTCGCGAAGCCATCCGGCCGCTCCTACAGAGTGATCCGTTATTCTTGGGCGGTGACCTGATAACCGCTCAGAAATTCCGGGGGCATGCGCCGGGGTTTGCCGGAGTCCAGCGCCACGCACACCCATTTGGTGTGGCCGCGCAGCAGGGTCATGCCGTCGGCGTCGCGCACGATCTGGTAGCGGCGGGTGATGCTGATGCGCTGGTCGTTTTCCACGATCCAGGTGCCGATGCGCAGCTTCTCGCCCTGGTAGGCCGGCGCCAGGTAATCCACCTCGGTGTGGCGGGCCACCATGCAGCGGTTGAGGCGCTGGTATTCGTCCCAGCCCAGGCCCAGCACCTGGGTGTGCTGCCAGGCGATTTTTTCCATGTAGCGCAGGTACTCGGTGTTGTTCAAATGGCCGAGCACGTCGATGGATTCCGGCGCCACCACCACTTCCAGTTCATGTACGTTGGGCAGGTCCCATTCGATCATTGTCCCTCTCTCCTCAAGCATGGCTTGATCGCGGCTGAAGCCGCGATCAACGCCGATATCATACTACCCGGTCGCGCAGATACACCGGCTGCGCCTGCTCCGCCGGCACGGTGAGCCCTTGCGCCACCAGCGGCGCCGCCAGCCGCGCCACCGCCGAGGCCCGGGGCATGATGGCCTGGTCCACCGCCGCCAGGGTGACGCGGGCGGCGATGCGCTCCTGGTAGATCGCGCCGGAGCCGGCCAGCAGCCAGTCCTCGCCGTCCAGGGCCGGCACGTTGTCCGGGTCGAACAGCCCGTCCGCCAGCAACGTTTCCATGCCATCGGCGCCGCACTGGTAGGCGCCCAGATACAGCTCGCCCATGCGCGCGTCGAACGCCGCCAGCACCCGCGACCGGGTCGGGTGGACATCAAAGGCGGCCAGCGCGCAGGCCGCCAGGGTGGAGACCCCGGCCACCGGCAGGTCGCGGGAGAACGCCAGCCCCTGCACCACCGAGGTGGCCACGCGCACGCCGGTGAAGGCCCCCGGCCCCTGCCCGAACGCCAGGGCGTCCAGGGCGCCCAGGCCGATGCCGGCCTCCGCCAGCAGGTCGTCGATCAGCGGCAGTACCCGTTCGGTTTGGCGGCGGGCGCCGGGTTCGAAGCGCTCCAGCACCTCGCCGTCGCGGTACAGCGCCACGGAACAGGCGTCGGTGGCGGTTTCAATGGCCAGAATGTGCGTCATTAGAGGGCTCTTGCGGGGTGGGCGCCGGCGTTGGCGCCTCACCGGTTTGCGATTTGTTCAAACGTTCCGCCTGCAGTTTGGCGATGTGCGGGAAGAACCGCTGCACCACCTCCGCTTTGCGGGTGCGGGTCATGCCCGGCAGGCTGTCCAGGAACAGCCGGCCGTAGCCCTTGGTGACCAGGCGCGGGTCGCCCACCACCAGCAGGCCGGTGTCGTCCGGGTCACGAATCAGCCGGCCGGCGCCCTGGCGCAGGGCCAGCACCGCCTGGGGCAGCTGATAATCGCGGAAGGCGTTACCGCCGTTGCGATTGATGTGCTCGATGCGCGCCGCCGCCACCGGGTCGCCGGGGGAGCCGAACGGCAGCTTGTCGATGATCACGCAGCTGAGCGTTTCGCCGCGCACGTCGATGCCCTCCCAGAAACTGCTGGTGCCCAGCAGCACCGCATTACCCAGACGTCGGAACTCGTCCAACAGTTCCCGGCGGCCGGATTCGCCCTGCACCAGCAGCGGGTAATCCAGCTTCGCCTCGCGCAGCAGCGCCGCCGCCTCGCGCAGGGCCCGGTGGCTGGTGAACAGGAAGAAGGTACGGCCCTCGGCGGCGCGGATCACCGGAATCATGGCCCGGGTAAGGCTGGCGGTGTAGTCCGGCGAGGATGGCGCCGGCAGCCCCTCGGGCACGTAGAACACCGCCTGACGCTTGAAGTCGAACGGGCTTTCCAGGCGCAGGGTGTCGGCCTCGTCCAGCCCCAGCCGCTTTTGCAGGTGCTCGAAGCGCCCCGCCACCGACAGGGTGGCGGAGGTGAGAATCCAGGCGCAGGGATGCTTGTCGCGCTGGGCGCGCAGCTGCCCGGCCACCGACAGCGGCGTGCTGTGCAGCACCACCGTGCGGCGGAAGGTCTCGAACCAATACACCCGGTTGGGGCCGTTGGCATCGAGGATCGATTTCAGGGTCAGCACATGCTCGGCGGCGCGCCGGGCGCAGGACTCCAGGCCCCGGCTGGAGCGCGCCTGGGGCTCGAGGAAATCGTTCAGGTCGATGAGCGCATCCAGCAGCGCCTCGCCGGCCTCCTGCACCGGCTTTTCCTCGGCCACTTCGGACCAGGGGGCGCGGCGTTCCTGCTCCCCCAGGCTCAGGCGCAGATCCTGGCCGGCCTTCTCCAGGGCGGAGACCCGCTGGTTCAGTTCCGCCAGGTCCAGGGCCGAGTGCGCCGCTTCCGAGAGCGCATCGCGGCCCAGTTCCTGGACCTGGCGGGTGCTCAGGGAGTCGCCGAAGAAGTTGGCCGCCACCTCGGGCAATTGGTGGGCCTCGTCGAAGATCACCGTGTTGGCGCTGGGCAGCAACTCGGAAACGCCCTCCCCGCGCAGCGCCGCATCGGCGAAGAACAGATGGTGGTTGACCACCACCAGGTCCGCCTCCTGGGCTTCCTTGCGGGCGTTCATCAGCGGGCATTCGCTGTATTTCGGGCACTCGGTGCCCAGGCAGTTATCGGCGGTGCTGGTGACCCAGGGCCACACCGGCGCGTCCTCGGCCAGCTGTTTCAGCTCGGCGATATCACCGGTGCGGGTGCGCGAGGCCCAATGGGCCACCACCTGCAGTTGCTCGGCGGTTTCCCGGGTCAGGAAGCGCGCTTCCTCCTGGTGCAGCTCCAGGCGGTAGGGGCACAGATAGTTGGCGCGGCCCTTGAGCAGCGCCGCCTTGCGCGGCAGGCCCAGGGCCTTGAGCACCATCGGCAGGTCCTTGAAGAACAACTGATCCTGCAGACTCTTGGTGCCGGTGGACACCAGCGTGGGGCCGTCGGACAACAGCGCCGGCAGCAGGTAGGCCAGGGTCTTGCCGGTGCCGGTTTCCGCCTCCACCAACAGGGTGCCACGCTTGTCGATGGCCTCGGCCACCGCATCGGCCATCAGCAGCTGCGGCTCCCGGGGCCGGTAGCCGTGCAGCAAGCGACCGAAACGGTCGATGTCGTTAAGATAGTCGCGGGCGCTGTTCACTCGGGGTCTCGTGCGGCTGCGGGCATGGCGGTTGCCTGGGCGCAGAGGATAGCGGATAACTTCGCCCACTCCCAATAGGACCCTTTGCTGACAGGAAAACGGCATGGATGTTTTCTATACATTGCTGATTCTGGCCGGCGGCGAAGGCCGGCGCATGGGCGGCCGCGACAAGGGGCTGGTGGAAGTGGACGGCCGGCCCCTGGTGGACCACCTGCTGGCGGCGGTGGCGCCGCCGGGGCCGGTGGTGATCAGCGCCAATCGTAATCTGGACGCCTACCGGCGCCGGGCGGGCACCGTGGTGCCGGACCGGCGCGACGACTATTGCGGGCCCATGGCCGGCCTGGAAGCGGGCCTGGCGGCCTGCGGCGACGGCCCGGTGCTGTGCCTGCCCTGCGACCTGCTGGCGCCGCCCACCGCCCTGCCCGGCCTGCTCCTGGACGGCCTGGACCCGGGGCGGGTGCGGATGATCGAGGACCAGCGGGGCCCCCAGCCCCTGTGCCTCGGGCTGTATGGCGGGCGCTGGGTGCCGTCGATCACCGAGTACCTGGACCAGGGCGGGCGCAGCGTACGCGGCTGGCTGGAGCGGGTGCCCCATGAGGTGGTACGGCTCCAGGGGCGGCTGGAGAATCGTAATCGGCTGACGCCGGATCGCGACTGAAGTCGCTCCTACAGGCAAAGTGTGCTGTAGGAGCGACTTCAGTCGCGATCAGGCCCCCATCCAAACAAAAACGCCCGCGCAAGGCGGGCGTTTTCGGTTCACCGGGAAGGCGCCGGTTCAGGCGGTCACTTCCTGAATCTTCTTCATCAGCTGCTTCTGATCGTCGGTGGGCTGCGCGGACTGCAGGGACATGAGCTTGCTCATGTCGCCGTCGACCTTGATCTGGCCGCTCATGAAGCCCTGCATGCCGGCGGACTGGTCGCCTTCGATAAAGATGCGCTTGGCCAGGTCGGCGGGCAGGGTCAGGGTGGTGGCGGCGTCGTCATGCTGGCCTTCCTCGATCATGCCACCCACCAGAGCCAGGTGCTTCTCGCCCTCGTCGGTTTTTACATTGATGTTGATGACCAGGTCGGCCAGTGCCGGCGGAGCCTGCACGTCACCGGCGGATTCACGGATTTCCTTTACCTTCGCGAACCATTCGTCGGACAGAAATTCCACGCTCATTGTTATCTCCTAGGTTGTATGCGACTTCGACGCCCGAACCGGATTCAAACGAGCGTTCGAAACTTTTCCGTACCTTATCGAAAGCCCCCGGGGCTGACAATGGTTTCAAAGCGCCAAAAACGCGCCCGTCGCTCACAGGTCGTAGCCACGCTCCTCGTGCAGGGCGATATCCAGGCCCTGGCTTTCCTCCTCGGCGCTCACCCGCAGCGGCGTGAACAGGGCCACCAGCTTGAGCAGCAGCCAGGTAATCGCCGCCGTGTACAGGATCGTCACCACCACGCCCAGCAGCTGCACGCCCACCTGTTCCAGCATGCCGTATTCCGGCTTGGCGAAGCCGTAACCGGAGAACACGCCCAGGCCGGTGGAGGCGAACACGCCGGCCAGCACCGTGCCCAGCATGCCGCCGATGCCGTGCACCGGAAACACGTCCAGGGAATCATCGATGCGCCACTTCTGCTTGACCACCAGCACCATGTAGAAGCACACCACCCCGGCGGTCAGGCCGATGATCAGCGCCCCGCCCGGCCCCACGAACCCGGACGCCGGGGTAATGGTGCCCAGGCCCGCCACCATGCCGGTGGCGATGCCCAGAGCCGACGGCTTGCCGAACTTCACGTACTCCAGGGTGATCCACACCAGGGAGCCGGCGGCGGCGGAAATATGGGTGACCAGCATGGCCATGGCGGCGTTGCCGTCGGCGGCCAGCGCCGAGCCGCCGTTAAAGCCGAACCAGCCCACCCACAGCATGCCGGCGCCCATCACCGTCATGGTCATGTTGTGCGGTTTCATGGCCTGGCCGGGCCAGTCCTTGCGGCGGCCCAGCACCATGGCCGCCACCAGGGCGGCCACGCCGGCGGTGATGTGCACCACCGTGCCACCGGCGAAATCGTACAGCCCCAGCTCCGCCAGCCAGCCGCCGCCCCACACCCAGTGGCACACCGGCACGTACACGCCCAGCACCCACAGCACCGAGAACGCCAGCATGGCGCCGAAGCGCATACGCTCGGCGAAGGCACCCACGATCAGCGCCGGGGTGATAATGGCGAAGGTCATCTGGAACAGCCCGTGCAGGCTCTGCGGCACGGTGCCGGCGACGCTGTCCCGGTCAATGCCGGCGAAAAAGGCGTGCTGCAGGCCGCCGATCCAGGCGTTGGCGGCGCCGCCATCGGCGAACGCCAGGGAGTAGCCGGCGATCAGCCACACCAGCGACACCGCGCAGGCGATGGCGAAGCACTGCATCAGCACCGACAGCACGTTCTTGGCGCGCACCAGGCCGCCATAGAACAGGCTCAGGCCCGGCAGGGTCATGAACAGCACCAGCGCGGTGGCGGCGATAATCCAGGCGGTGTCGCCCTTATCCAGGGTGCCGGCGAGGGCCGCCGACGGCGTCAGGGCGGCCAGCGCCGCCATGGGGTAGATTATTTTCATGGTTGGTTTCCCGGTCCTCGAGGCCGAACAACGGCCGGAATCGCACCGCCGGAAGGCACGCCGACGGAACTGCACCGGGAAAGGGCATACAAGAATCAGGCCAGAACGGAATAGCGGGAAAGACGGGGTGGGCAGGCGTTGCCCGCACTAAAATCGGGCAAAGGCGCACCCATCAAGTGCATGGAAGCGCTAGAGGGCACCAATATTGAGCACGGGGAGAGGGAGAGGTTGCGCCATTAGAAGGCGGGATCGCGGCTGAAGCCGCTCCTACAGGGGGGGTAATACCCCTGTAGGAGCGGCTTCAGCCGCGATAGGCAAGCCTCAATGCAAATAGGTAAACATCTTGCGGCGGTAACGGCTGGCCATGGGATCGCCCTTGGGCAGGCAATCGAACACTTCCAGCAGCGCCTTGCGGGCCACCCCGTCCTGGTAATCCGGGTGATCACGCAGCAGCGTCAGCAGCGCCTCCAAACCGGTCTCGAACTGGCCGGCGGCGGCGGCGCGCAGCCCGTAGGCGTGCAGATCGGCGGGGGCCGGGTCGTTGTCGATGCGCGCGGCCAGGTCACGCAGGGTTTCGTTGCCGCCTTCCAGTTTATCCAGCAGCGCGAACCGGGCGCGGAACGGGCGCAGTTCCTCCACGTCCTCCACCACCTCGGCGAGCGTGGACTGGGCCTCGTCAACGCGGCCCTCGCCCAGCAGATACTCCACCAGCAGGGCGCGGAAAGCGTGCTTGTCGGGCTGCTCCTGCAGGGTCTGGCGCAGGGCCTGCTCCGCCTGGGCACCGTGGCCGGCTTCAATGGCCTGGCGCACCTGCTCCAGGAACTGCTCTTCCTGCTCCGCCTGGGCCGCGTCCGGGTCCACCACCGGCGCCAGCCAGCCGCGCAGGGCGCCCTCGGTCTGGGCGCCGTCCAGTTCACTGACCAGCTGGCCCTGATAGACCAGTTTCAGGGACGGCAGGCTGCGCACCCCGAACTGGGCGGCGATGTTCTGCTGCTCGTCGGCATTGACCTTGGCCAGCACGAACTTGCCCTGGTACTCGCCGGCCAGTTTCTCCAGCAGCGGCGCCATCTGCAGACAGGGCTGGCACCAGGACGCCCAGAAGTCGAACAGCACCGGAATTTGCCGTGAGCTTTCCAGCAGCTGCTGAATGTTCTGTTCGGTGACATCGATGATCGAAGCGTTATCCTGCACCGTGGGCTCCTGTGCCGAAGAGTGAGTTTTCCAGGGGATTCCTTGATTGGCGCCAATTGTACGGAATTCCAAGGGGCCATAAACAGATTAAATACTGTTAAAGCGCCAACAAATCGATAGCGGAGGGGTACACTGGTACAGACGTTCACGCCCTCTACATACTGGCTGGGTAAGGTAATGAGCGTTTTTAGGGTATCCACTCTCGAGCACGCATCCTGGCAAAGGAGATGACCATGCTGAGCCTTTTGGCCCTGGTAATTTTGGCCGGCACTTTGTTGGCCCTGTTTTATGCGCAAATGACGTTGACCACCGGGAGCGTGGTCTTCGCCGTGGTCTGGCTACTGTGCGGCCTGCTGGCGCCGTGGCTGTACAACCCCATTCTGCTGATCCTGCTGGCGGCGGCGCTGCTGGTGCTCAATCACCCGGGCCTGCGCAGCAAGCTGATCACCCGGCCGGTGTTCAACACCCTCGGCAAGATGATGCCGCCCATCGGCGACACCGAGCGCGAGGCCATCGAGGCCGGCGCCACCTGGTTCGAGGCGGAACTGTTCGGCGGCAAGCCGGACTGGGACGACTTCTCGAAGACCAATTTCACCCAGCTCACCGAGGACGAGCAGTCCTTCCTCGATAACGAGGTGGAACAGCTTTGCGGCATGCTCGACGAGTGGAAGATCTGTCACGAGCTCAAGGATCTGCCCGAGGAAGTGTGGGAATTCCTCAAGACCAAGGGCTTCTTCAGCCTGATCATTCCCAAGGAATACGGCGGCCGCGACTTCAGCCCCTACGCGCAAAGCCGCACCATGAGCAAAATCGCCACCCGCTCCCTGACCACGGCGGTCACCGCCATGGTGCCCAACTCCCTGGGCCCCGGTGAGCTGCTGGCCAAGTACGGCACCGATGAACAGAAACAGCGCTGGCTGCCCGGCCTGTCCTCCGGCGAGGAAATCCCCTGCTTCGGCCTGACCGGCCCGGAAGCCGGCTCCGACGCCGGCGCCATCCCCGACAAGGGCGTGGTTTGCAAGCGCACCGTGGACGGCGAGGAAGTGGTGGGCATCAGCCTGAGCTTCGCCAAACGCTGGATCACCCTGGCCCCGGTGGCCACCGTGGTGGGCCTGGCGTTCAAACTGTATGACCCGGAACACCTGCTCGGCGACCAGGACGAGCTGGGCATTACCTGTGCCCTGCTGCCCGCCGACACCGAGGGCGTGGAAATCGGCCGCCGCCATAACCCGGGCGGCTCGCCGTTCATGAACGGCCCGATCAACGGCAAGGACGTGTTCGTGCCCCTGGACGCCATCATCGGCGGCCCGGAAATGGCCGGTAAGGGCTGGCGCATGCTGATCGAATGCCTGGGCGCTGGCCGGGGCGTGTCCCTGCCGGCCCTGGCCACCGCCAGCGGCGAGATGGGCTACCGCATGACCGGCGCCTTCGCCCGCATCCGCCGCCAGTTCGGCCTGCCGGTGGGCAACTTCGAGGGCGTCCAGGAAGCCTCCGCCCAGGTGGCCGGCCTGGCCTACACCCTGGAAGCCTACCGGCACCTGGTCACCCGGGGCCTGGAGGAAGGCACCATCTCGGTGGTCACGGCCATGGCCAAGTACCACTCCACGGAAATGATGCGCATCCTGCTCAACAACGGCATGGACATCGCCAGCGGCCGCGCCGTGCAGATGGGCCCGCGCAACTTCATGGCGCAGCCCTACCAGTCCATCCCGGTGGCGATCACCGTGGAAGGCGCCAATATCCTGACCCGCTCGCTGATGATCTTCGGCCAGGGCGCGCTGCGCTGTCATCCGTACCTGTACGACGAGCTGCAGGCAATCCAGGACGAGGACCAGGAGCGTGGCTTCAAGCGCTTCGAGGATTTGTTCTTCAAGCACGCCGGCCATTCCCTGGGCAACATCAGCCGGGGCCTGGTGCACGGCCTGAGCGGCGCCCGGCTGGCGGACATCCCCGCCAACGCGGACAGCTTCAGTGCCCCCTGGTACCGCCTGATCACCCGCTACAGCGCGGTGCTGGCGAGCCTGTCCGACGTGGCCTTCGCGCTGCTCGGCGGCGATCTCAAGCGCCGCGAGATGGTCTCCGCCCGGCTCGGCGATCTGCACAGCCAGCTGCTGATCAGCTGCGCGATCCTCAAGTACCACGCCACCCTGCCCCGGGACGAGGCCAACGACGCCCACGCCACCTATGCGCTGCGCCGTTCGCTGAGCCAGGCCCAGAACGCCATCGACGATTTCTGCCGCAACTTCGGCTACTTCGGCGTGGCGCGGGTGCTCAAGGCGCTGTTCTTCCCGCTGGGCCGGCCCTGTCTGGCGCACAAGCCGGACGACGTGCTGGTGCGTACCCTGGGCGAGCAGATCATGAGCCCCACCAGCGTGCGCGACGCCCTGGCCGCCAACGCCTACATCTCCCAGGACCCGGAGGACAGCATTGGCCGGGTGGAAACCACCTACAACAAGCTGCTGGAAGTGGAAGAGGACTTCGAGGCGTTCTACAAGGCGGACATCAAGGGCAAGCTGCAGGGCGACACCCTGCGCGCCAAGGTGGAAGACGCCGCCGCCCAGGGCATCATTCCCTCCGACAAGGTGGAAGCGATCCTGGAGTACGACGAAATGCGCTACGACTGTCTGCTCACCGACGCCTTCGACAAGGACCTGAAAGAAGTGCAAATGCACACCGAGCGGCCGATCTGATCCGCCCGGCAATCGCCAACAAAAAACCGCCCTCCGGGGCGGTTTTTTTATGGATCACGCCTGGCTGGAAAATCCGGCCCTCCGCCTCGCTATGCCCCCCGTAGGAGCGGCTTCAGCCGCGAAAGCAATTCGCCTCCCCCTTCAACGGCGCACCTCGCGCTGAAAAATCTCCAGGGTTCGCTTCTTCACCGCCACGAAACCGGCGTCACTGAGCGTGTCCACGGTGCGCGGGCGGGGCTCGTCGTAGAGTACCTGCTCGGCGATCCGCGTCGGTCGCTTGGTCAACAGCAGCACCTGGTCGGCCAGATACACCGCCTCCTCGATATCGTGGGAAACCAGAATCATGGTGGTGCCGGTGTCCATGAACACCTGCTGCAGCTTTTCGCGGATGAACAGGGTCATCTCGAAATCCAGCGCCGAGAACGGCTCATCGAGCAGCACCACCTCGGGCTCCGGCGCCAGGGCGCGCATGATCGAGGCGGTTTGCTGCTGCCCGCCGGACAACTCGTAGGGATAGCGGTGCAGGTCGAAGCCGATGCCGAAAGAGGCGATCAGCTCATCCAGGCGGCGCCGTACCCGGTCCTTGCTCCAGCCTTGCAGCACCAGCGGATAGGCAATGTTGTCCAGGGTGCGCATCCACGGGAACAGCGCCTCCCGATAGTTCTGGAAGACGTAACCGATCTTGGTGTCCTGGCGGGTTTTGCCGTCGAACAGAATCTCTCCGCCATCGATGGGTATCAGGCCGGCGATCATATTGATCAGGGTGCTTTTGCCACAGCCATTGGGCCCGAACACCGACATAATCTGGCCCTTGGGAATATCCAGATCGAAGCCGTCGTAAAGTGCCGAACCGGCGAACCGTTTGACCAGTCCGCGAATGGTGATATGCGTGCCCGGGGGACCGGGATAGTGACGCCTCAGCGGCGCGGTTGAGCCTTGCCCGGCCATATTACCTCCCGTTCCAGTGAACAATCAGACGTTCGATCAGCAGAAAAACGATATTGAGCAGATAACCGAGCACGCCGGTGGCCAGAATCGCCGCGTACATCAGCCGCACATTGAGCACCTGCTGGGCGTTGAGCACCGCGTAACCGAGGCCGTTGTTGGAGCCGATGAACATCTCGGCCACCACCACAACAACCAGCGCCATGGACACCGCCGTGCGCAGCCCCACGAAGCTCTGCGGCAGGCTCTCCCAAATCAGCACATCGCGGAACACCCGCCAGCGCGACGCGCCCATCACCCGCGCCGCCATGATCCGTTGCTTGCGCGCGTTCATCACGCCATAGGCGGCATTGAAGATGACGATCAGCAGCGCGCCGAACGCGGCGATGGCCACTTTGTTGATGTCGGATACCCCGAAGATCAGCAGGAACAGCGGGATCATCGCCGAGGCCGGCGTGGAGCGGAAAAAATCAATCACGAACTCCACACTGCGGTAGGCATTGACGTTACTGCCCAGCAACACGCCCAGCGGCAAGCCCAGCACCGCCGCGATCACGAAGGCCTGCAGGGTGCGCATCAGCGTCATCAGGGTATCGGTCATCAGCGCGCCGCCGGCGAGCCCGGCGGCCAGGGTTTGCAAGGTTGGCCAGGGGCCGGGCAGCAGAATCGGCTTGATCCAGCCGCTGCGCGCCAGCAACTCCCAGGCCAGCAACAACAGCACCGGCCCCAGCAGCGGCAGCAGCGCATGTTTCACCTGGCCCGCGCGCAGGCGCGGCCAGGCCCGGCGTGCCGCCTTGCGGCGCCGCCCACTATCCGTCGACTCCACCTCCATCACGCCGCGCCACCCGCATAGATCATGGGCGCCACTTGCAGCGGCGAGGAAAAGATACCGGCCTCGGAAAACAGATCGAAGAAATCCTGGAAGTACTGGATCGACTCCGGGGTGAACTCGTCGTACATGGTGTAGCCGGAAATCGGCACCTCCCGGGCCAGGTCCCCTTTTACCCATGAATAGCCGTCCAGGTACTGGCGGGCATCGTCCGGATTGTCGCGCACATACGCCACGCCCTTGCGGTAGGCCTCGATAAAGGCGGTGGATTCGTCCGGGTAGTCGGCCAGGAACTGGCTGGTCAGCGAGGCGGCGCCGCCGTGCCAGGGGGCCATCGGGTCGCCCAGGATGTAGTGGGCGATCACCCCGGTCTCCAGCACCCGCGTGCTGCCATTGAGGCGGCCGATGGTGCCCTGGGGCTCCAGGGTGTAGGCGGCATCGATATGGCCGGCGACGATCGAGGGCACATGCTGGTTGAAAGGCAACTCCACCACTTCCACGTCCTTGGCCCCGGCGCGCTCGAACACGGTGCGCGCCAGCGTCATGTTCTGAATACCGGGGCCACCGGCCACCCGCTTGCCGGACAAATCGGCGATGGTGTTGGCGTCGTTGTCGGCGCCGACGATGATCTCGTCGAGCACATTGCGGGCGTTGGTGGGGTTCGAGCAGAAGAACTTCAGAAGCCCGGGCTGGGCCAGTTCGCCAATCGCCTGGTTGGCGGTGCCGGTGCCGTTGGCGCAGCCGTCGCAGCGGCCGGCCAGCATCGCTTCGGTGATCTGCTGGGCGCCGGCATAGCGCTGCACCTCGACCTTCAGGCCGGCCTGATCAAAGAAGCCCTTCTCGATGGCCACGTAGTACGGCAGGCAGGCGGAAATCGGCCAATAACCCACCCGGATGGTGGGCGTGCCACGGGCTCTCAACAAACCCGGCATGGCCAGCGCGCCGGCCAGGGCGGCGCCGGCCTTGAGTACGGTGCGCCGGTCGATCCCGGCGGCGGAGTTCACTTTCTTCATGGCGGTCTCATTTGCGGTGGGAGGCCGCTACGGCGCGGCCGACACAGGCCGGCGGGCGGCCTGATGGGTTCGTTGAAAAAATGAGTGATCGCCGCGTAGAATGGAAATGCTATAAATACCGATATGTGCTGCATTTTTTGCAACACCAACTCTTCCAGCACCGATGATTAGCCGTTTTTCCGGAGCGCCCATGCGCCACTTGCAGACTTTCCGCCTGATCGAAGCGGTGGCCAAAGCCGGCTCCATCCGCAAGGCCGCCGAGGACGCCAACATCACCGCCTCCGCCCTGAACCGGCGCATCCAGCGGTTCGAGGAAGAATTCGGTTTTCCGATTTTCGAGCGGCTGTCCACCGGCATGCGGCTCAACCCGGCCGGGGAGCTGGTTCTGCAGCACTACCGTGGCCAGCATTCGGACTTGCAGCGTGTGCAATCCCAGGTGGCGGACCTGGCCGGCGTGCGCCGTGGCCATGTGACCATCGCCTGCTCCCAGGCGGTTCTGCCCTACTTCCTGCCCTGGCAGATCGCCCACTACCGCCAGGACCATCCCGGCGTGACCTTCCGCGTCCATGTCCGTGACCGGGAGCAGGCGGAGACCGATCTGGCCAGTTTCAGCAGCGATCTGGCCCTGGTGTTCGAGCCGGTGCACCTGGTGGACTTCCAGATCATTCATCAGGTCCCCCAACCGGTGTACGCGATCTTCGCCCAGGACCACCCCCTGGCCCGCCGGGAACAGGTGCGACTCAGTGAGTGCCTGGCATACGACCATGTGATCCCGACCCCGGATTACGGCGTGCGCAACCTGATCGACATGGCCTTGAAGCAGCGCTCCAGCCGCCTGTCTCCGGTGTTGGAAACCGACTCCTTCGAGCTGATACGCCACTATGTGCTGAATGAGCGGGCGGTGGGTTTTCACATCGCGGTGGGGCTGGAAGCGGACCCGCGCCTGGCATTCCGCCGCATCTCGGAACGGGACCTGCCCCCCGGCAATCTGATTCTCGGGCAGAAGCGCGGCCGCAGCCTGCCGGTGGCCACCGCCCGTTTCGCCGCCCAGGTGGCCGATGCGCTGGAGGCCCTGGAGCAGGCCGGGGGCGCCCCGGCGGCGCCCTGAGCCGGCCCGGAGCGGCGCGATTCGCCCTATTGTTTGGGGGTTGCCGGGCTGCTCTCTGGAAAGACGCCGAGCATGTGCAGGCAGCTTGCCGTGATGGCCTGCGCGAACGCCGTGCAATCCTTTGATTGATTGGCGATCACCTCATCGGTGGCGCCATGCACCCCGGAGTAGATCAGCAGCGCCACCACTCTCGGGTTTTCCGGTGCCCAGAGACCGGCGGCCATGCCGCCCTCAATGATTCCCAGCAACTGATCGAGAATGGCGTTCCTGGCCGGGTTGGAACGATCATGGTGGTGATGGTTGGTGTAGACGATGTCGTGCAGGCGAAAGGTGTCAACGTAAGTGACCACACTGGCGTGAATCCAGGCACCGAGCCGCCCGACCCAGTCCCCTTCCGCACAGGCGTCCACCGCCGTTTCCAGACGGGCGAGGAATTGCTCGGTATAGCGCTTGCCCAGCGCCTCCAGCATCTCGCTCTTGGACGAAAAATAGTGGTAGAAGGTGCCCTTGGCCACCTGCGCCGCCTCGACGATTTCGTTAATCGTGGTGGACTCCACGCCCTTGTCCAGGAATAACCTTTCCGCCGCGCTCATCAGCTCGTCCAGGCGAACTTCCGCTGGTTTGGTGCGGGGACGGGCCCCGTGCTTGCCCGGCCTGTTCCCATCGGAAGGCTTGTTGTGCATTTCTCTGTACCCGGCTTGCGTCAAAGCCAGCAGTTTAAAGGAGGTAATGGCCAACGTCTCAATCGCTCGAAACCTTCCATTGACCGACGGTCGGTCGGAAGTTAATTTATACCCCATGACGACGCTCAATCCCTCCGCCTCCTCCGTTGCCGCGCCGCGCTCCCGCCGGCGGGCCGCCCTTGGTGCCGCCTATCTGGGCACCTTCCTGGCCACGCTCGACATCAGTATCGTCAACGTGGCCCTGCCCACCCTGCAAACGGCGCTGAGCACGGATATCGCCGGCCTGCAGTGGGTGGTCAACGCCTATGCCATTTGTCTGTCGGCGCTGATGCTGTCCGCCGGCCCCATCGGCGACCGGTATGGCCACAAGCGCGCCTGGATGGCCGGTGTGGCGTTGTTTACGCTGGGTTCGGCGTTATGCGCGGTGTCGGCTTCCCTGACGCTTTTCCTGATCGGGCGGGCGGTCCAGGGCGTGGCGGCGGCGCTGTTGATTCCCGGCGCCATGACGATCCTGACCCATGCCTTCACCGATCCCCGGGAGCGGGCCCATGCGATTGGCGGCTGGTCCGCCTTCACCGCTCTTGCCTTGATCCTGGGGCCCCTGCTGGGCGGGCTGCTGCTGCACAGTGCCGGTTGGCAAAGCATTTTCCTGATAAACCTGCCCCTGGGGTTTATCGCGCTCGGGCTGGGCGCATGGGGGATCACCGAACACCGTTACCCCGAGCAGGCGGCGCTGGACCCGCTGGGTCAGAGCCTCAGTATTGTCTGCCTGGGGGCGCTGACATACGGCATGATCGAAGCCGGCCGTACCGGTTTTCTCAGTGCGTTTTCCATGATTCCCCTGGCCGTTTCCCTGGTCGCGATGATCGCCTTCGTGATCGTGGAAATGCGTGTAAAGCGGCCCTTGCTGCCTATCTGGCTGTTTAAGAATCGGGCCTTCGCCATTGCCAACTTTGCGTCGTTCGCCCTGGGTTTTTCCTATTACGGAAGCCTGTTCTTCTTCTCGATTTTCCTGCAGCAAATTCAGCAATGGAGCCCATCGGAGGCCGGCTGGCGGATGATGCCGCAATTCGTCGTTACCGGCGGCGTATCCATGCTGTTTGGACGCCTCAGCACGCTCATGGGGGTGCGGAGGTTGATGGTGGCCGGTTACGGGCTGGTCGCCCTGTCCATGTCGACCATGGTCTTGCTCAGCGCCCAGACCCCCTATTGGCTGGTGGGAACGCTGTTCGCACTGCTCGGGCTGGGCGCCGGGCTGGCCGTTCCGGGCACCGGTATCGCCGTTATGAATGCGGTGCCGGCGGAACGGTCCGGTGCCGCGTCGGCGACAATGAATGCCCTGCGCCAGGCGGGCATGACCATCGGCATTGCACTGCTCGGCACCCTGCTGAGCAATCAAGCGGTGAGTTTTCTTACCCGGGCCGCCCATGAAAACGGCATCCGCGATGGGGCACGGGTGGCCCATCAAGCGGTAACCCAACATCTGTTCCCCGGGGATCTGCCGGTTATCTCGGACCTGTATGTGGCGGCCATGGAGCATGGCTTTCATAGCGCCATGCTGGCGGCGGGGGGCATGTGTTTCCTTGCCATGGTTCTTCTTTTGATGGACAGGCACGGCTGAGGGCCGGGTTGCCGGCGTTGCCCCGATTCGTTGAAGATAAGCCCTGACAATGGAGCCTGGCGGCCGCCAACTACGCCGTTCTTCCTACCCGGCGATGAATTTCTGCCCAATCCGTCCCAGAGCGGCGAAATTTAACAAAGCGCTTTTGTCACGCCGCTTTCACCGAATGGCGCTTTCGACTAGGCTTCTTCCGTTCCGCCGCCGGCCGCCCCGCTTTTCGCCGGCGTCCACCCATTCGGTACAAGACACCCTCCAATGACAGTGGCTTCCGAGGAAAAAGCGGTTCTGGAATTCAAGGGCCGCATGCTGATGATGACGGTCCTTCAGCTCAAGGACCTGGACCCCAACACCCTGCACCGCGAAGTGAGCCGCCGGCTCGAGGACGCGGCGCAATGGCTGCGCGACGCGCCGGTGGTGATCGACGTGGCCGCCCCCGAGGACGTCAATCAGATCGAGCTGCTGTCCGCGGTGGACACCCTGCGCGGCCTGGGCGTGAACCTGGTGGCCCTGGCCCGCAATCCGCACATGGACGGCGACACCGCCGCCATGCTCGGCCTGGGCAGCATCAGCCTGGCCGGCGGCCGCGATGTGCCCCGGGCGGAACCGGCCCCGGCCAGCGAAGCCGCCCCGGCCGCCGCCGAGACGCTGCTGGTGGAGCAACCGGTGCGCTCCGGGCAGCAGATCTACAGCCGTGGCGATCTGATCGTGCTGGCGCCGGTGAGCACCGGCGCGGAACTGCTGGCCGAAGGCCATATCCATGTTTACAACACGCTGCGTGGCCGGGCCCTGGCCGGGGTGCGCGGGGACACCTCGGCGCGCATCTTCTGCCAGGACCTGGACGCGGAGCTGGTGTCCATCGCCGGGCACTACCGGGTGGCCGAGGATCTGCCTGATAATCGACGCCGCAAGGCGGTGCAAATTACCCTGGACGGCGACGCCATGCGCTTCGTCGAGCTGAGCGGCAAGTAACGCCGCCCCGCGAACACTCATTCAAGGAGACGAGATCGTGACAAAAATCGTGGTCGTAACATCCGGCAAGGGGGGTGTGGGCAAAACCACCACCAGCGCGGCCCTGGCAACCGGCCTGGCGCTGCGCGGCCACAAAACCACGGTGATCGATTTTGACGTGGGCCTGCGCAACCTGGATCTGATCATGGGCTGCGAACGCCGCGTGGTGTACGACCTGGTCAATGTGATCAGCGGCGACGCCAACCTCAAGCAGGGCCTGATCAAGGACAAGCGCGTGGAGAACCTGTTTATCCTCCCCGCTTCCCAGACCCGCGATAAGGACGCCCTGACCCTGGAAGGCGTGGAGCAGGTGCTCAACGGCCTCAAGGACATGGGCATGGAATACATCATCTGCGACAGCCCGGCGGGCATCGAGAAAGGCGCGCTTACCGCCGCCTATTTCGCCGACGAGGCGGTGGTGGTGACCAACCCGGAAGTGTCCAGCGTGCGTGACTCCGACCGCATCCTCGGCATTCTCTCCAGCAAAACCCGCAAGGCGGAACAGGGCGAAGGCGACATTCCCGCCCGCCTGCTGCTGACCCGCTACTCCCCGCAGCGGGTGGAAAGCGGCCAGATGCTGTCCGTGGAAGACGTGACCGAGATCCTGGCCATCGACCTGCTGGGCGTGATCCCGGAATCCCAGGCCGTGCTCAATGCCAGTAACGGCGGCACGCCGGTGATCCTGGACGCGGAATCCGATGCCGGTCAGGCCTATGAGGACGCGGTGGCCCGCTTCCTCGGCGAGGAACGCGAACACCGCTTCCTGACCAGCACCAAGAAAAGCCTGTTCGGCCGACTGTTCGGAGGGTGACGATGAGCATCTTCAGCTATTTGCTACCCAAGAAGGAAAAATCGGCGTCGGTGGCCAAGGAACGCCTGCAAATCATCGTCGCCCGGGAACGCTCCACCCGGGGCGGGCCGGACTACCTGCCGCAACTGCAGGAAGAACTGCTGATGGTGGTGCGCAAGTACGTGCCGGTGGACCAGGACGCGGTCAACATCCAGCTCGACCGGGAATCCGGCTGCGAAATCCTGGAACTGAACATCACCCTGCCCGAGCAGGAATAAGCGCCGCAAGCTACAAGCCTCAAGCTGCAAGCTAAAAAAACGCCGGGGTCTCCCCCGGCGTGCACGGCTCTCCCGTCTTTCTTTGCCAAATCCGCTCGCTTCGTTGACTACTGTCCTTCCGTACAGTACATTCAGTGGTCCGGCGGGCCCCTTCAGGTTTTCCTTTTCTGCGACCCCTCCGAAGGCCTGATCGATCTCCAGGTTCCAGGGATGGAACCGGCCCCCGGACCTTTTCTGATCGCGGCCGAAGCCGCGATGCGATCCAAAACCGCCCTACCCCATATGCCAACCGTGGCTGACCACGAACGACTGGCCGGTGAGCGCCGCCGACGGAAACGCCGCCAGATCGGTGGCCAGCCGGGCGATGTCTTCCACGGTGGTGAACTCCCCGTCCACGGTGTTCTTGAGCATCACGTTGCGCACCACGTCTTCCTCGGAGATCCCCAGTTCCCGGGCCTGCTCCGGAATCTGCTTCTCCACCAGCGGGGTGCGCACGAACCCCGGGCAAATAATGTGGCTACGCACGCCGTGTTCGGCGCCTTCCTTGGCCACCGACCGGCACAGCCCCAGCAGGGCGTGCTTGGCGGCCACGTAGGGCGACTTCAACGGCGAAGCTTCCAGGGAATGCACCGAGCCCATGTACAGCAGGGTGCCGCCACCACTGCCGTACATCCGGCGCAGCGCCACCCGCGTCAGCAGGAAAGCGCCGTCCAGATGCACGCTGGTGACCTTGCGCCAATCCGCCAGGGACAGCTTGTCGAGGGCTTCAATGTGCTGCACCCCGGCGTTGGCAATGGCGATGTCGAGGCGGCCCCAGGTGTCGATCACCTGTTGTACGCCGTCCTCCACCGCGTTTTCGTCGGTGACATCCATGGTCACGGCGATGGCCTCGCCGCCGGCGCCGCGAATGGCGGCCGCCGCTTCCTCGGCGGTGGCGGCATCAAGATCCGCCACCGCCACCCGCGCCCCTTCCCGGGCGTACTGTTCGGCGATGCCGCGGCCAATGCCACGGCCGGCGCCGGTAATGATTGCCACACGGTCGTTAAGACGCATGATGTTGATCTCCTTGTTCCGCCAGCGGGCTGTCGCCGGCCCGGCGCTGCCGGCGGCGCGCCGCCCACAGCCGCAGCTGGCCGACGATGCCGGTGGGGAAGAAATACACGCTGAGCACAAACAGCAGGCCGAACCACAGCAGCCAGCGATCCGGCCCCACCAGATGCTCCAGCAGACTGCCGGGCTCGGTGAAGCCGGCCAGCAGCTTGAGCAGGTCTTGCAGGTAATTCTGCGCCAGCAGGAACACGGCGGTGCCCACCACCGCTCCGTACAGGGTGCCCATGCCACCGATCACGCACATCAGCAGGATAAACACCATCAATTCAAAGTTGAGCGTGTTCTCCGGGTTCACGTAGCGGTTGATCAGGGCGAACAGCACCCCGGCCAGGGTCGCCAGCAGCGCCGACACGATCACCACGGCGGTGCGGTAAAACACGGTGCGGTAGCCCAGCGCCTGGGCGCGGAATTCGTTTTCACGGATCGCCTGCAGCACCCGGCCGAACGGCGAGTTGACCATGCGCAGCAGGAACAGGAACACCAGCACCGCGCTGACGAAGGCCACGTAGTACATCAGGTGCTTGCCGCTGATGCGCACATCGAACAGGGCGTTCTGGAAGGCCCCGGCCGGGGCGCTGAACAGGCCGGTGATAAAGCCCACCACATCGAAACCCACCCAGGGCTCATCGAACGGCCGGAACGCCGGCCCAAGTTCCCGGGGCACCCGCATGGCCAGGCCGTCCTCGCCGCCGGTGAGGTTATACAGCTGGGTCACCAGGCTGAGAAAGGCGAACGCCACCGCCAGGGTCACCAGGGCGAAGAAGATCGCCTTGACCCGCAACGACAGCAGGCCCAGCAGCAGCGACAGCAGAATGGTGAGCAGCATGGCGCCGCCAATGCCGATGAACAGAGCGCCGTAGCCGCTGCCAAAGGCGTCCGAGGCCATCGCCACGCCGTAGGCGCCGATGCCGAAGAACATGGTGTGCGCGAACGACACGATGTGGGTGTAACCCAGCATCAGGTCGTAGGAAGCCACCACGATAATGAACACACAGATCATGCCGAGCATGGAGAAGGCACGCACCCCGGGAAACAGGAACGGGCCCAGCGCCAGGCTCACGCCGATGATCAGCAGCAGCGCGGTGAGCGCGCGGCTGCGCGGGTAATCGCCGGAAAGCAGTCGTTGCATCATAGCCAGGCGCCCCTTAAACCTTGATGACCGGAATCAGGCCCTGGGGCCGCCACATCAGCACGCCCACCATCAGACCCACGGTGGCCACCGCCGCCAGACGCGGCTCCAGGTAGCCCACATAAAGATTGATCAGGCCCACCAGCACGGCGCCGTAGAAACAGCCCTTGATGGAACCCAGCCCGCCGAGAATGATCACCACGATCACCGAGATCATCAGCTCATCGCCCATGTGCGCGGTGATGATCTCCCGGTACATGGCCCACATGGCGCCGCCCAGCCCGGCCAGCGCCGAACCGGCCACGAACACGCCCAGGAACAGCAGACGGATGCGGTAGCCGTGCACCTCCACCATCTCCTGGTCTTCCACGCCGGCGCGGATCAGGATGCCGGTGCGGGTATGTTCGATCACCCAGGTCATCATGCCGTACACCGCCAGCCCCAGAATCACCGCGATCAGCCGGTATTTCTCCAGCGCCACGCCGCCGATCACCGGCCAGGACTCGGGCACCAGAAAGGCGCCGGTGAGCGCGTCCGGGCGCGGCACCGGAATCTCGTTGGGGCCCCAGATCACATGGATCATTTCCATCAGAATGATGGAGCCGCCCACGGTCACCAGAATCTGCTTGAGGTGGTCGCCGTACACCGGCCGGATCACCAGCCGCTCGAACAGCAACCCGACCACGCCGGCCACCGCCAGGGCAAAGCCCAGCGCCGGCACCACCGCCGCCAGGTTGGCCAGCAGCGAGGACTCGCCGGCGCTGGCGTTGAGCCAGTGCACCAGCACCGTGGCGCCGGCGAAGGCGCCCAGGGAAATAAAGGCGCCGTGGGCCAGGTTAAGCACGTTCATCAACCCGAAGGTGAGCGTCATGCCCGAGGCCATCAGGAACACCATGGCGCCCATGGCCAGGCCGCTGATGGTGAGCACCACCCAGGTGCGCGGGTCCATCATGAAAAACGCCACCAGCATCATCAGCACCAGCAGAAACAGGTGCGGCTGTTTCTCGCGGAAAGCGCGGAACCGGGCGATGGCGCCCTGGGGCCGCGGTTCGAGAATTTCGTCGTGCGCCGACATGGCTGTGTTCTCCTTATTCATGGCACGCCCCTATTGATGCGCGCCGAGACCGAGGCCCAGCAGTTCCTGCTGCAGTTCCTCGTTATCGGCCAGCTCGGCCATCTGGCCGGCGTACACCACCCCGCCGTCGTTCATCACCGCCACGGACTGGCCCAGACGCCGGGAGAAATTGAAGTTCTGTTCCACCAGCAGGATGCTCACCTGCTGCTGCTTGAGCTGCTCGAAGGCGTCCGCCAGATCATTGATGATGGCCGGCGCCAGGCCCTTGGTGGGCTCATCCACCAGCAGCAGTTCCCGGGGTTCGATCACCGCCCGGGCAATGGCCAGCATCTGTTTCTGGCCGCCGGAAAGATTGCCCGCCGGCCGGTTCCAGAATTTCTTCATGGGCGGGAACAGTTCAAAAATCCAGTTCAGGCGCTGTTCGTCCATGGGCCCGCTCACCGCCGCCAGCACCATGTTTTCGCGCACCGTCAGCAGGCTGAAAATGCCCATGTTCTCGGGCACGAAGGCAATGCCCTTGCGGGCAATGCGCGGGGTCGGCTGGCCGGTGATGTCCTCGCCCTGGAAGCGCACCTGGCCGCCGGTCACCGTGGTCAGGCCCATGATGGTGCGCAGGGTGGTGCTCTTGCCGGCGCCGTTGCGGCCCAGCAGCACGGTCAGCTCGCCCTTCGGCACCTGCAGGTCCACGCCATGCAGAATGTGGTACTGATCGATGTCCGCGCGCACGCCGGTGAGGGAAAGAATCGGATCGCTCATATCAGGCTTCCTCGGCGGGTTCATCGGCGCTGGCGCCCAGATAGGCTTCCTGGACGATGGGTGAGGCGATCACCTCGGCGGGCTCGCCGTCGGCCACCAGTTCACCGTTGTGCAACACCACGATGCGGTCGGACAGGGAGCGCACCACGTCCATTTTGTGTTCCACCAGCAGGATCACTTTGTTCTGCTTGTTCTTGATGTCGGCGATCAGATCCAGGATCACCGGCACTTCGTCCACGCTCATGCCGGCGGTGGGTTCATCGAACATGAACACTTCCGGCTCCAGCGCCAGCATCAACGCCACTTCCAGTTTGCGCTGATCGCCGTGGGGCAGATTGGCCACCAGGTCGCCGGCCCGGCGGCCCAGGTTGACCTGCTCCAGATAGGCGGCGGCGCGGTCGGTAAGGTCCCGGCGGCGGCTGGCCATCTGCCAGAACACATGGCCGATGCGATGGCGCGAGGCCACCGCCAGACGCACGTTTTCCAGCGCCGTCAGATTGGGAAACAGATTGGTCAGCTGGAACGCGCGGCCCAGGCCCTTATCGGCCCGGGCGGCGGCGCCCAGCCTGGTGATGTCTTCGTCGAACAACCGCACGCTGCCCGCGGACGCGGCCAGCTGCCCGGAAATCAGATTGAACCAGGTGGTCTTGCCCGCCCCGTTGGGCCCGACGATGGAGGTCAACGTGCCCGCGTGAAACGCGCAGGACACCCGGTTCACCGCCACATGCCCACCGAAGTTGATGGTCAGGTCGCGGGTTTCCAGCACCGGACGGGAGGCGGTTTCGGGATGCAAGGAGGCCATGGATGGTCCCTTTGTGTTATCGGAATAATGGGAACAGGTGTTGCGAAAATCACCAGTTGCAAGTTGCAAGTTGAAAGGAAAACCGGGCGCGGGCACGGCGTTTCGGATGGTACGAACCGGCCCGCGCTTTCAACTTTTAACTTTTAACTTTCAACGGTCTTCACTTATTGCGGATCGGGATGTTCATCTGATCGATGGCGATGGTGCGCACCAGCTCCGGGACACCGGCGGTGACGGTGCGGTTGGCGAACCAGTCATCCCGCTCCTCGGCCTTGATGCGGAAGTGGTACATCTCCTGCAGGGCCTGGTGGTCCTCGTCGCGGATGATCATCTTGCCTTTCGGGGTTTCGAACACCAGCCCCTCGAACGCCTTGATCAGGTCCTCGGTGTCGGTGGAGCCTTTCGCTTTGCGGATCGCGGCGGTGATCGCCATGGCCTGGGAGAAACCCTGGGCGGTGAAGAAGTCCGGCGCCGCGTTGTAACGCTTGAAGTGCTCTTTCACGAACCAGTCGTTGATCTCGTTCTTGGGCGACTCGAAGTAGTAGAAGCCGGCCCCTTCCATGCCCGGAAACTCGGAGTAGCTCACCAGCGCCGGCAGGATGTTGCCGCCGGTGGCCAGCTTGATGCCGAAGCGTTCCGGCTGCAGGTCCTGGATGCGGCTCAGCGGGTTGGCGCTGCCGGCCCAGATGGCGAAGATGTACTTGCCCTGCTCACAGCCGTCCCGGTCCTTGAGCGCGTTGAACAGGCGCTGGGCGGCGGCGGTGAAGTCGGTGGCGTCGGTGGGCAGGTATTCCTCGTGCACCACCTTGCCGCCCTGGCCTTCCATGGCTTCCTTGTAGGCGGCCACGCCATCACGGCCGAAGGCATAATCCTGGGCGATGGTGGCCACGCAGACCCCGGGTTCGCCCAGCGCCACGGCGTTGGAAACCGCGTCCTGGGAAGAGTTGCGGCCGACCCGGAACACATAGCGGTTCCAGTCGGCGCCGGTGATGGCGTCGGCCACGCCCTCGGGCATGATGATGCGTTCGTACTGTTCGGCGATCGGCAGGGTGGCCAGGGCCACGCCGGAGGATACCGGGCCCACCACGATCTGGGCGTCGTCCTCGGCGTAGGCTTCCTCCACCAGGGAGCGGGCCCGGGCCGGGTCCAGCTGGGTGTCCTTGTCGATGATCTCGATCTTGCGGCCTTCGATTTCCATGCTGCCGTCGGTGGCGTACTCGAAGCCCATTTTCATACCCACGCCAAGCTGCTCCGCATAGGCGGACAGGGGGCCGGTGAAGCCGGTGACATGGGCGATGCGGATGGAGTCGGCGGCCTGCGCCAGGGGCGCGGCGGCCAGGGCCGTGAGGGTGAAGGCCGTGGCGGTAATAAGACGCTTCATAGGATCTCTCCCTATTCTTGTTCCGGCCGTTGGCCGTGAGTTGTTGTTGTGCTGTTCTTGAAAGCGTGCGCCAACAATATGACAACTGATTCACCTTTCCGCAAGAGTCTGGCGAAAAAAATTCCACGACCGTGGAATATTTCCACCCGCCCCCACCAAAACGCCCCTAAACCCCTATAAATACAGTGCTTTAGCCAATAAATCACAGCATCCAAGAAGCCGTTAAGGCACGCTATTCAGGTCTTCATAGTTGACAGAATGATCACCCAAACCTAATTTAGTTGAATACCGATTCAACTTTCAAAGAACAAAATACGGGCTCCCATGACCACGACCGCCAACGCCAAATCCGTTCCCGGCTCCACCTCCAGTGACGCCGGCCCCGGCGCCCCCAAGACCGCCCGTGGCGCCCGCACCCGCGCCCGCATCCTGCAGGCGGCGGAGGACACCTTCGGCACCCTCGGCTACCACCGCGCCGGCATCACCGACATTACCCGCGCCGCCGGCGTCGCCCAGGGCACCTTCTACACCTACTTCGCCGGCAAGGAAGAAATTCTCCGCGAGCTGGTACGCGACATGGGCCATCAGGTGCGCGCCTATCTGGCCGCCGAGATCGTCGGCGTCGGTGACCGCCTGCAGGCGGAGGAAAGAGGCCTGCGCGCCTTCCTCCAGTATCTGTTCGAGCACCCGTCCCTGTACCGGGTGCTGCAGGAAGCCCAGTTCGTGGACGAGTCCATTTACCGGGAATACTACGAGGCGTTCGGGCGCGGCTATCTGCGCATGCTCGCCGACGCCACCCGCAAGGGTGAAATCCGCGCCGGCAACAACGAGGTGCGGGTGTGGGCGCTGATGGGCATGTCCAATTTCCTGGGGCTGCGTTACGCCCTGTGGGAGCGGGACGTGCCGTTCGACGAGATCGTCGCCACCATCTCCGACCTGTTCCGCCACGGCCTGGCCCTGGACGGCAAGGAGAAAACCCAATGAGCGCGGCGACCCTGCATATCGAGGACCGCATCGCGCGGCTCACCCTGAACCGGCCGCAACGCCACAACGCCCTGGTGCCGGAACTGCTGGACGCGGTGCGCGAACAACTGGCGCGGGTGCGCGACAGCGATGCGGCGGTGCTGATCCTGGACGCCGCCGGCCGCTCCTTTTCCAGCGGCGGCGACGTGGCCGGCTTCCATGACACCCCCCGCGCGCAGCGCCGCGCCTACGCGGACAAAGTGGTGGGCACGCTCAACGCCACCCTGCTGGATCTGCTCGACCTGCCGGTGCCCACGGTGGTGGCGGTGCACGGCCTGGTCACCGGCGGCTCCCTGGGGCTGGTGCTGGCCTGCGACATCGCCGTGGCCGGCGACCGGGCCAGCTTCGCGCCCTGGTACACGGTGGTGGGCTTCAGCCCGGACGGCGGCTGGACCGCGCTGATGCCGGAACGCATCGGCCGCGCCCGGGCAATGGATATTCAGCTCACCAACCGCCGCCTGGACGCGGACGAGGCGCACCGGCTGGGCCTGGTGCAGTACCGCGCCGGCGCCGACGACACCGGCGCCCAAGCCCGGGCGGTGGCGGAGAAAATCCATGACGCCAAACCTGACAGCGTGCGCCGGACCCTGGCGCTGACGCGGCCGGACCGGGCCACGGTGGCCGCCGGCCTGGAAGCGGAACACCGGCATTTTCTGGAGCAGATCGAAAGCGACGAGGCGGACCAGGGCATGGCCGCCTTCCTGAAACGATAAGCAGCATATCGCGACTGAAGTCGCTCCTACGGAGTCCCTGTAGGAGCGGCTTTAGCCGCGATAACGCACGCAAAGAATAAAAACCAACGGGAGAGCATCATGAAAATAACAAACCTGGCCGGCACGCTGTTACTCGGCGCCCTGCCCTTCACCGCGCTACCCCTCACCGCCGGCGCCTTCGACACCTTCGCCGACGAGGACCGCTCCGCGGAACTCAGCGGCGAGCCGGTGCAGCAGCGCTACCAGTTCAACACCCCCACCACGGTGACCTACGACCGCGACTCACTGAGCGGCGGTGCCAGCGGCTCCCGCGTCTACGTGGCCGACATGGGCAACCATGAGATCAAGGTGCTGAATCTGAACGGCGCCCTCACCGGCCGCCTGGACGACGGCGACACCACCCTGGCCGCCGACAGCCCGGCCAGCTCGGTACCGCAAATCCGCGCGCCCCTGGGCATCGCCTTTCTGTCGAAAAGCGAAGCGGACGACGACCGCCTGGCGGGCCTCTATGTGAACGACGTGGGCCTGCAGCAGGTGCACTTTTTCCGCACCGTGTCCGGCGCCGCCGGCGATTTCGAATACGTCACCTCCATCGGCCAACCCGGCCACGGCGGCGGCGAGGACCTGTACCTGCCGCGCAACATGACCATCACGCCGCAGGGTTTCATCTATGTGTCCGATGAATTCAACCATCGCATCAAAGCGTTCAGCATCGACCCGGACAACGGCTACCAGGTCTCCCTGATCCAGACCCTGGGCCACCAGAACGTGAGCGGCCGCTACGTGGGCGCCGGCCCGCGTATTCGCGGCGTGGACAAGGACCACGGCAGCGACTCCACCTATTACGACGACTACGCCGGCGAGCCGGACAAGCGCGATGGCTTCCGCATTCCCCAAGGGATGACCTACTACACTTCGCCGGACAACGGCGCCACCTATCTGTACGTGGCCGACAACGGCAACAACCGCATCAAGATCTTCCGGGTCGATACCACCACCGGCCAGCTCACCCTGGACGACATGCTCGGCCGCTTCCGCGACGGCGGCAGCGCCGATCATCTGAAACGACCGCGCGGGCTGCGCACCGACCTGGCCGGCAACCTCTACGTGGCGGACACCTACAACGGTCGCATTCTGCGTTTCAACAACCTGGCCAGCACCAGTGACAGCAACCCGGTGCGTTACCGCTCCAGCAAAAGCAGCGACGCCTCCGCCGCCTGGGTGTATGGCCGGCTCGGTATCCACCAGGTGGAAATGCGCGCTCCCACCAGCGCCGGCACCGAGGACGAAGCCTTCCAGCTGCCCAACGATCTGGTGCCGGTGATCCGCGCCGACGGCAGTTTCTACCGGGAGAACATTTATTCCTGGGGCTACTACTACAGCAACGCCCGGGTGCACCTGGTCAGTGATTCCGGCAACAACCGCATCAAGAAATGCTGGACCAATTCCAGTGGCACCAGCCTGCTGCGCTGCTCGGTGTCCGCCGGCGTGGGCACCGTGTCCAACAACGAATTCTGGGGCCACCCGCGCACCCTGGCCGGCCAGCTGCACTCCGCCAGCGGCATGGCCTGGTTGGGCAGCAAGAACCGTCTGCTGGTCAGCGACACCCCCAACACCCGCATCAACATGTACGACAGCAGCGGCAACTATCAGGGCCGCTTCCCGGGCACCAACATCAGCTACGGGGTCACCGGCATCGCCACCTTCACCGACAGCAACATCGGCGAAGGCGTGGCGGTGCTGGTGGGCGCCGACGCCACCCTGCCCTGGCCCTACATCGGCGACGCCAGCCTGCGCATCTATGACGCCAACGGCAATCTGGAAGAACTGTTCAATCTCAGCTACCGCACCGGCGGCCTGTCGGTGCCGGAGATCGGCCTGTCCACCAGCAACACCAACTACCCGGTGTCGGTGAGCGTTACCCAGGGCGGCGACGAGCACGCCGTCTACATCACCAGCTTCGACAACTATGTGTGGCGCTTCGACTACGACAGCGGCAGCGGCACCCTGAACGGCAACTGGTACGCCGGCGGCGTGGACACCTCCAAGGGCACCGACCTGGGCGACGGTTGGAGCCTGGGGCCGGACTTCTTCGAACAGGGCAGCGCCGGCACCTTCGACCAGATCGGCAGCGTGCTGGCCCTGGACGACCGGGTCTATGTCACCGACCGCCGCAACCAGCGCATCCAGGCCCTGAACCCGGCCAACGGCGCCCTGATCGGCCAGCTCGGCGAGGGCGGCGGCACCTATGACCACCCGGACGATCTCGACCCGGACCGCCTGTTCCTGCCCGCCGGCCTCGCCTACGACGCCGCCCGCGATGCCCTGGTGGTGGCCGACGGCTTCAACATGGTGGCGCGGGCCTGGGCCAACCCGGACGACTACAGCCCGGACGGCGCCGGCGTGATCCGCCCGGCCTACCAGGGCCACTGGCTGCAGCGGTCCCTGGGCACCCGCCCCGGCGGCCTGTTCGACACCGAGCAGGTGGCCGTGGGCGGCGACGACGTCTATGTGTTTTCGCTGATCAGCAACCGTATTACCCGGTTCGACTGGTCGGAACTGAATCCCTGAACGTCTGATCGCGACTAAAGTCGCTCCTACAACGCACCCTGTAGGAGCGACTTCAGTCGCGATAGCCACGAACCCCCGAACAACGCAAAACCGGGAGAATAAAAAATGGAAATGTTCGACCTGCTTGCCCACCGGGCACGGGTAACGCCGGACCGCCCGGCGCTGGAGGACCTGGACAGCGGCGAACGCTACGACTACGCAGCCCTCAACGAGCGGGCCGCGCGGCTGGCCGCCGCCGCCCGCCAGCACTGGGGCCTGAAGGACGGCGCCCGGCTCGCCTACCTGGGCCACAGCCGGGCGGAGTTTTTCGCCATGCTGTTCGGCTGCGCCAAGGCCGGCCTGATTCTGGTGCCGCTGAACTGGCGTCTGGCGGTACCGGAACTGACCGTGCTGATGGAAGACTGCCAACCCGGCGCGCTGATTTTCGGCGCGGAGTTCGCCGACGCCGCCGCCACCCTGGCGGAGCAACATCAAGGTCTGACCCTGGTGGCCCTGGACGGCGCCGCCGCCGGCCAACGGGACTACGCCGAGGATTTGGCGGCGGTGCAGCCGGATCTGAGCGGTCACCCGGACAAGGACCCGGACACCCCCTGGTACCTGCTCTATACCTCCGGCACCACCGGCAAACCCAAGGGCGTGATCCAGACCTTCCGCATGATGCTGGCCAACTATCTGAACATCGGCCTGGCGGTGGAACTCACCGGCCGTGACGTGCTGCTCAACGTGCTGCCCCTGTTCCACACCGCCGGCATCAATCTGTATTCCTCGGCGGTGTTCCTGGCCGGTGGCAGCGTGCTGGTGGCGCGGGCCTTCGACCCGGATCAGGCCCTGCGGGTGCTGGAAAACCGGGCGACCATCTTCTTCGGCGTGCCGGCGGTGTATCAGGCGCTGCTGGAACACCCGTCGTTCTCCGGCGACCGTCTCAAGGGCGTGCGTTCCTGGGGCTGCGGCGGCGCGCCGCTGTCGCTGCCGGTGGCGCAACGCTATGTGGACCAGGGCATCCGTGTGCGCACCGGCATGGGCATGACGGAAACCGGGCCCACCGTGTTCCTGCTCGACGAGGAACTGGTGATCGACAAGATCGGCTCCGTGGGCCGCCCGCAACTGCTCACCGAGGTGCGCATCGTCGGCCGCGACGGCCAGGACGTGCCCGAGGGCGAGGCCGGCGAACTGCTGATTCGCGGCCCCAACATCACCCCGGGCTACTGGAACCGGCCGGAGGCCACCGCCGAGGCGATCCGCGCCGACGGCTGGCTGCACAGCGGCGACGTGGCGCGGCGCGATGCGGACGGCTGCTACTACATCGTCGACCGCTGGAAGGACATGTACATTTCCGGCGGCGAAAACGTCTACCCCGCCGAGGTGGAAAAGGTGCTGGAACAGCACCCGGCCCTGGCCGAAGTGGCGGTGGTGGGCATGGCGGACGACAAATGGGGCGAAGTGGGCAAGGCCTTCTACGGCCTGCGTGACGGCGCCGACGACCCCGGCGAGGACACCCTGCGCGCCTTCTGCCGCGAGCGGCTGGCGGGCTACAAGGTACCCAAGGCATTCCAGCGGGTGGACGCCCTGCCCCGCAACGCCCTGGGCAAAGTGACCAAACAGGAGCTGCGTGATGCGGTTTAACGACAACGGGCCCCCTCGGGACAACGGCGCCATCGAGTACCAGCAGGTGCTGGAACAGGCCCACTTCGACCGCTTCGCCGCGCTCAGCGGCGACCACAACCCGATCCATGTGAACCCGGACTACGCCGCCGGCACCCGCTTCGGCGCCACCGTATCCCATGGCATGCTGCTGTTCACCGCGCTGCGCGGGCTGATCGCCCGCCACTACCCGGGCGCCGAACTGGAAAGCCAGGACCTGATGTTCCCGGCCCCGGCCTTCGCCGGCGAGCCCATCACCCTGCAGCTGGAGGTGCTGGCGCCGCCGGCGGACGACCGCCTGGAACTGCGCACCCGGGTGCGCAACGGCAGCGGCGAGCCGTGCCTGGAAGGCCGCTGCCGGCTGCGCCTGAACCACCGACCGGACCAGGAGGCACGCCCATGAGCCAGCCCCGCTTCGATGCCCTGAAGATCGACGACCAGGCCCGGGTCACGCGCCGCTACAGCGACGAGGATATCCAGGAATGGTGCCGTCTGGCGGAGTTCGACGGTGACTGGGGCACGGTGCCCGAACCGCTGATCGCCGCTCTGTTCTCCTATTTGCTGGGCGAGCAACTGCCCGGCCATGGCACCAACTACCTGAAGCAGAGCATGCGCTTTCACGACCAGGGCCGCCCCGGCGAAGCGCTTACCGCCAGCGTGGCGGTGAGCCGCCTGCGCGGCGACAAGGCGCTGGTCAATCTGCACACCCGCTGCGTCGGCGAGGACGGCCGTCTGCTGTGCGACGGCGAGGCCCTGGTGCTGTTTCAATGCTGACGCCCCCCGCTGCCTTCAAGGCCGACCGGCCGCACCCGGCCCTGGCCGACTGGCTGGAACGGCTCAACCGGCTGGTGGCCGACCAGGCCGCCCGGGGCCTGGAAGCCACCCCGGTGACGGTGCGCGAGAGCATGGCGTCGATGACCGCCAGCCTGGTGACCCGGCCGGTGGAACTGCCGCTGGTGCGCGACCTGATGATCGCCACCGACGATTACCCGGTGCCGGCGCGCCTGTACGACCCGGCGCCGGAACGGCCAAAGCCGGTGCTGCTGTTCTTCCATGGCGGCGGCCATATGGCCGGCGATATCCGCGTCTACGACCCCATCGCCCGGCGCCTGGCGGAGGCCAGCGGGCAGCTGGTGGTGGCGGTGGAATACCGGCTGGCGCCGGAATGCCCCTACCCGCTGGGGCTGCGGGACTGCCATGCGGCGGCCCGCCATCTGTGGCCGGCCCTGGAGCGTTGCGGCTGCCGGGTGCTCCCCCGGCTGAGCCTGGTGGGCGACTCCGGCGGCGGCGCCCTGGCGGCCACCGTCAGTGCCCTGGCCCAGGACGACGCGGACCTGAACATCGACAAACAGGTGCTGATCTACCCGAGCCTGGATTACACCCTGGAGCACCCGTCCCTCACCGAGAACGGGCGCGGCTACCTGCTGGAAACCGCGCGCATCCGCTGGTACTTCGATCACTACTTCCAGGACGGCGGCGCGCCGGATGAGCAACGGCGCCGGGACGCCTCGCCGCTGCATATGCCGGTGAGCCCACGGCTACCGGCCACCCTGGTGCTCACCGCCGGCTTCTGCCCGCTCCGTGACGAGGGCGTGGCCTATGTGGAACGGCTCCAGGCCGCCGGCGTGGACGCCCGCCATCAACCGTTCCCGGACATGATTCATGCCTATCTGAATCTGGAGGACCTGGTGCCGGACGCCTGCGCGGAGAGCTATCGGGTAATCGGGGAATTCCTGAACCACCAAGCCACAGCCCCATAATTGTAGGAGCGGCTTCAGCCGCGATGGCGTTTGGCGCCGCCGGTGATCGCGACTGAAGTCGCTCCTACGGGGGGCCTTTTGTAGGAGCGGCTTTAGCCGCGATGATGTTTGCCGCTGCCGGTGATCGCGACTGAAGTCGCTCCTACAGGGGCCTTTTGTAGGAGCGGCTTTAGCCGCGATGATGTTGGCGCTGTCGGTGATCGCGACTGAAGTCGCTCCTACGGGGGCCTTTTGTAGGAGCGGCTTTAGCCGCGATGGTGTTGGCGTTGTCGGTGATCGCGACTGAAGTCGCTCCTACGGGGGCCTTTTGTAGGAGCGGCTTTAGCCGCGATGATGTTTGCCGCTGCCGGTGATCGCGACTGAAGTCGCTCCTACGGGGGCCTTTTGTAGGAGCGGCTTTAGCCGCGATGGTGTTGGCGTTGTCGGTGATCGCGACTGAAGTCGCTCCTACGGGGGGCCTTTTGTAGGAGCGGCTTCAGCCGCGATGATGTTGGCGCTGTCGGTGATCGCGACTGAAGTCGCTCCTACAGGTCGCTCCTACAAGGGCCGGCTTTAGCCGCGATGGGCTTCGTCGTCACCGCGCCAGAGCAGTTCATCAATGCCGTAGCAGGGCCCGGCCATCAGGTTCTGGGCCAGCATGAAACGGTCACGGGGGGTGTCGGCGGTCATCTCCGCCACCCGCAGGAACTCCAGCATCCAGGTGTCCCAGACGTTGACGAAGCGGGCGCGGATGTCCACATCGCCGCGCAGCATGTCCGCCTGCAGGGCGGTGACCGTGAGCGTGTCGTCCTGGCGGTCCACCTGATAGCCCTGATTGGGGTAGCCCACTTCCAGGCAGGCGAGGAAATTCTTGAGGCTGCGTTCGGAGGGTTGCCCCAGGGAAAAGGCCAGGGGCTGGTCGGGCACATCCTCAAGGATGGTCAGGATATGGGCGTCGGCGAGCCGTTCGCGCAGCCGCGTCCGGTTGTCCTGCTTGCGGTTGGCTTCCTGGCGGGTCTCGGCGTCACGGCGCGCCGCTTCCATGGCCTCGCGCACCCGCTGCCGCTCGGCCCGCTGGCGGGCCTGCTCCCGTTCGGCGGCGCGCTGGGCCTGCCAGGCCTGCTCCACCAGCCGGTCCATCTCCTGATCGAAACGGCGTGCCTCCCGGGCCTGCTCGATGCGAGCGGCGCAGGCCGGCAACCATTGTTCGCGCAGCCGCCGGCCACTGACCCGGCGCCCCTCGGCATGGGCCTCCGCCAGTTCGGCGCAGGCGCCGTCCTCGATGTCCAGGGTGCCCAGATCGGCAAGCGGCAGACCGGCCACCGTGGCCGGCACCGGTTCACGGCCCAACAACGAGGCACCGGACTCCATCAGGGAAGCACAGCCGGACAGCAACAGACTTCCCAAACCCAAGCTAAAAAGCCAAAACGGCGAGCGTCGTTTCATGAACAGCAACTTGACGACGGAAGGCGAAAAACAAGACGTGGAGCCGGCGCGCCGGCTTCACGTTCCCCGGTGTTCTACGAACACGGGCACCGGGTTTGGTTCCCCGCCCGCCGAAGTGGCGGAGCGGGGAAGGCGGGGTCAGGCGGATTCGGCGATTTTTTTCTTCCAGATTACCGGGCCGGTTTTGTGCACCGATTCACCGGTGGAATCCACCGCCACGGTCACCGGCATGTCCTCCACCTCGAACTCGTAGATGGCTTCCATGCCCAGGTCCTCGAACGCGGCCACGCGGGATTTGCGGATCGCTTTGGACACCAGGTAGGCGGCGCCGCCCACGGCCATCAGGTAGACCGCCTTGTTGTCACGGATCGCCTCGATGGCGGTGTCGCCGCGCTCGGCCTTGCCGACCATGCCGATCAGGCCGGTCTTTTCCAGCATGGTGCGGGTGAACTTGTCCATGCGGGTGGCGGTGGTCGGGCCGGCCGGGCCCACCACTTCATCGCCCACCGGGTCCACCGGACCCACGTAGTAGATAAAGCGGTTGGTGAAGTCCACCGGCAGTTCCTCGCCCTTGGCGATCATGTCCACCATGCGCTTGTGGGCGGCGTCGCGGCCGGTGAGCAGCTTGCCGGAGAGCAGCAGGGTGTCGCCGGGCTGCCAGGTTTGCACCTCTTCCGGGGTCACCGTGTCCAGGTTGACGCGCTTGGCGCCCTCGTCGTTGCCCCAGGCAATGTCCGGCCATTCTTCCAGGTCCGGCGCTTTCAGATCCGCCGGGCCGGTGCCGTCCAGCACGAAGTGGGCGTGACGGGTGGCGGCGCAGTTGGGAATGATCGCCACCGGCTTGTTGGCCGCGTGGGTGGGGTAATCCGCCACCTTCACGTCCAGCACCGTGGTCAGACCGCCCAGGCCCTGGGCGCCGATGCCCAGCGCGTTGACCTTCTCGAACAGTTCCAGGCGCAGTTCCTCGGAACGGGTTTGCGGGCCGCGGGCCTGCAGCTCGTGGATGTCGATGGGGTCCATCAACGATTCCTTGGCCAGCAGCATGGCCTTCTCGGCGGTGCCGCCGATGCCGATGCCGAGCATGCCGGGCGGGCACCAGCCGGCGCCCATCTTCGGCACCTGCTCGAGCACCCAGTCGACCACGGAGTCGGACGGGTTGAGCATGGCGAACTTGGATTTCGCCTCGGAGCCGCCGCCCTTGGCCGCCACATCGATTTCCAGGGTGTCGCCGGGCACGATGGAGTAGTTGATCACCGCCGGTGTGTTGTCCTTGGTGTTGGCGCGCTTGCCGTCCGGGTCCGCCAGCACCGAGGCGCGCAGCACGTTGTCCGGGTGGTTGTAGGCCCGGCGCACGCCCTCGTTGATCATGTCATCCAGGCTCATGTCGCCTTCAAAGGTCACGTTCATACCGACCTTGGCGAACACGGTCACGATGCCGGTGTCCTGACAGATCGGCCGGTGGCCCATGGCGGACATGCGGGAGTTCACCAGAATCTGCGCCATGGCGTCCTTGGCCGCTTTGCTCTCTTCCCGCTCGTAGGCTTCCTTGACGCCACGAATGAAATCCACCGGGTGGTAGTAAGAGATGTACTGCAGGGCATCGGCGACGCTCTGAATCAGATCGTCCTGGCGGATCACCGTCATGGGGCACTCCTGACTGCTGGGATTCGGGGCGCGCATTATACGTCGCCAGCGGGAAGCGGGCGACCCCGGCGGCCGCCCTGCCCGGCCCGAGGCGATATGCGAATGGTGAATGTGCAAAAAGGTGCTATATTGCCCTGTGGATCGGCGGTGGAAGATCGCGAAAAAACAGCCCCCGGACACTTCTTTTACTCTTTTGGGGGAACAATCCGATGTCTTCAACTGCTTTCCAACGCACGCCGTTGGCAATGGCGGTCTGTGCCGCCCTGTTTCACGCTCCCGCCCACGCCGCACCGGAACCGGTGGACGATCCCGCGCCCGGCAGCGTGCTCACCCTCTACACCGCCGCCGCCGACCAGGGCCTGCAGAACTTCGACGTGGCCGCCCTGCCCGACGGCCGCTTTGCGGTGGCCTGGCTGGAACGGAACGAGGGCAACGTCAACGAAACCATCAAGCTGGCGCGGTTCGACAGCGACGGCGCGCGGATCGGCGATACGGTGACGGTGTTCAGCGATGTCTCCAGCTCGATCAGCCTGAGCAATCCGGTGATGGCCGCCGACGGCGATGGCGATCTGGTGCTGGCCTGGGAAGCGGACGTTAGCGGCAACGATTGCACCGACACCGTGGCTTTTATGCTGCTCCCCAGCGAGGGCATGCCCGGCATCATGCAATGGGCCCCCGAGACTTCCGGCCAGCACTGCGATGTGGCGCTGGCGATGAACCAGGACGGCGCCTTCGTCCTCGGCTGGACCCTGGAAGACCCGGACAATGTGAGCCAGCGTTTCCAGTACCAGACCCGCCGGTTCAATGCCGACGGCTCGGCGATGGCCTACTCCGAAAACCTTGCCCCGGCCGGCAACGCCGTGTCACCCATGGCGCTGGCCATGCACGGCGACACCTGGCTGGCGGCCTGGAGTACCTACGACAATGGCCTGGTTCTGAAGGCGCAGCGTTTCAACATCAATGGCACCGCCCTGGACCAGGCCCCCTTCCGCCTGGACGACGGCAGCCAGGAGGGCACCTCCCTCAGTCAGGTGTACCCTACCCTGATGGCGGATGAGGACGGCGGCTTCGTGGGCGTGTGGCATCAAATGGAAGCCGTTGGCGGCCAGCCGGTAACCTCCGTTCAAAGCCAGCGCCGGCGGGCCGACGGCACCGCCGGCGCCGGCTTCCTGATCGCCAACGATACCGAAATATCGATGCCGATCCCGCCGCTGGGGCTGGCCCTGTACGGTGACCAGTTGCTCACCACCTGGAGCGACTTGCGGCAAGCGCCGCCGGTCAGTCTGGCGGCCGGCGTGGACGGCGACGCCTCCGTCGGTGATCCGGTAGCCATCGTTAGTGGCGATGAGGATACGATCGATTACTCCCTGGCCACCCGGGTGGTGGTCACGGACACCGTGGCGGCGCTGGTGTGGTTCCAGCAGCAGGACGGCGAGTCCTATGAGATCAAGGCGCTGGTCCAGCCCCTGCCGGAAACCCCTGACCCGGAGCCCGCCCCGGAGCAGGACAACGACGATAACGGCGGCGCCACCGGCCTGCTCACCCTGCTCGGGCTGGGCCTGCTGGGCCTGCGCCGCCGCGTCCGCCGCTAGTCGCACCCGCCCCGCCGCTCCATGACGCCGCCCGATGGGGGCGGGGCTATCGCCGACGATAACCGCCTCTGACGCGGCGCTGGCACGGTCGCCCGGCAGCGGTCAGAATCCTGTTCTGGCGAATCGCGGATGCAACAGAGAGCAACGGGGAACGGCGTGGGCGGCAACGACGGCAAACTCAGTCTGGCGGCGGTCACCGCCATCGGCATCGGCGGCATGATCGGTGGCGGCATCTTCGCGGTGCTCGGCCTGGCCATCGCCACCGCCGGCCACGCGGTGGCCCTGACCCTGGCCGGCGGCGGCGTGATCGCGCTGCTCACCGGTCTTTCCTACGCCCACCTGGGGCTGGCCTACCGGGACGACGGCGGCAGCTTCACCTACATCGAAAAATCGTTCGCCTCCCCCACCCTGGCCGGCTTCGCCGGCTGGCTGCTGGTGGCCGGCTACGTGGGTACCCTGGCGCTGTATGCCAGCGCCTTCGGCGACTACGGCGCCAGCCTGCTCACCGGCTTGAGTAACAGCGCGGCGGTGGCTCCGTTGCTGGCCTGCGTGGTGCTGCTGCTGTTTCTCGGCATCAACCTTACCGGCGCCAAACTGTCCGGCGGCGTGGAGCTGACCGTGGTGGCCATCAAACTGGCGATCCTGACGCTGTTCGCGGTGGTCGGTTTCACCACCGTGCAGCCGGACCACTTCACGCCGGTGTTTGACCGTGGCCTGGTCACGCCCCTGGCGGCCATGGCGCTGATCTTCGTGGCCTACGAAGGCTTCGAGCTGATCCCCAACGCGGTGGACGAAATGCGCGACCCGGAGCGCAATCTGAAACGGGCCCTGGTAATCGCCATCCTGATCACCACCGTCCTGTACGTGGTGGTGGCCCTGGTGGCCCAGGGCAATCTCTCCGCCGCGCAAATTCAGCAAGACCAGGAATACGTACTGGCGGTGGCGGCGCGCCCCACCCTGGGACAGACCGGCTTCGTGCTGATCGGTCTGGCGGCGCTGCTGTCCACCGCCTCGGCGATCAACGCCACCCTGTTCGGCGCCGCCCGGCTGGCCATGGTGATGGCCCGGGAGCACGCCCTGCCGCCGGTGTTCTCCCTGCGCGAACGGACCCGGCCGGTGCCCTGGGTGTCGCTGCTGGTGCTTACCGGCCTGGCCATGCTGTTCACCCTGGGCGCCCCCCTGGCGGTGATCTCCACCTTCGCCAGCGCCACCTTCCTGATTATTTTCACGGCGGTGAACCTGGCGGCGCTCAAACAGCACCGGCGCATCGGCCTGAACCGCTGGCTGCCCCTGGCCGGGGCCCTGCTGGCGGCGGTCAGCCTGGTGATCCTGCTGGTGCACACCGGGCGGAACGACCCGCAGGGCCTAGCCTGGCTGGGCGGGTTCTATCTGGCGGCGGCGGTGCTGGAGGCGTTGCTGGTGGCCCGGCGTGGGCGGCGAAGCTATCGCGACTGAAGTCGCTCCTACAGGTGCCTTTTTGTAGGAGCGGCTTCAGCCGCGATGACGTTGGCGTTGCCGGTGATCGCGACTGAAGTCGCTCCTACGGGCGCCTTGGTGTAGGAGCGGCTTCAGCCGCGATGACGTTGGCGTTGTCGGTGATCGCGACTGAAGTCGCTCCTACGGGTGCCTGTTGTAGGAGCGGCTTTAGCCGCGATGACGTTGGCGTTGTCGCTGATCGCGACTGAAGTCGCTCCTACGGGTGCCTTGTCGTAGGAGCGGCTTTAGCCGCGATGATGTTGGCGTTGCCGATAATCGCGACTGAAGTCGCTCCTACAGTCGCCTTGGTGTAGGAGCGGCTTCAGCCGCGATGACGTTGGCGTTGTCGGTGATCGCGACTGAAGTCGCTCCTACAGTCGCCCTGTTGTAGGAGCGGCTTTAGCCGCGATGATGTTGGCGTTGTCGGTGATCGCGACTGAAGTCGCTCCTACGGGTGCCTTGTTGTAGGAGCGGCTTCAGCCGCGATCAGACCAGACACTCACCGCGCTTGAGGTGGGCGATCAGCAGCTCGGCCACCGCCTCCGGGCGTTCCAGGTGCAGGAAATGACCGGCGTCCTCCAGACGCTCCACGTACAGGCCGGCGGGGAAGTCGTCGTTGTTAATGCAGTGATCCAGCAGTTTCGGGCTCATGCAGCCGTCGTTCTCGCCCATCAGCACCTGCGTCGGCACCCGCACGTCCAGGGCCAGCCACTCCTGCACCTGGCGCTGTTCCTTGCGCCACAGCCGGATCAGATGACGGTACCAGCCGAGGGCGGCGCCCAGCACGCCGGGCTCGCCCAGGGTGTGCCGGGCATTGTCCAGGTAAAGCCCCGGGTCCCAGTCCGGCGACCAGCGGTGCCAGAGCGAGTCCACGCCGCTCAGGTTGTCCCGCTTGAGCCAGGCCTCCGGGGCCACCGGCAGCTGGAAGAACTGCATGTAGCCACTCAGTTTGATCTGCTCCGGCACCTTGAGCAGAGCCTTGGGCAGTCGCTTGAGCGGCGGGATCGCCAGGGCACTGAAGGTGCAGAAGGATTCCGGGTAGCGCGCGCAGGCCAGGTAGCCCACGGCGGCGCCCCAGTCGTGGCCGATCAGGTGCACCCGGCCGCCCAGCTGGTTGGCGAACACCAGCAGGTCGTCCACCGCCGCGTGCAGGGAATAATCGCCGCTGCCCGGCTGGCAGGACGGCGCGTAGCCGCGCAACGCCGGGGCCACGCAGGTGTAGCCGGCGTCCGCCAGCAGCTTCATCTGCACCGCCCAGTTCTCGTGGGTGTCCGGAAAACCGTGCAGCAGAATCACCGGCTCGCCGTCGCCGGTGAGCAGCGCCGGAAAGCGCAGGTGTCCGTTGACCAGTTCCACCTCTTTCATGGATCGACCTCGAAATCGCTCAGTTCCCGGGGGGGCATGTCATGGGTGCACAGGCCGGTGACCTCGGCCTGTTCCGGCCCTTCGCGCATCCACGCCATCAGCGCGTCCACCGCCTCCTCGGACCCTTGCAGCCAGGCTTCCACCCGGCCGTCCGGCAGATTGCGCACCCAACCGGCCACGCCCAGACGGCGGGCCTGCTGCTGGGTACTGGCGCGGTAAAAAACGCCCTGCACCCGCCCCCGGACGGTCACCTGCCGGGCAATCACGGAATTATTATTCATGTTGTGTTTCGCCATCGTTGGTTGGGGTCTCTTCCACCCGGTTCTCGAACAGGGCTTCCAGATCAAACTCCAGTGGCCGGTGCAGGCCCCGCCGCGCTTCGTCGCAGCGTTGTTTCAGCGCCGCCTCCCAGGGCTCCTTGCCATGGGCGTTGACGCGCAATTGCTGTTCCGCCGGCCAGGGCACCATGGCCAGCAGCTGCGCCAGGGTCAGCCGCCGCAGGTCCCGGGTCAGCACATAGCCGCCCTCCTCGGTGCGCTTGATCAGCTTGCAATCCTGCAGCAGGTTGCGGAACTCATCCCAGTGGGTCACACCGGAGTCGTGCATCACCTGGCGCACCTCGTTGCTGCGCAACACCCGGCCGTGGCGCTGGCGATCCCAGAACACCCGCAGCAGACGCAGCAATGCCTGGGTACGCGGCACCTTGCGCCGGTGCTCCTGGAACACCACCAGGGTGCGCACCAGCTCGGCGCCGAGCAGCACCAGGATCCAGGAAATATAAATCCATAGCAGGAACAACGGTACCGCCGCGAAGGCGCCGTACACCACCTGGTAATTGGGGGCGTGTTTGATGAACTGGGCGAACGCCGCCTTGGCCAGTTCGAACAGCAGCGCCGCCACCGCCGCCCCCAACAGCCCCTGCCGGATCGGCACCGAGGTGTTCGGCACCACGATATAAAGCAACGCCAGCATGGCGAAGGTAAAGAAGAACGGCAGCACCGACAGCCAGGCGCGTATGCCGCCGAAGTAGGCCACCGTATCGCTGATCAGCGACACCGAGGTCAGGTAGGAGGAAATGCCCATGCCCGCCCCCAGCAGCAGCGGCCCCAGGGACAGCACCGCCCAGTAGGTCATCATGCTGACCATGCCCTTGCGCGCGTGGGGCAACCGCCAGATCCGGTTGAGGGCCTGCTCGATGGTGCGCAGCATCAGCACCGAGGTGACCACCAGCATCACCACGCCGGGGCCGGTGAGGTTGGTGGCCTGCTGGGTAAAGGTGGCCAGGTAGCCGAGGATCTGATTGCCGGCGGACGGCACGAAATACTCGAACGCCCATTTCTGGATCACCATGCCCCGTTCGTTGAGGGCCGGGATCGAGGCGATCACCGCGAACATCACCGTCATGATCGGCACGATGGCGAACAGCGTGGTATAGGTCAGCGCCGCCGCCGCCGACGGGCAACCGTCCTCGACGAACTGGCGGCGCAGCAATTTCAGAAACGCCCAGATCGATTCCAGCCGGGCACGGAATGGAATCAGGGGGGTATCGTCCGAATTGGCGTTACTTTTCTCGCTCACGGGTTTCCTTAACTATCGGTTGATCCGATCGCGGCGGCTTGCGCCCCGATCCGGCGCCAGGGTGCCAACGCCGTCGCTACAAATTATCCCACGCCTTGCCGGGGGCGGTCGGTGCCGTACAATGCCCTGCATCCTGGCAAACAACGATCCCGATCCATGGCACAGTACACCATCTACCATAATCCGCGTTGCTCCAAATCCCGCCAGACACTGGCCCTGCTGGAAGAGGCCGGTATCGAACCGCGCGTCATCAAGTATCTGGACACGCCGCCGGACGCCGACACCCTGCGCGACCTGGTGCGCAAGCTGGGTCTCTCCAGCGCCCACCAGCTGGTGCGCGAGAAGGAGGCGGAATACCGGGAAGCGGGTCTGACCCCGGACGCCGATGACGAAAAGGTGATCCAGGCCATGGCGCGTTATCCGAAATTGCTGGAACGTCCGGTGGTGGTCAAGGGCAACCGCGCGGTGCTGGGGCGCCCGCCGGAAAACGTCCAGGCATTGATCGGGGAGGATCGCGGCTGAAGCCGCGACGGACCAAACGCCATGAGCGATTATATTCTCGTGCTCTACTACAGCCGCACCGGCTCGGTGGCCAATCTGGCCCGGCAGGTGGCCCGGGGCGTGGAAGCCGGCGGCCTGGAAGCGCGGCTGCGCACGGTGGCGCCGGTGTCCGCCAACCATGAAGCCACGGCGGCGCCGGTGCCGGACAGCGGCGCCCCCTACGCCACCCAGCAGGACCTGGCCGGCTGCGCCGGCCTGGCGCTGGGCTCACCCACCCGGTTCGGCAATATGGCCGCGCCGCTCAAGTATTTTCTCGACCAGAGCGGCGACCTGTGGATGTCCGGTGCCCTGATCGGCCGGCCGGCGGGGGTGTTCACCTCCACCGGCAGCCTGCACGGCGGCCAGGAAAGCACCCTGCTGTCGATGATGCTGCCGCTGTTGCACCACGGCATGCTGCTGGCCGGCGTGCCCTACTCCGAGCCGGCGCTGATGAGCACCACCGGCGGCGGCACCCCCTACGGCGCCAGCCATGTGGCCGGCGAACGGGGCGACAGCACCACCAGCGACGACGAAAACGCCATTGCCCGGACCCTGGGGAAACGCCTGGCGGAGTTCGCCAGGAAACTAAGCCACCCGTTACCGTAGGAGCGGCTTCAGCCGCGATCGCAATCGTATCGCGCCGGGACATCGCGGCTGAAGCCGCTCCTACCGCATGGAAATCCGGCGGAGCATTAAGGACCACTATGCTGAACGTTATACTGCGGGCCTGTTACGTACTCTTATTGCTGCTCGGCATCGCCGCGCAGTTCTGGTTCACCCCACCGAACGCGCCGGTGGCCGCCTCGGTGATCATGGCCCTGGTGTTGTATCTGCCATTGCTGCTGCTGATGGTGGCGCCGATCACCCTGCATCCCCGCTCGCTCACCTGGCTGTGTTTTCTGCTGCTGTTCTATTTCTGCGGCTATGTGGTGCAGTGCCTGAACCCGCCGCCGCAACGCACCTTCGCCATCGTCCAGGTGTCCCTGACCGTGGTGATGTTCGTGGCCGCCATGCAGCTGATCCGCCGGGGCGGCCGTGCGGATTGACGACCAGCTGCACATCGACACACCGGAAGGCGCGCGGCTGTCCCTGTCCCTGGCCGGGCCGCTGCCCCGGGGGCTGGCCTATGGCATCGACCTGGCCCTGCGCGGGCTGGTGCTGCTGATCCTGTCGATTCCGCTGATGCTGCTGGGCGGTCACGGCTATGGCCTCTACCTGCTGCTGATGTTTCTGCTGGAATGGTTCTATCCGGTGTTCTTCGAAATGCTCTGGCAGGGCCGCACCCCCGGCAAACGGGCGTTGAAACTGGCGGTGGTGCACGGCAACGGCGCGCCCCTGACCTTCAACGGCAGCCTGGTGCGCAACCTGCTGCGCACCGCCGATCTGTTCCCGATCTGCTACCTGACCGGCTTCCTGGTGATGCTGATTTCACCGCGCCAGCAGCGCCTCGGTGATCTGGCCGCCGATACCCTGGTGATTCATTTGCCGGCGCCGCCCCCGGCCGGCGCCCGGGACCCGGGTGCCGCCGAGGCGCCGGACTGGCCCCTGGACCGGGAAGACCAGCTGGTGCTGCTGGCCTTCAGCGAGCGGGCACCGGCGCTGTCGGAACAGCGCCGCCAGGAGCTGGCGCGGCTGGCCTTTCCCGAGCAGCCGGCGCCGGCGGCGCTGGAAAAACTGCGCCGCGTGGCGCGCCATGTCCTCGGTGAACCGGCCGGCCAGGCCAACGGCCAGCCGGAGGAGCAACAGCCCGGAGCGCGGCCATGAGGCAGAGCCAGTTCGAGCAGCGCTACCGGCCGCTCTGGGAGCGTCTGGAAGCCACCCTCAAGACCCTGGAAAAAACCCGCCGGCCGGGGGACGCCGCCGCCGATTTCGCCGCCGACTATCAGAGCCTGTGCCACCAGTTGGCGCTGGCCCGGGAACGCGGCTACAGTCTGGCCCTGCAGGGCTATCTCAATGATCTGATGCTGCGCGCCCACCGCCAGCTCTATCGCCACCGGGCACCGCTGCTGCCCCGTCTGGCGGCGTTTTTCGCCACCGGTTTCCCCCGGGCGGTGCGCCATCAATGGCGCTGGCATCTGATCAGCACCCTGGCGTTCGTGCTGTCGGCACTGCTGGTGTGGGGCATGATCCAGCATGACCCGGAGCTGGTGCACACCGTGGTGGGCCCGGACCAGGTGGCCGATCTGGAAGAGATGTACCACCCGGACCTGCGCGACGCCGGCGCCCGCGACCGCTCCGACGACGTGATGATGTTCGGCTACTACATCTACAACAATGTGGGCATCGCCTTCCGCACCTTCGCCGGCGGCCTGCTGTTCGGCGTCGGCGCCCTGCTCGCCATGCTGTTCAACGGCAGCTTCTTCGGCGCCGCCGCCGCCCACCTGAGCCTGGTGGGCGCCTCCCAGCCGTTCTTTACCTTCGTGATCGCCCACGGCGCCCCGGAGCTGACCGCCATCTGCCTGGCCGGCGGCGCCGGGCTGCGGCTCGGCTGGGCGGTGCTGGCGCCGGGTTCCTGGAGCCGGGTGGACGCCATGCGCCGGGCCGCCCGGGAATGCCTGCCGGTGATGTACGGGGTGTTCTTCCTGCTGGTCACCGCCGCCTTTATCGAGGCGTTCTGGTCGTCCCGGGAACTGGACCCGAAGATCAAGTACACCGTGGGCGCGATCTGCTGGGCCCTGGTGCTGCTCTACCTGTTTCTGGCCGGCCGCGCCCCACGCGCCGCCGTCACCGCGACCACCGCCAAGGGGGGCCGCCGTGGATCTGAATAAAATCAACGCCCGGCTGGCGCCCCGCTCCAGCTGGCAGGCGGTGGACGTGGGTACCCGCCTGTACCGGCGCTGGTGGCGGCAGGCCTCGCTGGTGTGGCTGGTGTTCACCGCGCTGCCGTTCGCGGCCCTGGCCGGCTACGCCGCCGCCACCCGCAGTGTCTGGCCGCTGCTGGTGTTCTGGTGGCTCAAGCCGCTGTGGGAGCGGCCGCTGCTGGCCTTCTATGGCCGCGCCCTGTTCGGCGATTACCCGAGCCCGCTGACCCTGCTGCGCCAGTTTCCGCGCTACGGGCTCAACGGCCTGGCGGCGCAACTGACCTGGCGGCGGTTCAGCCCGTCCCGGGGCTTTCTCACCGGCGTCTGGCAGCTGGAGGGCAGCCGGGGCGAGCGCGTATCCGGGCGCATCGGAGTGCTGCTGCGCCCGCCGGGCCAGCGCGCCGGCACCCTCACCTTCACCGTGCTCGGTCTGGAACACGCCATGACCGTGGCCCTGGTGGTGCTGGCCATGACCCTGGTGCCCTGGCAGTTCAATATGGAATGGAGTGTCTGGTTCCAGGAACAGGGCCACCTGCAATGGGGCTTCGTCAATCTGGCCTGGTACCTGGTGCTGATGGTCACCGAGCCGCTCTATGTGGCCACCTCCTTCGCCCTTTACCTCAATCAGCGCACCTGGCTGGAAGGCTGGGACCTGCAATTGGGGCTGACCCGCATCGGCAAACGGCGCCGGCGCGCCGGGCAAGGTGGCGCCGCCCTGCTGGTGCTGTTGGCGCTGTTTGGTGCCGCGCCGCACCAGGTCGAAGCGCAAGCGCCGGCCGAATCGCGACTAAAGTCGCTCCTACAGGAGCACGGTAGGAGCGACTTCAGTCGCGATAACGACACCACCGACCACCCCACCCCCAAACAACAAGCCATCGAACTGCTCGCCTCGGACACCTTCATGCCGTTCGAGGAACGCCAGGACCGGCGTCTGCGCGAATCCCTGCGCGACGACGACGACCCGGACAACTGGTGGGAGGATCTGCTGCGCCGGCTGCTGGACCAGGAAGCGGACGCCGACGACCGTGATCCGCTGGCGGTGCCGGACGCGCTGATCACCGGCCTGGGCTACCTGCTGCTGGCGCTGTTGCTGCTGGTGATCGTGCTGATGGTGCGCCGCTATCTGCCCGGCCTGGGCGGCCGCCAGCCGGACGGCAAGCCGGTGATGCCGGTGCGGGTGGCGGGCCTGGATACCCGCGCGGAAAGCCTGCCCGCGGATCTGGCCCTGGCCCTGGAACAGGAACTGGACCGGGGCGACGTGCGCGCCGCCCTGGCCCTGCTGCTGCGCGATGGTCTGGTAACCCTGTTTCAGTACCGGCCGCTGCCACTCACCGCCGGCGCCACCGAACAGGATTGCCTGCGCGCCTACCGGAGCGAGCTTGGTGATGCGCCGGTGATCCCCTGGCTGACCACCCTGATCAACGCCTGGACCCGCACCGCCTGGGCCCACCGCCCCAGTGATCAGCACACCGTGCGCGAGCTGATGGCGCAATGGCGGGCGCTGCGCCCGGCGCTGGCCGGAGGGGCGTCATGAAGCGTTGGACGGTGCTGTTCCTGCTTTTCGTGGCGCTGCTGGTGGGCGGCTACTACTGGGCCACCGAACCGGTGCGCTACATGGCGCCGGCCTATCCGGAAGCCGCCGCCCGGGACCCCTATCTGGCGGCGCGGACCCTGCTGGAAGACTGGCACCACGACACCCGCCGGGTGTTCAGCACCCGCGCCCTGTTCCCCCTGCCGGCGCCGGACACCACCCTGGTCATGGACCCCTACCGGGGCGACCTGGGCCGCGACCGCATCGACCAGTTGCTGGCCTGGGTGGCCGAGGGCGGCCATCTGGTGGTGGCCGCCCGGCCGGTGTACGGCGACCAGGACGAGGACCGGGAACGGGCCGATCCGCTGCTGGAACAGGTGGGCATCAGCGCCCGCCGGCTGCCCGCCGAGGACCTGGACGACGACCCCATGGCGGAACTGCTGGGCCGCTTCCAGCCCATGGAAAGCCTGTTCCTGGAGTACTGCCTGGGCAACGAGGACGACGAGGACAGCCAGCGCCAGTGCGAGCGACTGGCCTGCCAGGCCCCGTCCCAGGCAGCGCCGGCGCTGACCCGGGATTTCGATGGCACGCCCCGCCGGCTGCTTATCGACAACCAACTGGTGCTCCGCTACCAGGGCGGCGACGGACTGTGGCAAACGGCCCTGGCCGGCAACGACCAGGGGCTCAAGCTGGTGCAGGTGGCCCTGGGCCGGGGCCAGGTCACCGCCGTGGCGGGCCTGAGCTTCTGGGACAACGATCACCTGCATTATTTCGATCACGCCTGGCTGCTGTCGCTCCTCACCGCCGGCGCCGGGCCGGTGTGGTTCGTGCAGGGCATCGACATGCCGCCCCTGCCGCTGTGGCTCTGGGAGCATGCCTGGCCGCCGATTCTGGCGCTGGTTCTGGCGCTGGTGCTGTGGCTGTGGCGGCGCCTGCCGCGCCCGGGCCCGCTGTGGCGGCCGGCGGCGCGGGACACCACCGACTACCTGGGGCACCTGCGCGCCCTGGGCCATTTTTACTGGCGCACCGGCCAGGGCGAGACCCTGCTGGCGCCCCTGCGTGACGCCGCCCGGCGGCGCCTGGCGCTACTGCATCCGGACCCGGACCAGGCCCTGGCGCTGGCCGCCGAACGGCTGGCGCTGCCCGAAAACGACCTGCGCGAGGCCCTGGATGCCTCGCCGGGAGACCGCCCCCGCTGGATTCGCCGGGTGGCCGTACTGCAACAGATCAGGAGCCGACTATGACCAGCGACCCGCAGGGTGACATGACTCCGGACCAGGCCACCGCCCTGGCCGGCCGCATCGAAGCGCAACTCAACCAGGTACTGATCGGCCAGCCGGCGATCACCCGCCAGGTGATGATCGCCCTGATCACCGGCGGCCATGTGCTGATCGAAGGGGTGCCCGGTCTTGGCAAGACGCTGCTGGCACGCAGCCTGGCGCGGGTGCTGGAGCTGGATTTCCAGCGTATCCAGTTCACCCCGGACCTGATGCCCTCGGACGTCACCGGCCATGTGCTGTTCGACAGCCAGACCGGCGACTTCCGGGTGCGCAAGGGCCCGGCCTTCACCAACCTGCTGCTCGCCGACGAGATCAACCGGGCGCCGGCCAAGACCCAGGCGGCGCTGCTGGAAGTGATGCAGGAACGGCGCATCACCATCGAGGGCGAAACCTTCTCCCTGGAGCCACCGTTCGTGGTGCTGGCCACCCAGAACCCGCTGGATCAGGAAGGCACCTACCCGCTGCCGGAGGCGGAGCTGGACCGCTTCCTGTTCAAGATTCTGATCGATTACCCGAGCCAGGAAGACGAAACACGGATGGTGGAAATGGTGCTGGACGGCCGCTTGCCGGACAGCCTGGACGCCGCCCAACTGACCCCGGAGGCCAACGCCGAGGCGATCCTGGCCCTGGGCCGGCAGGCGGACGCGGTGATCATCGACCGCGCCCTGGTGGACTACATCCTGCGGCTGGTACGCGCCACCCGCGACCACCCCAGCCTGGTGCAGGGCGGCGGCCCGCGGGCCAGCATCGCCCTGGCGCGCACCGCCAAGACCCAGGCCCTGCTGGCCGGCCGCGATTACGTGATTCCCGACGACGTGAAACAGGTGGCGGCACCGGTACTGCGCCACCGCCTGCGCCTGGGCGTGGACGCGGACATCGAAGGCCAGACCGTGGAAACGGTGCTCGAACAGCTGCTTGAGCAGGTGGAGGCGCCGCGCCAATGATCGCCGCCCCGCCGATCCCACCCGCGCCACCCCCCCCTGTAGGAGCGGCTTCAGCCGCGATCAGGCCCGACGGCCGCCGCCGTTTCGCGGCTAAAGCCGCTCCTACCGGTATTGGCGGCGTCGTTCCCACGGTGCCGGCGGAGGCAGCATGTCGATAATCCCCGGCGGCCGCCTGATCCAGGCCCTGCTCGCGTGGGCGGTGCTGGGGGTGGCGCCGTTGCTGGCGCGGGCCTGGATGCCGGGGCTGGCGATGCCGGCGTTGCTGGTGTGGGCGCTGCTGGGCGTGTTGCTGGCACTGTGGGCGCTGGACGACCTGCGACGGTTGCGGCAGCGGCCCACGCCGGCCGCCGAGCGGCGTCTGCCGGCGGCGCTGTCGGTGGGCGTGGCGCAGACCGTGACCCTGATTCTGGAAACCGGCGGCGTGGCCGAGCGCTGGCTGGTGGCCGACCACCACCCCGCCGACGACATCCACACCGGCCTGCCCCGCACCCTGACCCTGGTGCCCGGCCACCAGCGGGTGGAAATCAGCTACCCCTACCGCCCCAGCCGGCGCGGCACCGTGCGCTTCGGGCCCATCGAACTGTGGCTGCCCTCGCCGCGCGGTTTGTGGCGGGCACGCCGGCGCATCGACGCCGACCGGGCGGTGCCGGTATACCCGGACTTTTCGCCCATCGCCCGCGCCGCCCTGGCGGTGGACCGCAGCCGCAGCCGCTTCGGCAACCGGGTGCAGCCGCGCCAGGGCGAAGGGCTGGAATTTCACGAACTGCGTGATTACCAGCCCGGCGACAGCCCGCGCCGCATCGACTGGAAGGCCACCGCCCGGCGGCGCCGGCTGATCACCCGCCATTACCAGGACGAACAGAACCAGACCGTGTGGGTGCTGCTCGACGGCGGCCGCCGCATGGCACTGCCGATCGGCGGCCTGACCGCCTTTGACCACGGCCTCAACGCCGCCCTGCTGCTGGCCTGGTCGGCCCTGCGCCAGGGGGACCGCACCGGCGCCCTGCTGTTCTCCGGCGATCAGCCGCGCTGGCTGGACCCGGTGCATGGCCAGCAGGGCATCCAGAGTCTGCTGCGCGGCTTCCACGATGTGCAGCCGGCGGACCGGGCCAGCGACTTCAGCCAGGCCGCCCGGCACTTCCACGGCCGCTGGTCGCGCCGGGCCCTGGTGGTGATCATCAGCCGGGTGCAGCCGGAGGACGCCGACGACCTGCTCACCGCCGTGCGCCTGCTGGGCCGCCGCCATCTGGTGATGGTGGCGGACATGGAGCTGCCGGAACAGGCGGCCCTGCGCCAGCGCCCGGTGACGGATCTGGACGACGCCCTGCGGGTGGCCGCCGACGCCCGCGAACACGAACAGCGCCGGGACCTGCACCTGCGCCTGCGCCACGCCGGCGCCCATCTGGTGGCCGCCACCCCGGCCACCCTGGCCGAGCGCCTCGGCCACACCTACCAGCAATTGAAGCGCGCCGGGCGGCTTTGAGATCGCGTCCTACGGAGAGTTTTCTTAACTGTAGGAGCGGCTTCAGCCGCGATGGGGGTGGTGTGGCGGCTGGGGGGATATCGCGACTGAAGTCGCTCCTACAACGGGGCAGCGGGTGGCGTTGGGTGTTGTAGGAGCGGCTTTAGCCGCGATCCACCGCCCCCGGTTCACGCTTTTCTCACGAACAAGCTGTGTTAGCCTCTGTGGGTTGCCGCACTCAGGCCCACGGATTTAAGGAGAGCCCCACGATGGCCCAAACCCCGGACCCCGCTTCCCCGGACGCCCCCGCCCAGGAAAGCCGGCCCAAGGTTCTGATCAACCCTCCCGTTTTTTTCTCCTCGGTGGCGATCATCGCCGGGCTGGTATTGTTCTCGGTGATCTGGCCGTCCACCGCCGAAACGTTCTTCACCGACATCAAGGACTGGATCATTTCCGAAGCGGGCTGGTTCTATGTCCTGACCGTGGCGATTCTGATTTCCCTGGTGTTTTTCCTGGCCATCAGCCGCTACGGCGATATCAAACTGGGTAAGGACCACTCCGAACCGGACTACAGTTACACCTCCTGGTTCGCCATGCTGTTTTCCGCCGGCATGGGCATCGGCCTGATGTTCTTTGGCGTGGCGGAGCCGGTGCTGCATTTCGGCGATCCGCCGATGGCGGACCCGGGCACCATCGCCGCCGCCAAGGAAGCCATGCGCGCCACCTTCTTTCACTGGGGGCTGCACGCCTGGTCGATCTACGCCATCGTCGGCCTGATCCTGGCCTATTTCAGTTTCCGCCATAATCTGCCGCTGACCCTGCGCTCGGCGCTCTACCCGCTGATCGGCAAGCGCATCTATGGCCCGCTGGGCCATGCGGTGGACGTGTTCGCGGTGGTGGGCACCGTGTTCGGCGTGGCCACCTCCCTGGGCTTCGGCGTGGAGCAAGTCAACGCCGGCCTCAATTATCTGTTCGGCGTGCCCAAGAACGAATGGGTACAGGCGGGTCTGATCATCGCCATCACCGGGCTGGCGACGATCTCCGTGGTCACCGGTCTGGACGGCGGCATCCGCCGTCTCTCGGAACTGAACCTGGGGCTGGCGTTCCTGCTGTTGCTGTTCGTGCTGTGCATGGGCCCCACCGTGTTCCTGCTCAAGGCCTATGTGCAGAACCTGGGCAGCTATCTCTCCGAGCTGGTCAACATGACCTTCAACCTCTATACCTACCAGCCCAAGCTGGAAGACGGCCCGCAGGACTGGATGGGCGGCTGGACCCTGTTCTACTGGGGCTGGTGGATTTCCTGGTCGCCGTTCGTGGGCATGTTCATCGCCCGGGTTTCACGGGGCCGCACCATTCGTGAATTCGCCCTGGGCGTGATGCTGGTGCCCGCCGGCTTCACCCTGTTCTGGATGACCGTGTTCGGCGATACCGCCATCCAGATGATTCTTGATGGCAGCTATCCGCAACTGGCCACGTTGGTGGAAGAGGACAAGGCGGTGGCGTTGTTCCGCTTCCTGGAGCAGTTCCCCTGGTCCGGCTTTATCTCCGGCGTGGCCACCTTGATGGTGGTGGTGTTCTTCGTCACCTCCTCGGACTCCGGTTCCATGGTGGTGGACATGCTGGCCTCCGGCGGCCACGACGATACGCCGGTCTGGCAGCGGATCTTCTGGGCCAGCTCCGAGGGCATCGTGGCCATCGCCTTGATGCTGGCCGGTGGCCTGGGGGCCTTGCAGGCCGCCACCATTGCCTCGGCGTTGCCGTTCGCGCTGGTGCTGCTGCTGGCCTGTTTCGGTCTGCTGCGTTCGCTCAAGGTGGAAGGCATCCGCCGGCAGAGCTTCCAGACCAATCTGGGCACCGCGCCGGCGGCCATCCATGTGGGCCACACGCCGCCGTCCGGCGGCTGGAAAACCCGCCTGAGAGGCATGGTCAGCTTCCCCAACCGGGTGCGGGTGCTGCAGTTCGTGCGTGAGGTGGCGACCCCGGCGCTGAACGCGGTGGCCGATGAACTGCGTGGCCATGGTCTGGAAGTGGAAGTCCGCGAAGGCGATGACCGGGCCACCCTGGTGGTCAGCCATGCCGAGGAAACGGACTTCGTTTATGGCGTGCGGGTGCGCGGCTACACCCGGCCGTCGATCACCATGCGTCAGCTGGACCACGCCAAGCGCAATCCGGACCGGGATCAGTATTTCCGCGCCGATGTGTTCCTGCGCGAAGGCGGTCAGGATTACGACCTGATGGGCTTCACCCGGGAGCAGGTGATCAGCGACGTGTTGGATCAGTACGAGAAGCACATGCATTTTCTGCACATGCTTCGATAGAACCCATCGCGACTAAAGTCGCTCCTACAACATCTCCCTGTAGGAGCGACTTTAGTCGCGATCCCTCCCCTCAGAAATTCACCGCGATCCCCGCGCTATAACGCCGGCCATCCAGAATCCGACCAAAATTGTCGTTATCCACGGTCTTGTCGAACAGGTTCTGCACGCTGGCATACACATCAACCATATCGGTCAGGCCATACACCAGGCCGGTGTCCACCAGGGTGTAGCTGGGGTACTCATCGGTGAGGCCACCACGGCCGGCCACCTGTTCCGCGCGCCCCTTGTAACGGGCCTTGGCCCACAGCCGGGTGATGTCGTTGGCGCGCCAGTCCACGCCGATATTGGCCCGGTGGCGGGGCTGGTCGTTCAGCGGGTTACCCTTGTTGGCGCCGGACAATTGCTCGCTGTCGGTGAAGCTGTAGTTGGCGTTCACCGACACCCGGTGGCCCACCGGGAAGGCGAAGGTCACCTCGGCGCCGCGCACCCGGGCCTCGTCCACGTTGGTGTACTGGTACAGCTTTTCGTAGTCGTAGCCTTGGTAGAGACAGGTGGTATCGCCGCCGTCGATGCGGTCGCAGATGATCGGTTTTTCGATCTTGTCGTCATAGTCGGTGTGGAACACGGTGACCGAGGCTTCCACGCCGTTGTAGGCCTGCCAGTGGGTGCCCAGCTCGTAGGTCAGGCTCTTTTCCGGTTTGAGATCGTCGTTACCGATATCGCCGCCGTCCACGGAACGGCCGCCGCCGCCTTCCACCCAGTTGGAATCCCCCTGCTTGAGATCCGGCGTGCGATAGCCGGCGCTGACCCCGCCCTTCACGGTGACGCTCGGGTTCAGGTTGTACACCGCATAGGCCCGGGGCACCGCCTCGCTGCCGTAGTTTTCATCGTCCACCCAACGCAGGCCGCCGGTCAGCGCCAGCGCCTCGGTGACGAACCATTGGTCCTCGGCGAACAGCGCCATGTCCCAGCGTTCCAGGTTCGGCTCGCCGAGGGCGCGGGTGGGATTCTCGGTTTTCTGCTCGCGGTACTGGCCGCCCACGGTCAGTACGTGATCACCGATCGGCACGGCGGTGGCGGTGTTGGCGGTGACCCGCTCGTAGAGCGCGTTCTGGGTCTGGTTTTCCAGTTCCTCGCGCTGCACCCAACTCTGGGTGTCGATGTCGCCGTGCCAGACAATGTCGTGATTGATGGCCTGGTGGCGGCGCACCGTGTAAAGCTCGGAATCGGAGCCGGTGTTCACCGCCGTGCCCTCGGTTTCCTGGTTGGCGTAACCCGCTTCCAGGGCCAGGGACTGATTGTCGGTGGGCGCCCAGGTGAGGCGGGCGGTGGTGTTGTCCCGGTCGAAACGGCGGTAGCCGCTTTCGATCTCGTCCTCGTCGCGCAGATAGCGCGAACCGGTGACGGTGAGGCCCAGGGAATCCGCCAGCGGGCCGCTCAGATAATAGCGCTGCTGCTGGTAGTCGCCGGAATCGTGGTTTTTCTGCCAGGTGCGTTCCAGGGTCAGGTTGCCGCCCCACTGGTCCGGGGTCTTTTTGGTGATCACGTTGATCACCCCGCCCAGGGCGTCGGAGCCGTACAGCGACGACATCGGTCCGCGAATCACCTCGATCCGTTCAATGGCGGAGATCGGCGGCAGCCAGCCATACTCGGCGCCGCTGCCGAAACCGTTGTAGTAGGACTGGCCGGAGCCCTGCGGGCGACCGTCCACCAGAATCAGGGTGTACTTGCTGTCCATGCCACGGATGGAGATTTCCTCGGTGCCGCCCTTGCCGGACGGGCCGTCGTCCACGTACACGCCGGGCACGTCCTGCAGCGCCTCGGTAATGTCCCGGTAGGACTTGCCTTCCAGCTCTTCCTGGCCGATCACCGAGATGCTGGCCGGCGCATTGACCACGTCCACCTCCCGGCCGGAGGCCGAGGCGGAGGTCACGTTGATCTGGTTCAGACGATGCTCGCCCTTGACGCTCTCCGGCAGCCGCCGCAGCCGGTAGCTGCCATTGGGTTGGCGCACCGCTTCCAGGCCAGTGCCGGCGAGCAGCGCTTCCAGGCCCGCCCGGGGCCGGTAGGAACCTTCCAGGCCGGCGCTGGTTTTGCCCTCGGTGAGGCGACCGTCGATCACCAGGGTGACGCCGGCCTCGCTGGCGAAACGGCTCAGGGCGCCGTCCAGGCGGCCCGCTTCGATCCGGTAATCACGGGCCTCGGCGGCGACCGCCGGCAGCGGCGCCAGGGCGGCAGCGGACAGGGCCAGGCTGAGTCCGGCGGCGGGCAGACGACGCCGTGACGTGGAAGAACGCTTCATTCTCCGATCCTTTGCAGGGGTGTATTTCGTAGGGCTATACCAGTACCCCGAACGAGGCCGGCGAAAGTGCTACGCCATCGGCGAAATTTTTTTTGGGGGGCTTGAGGGTAGTGTCGAATCGCGACTGAAGTCGCTCCTACACCCACCCTTGTAGGAGCGACTTCAGTCGCGATATCTCCCAACCGCCACACCACCCCCATCGCGGCTAAAGCCGCTCCTACAAAACCGGAGACCACCCGGCGTCCCCCTGTAGGAGCGACCGGGCGGCGTTCCGCTTCAGTCGCGATTCGGCGCCCAGAGATACGCCCCCCTCAAACCACACCAACCCGCACCAACCACGGCGTGCGGTAATGCACCGCCACCGGCAACGCCTGGGCCAGGGATTGCAGCGCGTAATCCGTGTCCGGCACCTGGAAAGCACCGGACACCACCAGCCCGGCCACCGCGTCATCGCAATACAACAACCCATGGCGGTAGCGGCCCAGCTCGGCGAGAAAATCGCCCAGCGGTTGCCGGTCGGCGCGCAGCACGCCCCGGGTCCAGTCCAACGCCGAGGCCCGGTCCAGCGGAAAGCGTTGCAGCCCGTCCGCGGACAGCCAGGCGGCTTCACCACCGCGCAGGGTGGCCGTCCCGGTCGCGGCTTCAGCCGCGATTGCCCTCAACGCCCCCGGCCCGGACAACACATTCACCCGCCCCGCCAGCACCGACACCGCCAGGCGCTCTCCGTAATCACGCAACACCACCTGGCTGTCGGCGGCGTCCAGACGCATTTCCGCCATCTCCACCCGCAGCGGGCCGGTGCCGGCGCGGCGGCTGTCCAGGGCGATCTCGCTGCCCGGCAATACCCGCAACCGACGCTCACCGTTGAACGCCAGATTCACCGCGCTGGCGGTGTTGAGCTTCAGGCTGGAGCCATCCGGCAGGGCCAGCGTGCGCTGTTCGCCGGGGCCCACCCGGCAATCCGCCAGCGACCGCTCCACCCAGCCGGAACGCGCGGTCACAGCGCCGACGCCAAGCAACGCCAGACCCGCCAGCAGCTGACGGCGGCTGAAGCCCGCGCCGTGCCGGCCCAGGGCATGGCGGCCTGCGTCGGCGGGCACCTCGCCAAGGCGTCCGGCCAGCCGCTCCACCTGGGTCCAGGCGCGCAGGTTGCCGGGGTCGGCGGCCAGCCAGGCGGCCCAGTCCCGGCGCAGGCCATCGTCCGGCTCGCCGGACCACAGGCTCACCTGCCAGTCCAGGGCCGCCTGCAGCCGTGCCGGCTCCAGACCATGGCGGTGGGCGTAATGCCCCAGGGAAGCGCGCGACTCGCTCACGGCGCCTCGTCATCCAGGGCCAGCAGGCAGGCCTGGGTGGCCTTGAGCATGTACTTGCGCACCGCCGCCTGGGACACCCCCAGCCGCTCCGCCACCGCCGCATAGGTCAGACCCTCAAAGCGCGACAGCAGAAACGCCTGGCTGGCCCGGGCGGGCAGCCGGTCCAGCACCCGGTCCATGCGTACCAGCAAATCCAGCACCAGGGCGCGCTCCTCCTCGGACGGCGCCACCGGCTCCGGCCGCGCCGCCAGCGCTTCCAGGTAGGCGCTTTCCAGCCGACGCCGGCGGTGCAGGTCGATCACCAGACCGCCGGCGATGCGCGCCAGAAAGGCCCTGCCCTGCCCCGGCGGCGGATAGCGCCCGGAGTCGATCAGGCGGACGTAGGTGTCCTGCACCAGATCGGCGGCGTCCGCGTTATTACCGCCCAGGCGGCCACGCAACCAGCCCAGCAGCCAGGGCGAGTGGTCGCGGTAAAGGTCGCCGACGCGGGCGTTCAGGGTGTTGTTCAAAGTCGTGGAGGCCATGGCTTCCGGAATGTCTGGACCGCGGCAAGAGCGGACACCATGTGAATACGAATAGGAATAATTATCAATAGCGAGAATATAAAGCAGTGGCCCATGGGTGGCAAGCGTTCGGGACGGTCGGTGGTGTTGGGTGTTGGGTGTTGGGTTGGGTGTT
>NZ_VCQT01000028.1 GCF_005938655.1 Alloalcanivorax gelatiniphagus
GGGCGGCGACCCATTGGCGGGGACGTTCGGGGAGGCCCTGGTCGATGAGCCGGCGGGCCAGCGCTCGCACGTCGGCGGCGAAGCGTTGGGCGTCGCCGGGGTCGCCGTTCAGGTTGTCCAGGGACACCCGGAAGCCATGCCCACAGGCGGCGCAGAACAGCGCCTCGAACGCCTGCGGCCGCACTTCCACGGTCAGGAAGCGGGCCTGCTGGTCGGCATCGCGGCCATCCGGGGCGTACCAGTAGCCGTAATCTTCCCGCTCCCGACGGCGCGGGCCGGCCACGCACCAGTGCGCCACTTCGTGCAAGGCGCTGCGGAAATAATCCCGGGTATAGCGGATGCGATGGGGCGCGCCGGGCAAATAGACGGGCTCCTCGAAGCCGCCCTCCAGTACCGTGTCATGGTCGGCGTGGAAGGTGTCATGAAACAGCACTTCCAGGTCGACGGCGCGGTGCACCGGCGCTCCGCTTTGCGGTATGGTAGCCGCCCCGTGTCCCAACCCTGGTTCACCATGTCCTTGCATCGTCGTGAATACCTCGCGCAGCTTCGTCTTGCTCTGCCGATCCTCGGCGGCCAGCTGGCGCAAACCGCCAACGGCTTCGTGGATACCGTGATGGCCGGCCGGGTGGGCGCCGCCGATCTGGCGGCGGTGGCGGTGGGCGCCAGCATCTGGGTACCGCTGTTTCTGTTCATGACCGGGGTACTGACCAGCGCCACGCCGGTGCTGGCCCGCCATCTCGGCGGCGCAGCTTACCACCGGGTCAACCCGCTGGCCCAGCAGGGTCTGTGGCTGGCATTGGGGCTGGGGCTGCTGTGCGCCCTGATTCTGCGTTCCATGGCGCCGGTGCTGCACCTGATGGACGTGGACCCGGCGATCCGCCCGCTGGCCCAGGGCTACCTGGACGCGCTCAGTTGGGGCATGCCCGGCGCCGCCGTGCTGCTGGCCCTGCGCAGCTACACCGAGGCCATGAACCACACCCGCCCGGTGCTGCTGATCAGCCTGGCCGGGCTGCTGATCAATATCCCCGCCAACTACCTGCTGATTTACGGCAAGCTGGGCCTGCCCGCCCTGGGCGGCGTGGGCTGCGGTTGGGCCACCAGCCTGGTGATGTGGTCCATGGCGCTGATGATGGGCGGCTACATCAAGCGCCACCCGATCTATCGCCCAGCCCGGTTGACCCTGCGTCAACGGTACTGGGAGCCGGCCAGCCTGGGCTACCTGCTGCGCCTGGGCATGCCGGTGGGGCTGTCGATTTTCTTCGAGGTGAGCATCTTCTCGGTGATCGCCCTGCTGATCAGCCGGCTGGGGCCGGAGACCGTGGCCGGCCACCAGATCGCCCTGAATTTCACCTCGCTGGTGTTCATGCTGCCGCTCAGTTTCGCCATCGCCGCCACCGTCCGCGTGGGCCACGCCCGGGGCGGCGGCCGGGGCGATGCCCTGGCCGTGGCGGTGCGCTGCTCGTTGCTGATCACCGCCGCCATCGGCCTGGTCGCCGGCCTGCTGCTGATGCTGACCCGCACCTGGATTCCCCATATCTACACCGACAATCCGCGGATCATCGAGCTGGCCGCCCATCTGCTGCTGTTCGCCGGCCTGTATCAGATCTCCGATGCGGTGCAGGTCAGCGCCAACGGCTGCCTGCGCGGCTTCGAGGACACCGCCTGGCCGATGGTGATGACCCTGTTCGCCTATTGGGGCGTGGGGCTGCCGCTGGGCTATGTGCTGGGCCTCACCGACCGGTTGGTGCCGGCCATGGGCCCGGCGGGTTTCTGGATCGGCCTGGTGGCCGGCCTCACCACCGCCGCCGTGTTGCTGTCGCTGCGGCTGCGCTGGCGGCTGCGGCAGCCGTTGCCGTCGCCATTGCCGGGCAAGGCGATCGCGACTGAAGTCGCTCCTACAAGCAGTGTGTAGGAGCGACTTCAGTCGCGATACGACGGCGAAAGAACGCATCCTCCATTGCATCCTTTTCCCATATGCGGATAATAACGATTCTTATTTAATCCTGGCGTCGGGGATGCCATGTCCAAAATTTCTTCCCAACGGCTCGCCGGCTCGCCGCGTCTGGGCGTGGCCCTGCGTGCCCTGTTCGCCGTGTTCGGCGGCTACGGGCTGGCGGCGGCGAGCGCCACCGCAATGGCCCTGTGGCTGCCGATGACGCGAGCGGATGCGGTGATTACCGGCACCCTGCTGTCGTTCCTGGTGTACGCGGTGGCGGTGCTGTGGGCCTTCAGCGCCCGCAGCGTGGCCCGGGCCGGGGCCGGCATTCTGATTCCGGCGGCGCTGTGCGCCGCGTTGGCCTGGCTGGGGGGCGCATGAAGGGCGGACTACGACAATCCATGGCCTGGCTGCACACCTGGAGCGGGCTGCTGCTGGGCTGGCTGCTGGTGGCCATTTTCATCACCGGCACCAGCGCCTACTTCCGCGACGAAATCTCTTTCTGGATGGCGCCGGAACTGCACCAGTCGGTGGCCTCGGAAGCCACCCCGCAACTGGCCTGGGCCCGCCTCGGCGAACAGGCCCCGGACGCCCGCGCCTGGGACATCATCCTGCCCCAAGACCGCTCACCGGTGGCGGAGCTGCGCTGGCAACCGGACACCCCGGAGGCCGCCGAGGGCGGCCGCCGGCGCGGCGAGCGGGCGGAGATGGACGCCGGCACCGGCCAGATCCTGGAACCCCGCGCCAGCCGTGGCGGCGACTTCCTGTACCGGTTCCACTTCGAGCTGTACGGGGTGCCGCGCATCTGGGCGCGCTGGCTGGTGTGCGTGGCCACCATGATGATGCTGGTGGCGATCATTAGCGGCGTCATCACCCACAAAAAAATCTTCAAGGATTTCTTCACCTTCCGGCCGGGCAAGGGCCAGCGCTCCTGGCTGGACGCGCACAACGCCACCGCCGTGCTGGCGTTGCCGTTCCACTTCATGATCACCTATTCCGGGCTGCTGATCTTCATGATCCTGCTGATGCCCTGGGGCTTCAACGCCGCCTACGAGGACGGCTGGCGCGGTTTCTTCAATGAGGTGTTTCCCCGCCAGGAGCAAAGCGCCAACGCCGGCGCCCCGGCCGCCATGGTCGGCGATATCCTGCCCCTGGTGAACCGCGCCGAGGCCCGTTTCGGGCAGCCGGCGCAGCGCATCAGCGTGAGCTGGCCGAACCGGGACAACGCCCGCATCGAGATCAGCACCGCCAAGGAACCGGCGCTCACCGAACGGCGCCGGGGCGGCAGCCCCACCCTGGTGTTCGACGGCCGGGGCGAACTGCTGGAAACCCGGCCCGGGCCACCGGACGACGCCGCCCCGGCGCGCATCTACAACCTGATGGTGAACCTGCATCTGGCGCACTTCGCCGACCCGGCCACCCGCTGGTTGTTCTTCCTGTTCGGCCTGGTCGGTTCGGCCATGGCGGTGACCGGCATGTTGCTGTGGGTGTCCAAACGCAGCCAGCAACTGCGCGGCCGGGAACCGGGTTTCAACCTGCGTCTGGTGAACGGTTTGAACATGGCCGCCATCACCGGCCTGCTGATCGCCATGGCGGTCTACTTCGCCGCCAACCGGCTGCTGCCGGCGGCCCTGGAAGGCAGGGAAAGCTGGGAGATCCGCGCCTTCTTCCTGGCCTGGCTGGCGACCCTGATCCACGCGCTGTGGCGGCCGCACCGGCGCGGCTGGCTGGAGCAACTGGCGGCCCTGGCGGCACTCTGGCTGGCGGTGCCGGTGATTGATCTGGCCACCACCGACAGCCATCTGTTCAGCGCCATCGCCTGGCGCCACGGCGCCCTGGCCGCCTTCGACCTGGTGTGTCTGGGCATGGCGGCGGGCGCCGGCTACGCGTTCTGGCGGGTGGCCGGCCCCCCCCCGGCGCGCAAACCGGCCCGGGCCAGCCGGCCCCGCCGCGCCACCGCCGGAGAATCCTCATGACGCTGCTGCCGCTGACTTGGACCCTGGGCTACGCCGGGCTCACCGCCCTGTCGCTGGCCATGAAGCGCCACCACGAAGCGGTGCTCGGCCGCAAAGCCTCCGAAGCGCGGCTGCGTGCCTTCCGGGTGTTGGGCTGGGCGCTGCTGGCGGCCATGACCGCCGGCTGCCTGGCGATCTGGCCCACCGGCTTGGCGCTATGGATGGCGTTCGGCATGGTGGCCTTCGCCGGGCTGCCGCTGGTGTTCCTGATACCCTACCGGCCGCGCCTGGCGGCGCGGCTGGCGGTGGGGTTGCCGGTGGTTGCCGCCGTGGCCGGGTGGGTGGTTGGCTGAGGACGACCGCTGATGATCGTGGATCGCGACTGAAGTCGCTCCTACAGCATTCTTCGGGTGGCACCTGGGCTGTTAGAATGTTGTAGGAGCGACTTCAGTCGCGATCAAAGACGCCACCAAAAAACAAACCTCACCCCCGCACAGCCCCACCCACATCCGGCCAGCATTCCGTGGCCAACAGCCAACGATAATACCCATCGCTTAACCAGGGCCGGCCGCTGAGCAAATGGTTCAGATACCAGCGCTCCGGCAGCACCGTGTCGCTTTGCCAATGGTCGTTGGCGATGTACACCCAGGTGTCGATGTCGCCCTCGTCGGCGCGCACCGTCATGGCGTGGCGGCGGTAGCGCTCCGGGTGGCCCTCGAACGGGTCCATGCGAGCGATTTCGTCGGCGCTCACCAGCTCGTAAAGCACCCCCTCCACACCGCCGCCGGCGTCCGGCACGATATTGGCGTAGGCCCTGCCGTCGCGGCCATTGGCGCGTTTGTTGAAAGCCAGCCTCCAGCCTTCCAGAAAGCCGGCCAGGCTGCGCCGGTAGCGCATGCCGCGGCTGGCCATGCGCGCCGGATTCATATTGGAACCGTAGGCGAAGTAATAAGTGGTCATGGGGCCGGATTGTAACGCCCCACTTCAAACAACGCTTGCGCCGCTTCCGCCGAGCGTCTAGTGTCAATTTGGAACGTCGGAATAACTCATGCGTGAGCACGCCGGCAGCGAGCGTCTACGTATCAGTTATTCCGCAGTTCCTTGGTCGGCTTGCGCGGAGGCGCTTATGGCAAACCGGCGTGACCCTCGCGGCAATAACGTATTGCCGTTCACCCCCCGACGGCGGGCATCGCTTCCGCCGATTCTGCGACTCTCACCGGAGTACGACGGCATGGAGTTGCTCTATGCCAACGATCAACACCCGGACACCCTCTTTTCCATCAAGATCCTCGCCTGGGCAAGGCGCGATGACGGCGAAACCGTGGCCGTGGTGCCCTGGCTCAAGGAGCTGGTCACCGCCACCGATCTGGCGGACCCGCTCAACGGGCGCTGGGAGGGCTACCGCCTGCCCGACAGCGATTATCTGTTCCGCGACGCCCCACCGCACAAGGTCCGCGAACTGGACGCGGCGGTGGAGTTTTTTGGCCGGCCCGACGGCGACGGGCTGATTCAGGAGATCCCGGACACCATCGGCACCCACGCGGTGTTTTCCGAGGATCAGTTCGAAACCCTCAGCCTCACCGAGGTGGTGAGCTGGCGGCTGTACGGCGACGGCACCACCAAAGCCATGGTGGCCGACGAGGAGGCGGTCACCCAAACCCCGGTGTTACCCGGCGACGGCTGCCTGTGCCCGGCCCAGGAAGAACCGGACTTCCGCTACTTCTTCCAGCACGGCATCGCCAACCGGCTGAAAGACCACGACCCGGAAGCCCTGGCGGCCATCGCCATGCTGGCCACCCGCAACTGACCGGCGCCGCCCGGCCGGGTCACAGCGCCGGCCGGTAGCCGTCGGCGGCCGGGCCGTCGTCGCCCTCGACGCGGGGGCGGGCCATGCCCCGCGCCAGGGCCAGCAGCAGCATCTGGTCGCGCCGCGACACGGCGCCGAACAGCCGCATCATGGCGCGCAGCCGCTTGGTCAGCGCACTGGTGGGCAACTGGGTGGTGGCGTTTTCCCAATGTTCCACCTGGGTGAGAAAGTCCACCACGCCCAGCTCCATGGCCGCGCAGATGCGCGTCAGCCGCTGAAAGCTCACGTCCTGGACATTGCGCTCCACCCGGGACAAATTGCCGGCGTCGGTACCGCACAGATCCGCGACCTGCTTCAAAGTCGCTCCCCGCGCCAGCCGCTGGCGCTTCAAACCCGCCCCGATGTCCATGTCGCTCTCCTCTTCTTGGTGATTTCCACGGTATTGAGCTTTGCTTGATTCGCAAAGGTTCGCTCTGCACGTCTGGCGAATCAATAGAAAAAATCGCAAAAGTTCGGACTTTTTGACGGAGGCGGGAAAAAGCGGGCTAAAGAGGCGGGCTTACTCGACCAGGGAAGCGTCGGAATCGTCGAGCCGGCGACGACCGTGTATCACTGCCAAAACGGCCACTTCGTCTTCAGCTACCCGATATATCAAGCGGTAGCTGTAAATAAACCGCTCTCGAACGTCCGGCAGGCCCCAATCAGGAACAATGCGGCCCCGATTCGGGTGCTCCGCCAGGGTATCGGACACCTCGATGATCTTGTTGACCACGGCTTCGGCGTAAAAGGGGGAGTCCTCCGCGATGTAGTCGGCGATACCGCGGAGATCATTGAGGGCGGCGGGAGACCAAGTTACCGGGTAAACCATTGCTGAACGTGTTCTTTCACTTCCTGCTGGGGAATACCGCCCTCCTCCTCATGGCGACGGATACCGTTCCGGATTTTCTTCAAAACGTAGAGGTGGTACTCAATGTCCTCCAACGTGGCGTCATCCGGCAGCTGGCCCAGCATGCGTTCCACGTCCTGCTTTGCGGTCTGCATATGCGACTCCTGTATGGTCGTCATCCCTTCCCCTGATTAGTCATGATAGCGAAAGCGTCCCCCGCCCGATATGGTTCAGCCGCGGCCGGCGAAGAAGGCGCGCAGCACCTCCGGGAAGCTGAGGCCCACCAGCAACACGGTGCGGGCGGCGCCGTCGGGGCTGCCGATGCCGCGCTCCCAGCGCTCCAGGGTGGCCAGGTCGATACCCAGCAGCCGCGACAGTTGAAAACGGTCCAGGCCGGTCAGCCGCCGCACGGCGGTGAGGTGGGTGCCGTCCAGCTCGGTGTCCAGCGGCAGCCGCGCCAGCTCCGTGCGGCTGTGCTCCAGCAAACGATCCACCCAGGTCTCCGTGGGACCCGGGGCGCGGGGGCGGTAGGGGGTGCGATCCTCCGACATGGTGGTTTCCGTGGCTGCACAGGCGTAACGCCAGGATGGGCGCAACAGCGGCGGTTAGGGAAGACGAGATCGGAGTTTTGCGCTGTAGGTGATTGCTTACAACGTTGTAGGAGAATGTTGATCGCGGTTGATCGCGGCTGAAGCCGCTCCTACAGGAGCGACGGAGCCCCTGTAGGAGCGGCTTCAGCCGCGATCAGCCCCGATCAGGCCGGCGCCGCCGGCCGCCCCACCCGGCTCAAACACTGGGTCATCAGGTGGTCGATCACCTTGTGCGGGTGGCCCATCAGAAAACCCCGGGCCGGCGCGATCCAATGCAGCGGCGCCTCCAGCAACCCGCCCAGGGCATCCACATAGGCGTCGTTGTCCGCCGCCGGCAAATAGCCCCGGGCCAGGGAGCGCTCCAACACCGCGGTGCCGGCGAACAGCATGCCCTCGTCGCGCCACAGCAGCGCCTGGTGATCCGGCGCCTGGCCCGGCAACGGCATCAGGGTCAGCTCGAAACCGGCGCAACGGAACGCCCGCCCGGCCCCCGGCCGCTGGTCCGCGTCCGCCTGCAGCCCGATCACCGTGGCGCCGGTGGCCGCGCGCAGGGCCGCCAGGGCGCTCCGCTGATCCGTGGGCCGGGTGGTCAGCACCGTGGTGCGGCGCCCGGCGCAGGCCGCCACCAGGCGCTCCAGATGACCGCCCTGCCCCGGCCCCGGGTCCACCAGCACCACCTCATCGCCCCGGCGCAGCAGATAGCTGTTGAACCCGGGCCCGTCCTGCTCATGCTCGGCGGTGAGCCGCCACAGCTGCTCGCCCAGGCGCACCCACTCCCCCGGCTCGATGGCGGCGCGGGCCTGGCCCCGGCCCTCCGGGTCCAGCTTCACCAGCTCGTCGTAGGCCGGCCGCCCCGGCTCCACATACACCGTCTCGCCGCGCTTCAGCGCCGGCCACGGCCGGGTGGGAAACGCCTTGGGCCGCTGCTCGCGGGCGTAGCGCAGCACCGCCTCCACCGAATCGAACTCGGCCAGCTTGCGCAGCACCGCGATGGTCGGCGTGGCGAACTCCCGGCGCCCCGCGCGACGGTCCCGCAGCGCCTGATCCGGCGTCAGCCAGCAATGGTCGATGGTCTCCTGGCCGTCGTGCCCGGGCACCTGACCGGGGGGCGCCTCGGCGGCGAAAAAGCGGGTGTCGAAGCGGCGCGGCGGCCCGGGCGGGGTCACCCAATGGTCCAGGTAGGCGATACGATCCAGCGCCAGGGTCAGCCCGTGCTCGCCGCACACCGCCGACAGCCCCAGCTGCCCCGCCGCCACCGCGTGGCGCGCCAACAGGGCCGGATGGTCCGCCCCCAGCCAGCCACCGCCACCGTCCCGGGCCAGCAGCAACCCGGCCTCCTCGAAACTCTCGCGCAGCGCCGCCACCAGATAACCCAGGCCGCCCTCCTCCACGCCCAACAGCGCATTAGCGGAAGCCGCATCGTGGCCGTGCACCGCCAGATTCCCGGCCAGGTGCTGGTCGTCCAGATCCACCGCGCCGCCGGGAAACACATAGAACCCGGGCATGAACACGGCTTCGTGGGTGCGCTGGAGCATCAGAACCTGCATCCCCGCGTCCGTATCGCGGAGCAGAGCCAGGGTGGAAGCGGGACGTGGTTGCATAGGGCTTTTCTTATTCTCGGAATGGGATTTCACCAATGACCATACCGCGAATCCGCGGGCAACAGGAAGCCTTGCCGGTTTTCTAACGACGCGATTTTCGCTGTAAGCGAAGACGGCCTTTCGCCTTGATCGCCGCCACGTCCAGCGGCTTGGCGTGACCGCGCTCATTCACGCGGGTGCTCCTCGGACCCAAGCTTGCGATGAGGAAGCACCACGGTCTCCACAAGCGGTTTCGACAAAGGGGGATTGGCCAAGCCGCCTAGCGGCAGGTGTCGCCCCGGGCGGGGCGGATCAGGTCACCGGGCCGGACGCCGTGGCGCTGGAAGAAGCCGGCGTTGACCTCCAGGGCCTGGTGGTAGCCCTGGCCGGGACGGTACACCGGGCACAGGAAGGCGTGGCGGCTTTCACAGGGGGACATGGTCTGGATATCGACAATGCGACCGTCGCCATCCAGGAAGGCAATATCCAGGGGAATGAGGGTACGGTACATGTAGAACCCCTGCTCCGCCGTGGCCGGCGGGTCGAACCGAAACAACATGCCGGCATCCGCCGCCAGTTGCTCGCGCTCCATCAAACCCCGGCCGCGCTGCTCCGGGGTGGCGGCCACCTCGGCGCGCACCGGCGCCCGAAGGTCGCCCAGGCACAAAAAAACCGTCGGAAGTGGGTGCGCCGGCGTCACTTCCGGGGTAAATAAAAAGACCGCTAATATCCCCGTTTTGATTTTTCCAAGGGGGAGCATTTCAGCGCGCTCTCTCGCAAACCCGCACGCCACGGGGGCTGACGCCGGAAAACCAGGGTTCACTGCGCCAATAGATCAATATCATTTACCAAAACCTACCGTTCGTCGGATTTTTGATACCGCTTGTCGGTGAACCTCTTATCAACCAAGAAGCGTAAGCCATTGAATTTATTAGGATTAGCGTACCACGAGGGGCCCTGTTTTCGTCACGGAAAAACAGCCTTTTCGAAAAAGGCCGTTCTCCAATACGCAATTATGGATTAGGGTTTATGAACCGTGCAAAAACGCGCGGGATCAAAGCGGGACGGAGTTCCCGTGGAGAATAAATTGAATAAGGACTTTCATATCACTCGAAAATAACAAGACGTTCCCGGTATATGAGGCTTTTTAAGCCCCGCGGCGCCGGCACAGGGAAAGGCCCGCCGCGCCAGCTTTTTCAGCCCCGCAAGACCCGGACACCGAGGAGATCCCGATGATACTCCGAAGTAGAGACTCTCATATCCGACCCTCCCAGCGTTTGCTGCGCAGTACCAGTCGGAAAAACATCACGAACAACCCGTAGTCCCGGCCGCGGAGGGCTCCCATGCCCGAATACGGCCAGATCCGGGAACAACGTCGGCGAGCAGAGCAGAACCCGAATGCTGGCCCTCCGGCGCCCAGGATCGTCAATAACAATAGAGGACAGACAGGAAGGAGATGATTATGGCTGGCACGGATCGCTTATTGCTTGCTGATGTACCCCATCATGTGCTGCGTAAAGCCCGCAAGGGCGAACAGGTGTTTCACGACAAGGCGGATTACCGGCATTTCATTAGCCAAATCCGTGACCTGCGTCATACCTACCAGGTCGAAGTGCACGCCTGGACGCTGCTCCCCGACCGCTTTCATATGGTCGCCACGCCCTACGGAAACCCGGACAACCTGGGCGTCTTCATCAAATCACTGACCTGTCGAGCCTCCCTGCGGCGGCGCGGCCTGTATGGCCAGAAATCCCCCTGGGAAGCGCGCTTCCGCGCCAGCCCGGTGGAGCCGGGCAACTGGCTGATGGCTTGCATCAGTTATGTGGAGCGCCTGCCGGTGGAGCAAAATCTGGCAAGCAGTGCCTACCACTACCAGAACAGCAGTTACCGCATGCGTCTTGGCAAGACCGACCAGTACTGGCTGGACGATCCGGAAGAGTACGCGCGCCTGGGCGACGACATCCCGGAACGGGCGAACGCCTTCCGCACTTACATGCGCAACGGTCTGGACGAAAAAGAAGTGGAAATGATCAACACCGCGCTGTACCGCAATCGCCTGACCGGGTCGCAGCGGTTCGTGGAGTTCGTCTACAAGAAGTACGGCATCCTGGTGCTGAACCGGGGCCCGGGCCGGCCGCGGCGGAAGAAAAACCCGGACGACTTCTCCAACGACAACAACAGATAGAACCAACCAACGCCAGGTGCTCCGCGGCCTCCGCCGGGGGGCACCGCCCCTCAACCTCCCGGCGTCACGCTCACACTTTTCAGATCATCCGGAAAATAGAACGAGAACTCCTCGCCCGTCTCTCTACGAACCAGCACGCTGGCCCGATACCGGTCCTTGAACGAGAGCCACACCAGATAGTCGCTGTGGTACTCGCCCACCGGATAGCCGTTCACCGCCACGATGGTATCACCCGGCTTAACACCGACCTCCTCGGTGCCACTCTTGGGAAAGCCCTCGCCCACCAGATAGCCATCCGGCGCGTCGTCACTGACCGGCGTCAGATCCATCTTGTTCATGAAGTCCACCACCTGCCAGGGCAATTTGGGATGGTCAGGCTCAACCGGCCCCGTCTCGACACTAGATGTCGTGGAGCCGCCCCCCATGGACGGAATGCGCAAGGTAATCTGCCGGCCATTGCGATAGATCAGCACTTCCGACGGCTGTATGGCCGTGAGTACGCCGCCGTCCGGCAATACGCCCCCCACACGATACTGGCCGGCGCCATGACCTTCGGTGCTGATCACCGCCGACGCCAGCGGGCTGTTGGCCTGAAAAATGGCCAGCAGGGCCAGCGTCTGCTCGTCGGGCATTTTCAACGGCGTAACCGGCTTTGCCGGCACGGTGCTCGGCGGCGACATCGATGGCGCCGACGCGCCGGACTCCGGTGGCGCCGTTACAGCCGCCCGCGGCGTCTCTTCAGGCGCATTGTCCGTGCCATTATTCCCTTTGACGTAAAAGAAAATAATGAATGAAAAAATTAACGCCAGCAGAAACAAGCATTTAAGAGCGATCTTCTGACTTATCATAGGCACCCGAAAAAAATCCGTGTCATCCAACGTGTTTTACAAGGAACTTAAATAATATATACCTCTCTTTATTGAGGACAACACGGAGAACGACACCAGCAACACGTTCGAACACATCAGCCTGATATCAAAACGATATCCAACAAAACAATCAGGAGGAAAAATGAGGACTCTTACCCTCGGCGCCCTGTCCTTGGTGTTCCTTGCGGGGTGCAGCCACAACCCGACCGCCACCGGCACCGCCCCGGAGCTGGAAACCACCCAGCAAAAAGCCTCGTACGCCGCCGGCATGTTCCTGGGCGGGCAGCTTGAAAACAGCCTGGCCCAAAACGATCTGGACACGGACCTGTTCCTGCTGGCGCTGCAGGACAAACTGAAGGGCAATGAGCTGCTGCTCGATGAGGAAACCGCCAGCGAGGCCTCTGGCGCTTATCAGAAAGAAGTCACCGCACGGCAGGAGGAGCTGAAACGCAAGGCCATCGAGCGCAACGCGGCGGCCGGCCGGGCTTTCCTGGAGAAAAACAAGCAACGCCCGGGCGTGAAAACCATGGAAAGCGGCCTCCAGTATGAGGTCCTGAAAGCCTCCGAGGGCGGCGCCAGCCCGAAACCCGGCGATGCGGTGCGCGTGAACTACGCCGGCGTGCTGATCGACGGCAGCTTCGTGGAGAGCACCCTGGCCCGCGGCGAGCCCGTGCGCATGAACATGGGCGTGCTGATACCCGGCTGGCAGCAGGCGCTGCTGCACATGAAGGAAGGCGACAAATGGCGCATTTTCTTGCCGCCGGAGCTGGCCTATGGGGAGCAGGGCCGCGGCCAGGAAGTTCCGCCGCAATCCACCCTGATCTACGAACTGGAACTGGTCGAAGTGATCGACAGAAGCTGATAACCACCATTGGAAGGGGGCACACCCATGAGACCATATCACTCTATTCTGAACGTTCTGTTTATCGCGCTGGTCCTCCCCGGCCTGGCCACGGCGGATCTCCGTGAGCGGGTGGCGGAAGCCCTGGCGGTCACCAACCCGAACCTGAGCGTGGAAAGCATCAGCGACAGCCCGGTGGAGGGCATCAAGGAAATCAAGCTGAGCAACGGCAAGTTCATCTATGGCTCGCCGGACAGCGACCACGTCTTCTCCGGTCGGCTGATGGTGTTCTCCGACGACACCCTGGTGGACCTGACCGAACGGCGGGAAAAGGAAGACCGGGCCGAAATGCTGCAGGCGGTGAATCCAGGCACCACCATCACCTACCCCGCCAACGGCGAGGAGAAGTACGAAATCTACGTGTTCACCGACACCACCTGCCCCTACTGCAAGAAATTCCACGCCCATATGGACGAGATGAACCAGCAGGGTATCACCGTGCACTACCTGGCACTGCCGCGTTCGGGCATCAACACCCCGGTAGCCCACGATCTGGCCAAAATCTGGTGCGCGGAAGACCCCCAGGCGGCCCTGGACGACGCCTTCGCCGGTCAGCCTTTTACCCAGAAAGTCATGCCCTGCCGCGCACCCGTGGCCGACCAGTACGAGATGGCGCAGACCCTGGGCGTGAGCGGCACCCCCTCGGTGTTCAGCCCGGACGGCCGCAACCTGGGCGGCTATATGTCGCCGAAAGAAGTCATTGCCGGGATTAAGGACACCGCCAGCATGAATTGATTAAAACGCTATGGCCCGCATTCTCTTCCCCAACGTGCGGGCCTTTTTTATCTTTCTGAGAAACCGTTCACTTCTCTCTTTTAAGTAGCCCCTCACAGGGAAAACACCGTTTTCCCCTGCTTTTTAAAAGCGGCACCTCCACATCCCGGGTCACAAGAAGAACGTTAAGTCTCTGAATGTAAAGAAAATGCTAAAAATACCGAAACGCTGGCCATTTTAAACGCAAGCCTCCGTAAAAAATCCTTGCTACGTTGAACTGGCGGTACAAACCGCAGTATCCGACATACAAACAATTACGGAGACTCATCATGAAGACGAAACTTCTTCTCTCAGCAGTTCTCGGCGTGGCCGCCTGGTCACTGTCCAGCATGGCGGCAGCGGACTGGGACACCGGCCCCTGCCCGGGCGGCAGCAGCGCCCCCTGTATCGAAGCCGTGGTTAATGGCACCACCTACCACTTCAACGGCACGGGCGACCATGCCGGCGAATGGCACGGCCTGCCGACCACCGGTGCGGACTTCGAGTTCGTAGGCGATAGCGTGGAGCTCGGCTGTAGCGGCATCAATCTGGACTGTACCCTGACCCTCGGCGGTAAAGTGCAGAAGTGTCAGGACTCCAACGGTGACTGGCGCATCGGCGTGCAGGTTAACTCCTCCAACGTGTCCGGTGGCTTCCTGTGTAGCACCGTAGTTCTGGGCGGTTTCCCCTGGTACTCACGAGACGCAAGCCTGGCGAACCACTGCCCGTTCGAGGACGATTGCGACAGCTTCATTCCGTATGACCCGAGCGCTACTACCTACAGCGGCAATTTCGGCGCCATCGATATCAGCGTCCTGGGCAGCAGCCGAGTAAGCGGTGGCCACGTTCACGGCGTTACCTTCACTCCGGGTACCGGCGCAACCTTCTCCTTCGCGTCTCAATTCTATGACTGCGACGACGATGAGCAGGGCTGTGAAGTAACCGGTGACCTGGTCCTGGATAACGCGACTTCCCTGGATATCCAGTAACAAGAACCACAGCAATATTGGCGACAGCGCCTGGTCCCCCAGCGGCCAGGCGCTGGACGCCTTCTCTCCCCGCCCCGGCCCACCGGGGCATTTTTCATGGTGGGCTTACCTGAAAGATCAAGGAGATAAAAACTATGAAAAGGAAAATTCTACTCTCAGTATTGCTCACCGCGGCTACCTGGTCGCTGTCCAGCCTTGCAACTGCGGGCTGGGACACCGGCCCGTGCCCCGGCGGAGGTACGGCGCCCTGCATCGAAGCTGAGGTAAGCGGAACCACCTATCACTTCAACGGCTCCGGCGACCACGCTGGAGAATGGCACGGCCTCCCAACCACTGGCGAAGACTTTGAGTTTAGCGGAGTATCAGAGTGGAGCTGCCGCGGCTTGGACTTCGACTGCACCTGGACATGGGGAGCCAAAATAAAAAAATGCATGGATAGCAGCGGAGATTGGCGCATCGGGCTAAAAGTGGGCTCGAATAATGTCTCTGGCGGCTTCGGATGCAGCTCATTCGCCCTGGCTGGCTTTCCCTGGTACACAAAGAATCCAATTTCCAGCAGCGTCCACTGCCCTTTCCAAGACAGCTGTGACGATTTCGTTCCTTATGACAGTAACTCGTCAAACTACGCCGTCGAACTGGGCTCGATCGACTTGGCCATCTTTGGAATACCACTTGTTTCCGATGGGCACCTTCAAGGCGTTATTTTCACTCCGGGCACCGGTGCAAACTTCGCTTTTAGTTCGGATCTCTACGGCTGCGACGGAAGTGAAGGGGATTGTTACGTACAAGGTGATCTGACTGTAACCAACGCTACCTCTCTGGATATCCACTAACCGGAGCGACCACGGCAATGGCGCCGGCTCTGATCGATTACGCAATCCACCGCCTGTGGTCTTCTAGTTTCGCACCAGCCAGCCGGGGCATTTTCCCGGCTGGCCTGTCTGAATCATCAAGGAGATAAAACCATGAAAAGGAAAATTCTACTCTCAGTATTGCTCACCGCGGCTACCTGGTCGCTGTCCAGCCTTGCAACTGCGGGCTGGGACACCGGCCCGTGCCCCGGCGGAGGTACGGCGCCCTGCATCGAAGCTGAGGTAAGCGGAACCACCTATCACTTCAACGGCTCCGGCGACCACGCTGGAGAATGGCACGGCCTCCCAACCACTGGCGAAGACTTTGAGTTCAGCGGAGCAACGACATGGGGCTGCAACGGCCTGAACGCGAACTGCACCTGGATCTGGGGAGTAAAAATAAAGAAATGCCAGGACCAAAATGACGACTGGCGTATAGGACTCCAAGTTAACTCGGCCAGTATGACTGGCGGCTTTATCTGCGGATTATTGACGTGGAGCGGCTTCCCCTGGTATAGCAAAGATGTGACTAACAGCAGCCACTGCCCTTTTACTGATGACTGCTCTAATTTTACTGCCTACGATGCGACCGCTTCTTCTTATACCAGTAACTTAGGCGCCATTGATCATATTATTTTAGGCGCCGCACCATTTGAAAACGGTCACCTACACGAAGTCGTGTTTAACCCGGGCACTAGCGCAAACTTGGTTTTCGACTCGCAGTTCTATGACTGTGACGATGAGGATCAAGGCTGCTCAATAAACGGGACTCTGACCGTGACAAATGCCACTTCACTGGATATCCAGTAACAACAGCGCAGCAGTCTTGGCGCCAGCGCCCCGGTCCTTTACCGACGGTGGGGCGCCTGTTCTTCGCGCCCAGCCCACCGGGCCCATTTATGGTGGGCATGCCTGAATCATCAAGGAGATGAAAAATGAAAAGGGAACTTCTACTCTCAGCCTTTCTCGCTGCGGCCACTTGGTCGCTGCCCAACCTTGCGTCCGCGGACTGGGACACCGGACCCTGCCCAGGCGGCGGCACGGCGCCGTGCATCGAAGCCGAAGTGAGCGGCACCACCTATCATTTCAACGGCTCCGGCGACCATGCCGGGGAATGGCATGGCCTGCCGACCACCGGTGAAGACTTCGAATTCATCGGGCCGACACAGTGGGGGTGCAACGGCTTGAACTGGAACTGTACGGTAACCTGGACAAATAAAATAAAGAAATGTCAAGACAGCGCCGGAGACTGGCGCATAGGTTTTCAAGTAAATTCCGCCAGTGTATCTGGTAGCTTCCCTTGCGCCGCTTTTGTCATGTCCGGCTTTCCATGGTATACGAAAGATGCCAAAGCAGTTAGCCACTGCCCATTCACAGATGACTGCAATAGTCTGATACCGTACTCCCCGGGTGCATCCAGCCTTGTGACTAATTTGGGCGAAATTGATGTAACTATTTTTGGCATTCCACGCATCGCCGATTCACATCTTCACAACATAGTATTCACCCCAGGCCCCAGCGCCAACTTCAGTCTGGCCTCCGAATACTACGACTGCGACGACACTGAAGTAGGCTGCTCTATTTATGGTACGGTTTCGTTGAGCAACGCGACGTCGCTGGACATTCATTAATAACCCTGAGGAAACCGGCTCTTGGTCGCCCTCCTGACCAAGAGTCCGGGCGTCCAGGCGCCTCATAACCTATTTATTTCGAATGCCTGGCTCTAACACTTATTTGCTCTCATAAAGCCCGGCGTACAGCATCGGGTGTTCTACATGTCGGGCGAGACGGGTCAGTCACTATTATAGATAAGCAAAAATTTATTGATTACCGCGCGAGCGTGCTCCACGTTACCAAGCCACACCAGAAAAATGCCCCCCAGCAGTACCCATAGCAGATGATTATACTCAAGTGAGGAGTCAGATTAGGTTATAATAAGATAGCGGCACGCTCCGCTCGCTGGGCCTGATACCAGGCCTGGCGGCTGATGCCCAGAAGATGACAGGCCCTGCTGACGGTCAACCCGGCAAAGCGTCTTTGCGTGAGGACTTGCCGGGCCGCTTTTTTACCGTCACCCCGTAGTCCTCTCCATGACATTGATCACGGCTTCGAAGAACTCGTCCTTCTGTTCAGCCAGACGCAGCTTCTCCTCAAGCTCCTTGAACCGCTGTTCCGGGGTAGGTGGGACTTCGCTCCGGCTCGCAAGGAGGGAGGTGTCAGGGCGCCAGTCCTAGTCGCCATATCGACATAATCACTTTAGCCCGTCGGGCGGCCCTGGATACCGTAGCGGGCCTCAGTCTGCTCATAGGTCAGCTCACCTCTCCCCTATTGGTCCACCACCGCCTGTTTAAAGGCCAGGGCGTAATCACGCTGCGTGCATTTAACCCGTTGATTCATCACGTTCTCCCACAATCAGGACTGGAACGTATCCACTCTATTCAGGGCGAGTCATGAAGCAAAAAAAAGCCCGGCGCAAAGCGCCGGGCTTCTTCTAATAGAGCCACAACAAATATGGCTCAAATTTTCAATATTTACTTTCCAGTTTTAATTGGTTGAGAAATCATCTGAATAAACACACCGTCCTGCGGAATAAGATAGGGAATGCGGCCCGCTGCCGTCCCCGTCCCCAAAAGCGTATTTTCCACTTCAGGAGCGAAGTACAATTTAACATCGATATCAATAGGGTTCTGGTTTCGCTGCTGGACCACCATCCTACCATCATCCAGGAAAGCGACCGGCCCCGTGAGCGTCATCTTTCTTTCGTAGCTACGCAGATTATGACGTAGAGAGACGTTCAAATCACTTAGCACCGGCCCCAAATAAGGCGCATCAATATACAGATCCACATCCGCGGTCAATATGGGTGTCCCCTGAGCATCCTCTTTAATCCAACCAATGATTGGCTGAGTCCGTCGACAGGGAGCAGCCTGAGTATCCTCACAGGTGGGGTCATCTTTAGCATATCGCATTCTCATAATTTGCTCACCGGAAGGCACGGCCATAGTCGGCTTCCCAAGCATTGGATTCCTCGCGTAGCTATCGAATGACGTAGAGATGGATTGCGACGGATATATTTTGACCTTAATGCCTTTACCCTGTTCGTACTCGTCAGTCACATCCGCATTTAAACCTAGCTTTAAGTAAGTAAATTTATTCTGAGGACAAAGCGTCGGCTTGCTTTTCGGAAACAGACCACTCGCCAAATTTGTAATTATAAGGCCTATATTTTGCTCCTCTTGTTCATATCCCGGCTCACCAGTAGTCGGGTAATAAGACTCATCGTACCCACAACCGACATTGGCACCATCAACACCAAGTATCCCGGCGTAGACATAGCTAGACGTGGGATTAGCAGCCAAATTAGCGCCATCCGCGAACCAAGGCACGTCAAGTCCCTCAGTATTCATGGAGAGAATCTTCGCGCTGTTCGGGAATCCTTGAACACCTGATGGGTCGTAAGCGGGGTCGGCATTAGGATCTGGCATGCTCGGTACCGCTTCATGGAACGGGTAATTCGAAGTGGGGAGGGTGCCATCTTCGAGAGGCGCCTTACTGTTGGATGTTGCGCTAGTAAAATAGTTGGCTGGGGTAAAGCCCACCAACGCAGGCAGCTTCCCGATTACATTATCGGCGTCATGGATCATGTTCCCATTGACGTCCACATCAGGGGTGCTGCGCAAAGTCTGAAGTACGCTATTGTTTGCTTCCTCCCCTTTAAAAAATATAGCCATATCCGGCCCGCCGGTATCGACCATAAAATAATCGTTGTTCACTATATAATCCGCAACCACTTTGTATACACCATCCATACCGTCCGGTGTAATTGGAGTGCGTTTGGTGATACCAAGCGGCTGAGTACGTAAAGGAAGCCCTTGCCCTTCCTCTTTACTGCAGATCGATCCGGTACCGTCACAGACAGCATTTCTGCTCCCGATGAAGGGATAAACCGAATTTTCAAAACCCACCGTCGTGTCTGTATAATTATTCGAGCTCAGGGTGTATTGATAATACTGGCCATCCTCCCAGGGCTCGTCAGGCATGAAAGTGACGCGTTGTCCTTCGACGGTCAGCTGACCCGGTATAGGCTCTGGATCAGTGACGGGGTCGCCGTTCTCGTCGACGGGTTGACCAGCAGCATCCACCCGGAAAATATCGAAGCTTTCGCCCAATCTCACACTGTCGGGATCAATCGCCTTGGTGAACTGCAATACGATCGGCCGATTAGCCGGCAACGACATGAGCGGAAGAATATCATTGGGCTGGTATGACACCAGAGGGTACTCCTCATTAGCCCAATCACCAGGCCCCCCCGCGCAGCGGCCAACCAAACCATTAGCCAAGTCTCGCGTTGCCGGATCAGTGACGCAAGGATAGCCAGGGTATGCACTCAGCAGCATCGGCGAATTAACTTGGACCTCTTCCTCAGAATACTCGCCCTGCCGGTCAGGAATGCTTCTAGTTATGACATCACCGGGCAATTTGAAGGTCAGCGTCCGCGGTATAAAATTGTTGCCCGCGAGATCTGTAATCTGACTACCAAGCTGGATCTGGTATTCCGGATTGCTGCCCGCCGGCTCGTATTGAAGGGCCTCGTCCGGCTGAATCACAACGGCGGAACCATCCAGCGTATACGTCATTGCTACGGTTGCACCATCTTTTGTCATGGTCAACGCGCCGGGTTCACGCAGGCTCTCGGCGCTCAGCGGCTCGTCGAAGTTCAGCACGATGGGTGCGCCAGGATGCTGGAACCAGGAAAGTTCATCACCGCTTTCATCCACCGGCATCTCCGGTGACATTTGGTCGGCCATCCAGCTTTGCAGCGTCGGCGGAGTCATGTCGTTCTGCTGCTGGCGAACATCTTCCACGAGTTGCGGCGTCTGATCACGGTAGGTCTGCAGCTGGAAGCTCAGGGTGCCGTAGCCGCGCTCCTGGCCCAGGATCATCGGTTCCACCACACCCACGGCGTTGATGTCGATAACGCCGGCGTCGGTGTCGGTGCTGACCGTACCGATCAGTTCAAGGTGGGTGATGTTCTGGGTGACGCCACCATTGGCGGTGGGGTCTTCGGTGCTCATGGCCACGTCCATGAACAGACGCACCATGCGCGGGCCGTTCGGATCGTAGATGTTGGGGATCAGGTAGCCATTGGCGTCGGACAGGAATTGCACGCGCACTTCACCGCTTTCGAAGCCGGCGTCCACTTCACCGCCGATCTTCACATCGATATTGCTACCGGTGAGCAGGGTGCCACGACGGATACGCAGCGGGGAGACGCGGGGGTAACGGGGCAGGAACGCCAGGTCACCGAGTACGTCGCCTTCCTGTTGGGTAGCGGCGGGCATGGTGCCGTCGCCAACACCGCCGAGAAGGACCGCGTTCACGGGGATTTCGTTGATCGGCTCGCCGGTGAGCGGCGACAGGCCGTTGCCGGTGCCCTGATCGGCCGGAGTGGTGATGCGCTGTACCAGCGGCTGGGGCCGTTCACTGGGATCGGCGCCTTCCGCCAGGGAGCTGGCCGGATTGAAGCGGAAGCGGTTGCCGTTGGGGAAGGCGAAGCTTTCGCCGTAGATGCTTTGTACGCCGTTGTTCTCGAAGAGCACCCGGTAGGTTTCGCCCGGGGTCAGGTCATCCTTGGGATCGACGGTGAGGTAGGGGCCGTCGACCACGACCCAGGCCGGCACCACGTTGTCGTCGCCGTCCACCAGACGCAGGGTGTTGTCGCCCCCCTGGCCGTAGCGAACCGTTTGCGGGTCCAGCGGCTGGGTGAACTGCATACGGATGGTGGAGAAGTCCATCATCGGGTCTTGCTGGCTACCGCTGGGCATGGCACGGGTCACGTCCATGGTGTCGGCGGTGATGACGTTGGCCTTGATGCCCTCTTCCGCGGCACGGGTGCTGAAGCGAATGTCCTGGGCGCCGTTGATCTCAACGTTTTCGGGGAGGTCCACCACGTAGTCGGCGTGATAGTCGAGCTTGCTCTCCGGGGTCAGGATGAGCGACCGGCCGCCGTCGGCCAGACGGGCCTGAGTGGGGACCACGTTGCCGTCGTGGCGCAGGACCACATCGTTCTCAAGGCCCTGGCCGGAAACGCTTTGCGAGAAGCGCAGCACCACCGGGGTGGGCGTGGGCACTTCCTGCTGGTCTTGCAGCGGGAAGGAATAAGTCAGCGAGTTTTGTACCGCCTCACCGCTGCTGCCACTGGGGCTACTTGAACCGCCCCCACAGGCGACGAGCAGGACGGCCGCGGGCAGAACCGCGGCCATCGGCGCTATCTTTCTTATCATGATCGCTCCTCGACGTTTCATATTTGACCTCGTTGTTATCAACGTCTTCTTGTTCGGCTTGTAATTCGAATCAGCCTTCGCGCATATCCGGTGTCGTTTTGAAATTAACGCGGAAGATATCGCGCGACTCCTTGTTTTTTATCGATTATTTCCACATGACGTATTTTCCTGCTCTCTCCTCACGAAGTGGAAATACGTTCACGCCCAACATTATGAGAATAGCGGCGGCTCACTGCCAGTGTATAGGCAGCAGCGCCGTTAAACGGGGTTTTCAGGGACAAAGCCTCCTTCTGCTTTAAAAATTCTTTTTTTCTTTAAAAACAGCGGCTTATATAAAAACCGTTATTTTATTTGCAAATAGCAGGCGGTGCTTTTCGACACTGCTGTTTATTACGCAATGCGAAAATCGCCTTTTCTCCCTTTTCCGGTGCATCCATCAAATCCCTTTGTTTACACCTGTTACCCATCTACACGGAGGCGACAGGGGAGCAAGGTCTGGCCAGGCCGGTCAGAAGGGAAAGACGGAAGACGAAGGGCGCCACGATGGGCTGTTGGCTACGATCGGGGAAGTCGAAAGACGGGCGTGCGGATGCGCGAACCCTGGAGGTTATTGTTGCCATGGACCGAGTCCTCCTTTGCGCCTTTCGGACTTCCCTGATTTTCCACCCAAGTCCATCGAGCGGATTGTTGCTCTCAATAACCGGGGCAGGCGGACCTGCCCCGGTGGCGATCAGAACTTCAGCGTTACGGAACCGGAGAAGACATTGACGTCGCCGTCGGTCTTCAGGGAGGTCGGCGTACCGCTGGAAGCCGGATTGGTGGTGACGATATCGAAGCGGCGCTGGTCCAGCTGCTGGTGCTGGTAAGCCAGGTCCACGGTCAGCGGCCAGGCCAGCAGCGGCGGGTTCTTGAACGTGGCGGAAAGGCCCACGCCGATAACCAGTTTGTCCGCGTCCAGATAGTTCACGTCCGGAGAGACGTCACTGTCCAGCGGCGACTCCTCGAAGGCCACGCCGGTGGTCAGCATCAGCGCGTCGGTGAAGTCGAATTCCAGACCCACCCGCGGCACGAAGGTGTCCTTGAACTCCAGCATGCCCTGGTCCTTGATGGTGTCGCGGCTGAACTCGTCACCCAGGTCCGACCATTGCTGGAACTCGCCGGTGAAGGCCAGACGGGTGCGGCCCATGTCGTAGCGCAGACCGACGCTGTAGATGTCCGGCTGATAGCCCTCGATCACATTGGCCACGCGCAGCGGCAAGCCACCGGGGATCAGGCCGTTCACGGAGGGGGTAGCGTCCACGGAGGTCTCGGTCTGGGAGTGAGCCCGATACGCCACCGCGGCGGTGAGCCGGTCCAGCCAGCAGCCGTCCGGGCAGAAGGTTTCGCCCATGGCCACGTTGAAGCCGACGATGGGGCGGTAGCGGGTCTTGGCGGACACGTCCAGGTCTTCCCGGGCGGTTTCGCCACTCAGTTCAAGCTCGCTGTCCAGTTCGGCGTTGTTGTCCAGCGTGATATTGATGGACGCGCCGAAGTCGATACCGCGCCAGATCGGCGTGGCCACCCCCACGTTCAGGAACAGGGGGTTACGACCATAGGTCAGGTACTGGCCGGAATCGGACGTCTCAGAGCTGAAGCCCAGCATCTCACGGCCGTATTCCTCGCTGCCCAGCATCAGCGCCAGGTAGATCGGGTGGCCGGTGGTCAGCATATCGCTGGCGTCGGCTTTGAGGCCGAGGATCAGCTGCTGGGAAGGCTCGTCACTGATGCGACCGCTGCGCGCGGGGCCGCCGACGGCGTCCTTGTAGCCGAGATCCGCTTCACCGTGCAGGAGCGCGCCGGTGAGCTGGCCACGGCTGTCCTGGGCCAGTGCCGCCGGGTTGTAGTACACCGCGTTGGCGGTGCTGCTGAAAATGGAGAAGGCTTGCGCTGACGCCACATCCGACGGAAACATGCCGTAGGTGGACGGCGCATTGCTCATGCCCGCCATGGCGGTGGAGCTCAGCGCGAGCATGACACCCGCGGACAACAGGTTCGTGGTGATCGAATTGCGGCTCATAAAAGCGGACCTCTCAACCCTGTTCTGCTTATTCTCGTATTTGTATTTTTCGTTTCTCATTATGGTACCCACCGTATTCGTTTAGCCGGTTAGAACTTCAGGGAGATGGAGCCGGCGAAAACGTGCACCTCGCCATCCGTGCTGACGGTGGCGTAGGTAACGTCCGGATTGCCGGGGCCCTGGGAACGGCTGAGATCGAAATCGCGCTCGTCGAGTTGCTGGAACTGATAACCCACGTTCATGGTGACGGGGTGCGCGATCATGGGTACGTGTTTGAAGTTGGCGCTCAGACCAAGCCCCACCACCAGACGGTCGGCGTCCACATAGTTGACGTCCAGGGAGGAACGGCCTTTCAGCGGGGATTTCTCCCAGGCCACGCCGGAGGTGAGCATGAACACATCGTTCAGATCCACTTCAAGACCAACACGGGGAATGAAGATGTCCTCGAATTCCAGGCCGGCCTGATCCTTGATGGTATCGTCGGCCAGTTCGCTGCTCAGATCCGACCATTGCTGATACTCGCCGGTGAAGCCCAGGCGCCAGCGGCCGAAGTCGTATTTGAAGCCGGCGGTGGTGACCGCGGGCTGGTAGGAGTCGATCACGTTGTACACGTCGATATCGACACCGGGGCTGGGAATCACGCCGGGGATCTGTGCGTTGGCGTCCACCGTGGTCTGGCTGTCGGTGGAGGCGCGATAGTTGATCGCCATGTCCAGGCCGTCCAGGGAGCAGCCTTTGACGCGGCAGAAGGTCTCACCCACGTTCATGGTCAGGCCGACGATGGGGCGGAACTTGGAGCGGGACTCCACGTTCAGGCGCTCGTACTCGGTTTCCCCGGCCAGGTTGTTGGTGATGGTCAGTTCGGCGTCGTTGTGCAGGGTAACCTGCAGGGCGGCGCCGAACTTGATGCCACGCCATACGTTGGAACCGATACCGGCGGCCAGGAACAGCGGCTGACGGTCGTATTGCAGGTACTGGGCGTTCTCGCCCTCGGCGCTGGAGGTGAAGGCCAGCATCTCCTTGCCAAACTTCTCCACCCCGGCCACGAAGCCCAGGTAGATGGGATGTTCGGATTTCATCAGGCCGCTCAGGTCCGCTTTGAGACCGAGCATCAGTTGCTGGGACGGCCGGTCGAGCACGTTGCCGTCGTAGTTCGGGTTGCTGCTGTCCACGTTGAGATCGTGCTCGGCGTGGAAGATCGCGCCGGTGATCTCGCTGTGGCGGCTGGCCGCCAGGTTCGCCGGGTTGTAGTAGGTGGCGGAAGTGCTGGTGTTAAACAGCGAAAGCGCTTGGGCGGAAGCCACGTCCGTGGGGAAAAGGCCATAGGTGGAACCCGTATTGCCCATGTTGGCGAGCGCGGGCGTGCTCATCAGCATCATCGTTCCCGCGGGCAACAGGATTGTTTTGATTATCGATTTTTTCATAGTTAGACAACCTTTCTGCCTGATGTTGTTCTTCTTCATGAACGCAGCCGGGAGACCGCAGCTCAACGTTTAACACAGCTATTACTTTTCGAGTAAGGATCACAGCGCCACGCACGAAGGTCTCCACGGCTAGAGCGGAACCCGCAACAGCACGGCGATGGCGAAAAATCATTGAGTTTGAAAGGGGAGCCGGTCTCCGGGCTCGAGAGCGCATGCAACATGCGTTCTCCACCTCCTGGTTGTTTTTTTTGGCCACGCTGTTCGCCGTGACTCCTTAATCGACCCGCTTGCCGGGTGGCGAGGTGGCCCGGTACTGTCCCGCACCGATGCCCCCGCCGCGCGGGTGGGTTTGGCGGAATCCTAGATTGTTACGGGTACGCCTGTAAACATTAATCTCCAACCCGGTGGCTCCGGCGCCGTTTTTTTCGGCGATTCGAAGCCAAAAGTCAGCAGAAGTTCTTGCCCTATCCCTTGATTCCTCAAGCACGAATGTAAACGCCAGGCCCTGTGTATGGCAATTCGTGAGCTTGCGGATAGCGTAAAACAAAAAAACTTTCCATGCTGAGCTGTATACTTCAACGAAAATAGACCGGAAGTTGGCCTGCCCGGAGGGGCCTTCGGCACCCCCCTCCGCGCATGTTTACAGTTGTTACTTTTCGGAACATCAACCGGCCCGGGGCGGGGATTCATAGCGGCTGCGGTTGCCCGACTTACCGGGAGAGACCGCCGCCAGGCTGTGCCGAAGTGATAAAACGGCTGTTTCCTGAAGTTTATAGCTGGCCGAATAGGCCTATGCCATACTTGGCCTTCACACGGAAGGGTCGACACCGAAAGCCCCCTTTGACGGGGCAATAAAAACCAATCAGGTGTAGAACAAAAAGGGACAGACGATGAAAAGGCTTGCGGATTTCACCATCTTCGTCGCGGTTGTCAAAGCGGGGACCCTTTCCGAGGCTTCCAAAACACTGGACCTGTCAGTGGCCTCGGTGAGCAAACATGTCAGCCGCATCGAGCACCAGCTCGGCATCCGGCTGCTGGTACGCAGTTCCCGGGGGCTCAAGCTCACCGACGAGGGGCGTGATCTGTACGAGAACGTGGAGCGGCTGCTGGGCGAGCTGGACACCGTGGTGTCCAAGGTCAGCCAGGCCGGCCAATACCCCCAGGGCACCCTGCGCATCGCCTCCAGCATCGGTCTGGGCCGCAAGCATATCGTGCCTCTGGTGACCGAATTTTCCGACCTTTACCCGGACCTTTCCGTGCAGCTCAACTTCGGTGAGCTGGACCCGGCCGCCTCCTCCCATCTGGTGGATGTGGCGATCGTGCTGGGCGAGCCCCAGGACTCCTCCATGGTGGCCCGGCGGCTGATGCGCAATCCCTGCGTGCTGTGTGCTTCTCCCGAGTATCTGGCACGGCACCCGGCGCCCCGGGAGCCCCGCGATCTGACCCGGCACCACTGCCTGATTCTGGACTGCCCCGGGGCGTTCAAGGACCAGTGGGTGCTGGAAGACGACACCGGCAAACGGCACACCGTGCGGGTGCAGGGCGGGCTGATCACCGACAACAGCGACACCCTGCGCGAGTGGGCGCTGGAAGGCCGCGGCATCGCCATGAAGAGCCTCTCGGATATCCAGGCCCAGCTGGACAGCGGGGAGCTGGTGCGCCTGCTGCCGCAGTACCGGGTGCCGGATCTGGACTTCTACATGGTGTACGCCGGGCGCGAGCTGATTCCCGCCAAGACCCGGGCGTTCGTGGATTTCATCGAAGAAAACGCGGACCGGCTGGAACAGGCGGGCTGAGTTTCGCGGCTGAAGCCGCTCCTACAAAGGATCGCTCCCCGCCTCCTGTAGGAGCGGCTTTAGCCGCGATGGGTTTGGCGACATCAGCAGGGCCGTGATCGCGGCTGAAGCCGCTCCTACAAAGGATCGCTCCCCCGCCTCCTGTAGGAGCGGCTTTAGCCGCGATGGTTTGGCGACCTCAGCAGGGCCATGATCGCGGCTGAAGCCGCTCCTACAAAGGATCGCTCCCCGCCTCCTGTAGGAGCGGCTTTAGCCGCGATGGTTTGGCGACCTCAGCAGGGCCGTGATCGCGGCTGAAGCCGCTCCTACAAAGGATCGCTCCCCCGCCTCCTGTAGGAGCGGCTTTAGCCGCGATGGGTTTGGCGACATCAGCAGGGCCGTGATCGCGGCTGAAGCCGCTCCTACAAAGGATCGCTCCCCCGGCCTCCTGTAGGAGCGGCTTTAGCCGCGATGGGTTTGGCGACCTCAGCAGGGCCGTGATCGCGGCTGAAGCCGCTCCTACAAAGGATCGCTCCCCCGCCTCCTGTAGGAGCGGCTTTAGCCGCGATGGGTTTGGCGACATCAGCAGGGCCGTGATCGCGGCTGAAGCCGCTCCTACATTTGGGTGCGATCCCGCTTTTCCTCTCGGGCTATTCACGTGCCCCCCTCTAAGCTGGCCACCGTCGTCATGGCATAACGCCATATGCCGCTGCCGACGGTACCAGGGAGCCAGACCATGAGAAGAAGAATCGCCACCCGTGGGCTGCTGCTGATGATGACCTTGTTCTATATGCCGGGGTCCGGCGCGGCCAGCGCGGACCCTGAGGGTCAGGGTCAGGCCAGCGGCGCCGAAGTGGACACCAGCGGCGGTTCCGAAGCCCGCCGTCCCACCGCCATACGCGGCTGATCGTTCAGGGCGCCACCGGCGCCAGATCCGGATAGCCCTGGGTGCGGTCCAGCCGGCGTACTTGCGGCAGCACCTGCCCGCCCAGTTTCAGTGACAAATCCCGCGGGTGAATAGATACCCGCACCGGCCGGCCCAAGGCCCGCGCCATGCCCAGATTCCATTGATTGAACAGCGCCAGACTGGCCGCCCGCCACAGGTTGTCCGCCTCGAAGCCCACCAGCGGCAGGCGATGAAAACGCCGTTCCCTGGCGTCGTACACCCCACCCAGCGTCTCGAAGTAGCGAAACGGCAGCGCCGCCAGGGCATGCCGGTCGATGGCGCCCAGCGCCCAGGCCGGCGGCACGTACAGCGGTGACGGGGTCAGACCGTGCTCGACGAACCAGCGGTGGCAATCGCGGATCAGCATGGCGATGCCGGCGCCGTCCAGGGACAGATGCTCGGCCACGTCGCGGGAAATAAAAGCGCTGTGCAGGCGGTGATGGAGGCTTCGCGGCGGGTCGCAGCGGTGCCGCCAGCCGTGGCCCGCCAGGGGGTAGCCCCGGGCGGCCAGGTCGCGCAGCCAGTCCAGGTCCTGGTCGCTCCAGTCCTTGCCCGGCACCACCAGCAGGGTCACCTGGTCCGGCGGCACGGCGGCCAGATGGTCGAGCAACGCGGCGACCGGCTCGCGGGTCTCCGGCATCACGTCGTGGATGGAAACCAGGCCGCTCAGGGACACGTCAGAGCCCGGGCCGCGCCTGATGGGTACTCAGCCGACGCAGCACCGCCACCGTGGGCGAGCGGCGTGGCTTGGGCAGCACCGCGCCCTGGCGGGCACAGCCCTGCAGCACCTGCAGCCAGCCGTCCACGGCCTCCTGGTTCATGGCCAGGGCGGCGTGGCGTCCGGCCTCGGCCCGTTCCCGGCGGGCCGCCGGGGTCAGCGCCCGCAGACGGCCCAGGGTGTCGGCCAGGCCCTCGTCCGGCGCCGCCACGGTCAGCACCCGGGCCAGCGCCGGCCATTGGTTGATGCCGCACACCGGCGTGGTGATCACCAGCCGTTGCCGGGCCAGGGCTTCCAGGGCCACGGTACCGAAGGCTTCCACCGAGGACGGCAGCACCAGTACCTGGTGGGCGTCCAGTTGCTCCACCACCTGCTCCCGGCTGCACCAGCCCAGAAAGTGCAGGTTCGGCAGGCGCCGGGCGTGCTCTTCCACCAGCGGCCGCAGCGGGCCGTCACCGGCCACGGTGAAGCGGCAGTCCGGCCGCTGTTCGGCCATGGCCAGGAAGCGTTCCAGGTTCTTTTCCGCCGCCAGCCGGCCCACGTACAACACTGAGTCCAGCGGTTCCGCCAGCGGCGCCGGTGGGCGGTTGACGAACTCCGGCCCCAGCGGCGTGCCCACCAGTTGCGGGTGGCGGGCACCGGCGGCGCGGGCGTCGGCGATCATGCTTTCGCAGATGGTGGCCACCGCGCTGGAGCCCCGGAACAGGGTGCGGTTGAGCCAGTTGAGCAGGCCCCCGGCCAGCCTGGCCAGGCGCGGCCCCCAGTACAGTTGCACCAGGCGGTCATAGTCGGTCTGGAAGGTGACGCACACCGGGATGCCCAGTTTGCGGGCCACCCAGTAGGCGCCCAGTGAAAAGATGCCCGGGCCGGGGATGACGATCACATGCGGTTTCATTTCCCAGACCAGCGCGGTCAGCTCGCGCATCTTGGGAAAGAACAGACGCTGGGTGGGGTCCCCGGGGATCGGCATGGACACGCCCTGGCAGGGATGGGGCTCCTCCAGGCTGGGACACACCAGCTCGGCCCGGGCCACCTTACCGTCCAGGTGAGCGACCAGATCCTGAAAGTAGGCGCCCACCCCGTTGCGGCCCTTCATGGCGTCCACGACAAAAAGTACGCGCAGCTCGTTTGTTTTCATAGCAGGCAGTATGAGTACCACTTATGTCTGATTTGTGACAAGAGAAACCTCACCGGCGTTCAGTGGCGGGCAAAGGGTAAGCGAATTTTTCATAGACCCAGCCGAAGGTGTCGATCAGCCGTTGCGGCGCCACCCCCAGGTTCTCCAGCGAATAGTGGTGGCCGCTGCGGTAGGCGCGGGCCTTCTCGTCGCGCTCGACCAGCCAGGCCCGGTAGGCCGGCGACAGGGTCAGCCCGAAGTCCGCGTAGAAGCCCTCCACGGTGGCCAGCGGCCGCGCCGACAACTGCTCCATCCGCGACAGGGCGCGGCGGGACGGAGGCAGCCGCTCCAGTTCGTCCAGCAGGTGCCGGTAGTAATAATCGAGCATCGCCAGGAAGCCCTCCCGCCAGTAGCCGGCGGTGTCGCGGCCGTCGAAAATCCGCGCGCCGATAACGATGGAGTTGATCTGGGAGGGCACCGCCTCGGTGGGGTTGCGCAGGCAGCCGATAAATCGAGCGTCGGGAAATTCCGCCGCCAGGGTGGCCATCAGCGGCGTGAACGAGGGGTTCTTGGACAGGAAGGTGAGCCGGTCGCCGTGCACGTACAGGTGGCGTTGCACGAAGCGCCGGTAGGCGGCCATCAGGCGACGCTTGTCCGCGTCCGGCAGGTCCCGGTCGGCGAAGGTCAGCCGCCACAGGCGCGGGTCCGGCACCGCCAGCACCAGCAGAAAACAGCCCAGCACCGGCAGCAGCGCCAGATAGTCTTCTTCCGGGTCGCGCAGGCCGGTCTGGTGCACGTCGTCCAGGCCGCCCAGGACGAGCCGTTCCAGCCCGTGCAGCAGCCGCCCCAGGGGCCGGCCGACCAGGGCGTCCAGGCGCCCCACCCCGTGCCAGAAACGCCGCTGGCAGATCGACGGCGCGAAGATCAGTTCCCACAGGGCGGTGGTGGTGAAGCGCTCCCGGTCACCGGCCAGCAGGCGGTGCAGAAAGGTGGTGCCGCTGCGCGGCACGCCCACCACGAACACCGGCGCGCGCACCACCACCCGGCGAAAATCCGGAAACAGCAGATGGTCGAGCAGCAGGAAGGCGCCGTTGATCAACTGCAGCAAAAGAAACAACGGCCAGAAGCCGGCCATCACCAGCCAGCGGCGCGGCGATACGCCGCTTACGGTGCCGTCGTAATCCGGATTCCAGGAGCGCACGAACAGCACCGCGTATGCCTTGATAAGGGACCCCATCCCGGTCTCCGGCGGTTCGCGGTGGGCCAACCCTAGCAGGCCAAACATGACTCTTCCATGACATTCCCGCCGCCGCCCCCCGCGCGCCGCCCGTAGGAGCGGCTTCAGCCGCGATAAAGCTTTCGCAGACCACCCCACCCCATCGCGACTGAAGTCGCTCCTACAAGGTCACGCTGCGGGGTCTCCCCCACCCCCTGTAGGAGCGGCTTCAGCCGCGATAGGGCCTTCAAAGGCCGCCCCAAAACCTTTTCGCGACTGAAGTCGCTCCTACAAGGTCACGCTGCGGGGTCTCCCCCACCCCCTGTAGATACCGTCTCTCCTATCCGGACTCAACCCCCAACGGGTTGGGTCTGGAATGGGGTTTGCCGATGCAGCACGCCGAAGGCGATGTGCATCAGCTTGCGCATTGCCGCAGTCAGTGCGGACATGGGCGTTTTTCCGGCCTGCCGCCATCGCGCGTTCATC
>NZ_VCQT01000029.1 GCF_005938655.1 Alloalcanivorax gelatiniphagus
GAGGATGCACAGCCACGACAGGCCTGCGCGTAAGGGGTCGGCGGCAGCAGCAGATGTAGATAAGAAACAGGCCTACGGCTACCGGGACAGCGACTACTTCTTCCTCAAGATCAAAGCCGCCTTTCCCGGGAATCCGCGATGAACCTTTTTTTTGCTTGTCCTTTGGATTGTTTGGTTAGGAATACGCACCATGCTGATGGCGATGCGCGGCTGGAAAAGCCGCTCCTTGCTGGTCCTGTCGGCCCTGCTCTGGCAGGCCCCGGCCAGCGCCTCCCCCAATGATTCCCGCGTCGGCGTGCGGATCGGCGGCGGCGAGGGACTCGATTACTACAGTCTGTTCATGCTCTGGCCGTCCGACTGGCTGCAAAGCCGGGTGGTGGACCGCTGGCTGGACGGTGACCTGATCCGCGCCTACTGGGACCTGTCCGTGGAGCGTTGGGAAGGCACCGGCGCGGATGGCCGGGACAACGCCACCGAGGTGTATATATTCGGCCCGGTGGCACGCATTAACTGGCCCAGCCAGCGCTTCCATCTGCTGCTCGGCGTGCAACCTTCGTACATGAGCCATGCCCATATCGACGACGACGACATGGGCGGCAATGTGCAGTTCACCAGCCACGCCGGGCTGGTGTTCGAGGTGACGCCCCGGCTGGCGGTGGGGTTCCGGGGCCAGCACACCTCCAACTCCCGGCTCTATCGGCCCAACCCGGGCATGAACCTGGCATCGGTGACCCTGGCTTACCGGTTCTGAAGGCCGGGCGGCTGACCCCGGCAGGGCCATCTAAACACGGTCCGGGAGACCATCCCCTGCCTGGCGGCTCAGGCCGAAGCGTCGCATCTTGCGATAAAAGGTAGCCCGGCCGATGCCCAACCGGCGGGCGGCGGCGGAGACGTTGCCGCCGCTGGCGGCCAGTGCCGCCAGCATGGCCTGCCGGGTCTGTCCGTCCAAGGTGCCGGCCGGCGGCTCGGCGGCGGTCTCGGCGGCGTCCTCATGCGGCACGGCGGGCAGGTGCTCCAGCTCGATCCAGCCGCCCTCCGCCAGCACCGCCCCCAACCTCAATGCCTGTTGCAGCTCGCGGATATTGCCCGGCCAGGAATGGGCCATCAGCGCCCGGCGCGCCGCCGGCGACAAGCGGGGCACCGGCGTGGAGGGCGATACCTCTTCAAGCAGCGAATCCATCAAGGCGGCCAGGTCGGCGCGCTCGCGCAGCGCCGGCAAGGCCACCCGCAGGCCATTGATGCGGTAAAACAGATCCTCTCGAAAACGGCCCTCGGCGATGGCCCGGTCCAGGGGCTGCAGGGTGGCGCACAGCAGCGAGAACGACACCGGCCGCACCCGGCCACCACCGAGACGGGTCACCTCCCGGTCCTGAAGCACTCGCAACAGGCGGGCCTGCAGGGTAAGCGGCATGTCGCCGATTTCATCCAGAAACAGAGTGCCACCGTCGGCCTGCTCGAACTTGCCGGCCATGCCGCCACGGCGGGCACCGGTAAAGGCCCCTTCCTCGTAGCCAAACAACTCGGACTCGATCAGCCCCTCGGGAATGGAGGCACAGTTGACCGCCACGAACGGGCCCTGGCCGGCGCCGCCCCGTTCGTGCAACCAGCGCGCCAGCCGGTCCTTGCCGGTGCCGGTTTCGCCGTTTATCAGCACCGGCACGCCACCCCGAAAGGCTTTCAGGGCCCGTTCATAAAGCGGCCCGGCAATCGCCTCCCCGGCGTCTCGACGGGGCATGGCCACCGTCGGGCGGGGAGCGCTTTCCACCCGCACATAGAGCTGCCCGCCGTCCTGGCAGGCCAGCGCCACCGGTTCCCCGGCGCCGCGCCGCAGTGACGGCAGCGCGCTGCCCCATAGCCGCTCCAGGGTCACCGGCCGGCCCTCGCCTTCCAGCCGCGCCAGATCCAGCAACTGGCGGGCAACCGGGTTGGCGCCCAGCAGGCGCCCGTCGCGGTCGAAATGGATCAGGCCACGCACCGGGGAGTCGGTCAGCTCGGAACGGTAATGGACGGCCAGGCGCAGGTCCCCGGCCAGGTTTTCCACCATGCGGTTTTCCACCTCCCGGGCGGCCAGCGCCAGGGGCTCAAGCACGCCCATGGCGCGCCCGTCGTGGCGCCGCGAGGCGTTGAGCACGCCGGCCAGCTCGCCATCCGGCGCGAACAGGGGGACGGCGGCGCAGATAAAACCGCCGGCCTCTTCCAGAAAATGCTCGCCACCGGTGACCACGCTGGGGCAGCGCTCGGTAAGCGCGCAGCCCGGCCCGGTGGTGCCGGCCACGGTTTCGTCCAGGTTGCCACCGGCGCGCAACGCCCGGCCCAGGTCCGGGCAGGCCCGGTCGCCGGTCATCGAGCGGACGATCCAGCCCTCCGCCTCCAGACAGGCCAGCACCCAGTCGGTGCCGCGCAACGCTTTGAACAGCCGCTCCATCTCCGGCTCCACATAGTGCAGGAGCTGGTCGCGGTATTCCTGGAGGCGACGCAACGCATGTCGGGAAACGGGAGAAAAAATACGGTGGTCATCCGGGGCCAGGCCGTACTCCCGGGAGCGCTGCCAGGAGCGGATCACCTCACCGCGCACCCAGCCCGAAGGCACTTCCCTGCCTTCTCGAAACAATCGCCGGGCTTCCAGCAATTGGCGGTCCATTTGCAAACCGGTCGCGTGCATCTTCGTCTCCGACAAAGTGTCTTGTTGTTATACAGCCGACCGGGGCAAAGCTGTCTCACTACGAGACAGAAGGTGTTACCCGAGCGCCCTCGGCCCTCTCTAATTAAGACTTAACTCTTTGTTTTTAAACGATTTTGTATCTTTTTTCCGGGTTTTCCAAAGTATGGCACGCCCCCTGCGAAGGCACAACCGACGTCAACTTTTCTAATAAGGACAACATCATGACGAATCACACCCTCCTCGCGGGCCGCGGCGCCCGTCTGTCGGCGGCACTGATCGGCGCCGCGCTGTTGCTGCCCGGCGGCGCCCAGGCCGCAAAGGCGGACCAGCACGCGGTCGCCACGGTGGACGCCCGCCACATCATCGACAACCGCGACAGCGGCCAGGACTGGCCGGCCCACGGCTTCGACTACCAGGAAACCCGCTTCAACCCCCTGGATCAGATCGACACCGGCAACGTGGACCAGCTGCGCCTGGCCTGGACCTACGACCTGAACAGCCGCCGTGGCATCGAATCCACGCCCATCGTGGTGGACGGCATCATGTACGTGACCGCCTCCTGGAGCGTGGTGCACGCGGTGGACGCCCGCACCGGCAAGGCGCTCTGGACCTTCGATCCCGAGGTACCCCGGGAAGTGGGCCAGTCGGCCTGCTGCGACGTGGTCAACCGGGGTGTCGCCGTTTATCAAGGCAAGGTCTACGTGGCCAGCCTGGACGGCCGCCTGATCGCCCTGGACGCGGCCACCGGCAAGCCGCTGTGGCGCCGCGACACCATCGTCGACCATGATCACGCCTACACCGTCACCGGCGCGCCCCGGGTCTTCAACGGCAAGGTGATCATCGGCAACGGCGGCGCAGAGCTGGGCGTGCGTGGCTATATCACCGCCTACGACGCGGACACCGGCAAGCAGGCCTGGCGCTGGTTCACGGTGCCCGGCGACCCGTCCAAACCGTTCGAGAACAAAGCCATGGAGCGGGCGGCGAAGACCTGGGACCCGAGCGGCAAGTACTGGGAAACCGGCGGTGGCGGCACGGTCTGGAACAGCATGGTGTTCGATCCGGAGCTGAACCTGATGTACATCGGCACCGGCAACGGCTCGCCCTGGGCCTACTCCAAGCGCAGCCCGGCGGGCGGCGACAACCTCTATGTGGCGTCCATCGTCGCCATTAACCCGGACACCGGCGAATACGTCTGGCACTACCAGGAAACCCCGGGGGACAGCTGGGACTACACCTCCACCCAGGACCTGATCCTGGCCGACCTGAAAATCGACGGCAAACTCCGCAAAGTCATCCTGCACGCTCCCAAGAACGGCTTCTTCTTCGTGATCGACCGCACCAACGGCAAATTCATCTCGGCGGAAAACTACGTGGATGTGAACTGGGCGGACGGCTACGACGAGAACGGCCGGCCCCGGGTGGTGCCCGAGGTGCGCAGCACCGACAAGGCGTTCGACATCATCCCCGGCCCCTTCGGCGGCCATAACTGGCATTCCATGTCATTCAACCCGAACACCGGGCTGGCCTATTTCCCGGCCCAGAACGTGCCCGTGAACCTGGCGGTGGACCCGGACTGGGACGGCTACGGCAGCAACAAACCGGGCCAGCCGATGAGCGGCGTGGGCTGGAATACCGCCTCACAGATCAACAGCGAGCCGCCGAAAAGCGCTCCCTTTGGCCGCCTGCTGGCCTGGGACCCGGTCAAGCAGAAGGAAGCCTGGCGCCATGAACTGCCGTCGCCCTGGAACGGCGGCACCCTGAGCACCGGCGGCAACCTGGTGTTCCAGGGCACCGCCGACGGTCGCCTGCTGGCGCTGAACGCGGAGAATGGCGACCTGCTGTGGGAGACACCGCTGGCCACCGGCGTGATCGCCGCGCCGGTCACCTACAGCATGGATGGTGTTCAGTATGTCTCCATCGCCGCCGGCTGGGGCGGGGTCTATGGCCAGACGCAAAGGGCCACCCCCAACCGCGCCAACCCGGGCATCGTTTACACCTTCGCCCTGAAGGGCAAGGCCAAGACCCCGCCACGGCCCGGGGCGGCGGACAAGACCCTGGTGCAGGGCGTCTCCTATGACCCGAAGCTGGTGGAGGAAGGCACCGGCCTGTTCGTCAGCAACTGCGTGTTCTGCCATGGCGTGCCCGCCGTGGATCCGGGCGGCAACCTGCCCAACCTGGGCTACTCCGACCAGAAGGTAATCGCCGATCTGGACAAGTTCGTGTTCGACGGCCCGTTCATGTCCCGGGGCATGCCGGACTTCACCGGCCGCCTGAAAAAAGAGGACGTGGAGAAACTCAAGGCCTTCATCCAGGCCACCGCCGACGCGGTGCGCGCCCAACAGCAGCAGCAACAAAAAGGAAAATAACATGAGCCTGAACAACGACCAGATGCGGATGCTCGACGAGCGCACCCGCCGCTTCCTGGAAAAAGGGCAACAGCAAATGCTGATCGGCGCCGAGTGGCGCGATGCCCGGGACGGCGGCCGCCTGCAAGTGATCAACCCGGCCGACGAACAATCCCTGGGCAGCGTGCCCGCCGCCGGCGAGGCGGATGTGGACGACGCGGTGATGGCGGCGCGGGCGGCGCTGGAAGACGGCCCCTGGGGCCGGGCCCGGCCCGCCGGCCGCGAGCGGCTGCTGCTGAAACTCGCCGACCTGATGGAGCGCGACGCCCGGGTGCTGGCGCAGCTGGACTCGGTGGACAACGGCAAGTCCGCGCAGATCGCCGAGGCGGTGGACATCACCCTGGCCATTGCCTTCTTCCGCTACATGGCCGGCTGGGCCACCAAGATCGAAGGCGGCACCCATGAAGTCTCGGCGCTGATGGCGGCACCGGAGGCGGAGTTCTCCGCCTTTACCCGCCGCGAGCCGGTGGGCGTGGTGGCGGCCATCGTGCCGTGGAATTTCCCGCTGCTGATGGCCGCCTGGAAGCTGGCCCCGGCCCTGGCCGCCGGCTGCACCGTGGTGCTCAAGCCCGCCGAGCAGACGCCGCTGTCCGCCCTGTACCTGGGCAGCCTGATTCAGGAAGCCGGCTTCCCCGCCGGCGTGGTCAACGTGATCACCGGCGACGGCCCGGGCACCGGGGCGCCGCTGACCCGCCACCCCGGCGTCAACAAGATCAGCTTCACCGGCTCCACCGAAGTGGGCCAGATGATCGGCCGCGCCGCCATGGACAACATGGCCCGCGTGACCCTGGAGCTGGGCGGCAAGTCGCCGATGATCGTGCTCGACGACTACGACCCGGAACAGGCCGCCCAGGGCGCCGCCCAGGCGATCTTCTTCAACCATGGCCAGGTGTGTTCCGCCGGGTCCCGGCTGTATGTGCACAAAAGCCGCTACGACCAGGTAGTGGAAGGGCTGGCCCGGCTGGCCGACGGCATGACCCTGGGCCACGGGCTGGACCCGAACCATCATATGGGGCCGCTGGTGTCCCGCGAGCAGATGGAGCGCGTGCTCGGCTATATCAACAGCGGCCGCGAACAGGGCGCCGAGGTGATGACGCGGGGCGACGACGCGCCCACCCAAGGCTATTTCGTGCGCCCCACCGTGTTCGCCGGCACCGACGACGCCCTGCGCGTGGCCCGCGAGGAGATTTTCGGGCCGGTGGTGGTGGCCCTGCCCTACGACGACATCGAGGAGGTGGCCCGGCGCGCCAACGACAGCGCCTATGGGCTGGCCGCCAGCATCTGGTCCAACGACCTGTCCCGGGTGCACCGGCTGATTCCCCGTATCAAGGCCGGCAGCGTCTGGGTCAACTGCCACAACATGCTGGACCCGACCATGCCGTTCGGCGGCTACAAGATGTCCGGCTTCGGCCGTGACATGGGTCGCGATTCCTTGAATGCCTATCTGGAAACAAAATCCGTGGTAATGGCATTGTAGCTTCAGGGCCCACCGGTTCGCCGGCGGCCCGAGCCGCCGGCGCTTAGGGAGCCTCTGAATAACGCAGATCCCAACAACGAAAATTCCAACAACAATGATGCGGAGGAAACATGCCCACTCCTTCCAGCCAGCCCTCCTACACCAAGGGCCCGGACGCCGGCACCCTGTTCGAGATTCCGATTGGCGATGCCTTCGACGCCACCGTCAGCCGTCATGGCGACCGGGAAGCCCTGGTGGTGCGCCACCAGGGGCTGCGCTATAGCTGGGCCGAGCTGAGCGACCAGGTGGAACGCCACGCCCGTGCCCTGATGGCCCTGGGCCTGGCCACCGGCGACCGGGTCGGCATCTGGTCACCGAACTGCGCCGAGTGGTGCATCGCCCAGTTCGCCACCGCCAAGATCGGTGCCATTCTGGTCAACATCAACCCGGCCTACCGCCTGGAGGACCTGCGCTACGCGCTCAATCAGTCCGGCTGCCAATGGCTGATCTGCGCGGACACCTTCAAGACCTCCGACTACCATCGCATGGTGCTGGATCTGGTGCCGACCCTGGCCAACAGCGAGCCCGGGCGGCTCAACGATCCCGGCGCCCCGGAGCTGCGCGGCGTGATCAGCCTGGCGCGGCAGCCACCGGCCGGTTTCCTGCCCTGGCGGCAACTGGACGACCACGCCACGCGGGTGTCCGCCCAGTCCCTGCACCAGCGCCAGAGCGACCTGGACGTTAACGACCCGATCAATATTCAGTACACCTCCGGCACCACCGGCTTCCCCAAGGGCGCCACCCTGAGCCACCGCAATATCCTCAACAACGGCCACCTGGTGGGTGAAAGCCTGGGCCTCAACGAACGGGACCGGCTGGTGATCCCGGTGCCCCTGTACCACTGCTTCGGCATGGTGATGGGCAACCTGGCCTGCGTCACCCACGGCACCACCATGATCTACCCCAACGACGGCTTCGACCCGGAAACCACGCTGCGCGCGGTGGCCGAGGAGAAAGCCACCGCCCTGTACGGCGTGCCCACCATGTTTATCGCCGAACTGGCCAGCCCGGTGCGCGACGAGATGGATCTGTCCAGCCTGCGCACCGGCATCATGGCCGGCGCCACCTGCCCGGTGGAGGTGATGCGCAAGGTCATCGACGAAATGCACATGAGCGAGGTGCAGATCGCCTACGGCATGACCGAGACCAGCCCGGTGTCCCTGCAGACCGGCGCCGACGATGAACTGGAGCGGCGCGTCAGCACCGTGGGCCGCACCCAGCCGCACCTGGAAACCAAACTGGTCGATGAACACGGCGCCACCGTCGGGCGCGGCGAGATCGGCGAGCTGTGCACGCGGGGTTACTCGGTGATGCTCGGTTACTGGAACAATCCGGAGGCCACCGCCGAGGCCATCGATGACCAGGGCTGGATGCACACCGGCGACCTGGCGCGGATGGACGATCAGGGTTACGTGCGCATCGTCGGCCGCGCCAAGGATCTGATCATCCGGGGCGGCGAAAACGTCTACCCCAGGGAAATCGAGGAATTCCTCTACAGCCATGAATCGGTGGAGGAAGTGCAGGTGATCGGCGTGGCCGACGACCGTTATGGCGAGGAGATCGTCGCCTGGATCAAGGTGCGCCCCGGCGTCGACATCGACGGCGACGAGCTGCGCGCCTTCTGCCAGGACCGCATCGCCCACTTCAAGGTGCCACGCTGGTTCCGGCTGGTGGACGATTTCCCGATGACCGTTACCGGAAAGATCCAGAAATTCCGCATGCGGGAAGTCAGTGAACAGAGCCTCAAGGAGCATGGCCATGCGTGACTACCACACCGCCGAGCGCCAGTTCGATTTGCGCCAGGCCGCCCGGCGCGACCTGCACGGCACCCTGGATGCCCTGAACGCCTGCGTGGAATGCTGCGACCGCCACCTGGGCCACGACCGGGTGGCGCTGTATCAGGAAAGCGAGGACGGCCAGGGCGAGCAGTTCACCTTCGAGCAACTGAGCGACGCCGCCGGGCGCTTCGCCACCGTGCTGGCGGAACGGGGCGTGGGCGCCGGCGACCGGGTTGCCGGCCTGCTGCCCCGGCGGGTGGAATTGCTGATCACGGTGCTCGCCACCTGGCGGCTGGGGGCGGTCTACCAGCCGCTGTTTACCGCCTTCGGGCCCAAGGCCATCGAGCACCGGGTACAGGCCGCGGACACCCGCCTGATCGTCACCGACCGGGCCAATCGGGAAAAACTCGACGAGGTGGAAACCGGGGCGGCGGTGATCACGGTGGACGCCGAGCGCGCCGGCGACGGCGACTTCCATGCCCTGCTGGAAGCCAGCCGGGACCATCATCCGCCGGTGATGCTCGATGCCCAATCGCCGTTTCTGATGATGTTCACCTCCGGCACCACCGGCCTGCCCAAGGCGGTGCCGGTGCCGCTCAAGGCGATCCTCGCCTTCCAGGGCTACCTGCGCGACGCGGTGGGCCTGCGCCAGGACGACCGGTTCTGGAACCTGGCCGATCCGGGCTGGGCCTATGGCTTGTACTACGCCATCACCGGCCCGCTGGCCCTGGGCCACTCCACCACCTTCTACGCCGGTGGCTTCACCGTCGAAAGCACCTGCCAGGTGATCGAGAAATACGGCATCACCAACCTGGCCGGCTCGCCCACCGCCTTCCGCCTGATGATGGCCGGCGGCGCGCCGGTGGTGGCAGCGCTGCGCGGCCGCCTGCGCGCCGTCAGCAGTGCCGGCGAACCGCTCACCCCGGCGGTGATCCGCTGGTTCGCCGAGGAACTGGGCGTCACCATCCACGACCACTACGGCCAGACCGAGCTGGGCATGGTGCTGTGCAACCACCACGCGCTGCGCCACCCGGTCCGCCAAGGCGCCGCCGGCATGGCGGTGCCCGGCCATCGGGTGGTGGTGGTGAACGACCAGGGCCAGGAGCTGCCCGCCGGGGAACCGGGGATTCTGGCGGTGGACCGAAGCCAGTCGCCGTTGTTCTGGTTCGACGGTTATCCATCCGCGCCGGGCAAATCCTTCCTCGGCGATTACTATCTCAGCGGCGACACCGTGGAAGGCAACGAGGATGGCACCATCAGCTTCGTGGGCCGCGACGATGACATCATCACCACCTCCGGCTACCGGGTCGGCCCGTTCGACGTGGAGAGTGCCCTGATCGAGCATCCGGCGGTGGTGGAGGCGGCGGTGGTGGGCGTGCCGGACCCGGAGCGCACCGAGATCGTCAAAGCCTTCGTGGTCACCGGCGCCGGCCACGGCGGCGACGAAGCGTTGGCCCGGGAGCTGCAGGAACATGTGCGGCATCGGCTTTCGGCCCACGCCTATCCGCGCCGGATCGAATTCGTGGACAGCCTGCCGAAGACGCCGAGCGGCAAGATCCAGCGTTTCCTGCTGCGCCGACAGGAAGACCCGGGGCGCTGAGACCCGCCATTGGCGCGACCGGTGCGCTATCACGCAGGGACGTGCCCGCCATCAGGCACCGGTGGTCAGTGCGGTTGGCACGCAGTGCATTGAGGCGCCGGCGGTAAACCGCTAGCGTGCCGATTACATCGAAAAAGATCATACCGAGGACCTTCATGCATCGTCGCCTGCTCGCCTGGCTGGGCGGGGCCGCTCTTGCCCTGCCCGGCACCGCGCTCCCTGCCACCGCCCCTGACACCGGCCTGGCCACCGCCCCGGCCCACGAACTGGAGGCGGTGACCGTCACCGGCACCCGGCTGGAGCGGGACCTGGCCGATCTGCCCGGCGCCGCCACGGTGGTGGACGCCGCCCGGGTGCAAACCGGGCAGCCCGGGCTGCAGCTCGACGAAAGCTTGAGCCGGGTGCCCGGCCTGTACCTTCAGAACCGCTATAACTTTGCCCAGGGCCTGCGGCTTTCCAGCCGCGGGTTCGGCGCCCGGGCGCCGTTCGGGGTGCGCGGTTTGCGGCTCAATGTGGATGGCTTCCCGGAGACCCTGCCGGACGGCCAGTCCCAGGTGGACGCCATCGACCTGGACGCCCTGGAATCAATCACGGTACTGCGCGGCCCGTCCTCGGTGCTGTACGGCAACGCCACCGGCGGCGTGGTGGATATGACCACCCGCAGCGGCCGGGATCTGCAATACGACCGGCGCTTCAGCGTCGCCGGCGGCGCCGACGGTTACCGCAAGGCGCGCCTGGAACTGGGGGGCGCCGACCGCGACGGCCACCATTACCTGAGCCTCACCGGGGTGCGCCACGACGGCCAGCGCCAGCAAAGCGACCTGGAGAAATACCTGCTCAACGCCCGGGTCGGCCGGGCCCTGGCCCCGGAGCGGGATGTGGAGCTGTTCTTCACCGCCCTGGACACGCCGGTGGCCCAGGACCCGGGTGGCCTGACCCGCGCCCAGGTCGACGAGGACCGGGACCAGGCGGCGCGCTTTGCAAACCTGCTGGACGCCGGCCAGGAGGTCACCCAGCAACGGCTGGGCGTGCTCTACCGCGAGCGCGGCCTGGGCGGCGAACTGCGCCTGCGCGGCTTCGTCACCCGGCGGGACTTCCGCCAGCAACTGCCGTTCCCCGGCAGCAGCCTGATCGACTACCAGCGGCTGTTCTACGGGCTGCGCCTGGAATACACCAACCAGGCACATCTGCTCGGCCTGGACCATCGTTTCCTGGTCGGCGTGGACGCGGACCGTCAGCGCGACGACCGGGGCCGGCGCAGCGTCAACGCCGCCGGCCAGGTCACCGGCGAAACCGCCAATGAGGACCAGACCGCCACCGCCAGCGGCCTGTTCGTGCAGACCGACACCGACCTTACCGACTCCCTGGTGCTGGCCCTGGGCGCCCGCGCCGACCGGGTGCGCCTGGACATTGACGACCACCGGCTGGTGGACGGCGACCAGAGCGGCCAGCAGACCTTCAACCAGGGCAGCTACAGCGCCGGCCTCACCTGGCACCTGAATCCCCGCCACAGCGTCTACGCCACCGTGAGCAACGCCTTCGAGACCCCCACCTTCACCGAACTGGCCAACCCCTCCGGCGCCGGCGGCTTCAACCCGGACCTGGACCCGCAGAAAGCGGTGAACCGGGAAATCGGCGGGCGCGGCCAGATCGGTGAGCGGCTGTTCTACGACCTGGCCCTGTTCAGCGTGCGGGTGCGCGACGAGATCACCCCCTACCAACTGGACGGGCGCACCTTCTATGACAACGCCGCCCGCACCCGCCGCGACGGCCTGGAGCTGCTGCTTGAGCACCAGACCACGGAACGGCTCACCCTGACCCTGGCGTACACCTACTCGGACTTTGAATTCGAGGACTTCTTTGATGATCAGCAGAACCGGGACGTGAGCGGCAACCGGCTGCCCGGCCTGCCCCGCCATCACCTGTTCGCGGAAGCGGCCTGGCGCTGGTCCAACGGCGCCTTCCTGGTGGTCGACGGCGACTACAGCGGCTCCGTCTACGCGGAAAACACCAACCGGACCAAAGTGGATGACTACCTGGTGGCCGGCCTGCGCGGCGGCCGGGAATGGCGCCTGGGCAGACGATCCCTGACGCTCTATAGCGGGGTGAAAAACCTGTTCGACGAGGACTACATCGCCAACCTGCGCATCAACGCCAACAGCGACCGCCCCAACCCGGCGGACCGGGGATATTACGAACCGGCGCCCGGGAGGCAGTGGTACGCCGGGGCGTCCTATGCGTGGTAGCTGCAAGCTGCAAGCTGCAAGCTGCAAGCTGCAAGCTGCAAGCCGGGACAGGGTGGCGGTTGGGTTGTGCCGGTCAACGGGCGGTTGACAGTTGAAAGTTAAAAGTTGAAAGGTCGCGGCCGCGGGGTTTCCCCGCGGCCTTCGGCCGGGTGGGGTTGGTTGCGGCTTGTAGCTTGGGGCTTGTAGCTTGCTGCTCAGACTATTCCCGCCGCCTTCTTGATGTCCTTGACGTTCTGCTTGGTCAGATCCTTGTCCACTTCACGGATCACGGCGCGGCGGGTGGGGTCGTCGAGTTTGTCGCGCAGGGCGCCCAGGAAGCGGGGTTCGGCGATCACGATAAAGTCGTCCACGCCACCCTGGTCGTGGGCCGCTTTCATGTATTCCGCCAGTTCCTTGGCGAAGAAGGCGGCGTGCTTGTCGGAGGTGGCCTGTTGGTTGCCGGTGGCGCGGGGGTTGCCGTGCATGGCGCCGCTGCCTTCCTTACCGCCCTCGCCGGTACGCAGGTCGCCGGCGTGGGCCTGGCTTTCCGGGTGATCCAGCTGTTCAACCTCGCGCACGCGGCCCACCTGGTGGGCGAACACACGGGCGTGGGCGGCGTTACTGGCGATGATGTAGGTGGTCATAGTGGCTCCTTTCCATTGGCTGTGTCCTGTTACCCAGCCTTGAGCCAAACGCGCCTCGCTTCAACCCATCAACGCGCGGAACCGGTAAAAAGCCTTTAAATCAGCGGGTATCCAGCGGCTGACCGCGAACATCCTCCGAGCCGCTGCGCAGCCGGAAGGTGCCTTCGCCAATGATCAGAAGCCGTTCCTCGGCGTCGTACACATCCACGGTGGAGTTGAAAATGCGGCTGCCGCCGGCCCGTCGGGTGCCGATGGCGCGGATATAGCCCTTGCCGCTCTGGCCGGTGAAGGTGGTGGTCATGGACAGGGTGATGGCCTTGCGGATGCGGTCCGGGTAAGGGCACCAGGTGCCGGCACAGGCGCCGGCCACGTCCAGCAGGGTGGCCAGCACGCCACCGTGGATCAGCCCCGCCAGATTGAGGTGCCGGTCGGTGACTTCCAGGCCGAGCACCGCCCGGCCTTCCTCCCATTCCAGAAACTCAAAGCCCAACAGGGCCGGGAAGCCGTGGCTGAACTTGCGGGTGGCCGCCTCCATGGTCAGCGTTAACCCCCGGTCGCTATCGGGGCTCATCGGGTCTTGCTCATGCATTGGGTCTCTTTATGGATTCAGACTTCCCGGCCCTGCACCATCTGGCGAACCTGATCCACCACTTCCTTCAGGCGCGGGCCGAGATTCTCGATCAGTATCCGGCGGCTCAACCGGAGGGACGAGCCACCACAATTAAACGGCACCACCTGGCCACCGTTATCCAGGATCAGCGGCACGCCCACGGCGCTCACGTCCCGGTTCCATTCTCCGTCGGAGGTGACGAAGCCGTATTGCTGGTATTCCTTGATCGCCCGTTGCAGGCCCCGTTGCACCTCCGGCCAGGCGTCCGGGTTCTGGGCGCGGATCGCCTCGTAGTAAGGCTCCCGCTCGTTCTCCGGCAGTGCCGCCAGCAGCGCGCGCCCCACCGCCGAGGTACCGGTGGCCACCCGCGAACCCACGGACAGACGCAATACCAGCGGACCGGAGCCCTGGCACACCTGAATGTAGGTCATGGAGGCGCCGTCCGGCGCGCCGATGGACACCATGCAATCGGTGGCATCGGCCAGTTCCTGCATGAACGGGCGGGCGATATCACGCACGCCTTCGCTGGCCAGGTAGCGGTAACCCAGGTCCAACACCCCCGGGCCCAGGCGATACTTCTCCAGATTCTCCGCGTAGCGCAGATAGCCCAGCTGGGTCAGGGTGGCGGTCATCCGCGACACCGTGGGGCGCGGAATATTGGTGCGTTTGGCCAGTTCGGCGTTACCCAGATACTCATCGGAGGGACCAAAACAGCGCAGAATATCCAGACCGCGGGCCAGGGCGGTGACAAAATTACGGTCTTTCTCCGCGGATCCGTCTTTGCCAAGAGCGGCTCGTCGCATGGTGTTGCTTCCTTAATCAGGCTTCGGGATCGGGGTCGGGGCCCCGTTTGCTTATCAGTGTTTTTTCTTATTCGTGCTATTTATGGTTGTGTATAAAGCGGGCAAATATATCAAAAAGGCGTTTCACCGAGGAGCCCGAAAGCCCCGGCGGTGCGCCGCCCGGTCAGTGTTTCATGCCGGGCAGGTTCAGTGAGGCGGTGTTGCCGCCGTCCACCGCCAGCGCCTGGCCGGTGACATAGCTGGCGTCATCGCTGGCCAGGAACGCCATGGCGGCGGCGATCTCATGGGGGCGGCCATAGCGGCGCAGCTCGCAGCGGCTGCCCAGCTTTTCTTCCTTGTTGCGCTCCCGGGCGAAGTCGAACACCGGCTTGGTCATGCCGGTTTCAATCAGCCCCGGGCAGATGGCGTTAACGCGCACGTTGTACTGGCCCAGATCGCAAGCAGCGGTCTTGGTCAGGTTGATCACCGCCGCCTTGGAGGCACTGTAGGCGTTGCCGCCGGCGCCGGAGCGGATACCGGCCACCGAGGCGGTATTGACGATGGCGCCGCCGCCCTGCTCGCGCATATGCCGGCCCACCGCCCGGGTGAAGAACACCGGCCCCAGCAGATTCACGTTGAGGATATTGCGCCAGGTGTCGGTGTTGGTCTCGGTGATGCCGGTATAATCGCCGCCGGCGATACCGGCGTTGTTGCACAGGGCATGAATACGGCCCCGGGCCTCGATCACCTCGGCCACCAGGGCGTCCACCGCCTGCTCATCGGACACGTCCACGGTGCGCAGCATGGCCTCGCTGCCCGCCGGCAGGGCCTCGCGGGTTTCCGCCAGCCCGGCCTCGTTACGGTCCACCAGCACCAGGAAGGCGCCCTCTTCCGCGAACCGGCACGCGGCCGCCCGGCCAATACCGCTCGCCGCGCCGGTGATCAACACGGTACGCTCCTGGAATCGCTGCATGGTGCTCTCCTCGAATCACTATTGTCATTTTTAACGGCGTAATGCCTTTCCCAGGCAAGATGCCTTTTTCAAGGAAGATGACATGGGCGCGGGGGGCGGTCAAGATTTTGGAATGCCATTCCAAAAATGAGCTAGGCAGAATCGTCAGGATGTGGCACGTTGGACGGTCTTTAAAGAAGTTGAAAGTTTAAAGTTAAAACGCGAACCAGGGCCCGGTTGAACGGAACCGTCCCGCCCGCGTTCAAAGGAAAGCGTCCGACGAAAGCGCCCTTTCAACGTTTAACTTTCATCTTTCAACTCGTTTCCCAGGGAGAGCATTCATGAGTCATCTGGCACAGTTCTATATCAATGGCGGTTGGGTCGCGCCCAGCGCCGACGCCAAACCCTTCGAAGTGATCAACCCGGCCACCGAGGCCAGCGAAGGCACCGTTTATCTGGCCGGCCGTGGCGACGTGGACGCCGCCATCCAGGCCGCCCGCGATGCCTTCGAGGGCTTTGCCGCCCTGCCGCTGGAAGAGCGGCTGGGCATGCTGGAACGGCTGCTGGCCGCCTACCAGGCCCGCCTGGACGACATGGCCGACGCCATCAGCCGGGAAATGGGCGCGCCGCGCCACAGCCTGGCCGCCAAGGTGCAGGCGCCCATGGGCCTGGGCCACATCAAATCGACCCTGGAAGCCGCCCGCGACTTCCAGTTCGAGGAAACCCTGGGCCGCGCCACCGTGCGCCGCGAGCCCGCCGGCGTGGCCGCGCTGATCACGCCCTGGAACTGGCCCATGAACCAGGTGCTGTGCAAGGTGGCCCCGGCCATCGCCGCCGGCTGCACCATGGTGCTCAAGCCCAGTGAGTTCGCGCCGCTGTCCGCCATGGTACTGGCCGAGATTATCGATGAAGCCGGCCTGCCCGCCGGGGTCTTCAATATGATCTACGGCGACGGCGCCGAGGTGGGCCCGATGCTGTCCTCCGACCCGCGCGTGGACATGGTGTCGCTGACCGGCTCCACCCGCGCCGGCGCATCCGTAAGCAAGGAAGCCGCCGACACCTTCAAGCGCGTCTCCCTGGAACTGGGCGGCAAATCCGCCAATATCATTCTCGCCGACGCGGACTTCCAGAAAGCGGTGGGCCACGGTGTGCAATCCATGATGGGCAACACCGGGCAAAGCTGTAACGCCCCCTCGCGGATGCTGGTGCCGGCGGACAAGCTGGCCGAGGCGGAAGCCATCGCCGCCCAGGTGTGCGAGAAACTGGCGGTGGGTGATCCCCGGGACGAGAGCACCCGGATCGGGCCAATCGCCAACGAGCGCCAGTTCAAGCGTGTGCAATCGCTGATCGAGAAAGGCATCGAGGAAGGCGCCAAGCTGGTGAGCGGCGGCCCGGGCAAACCGGAAGGCCTGGACAAGGGCTTTTATGCCCGGCCCACGGTGTTCAGCGAGGTCAACAACCAGATGCTGATCGCCCGCGAGGAAATCTTCGGCCCGGTGCTGGTGATGATCCCCTACCAGGACCTGGACGAGGCGGTGGCCATCGCCAACGACTCCGACTACGGCCTGTCCGGTTATGTCTACGGCGCCACCGTGGAGGACGCCGCCAAGGTGGCCGCCCGGCTGCGTACCGGCATGGTGCATCTGAACGGGGCCCAGCTGGACCTGCCGGCACCGTTCGGCGGCTATAAGCACTCCGGCGTGGGTCGGGAATGGGGCGTGTACGGCCTGGAGGAATTCCTGGAAGTGAAATCCGTTTTCCATCCCTGAGCGGGAGGTCGCCATGACCTATGAAACGCTGAGCGTGTCCGTGGACGACCGGGTGGCGCTGATCACCCTGGATCGTCCCGATCAGCTCAACGCCATGAACGCGGCATTCTGGAACGAGCTGCCGGCGGCGGTGCGAGCCCTGGACGCGGACGGTGGCGTACGCGCCATCGTCATCAACGCCAACGGCAAGCACTTCACCGCCGGCCTAGACCTGGGCATGTTCGGCGCCCCGCCGGACCCGGCGGACCGCACCGCCCGGGTGCAGAAAGCGGCGCGCTTCCGCCAGCACACCGCGCTGATGCAACAGAGCTTCAGCGCCCTGGAGGAATGCCGGGTGCCGGTGATCGCCGCCGTGCACGGTGGCTGCATCGGCGGCGGCGTGGACCTGATCAGTGCCTGCGACCTGCGCTATGCCAGTGCCGACGCCTTTCTCACCATCTATGAAGTCAATGTGGGGCTGACCGCCGACGTGGGCACCTTTCCCCGGCTGTGCAAGCTGCTGCCGGAGGGCATCGTGCGCGAGCTGGCCTATACCGGCCGACGCATGGGCGCCGAGGAGGCGGAGTACCGGGGTCTGTTCAACGCGGTACTGGACGGCCGCGAAGCCACCCTCGGGAAAGCCATGGAGGTGGCCCGGGAGATCGCCGGCAAATCACCGCTGGCGGTGCACGGCTGCAAGCGCATGATCACCTACGCCCGGGATCACAACACCGCCGACGCCCTCGACTATGTGGTGACCTGGAACGCCGGCATGCTGCATGTGGAAGAAGTTCAGGCCGCCATCGAAGCGGGCAAGCAAGGTGGCGAAGGCGATTTCACGCCGCTGCCACCGCTGGCCGGTGAAGTGAAAGGCGGCGTCTGACAGGGCATCGCGGCCACCGCCGCGATGCTCCCTATTTCAAACGTTGAGAAAGTTCAGCGGCAGCCCGGGGCGCTCCCAGGGCATGGATACCAGTTTGCCGGCGCTGGACAGCGTGATGTAGGCGGTGCGCAGATCCGCGCCACCGAAACAGATATTGGTGGTCACCAGATCGTCAGTGGGCACATGGCGGATACTGGCGCCGTCCGGCGAAAAGATGGTGATGCCCGAGTGGTAGATGGTGGCCACGCAGATGTTGCCGTCGGCGTCCACCGCCAGGGAATCGAAGTAGCAGAACTCCGAGGGTTGCCCCACCAGGCGACCCGGCCGGCGCGGCCCCGGCGGTCGCGCCACCTCCCCTTCACCGATGATGTCCATGGCCCACAACCGGCCCGGCAGGGTGTCGGCCACGTAAACGGTTTTCTCGTCCGGTGACAGGCCCACGCCGTTGGCGGTGGGAATGGGGAACACCGCCTCGCGGATAAAGGAACCATCGATACGCGCGTAATACAGGCCGCCCCGGTCCTGGCTGCGCCCCCGTCCCTTGCCCAGGTCGGTAAACCAGAAACCGCCCTGCCTGTCGAACACGATGTCGTTGGGGCCCTTCAGTGGTTCGCCGTTCACTTCCGTGTACAGCACCTCCACCTTGCCGGTCTCCAGGTCGATACGCTCGATGCGCCCGCCGGAATAATCCTCCGGCATGTCCCCGGGCAACAGCAGCCCGTCCTTCTCGTGAAACTGCATGCCACCGTTGTTGCACACATAACAGGCCCCATCCGGGCCGATGGCCGCGCCATTGGGCCCGCCGCCGGGCTCGGCGATGGTCTCCTTGCGACCATCCGGATGCACGCGGGTCAAACGCCCGGCGGCGATCTCCACCACGATGACCGTACCGTCCGGCATGGCGATGGGCCCCTCGGGGAAAAGGAGCCCGTCGGTGATGACTGTGTAGTTGGACATTTTGTTCTCCTTATAAGCTGCAAGCTGCAAGCTGCAAGCTGCAAGCTGCAAGCTGCAAGCTGCAAGCTGCAAGCTGCAAGCTGCAAGCTGCAAGCCAGAACAGCGTGACGCCCTCTCAAAGCCCGTCAAACCTTAATGGAGGTGTTTCGCCTGTAGCTTGAAGCTTGAAGCTTGAAACTAACACCCCTCAACCCTTCTCGTTGAACATGGCGATACGCCCGCCATCCACCACCAGATCATGGCTGTTGATGAAGCTACCTTCGTCGCTGGCCAGGAACACCGCCGCGAAGGCGATATCGTCGGCCAGGCCGGAGCGCGGGAGGGGGGTGGCCTTGGCCAGGTTGGCCTGCAGCTTTTCCATCTTGCGTTGGTTTTCCTCGTCGCTGAGGCCCTGGGCGCGTTGGGAGCCGCCCCAGAAGATCGGCGTGGCCACGGCGCCGGGGGAGATGGCGTTGACGCGGATATTGAACTCGCCCAGTTCGGCGCCGGCCAGGCGGGTCATGTGGGCCACCGCCGCCTTGGCGCCGGAATACAGGTAGCCGCCCTGGTTCAGGCGGTGGCCGGCGATGCTGGCGTTATTGATGATGCTGCCGCCGCCATTTTCCTTCATCGCCCGGGCGGCGTGCTTGATGCCGAACGCCGGAGCGCCAACCAGCAGGCGCATGATGCGGGCGAATTCCTGCTCGTCAAAGGAGTCCACGGTGGTGCGGTCGCCGGCGCCAGCGTTGTTGAACAGGCAGTCCAGGCGGCCGAACCGGTCCACGGTAAAATCCACCAGCGCGGCGATGTCGTCCTCGCTCATGATGTCGGTACGCTTGAACACGGCGCGCTCGCCCAGCTCGGCGGCCAGCGCCTCGCCCTTGTCCTCGGAACGCCCGGCCAGTACCACGGTGGCGCCCTCTTCAATGAAACGCCGCGCGGTGGCCTCGCCAATGCCGGAGGTGGCACCGGTGATCACGGTAATCTTGTCCGCCAAACGATTGCTCATTTCTCTCTCCCGATATTGACGTTGCAGGAGCGGCTTCAGCCGCGATTTGTAGCCGAGATAGTGCCACGGACGGGCATTGCTTTTAAAAACATCGCGGCTGAAGCCGCTCCTACGGGGTGGGGCTTAAAACGCCGAGACGCCGCCGTCCACGGCGATGGCCTGCCCATTCATATAGGTATTCGCCGGCGACAGCAGCATCAGCATCACGGCGACGATTTCCTCGGGCTCGCCGATGCGTTTCATGGGGCTGCCGGCGGCCATCATCGCCAGGGTCTGGTCCGCCTGGTCACCGGCGGCCAGCCCGTCGCCCTCCAGCATGGGGGTGCGGGTGTAATAGGGGCAGATGGCGTTGACGCGAATGTTCTTGCGGCCGCATTCCACCGCGGCGGTGCGGGTCAGACCGATCACCGCGTGCTTGGAGGCGGCATAGGCACCGATCTTGGGACCGCCGCCGATGCCGGCCATGGAACTGGTATTGAGGATGGCGCCGCCACCGCTTTTGCGCAGGGCCGGAATCTGATACTTCATGCCGAACATCACGCCTTTCACGTTGACGTTCATCTGCTGGTCCAGCAGTTCACCGGTCAATTCTTCCATGCCCAGAAAACCGTGGGCGATGCCGGCGTTGTTGGCGGCCAGATCCAGGCGGCCGAAACGTTCCAGGGCGGTGTCCACCAGGGCCGCGCAGTCCGCTTCGCTGGACACATCGCAACGCCGCGCCACCGCTTCCACGCCCTCCGCTTCCAGATCCGCGGCCAGCCGGTCCAACGCCGCCATGTTGAGGTCACCCAACACCAACCGCGCCCCGCGCCGCCCCAACTCCCGGGCCAACAAAGCACCAAAACCACTGGCGGCGCCGGTGATCAGCCCCACCTTGCCGGTGAAATCCAGCATTGGGTCCATAGGAATCTCCATCAGGCGCCGGTGCGCGCGGCCGGGGCCGCTGCCTCACCGGACGCGGGTGCGCAGTTAAAAGTGACAAGTTAAAAGTTGAAGGCGGCTACGTAGCCGCCCTTTTCACTTTCAACTTTCAACTGCTTTTAAATGGTGAACCCGCCATCCACCACCACACACTCGCCGGTCACGTAACTGGACGCATCCGACACCAGATACAGCACCGTGCCGGCCATCTCGCGGGGTTCGGCGTGGCGGTGCATGGGGATCTGGGCGATGGCGCTCTTGTAGATGGCTTCCTGTTCGAACAGGGCACCGGCGAATTTGGTTTTGGTCAGGCCGGGCAGCAGCGCGTTGACGCGGATGTTGAACTCGGCGCATTCCTGGGCGAAGGACTTGGTCATGCTGATCACCGCCGCCTTGGAGATGGAATAGATGCCCTGCATGTTGCCCGGCGACAGGCCGTTGATGGAGGCGGTGTTGACGATGGCGCCGCCGCCCTGCTCGCGCATCAGCTTGGCGCCTTCCACGGACATGTAGAAGTAGCCGCGCAGGTTCACGTCCACGGTTTTATCGAAGGCCGCCACCGGGGTATCCAGGATATGCCCGAAGTAGGGGTTGGCGGCGGCGTTGTTGACCAGGATGTCCAGCTTGCCGCCGTGGGCGCTCTTGATGTGCTCGAAGATCGCTTCCACCTGCGCCATCTCACCGATGTGGCAGGCGAATGCCTCGGCGCTGCCGCCGGCCTCGTTGATGGCGTCCGCCACCGCCTGGCAGCCGTCGATTTTGCGGCTGGAAACGATCACGTGGGCGCCCTGCTCCGCCAGCAGCTTGGCGATCTCCTCACCGATGCCCCGGCTGGCGCCGGTCACGAGGGCCAGCTTGCCGGTCAGATCAAACAATTTAGTACTCATTCTTTCTCTCCCGAAAGATGTAATAGCTACAAGCTTCAAGCCTCAAGCTTCAAGCCGATCGGGCGGCTTAGCCCAGCTTGCAGCTTGCAGCTTGTGACTGTGTTTTAGGCCCCTTCGCGGGCAATCTTCATGGCCATGGCGGCCAGTGGCTCCACCACCTGGGCGGCCCAGCTGGCGCGTTTGCTGGAGGCATTGCCTTCCTGGGCCCGTTTGGCCACGCCCTGGGCGATGGCGGCCAGGCGGAAGAAGCTGAATGCCAGATAGAATTCCCAATGGTCGATGTGGTCGATGCCGCGCCGCTGGCAGTACATGGCCACGTATTCCTGCTCGGTGGGGATGCCCAGGGCGTGCCGGTCCTTGCCTTGCAGGCCGGACAGGTTGCCGCCTTCCGGGGGCATGCGCAGCTGCATGCACTGGTAGGCCAGATCCGCCAGCGGATGGCCCAGGGTGGACAGTTCCCAGTCCAGCACCGCGATCACCCGCGCTTCGTCCGGGTGCCACATCATGTTGTCGAGGCGGTAGTCACCGTGCACCAGGGACACCTGGCCGTCGTCGGCGGGCTGATGCTGCTCCAGCCACACCATCAGGTCTTCCATGGCCTGGATAGGGTTGATCTCGGAGGCGCGGTATTGCTTGGTCCAGCGACCCAGCTGCCGTTCAAAATAGCTGCCCGGTTTACCGTAGTCGGTGAGGCCCACCGCCTCCAGGTCCACGTCGTGCAGCGCCGCCAGCACCCGGTTCATTTCCGTGTACATGGCGGTGCGGGTGTCGTTGTCCACTTCCGGAATCGCCGCGTCCCAGAAGATCCGGCCCTGACAGAACTCCATCAGATAGAACATGGAGCCGATCACGTCCGGGTCCTCGCACAGGTGGTACATGCGCGGCACCGGCACGTCGCTGTCGCGCAGCGCGTTCATCACCCGGAATTCCCGGTCCACCGCGTGGGCGGATTTGAGCAGCTTGCCCGGCGGCTGCCGGCGCAACACGTACTCGCCGGAGGACGCCTTGATGCGGAACGTGGGGTTGGACTGGCCGCCCTCGAATTTTTCCGCGCTCATCGGCCCCTTGAAGCCGGGCACATGCTCTTCCAGATACGCCGTGAGACGCTCGGTATCCAGAGTATCCACCTGGGACATGACTCTCCTCCTTAAAAATGGCTGTAGGAGCGGCTTCAGCCGCGAATCGCCGGCGCCATGATCGCCCCGGCCTTCGCGGCTGAAGCCGCTCCTACGGTTTGTTCCTGTCAACGCCGCGTTTATTCGAACCGCTTCGCCAGGTTACGGCCCAGCTGGGACATGTGCACCTGGTCCGGACCGTCGGCCAGACGCACGGTCCGGGCGTAGGCGAAGAAGCCGGCCAGCGGGGTATCCTGGCTGAGGCCCACGGCGCCGTGGATCTGAATGGCGCGGTCAACCACCCGGAACGCCATGCTCGGCGCCACGATCTTGATCATGGCGATCAGGTCCTTGGCTTCCTTGTTGCCGTAGCGGTCCATGTGATCGGCGGCCTTCAGGGTCATCAGCCGGGCCTGTTCGATCTCGCAGTAGCTCTTGGCGATATCCTCGCGCACGGAACCCTGCTTGATCAGCGGCTGGCCGAAGGCGATACGGGTGTTGGCGCGCTCACACATCAATTCCAGGGCGCGCTGGGCGGCGCCGATCAGACGCATGCAGTGGTGAATGCGGCCCGGGCCGAGGCGACCTTGAGCGATTTCGAAGCCACGACCTTCACCGAGGATAATGTTCCCGGCGGGTACCCGTACATTGTCAAAAATGACTTCCGCATGGCCTTCCGGGGCGTCCGGGGAGCCGAGCACGTACATCGGCCGTTTGACGGTGACACCGGGGGTGTTCACCGGCACCAGAATCTGCGACTGCTGTTGATGGCGATTGGGGTTGTCCGGGTCGGTCTTGCCCATCACGATCATGATTTCGCAGCTCTTACGCATGGCGCCGGAAATATAGAACTTGCGGCCATTGATCACGTAGTCGTCGCCGTCGCGCTTGATCGAGGTTTCGATGTTGGTGGCGTCGGAGGAAGCCACTTCCGGCTCGGTCATGGCGAAGGCGGAGCGGATCTTGCCTTCCAGCAGCGGCTTGAGCCATTGCTCTTTCTGCTGCTCGTTGCCGTACTTGGCCAGCACTTCCATGTTGCCGGTGTCCGGGGCCGAGCAGTTGAACACCTCGGCGGCGAAATGGTTACGGCCCATTTCCTCGGCCAGGGGCGCGTATTCCAGGTTGCTCAGGCCCGGGCTCCACTCACCGTGCTCCTTGGGCAGGAACAGGTTCCAGAGACCCTTGGCGCGGGCTTTTTCCTTGAGCTCGTGGACCACCGCCGGGGTTTCCCAGGGGCTCTTTTGCAGTTGCTCGTGGAAGGTGTGCTCGGCGGGCAGCACTTCGTTGTTGATGAAGGTGCGAACCTGGTTGATCAGGTCCTGGGTTTTTTCCGAGTACTGAAAATCCATTGTCGTCTCCGTTGGGAACCCGCGGGCTCCTCTGGCTGTGGATGATCGGGATCAGCTGTAAGTGATGGAATCGCTGCGGTCTTGCCGGTCCAGGTGAGGCACCTGGTTGAACACCGAAAGGCGGAACACCTTGTCGTTGAAGAAGCCCTGGGTCACGCCGGTGTTCCGAATCTGCAAATTAAGCTCCACCACGGTGTCGTCCGCGGTGTTCAGCATATGGCGCATCCACATGGCGATGGCGCCGCCGGAGCTGACCACCAGCACCCGCCGGCGGTCCGCGTAGCGGGCCTGGATATGGGCCATGGCACCGCCCACCCGGTTATGGAAGCCGAGCCAGCTTTCCGGCAGGGCGCCTTCCAGGCCATCCTCCCGCCAGTGCTGCATGGCGCGCTTGAGCACCCGGTAGAAGGCGGCCACCGGCGCGCCTTCCGGCGGCGCCTGGTCCGGATGGGCGCTCAGATAGGCCCGGACGATGCTGTGAAAATCAAATTCGTTGAGGCCGGGCTGCACATCCGCGTCCAGGCGCGTGCCCAACCCTTCCAGAAGCCCTTCGCCGGTTTCCACATGGCGTACCAGGTCGCCGGTGACCAGGGCGTCGAACTCCAGACCCCGCTCGCGGTAGTACTCGCCCAGCCAGCGTGCCTGCTGGTGACCCAGGTCGGACAGCTTGTCGTAGTTATCGGCCCCGAAGGAGGCCTGCCCGTGACGGACCAGGTAAAACTCGGCCATGGATACTGTGCCCTCGCAATGTTGGGACCAGCCTAGAGCAGGGCCCGAAGTTAGTGAAATTGATATTTTGCATCCGGGAGAATAAATGAGACTTATGGGGAAAAGCCTTTATCGTGGAACCCTATTCCGATATTTTCGTGGCTTTATCGTTGGCGAGACTGGGAGAACAACACCAATGAGCAGCCTGGATCTGAAAAGCGGCTTCGTGGCCGTCACCGAGCACGACGCCCTGCTGGAGGTCACCCTTGACCGGCCGGACAAGCTGAATGCCCTGAGCACCGAGATGTACCTGGACCTGGGCCGCGCGGTGGACCACTTCCGCGACCGCGACGACCTCAATGCCCTGCTGTTGAACGCCAATGGCCGCGCCTTCACCGCCGGCAACGACATCGGCGATTTTCTTAACGCCGACCCGGAAGCGCGCCGCAACGGTGAGCTGAGCGCCGCCATGCAGCTGGTGCACCGGCTGCTGGAACTGGACAAGCCGGTGCTGGCCGCGGTGCACGGCAACGCCACCGGCATCGGCACCACCCTGCTGCTGCACTGCGACCTGGTGATCGCCGCCGACAGCGCCCGCTTCTACACCGCCTTCATCAACCTGGGCCTGGTGCCGGAAGCCGGCTCCAGCCTGATCCTGCCCGGCCTGCTGGGTCGCCAGAACGCCAACCGGCTGCTGCTGGCCGGCGACAGCCTGGACGCCGACGAGGCCCTGCGCATGGGCCTGGTGGCCTACCGCTGTGGCGACCAGGAACTGCGCGACAAGGCCCTGGAACTGGGCGCCAAGCTGGCCGCCAAACCGCCCCAGGCGATGCGCTACACCAAGCAGCTCACCCGCCACGGCGCCGACGCCATCCGCGAGCAGATCAAGAAAGAGTCGGTCCTGTTTGGCGAGCGCATGTTCAGCGACGAAACCCGGGCGATCTTCGACACCTTCTTGCACAAGAAAAAGTCTTGAACAAGAAATAGGCTGCGGTGCCGCCCTGCTCCGCCGCCGGGCCATCGCGGCTGAAATCGCGGCTGAAGCCGCTCCTACGGCGGCCGGGCGGTCAGCGCACGGTCAGGCCGCGCAGGGCCACGGTGGTGACCTCCTCCACCAGGGCGTCCAGGGCGCCGGGGCCGGTGTCATAGCGCGGGTGATACCAGTTGATCACCGAATTGAGGGCGCCCAGCACCGGCTTGATGGCCAGGCGCGGGTCGCCGGCGTGCAGGTCGCCCTGGCGGATACCCTCGCACAGCACCTCCAGAAACACCTGCTCGTAGCGCCGGCGCCGGTTCTGCAGGCGGGTCAGCTCGCGGCGCTGGGCCTCGGTGGTGCTCAGCCGCAGGTGCATTTGCACCCCCTCCGCCACCGCGCGCTGGAAGTGCTGGGTCTCGATCAGGGTGGCCACGTGGCGGCGGGCCATGGCGTGCAGCCGCTCGGCGGCGGGCAGGTCGCGCTTGAGTTCCGGCTCGATGGCCTCGAACAGAGCGTCCATGCCGCGCTGATGGATGTCGAAGAACAGATCGGTCTTGGAATCAAAGTAGTGATAGACCATGCCCTTGGTGGCGCCGAGCCGGCGGGCGATGTCGTCGATGCTGGTGGCCTTGAAACCTCGCTCCATAAAGGCGCGTGCCGCCGCGTCCAGAATGGTGTCGCGGGGGCTGGTGTCCAGCCCGGCCCGGTGGGATGTCATGGAAAGTCCTCTTCTGCCACGCGCTCGGGGCGCCGCCCGTCGGGTCGGGCGGCGCCCCATCTGGGGTAAGGCGCAAATGTAGCACGGGCGCGCCGTTTTCCGATGCCTCCCGGGTTAGCCGTTTTTGCACACGGCATGGTCAATAATGTCATTACCGCCGCGATCCGTGCCGCTTTTCACACTGGACGCACCGGGACGGGGCAAACATACTTTGGGCGCGATTTGCCTAATAAATGAAAAGCTGTTTCACAACAGCTCGGGAGGACCCAAGATGTCGGATCTCGAACAGTTCCGCGCGGAAACCCGGGCCTGGCTGGATGCCAATTGCCCCGAGGAAATGCGCCAACCCCTTAAAAGCCAGGCCGACCACTGCTGGGGCGGCCGCAAATGGCAGTTCCAGTCCGAGGCTCAGAAAGTCTGGATGGAACGCATGGCGGAGAAGGGCTGGACCGCCCCCCAATGGCCCAAGGAATACGGCGGCGGCGGCCTGAGCCAGGAACAGGCCGAGATTCTGGCCGAGGAAATGAAGCGCATCAACGCGCGCACCCCGGTGAGCAATTTCGGTTTCTGGATGCTCGGCCCGGCGCTGCTCAAGTTCGGCAGCGAGGAACTCAAGCGCGAGCACCTGCCGCCGATCTGCCGGGGCGAGATCCGCTGGTGCCAGGGCTATTCCGAGCCCAACGCCGGCTCCGACCTGGCCAGCCTGCAAACCCGCGCCGAGGACAAAGGCGACCACTTCGTGGTCAACGGCCAGAAGATCTGGACCTCCTACGCGGACAAGGCCGACTGGATTTTCTGTCTGGTGCGCACCGACCCGCAGGCCACCAAGCACAACGGCATTTCCTTCGTGCTGTTCGACATGGAAAACGAAGGCGTTTCCACCCGCCCCATCGAGCTGATTTCCGGCGAATCCCCGTTCTGCGAGACCTTCTTCGACGACGTCAAGGTGGACAAGCACCAGGTGGTCGGCGAGCTGAACCGTGGCTGGGACGTGGCCAAATACCTGCTCACCCATGAGCGCAACAACATCGGTGGCGAACCGCCGGGCTTCCTCAAGGGCCGTGCCCTGGGCCCGCTGGCCGCGGAATACGTGGGCACCGAGCACGGCAAACTGGCCGACGCCGGCCTGCGCGCCGACATCGCCAACCTGGAAATCGACCATATGGCGTTCCAGGCATTGGTGGGCAAGATCCGCGCCGAAGCGGAAGCCGGCCAGGGCGTGGGCGCCCAGTCCGCGGTGCTCAAGTACTACGGCACCGAGCTGAACAAGCGCCGCTACGAACTGATGATGGACGCCCTGGGCAGCGAAGGCCTGGAGTGGGACAGCGAGCGCACCCTGGGCGGCCTGTTCGCCCGCGAGTGGCTGCGTTCCAAGGGCAATTCCATCGAAGGCGGCACCTCCGAGGTGATGCTGGGCATCGTTTCCAAACGCCTGCTGGGCCTGCCGGACGCATAAGGAGTCGACTATGAAGCTCAACGACGAACAACAGATGCTGCAGGACTCCGTGGCCCGGCTGATGGCCGACAAGGGCCCGGTGTCCCACCTGCGCCAACTGCGCGACGAACACAATGACAAGGGTTACGATGAGCCGCTGTGGCAGGCCATGGTGGAAGCCGGCCTGACCGGTATCCTGGTGCCCGAGGAACACGGCGGCATCGGCTTCGGCCTGGTGGGCGCCGGCCTGGTGGCCCGCGAGATCGGCCGCAACCTGTCGGTGACCCCGTTCCTGTCCACCGCCGTGCTGGGCGCCGCCGCCCTGAGCGCCGGCGGCAGCGACGAGCAGAAAGCGAAATGGCTGCCGGCCATCGCCGAAGGTACCTCGATCATCGCCCTGGCGGTGGACGACGGCGCCAAGCACCGTCCGGAACGCCTGCGGGCCCGCGTTGAAGGCGGCACCCTGAGCGGCGAGAAACGTCTGGTACTGGACGGCCATGTGGCCGACCTGCTGCTGGTGGCCGCCGGTGAAGGCGACCAGGCCGCCCTGTACCTGGTGGACCCCAAGGCCGACGGCGTGACCATCGAGCGCACGGTGATGGCGGACAGCCGCAACGCGGCGCGGGTCCGTTTCGACCAGGTGCCCGCCGAAGCCATGGCCGATGGCGCCGCCGCCCTGGCCGCCGCCCTGCGCGCCGGCCGCGCGGTTCTGGCCGCGGAACTGTCCGGGCTGGCACTGGAAGCCTTTGAGCGTACCCTGGGCTACCTCAAGGAGCGCAAGCAGTTCGGCCGCCTGATCGGCACCTTCCAGGCGCTGCAACACCGCGCCGCCCAGCTCAGCGGCGAAGTGGCGATGAGCGAGGCACTGGCCCTGCAGGCGCTGAACGCCTGCGACCAGGACGCCGAGGACGCCGACCAGCAGGTGCTGGCCGCCAAGGCCAAGGCCTCCCGGGTGGCGCTGCTGGCCGGCCAGGAAGCGGTGCAGATGCACGGCGGCATCGGCATGACCGATGAATTCGACATCGGCTTCTTCCTCAAGCGCGCCCGCGCCGGGGGCGAAACCCTGGGCGACGCCAACTACTGCGCCGACCGCTTCGCGGCCCTGCGCGGTTATTGATTCACGGATTCGGAGAGCACCACAATGTCCAACAACACGCTCAGCATCGAACAACTGAAAGCCAAGGTCGGCGAGGACCTGGGTACCTCCCGCTGGTTCCCGGTGGATCAGGCGCGCATCGACGCGTTCGCCGACCTCACCGAGGACCCGCAGTGGATTCACGTGGACCCGGAGCGGGCCGCCAAGGAAACCCCGTTCGGCGGCACCATCGCCCACGGCTTCCTGAGCCTGTCCCTGCTGTCCGCCATGTCCATGGACGTGGTGCCGCGCCTGGAAGGCGCGGTGATGGGCATCAACTACGGTTTCGACAAGGTCCGTTTTCTCAACCCGGTACGTTCCGGCTCGAAAGTGCGCGGCCACTTCAAACTGGCAAGCGTGGAACCCCGTGGCGACAATCAGTTCCTGGTCCGCTACGCCATCAGCGTGGAGATCGATGGCGTCGACAAACCGGCCATCGCCTGCGAATGGCTGGGTCTGACGATTCTGGGTTGAAACCAGCCACAAGCCACAAGCTTCAAGCTGCAAGCGGCGCCATGCCTGCTTGCGGCTTGAAGCCTGTAGCTTGTGGCTCTCCAACGGAGAGTTTTTATGAGCATCAATTTCGAAGGTCGGGTGGCCATTGTCACCGGCGCCGGCAACGGGCTGGGTAAATGTCACGCCCTGGAACTGGCCCGGCTGGGCGCCAAGGTGGTGGTCAATGACTTTGGCGGTGCCCGGGACGGCAGCGGCGGTTCCAGCGAGGCCGCCGAGAAAGTGGTGGCGGAAATCACCGCCGCCGGTGGCGAAGCGATGGCCGATGGCGCCGACGTGGCCAACCGCGAACAGGTCCAGGCCATGGTCCAGGCGGTGATGGATAAGTGGGGCCGCATTGACGTCCTGATCAACAACGCCGGCATCCTGCGCGACAAAAGCTTCGTCAAAATGAGCGACGACGAATGGGATAAGGTGGTGGCCGTGCACCTGACCGGCTCCGCCAACTGCAGCCGTGCGGTATGGCCGATCATGCGCGACCAGGGCTACGGCCGCATCGTCATGACCACCTCCACCTCCGGCCTGTACGGCAACTTTGGCCAGGCCAACTACGGCGCCGCCAAAATGGCCGTGGCCGGCCTGATGAACACCCTGTGTCTGGAAGGGGGCAAGTACGACATCAAGATCAACTGCATCGCCCCCACCGCCGCCACCCGCATGACCGAGGACCTGATGCCCAAGGAAGTGCTGGCGCTGCTGGAACCCTCGGAAATCACCCCGGCGGTACTGTTCCTGGCCAGCGACCAGGCGCCCAACCGCCGCATCGTGCTGGCCGGCGCCGGCTGCTATGCCATGGTGCGCCTGATGGAAAGTGACGGCATCTACCTGGACGAAGGCGAACGCACGCCGGACGCCATCGCCGCCCACTTCGACCAACTGAGTGACATGAGCGACGCCAAGGAAATGCAGAACGGCGGCGATCACGTGTCCAAGATTCTTACCAAAGCCGCCCACGCCAAGGGCATTAAACTGAATTAAGAGAGAGCGAGGCCCATCATGAGAGAAGCCGTCATTGTTTCCACCGCCCGTACCCCGATCGGCAAGGCCTATCGCGGTGCCTTCAACGACACCCAGGCCCAGGAGCTGGGTGGCCACGTCATCAAGCACGCCGTGGAGCGCGCCAAGATCGATCCGGAGACCATCCAGGACGTGATCATGGGCGCCGCCATGCAACAGGGCTCCACCAGCGGCAACGTGGCTCGCCAGTGCGCCCTGCGCGGCGGCCTGCCGACCTCCGTGGCCGGCATGACCATGGACCGCCAATGTGCCTCCGGCCTGATGGCGATCGCCACCGCCGCCAAGGAAATCATCGTCGACAACATGGATGTGGCGGTGGCCGGCGGCCTGGAGTCCATCTCCCTGGTGCAGAACGACAAGATGAACACCTTCCGTGCCCGTGACCCCTGGCTCAAGGAACACCGTCCGGACATCTACATGAGCATGCTGGAAACCGCGGAAATCGTGGCCGACCGCTACAACGTGTCCCGCGATGCCCAGGACGAGTACGCGTTCCAGTCCCAGATGCGCACCGCCAAGGCTCAGCAGGAAGGCAAGTTCGACGACGAAATCGTGCCGCTGACCACCAACATGAAGGTGATGAACAAAGAGACCAAGGAAATTTCCGATAAGGAAGTGACCCTGGCCAAGGACGAAGGCAACCGCCCGGAGACCACCCTGGAAGGCCTGCAGAGCCTGAAGCCGGTGTTCAAGGACGGCCTGTCCCTGTCCGAAGGCAAGTTCATCACCGCCGGCAACGCTTCCCAGCTGTCCGACGGCGCCAGCGCCTGCGTGCTGATGGAAGCCAAGGAAGCCGAGCGTCTGGGCCTGGCCCCGCTGGGCGCCTACCGCGGCATGGCCGTGGCCGGTTGTGATCCCGACGAAATGGGCATCGGCCCGGTGTTCGCGGTACCCAAGCTGCTCAAGCGTTTCGGCCTGACCGTCGACGACATCGGCCTGTGGGAGCTGAACGAAGCCTTCGCCAGCCAGTGCCTGTACAGCCGTGACAAGCTGGGCATCGACCCGGACAAATACAACGTCAACGGCGGCGCCATCTCCATCGGCCACCCCTACGGCATGTCCGGCGCGCGGATGACCGGCCACGCCCTGATCGAAGGCAAGCGTCGCGGCGTCAAGTACGTGGTGGTAACCATGTGCGTGGGCGGCGGCATCGGCGCCGCCGGTCTGTTCGAAGTCTTCTAAGACGGCTTCACCGAATCGCCGGGGCCGTCTCCTTTCGGCCCCGGCAACGTTTTGCCGCGTCAGCAGGCCGGCGTGCCCCAAACACGCCGGCCATTATCGTGGTGACGATCGCGCCAACCGGCGCCCCTTCCCAAGAATCATCACCGCACGAGGGCCGCTGACGCGGCCTTTTTGTTGGTTTTTTTCTGGTTTTGAAATCCCCGAAGCCCGCATCAATCCTGGCCCTACCCATCGCCGGCACCGTCTTTATGCCGTCCGCCATCCGGCGATCACTTGTTCACTTTCAAGGCCCGTTACAAAGAAATACTCTCCCATGACACATGGATGACTTGAACAAAAATTTTGTTTGCACTTGTACACTATTGGAGAAGTGCTGCTAGAATAACTCGGTCGCCGGCAGGAAGCTTCGGTCGAGCAAAGCGTATGGATTCGAGCGACTCGGTCGATGTCTCAGGATAAAAATAATGAACGCCAGATCACTGCACGGCATGAATCTTCTGTCAGGCATTCGTCCGGGCGCACCGCCCTCTTAGCATCGCCGCGGCGCGATCCATGCCGATGGCATGGGTGTCACCCCACCGCCGCCTCCCTACTTCCCTGATACCTGTTTCTGAGTGGCCCTCCGCCACGGGCTGAGTGCGTCCACGGGAAAGGTATCCATGAAAAAAGCCATTGTATCCAATGGTTTCGTACCTCCCTGCACAACCGAAAAGTAAGAAGAAAAAAATGAAAATGAGCCATTTCAAAATCGCCAGTACAGCAAGGCGGGTACTCGCGGCTCTCGCGGATGGCGTCTCCGCGAGAACCACGGCCCCCCGCCCGCGCCCCATGGCCTGCTACCCTTTCGAGAAGCGAGAACCCATGAACAAATTGATTATCGCCGGCTTCACGCTGGCTCTCTCAGCCTGCGGCGGCGGCGGTGGCAGTGACGCCACCGGCGGCGGCGACACCCGGCCACAGAGCCTGATCTATGCCTTCCCCGCCGATCAGCAGCAGCAGGTAGTCCTGCCCTCGCCGGTGGTTCTGCGCTTTTCATCCGCCATTACCGACCCGGCCCCGCAGCATGCGGTAACGGTACGCGATGCCGACGATAACCTGGTGGATGTCACCGCCAGCCTGAGCGCGGATCGGCGCAGCCTGATCCTGACGTCGGCGGACGATTTCGCGCCGCGCAGCCACTACCAGGTCCACCAGGACAGCCTGGCCCTGGAAAAAGGCGCCGCGCCGGCCCGCACCCTGTCGTTTGATACCCGGGCCCGGGAAGAAGGTCCCGCCAACGAGGTCGCCGCCGACACCTTTACCCTGTTGCGCCGTATTCCCGACGGCACGCGGCTTCAGATCGTGGATTTTTCCAGCTTCCGGCTTCAGTTCAGCCAGCCTCTGGCCACGGACGCCATCGCCTACGGCGACAACGTTCGACTGGTGGACAGCGACAACACCCTGGTGGATGCGGTGGTGCTGAGCCACGGCCCTTACCTGACCGTGGACCCGGTCGAGGACCTCTCCCCCGGCGAGCAGTACACACTGGAACTGACCCCCCGGCGTGACCAGCACCCTGGGCCAATCCCTGTCAGCGGACGGCCTCAGCCTGCGCACCCGGTTCACGCCGCTGGACACCCGCCCGCCGGGCGGTGGCGACAGAGCCGTGATGGTGCAGGACATCCTCGCCGATGGCTCGGTCTCGCCGCTGACCGGTGCGCCGGTCAATCTGGTGCCGATGGCCTCGGTTCTGCTCGGCCAGGATACCGTCACCCAGGCCAGCGGCCTGTTGCAGGCGGAACTGGCTTTCGTGCCGAACTTTCCCGACACCACGCCGCTGCGCATCGCCCGTGGCTCGCTGATTGACTCCGCGTCCATCGACGTCATGATCGGCGGCGAAGTGCCGGCGGGCTTCACCTCCGGCGACGTGCGCATCCATTTCCTTTCCGACGCCAGCGGCTACCTGTCGCCGAACCCGTACAGCAAGGCACCGGATGCGCCGCGCCAGGTGACCCTGTTCATGGATCTGGCGATCAGCACCGGCGATGCACGGGCCAATGGGGCCATCACCCAGGACCTGATGCACGTTGAACTGCAAGGCACCGCGATGGTGGAAAATGGTGTTCTGACAGTGAACGCCATTGGCGTGGTACAGCCCAAAGTGCTCGGTACTGAACGGGCAAAAGGGGTGTTGAGCTTCAGCCTCCGTTCCCTGTCGGACCAACTCAATCCGCCGCCGGCGAACACCGACACCAGCGTCGCCACGCTGCAGAGCTGGTCCCACGCCGACACCACCGTGGTCAACCCCAACGCCCCGGTGGTACTGACCTTCAGCAAGCCGATTGATAACCGCACTCTGGACAGCATCACCCTGCTGGCCACCCGCAATGGCACCACCGGACCGGTGGAAACCAGCGCCCGCACCGACGGCAGCACCGTGATCCTGCAGCCGGCGACGGCCCTGGAAAGCCCCACCGATGGCGACGAGGTTTCCTATCAGGTAACCCTGGGCAACACCCTTGCCGACCTCCAGGGCATACCGGTGGCACCGGCCACGCAGCCTCTGGAGTTCGCCTTCCCCTGGCTTGTTTCCGACTATCAGTGGCTGGCGCGCTATCCGGCCTCTAGGGACGAAGGCTCGGCGGAGGAGAACCGCATCTACAGCGAGCTGATCATGGACCACGCCCCGGTGGTGCTGATGGCCTACCCGGGCTTCCCCTGTGTGATCGACGAGTCCACCCAGGATCTGGGCGCCGGCATCGCCGGTCGTTGTCAGGGGGCACTGGATACCGAGTACCACAACCTTATCGACGCCCCTGGTCTTTTCCACACCATCACCAAGCACGCCGACGATCTACTGCCGATCAGCACCCTGGCCGCCAACGGGTCCATCCATGTGCATACCACCCGCGACCTTGATCCCGGCACCGTGCTGCTTGGCCGTACCTTTCTGGTGGAAGCGCTGGATGAACAGGGCGCGCCCACCGGCGCGGTGGCGGGGACCCTCCAGGTGAGCGGCCCCGATATCCGCTTTACCCCGGACGCCCCCTGGCAGCCGGGCACCCTGTATCGTTACAGCCTGGTCGGCAACGGTGACGGCCTGACCGTGGAGCGGCGACAGGATAGTACTCCGATTATGCCCGCTCCCCCGCTTTGCGACGGCTCCGATGGTATCTGCGACCGGCAAGGCCGGCCGCTGCAGACCCAGCTCTACGACACCGACATCGTGCAGGACAACAACGGCCTCAAGTACATGAAGACCCAGGCCGCCGACAGCCCGTTGGGCGGCCCCACCATGCGCCATGTATTCCGAGCCACCGTGCCCTCCGGCAATGTGCTGCAACTGCTGACCACCGCTTCGGTGGACAGCAACGCCAACTTCTACCACGACATCAACCCCTTCGTGGATGTGCCGCTGGACCAGGTGCTCAGCGTCGCGTACCTGGGCATGGAGATAAACCATCGAAAATACCAACATGAGGAGCGACGCCTGGAAGGCTCACCGCTGGACGAGGCCCCGGACGTTCACGATCCGGATGGCATCCAGCCGCCGCCCAACAGCGCCAAGATGCTGTCTCTTTCACCCTGGATCCAACCAGGGGAATTCACCGAGATGTTCTACTTCAACGGCCTCAGTATCGGTTGCCCCTATGATATAGACGTGCTCATGCAAACCGGGGTGCCGACGCCGATGACCTGTCCGGAGCGGAAATTCACCTTCATGCATTCCGGCCTGGCGGTGGAAGTCACCGATCACTACGTGGAGGGGCAAGGCATCGAGGTGCTGATCTGGCCCAGTCAGATCGTCAGTACCGCCCTGTCCGTGGTCACCCTGTTGTCCAACTCCATGCCGATTCAGATCGACAGCGGCTACCACCTGATGCGTATGCGCTATGCCAAAGCGGATCCGCAGTGTGATGAAACGCTGCAACCGTGCCTGCGCAACCGTCCGATCAGTGCCTGGATCAGCAGCGACCAGGAAGGCAATCCGATGCTCAACGCCACGGTGGATCTGTACATCGATGCTCCGGATCTGCGACGCAACATGAACTTCCCGCAGGTGGGTGACCTGAGCCACAACCTGACCAGCATCCCGGTGACCCTGAATCTGGAAGGCCCGGTCCACTTTGACGACACCGGCCGTATGATCGCCGACCAGATCAATACCAACCCGGTGGCGCTGACTTTTGACGTGGAAGTGTACGACGCCCCCGGCGAGATCGACCACGCGGGTCAGTTTGATATGCTGCTGCCGGCACGGGGCGCGTTCCTGCAATACATCAGTGCGCCCAACAAGTAATCCGTCCCCGGCACACTGACCCCAGCCCTTGTTCCGGCCCGCGCCGGAGCAAGGGCCCGGGGCTTTCGGCGGCTAATCCGCTGCCTGCGCCACGGGCCAGGACAATTCGAAACAAGCCCCACCCTCCGAGGACGGTCGGCAGGTCGCCTGCCCGCCGTGGGCATGGGCAATCGCGGCGACCACCGCCAGCCCCAACCCGCTGCCACCATCCCGGACGCTGCTCCGGGCGGGGTTGGCCCGCCGGAAGGCGGTGAACACCTGCGAAGCAAGTGCCTCGGGAATACCCGGTCCGTTGTCCTCTACCCGCAGAAAGTAACGTCCACCTTCCTGGCCATTGTGAATCCTGATCGTTCCGGGGACCGCGTGGCGGCGCGCATTGTCCAGCAGCGCCAGCAGGGCTTGCCGTATGCGCATGGGATCGCAATGCACGGGCCCGGCGTGCAGATCCAGAACCGGCCGCTGGCCTGCTGCTTCCAGAGCTTCTTTGTATAACTCCACCACATCCCGAATTTCGGCGGACAGGTCCGTGTTTTGAACGTGGAGATTCAGATGGCCGCTTTCGGTCAAACTGACCGTGCGCAGATCCTCGATCAGCCGGGACAGGCCGTCGACCTGGGTCAACAACCCACGAAACTGGCTTTCATCGGCGGGAAATACGCCCTCCGACAGGCCCTGCAGGCGTCCTTTTAAAATGGTAACCGGGGTTCGAAGCTCATGGGCGATGGCCGAGTTCCAGAAGGCCAGCTCCTCACTGACCCGTTGCAATTGACCAGCCAGGGCGTTGAAGTCATCGGCCAGCTCCGCGGCTTCGCCCAGCGAACGATCTCCAGCGGTGGCGCGCACGCTCAGATCCCCCTGGGCCACGCGGCGCAGGCTGTCCGCCACCGAATTCAACGGCACCAGGATACGGCGGGAGAGTTTCACCGCCACCATGACCGCGAGCCCCAGAGCGGCGACGGTGGTCGCCGCCAACCACAGCCATTCCGGTGCCGATGGCCACCAGGCCGTTTCATCGATCTGTTCAGGAAAATAGCGGAGCGCCAGGAAATAGAAGACATAGGACGTCAACACCACAAGCACTGTGATGCCCAGCGCCATGGCCATCATGGTGCGCGCGATCTGACGGCTCAAACCACTCAGTCTCATTCCGATCCCCACAGCCGGTAGCCGACCCCGCGGATGCTCACCGGAACACCGCGCACGCCCAGTTCCTCCAGCTTTTTGCGCAGTTTACTGATGTGGCTGTCGACGGTGCGCTCAAGGGCATCGCCCTCCGGCAGGCAAGCGACCAACAGCTCCGCGCGGGTGCACACCTTCCTCGGCGACCGGGCCAGGTGCGTCAACAACTTAAACTCGGTGAGCGTCAGGGCAAGAGTGTGCAAACGCCCCTCCACCCGCACAGCGGCTTCATGCTGGTCCAGGTCGATAACAAAGGGGTCGACCCGGAGAACCCGCTGCTCGTCGTCGGCCAGGGTGCGCCTCAGCACCGCCTGGGTGCGGGCCACCACCTCGGCCGGGTTGAACGGCTTTACCACATAGTCGTCGGCACCACAGCGCAGCCCCATGAGCTTGTCGATGTCCTGGTCCATGGCGGTGAGCATGATGACCGGCGTCGCGCCCCGGTGGCGAAGCTCCGACAGCACCTTCCAGCCATCCAGCTTCGGCATCATCACATCCAGCAGCACGATATCCGGCTTCATCGACCGGTGCATGTCCAGGGCCCGGCGGCCGTCCCCCGCGTGCACGGTGCGCAGGCCCGCCCGCCTCAGGTAGGCCTGCAGAATGTCGGCGATGTCGGGCTCGTCCTCGGCGATAAGAACCAGGGCCTGGGAGTCGGAAGAAGGGCCGGCGGGCCCGGGCGCGGTGGTCATGAAAAGCCCTGGTGGCAGGTTCGTTGTGCTCTCCATGCTATCTCCACATAACATCAACGTAAACGCCATTGCGCTTGGATACAGTCCCTCCGATGCCATTTGCCGGCGGATCTCCGCCCGCTTCTGAAGGAACCTTATCCATGAACGTCGCGCCCCTGCGCCGCCACCGTTGCGTCGGTGCATTGCTGGTGGCCCTGTTGGCGGGTTGCGGGCCCGCCACCCAGGAGGAAACGCCGCCGCCCGCCCGCGTCACCGTGGTTACCCTGGCGGCGGTGAACCTGCAGCTGGCCGAGGATTTTCCGGCCCGGGTGGCGCCTTTTCGCGTCGCCGAGATCCGGCCTCAGGTGAGCGGCATCGTGCAGCGCCGTCTTTTTGACCAGGGCGCAAACGTTAAGGCGGGGCAGCCCCTGTTCGAAATCAATCCGGCGCCGTTCCGCGCCGAGGTGGCCACGGCGGAAGCCGCCTTGCAAAAAGCGCGGGCGGAGCTGAATCACGCCCGGGCCCAGGCGGAGCGGCTGAAGCCTCTGGTCGAGGCCGAGGCGATCAGCCGGCAGGTTTTCGACGATGCCGTCTCCAAACGTGACATGGCCGCCGCCGAGGTGGCCCAGGCCCGCGCCATTCTGTCGCGCCGCCGTCTGGACCTGGAATTTTCCACCGTGAGATCCCCCATCGCCGGCCGCATCGACCAGGAACTGGTCACCGAGGGCGCCCTGGTCGCCAGCGGCGACAGCACGCCCATGGCCCGGGTCCAGCAGATCGACAAGGTCTATGTGGACATTCGACGCCCGGCGGCCTCGCTGGCAACACTGCAGGATGCGATGGCGGACAACGTCTCGCTCGAAAAAGGCCTGCCGGTGCCGATTCTGCGTGGCGACGGCAGCCCATACGAGGTTACCGGCCGCATCCTCTTTTCCGGCGTCAGCGTGGACGCCAGCACCGGGGGCGTGCTGCTCCGCGTGGTGGTGGAGAACCCGGGACACCGGCTTCTGCCCGGCATGTTCGTGCGCGCCCGGGTGCCCGCCGCCCGCTATGACGATGCGCTGACCGTGCCCCAGCAGTCGGTGGTGCGCATCGGCGGTAACCCATACGTGTGGCGGGTCGGCGAAGGAGACCAGGTGGAAATGGTGGCGGTACGGCTGGGCGAACTCACCGACGGCGCCTACCGGGTACGCCACGGACTGAAACAAGGCCAGAAGATCGTGGTGGAAGGTATCGAGCGACTTGCCGATGGCGTCCGCGTCAACGCCCACGACGGGCTCCCCTCGCCGCCGGCGAATGCCTCCACCGCCTCTTCTCACTAAGCCCCAGGAGTCGCCGAAATGCCCCGCTTCTTCATCCAGCGCCCGGTGTTCGCATGGGTGATCGCGCTGTTCATCATCCTGCTGGGCGTCACGGCGATTCCGAAATTGCCGGTCGCCCACTACCCGTCGGTGGCACCGCCGTCGGTGACCATCAGCGCCACCTACCCCGGCGCCACGCCGCAGACCATGAACGATGCGGTGGTCACGCTGATCGAGCGGGAGTTATCCGGTGTCCGGCATCTGCTGTATTTCGAGTCTTCGTCGGACTCTTCCGGGTCGGCGTCGGTTACCGCCACCTTCAAGCCCGGCACCGACCCGGAGCTGGCCCAGGTGGATGTGCAGAACCGGCTCAAGGCCATCGAGCCCCGGTTACCGCAAGCGGTGCGCCAGGACGGCCTGAGCGTCGAGTCCGCCTCGTCCAGCTTCCTGATGATCGTGGGCCTGAATTCCGATGACGGGCGTTTTGATGAACTGGCGCTGAACGATTACATGGCGCGCAATATCGTGGAAGAGCTGCGGCGCATCGATGGGGTCGGCCGTGTGCAGCTGTTCGGCGCAGAGCAGGCCATGCGGATCTGGATCGACCCGGACAAGCTGATCGCCCACGATCTGTCCGTCAACGACCTCTCCACCGCCATCACCGAGCAGAACGCACAGATCGTTCCCGGCAGCGTGGGCGCGTCTCCGGCCCTCCCCGGCCAGAAGGTCACCACGGTGTTGACGGCCCGGGGACAACTGAGCACGCCGGAGCAATTCGCCGCCATCGTGCTGCGCGCCAATGTGGACGGTTCCAGCGTGGTGCTCGGCGACGTGGCGCGGGTGGAACTGGGCGCCCAATCCTATGGATTCTCCAACCGGGAGAATGGCCAGCCGGCCACAGCGGCGGCGATACAACTGGCGCCCGGTGCCAATGCGGTCCGTACCGCCGAGGCCGTGCGCGCACGAATGGCCAGCTTGAGTCACAGCCTGCCGGCGGGCATGAACTACTCGATTCCCTTCGATACGGCGCCATTCGTGAAGGCCTCCATCGAGAAGGTCATCCATACGCTGATCGAGGCGATGGTGCTGGTGTTCCTGGTGATGCTGCTATTCCTGCAGAAAATCCGTTACACCCTGATTCCCGCTCTGGTGGCGCCGGTGGCACTGCTCGGCACCTTCACGGTCATGTTGCTGGCCGGCTTTTCCATCAACGTCCTGACCATGTTCGGCATGGTGCTGGCCATCGGCATCATCGTCGACGACGCCATCGTGGTGGTGGAGAACGTGGAGCGCATTATGGCCAGGGAGGGACTGTCGCCCAAGGACGCCACCATCAAGGCGATGAGCGAAATCACCGGCGCGGTGGTGGGCATCACTCTGGTACTGACCGTGGTGTTCATTCCCATGGCTTTTTCAAGCGGTTCGGTGGGCGTGATCTATAAGCAGTTTGCGCTGGCCATGGTGGTCTCGATTCTGTTTTCCGCGTTCCTGGCCCTGACGCTGACGCCGGCGCTGTGCGCCAGCCTGCTCGCTCCCGTGCGGCCGGGACACCAGGCGCGGCGTGGTTTCTTCGGCGGCTTCAACAGCGCCTTCGAACGCCTCACCGGTCGCTATCAAGGACAGGTCACCGGGGTGGTCGCCCGCAGTGGCCGCATGATGCTGATTTTCCTGTTGCTGGTGGGCGTGCTGATGCTGGCCTTCCGGCAGTTGCCGTCGTCTTTTCTGCCGGAAGAAGACCAGGGCTATTTCATGGCGAGTATCCAGTTACCCGCCAACGCCACCAGCGAGCGCACGCTTGATGTGGTCAAGGCCTATGAAGCTTACGTCATGTCGCGGCCGGCGGTGGACGGCAACATGTCGATTCTCGGCTTCGGCTTCTCCGGCTCCGGCGGCAATGCGGCACAGACGTTCACCATGCTCAAGGATTGGGGTCAACGCCAGGGTGTCACGGCGGCCAGCGAGGCGGACGCCGCGCAGCAGGCCATGAACGCACTGAACGAAGGCACGGTGATGATCGTGCTGCCGCCGGCCATTGATGAACTCGGCACCAAGTCCGGCTTCACCCTGTTCCTGCAGGATCGACGCAATCAGGGACCGGCGGCGTTGCAGGCCGCCGAGGACAGGCTGGTTGAGCTGGCCGCGCAAAGCAAGGTGGTGAGCAATGTCCTTGCCGATGGCCTGCCGGAGGGCGCCAGCCTTCGTCTGGACATTGATCGACAGAAGGCCGAGGCGTTGGGCGTATCGTTCGCCAACATCAGTGAGATCCTGTCCACCGCCATGGGGTCGTCCTACATCAACGATTTTCCCAACCAGGGCCGCATGCAGCAGGTCATCATGCAAGCGGACGCCGCCGCGCGCATGCAGGTCGACGACGTGCTCAAGCTGCAGGTAAGGAATGTGCGCGGAGGCATGGTGCCACTGTCGGAGGTGGTCACCCCGGTGTGGGATCAAACACCGCTACAGATGATGCGCTACCTGGGCTATCCGGCCACCAGCCTTTCCGGCAGAGCCGCCAGCGGCGCCTCCACCGGCGAGGCGATGGCGGAGATGGAACGTATGGCGCGGCAACTGCCGCCGGGCTTCGCCGTGGCCTGGACCGGCCAGTCCCTTCAGGAGCGCCAGTCCGCCGCCCAGGCGCCGATGTTGGTCGGCCTGTCCATTCTGGCGGTGTTTCTGGTATTGGCCGCGCTCTATGAAAGCTGGTCCATTCCGCTGTCGGTGATCCTGGTGGTGCCGCTGGGACTGCTGGGCGCGGTGGCCGCCATGCTGCTGCGCGATTTGCCCAACGATGTCTTCTTCAAGGTCGGCATGGTCACCGTGATCGGGTTATCCGCCAAGAATGCCATTCTGATCGTGGAGTTCGCCAAGCAATTGCATGACCAGGGCCGGGGGCTGAGGGAGGCCGCCGTGGAGGCGGCCAGACTGCGCCTGCGGCCCATTCTGATGACCTCCCTGGCCTTCGGCCTGGGCGTGGGGCCACTGATGGTGGCGTTCGGCGCCAGCGCCAAGACCCAGCATGCCATCGGCACCGGGGTATTCGGCGGCATGGTCAGCGGCACCGTGCTGGTCATTCTCTTTGTCCCGGCATTCTTTGTTTTCGTGATGGACCTGAGAGAACGCTTGCGGGGCTGGCATAGCACCCGTGGTGCCTCCTCGTCGCTATCCGATCATGACCAGGAGCCTTGATGTCATGCGGCGAATCATTCTGCCCATCATGCTGACCCTGTGCGGGTGCACTCTGACACCGGAGCTGATCAAGCCCGCGCCCCCGGTACCGACTGCATTTCCCGGCGAGCCATCGGAAAGCCACGCCGCCACCGCTGGCGATATTGCATGGCGGGCCATGTTCCGGGACCCGCGCCTGCGGCGTCTGATCGAGTTGGCCATGGAAAATAACCGTGACCTGCGCGTGGCGATGCTCAACGTCCAGGCGGTACAGGCCCAGTACCGTATCCAGAACGCCGCCCTTTTACCGGGCATCGAGGCCAGCGGCGGCATAACGCGCCAGCGCACCGCCGCCAATAACGAGACGACGCCGGCGCAACCGTCCACGGTGAACGAACAGGTCGGCGTGAACATCGGCCTGAGCGCTTTCGAGGTGGACCTGTTCGGGCGGGTGCGAGCCCTGTCGCAAGCCGCCCTGGCCCGCTATTTCGCCAGTGAAGAAGGGTATCGCGCGGCGCGCATCTCGCTGGTGGCGGCGGTGGCCGACGCCTACCTGGGCGAAAGGCTGGCCCGGGAACAGACGGATCTGGCCGAACAAACCCTTGAGGACTGGCGGCAATCGCTGCAACTGGCCCGCTTGCTGAAACAAGCCCGGCAGAGCGGAGAACTGGAGGTGGTACAGGCGGAGAGCCAGGTGGCCACCGCGGAGGCAGACCTTGAGGCCCGGCAACGGGAATGGCTGCGGGCTCAAAACGCGCTGCGGTTACTGGTCGGTGTGGGGCCTCCCTCGGATCTTCCCGATGGCTTGCCGCTGGACCAGCAGCCCGTGATGACGCAACTGCCCGCCGGCCTGCCCTCGGACCTGCTGACGCACCGGCCGGATATCCGCCGGGCGGAACAACTGATGAGGGCCGCCAACGCGGACATCGGGGCCGCGCGGGCGGCGTTCTTTCCACGCCTGTCGCTGACCGCGTCGTTCGGCTATGCCAGCCCGGCCATGGGCAACCTGTTCGACGGCCAGCAGCGGGTTTGGAGTTTTTCACCACAAATCACGCAGCCGTTATTCCAGCATGGCCGACTGCGCGCCGAGCGGCGCCTGTCCGAAGTGCGTAAATCAAGCGCGGTGGCGGACTATGAACGCACCATTCAGGTCGCCTTCCGGGAGGTGGCCGACGGTCTCGCCGGGCGAGAAACGTTCAGCCGCCAGATCGAGGCGCAGAAACGAGTGGTGGCCGGCGCCACTCGCCGGGTGGAACTGTCCACTCTGCGTTACCGGTCCGGTGTCGATAGCCGGCTCGAACTGCTCGACGCCCAACGCCAGCTGTACGCCGCCCGGCAAACTCTGCTGGACCTGCGCCGTGGTGAGTTCAGCAACGCGGTGGCGCTGTACAAAGCGCTTGGCGGAGGCCTGAGCGATGCGGCCCGATGAGGCCTTTATCGCTCGGCCCCCACGGGCCAGCGCTGGCCGGCGATCAGGCGTTATCCGGCCGGCGCATCTTGCAGGTGCTCGGCAGAGACACTTCGTCGCGGCTGATTTCCGCGATCTTGTGGAAATTGAAGTCGGTGCCTTCGGCGCCGTATTTCATATCGTCCTTGAGCACGGAGATGAACAGCGGCATCTGCATCTGATGGTCTTGCTTGCGCATCATCACTTTGCCGGTGGGAGTATCCACCTCGAGCCCTTCCATGGCGAAGGCCACCTTCACCGGGTCCGTGCTGCCCGCTTTATCGGCGGCTTTCTGCAGCATGTCGAGCATGGTGGAAAGACGCAGCCAGTAGTAGTCCCAGCCGGTCTGTTCGTACATGGCCACTTGCTGGTCGGCCATGTCCGGGTCATCAAAATCACCGTAGTACTCGTTGACCTGATAGATACGGTCCACCCCGGCTTCGCCGACCTGGGTGACAACACCGGCCATGGCGCCGTAGTAGGTCAGGAACGGCAAATCCACGCCGTAGTCGGCGGCGGCCTTGACCAGCAAGGTGATGTCCTGGCCCCAGTTACCGGTGATCACGGCGTCGGCGCCGGAGGACTGGATCTTGGATACATAAGGCGTGAAATCCTTCACCTTGGCCAACGGATGGAAATCCTGTCCGACGATTTCGATGTCCGGGCGCTTTTCCTTGAGCATCTTGGTGGCGGCCTCGGCCACCGCCCGACCAAAGCTGTAGTCCTGGTTGATCAGGTAGACCTTCTTGATGTCGTCACGACCTTGAATCCAGCTGGTCATGGCGTTCATTTTCATGTCCACGTGGGCATCGAACCGGAAATGCCAGAACGAACAGCGCTCGTTGGTGAAGGCCGGGTCCACCGCCGCCATGTTCAGGTAGAGCACTTCCTTGCCCGGGTTGCGGGCGTTGTGTTTGTTCACCGCGGTCAGCAAGGCGGAGCCAACGGATGAACCCATGCCCTGGGTCACATAGCGGATGCCGTTATCCACGGCTTTCTGGAACTGGACCAGGGTTTCCTGGGGGTTGACCTTGTTGTCCATGCCGACGATTTCGATCTTATCGCCATTGATGCCGCCATTGGCATTGATGGTCTTGGCGTGAAAATTGAGATGGTCGATCGCCGACTGGCCGGCGGCGGCCATGGGCCCGGTGAGCGGATCAATCAGAGCAATACGGACGGTGTCCGCGCTGGCCGTGCCGGCCAGCAAAACGGTGGTGGTGAATATGGATACAAGCGCTTTCAACATGGAGCTCTCCTGATTGTTGTTATCTATCGTATGTTCAGTGCCCAGCGTGACGTCGCCGCCGTCGCCCGAGCGTGAACAGACACTACGGCAACCGGTGCCGGCCGCCAGGGCAATAAAAAAGGCCCGCCGAAGCGGGCCAGCCCATTGACGATGGAACCAAAAACTCTCTTATACTTCCAGCCACTCCTTGCGCGTGGCCTCGTCGGCGCGTAGCTCCTCGGGAGTACCTTCAAATACGATCTGACCATGCCCCATCACCAGTACCCGATGGGAGATATCCATGGCGATGGACAGCTTCTGTTCCACCAGCAGAATCGACACCCCGGCCCGGGCGATCTCGGAAATCAGCTCGCCGATCTGCTTGACGATCAACGGCGCCAGCCCTTCGGTGGGCTCGTCGATCATGATCAGTTCCGGATCACCCATCAGAGTACGGCTGATGGTCAGCATCTGTTTCTCGCCACCGGACAGCACGCCCGCCGGCGAATCCGCCCGCCGCGCCAGGTTGGGGAACATCTCCATAAACTGCTCCACCTTCCATTTGCCCGGCCGGCGGGTGCTTTTGATGCCCAGTTCCAGGTTCTGACGTACCGTCAGAGTCGGGAAGATATCCCGGTTCTCCGGCACATAGCCCAGGCCCTTGCGGGCAATCCGATGGTTCGGCAGACCGGCGATTTCCTCGCCGTGGAAACGGATCGAACCCTGCGGCGGCACTTCGCCCATGATCGCCTTGACGGTGGTGGAGCGGCCCACGCCATTACGGCCCAGCAGCGCCACCACTTCGCCTTCCTTCATGGAAAAGTTGACCCCGTTGAGGATGTGGCTCTTCCCGTAGTATGCGTGCAAATCGTTGACTTCCAGCATTACGCCGCCTCCTCGCCGAGATAAGCTTCCTTCACCCGCGGGTCGTTGCGGATTTCCTCCGGCTTACCGGTGGCGATGATCTTGCCGTACACCAGCACCGAGATGCGGTCCGCCAGCTCGAACACCACGCCCATGTCGTGTTCCACGATCATCAGGGTGCGGCCCTCGGCCACCTGACGAATCAGGTTGATGGCCTGGGTGGTTTCGGTGTTGCTCATACCGGCGGTGGGCTCGTCGAGCAGCACCACGCTGGCGTCGCAGGCGATGGTCATGCCGATCTCCAGGGCGCGCTGGCTGGCATAGGGCAACGCCCCCGCCGGCACGTCACGCAGCTCCTGCAGACCAATCATTTCAAGTACCTCCTCGGCACGCTGGTTGGCGGCCCGCACCTTGGACGCGGGACGCCAGAACACGTAACCGGAGTGAGCCTGCTTGAAACAGGCACAGCGCAGGTTCTCGTACACCGACAGATTGCCGAACACGTTGCTGACCTGGAACGACCGGGACAGCCCGCGCTGCTGGATCTTGTCCGGGCTCAGACCATTGATGCGGTCGCCGTGCAGATAGATTTCGCCATCGGTGGGCGCGAACGCGCCGGACAGCAGGTTGAAAAAGGTGGATTTGCCGGCCCCGTTGGGGCCGATCACCGCGTGTACTTCATTGTCCGCCACGTCCAGGTCGACGCCGCAGATCACTTCGGCGGGACCGAAACTCTTGGTCAGCCCCTTGATCGACAGTGCGCTCATTCCTGGCCCTCCCGCAGCTTATTGGTGGCGCGTTTGATCAGACCGCCGGCAACCAGCAACACCACCACGGTGAGCCAGCCCCACAGGGAAGCGGCGTCGAAATCCACACCGAACACATGGGCGAATTCGTCATCGCCGTGGGTGATCTGGAACGTCAACTCCACCAGCACCACCAGACCGACGATGATCATGCCCACCGCCAGGGCACCGCTCAGCCAGCCCGGCAGGCGCTGGCCCAGCTCGCCCTCGCGCCAGGCCACGCGTACCTGTTCGATGCCACCGCCGAGACCGCGCGGCGCAAACATCACGATGGCCAGGAACACCAGCCCCACGTAGAGAATGGAAGCATCGGTGTAATCACTGAGCATGGAGTTCATCAGGGTCACCACCACGGCGCCGACGATCGGGCCGTAGAACACCCCGAGCCCACCCACGGCGGCCATCAGCAGCGCCAGACCGGACGGAATCAGACCCAGGGCTTCCGGTGTGATGATCTCGTAGTTCACCGCCGCCATGCCGCCGGCCAGGCCACCAAAGGCACCGGAGGCGATAAAGATCATGAAGCGGACATTGCGCGGCGGGTAGCCGATGAACTGCAGACGGTCCGGGTTATCACGCACGGCGTTGGACAGCCGGCCCAGCGGCGTGCGGGTGAACGCCCACATGGCGAACACGGCGGCGAAGGTCCAGAACGCGATAAACCAGTACACGTCCGAGGACTGCGCCAGCTCCAGACCAAACCATTGCGGCCCGACCATACGGTTGCCGTAGATGCCCGCCTCACCGCCGAACAGGGAGGGGAACATCTGCCCGGCGGCGGCCACCATCTCGCCCAGACCCAGGGTGATCATGGCGAAGGCGGTGCCGGCCCGGCGGCAGAACGGCCAGCCCAGCACCAGCGCCACCAGGCCACCGGCGATCATGCCCACCAGCGGCATGCCCAGCACCGGCACATGGGCCCAGAAGCCCTCGCCGGCATAGGACGCCTCGTCGATGGCGATCATGGCGTGCATGGCGGCGTAGCTGCCCAGCCCGAAAAACACCGCGTGGCCGAAGGACAGCATGCCGCCCTGACCGAGCAGCATGTTGTAGGACAACGCGAAGACGATATTGATGCCGATCACGTTGAGCAGGGTAAAGGCGGTACTGTTGCCGGAGAAAAACACCGGCAGCAGCAGCAACGCCGCGGCGAACACCACCCAGGGCACCAGGCCACGCAGGGAGGTGCGGGATTTTGGACGTTGCATGGGTGCGATTATGTCCTGGCTCATGGTTCAAGTTCCCCCATCAGACCGCGGGGCCGGAAGATCAGGATCAGCACCAGCAGGATGAACGGCGTCATCGGCGCCAGGGTGGCCAGGGAAATACGGCCCACCTCGCCATAGGGGTCCAGGTTGGCGCCCAGGGCGTTGAAGACATCCGCCAGGGAGGCGTTGATGGCGACGAAGAACGTCTGCAGCAGGCCGATCAGCAAGGACGCGTAGAAAGCCCCCTGCAGTGAGCCCATGCCACCCACCACCACCACCACGAACACGATCGGGCCCAGGGTGGCGGCCATGCCCGGCTCGGTGGCCAGCAGCGGACCGCCGATCACCCCGGCCAGCGCCGCCAGCGCGCAGCCGAAACCGAACACGCCCATGAACAGCCGCGGCACGTTGTGGCCAAGGTGGCCCACCATTTCGCCGTGGGTCAGAGCGGCACGGATCATCATGCCAACGCGGGTCTTCTTGAGCAGGTACCACAGCGCGATGAACATCAGGATGGAGATCAGAATCACCACGCCCCGGAAAATCGAATAATCGGTGCCGAACAGGGTGAACAGCGGCTCGCGCATATAGGACGGTTCACGGTAGGCCACCGCCACGGTGCCCCAAATCATCTGCACCAGCTCGTCGATAACGTAGGCCAGGCCGAAGGTAAACAGCAGCTCCGCCACGTGGCCATTGGCGTGCACCCGGCGCAGGCCGAAGCGCTCCACCAGCGCACCAAGCGCGCCAACCAACAGCGGCGCGAGAATCAATGCCGGCCAGAAGCCGGTGTACATCCCCAGGGTGTAGGCGAAATACGCGCCCAACATGTAGAAGCTGGCATGGGCAAAGTTAAGCACGCCCATCATGGAGAAAATCAGGGTAAGACCGCTGGACAGCATGAACAGCAAAAGGCCGTACAACACACCATTCAGGGCCGAAAAAATCACAAGTTCGAGCATGACAAGGCTCCCGGAGCAGCGGCTTGCGCCGCTGCCCCTACTGCACGATCACGGAGAGTCGCGGGGCCGTGTTACTTGGGACGGCGCATGCGACAGGTGGTGGGCAGGGTGACTTCATCACGGTCGATGCGTGCCACCTTGTGGAAGTTGTAGTCGGTGCCTTCGGCGCCGTACTTCATGTCATCCTGCATTACGGAGATGAACATGGGCAGCTGGATCTGGTGATCCTCGGCGCGCATCACCACTTCACCGGTGGGGGTTTCCAGGCTCATGCCTTCCATTGCCTTGGCCACGGCCACGGGATCGGTGGAACCGGCCTTGTCGGCGGCTTTCTTGAACATGTCGAGCATGGTGCTCAAACGCAGGTAGTAGAAGTCCCAGCCGGTCTCTTTGTACATGTTGACCTGACGCTTGGCCATTTCCTCGTCATCGAAGTCACCGTAGTACTCGTTGATCTGGTAGATCCGACCCACGCCCTTGTCGCCCAGTTGGGTGACCACGCCGGAGCTGGCGCCGTAGTAGGTGTAGAAAGGTGCATCCAGGCCGAATTCGGCGGCGGCTTTCACCAGCAGGGTGATGTCCTGGCCCCAGTTACCGCTGATCACCGCGTCGGCGCCGGAGGACTGGATCTTGGAGATGTAGGGGGTGAAGTCCTTCACCTTGGCCAGGGGGTGGAAGTCGTTACCGACGATTTCGATGTCCGGGCGTTTCTCGGCGAGCATCTTGCGCGCCGCATCGGAAACCGCGTGACCGAAGCTGTAGTCCTGGTTGATCAGGTACACCTTCTTGATGTCCTTGTTCTCGGCGATGTAGGTGGTCAGCGCGTTCATTTTCATGTCCGCGTTGGCATCGAACCGGAAATGCCAGAACGAGCAGCGATCGTTGGTGAAGGACGGGTCCACCGCGGCGTAGTTCATGTACAGAACTTCCTTGCCGGGGTTGCGCTGATTGTGTTTTTCCACCGCGCCGATCAGCGCGGAAGCCACCGAGGAGCCGTTGCCCTGGGTGATGTACTGGATGCCACCGTCGATGGCTTTCTGCAGCTGAATCAGGCTCTCCTGCGGGTTCACCTTGTTGTCCAGGCCAACGATTTCCAGCTGTTTGCCGGCGATGCCGCCGTTGGCGTTGATGCGTTTGGCTTCAAACTTGAGGTGCTCCAGAGCCGGCTGGCCGGCGCCGGCCATGGGGCCGGTGAGCGGATCGATCAGGGCAAGTTTCACGGTCTCGGCGGCGCTGGCGGTACCTACCAGCAGCAGCGAGGCGGCGATAAGGGTGAAAAAGGATTTCAACATGACGCTCTCCACGATTGTTGTTGTACTGCCGGCGCCCGAGTGTCACGAAGCGGACCGGCATTTCACCTTGGTGGCCGCCATTGAGCGGGACACCTTAATGCGTTTTTGTTTACTGTCCGTGTCAGCGCCGATCTGCTCGTTCCAGCGCCCACGTTATGGTTCTTAAAGCCCGCGCGTTGATTGTTTTTTTTGCGCTTCAGTTCCGTCATCAAAGAATCGCCGGCAAGCCTCTCAAAGGTCCCGGCGCCGACATACCTTTTAGTATGTGCGCACGAAAATAATCCTGTCCAGTGCCATTTCCGGTCTTTTCCGAGCGCCTTCTTCAGGGTCGAAAAAGGGGCACTGAACGGCGCCCACTTAGGTCAATACGGTGCTCCTTAATCCGCCTGAATCCCAAGCGTGGTGCTGCTTTCAGCATGAACGCCCGGGCCCGACACGGCAATGTTCGATTGCGACGGGCAACCGGACAATCACGCCAGCGCGGTGAATCAAAGCGCGGAACACGCGCTGGCCTCGAAAAATCGGCTTTCCAGGCCCTGTATGGCCCGATGGATGGCGCCGCGGGACGTTTGCCCATGGCCCCGAGACCGGAAAAACATGACAACTTATTCCCTGATTATGCGTTTCTTCGTGGCGGGCCCCGGACCGTGCTGTTACCCGAGGTAACACCGCGTGTGAAATTTTCCCGAACCTCCTTGACCCTCTTTCGAGGCCCCGGTATGAATTGCTCCAAACCAATTTTCAAAATGGTTGTTTAAAAAAACAAACAGAACCGATTCGGGAGAGAACCATGCACAACGGGCTGATGATGGACGCACCTCTGACGCTGATCGACGTATTGGAGTACGCCGCCCAGGTGCACCCCAAGGCGGAGGTGGTGTCCGCCACCGTGGAAGGTGGCATTCACCGCCAGACCTACCGCCAGACCCGCCGGCGGGTGGCGCAACTGGCCCACGCCCTGGTGGCGTTGGGGGTCAAACCCGGCGACCGGGTGGCCACCATCGCCTGGAACGGCTACCGCCATCTGGAGCTTTACTACGCCATCGCCGCTATCGGCGCCGTCTGCCATACCATCAATCCACGGCTGCCGGCGGATCAGATGGCGTACATCGTCAACCATGCCGACGACAGCCTGATGTTCTTCGATACCACCTTCACGCCGCTGATCACCGGCCTGCGCGACCAGTTCCCGGCACACACCCGCTATGTGGCGATGACCGACCGGCAACACATGCCGGAGGGTGACGACCTGCTCTGCTACGAAGAGCAACTGGACGGCCAGCCGGAAACCTATGACTGGCCGGAACTGGACGAGAACACCGCCTGCGCGCTGTGTTACACCTCCGGCACCACCGGCAACCCCAAGGGGGCGCTCTATTCCCACCGCTCCTGCCTGCTGCAGGCGCTGTTTACCATGGCCGGCTCCAACGGCGTGTTCCGCGTCGGCGACCGTCTGCTGCCGGTGGTGCCCATGTTCCATGTCAACGCCTGGGGCCTGCCCTACGCGGCACCGCTCACCGGCTGTTCGCTGATCATGCCCGGCGCCGCCCTGGACGGCGCCAGCCTGTTCGAGCTGATGGATCAGGAGGACGTCACCGGCGCCTGGGGCGTGCCCACGGTCTGGATGGGCCTGCTCGCCGAGATGAAGCAGCGCGGCCGCAAACCCGGCGACCTGCGCCAGATTTTGATTGGCGGTTCGGCACCGCCGCGCAGCATGCTGCGTGCGTTCGAGCAGGACTATGGCATCCAGGCCATGCAGGGCTGGGGGATGACCGAAATGAACCCCACCGGCAGCATGGGCGTGCTGGTGGAAGGCGAGGATCAGCTGCCCCTGGAGCAGCGGCTGGACATCAAGAGCAGCGCCGGCCGCCGCCTGTTCGGGGTGCGCATGAAGCTGGTCGGCGACGATGGCCAGGAAGTGGCCCAGGACGGCGAGGCGGTGGGCGAGCTGTATGTGAAAGGCCCCACCGTGATCAGCGCCTACTTCAACAACGAGGAAGCCACCGCCAAGGCGTTCGACAAGGACGGCTGGTTCGCCACCGGCGACATGGCGTCGCTCACCGAGGACGGCGTGCTGCATATCGTCGACCGGGCCAAGGACCTGATCAAATCCGGCGGCGAGTGGATCAGTTCCATCGACCTGGAGAACCTGGCCGCCGCCCATCCGGACGTGGCCGAATGCGCGGTGATCGGCGTGCCCCATCCGAAGTGGGATGAACGGCCGCTGCTGATCGTGGTGCCACGCCCCGGCAGCCAGCCGGACAAACAGGCGCTGCTCGACCACATGGCCACGGAGATCGCCAAATGGCAGTTGCCCGACGACGTACTGTTCGTGGATGAACTGCCGCACACCGCCACCGGCAAGGTCTCCAAACGCCACCTGCGCGACCGCTTCGGCGGCCACCTGGCCGACGCCGGCTAAGCACTCAAGGAATCTTTATGACCCCCATCAAGGAACAACGGGTGCAGGCCAATGGCCTGGACTTTCTGGTACGCAGCGCCGGCGATCCCTCCGCGCCGGTGGTGATCATGCTGCACGGCTTTCCCGAGTGCGGCTATTCCTGGCGCTATCAAATGCCCTATCTGGCCGACCAGGGTTTCCATGTGCTGGCCCCGGACCTGCGCGGTTACGGGCGCAGCGCCGCCCCCAAGGAAGCCGACGCCTACCGCCAGGACATTCTGGTCAGCGATGTGCTGGCCATTCTCGATGCCTTCGGCGCGCCGCGGGCCCGGGTGGTGGGCCATGACTGGGGCTGCGCCCTGGCCTGGCAGGTGGCCCGGCAGGCGCCGGAACGGGTACTGGCGGTGGCCGGTCTGTCCGTGCCCTACCCGGGCATCGGCCCCAAACCGCCCACCGAGCAGATGCGCGCCGCCTTCGGCGACCGCTTCTTCTATCAGCTGTATTTTCAGCAACCCGAGGTGCCGGAGCGCGAGCTGGAAGCGGATCTGCGCGACTTCCTGCGCCGCATGTACCATGCGCTCTCCGGCCCGGGCATGAAGGAGAAACACCGCACCCACGGCAACGCCACCGGCCTGCTGGATATCCTTCAGCGGCCCCAGGGCCCGCAGCCCTCCTGGATGACGGAAGCGGATCTGGATGTGTACGTGGACAGTTTCGAGCGCAGCGGGATGACCGGCCCGATCAACTGGTACCGGGCCATGGATCTGTCCTGGGAGCAGCAACGGGCGGACGGCCGCGAACGCATCCATCCACCGGCATTCTTTCTGGCCGGCAAGGAAGATCCGGTGATCCAGTTCGCCGGCCGTGCCCTCAAGCGTATGCCCGAGTTGATGGACAACCTCACCGACATCGTGCTGCTGGACGATGTAGGGCACTGGATACAGATGGAAGCCGCCGACACCGTCAACGACTATCTGGGCCGCTTTCTCGGCGGCATCGAGGAGACCGACTGAGCCGCCGCCGGCTCAGTTCATGCGCCGCATCTCGATGCGGCGGTTACGCTCCCGGCCCTGCTCGGTGCGGTTGTCGTCCACCGGCCGGGTGGCGCCATACCCCACCGCCGTGAGGCGGCCCGGGTCCACGCCCTGGTCAATCAGAAAGTCGCGCACGGAGGCGGCGCGCCGCTCCGACAGGGACTGGTTGTAACTCGCCGAACCGGTGGAGTCGGTGTGCCCGCCGATTTCCACCTCACTGTTGGGGTAGGCCCGCAGCCGCTCGGCCACTTCCCGCAGCACGGTCCTGGCGTTGGGCGTGAGACGGGCGGAATCAAACTCGAAGTTCACCCCCTGCAGCACTTCCGGCGGCGCCATCGGCACCGGCTTCACCACCACCCGCTCGCGTTCGATCACACGGGTTTCGTAATTGCCGCCACCGAACAGCGGAAAGGTCAGCCCCACCAGGGCGCGCACGTCGTGAAACGGCTCGTTGCCGCTGCCATCGTCGGAGAAGTCGAGCACGTAGCGCAGTTCCATGCGCAGGCCCATGCTGCCCCAGATATCACGGAAGTGCAGGCCGGCGCCGGCGTTGACGAAGGCGTTGGTGTCGGTGCCCCGGTTGGAGTCGGTATAGACCCCGCCGCCGCCCACCAGCAGATAGGGAGACGGCCCCTCCCGATACATATAGCGCAGCGCATCGGCGCCCAGCCCGTACTGCCAGTGCTGGCCGGAGGCGCGGTCGCGCTCCAGGGAATTGCCGAAGCCCTGCCACTCCAGATCCCAATGCTCGCTGATCTGCCGCCCCAGCCCGAAACGCAGGCCGGTGCCGTAATCCACGTCGTTGCGGTCCTGGTCCTCGAACACATAGACCCCCATGGCGGAGGCGTTCCAGCCGCGCGGATCGGCGCGCTCATCGGCGGCGTGGGCCACCGGAGAGGTCAACACCGCCAGGCCCGCCCCGATCGCGGCACCCAGCAAACAGCACAGTTTCACCGAGGGCATGTCCTGTCCTCTTGCTCATAAAATTAATTGCTGTAAATGATGCCCACAGCGAGGGCGGCGAACTGTAGAAAGCGTGTAGAAAAAGTGTAAACCCGCTGTATGTGTTGCCCCCGCCCGTGTCGCTAGACTGGCCACTCCCGGAACCCGACGAGGGAGGTGTGCATCCAGTTTTTACAGCAATCCCCGCTGCTCAGCCTGGCGGTGGGCGGCATCATCGGCGGCAACGCCTTCGACACCCTGTTCACTGCCGCCTCCGACATCGCCTAACGGGACGGCAGCATCTACGCGCACATGGACCAGGACCTGCTGCTGTACGTCCTGGGCATCGGGCTGGTGGTGCACGGCGGCTGATTTTACCTGCCTTTTATGACCCGGCCGGCGTGCCCGGTTTATAGTCGGCAGGAATACCGGACCGCCGTCCGGTCACCATTGCCCGCGGGAGGCCACCTTGAATAGGGACGACGATCCGGAACGCAAACAGGACGAGGAAAGCACCCCCTGGGAGGACGCGGTGGAGCGCGAGCGCCAGGACGCGGCCCGGGACGATGACCACGGCGACGAGGAAAAGGAAGAGGACAAGCAGGAAAGCTATCTGCCCTCCAAGGCGGCGGCGGTGCACGAGCGGCTGCGCGTGTCCGGCGAGAAAGAACTGGAGCGCGACGCCATGGCGCTGCTGTGGTCGGCGATCGCCGCCGGCATCTCCATGAGCGCCTCGTTCATGGCCCGGGGCCTGTTCGACGCCCACCTTCCGGACAGCGATGCCGGCTTCCTGGTGGGCAGCATCGGCTACACCTTCGGCTTTCTGATCGTGATTCTGGCCCGCCAGCAGCTGTTCACCGAAAACACGGTGACCGCGGTGCTGCCGTTCATGAGCCACCCCAGCGCCGCCAATCTGTGGTGTCTGATGCGCCTGTGGGGCGTGGTGCTGGCCGGCAACATCGCCGGCGCCGGCCTCGCCGCCTTCACTTTTCTGCACCTGCCCATGTTCTCCCCGGAAGTGCACGAGTCGTTCCTGTCACTGGGCCACAAGGTGATGGAGAACAGCCCCTTTGAAATGTTCTCCAAGGGCATCGTCGCCGGCTGGCTGATCGCCACCATGGTGTGGGTCATGCCCTCCGCCGACCAGGCCAAGGCCTGGGTGATCCTGATCATGACCTACGCGGTGGCCATCGGTGAGTTTCCCCACATCATCGTCGGCGCCAGCGAGATTCTGTACCTGGTGTTCGCCGGCGAAACCAGCTGGGCGGATTTCTTGCTGCGCTTCGGCCTGCCCACCCTGGCCGGCAACATCGCCGGCGGCACCTTCATCTTCGCCCTGATAAGCCACGCCCAGATCCGCAACGACATGGACATCCAGCGCCAGGGCCGGCGCGGCGCCTGGGGCTTTGCCCGCAAACACGACCCGCGCCGGCGCTGATCGGCGCCGGGGCGGGGTGGCGCTAAAAAGTGGACACAAAAATAAGAATCAATAACAATTGCGACTCATTTCCTTGCCGCGCCCGCCATGAGCTCGCAATCGCCCACACCGGCCCTGTACGCGGAGTACACCCGCAAAATTCACCGCTACCTGTGGCTGCGCACCGGCGACACGGAACTGGCGGCGGATCTGACCCAGGAGTGCTTCACCCGCCTGCTCGCCCATGACGGCGAAGTCCCCATCGAACGCCCGCTGCCCTATCTCTATACCCTGGCCGGCCGCCTGCTCACCGACCACCGGCGCCGCCACGAAACCTGGCGCACCGGCACCCTGCCGCCGGCGGACCTGGACGGCCTGCTGGACGACCGGGCCGGGCCGGCCACACTCTATGAAACACACCGTCAGGTTGACGACATCGAGGCCGCGCTGCGGCGGCTGCCGGCCCGTTCCCGCAACGTGTTTCAACTGTGCCGGGTGGAGGGCCACACCTACCGGGAAGCGGCCCGGGAGCTGCGCCTGTCGGTGAGCGCCGTGCAAAAACACCTGACCCTGGCGATGCGCTATATTCTCGACCAGACCCACACCGATGACGACTGAAGCCGCAACGGAATGCCACCCATGACCCACTCCCGCCGCTCCCGACATGCCCAGGCCGTGCGGTGGTGGCTGCGTAGCCAGGACGGCCCCCTGAGCGCCGCCGAACAACAGGCGCTGGATCGCTGGCTGGCCCGCGACCCGGCCCACGGCGAGGCCCTGGCGGCGGTGGAGAAGCAATGGGCACTGGCCGGGGAACTGGCCCACCGCCCACCCCATCAGCGGCACCAGCCGGCGGCCCGGCGGGCGACGATGGCGCCCTGGCTGGCCGCCGCCACCGTGCTGTTGGCGGTGCTGCTGTGGCGCGGCCCGCACTGGTGGCTGCAGGCCCGGGCGGATCGCATCACCGGCGCCGCCGTGGAAACCCTGACCCTGGACGACGGCAGCCGCGTGACCCTGGCCGGCCATTCCGCCCTGCGTCTGGACTACGACCAGAACCACCGGGCGGTGACGCTGCTGCGCGGCCAGGCGGTGTTCCATCCCGCGCCGGTGAACGCTGGCGAGCCCCGGCCGTTCACCGTGCAGGCCGGCGATGCCCGCCTCACCGCCCTGGGCACGGTATTCTGGGTGCGCCGCCTGGACGCCCATGAACAGCGGGTGGCGGTACTCGAACACCGGGTGCTGGCGCGCCTGCCCGGCCACCCTGAGCAGCGCCTGGCCACCGGCCAAAGTGCCCGGCTCAGCGACCGGGCCGGCATCCGCCTGCTGGCGCTTGATCCGACCCGGGCCACCGACTGGAGCCGCGGGGTACTGGTGTTTGACGGCGAACCCCTGAGCGACGCCCTGGCGCGCATCAATCCCTTCCGCCAGCGGCCGCTGGTGCTGCTCGACCGGGCCCGCGCCGGCACCCCGGTGCGGGCGGTGCTGCACCTGGACAATCTGGACGGCGGCGTGCCCGCCCTGGCCGATAGCCTGGGCCTGCGTACCCTGGAAGTGCCCGGCCTGACGCTGCTGTACTGAGTCCGCCCCACACCTTGGCGATGTCTTGATGGCCGCCGCCGATGGCGGCAGCCCGGAGTCCACCGGAAAATTTACTCGCTTTGCCCGCCCAAACGTCATAGCCCTCAACCACAACGCTTCTCATTTTCAACGGATAAGGATTGATCGGTTATGGCTCGGACCCTTTCTCACCGCCTGGGCGGTGCCTGGCTTGCCCTGATGCTGCTTTGCCCCGCCGTCCAGGCGCAAAGCCAAGCCCCGGCGCCGGCCCGCGTCAGCGAGCGCGCCTATGATCTGCCCGCCCAACCGCTGCGAAGCGCCCTGCTGGGCTTCGCCGAACAGGCCGGCATCGACCTGATCATCGGTGCCGTCAGCCTGGACGACCGCCAAAGCCCGCCCCTGCGGGGCCGCTACACGGTGCGCGGCGGACTGAACGCGTTGCTGGCCGGCAGCGGCCTGGACTACCGCGCCGAACCGGGCGCCGGCGGCGGCCGCCTGACGGTGCGCCTGATCGAAACCGCGCATATGGACAGCGGCCCCCACCAGCTCGACGACGTGGTGGTCTCCGCCGCGCGCAGCTACACCGTGGCCGGTAAATCGCCGCGCAAGATCACCGTGATCTCGCGCCAGCAGATCGAGGACCAGATGGCGATCAGCGAGGACCCGGGGGCGGTACTGGCCAATCTGATTCCCTCCTACTCGCCAAGCCGGCAGAAACTGTCCAATGCCGGCGAGACCTTCCGTGGCCGCACCCCGCAGTTCCTGATCGACGGCGTGCCGCAATCCAACCCGCTGCGCAACGGCGGCCGCTCCAGCTACACCATCGACCTGAGCATGGTGGAACGCATCGAGGTGATCCACGGCGCCAGCGCCGAGCACGGCCTGGGCGCCACCGGCGGCATCATCAACTTCGTCACCCGGCGGCCGGAACAGCCCGGCTTCCACCAGCATGTGGGCGTCAGCCTGACCAGCGACGACGACGTACAGAGCAATGGCCTGGGTCACAAGCTGGACTACCGCTTCACCGGCCAGACCGAGCGCTGGGACATCGTCGCCGCCGCCAGCCGCCAGGAGCGGGGGCTGTTCTACGATGGCCGCGACCGTGTCATCGGCTTCGCCTACCCCGGCGAGATCCAGGACTCCACCAGCCACGACCTGTTTCTGAAAGCCGGCTACTGGCTGGACGACAACCAGAACATTATCGTCAGTGCCAACCGCTTCGAACTGGAAGGCAACCACGACTACCGGGCGGTGCCCGGCGACCGCGCCAATGGCATTCCCACCGGCGCCGCCAAGGGCGGGGCCGAGGGCGACCCCATGTTCAACAAGGTCACCACCCTGCGTGCCAGCTACAGCCACGGCAACTGGCTGGGCAACCAGATCGACGCACAGATCTACCACCAGGATTTCGAGGGCCAGTTCGGCGCCCTGCGTTCCGGTTCCTTCCAGGACCCGGCGCTGGCGCCGGCGGGCACCCTGCTCGACCAGACCCGCAACGAGTCAGAGAAACTGGGCAGCCAGTTCACCCTCAAACGGCGCGGCCTGTTCGCTGACCGGGTGGATCTGGCCGCCGGCTTCGACGCCCTCAGTGACGAGACCCGTCAGCGCCTGGTGCTCACCGACCGGGTCTATGTGCCGGAAACCGAATATCGCAACTATGCCGGCTTCCTGCAGCTGGGCCTGCGCGCCACCGAACGGCTGGCGTTTTCCGGCGGCGCCCGCCATGAATACGCCAAGCTGAAGGTGGACGGCTACCGCACCGTGGCCGCCAACGGCTCGGTGCGGGTGGGCGGCGGCGACCCGGACTTCGAGGAAACCCTCTACAACATCGGCCTCACCTATCAGCTGGCCGACGATATCCAGCTGTTCGCCAACTACTCCGAAGGCTTCGGCATGCCGGACGTGGGCCGGGTGCTGCGCGGCATCGACCAGCCCGGCCAGGATGTGGACACCCTGCTCGCCCTGGAGCCCATCGTCACCGACAACCGGGAGCTGGGTTTGCGTCTTAACGGCGAACGGACCCGCTTCGAGATCAGCTACTTCGAGTCCGATTCGGACTACGGCGAGCGGCTCAGTGAGAGAAACGGGGTCTATGTGGTCAATCGGGAAAAAGTGGAAATCAAAGGGGTGGAGGCGTCCCTGGACTGGCGTATCAACGATGCCCACCAGCTCGGCCTCACCTACGCCCATCAGAAGGGAGAATCGGACACCGACGGCAACGGCACCGTGGACACCACGCTCAGTGGCATCAGCCTGGCGCCGAACCGGTTCGGCGCCCGCTGGGGGGCGCGCTGGAACGATGATCTGCGTTCCCTGGTGCAGGTGAACCACTATTTCGACCGCAGCTTCGATCAGCCGGACCTGGATTTCGACGGCTATACCCTGGTGGACGCGTCCCTGGTACGGAAACTGCCGGTGGGCCGCCTCAAGGCCGGGGTGGAAAATCTGTTCGACAAGGACTACGTCAGCTACTACTCCCAGGCGGCCCGGGCCAGCAACGATTTCTACTTCACCGGTCGCGGCCGGGTCTACACCCTGGGCTACGAGGTGGATTTCTGACGCCGCCTCCGCTCGCCTGAGTCTTCCACCGGTGCCGTCCGCCCAGGGCGGCACTTTTGCTCTTTACCCTCTCCTTCCCCCCTCACTTTTTATTAGTATAAACCTTATAAATCTAATAGTATGCATTCATTAATTAGAAATTCGCCAACGGACGGCGTATGCACGAGATCGAATGGACGAAAACGGCGGTCAAGCAGTTGCGTGGGATTCAGCCTCCGAAACAGCGGACGGCGATTCTCGACGCGGTCAAGGCGCTGGCCCGTTGCCCGACCCATGCGACCAGTGTCAGGGCGCTGCGCGGGCACCGGGCGGGCTACCGGCTGCGGGTCGGCCGCTACCGGGTGTTGTTCGATGTGGACGACGGTGTACGGATTCTCACCGTGCAAGAGGTGAAAAAGCGAGATGAGCGGACATACCAAGGCTGACGCTGATAAAGCGCAAATTATTCGGGATAACCAGGGCAACCCTCTGTATGCGGTGGTGCCGTTCGAGGAGTATCAGGCACTGCTTGATGCCGACAGCCGCATCACGCTTCCCCATGATGTGGTGGCATTGATGATCGAAAAGGACCTCGGCCCGATGGCCGCGTGGCGCCGGTACCGGGGCCTGTCCCAGGCGCGCCTGGCCGAAAAGCTGGGCGTCACCCAGGGCGCCGTGGCCCAGGCGGAAAAGCGCGGCAACAAGCCCCACATTGAGACGCTGCGCGCCTGGGCCCGGGCGCTGGAATGCGATGTGGCGCAATTGACGGAGTAGGAGCAGCCCGGCGGCGTTCCGCTTCAGCCGCGATCGGGCGGATCATCTGAAACCTTCGCTTGCATCGATTTGAAAGCAAGGATCGGAGTGAGATGCCTGGGCGTCATGGCTAAATTGAGTCAACACGCAGGAATGAAGGGGTAATCGCCATGACCGAGACCAGCACCGAGCAAGATGCGCGCTGGAAAAGCGTGGCCGCGCGTGACGCGGCGGCGGACGGCAACTTTGTCTATGCCGTGAAGACAACAGGAGTCTATTGTCGTCCCTCTTGCCCTTCGCGGACAGCGAAGCCACGGAACGTGTGCTTCTACGATACGCCGGCGGAGGCCGAAGCGGCAGGCTTCCGGCCGTGCCAACGCTGCAATCCGAACGGGCGCTCATTGGCCGAGGCCAACACCGCACTGGTTGCCGAAGCCTGCCGGCTGATCGAGGCCTCTGAAGATATCCCTAAACTGGATGAACTGGCGGCCCGCATCGGCATGAGCCCCTACTATTTTCATCGCCAGTTCAAAGCCATCACCGGACTGACGCCAAAGCAATGGGCGGCGGCTCATCGGGGCCGCAGGGTCCGAGTTGAACTCACCGATCAGACAGCAAGTGTGACCGGCGCGATCCATGGCGCGGGATTCAACTCAAACAGCCGCTTTTACGAACAGTCGACCAGGCTGCTTGGGATGACACCAACAGCCTACAAGAACGGTGGCAAGGACGCCGAAATCCGCTTCGCCGTCGCACAAAGCTCCCTGGGCGCCATTCTCGTGGCCCAGAGCGCCAAGGGAATTTGCGCGATCACGCTGGGAGATGATCCCGACGACCTGGTCCGCGATCTGCAGGACCGTTTTCCCAAGGCCAACTTGATCGGTGGCGACGCAGGCTTTGAAAATCTGGTCGCTCGGGTGGTCGGCTTCGTCGAAGCGCCGCAAATCGGCCTTGATTTGCCGCTCGATATTCGTGGCACCGCATTTCAGGAGCGCGTTTGGCAGGCGCTCCGGCGAATTCCACCGGGGCAGACCGCTTCCTACGCGGAAATTGCCCGCCGCATTGGCGAGCCGAAGGCGGTGCGGGCGGTAGCCCAAGCCTGCGGCGCAAACAAGATCGCGGTGGCGATCCCCTGTCACCGGGTGGTTAGAACGGACGGCGCGCTGTCCGGTTATCGCTGGGGTGTGGAACGCAAGAAGGCGCTCCTCGAAAAAGAAGCTCAGCCATAAGCATCAGCGCACCGGACGGGGGTTTGACCGCAAGAAACGGAGTGGCTGACGAACCGCGCTCGCATATGTTTGGCAAAGGACAAAACCGTAAAGGACACAGACATATGTTTTTACTTGAAGGCAAGGTCGCGGTCGTCACTGGCGCTTCTTCCGGCATCGGACGCGCGGTTGCGCGGATGTTCGCCGAGCACGGAGCGGCGGTCGTGCTGGTCGCGCGACGCCAAGCCCGACTGGATGAGGTGGTAGACGAAATCCGCGGCAAGGGAGGCCGGGCTTATGCGTCCGCCGGCGACATCGCCCTCCCCGAAACCCATGAACGGGCCGTCGCGGATGCGACACGCGAATTTGGCGGTCTCGACATCGCAATCAACAATGCCGGCACGGTTGGGCCGGCAAAGCCGCTCGCCGACATCGCCCCGGAAGATTGGCAACACACCCTGACCATCAACCTGACCGCTGCCTATCTGGGTGCGCGCAGCCAGATACCCGCGATGCTTGAACGCGGTGGTGGCTCCATCGTGTTCACATCCAGCTTCGTCGGAACCAGCGTCGGCCTCCCCGGCATGGCGGCCTATGGTGCCTCGAAAGCGGGATTGATGGGCCTGGTGAAAGGCATCACCGCCGACTATGCCGCCCAGGGAATCAGGGCCAACGCCCTTCTGCCCGGCGGCACGGATACCGAGATGGCAGGCGACCAAAGCCAGAAGGACTGGGCAGCCGGACTCCATGCGATGAAGCGGATCGCCCAACCCGAGGAACTGGCATCCGCCGCGCTTTTCCTGGCCAGCCCGATGGCCAGTTTCGTCACCGGATCGGCTCTGTTCGCGGATGGCGGCAATTCCGCCGTGAAATAGCAGCCGGTTAGCTCGGAATGCGCGGACGACGCCTCTCACCACCCAACAAAAATGGCCCTCCCCAGGGCTTGTAGGAGCGGCTTCAGCCGCGATAAGGCGTTTGGATGGTCGCCAACCCTGGGATCGCGGCTGAAGCCGCTCCTACAGAAGGCGGGGGTGAGGGAGGGATTGACTCGCTGCGCTCGGGGCTTCGCCCCGCCACCTGCGGCGACGTCCTGCGCCGGCCTTTGGCCGGCTTGTCGAACCGGAGGGTTCTTATCAGGGCCTGCCTCACCGCCCAATAAAATGGCCCGCCCCACCTCTGTAGGAGCGGCTTCAGCCGCGATAAAGCGGTGGGATGGTCGCCAACCCTGGGATCGCGGCTGAAGCCGCTCCTACAGAGGGCGGGGATGAGGGAGGGATTGACTCGCTGCGCTCGGGGCTTCGCCCCGCCACCTGCGCCGGCGTCCTGCGCCGGCCTTTGGCCGGCTTGTCGAACCGGAGGGTTCTTATCAAGGCCTGCCTCACCGCCCAATAAAAAACCCCGCTTGCGCGGGGTTCTTTATTTGGCGGTGAGGGAGGGATTCGAACCCTCGATACGTTGCCGTATACACACTTTCCAGGCGTGCTCCTTCAGCCACTCGGACACCTCACCAAAACTCATTGTCACTACCAGTTGCGCCTGCTCTGCCAGTCGCACGGAAGCGTGCTCGGCACCTTTTGTTGGTCGGCTGGGACCAGGTGCAGAGGGCGCGTAGGGTACCCGAGGGTCGCTTCGGAGGCAAGCGGGGGGCGGGTTGAGTGGCGATGCTTTGTACAACCGGCGGCATTAACCGTTCAGGCGGGCCAGGTAGAGGCCCTGGTACTCGCACACGGTGGCGCCGGCGGGGTTGGTGGCACGGGCGTCCACGGTCAGGGTGGCCTTGCCGCGCCGGGTCAGGCGCTCGCGGAATCGGCGGCGGCTGTCTTCGGTGACGGTGGCGGTGAGGGTGAGGTCGTCGTCCAGGGGCAGCCGGTAGTTCTGGCTGCCTTCCACCGCCACCACGTCCACCGGCGTGTGCGGGTGGCCGGTGTCCGCCATCAGCGATTCGGCGATCAGGGTGGTGCAGGCCCAGCCGGCCAGGGTCAGCAGCGCCACCTGGCTGCCGGCGAAGAAGGTGCCTTTGTCATTGTGGTTGGGGGCCAGGGGCGCTTGCAGGGTGAGGGTGGCGCCGTCGAAGCCGGTGAAGCGGAACGCCAGGTGGCGGGTCAGCGGAATGGCCCCACGCACCCGTTCGGCCAGGGCGTCCAGATCAGCCACGGGGCAGCTCGCGCAGAAACTGGTCCGGGGTTTCGTCGGGCAAGCTCTTGGGCTCCACCGCCGGGGTGCCCAGATAGACGAACCCCACCACCTGGTCCTTGTCGGCGAAGCCGAGCCGCGGTTTCACATCCGGATCGTTGGCCAGGTCGCCGGTGCGCCACATGGCGCCCAGGCCCAGGGCATGGGCGGCAACCATGATGTTCTGCACCGCCGCGCCCACCGCCAGCACCTGCTCCCAGGCGGGAATTTTATGGTTCTCGGTGATCTCCGCTACCGCCACGATCACGGTGGGCGCACGCAGCGCCTTGCCGCGCAGATTCTCGCGGGCGTTCGGATCGGCGTCCGGCTGCCGTTTCAGCAGGCGCCATTCCATCACGTCGGCGAGCCGTTCGCGCTGCTCACCTTGCAGAACGATAAACCGCCAGGGCCGCAGCATACCGTGGTCCGGGGCACGAATCGCCGCCGCCAGCAGTTGGCGCAGCTGGTCCGGCGTGGGGCCGGGTTCGGTGAGGCGGGGCACGGATACACGGTGGGTCAGCGCGGTAAGGGTGTCCATGGGGGCTCCTGTTTCGGGACACGCCAGTGTAACCGCTTGCTCACGGCCGGCGAAGCCCGCGCGGCAAGCTGCCGCCGACGAAAGTCGAACCAGTCTTTTTTCTGAGCGAACAACTGGGTAAGCTCCATCGAACACCACATCCAGATTGCCGTTCATGACCGCCACCAAGCATCGCCGCCGGCGCCACGACCTGGACCCCAGGGAGCAGGCACGCCGGCTGAGCAACTTTATACGCCTCCTCGCGTTCGCGGTGGCGGCCGGTATTGTGCTCGCGGGCATCGGGCTGGCCCTGTTTCCGCCGGCCTACCTGCTGGGTGTGGCCGGACTGCTGGCCTACCCGCTGCTGGCGCAGGCGCTGCTGGTGATGGGCGAGCGCCGCGACCTGCGCATCGAGCGGGCCGCGCCGGTGCTGATGCAGGTGGACGCGGCGATCATCGGCGTGGTTTGCGCGCTGCTGCATTTCGCGGTGATTCCCTGTCTGGTGCTGTTGATCATCGTGCACGCCAACTCGGTGAGCAGCGGTGGCCTGCGCGCCTGGCTGCTGAACCTGCTGAGCACCGCCGCCGGCGCCGGCCTGGGCCTGCTGCTGTTGGAAGTGCCACCACGGGTGACCACGGTGCCATTGTCGTTGTCGGTGGTATCACTGGTGGGCCTGGGCCTGCACGTGGGCGCCACCTCGTTTTTCACCAACCGCCAGACGCGGATTCTGCGCCAGGCCCAGGAGCGGGTGCACGACCAGCAGCGCCAGGCGGTGGAGCTGTCGCGCAAGCTGGCCAAGTACCTGCCGCCCCAGGTGTGGGGGTCGCTGTTTTCCGGGCAACGCGACGCCAAGCTGGAAACCCGCCGCAAACGACTGACCATTTTCTTCTCCGATATCCGTGGCTTCAGCACCGTGTCCGAGGAACTGCCCCTGGATGCGCTGACCAAGATGCTCAACACCTACCTGAGCGAGATGACCCGCATCGCACTGCGCTACGGCGGCACCGTCGACAAGTTCATCGGCGACGCGGTGATGGTGTTCTTCGGCGACCCGAAAAGCGCCGGCGCCCAGGAAGACGCCTACCGCTGCGTGGCGATGGCGGTGGAAATGCAGGAATACATGCGTTTCCTGCGCCTGCGCTGGCGCCGCCAGGGCATCGACCAGAAGCTGGAAATCCGCATCGGCATCAACACCGGCTTCGTCACCGTGGGCAACTTTGGCACCGACAGCCGCATGGACTACACCATCCTCGGCACCGACGTGAACCTGGCCAGCCGCCTGGAATCCGCCTGCCGCCCAGGCCAGGTGCTGATCTCGGAGAGCACCTACGGTCTGGTCAAGGAACGGGTGCGCTGCCGCAGCGTGGGCGAGATCCAGGTCAAGGGCTTCCACCGGCCGATCACCGTCTACGAAGCCCACGAACTGAAACGCAACGCCGGTAGCAAACGGCGTTTCGTCACCCTGGACAGCCCCGGCCTGGGGCTGCACATGGACCTGGAACGTATCCATAACTTCGACAAGAAGGCGATCCTCAAAGCCCTGGCCCGCTGCGCCAGCGAACTGGGCAAGGACAAACCCGTGGACCTGGAGTACGAAACCGAGGGGTTCGCGCTCTATGTGGAGTCGAAGCGGCTGCGCGAGGGGGATCGCGAGAAAGCGGTGGAGATGCTGGGCCAGGCGGCGCGGCGGATTCAGGACCGCGTGCGGATATGATAAAAGAATAGGATCGTTGCACCCCAACCCCACAGGACGCCCATGAACACACCCTCTTCAGGCTGGCTGGGCCGGCTGGAGCGTGCCGGCAACCGACTGCCCCATCCCACCCTGCTGTTCGTCTGGCTGTGCCTGCTGATGCTGCCTTTGAGCGCGGTGCTGGCGCTGCTCGGGGTGACCGCCGAGCATCCCCTGGAAGACCGCACCGTGGCGGTGCGTTCGCTGTTGGACAGCGACGGTCTGCGCTATCTGTTCACCCATATGATCAGCAACTTCACCGGCTTCGCGCCCCTGGGCGTGGTGCTGGTGGCGATGCTGGGTCTGGGCATCGCCGAGCATTCCGGTTTGCTCGGCGCCAGCCTGGCGGCGCTGGTGCGGCGCGCGTCCCACCGCACCCTGGTGGTGGCGGTGGCATTCGCCGGGGTGATGTCGAGCATCGCCTTCGACGCCGGCTATGTGGTGCTGATTCCGCTGGCCGGCTTCCTGTTCCAACTGGCCGGGCGCTCGCCGCTGGCCGGCATCGCCACCGCGTTCGCGGCGGTGTCCGGCGGTTACAGCGCCAACCTGCTGCTCGGCCCGGTGGACGCGGTGCTGGCCGGGCTGACCACCGAGGCGGCGCGGCTGGTGGACGGCGAGCGCACCGTGTCCGCCGCCGGCAATTACTGGTTCATTATTGTCTCCACCCTGCTGGTCACCAGCCTGGTCTCGATCATCACCCTGAAGATCACGGAACGGCGGGTGGCGGGCACGGATGCGCGGGTCGCCGACCAGGATCAGGCGCCCCACCTGGATCGCCGGGCGGCGCGCTGGACCCTGGTCACCCTGGTACTTGGCGTGCTGGCCATCGCCGCCCTGGTGGTGCCGCCGGACGCGCCCCTGCGCGGCGACAACGGCGCGGTGCTGCAATCCCCGTTCATGAGTTCGCTGGTGGTGCTGATCGCGCTGGTGGCGGCGGCCTGTGGCGTGGTCTATGGCCGGCTCAGCGGCGGCTTCCGTTCCTCCGCCGGCGTTATCCAGGCGATGGAAACCACCATGGCCTCGATGTCCGGTTATCTGGTGCTGATGTTTTTCGCCGCCCAGTTCGTGGCCTGGTTCGGCTACAGCCAGCTGGGGTTGGTGCTGGCGGTGAAGGGCGCCGCCTGGCTGGGCGGGCTGGAACTGCCCACGGTGCTGTTGTTGCTGCTGTTCGTGGTGCTGAGCGCCTCCATCAACCTGATGATCGGCAGCGCCTCGGCCAAGTGGTCGATCCTGGCGCCGGTGTTCGTGCCCATGCTGATGCTGGTGGGCATCGCCCCGGAGGCCACCCAGGCCGCCTACCGGGTGGGCGATTCCAGCACCAACATCATTACTCCGCTGATGCCCTACTTCGCGCTGGTGCTGGGCTTCGCCCGCCGCTACCAGCCGGACACCGGCATCGGCACCCTGGTCGCGCTGATGCTGCCCTACAGCCTGGCGTTACTGATCGGCTGGTCGATCCTGCTGGCGGTGTGGATCGGCTTCGGCTGGCCGCTGGGGGCCTGACGGCGGCCTTTGGCCGCGTTACAGGATGCAGGATACAGGGTGAAGGGGGGGGGCACGGTGCCTGCCCCTGATCCTGCATCGCGGCTGAAGCCGCTCCTACTGGCGTACCGTGCGGGCGTTGAGCGGCGCGTCCTCGTAGTTGGAACGGAACGGGTTGATGTCCAGGCCGCCCCGGCGGGTGAAGCGGCCGTACACGGACAGCTGGCGGGGGCCGCAGTGGCGGCGTAGGTCGACGAACATCTGCTCGATAATCTGTTCGTGGAAGCCCTGGTGGTTGCGCAACGACACCACGTAACGCAGGAAGCTGGCGGGGCTGATCGGGCGGCCGGTGTAGCGCACTTGCACGGTGCCCCAGTCCGGCTGGTTGGTCACCGGGCAGTGGCTGCGCAGCAGATGGGAAACCAGCACGCCGGTGCGTTCCGGACCCTGGTCGGCGAGCAGCAGCTCCGGGCGGTAGTCGAAGTGTTCGAAGGCCACGTCCAGGGTGTCGACCAGCTCGCCCTGTTCCTCCCGGACATGGGCTTCCCAGACCGGTTGCTGGCGCGCCTCGGACAGCGTCATCACACGCACATCCACCGGCGCCCCGGCCACCTGTGCCAGATCCCGGGCGATGGTTTCCACCACCCGGTCGCGGCCGGGAAAGCGGCTGTTGGCGAAGCTGTTCAGATACAGCTTCAGCGATTTTGACTCGATGATGTTCGGCGAGGTGCAAGGCACCACCAGTTCCGCCAGCGCCACCTCCGGTTTGCCTTTTTCGTTGAGCCAGGAAAGCTCATAGGCGTTCCAGATATCCTGGCCGTGGAACGGCAGCGAAGTGTCCCGCAGCTCCAGGGATTCGCGGGCATCCCAGCGCGGCACCGGGCACAGCAGCGAGGGTGTGTACTGGTCGATGAAAGCGCTGTTGCGCCCCAGCGGCGTGTCCTTCGGATAACTCATGGCCGGCCCCTCCTTCTGTTCACCCTTTATCTCAACCACGAATGCCGGTGCCGCGGTTGAGCAGCCACAGTGACAGCGCGTAGAACACCACCACGAACGCCAGAATGGCGCCCAGGGAAGCGTAGACGTTCACGTCGCTCACGCCCAGCACACCATAACGGAAAGCGTTGACCATATAGACGATGGGGTTCACCAGGGTCACCGCGCGCCAGAAATCCGGCAGCAAATCCAGTGAATAGAATACCCCGCCCAGGTAGGTCAACGGTGTCAGCACGAAATTGGGGATGATGCTGATGTCATCAAAGTTGCGTGCAAACAGGGCGTTGAGAAAACCGCCCAGGGAAAACAGCGCCGAGGTCATCACCACCACCGACACGGTGATCCAGAAATGCTGCAGGCTCAGGTCAGTGAAGAACAGGCTGAGAATGCTGACGATCAGCCCCACCGCCATGCCACGGGCCATGCCGCCCACCACGAAGCCGGTCAGGATCACATAGTTGGGCATGGGCGAGACCAGCATTTCCTCGATGGAATGCTGAAACTTGGTGGAGAAAAACGAGCTGACCACATTGCCGTAGCTGTTCTGAATCACGCTCATCATGATCAGGCCAGGCACGATGTACTGCATGTAGTCGAAGCCGCCCATGTCGCCGATGCGGCGCCCCACCAGGTTGCCGAAGATCACGAAATACAGGGTCATGGTGATCGCCGGCGGCAGCAGGGTTTGCGGCCAGATGCGAGTGAAACGGCGGATCTCCTTGACCACGATGGTGTAGAACGCCACCCATTGCTGGTAACTGCTCATGAGGCCGCCTCCTGCTTCGCCGCCTGGCCGGGCAGGTTCTGCTCCACCAGCCGCACGAACAGCTCTTCCAGGCGGTTGGATTTGTTACGCATGCTCATTACCTGAAAATTCTGCTCGGCCAGTTCGGTGAACAGCCGATTGAGGTTTTCGGTTTTCGGCACTTCCACTTCCAGGGTGGTGGCGTCCCGCAGCCGCACCAGGAAACCGGACAGTTCCGGCGCCGCCGTCACCGGCCGCGCCAGGTCCAGAATAAAAGTCTCCACCTGCAGCTTTTCCAGCAGCGATTTCATGTCCGTGTTCTCGACGATCTGACCGTGGTCGATGATGGCGATGTTACGGCACAGGGATTCCGCTTCTTCCAGGTAGTGGGTGGTGAGAATAATGGTGCGGCCTTGTTCGTTGAGGCCGGTGAGAAAGTCCCACATGGAGCGGCGCAGCTCGATGTCCACGCCGGCGGTGGGCTCATCGAGGATCAGCAGATCCGGCTCGTGCACCAGGGCCCGGGCGATCATCAGCCGCCGTTTCATGCCACCGGACAGGGTGCGGGCCTGGTTGGTGCGCTTGTCCCACAGACCCAGCTGGCGCAGGTATTTCTCCGCCCGCTGGCGGGCCACCGAAGCGGGGATGCCGTAGAACCCGGCCTGGGTGACGACGATGTCGAACACCTTCTCGAACTGGCCGAAGTTGAATTCCTGGGGTACCACACCGATTTTCTGCTTGGCCAGGGCCCGTTCGCGGTCCAAGTCGTGGCCGAGAATCGCCACCTGGCCGCTGGTCTTGTTGACCAGGGAACTGATGATGCCAATGGTGGTGGACTTGCCGGCCCCGTTGGGGCCGAGCAGGGCAAAGAAATCGCCCTGCTCCACCGTCAGGTCGATGCCCTTCAGGGCTTCCACGCCATTGCCGTAGGTTTTTTTCAAATTACGAATGGTCAGGGCGGACAAAAGTCACCTCGCCGTCGGAAAAAGGGTCAAGAAAGAGACTCAGGTGGGGCCCCGGGCCGGTAATTCAAGCCCGGGAGAACGGGCGGCGGCCGTGTTCGCCCCGCCATACCCAGTTGAGGTGCCGATCATCGAACCACACCCAGAGCCCTTCCATCATCCAGGGCCAGTGCCCCTCGTCGATGGCATCGCGGCCTTCCAGTTCCGCCACCAGCACCGCCAGAATGGTGTCATGGGTGACGTGCACCGCCAGTTCACCGGCCCCGGGCTGCCGGTCGTGCAGGTAACCGGCCAGCTTGGCGCGGCCCGCCGCCGGCGTCAGCATGCCGTCGAACGGCTGGCGCAGGTGGGCATTGAGAAAACGCAGCGCGCCCATTTTCAGGAAGGTGGGGCCAACCCGGTTTATGTCTTCCACGTAACAGCCCGGTTCCACCAGGGTGGAGTCGGTGATCACCTCCGGCTCATGGTCGATCAGGCCGGCCCCGCGGGCGCCCTCGGCCATCGCCCGGGCGGTGTCCACGCAGCGGCCCACCGGGCTGGAATAGAAAGCGGACACTGGCCGCTCCAGCCGCGCGCCCCATTCCCGCGCCATGGTGATCCCTTCCGGCGTCAGCGGCAGGCGATAATCGGCAAAACCGTTCTTCGCCAACTCGCGCACCGAATGGCGGGTCAACAGATGGGCCGGCCGTTCAGCCGGAAGCAATTGCAGTGCGTCGTGAAGGCGGGGATGTAATCGGGCCATGTCTACTCTCGGATGCCCGGTTATCTTACGGAGCGGGGACGCCAATGCCAACCGCGCAACGCCGGAAAGCACTGGCAAAAGCCACCCGTCCTGCTATGGTGAGAGCATGATTGACCCGACCTTCACGTGTTGCCTCCAGGGCGACCCCGTCCGTTTCCCGTCACCGGCCCGCACCGCGCGCGCCGGTGCGCCCCTGCGCGCCTTCCTCGTCTAACGCCGGATCCCGTTCAGTATCGTCCCGGGGGTCCGGCGCGCCGGACCCCGAATCGACCCATCCCCTGATACCGAACGACGAGGAGCGCGCGATGACCGCCCTGCCCCCGATTACTGTTTCCACCCTCGACCGCGAACGCCTGTATGCCCTGCTGGAAAAGCACCAGGGCGACCAGGAAGTGGTGGACCACCTTTACGACGAACTGGACCGGGCCCACTTCCTGGAACCGGACGCCATGCCCGAGGATGTGGTGCGCCTGAACAGCCGCGCCCGCTTCCTGCAGGAAGACAGCGGCAAGACCCATGAGCTGGTGCTGTGCCTGCCCTCGGAAGTGGGCGGCGGAGAAGACCGCCTGTCGGTCCTCAGCCCGGTGGGCGCCGCCCTGCTCGGCCTCAGCGTGGGCGCCACCATCGAGTGGCCGAGCAAGGGCAAAACCCTGCACCTGAAACTGACCGGTGTGTCCTGATGCGGGCCTGGGGCGCGCGCCCCAGGATGCCGTGCCGTCGCCGCGATGATCCCGGGCCTGGTGGAAGCCCCGTGGATCAAGCGGCTGCATCACTTATTGAACAGCTTGCTGAACCAGGACTTGATCACATTGAGCGTCAGTTGCAGCACGCTGAGCCGATTGCCCTTGTCGGAGACCTGGCCGCCGGACAGCACGCGCTGCACGTTGTCCGCGAACATCTTCGCCATGGCGCCGACGAAGCTCTTCACCAAGCCGCCCCGGCTGAACTGGGACAGCGGCCCGGTGACGCTGTAGGAAGCCACGAACTCGATGCGACAGCGGTCGCCGGCCGGATCGGCGATCACCGCGAAGTCCAGGCCGCCGGCGGCGCTGGAACCGCTGCGGGCGTCACGACCCTCACCTTCCATGCGGCCGGTGCGGGCCTGGTCATCGAACTGGTAGCGGCCATTGCCCTTGAAGCGGGCGCGGATCGCGCCCAGGGAGATTTCCATTTCCACTTCCAGTTCGTTGCCGTTCACCGACAGCAGCCGGGCACCGGGCACGCAGGGCACCACCCGCTCCACATCGCTGAGAAAGGCCCAGACTTCGTCGGCGGGCTTTTGCACGGTGATGGTTTCGCGCAGGGTCTGGTCGTCGCCGGCCCCTTCTTCCATGGGCGTGGCTTCCACCGCCTGCATCTGGCCGCCGGTGCGCCTGAACCGGGTCAGCGGCTGGCCGGCCCAGTCCGGTTGGGTGGGCGGCTTGGCCAGCGGCTCGCCGGCGGCCAGCAACTCCGCGCGGCGCTCGAACACCGAGCGCACCGCGTTGACGATGCCCACGTAACCGGTACAGCGGCACAGGTTACCGCCCAGGGCGATGCGAATCTGGTCATCGCTGAGGCTGTCGTGACGCAGGATGATGTCGCGGCAGGCCATCAGCATGCCCGGGGTGCAAAAGCCGCACTGCAGGCCATGGAACTGCATGAACGCGTCCTGCAGCGCCGCCATCAGCGGATCGTCGTCGCCGCCTTCGATGGTGCGCACGGCGCGCCCCTCACAGGCCCGCGCCAGGGTGATACAGGCGCGCACCGGCTGGCCATCCAGCTCCACCGTGCAGGCGCCGCAGACGCCGTGTTCGCACCCCAGGTGGGTGCCGGTCAGGTCCAGGTCCTCGCGCAGGAAATCGGCCAGGCTGGTACGCCCTTCCACCCGGCCGTGCACGGCCTCGCCATTAACGTCCAGGGTCAGTTCAGAAAGAGACGGTTTGCTGGTCATCGAGTAGCTCCAATCTGTGCCAGTGCCCGCCGCACCGCGACCTTGTACAACTGGCGATTAACCTCCGGGTAATCGCCCAACGCCGTGTCCACCGCCGCGTCCAGCACCGCCAGGGCGCCGTCCGGGCCGTCCTCGGCCAGGGCTTCCGCCACCGGTTCCAGGGGCACCGGCGGGCTGTCCAGGGCACCCACCAGCACCCGGCTGTAGCCCCGTTCCGGGTCCACCACCACCACCCCGGTGGCCTGGGAGAATTCGCCCACTTTCTTGCAGAACTTGTAGTAGCCCCAGCGGGCGCTTTCGCTGAGCCGGGGCACGCGCACGCCGGCCAGGATTTCATTGGCGCCCAGCGCGGTCATGAAAGCGGCCTGGATAAAGTCCTCGGCGGCCACTTCGCGCACGCCTTTCTTGCCGCGCAGCAGGTAGGTGGCGCCCAGGCCGGTCATCACGCACACCCAGTCGGCGGCCGGGTCCGCGTGGGACAGGCTGCCGCCCAGGGTGCCCCGGTTGCGCACCGCCCGGTAGGCGATGCGCGAGGCCACGAACGGCAGCATGCCCCGGGCGGCGTCGGCCACCCGGCCGTCCTCGAAATCCGCGTGCCGCACGGCGCCGCCATAGACGATGGCGTCGCGGCTTTCCTCCACGCCGGTCAGGTCCTCGGCGCGGTGCAGGTCCACCAGCACCGCCGGCCGCGCCAGCCGCAGGTTGAGCATCGGCCCCAGGGACTGGCCGCCGGCGATGCACTTGGCCTCGTCGCCGTGTTCGGTGAGCAGCCGCACCGCCTCGGCGCCGTCCCGGGCCGGCAGGTAATCAAACTTCACGGGTTTCATGACGCCTTCTCCTTAGCGGCGCGGGCGCTGAGAACAGCCTTCAGAATGCGCTCCGGCGTGGCTGGAATCTGGTTGAGCTCCACGCCGAGGCCGGCCAGAGCATCGTTGATGGCATTGACGATGGCGCCACCGGGGGCGATGGCACCGCCCTCGCCCACCCCTTTGATGCCGTGGGCGGTATGCGGCGACGGGCTCTCGGTGTGCTGGATGCGGATGTGCGGCGCTTCCGCCGCGCCGGGCAGATGATAGTCCGCCAGGGTGGAGCTGAGCGGCTGCCCCTGGTCGTCGTAGGTCACCTCCTCGAACAACGCGGAGCCGATGCCCTGCACCGCGCCGCCGATGGTCTGGCCTTCCACGATCATCGGGTTCACCACCGTGCCGGCGTCCTCGACGATCACGTAGTCGAGCAGTTCCACCTTGCCGGTGTCCGGGTCCACCGCCACCACCACCGCGTGGGAGGCGTAGGAAAACACCCCCTGGTCGGTCTTCGGCCGGTAGGCTTCGGTGACCTCCAGGCCACCGTGGCGGTCCCCCTCGGGCAGCTCATCCGGGCGCAGATACCAGATCCGTCCCACCTCGGCGAAACTCAGGCTGTTGCCGTCGGGCCCCTGGACCCGGTCGTCCTGCAACCGCACCTGTTCCGGGGCGCACCCCAGAGGCCGGGCGGCGACAATACGAATGCGCTCGGACAGCGCCTCGGCGGCCCGCGACACCGCGCCGCCGGCCATGACGATGCCCCGTGACGCGAAGGCGCCGTAGGAATAAGGGGTGGTGCCGGTGTCCCCCATCAGCACCCGGATGCGGTCCACCGGAATGGAAAGAATCTCCGAGGCCACCTGGGCCAGGGTGGTCTGCAAGCCCTGGCCGATGCTCTGGATGCCCACCCGCACCTCGACGCCGCCGTCCGGGGTCAGCTTCATGCGCGCTTCGTCGTAGCCCGGGATCAACGCCAGGCCCCATTGGGCGAACACCTTGCTGCCGTGGGCGGATTGCTCGGTGTAGGTGGCGAAGCCCACGCCGATCAGCCGGCCGTCCGGTTCCGGGGTTTTCTGCCGCTCACGGATTTCGTCAAAGCGAATCTCGTCCTTGGCGATCATCAGCGAGCCCGGGTAATCGCCGCTGTCGTAATGTTTGTTGGTGACGTTCACATAGGGCATGGCGTCCGCCGGCACCAGATTCTCCATGCGCACTTCCCAGGGCTCGCGGCCCACTTCCCGGGCAATGGCGTCGATGGTCAGCTCCATGGCGAAACACACCCCGGGGCGGGCCACCCCACGATAGGGGGTGAACGGCGGCTTGTTGGTGGCCGGCGCGTTCACCTGGCAGCGGTACTCGCGGAAATCATAGGGGCCGGGCAGATTGCCACCGGCCTGGGCCGCTTCCAGCCCGGCGGTGAACGGCCACACGGAATAGGCGCCCACGTCCACGGTCACTTCCGCGTCCATGCCCAGCAGCCGCCCGCGCTTGTCCGCGTAGGCGGTGAGCGAATAATGGTGTTCGCGGGTGTTGGCGCCGGCGGTCAGATGTTCGCGGCGATCCTCCAGCCAGCGGAACGGTTTGCGGCGGGTCCAGGCCAGCCAGGCCACCGCGATTTCCTCGGGCTGCAGCACGCACTTGTAGCCAAAGCCGCCGCCCACTTCCGGGGCGATCACCCGGATCAGCGCCTCGTCGATGCCCAGGCACCGGGCCAGGCCGTTGCGGATCACGTGGGGCACCTGGGTGGAAGTGGTCACCACCAGCTGGCCGTCGCGGTAATCCCACCAGGCCACCACGCCCTTGCCTTCCATGGGGTTCATCACCTGGCGGGCGGTGCGGTACTCCCGGGTGATCACCACCTCCGCGTTATCCCGCGCGTCGGCCGGGTCCTGCCCCACCGACAGCTGCAAAAACATATTGTCCTGCCACTGGTCGTGGACCAGGGTGGCGTCCTCGGCCATGGATACGGCGGGGGTGATTACCGGCGGCAAGGCTTCCAGCCGCAGGTCGATCTCTTCCAGCAGATCCTCGGCCTCGGCGCGATTGCGCCCGATCGCCATGGCCACCGGTTCGCCCACGAAGCGCACCTTGTCCCGCGCCAGGGGCCAGTGCTCGGACGTTCGATAGCTGGGCAAGGTGGACTCGGCGACGATCGGCCGCACGCCTTCCAGATCCTCGGCGCACAAAATGCGGTTACCGCAGCCATCGGGTTTATTGACCGCCTTGATCCGGGCGTGCGCCAGCGGGCTGCGCAGAAACGCCACATCGCACATCCCCGGCATCTTGATATCGCCCACATAGCGGCTTCTGCCGTGCACCAGGCGATCATCCTCCAGCCGACGTACACGGGCGCCAATACCGGTCTTATTCATGCTCTACCTCGCCTCCTTTACCTCAGCGGGCCCCTGCCGGGTACCCGCCTTCCACGTCGCGCCGGCTCAGTTGGCCCGGGCGTTCATGTATTCCATTTCGGTGATTTCGGAATAGGGCTGCACCACAGCCATGAAATCGGTCATGGACTGGTAGATCCTGCCCGCCAGCGCATCTTTCTTGGCCACGTCCGCCACCACCGTGCGCGACACTTTTTTCAGGTCCTTGAGGGTGTCGGCGTTGAAGGTGGTCACGTTGACCTTGGGGTAGTCCTTCTTGATCTGCTGCAGCGCCTGGGCGTTCTTGGCCACGAATTCGCTGAGCACCATCTGGTTGGCGTAGGCGTTGGCGCCCACCAGCACCTCCTTGAGGTCGCTGTCGAGCTTGTCCCAGGCGGATTGATTGACGAAGCAATCGAGCACGCCGTTGGGCTCCATCCAGCCGGGCCAGTAGTAGTTGCGCGCCACCTGGGGCAGACCGAAGGCCATGTCGTTGAACGGGCCCACGTAGTCGGCGCCGTCGATGGTGCCGTTCTGCAGGGCTTGGGTCACTTCGCCCAGCGGCAACTGCACCGGCACCGCGCCGAATTCCTGCAGCACGCTGCCCGCCAGGGCACCGGTGCGGATCTTCATGCCCTTGAAGTCGGCGGCGGCATTGATGTCCTTGTTCAGCCAGATGCCCTGCACCGAGGTGTTGCCGCTGGGGAAGAACTTGAGACCAAATTCGCCATACAGTTCGTCGATCAGCTTCTGCCCGCCGCCGTAGGCGAACCAGGCATTCTGCTCCTGGGAGGTCATGCCGAACGGCAGCGGCGCCAGGAACTGGAAGCCCGGATGTTTGCCGGACCAGAACGCCGGGTAACCGTGGCCCATGTGCAGGGTGCCGTCGGCCACCGCGTCGAACACTTCCAAAGGACCGACCACTTCACCGGCGGTGTAGACCTTGAGTTTCATGCGGCCGCCGGAGGCCTTGTTGACGTAGTCCGCCACCAGATCCGGGCCGGTGGACAGCAGCGGCGAGTTACGGCGCCAGGTGCTTTGCATGCGCCATTCCACGGCGCCCTTGGCGATGGCCGGGAAGCCCACACCGGCGGCGGCGGCGCCGACCGTGCCGGCGACGCCCGCTTTGAGTAGAAAGTCACGTCTTTTCATGAAAATTACTCCTCGATCTCCGCGCTGAAAGGGGTAATGCCGACACCGGCGGCGCGGACTCCGCCGGGGCGCCTCCGGTAATCAGTTGGCCAACACGCCGGGCAGCCACAACACCAATTGCGGCCATTCCCAGATCGCCGCCACGCCCAGCAGCTGCAGCAGCACGAAGGGAATAACGCCTCGGTACACGGTGGTCAGTTTGAGATCCGACACCGCGCCCTTGAGGAAGAAAATCGCATAGCCGAACGGCGGGGTCAGATAGCTGGTCTGCAGCACGATGGCCGACGCCACCCCCAGCCACAGCGGGTCCGCGCCCATCATGATCAGCGGCGGCGCGAAGATCGGCATGACGATGAAGATGATTTCAAAGGTGTCGAGGATGAAGCCGAGCACGAACATCATCAGCAGCACGAACAGAATCGCGCCGGTGAGCCCGCCGGGCACCGCGTCCAGCAGTTCGGCGATGACCTCCTCGCCACCCAGGGCGCGGAACACCAGCGACAGAATGGCGGCGCCGATCAAGATGCCGTAGATCATCAGGCTCATGGACATGGCCGAACGGCTGGCGTCGCGGATCACCTTGAACGACATCTGCCGGCCCAGAATCGCCAGGATGCAGGCGCCCACGCCGCCCAGGGCCGCCGACTCGGTGGCGGTGGCGACGCCGGACAGAATCGAGCCGAGCACCAGAATGATCAGTACCAGCGGCGGCAGCATGGTGGACAGCACCCGGCGCGGCAGGGTGCGGCGTTCCTCGTCGTTCATCACCAGCGGCGGGCAGGACTCGCTTTTGAACAGTGCCCGCCAGGCCATGGTCAGCAGGTAGAACAGCACCAGAATCAGCCCGGGCACCAGCGCCGCGGCGAACAGGTCGGTGACACCGATCTGATGACTGTTGAAGCCGCCCTGGCTGAGCATCGCCTGGGTATTGGCGTCCTGCAGCATCACCCCGAGCAGGATCAGCACGGTGGAAGGCGGAATGATCTGGGCGGTGGAACCGGCGGCGCAAATCAAACCGCTGGCCAGCGGCTCGTCATAACCGGCCCGGCGCATGGCGGGCAGGCTGATCAAGCCCATCGCCACCACCGTGGCGCCGACCACGCCGGTGGAGGCGGCCAGCAGAGCCCCCACCAGAATCACCGCCACGCCCAGGCCACCGGGCACCCGGCCGAACAGCTGGCCCATGGTGGTGAGCAGGTTCTCGGCGATCCGCGAGCGCTCCAGGATCGCCCCCATGAACACGAACAGCGGCACCGCCAGCAGGGTTTCGTTGGTCATGATGGCGAACACGCGGCCGGGCAGCGCGCCCAGCATCAACATGTCGAAGGCGCCGAACCAGGACGCCACCACCCCCACCAGAATGGACGCCCCACCGATGGCGAACGCCACCGGGTAGCCGCTCAGCAGCGCCAGAATCAGAACGACCAGCAGAATCAGCAGAAAACACTCAGCCACGACCATCTTCTCCAGCGGACGGATTGCGAATCACCAACACTGATCGGATCAGCAAACTCAGCCCCTGTAAGGCCAGCAGCAGGCAGAACCCCAGCAAGCAGGTTTTCAGCAGGTACATGAACGGCAGGCCGCCGATGGTCGGGGAGGTTTCCAGGCGGCTCCAGGAGCGCTGGATGCCGGGCCAGGCCTTGGTGGCCAGGAAGTAGAGCATCGGGTAGAGGAACACCAGGGTGCCGATCACATTGATCCAGGCCTTGCCCCGGGCGGACAGCTGGTTATAGAACACGTCCACCCTCACATGGCCTTCGTGGCGCAGCACATAGGCCGAGCCGAGGGTGAAGACGGCCGCGTTGAGCCAGACGTAGCTTTCCGACAGCCAGGGGAAACCGGTGTCGAAGCCGTAGCGGAGCGCCGCCACCACCGCGCATATCAGAGCGATGATCGGCATGCCCCACTTGAGGATCTCGCCGATACCATCGTTGAGGCGATCAATCAGATCCGCCAACCTTTCCATACTGCGTCTCTCCTACCCAACGCCCGGCCCGCCGCATCCGCCATGGATGCCGGCGCCGCGGGGCAATACGAACTGGTGTTTTCCCTGGTCCATCGTGGATTGATGGCGTCGATAGGACGGGCTCGCTGGAGCGCCAAATTAGGATGGGTAGCACCTGTTTTTCTTCTCACCCGGTGCTGCGGACCCTTTTTCATAATTCTTAAGCCATTGTTTTGTATTCGTTTTCTTTTTATACGTCAGATGCCTTACCATGATTTTTTTATCAGTACACTGACTATAATCAACGCTAAACGAATCCCCAGGGCTTTGCAACAGACTTTCCGCGCGGCGGTTCAGAGGGTGAAACAGGAGGGATCAGAACGAAAAAAGGGAGCCCATAATGGACTCCCTTTTCGATTTGGAGCGGGAAACGAGATTCGACTGGGCTGGCACTCCAGCTCGCGACCCCGTTGGCCTCTCTTCTTACAAATTGGAGCGGGAAACGAGATTCGAACTCGCGACCCCAACCTTGGCAAGGTTGTGCTCTACCAACTGAGCTATTCCCGCTTGGCGCTTGATTGAGTGGCGTCCCCTAGGGGAGTATTCGGCGCTTCGCGCCTCACCCCTGCGGGGCTGCCCTCGCACGCGAGGCCATTCTTCGTCGCCGGCAAGCCGGCTCCTTGTCGAACCCCATTAAGGCTGTTCGACTTCTGGCCTTCAACCGCTGCCTGCCACGGCAAGCCGTTGTGTATTCGGCCAGATTGAGTGGCGTCCCCTAGGGGAGTCGAACCCCTGTTACCGCCGTGAAAGGGCGGTGTCCTGGGCCACTAGACGAAGGGGACCCGTGCTCTCAAGCGGCGCGTAGGATAGGAATCGAGGCCCCCAGCGTCAAGAGGAAATTCGCCTCCGGCGCGCGTCCGCCCAATCTTTCGCCAACCCGGCCCGCCGCTGCCCGATCCGGTCATTGACCCGCCCGGGCCGGTGCTATATCCCTGAGGCTCAAATTCCGCTCCGCCGTGGCGCCCGGGCGCCGGCGGGGCAGGCGTGATTCAAACCTGTACCTGCAAGAGAGAAACCCATGACCATGAAACTCTACGGCGCCATCCTGTCGCCCTACGTCCGCAAGACGCGCATGGTGCTGGCCTTGAAGGGCCTGGACTATGAGTCGGTGATGGTGGACCCCAACAATAAGCCGGAGGGCTACGAGAAAATCAGCCCGCTGGGGCGCATTCCGGCGCTGGAGGTGGATGGCCGCTTCCTGGCGGATTCCGCCGTGATCTGCGCCTATCTGGAGGGCATCCAGCCGCAACCGTTCCTGTACCCGAAGGACGCCTTCGACCATGCCCGCGCCCTGTGGTTCGAGAAATACGCGGACTATGAGCTGGGTCCGGAGTGCACCTTCCGGGTGTTCCGCAACCGGGTGGTCAAGCGGCTGATCGGCAAGGCCTGCAACGAGGAGGAATGCCGCAAGGCCCTCGACACCACCATTCCGCCCCTGTTCGACTACCTGGAGCGGGAGCTGGAAGGTCGGGAATATCTGGTCGGCGACCAGCTCTCCATCGCCGATATCGCGGTGGCCAGCCAGATGGTCAACTTCGCCCATGGTGGCGAAAGCCCGGACGCGGGCCGCCACCCGAACCTGGCGGCGCACACCGCCCGGCTGCACGGGCTCGACCCGTTCGCCCAGACCATCGAGAAGGAAAGCGGTTTCCTGAAGAAAGTGCTCGGCTGAGCGCCGCTAGCGCCCTTCCACCGCCACCAGCGCGGCCCGGCCGGTGGCCGTTACCCGCAGGCGGGCCACGCCGCCGTCGCGCAGCTCGGTTTCCAGCCGGCGGGCCTCGTCCGCCGGCGCGAACCAGGCTTCGATGCCGTAACGCACCACCATCTCGCCACCGGCCACCCGCAGGATGGTGCCGCGCAGAAACGGCGACTGCTCCGGCGGCCGCAGCCGCGCGGCGCCGGCCCGCCACAGGTCACCTTCCCGCTCCAGGGGCAGGTAGACATCGTCACCACCCCGGGGCAATTCCATATCCGGAATCGGCAGCCGGCTGAAGCGGTAGGTCAGCCGCACGTACTGGCCCCGGAACAGGTCCCGGGGGTCCACCGGCAGGGTCACCACGCGCACCTCGCGGCCCACCCACAGCGGGTACTGGCTGTACACGAACAGACCACCGAGCACCGCCAGCTGCGCCACCACCGCCAGAATCAGACCGCCTTTCACCAACGACCGGTTCAACCTGCGTTTCATGGTCATACCTCCCGCCGGCGCCAGTAGAACGCCGCCAGCAACAGCAGGCAGGCCATGCCGGCGAACAGGGCGGCGGCACCCAGGTAGCCGCCGATCAGGTCCAGATAACGGAGCAGGGCCAGCAACAGAATGGCGCCCAGGCCGGTGAAGAACAGCCCCGCCTCACCCTGCTGCAAACCCTGCCGCAGCCAGCGCAGCGCCAGCACCAACACCAGCAGGTTCAGGGCCACCGCCCACAGCCAGGCCTGGTCCGGCAGCCCGCCGGTGTGCACCACCACCAGCAGAACGGCGGTCACCGCCGCCAGCAGCGGCCGGCCGATCAGCGCCGCCACCACCAGCACCGCCAGCGCCGCCCACAGGCCCGGGTCCATCCAGGTCCAGGCCAGCGCCAGATAGTGGCGCCAGACATCCTGGAAGGTGAACGGCAACAGCATCGCCAGTGTCAGCCTGGGCACCCAGATCGCCAGTTCATGGCCGGCGGCGCCGAACCAGCGCGGGCGGCCGGCCAGCGCCAGGGCCAGCACCAGCAGCGCCAGATTGAAACTGAGCATGCCCTCGGCGGTTTCCGGCCCGAAGTCGGTGGCGTACACCCAGGTCAGCATCAGGTTGCACCAGAAAGCAGTGGTGGCGAGAACCGCCAGGGTGAGCAGCGCGCTGTCGCGGAACCGGGCCACCAGCAAGGCGGCGACCAGGAACAGGGGCATCAGCACCGGCATGCCGTAGGGGTTGCGGAGCACCATCCAGGCGCCGGCCACCGCCAGCATCAGCAGCGCCAGCAGCCGGCCCCGGGTGAGCAGCACCGGCACCAGCAACCCCAGGGCCCACAGCAGCAGCCCGCCGTGATAGTGCTCGCCCAGGTGGTACATCTGGCCGATCAGCATGATCGAGGCGCCGTAGGCAAAGCCCCCCAGCAACAGCCAGAAGGCACCGGCGCCCTGGCGCAGATAACGGGCCACGCCCACGCCATTGAGGGTGGCGGTCAGCACCATCAGGCCGGCCAGGCGCGCTTCCCGGGGCAGGTCCTGCCAGTTGGCGGACACCACCAGCAGCAACGCCAGCCCCAGGAACAGGCCGGCCAGGGCCACCACCAGTTCCCGGGCCGCCGGCGGCGGATCGTCCAGGGTGGCGCCGTAGCGGGCCAGCAACCGGTCGGCGGTGGCGCGGTCGATATCGCCGTCGGCGAACCAGGTGCGGATCGCTCGGCGGAGCAGAAAGCGGCGCATCATGGCCCTCCTGGTCAGAACAACGGCAATCCCAGCCGCTTGGCTTCCAGCCGGCGCAGAAACTCCAGCATGATTTGGCGGTACAGGTCCTCGCCCAGCCACAGGTCCTCGACGCCGGCGTCCACGTTGGGGTTGTCGTTGACCTCGATCACCACCACCTCGTCGCCGGCCTGCTTCAGATCCACGCCGTACAGGCCATTGCCCATCAGCCGGGCCGCCTTCAGGGCGGTGCGCAGCACCTTGGGCGGCACGTCGCGCACCGCCAGGCTGCGGAAGCCCCCGGAGGAGGTCTTGCCGCCGGCCTTGTGATGGTAGATCTGCCAGTGGCCCTTGCTCATGAAGTACTGACATGCGAACAGCGGCCGGTGATTCAGCACGCCGATGCGCCAGTCGTAATCGGTGTACATGAAGGCCTGGGCCAGCACCACCGACGATTGTTTGAGGTGCTCGCCCAGGGCCTGGCGCAGGCCATCCCGGTCGGCCACCTTGCTGATGCCCCGGGAGAAGCTGCCGTCCGGGATTTTCAGCACCATGGGCAGCCCCAGTTCCTCGATCAGACTGTCCACCTGACGGTCGGAATCGTCGAACACGAAGGCGGTGGGCGGCACCGGCACCTTGTTGGCCTGCATCAGCTCGGCCAGATAGATCTTGTTGGTGCAGCGCAGGATCGAACCCGGGTCGTCGATCACCACCATGCCTTCCTGCTCGGCCTTGCGGGCGAACTGGTAGGTATGGTGGTCGATGCCGGTGGTCTCGCGAATAAACAGGCCGTCGTACTCGCCCAGCCGGGCGTAGTCGTCACGGCCGATGGGTTCCACCTTGATGCCCAGCTCACGGCCGGCCTTGATAAAGCGCTTCAGGGCGGTGCGGTTGCTGGGCGGCAGGGCCTCCTGCTCGTCCACCAGCATGGCCAGTTCATAGCGGTCGCCACGGCGCCGGCGCGGGTTGCGCCAGACCCGGGCATTGAACTGCTCCAGGGCCCGGGCGAACAGATCCTCCTCGTTGCCCTTGAGCTGCTTGAGGCTGACCGTGCGAATCGATTCCAGGGTCCATTCACCGTCCCGGCGGCGGAACGCCACGCGCAGAATCGGGCACGGCAGCTGATCAAATATCTGCCGCCCCAGTTCCGCCAGCCCATCCTGCTCGGTGTGGCCGAAATACAGGGTCAGGGTGAGACGGGTGGCACCGTCGCCCTGCTTCTTCATGGCCTTGTCCAGGGCCTGCTCGAAGCTGCCGAAATGCAGGCCGTAGAGAGCCTTGCGGCTGAGGTCGTTGACCGTGCGCACCGACGGCATCACCCGCTGGCCACGGGCCTCCGCCAGCAGCGAGCAGTAATAGCCCGGCGACAGATATTTGTAGGCCCGGCACAGGTTGATGACCTGGACTTTCTTGTCGGTGCAGACCGGCGAGGCCGCCTGCAGATAGTCGCGGGCGGACAGCAAATGGCGGGTGGGATAGTAGGCGGCCCAGTCGGCCGGATCGTCGACGAGAATGATGACCTGACTCATGGCGCCCCGAACGGTCAAGTGTGGAAGGGTGTCGGCGCACTGTATGCCAGCCCCGCCACGGCGGACAATCTTTTTCGCGCCGGGCCGCGCGGGCCCGGCGGTCAGCCGCCGTTACTCTCCCGAGTAGCTGCCGGAATAGGCGCCGCCAGAGCCGGACTCCGCCTTCTTGCCGGCGTTGCCCGGGTGACCGGCCTTCTCCAGGGCGTCCTGCACCTCCGGCGGCATATAGGTCTCATCGTGCTTGGCCAGCACTTCCTCCGCCTCGAAGCGGTCGCGGCTCACCAGGGTGCCATTGGCGACGATGCCCTGCCCCTCGCGGAACAGATCCGGCAGGATGCCCTGGTAATGAATATCGAAGGTGCCCTTGCCATCGGTGACCGCGAAGGTCACGTCCAGGGTGTCCGGATCACGGCGCACGGAACCGTCCACCACCAGGCCGCCAACGCGCATCTTGGTGTCTATCGGCGCCTCGCCGGACACCACTTGCTGGGGCGTGTAGAACAGATTGATGTTCTGACGCAACGCATACACCGCCAGCCCCACGGCCACGGCCAGGCCGGCCAGAATGGCCAGCACCACGATCAGACGTTGTTTACGAACCGGATTCATCAGGACTCCCAGAAATGATGGAGGCATCGCGGGCTTCGCGCCGGGCGCGCCGGGCCAGTTCGGCGCGTACCCGTCCCTGTTGGCGCCAGGCCAGCAGCATATTGCCAATGATCAGGAGCGCGCTGATGCCGTAGGCGCTCCAGACGTAGAAGCCATGGTCACCCATGGCCAGAAAGTCGGCGAAACTGTCGAAGTACATGCGCTTAAATCCCCCGCGGCCGGCTCACCAGTTTACGCACCCAGCCGGCGCGCCGTTCGCGGTTGAGCACCTCGGTGCGCGCGCGCATCAGCACATTGGCGGCGTACAGCAGCCACAGCCCCAGCATGCTGATCAGCAGCGGCCACTTCATGGCAGCGTCGATGGACGACTCGCCCACCACCTTGAGGGTGGAGCCCTGGTGCAGAGTCTGCAGCCACTCCACCGAGTATTTGACGATCACCACGTTGATCACCCCCACCATGGCCAGCAGGGAGGCGGCCCGGGCGGCCTGGCGGGGGTCACGGATGGCACTCTGCAGCGCAATGATGCCCAGGTAAAGGAACAGCAGGATCAGCATGGAGGTCATGCGCGCGTCCCACTGCCAATAGGTGCCCCAGGTGGGCTTGCCCCAGAGCGCCCCGGTGACCAGGGACACCGCCGCCAGCACCGCGCCAAACGGCGCCAGGGCCTTGAGCATCACCTCGGCCATCTTCATGCGCCACACCAGCGCCACCAGCCCGGCCACGCCCATGGCGATGTACCCCATCAGCGCGCCGCTGGAGGCGGGCACATGGATATAGATGATCCGGTAGCTGTCACCCTGGTAACGCTCCACCGGCGCCCAGGCCAGCCCCCAGGCCAACCCCACCCCCAGCAACACCACCGAAATCGGCAACAGCCACGGCAGCACCGCGCTGCTGAAGCGGTAGAAATAGACCGGCGAACCCAGTTGGTGGTACCAGCGTTTAATTGTTTTCCACATAACACACCTAAAAACGGATACGTAGGAGCGACTTCAGTCGCGAAAACGCCCGGCGGCGCCGGCAATATCCGCCGTTTACGGGCCGCCGCCATCGCCGCTGAAGCCGCTCCTACTAATCGCCCGCGCTGATGCGCAGGCCCAGGGCCACCGCCACCGGGCCGAGGCTCAGGGCCAGGGCAAGAATCGCGCCCAGCACCGCCAGCAGGCCGTCGGTGGGCAGGCCGTCCTGGGCGGTGCGCACCACCCCGGCGCCGAACACCAGTACCGGGATGTACAGCGGCAGCACCAGCACCGCCAGCAGTATGCCACCCCGATTGAGGCCCACCGTGAGGGCGGCGCCGATGGCCCCCACCACGGTCAGGGTGGGCGTGCCCAACAGCACGCTGATCATCAGGGTATCCAGCACCGCCACCGGCAGCTGCATCATGTAGCCAAGCAGCGGCGCCATCAGCGCCAGGGGCAGCCCGGTGAGCAACCAATGGGCCAGCAACTTGGCCGCCACCGGCACCACCGATACCACGGGGGACGTGAGCATCTGGTCCAGGGCGCCGCTTTCCTGGTCGCGGCGGAACAGACCGTCCAGGGACAGCATCACCGCCAGCAGCGCCGCCACCCAGATTGCCCCGGGCGCCACCAGCGCCAGCAGCGCCGGCTTCGGCGACAGGCCCAGCGGAAACAGGCTGACCACCACCACGAAGAAAAACAGCGGCTGCACCATGTCCGCCGGCGCCCGCCAGATCAGGGTCAGCTCGCGGCGCAGGGCCGCTCCCCACACGCCGCTCATGGCCGCGCTCCGGCGGCGCCCAGATGCAGGCGCCGGGCGTTCTCGCCGACCTGATGGTGGGAGGTGTACAGCACCAGCGTGCCGGCGGCGGCGGCCTCGCGCAGGCGGGCGTCCAACCGCGCCACCCCGTCCTGGTCGATGGCGGTGAAGGGTTCGTCCAGCACCCATACCGGCTTGTGGTCCAGCCACAGCCGGGCCAGGGCGATGCGCCGCTTCTGGCCGGCGGACAGGCGCCCGGCGGGCACGTCCTCGAAACCGTACAGCCCCACCGCCTCCAGGGCCGCGTCCGGGTCGCCGCCCTGGCCGCACAGGGCCTGACTGTATCGGAGGTTTTCCCGGGCGGAGAGTTCCTCGCGCACGCCGGGCTGATGGCCCAGATAGAGCAACGACGGCGCCAGCGGCTGGTGCCACAGCACCTCACCGTCGTAGAAACCGTGCAGCCCCACCAGAATACGCAGCAGGGTGGTTTTGCCGGCGCCGTTGGCCCCGGTGATCTGCCAGATTTCGCCATCGCCGGCGGAAAACGACAGGTCCCGGAACAACATCCGGTCGTCGCGCTCGCAGCTCAGCCGGCGCACTGTGAGACGTGGCGCAGTGATAATCAAACCTCCCTGAATCGGCGCGGCAGTATAGCATGGCAAAACGGGCCGGGAGGGCCGTGCCGGCACAAACGAGCGTAATGCAAATGGGGGGCACAGAGCCTAGACTGTCGCTTGGCCCATTTTAAACGTCGCAAGGAAACGACATGCCCTTTCGGACCCTCAAGCTCGCCACCCTGCCCCTGCTCACCGCCGCGCTGCTGGCCGGCTGCGCCGGTAGCGGGGAACCGCCCCTGACCACCGTGGAGCGGGTCGATCTGGAGCGTTACGGCGGCACCTGGTACGAGATCGCGCGGTTGCCCCAGTGGTTCCAGCGCGGCTGCTACAACTCCACCGCCACCTACACCCTGGAAGCGCCGCACCGGATCGGCGTGGTCAATCGCTGCCAGCGGAAGGACGGCCCCAGCGAGGCCACCGGCACCGCCCGCGCCCTGGAAGGCAGCGGCGACGCCAAGCTCAAGGTCCGCTTCGACAACTGGTTCTCCCGGCTGCTGCCCCGGCTGGCCGAGGGCAACTATTGGGTGCTGGCGCTGGACCAGGATTACCAGACCGTGGTGGTGGGCGGCCCCAGCCGCGATTACCTGTGGATTCTGGCCCGCCAGCCGCGCCTGCCGGAAGACCGCTACCAGGCGCTGGTGGAGGTGGCCCGGGAGAAAGGCTTCCCGGTGGAAGAACTGAAACGCAACCGCGACCTGGTGCCCACATCCCCCAGCCCGGCCGAGGGCTGATCGACCATTCCGGGAGGGAACCTGATGGGACTGGAAATCGAACGCAAATTCCGCGTCACCGGCACCGACTTTCTTGCCGGCCGGCACGGCGAGCGCCTGGTGCAGGGCTATCTGAGCCACGACCAGCACGCCACCGTGCGGGTGCGCATCCAGGGTGACCGGGCCTGGCTGACCCTCAAGGGCGAAACCCGCGGCGCCCGCCGCAGCGAGTTCGAATACCCGATTCCGGTGGACGACGCCCTGGCCATTCTTGCCGAGATGTGCGCCGAGGGCGTCATCGACAAAACCCGCTACCGGCTGCCCGCCGGGGACGGGCTGGAGTGGGAAGTGGATGTCTTCCACGGTGACAACGACGGGCTGGTGGTGGCGGAGATCGAACTGAGCCACGAAGACCAGCCGATTCCCCGCCCGGACTGGCTGGCCGAGGAAGTCACCGACGACCCGCGCTACTACAACAGCGCACTCAGCCGCCGGCCCTATGGCCGCTGGTAACACCCAGTATGTACTGTGGCGCAAGGATGGCCATGGCAAGGTGTTCGTGGTGACCCGCTTTCATTCCCGCCAACACGCCGACCGGGTGTGCCAAAGCTACCAGCAACGCGCCCATAAGCAGCATTACTGGGTGACCATGCTGCGGCTGCGGGATACGCCGCCGTAAAGTCCCCGCGCCGGTCAATCGGCGCGGCGGATGCCGGACAGATTCTGGAAACACAGGTCCCGGCCAATCTCCATGAATTCCTGCACGAACGGCACCGTCTCGTCGCCCTGGCGCACCGCCGCGTAGAGCGTGCGCCATACCCCTCCCTCGCCCAGCCGCGCCGCCTCCACCAGCTTCAGGTCCAGATACTCGGTGAGGGCCCAGTTGGGCAACGCCGCCACGCCGCGACCGGCGGCCACCAGCTGCACCATCATCGGGGTCAGCTCGGCGGTGCGCACCGAGGCCGGCGCCACCCCGGCGGGATCCAGGAAGGCGGTGAACACATCCAACCGCTCGTGCTCCACCGGGTAGGCGATCAGCACCTGGTCGGCCAGGTCCCCTGCTTCCACGTGGCGGCCCCGCGCCAGGGCCGAGCCCCGCGCCACCGCCAGCACCAGCTCATAGCGGAACAGCGGCAGATAACGAACCGCGTCGTTATCCACCGGATCGGAGGTGATCACCATATCCAGATCGCCGCGTACCAGGGCGCTCTGGGGCGTGAAACTGAACGCCGCGGACAGATCCAGCTGCACCTCCGGCCAGGCTTCCCGAAACCGGTCCAGGGCCGGCATCAGCCACTGAAAACAGGAATGGCACTCGATGGCGATGTGCAGCCGGCCACTGCGCCCGGCGGCCAGACGGCGCAGCTCGGTCTCGGTGTGCTTCACCTGCGGCAACACCTGCCGGGCCAGCACCAGCAGCCGGGCGCCGGCGGGCGTGAAGCGGATCGGCCGGGTGCGCCGCACGATCAGCGACACCCCCAGCCGGTGCTCCAGATCCTTGAGCTGATGGGACAGGGCCGACTGGGTCACGTGCAGCCGCTCCGCCGCCTCCACCAGACTGCCGGCCTCGTCGATGGCAAGCATCGTGTTGAGATGACGCAGCTCCAGCAACATGAGCTCTCCTCATAATCGAGATTAGATATTTGATTTTGTCTCAAGTCACCCGGTGGCCACAATAGCGCTTTGCATTGAACGCCCCCCATGGCGACCAGAAGGACGGAATCATGACGACTTGGCATACCCTCGGCTTTCCGCGCATCGGCGCGCGGCGGGAACTGAAACAGGCCCAGGAGGCCTACTGGGCCGGCACCCTGCAACGCAGCGAACTGGAACATGTGGGCCGCAGCCTGCGCCAGCGACATTGGGCCCTGCAGGCGGAGGCCGGCGTATCGCCGGTGCCGGTGGGCGACTTCGCCTGGTACGACCAGATCCTGGAGTTCTCCTGCCTGCTGGGCGTGGTGCCGGCCCGCTTCGGCCAGGCCGACGACCTGTCCGTGGACCTGGACACCCTGTTCCGCATGGCCCGTGGCCGCGCCCCCAGCGGCGAACCGGCGGCGGCCTGCGAGATGACCAAGTGGTTCGATACCAACTACCACTACATCGTGCCGGAACTGCGCGCCGACCAGACCTTCCGCATCGCCCGTGACACCCTGTTCGAGCAAATCGACGAGGCCCAGGCCCTGGGCCACGACGCCAAGCCGGTGATTCCCGGCCCGCTCACCTACCTGTGGCTGTCCAAGGGCGAGGCGTTCGAGAGCAACGGCGACCTGGGCAAACTGGACCTGCTGGACCGGCTGATTCCGGTCTACAAGCAGATCCTGCGGCGCTTCGCCGAGCAGGGCGTGACCTGGGTGCAGATCGACGAACCGATTCTGTGCCTGGACCTGCCCGACGCCTGGCAACGGGCCTACCTGCGGGTGTTCGATGCCCTGGCCGGCGCCGCCGACCTGAAACTGCTGCTCACCACCTACTTCGAGAGCCTGGACGACAACCTGTTCACCGCCCTGGCACTGCCGGTGGCGGGCCTGCACCTGGACCGGGTGCGCGGTGCCGACGACCTGGCGCAGGTGCTGCCGCGCCTGGGCGACAAGGTGCTGTCCCTGGGCGTGATCGACGGCCGCAATATCTGGCGCGCCGACCTGGATGCCCTGCTGGAAACCCTCAAGCCGCTCAAGCAACAACTCGGCGACCAACTGTGGCTGGCGCCCTCCTGCTCGCTGCTTCACAGCCCGGTGGACCTGGACCAGGAAGACAAACTCGACGCCGAACTGAAAAGCTGGCTGAGCTTCGCCAAACAGAAACTGGACGAACTGAAACTGCTCGGCGATGCCCTGGACGGCAACGCCGACGAGGCCGCCCTCTCCGCCCAGCGCCAGGCGCTCGCCGCCCGCGCCGCCTCCCCGCGCATCCACAACAAAGCCGTGGGCGAGCGCATGGCCGCCGCCAGCCAACTTTCCCGCGACCGGGTGAGCCCGTTCGCCGACCGCATCGGCAAACAACAGGCGGCGCTGAACCTGCCCGCCTTCCCCACCACCACCATCGGCTCCTTCCCGCAGACACCGGAAATCCGTACCGCCCGCCGCGACTGGAAGGCCGGCAAACTGAATGACGCCGACTACCAGGAACGGATGAAGCAGGAAATCACCCGCGTCATCCGTTACCAGGAACAGGTGGACCTGGACGTGCTGGTGCACGGCGAAGCCGAGCGCAACGACATGGTGGAATACTTCGGTGAACTGCTGGAGGGTTTCGTCTTTACCCGCTTCGGCTGGGTGCAAAGCTACGGCTCACGCTGCGTGAAGCCGCCGGTGATCTTCGGCGACGTAAGCCGGCCGGCGCCGATGACGGTGGACTGGGCGCGCTTCGCCCAATCGCTCACCGACAAACCGGTGAAGGGCATGCTCACCGGCCCGGTGACCATTCTGCAGTGGTCCTTCGTGCGCGACGACCAGCCCCGCGACACCACCTGCCGGCAAATCGCCCTGGCCCTGCGCGACGAAGTGCAGGACCTGGAAGCCGCCGGCATCGGCGTGATCCAGATCGACGAACCGGCGTTCCGTGAAGGCCTGCCGCTGCGACGCGGCGACTGGCAACGCTACCTGGACTGGGCGGTGGAGTGCTTCCGGCTGGCCACCGTGGGCGTGGCCGACGAAACCCAGATCCACACCCACATGTGCTATTCCGAGTTCAACGACATCATCGAAGCCATCGCCGCCATGGACGCGGACGTGATCACCATCGAGACATCACGCTCCAACATGGAACTGCTGGAAGCCTTCGAGAACTTCCAATACCCCAACGACATCGGCCCGGGGGTCTATGACATCCATTCCCCCAACCAGCCGGAAGTGGACTGGATGGTGCAACTGATGGAGAAAGCCGCCCACCGCCTGCCCAAGGAACGGCTCTGGGTGAACCCGGACTGCGGCCTGAAAACCCGCAAATGGGAAGAAACCGAAGGCGCCCTGGCCAACATGGTGCACGCCGCCAAACGCCTCCGCGCCGGCTAACCTTCCTACCCCCCACCCCCACCGCGCGGAGTCCCGCTCCGAGCGGCTCCGCCTGGAGGCCCTTCCGGGACCCTTGAGAACAGGACGTTCGAAAGGGAGCCTACATGGACGTACTCGCGGCGTTCCCGGAAGGGCCTCCAGGCGGAGTCGCGCCCCGGCTGGAGAGACCCACCACGCCGGTTACTGAATGCTGACCAGCGCCCGCAAATCCTCGGCAATCTGATCCACCGGCTGATCATTACGCATGAACAACCGCACCTTGCCATGCCGATCAAACCCGTACATGGCCAGACCGTGATTCACCAGATAGGCGCCGCTCTCATTGGGCTCCCCGTAACTGTAGGTGGTGCGGTAACGTTTGGTCAGCTCCCGCAGCGTTTCCTGATCACCGGTCAAGCCATCCACCCGCGGACTGAAATAGGCGGTGTACTTGGCCAACAGCTCCGGCGTATCCCGCTCCGGGTCCACGCTCACGAACAGCACGCGAATCTGCTCTCGCTCCTGGTCGGACAGCTTATTCAGCGCCTGGGCCAGCGCGGTCAACGTGGTCGGGCAGAAATCCGGGCAATGGGTATAGCCAAAAAACAGCACCACCGCCTCGCCCTGGTAACGGGCCTGGGTCACCGTCTCCCCGCCTTCGCCCTTCAACGAGAACTCCAGATCCGGCATCAGGCCGGTGATGTCCTTGCCGTTGAACGACACCCCCGAGGAACCACAACCGGCCAGCCAGAACAGGCTGGCGACCAGCAGCGCCGCACTCAGATATCGGACCATGTCAGCCTCCTTTTTCACTGTCGTAACGCAGATAAAGACGCAGCACCACCAGGGCGCCAACGATTGTCATCATGGCCGGCGGAATCCAGGTAAGCAGCCCGCCCAACACCTGATCGGTGGCCGCATCAATGGCGAAGGCCCGGCCGCAGATGGCATACACGTCGTACAGGCCGGCGTCGGCGAAGGTGATGTAGGCGCCCAAAAGAATCTGTGGAAACAGCGCCGCCACCAGCATCAAGAAACGCACGCCAAAGCGCGACGTGTGCGCCCGATCCGGGTCCCGGGGGTCGAGAATCACCAGCCAGAAGATCACCCCGTCCACCAGCATCGACCAATTCATCAGCTCGTAAAGCCGCAGGCTGAGCATGGCGTCGAAATGAATCGACGGGCTCAGCCAGAAGAAAATCAGCCCCACGAACAGCACCGTCGCCACCACCGGGTCGAACAGTACCCGGCGCACCGGCCGCAACACCGCCGCCAGCCGGGGAAAGTGGCGGTCGCCGGCGCAGGCGGCCAGCACCGGTAACGGATTGGCCAGGGCGATCAGAAAGGCGCCCAGATGGTGCAACACCAGGTGCTGGCCCCGGTGCACGAAAAACATGTAGCGCGAGTAATAGTCGAACTGGGTGTGCATCACCAGATAGCACAGCAGCACGCCCAGGAAAAACGACAGGCTGCGCCAGGCGGACGGCGGCCGGCCACGGGCCGCCAGTCGGCGCCAGCCGACCAGGTAAGCGGTCACCGCCAGCAGGAACAACAGCACGGTGATCGGCGAAAAAATGTAGGGCGTCAACGCGCCGTACAGGGTGTGCAGCATCAGGAAGCCTTTCCCGGGGCGGCCGGCCTGCGCCGGCCCGGATCGCGGCGCCAAGGTTGCGCCGGCCCCCCGCCGCCGTCAAGGCGCAACCCGGGGGGTGGGGCGATTTGTCACACCAGGGCCTGTTCACACCGCATCCATTACTCCTGCTGGATGCGAGTAGTGTGAACACGCCCTAGTCCACCACCGTGAAACGCAGCACGCCGATGATCTGGTTCTTGTCGGTGCGTACCTCCACCCGCCAGTCACCCACCGCCGGCGCCGGCAAATGGGCCTTGTGGGACCAGGTGCGGTAGCCCTGACGCCGGCCGCCGGTCAGGTGCAGGCCGATGCGGTCCACCTGCTCACCATTGTGGAACCAGTAATGGCTGACCTCCTGGCCCAATCCCAAAGGCGCACGGATGGCGGTGTAGGCATAGAGGCCATCGTTCAGGTCCGAGACCCGGAAACTGCGCCCGGTGACCAGCGGCTCACGGCTGGAACGGTTGATGCTCACCGCCATGGCCCGCTCCTCCAGCGACAGGGTCAGCGGCGGCACCAGCCGGGCGCCCCACACCGGCACCGTGGCGATCAACACCGACACCCCCACCAGCATCGCCCAGCGGTACCCCGGCCGTGGCCCGCCCACCCGCCAGAAACTGGGCAGCGCGAACAGCGCGGTCAGCAACGCCGCCCCGTCCAGGGCGAAATTGGTGGGCCACTTGAAGATCAGCGGCAGCAATACCAGCAGCGCCACGAACAGGGCCCAGGCGTGAAACCCAAAATACACCGCCCGGTGGGCGGCCAGCCGGAAGTACAGCGGATCGATGATGCTGACCAGCGCGGCGGCGGCCACCAGGCCGGTGAACAGGAAATACTCGGCGCCGCCGGACCACTGCAGAATCACGAACGGCAGGCTGAAGAAAAACGCCTCCTGGTGCACGCCCTGCAGCATCAGCTTGAGCGCCCCCTGGGCCAGCGGCTCCATGGCCGACCCCCGGAAACGGCGCAGCCAGAAGTTCTCGGTGAGCAGCACCAGCCAGGTGCCCACCAGAATGGCGGTGAGCACCGCCGCCAGCCAGGGCTTCCGTTCCACCAGAAAATAACTCGCCAGCCCCAGGGAAAAGCTGCCCACCGCCCAGAGGTGGCGCAGGCGGTAGAGGAGCGCGTTGAGGCGGGGGAGCCATTGGGGGTGCATCGTGGTCCGGTTCCTGTGGTGTGGCTGTGGGTTCGATGGCACAGGGTAGCGGATGGTTTCTTCGCGGGCTGTAAAATTCGGGGGCGCCAGGCTTTGCTTCGCTCGCCTGGCTTGGGTAGGCGTTTTTGTGTGTCCTTGTAGGAGCGGCTTTAGCCGCGATAGGCGTTGGGGCGGAGGTGGGCGTGGGGAGAGATGGGC
>NZ_VCQT01000003.1 GCF_005938655.1 Alloalcanivorax gelatiniphagus
GACCCACACGTTTGCTTGTCTGAATGGTTAAAGATGCCAAAGCGCTGTTTTTGGGTCTGTAGCTCAGTTGGTTAGAGCGCACCCCTGATAAGGGTGAGGTCGGCCGTTCAAATCGGCCCAGACCCACCAGAATACGGTGTACGCCGGCTCTTACGGTCGGCGGCGCCGCTGTTCCATGAACAGTCACAATTTTGGGGCCGTAGCTCAGCTGGGAGAGCGCCTGCCTTGCACGCAGGAGGTCAGGAGTTCGATCCTCCTCGGCTCCACCATATTCGAGGTACATTCTTCGAGTCGTTTCGAAGACCCTGGAAGTCATAATCAAGCAGTTGTTCGACGACTGTTTGCTTCTGACTTTTTTGTCAGCGCGGCCCTTAACGGGGTTGGCAAGCTCTTTAACAATCTGGGAAATGAGAAAGTCCAAGTATTCCTAATGGAATACAAGCGTTAGAAGTTTATCTGACACTTGTGTCTATTTGGTGCGATATCGTTGATCGTTGCGAGTTCGTATGACCTGAACGGTGCAGACTGTTTT
>NZ_VCQT01000030.1 GCF_005938655.1 Alloalcanivorax gelatiniphagus
TGGGCGTGGGGAGAGATGGGCCCGCTAGGCTTTGCTTCGCTCGCCTAGCTTGGGTGGGCGTTGTTGTGTGCCTTTGTAGGAGCCGCTTTAGCCGCGATAGGCGTTGGGGCGAGATCGGCGTTGGGGCGAGATCGGCGTTGGGGGCGCCAGGCTTCGCGTTGCTCGCCTGGCTTGGGTATATGGCGAGTCTTGGGCTGAGATGGGAGTGGGTCCGGGTAGAGGGGCACCGGGGAGGATTGATTCGCCCGGGCCTTTGGGCCCGGGCTCACCCCTTCGGGGCGCCGCCGCGTGCGGCGGCGTCCTGCGCCGGCCCGTAGGGCCGGCTTGTCGAACCCGGGGGGGTTCTCTAAATACTTCCCCAGTATGGCATCTGAAATGAAAAGGGCCCCGCTTCTTTGAAGCGGGGCCCTTTTCATTTCAGATGGCGCACCGGGGAGGATTCGAACCCCCGACCTCCTGGTTCGTAGCCAGATGCTCTATCCAACTGAGCTACCGGTGCGGGCTTGTCGGCGTTGGCCGTCAAGAGGCGCGCATTATTCCCAATGGGCCGGGGGGAGTCAAGCCGGGGTCGGTGAATTCTTGCGCAAACAGTCGGATTTCGTGGTTAGTCGTCCGCGGTTTCCATTTGTTTCTGCAGGTAATTCTCGATGCCGACCTTGTCGATCAGCTCGATCTGAGTTTCCAGCCAGTCGATGTGCTCTTCCTCGGATTCGAGGATGCGGCGCAGCAGGTCCCGGGAGACGTAGTCGCGGATGGATTCGCAGTATTCCATGCCGTCGCGCAGGTCCGGGAGGGCCATATGCTCCAGTTTCAGGTCACATTCGAGCATTTCGCGGGCGTTTTCGCCGATCATCAGCTTGCCCAGGTCCTGCAGGTTGGGGATGCCTTCCAGGAACAGGATGCGTTCCACCAGCCAGTCGGCGTGTTTCATTTCGTCGATGGACTCGTGGTATTCCTTCTCGTACAAGGCGTGCAGACCCCAATCCTTGTACATCTTGGCGTGCAGGAAATACTGGTTGATGGCGATGAGCTCGTTGCCCAGGGCGCGGTTGAGGTGTTCGATGACTTTCTTGTCGCCTTTCATGCCATGTCTCCGGTGCCGGGGTGCGATGGCGCCTATTGTTGTGCAATAGACCACCCCCGACAAGGGTCGGCGACAAAAAAATTCAGTAAATACAAGTAGTTATAGAAATGAGAATCAGTCTTCTCGAATCCGCCGGAGGCCCGCTCCTGGCTTGGCGCCCTACCCCTGGGGGTATCTTGCCTGGCTGGGCGGCCACGGGCCCGGGTGGTTCCGAAGTGCGGTACGGTCAGGCGGTCCTTGGCCAGAACTGTACGACTTCACCCAGGCTGGCGGAGAGAGAGGAGGTCGCCGGCATGGCGTTACGGGTATCACGCAATACCTGACGGGCGTGCCGTGCACATTTAGCACACTGACTGCCAACCCCAAGTTCCCGACGAAGATCACGCAGGCTGTCGCAACCGCTTTCGGCTGCTTCCCGTATTTGGCTGTCGGTGATGCCGTTGCAGAGACATACGTACATGGCTACGCCCACTCCTCAATCTCAGGGAACAGGCTAACTCTAATGCGAATTGTTATCAACACCTTTTCGGCACACCGTTTACGGCGTCACAAATAACACCGCCCCCGGAAAGGGGGCGGTGTCAGTGCGACCGGTCCGGGGACCGCTCAGCTTTGCGTGGTGCCGTCGCTGTTGCCGGTGGTGCTTTGCTTGCGGGCCGGGGTCTTGCGGGCCGCGCTCTTCTTGCGGGGGGTGGTTTTGCGGGCGGCGGTTTTGCGTGCCGGCGCTTTCCGGGTGCTCTTCTTGGCGGTGCTTGCCTTACCGGCGGTGCTCTTCTTGGCAGCGCTCTTCTTGGCGGTGCTGCTCTTCTTGGCGGCGGTTTTTTTCGCCGCGCTCTTACCGGCGGTGGTCTTCTTCTTGGCGGCGGCTTTCTTCGCCGCGCTCTTTTCCTTGGCGGCGGCCTTGCGGGCGGCGCTCTTGGCCTTCTGCTCGGCTTTCTTCTGAGCGGCCTTGGCTTTCTTCGCCAGCTTGCGCTCGTAGTCACGCATCTTGGTGGAAAGATTGCGCTGAGCGGTACGCAATTTTTTCTTCTCGCGGGTGACCACTTGCTTGGCGGCCTGAATCTCGGCGCGAATCACTTTCGACTCGCCGCGCAGATCCTGAAGCTTGAGGCGCTGGGTGTTCATCTTGCCACGAGCGGTGTCCACGGCGCGCTTGGCGGCGGCGGTGGCATTCTTCTTGGCTTTATCCCGGCGTGCGGCCAGATCGGCGCGCAGCTTACCGAGCTTGCCGTCCTCGGTTTCGATCTTTTTCTTCTGACGGTCCAGTCGGACTTCCGCCTGGGAAACTTTCTTCTCCGCCTGGGCAACCGCCTTGTCCTGAAGCTTGAACTTGGATTCGGCGTTGCTTACCGACTTGGGAACAGCCGGTGCCTTGGCGGTGGTTTTCTTGGCCGCCGTCTTGGCGGCCGGAGTTTTGCGAGCGGCGGCTTTCTTGCGCGTTGCGCGTTTGCTCGCTGCTTTTTTTGCTGCTCGGGCCATGATCGATCTCCTAATCTATGACGTCGTTTTTCTGCGACAGTCGGAAAGTAGCATAAAAAAAAATACGTTGGTACATTATTTGATCAGGAGACGGGGCTACTAAAGTAAAAAATAAAAAAGAGGGACTTTTCAGTCCCCCTTCTTGGTCATCGACCGCTTTTCTTTTGTGTTTTCCTGACAGTCACGAAGGCTTCGGCAGATTCTCTTCAACGATGCGCGCCAGCGCTTCGATGTGTCCCTGGTCGGCATTGAGCGCGGGAATGTATTGAAAGCGTTCACCGCCGGCACCAAGAAAGATTTCCCGATTCTCCGCGTCGATTTCCTCCAGGGTTTCCAGACAATCGGCGGAAAAACCGGGGCACACCAACTGCACCGAACGCACGCCCTGCCCGGCCCAGGCTTCAAGACTTTTATCGGTGTAAGGCTGCAGCCATTCCTTGGGGCCGAACCGTGACTGGAAGGTGATCGCCCATTCGTCATCGGCCAGCGCCAACCGTTCCGCGATCAGATGGGCGGAGCGCCGGCAGCGTTCGCCATAGCGGTCACCCTTGTCTTCGTATTCCTTGGGAATGCCATGGAAGGAAAACACCAGCTTGTCGGCGCCGCCATGCTGTTCCCGGAAGGCGCGGATGCTGTCGGCCATGGCCTCCACCCAGGCCGGGTGCTCCCAGTAGTCACGGATCAGGGACAAGCCGGGCAGCTCCCGGCGACCGTGCATCCAGTTCGCCACCACGTCGGCCACGGCGCCGGTGGTGGAGCCGGAGTATTGCGGATAAAGCGGCAGGATCACCAGGTGGTCGTAGCCTTCACCGGCCAGTTCATCCAGCAGCGGGCGCATGGCCGGGCGGCCATAGCGCATGGCGTAACGGACGGTAACACCGAGCCGGGTTTCCAGTTCCCGGGCCTGGCGTTCGGTGATCTCCCGAATCGGCGAATCCTCATTCCACACCGAGGCGTACAGGCGCGCCACCCGGCGCGGCCGGAACGGCAACACCACCAGACGCAGCACGAAGAACCACAGCCAGCGCGGCGCTTCCACCACCCTCGGATCGGACAGAAATTCCTTCAGATAGGCACGTACCGCCGGCGCGGTGGGCGCATCCGGCGTTCCCAGATTAACAACGACCACGGCGGTCTTCGATGCGGACATAGGTTTCCTCCTTGGCGCGGCATCAAACCCGAGCCAGGGTCAATGGAGAGTGAGCGGCATTCTAGCGGCTAAAAAACAACGCCCCAAGACCGGCATCAAGATACCGGCCGGAGGGCCCGGCGCGATAAACAAAAAAGGGGAAGCTTCCGCTTCCCCTTTCTTTCCGGTGGCGCGTCCTCTGAAAAGAGGGCGGCGTCAGCCCTTGAGCTTGGCCATGATGCGCTGGCGGATGTCCTCGACACCGCCCACGCCGGCCACGCGCACATAGGTGGGCGCGTTGGGCTCGCCGCTGTCGGCGATCTTCTTATAGAAGTCCACCAGCGGGCGGGTCTGCTCCTGGTACACCTGCAGACGTTTACGCACGGTGGCTTCCTTGTCGTCGTCGCGCTGGACCAGTTCGTCACCGGTCTCGTCATCCTTGCCTTCCACCTTGGGCGGATTGTGCTTGACGTGGTAGACCCGGCCGGAGGACGGGTGCACGCGGCGGCCGCTCAGGCGCTCGATGATTTCTTCATCGTCCACATCGATCTCGACCACGAAGTCGATGTTGACGTCCTGATCCACCAGCGCCTGGGCCTGGGGAATGGTGCGCGGGAAGCCGTCGAACAGAAAGCCGTTGGCACAGTCGTCCTGGGCGATGCGTTCCTTCACCAGGCCGAGAATGATGTCGTCGGAAACCAGGCCGCCGGCGTCCATGACTTTTTTCGCTTCCAGACCCAGAGGCGTGCCTGCCTTCACCGCGGCACGGAGCATGTCGCCGGTGGAAATCTGGGGAATGGAAAATTCGTCCTTGATGAACTGCGCCTGAGTGCCCTTACCCGCACCGGGCGCGCCAAGCAGGATGACACGCATAGGAATCTCCGATTTGCCACGAAGAGGAAGGAAGAGAGCCTTCCAAAGGGGGGCAACTGTACCGTGCGGGTCACCCTGGTACAAGAGCGGGCAGGCGCCGGCTCAGCGGCCAAGTTCGATAATCGCCGCCGGCTGCGCGTCCGGATCCAGGCTCTGCGGGGCGCTGCCCAGGTGCGCCTGCTCCACGCTGGAGCCCGGCGCCGGGGTGTAACGGGCCGCCACTCGCAGGGTGTCGATCCGCTCCGGATAGTTACGCAGCCAGTCGTCGGCGCCCAGGGTCACGGTGACCGGAAAGGAGTCCACCAGCACCCGCCGCGCCGCCAGCGGCTGGCCGCTGCCGCCCTCCTGGCGCAGGAACACGAACAGGGTGCCGCCATCGGGCAGGTCCGGCGCGCGCACCGTGAAGGTCAGGTTCTGAAGCCGGGCACCCCGCTGCTGCTGGGCCTCGGCGCGGGCCAGACCCTGGCGGATCAGATTACCGGCCTCGCCGTCGCCGTGGCGTACCAGCAGGGCCCGCCAGGAGTCGGCGGCCAGCTCGAAGCGGCGCGCCTCGGTGGCGGCCATGGCGCGCAGCATCAGGGCGCCGTCATGGGTGGGGTTGTCGGCCAGCACCTGGCGAATCTGGGCGTCGGCCTCATCGTTGAGGCGGCCCTGGTTCTGGGCGATCAGCCCCCGGGCCAGCAGCAGGCGGGCACCGTCGTCCCGCGGGTCCAGGGCCAGCGCCCGCCGCGCCGCTTCCTGGGCCTGGGCCGGTGCGCCCAGTTGATCGTAGAGCAGCCCCAGGGTGTACCAGCCCGGCAAGGTCGGGTCGCGCACTACCTTGGCCTGCAGCACCCGGGTCAGGGCCTGGGCGGAAATATCGTGGTCCTCATCGCTGGGGCCTTCGCCACGGATCACCCGCTCCGCCACCGCATCGTAGCGGCGCTGTTCGGAGAGCCAGTCCAGGGTTTCCGGATGCAGGCCCAGGGTCAGATAACCCAGCCCCGCCAGGCCCGCCACCAGCAGCGGCAGGGCCAGCCCGCTCCATGTCACCGGGGCGCCGGCGCGGCGGCTTTCGCGCCGCCACAGCAGAAAACCCACCAGCACCGCCAGCACCAAAACCAGCGGCAAAATCACGAAAACGGTCATGTCCGGTCGTCCTCCTCCAGCTCGGCACTCCGGCTGGCGCGGCGCACCAGCATGACGATGGCCAGCACCCCGATCAGCATCAGCCCAAGCGGGCCCATCCACAGGATCGCGGTGCGTTCATTGACCGGCGGCCGGTAACTGACGAAATCGCCGTAGCGGGTCACGAAGAAGTCCACCACTTCCTGGTCGCTGTGGCCTTCGCGGATCATGCTGGCGGTGCGGTCACGCATGTCCCGGGCAATCTGCGCGTCGGAATCGGCGATGCTCTGGTTCTGGCATTTGGGGCAGCGCAGTTCCTCGGTGAGCCGGTGGAAGCGGTCCTGCTGGTCGGTGGTATCGAACTGATAGATATCGATGGCCGCCTGCAGCGGCGCCGCCAGCACCAGGGTCAGCAACAACAGCCAGCGAATCATGACGGGCCTCCCAGCGGATTACCCGCCTGACGCAACACCGGCGCGAACTTCTCGTCCCAGGCGCGCTGGTTCAGCTCGCCCACATGACGCAGCACGATCTCACCACGGGGGTTGATCAGAAAAGTTTCCGGCGCGCCGTACACGCCCAGATCCAGACCCAGCTGGCCATCGGCGTCGACGATCACCTCGCTGAAGGGATTGCCGTAGCGGGCTAGGTAATCCCGGGCCTTGTCGTCCTCGTCCTTGTAGTCCATGCCGACGATGGGCACGCCGCGCTGGGCCAGTTCCAGCAGATAGGGATGCTCCACGTAGCAAGTGGGACACCAGGTGCCCCACACGTTGAGCAGCTGCCACTGGCCGGTGAGGCGCTCCTCGGTGAGCGTGTCTCCGGTGATCAGCGACGGTTTGGAAAACCCGGGCACCGGCTTGCCGGCCAGGGCCGACGGCAGTTCCTCGGGGTTACGACCCAAACCGCTGGCCAACAACAGGGCCAGCGCCACGAACCCCACCAGGGGCAGGAATACCCAAAGTCCGGTGTTTTTCTTACTCATGACGGTTGCTCATAAGCCGGTTCCTCGTCACGGCGGCCGATGTTCTTGCGATAGCGCGCATCGGTGAGCGCCAGCGCCCCGCCCAGGGCCATGATCAGCGCCCCCAGCCAGATCCAGCGCACCATCGGCTTGTAGTAGATGCGCACCGCCCAGGCGTCACCTTCAAGGGGCTCGCCCAGGGCCACGTAGAGATCGCGCATCACCCGGCCGTCGATGGCCGCCTCGGTCATCACCTGACCGCCGGCCCGGTAGGTGCGCTTCTCCGGGTTCATCTCGGTCACCGCCTTGCCGTCCCGGGTGACCAGAAAATGCCCGCGCCGGGAGTCGAAGTTGGCGCCACGGTAAGTGCTCATCTGGTCGAACTCGAAGCGGTAGCCGCCCACCTCGGCCACGTCGCCGGGGGCCATGCGCACATCGCGCTCCACTTCGTGGTAGCTGACCACGGTAACGCCGGCCACCAGCACCGCCAGGCCGCAGTGGGCCAGGACCATGCCGTAGTAACCGCGCCCCAGCTTGCCGAGGCCGCCGGCCAGGCCCCGGTCGTAGGCCAGCGCCCGGCGCACCACATCCTCCACATGGGAGAACACCACGAACAGACACAGCATGATCGCCAGCACCCCCACCCAGGGGGTCGGCCCGGGCAGGCGCGCGGCCAGCCAGCCGGCCACCGCCGCCGCCGGCACCAGCCACACCAGCCGGCGTACCAGTTGCGCGCCTTCCTGGCGTTTCCAGTTGCTCATCACGCCGGGCACCAGCAACACCATCAGCAGCATGGCCAGGGGCACGAAGAAACTGTTGAAGTAGGGGCTGCGAATCGACACCTTCATGTCCAGGGCCTCACCCAGCAACGGGTAGAGCGTGCCCATCAGCACCGCCGAGGCGGCGATCAACAACAGCAGGTTGTTGCCCAGCAGGAAGGTCTCCCGGGACAGCCCCTTGAAACCGCCCTTGCCTTCCAGTTGACCGGCGCGCAGCGCGAACAGGGTCAGCGCGCCGCCGGCCACCACCACCAGGAAGCCGAGGATAAAGGCGCCACGGCTGGGGTCATTGGCGAAGGCATGCACCGAGGTGAGCACGCCGGAGCGCACCAGGAAGGTACCCAGCAGGCTCAGGGAAAAAGCGATGATGGCCAGCAGCACGGTCCAGGCGCGGAACAGATTGCGCTTTTCGCTCACCGCCAGGGAGTGGATCAGGGCGGTGCCGGCCAGCCAGGGCATCAGGGAAGCGTTTTCCACCGGGTCCCAGAACCACCAGCCGCCCCAGCCCAGTTCGTAATAGGCCCACCAGGACCCCAGGGCGATGCCGACGGTGAGAAAACACCAGGCCACCGTGGTCCAGGGCCGCGCCCAGCGGGCCCAGGCCGGGTCCAGGTTGCCGGCCAGCAGACCGGCCACGGCGAAGGCGAAGGCCACCGAGAAACCCACATAGCCCATGTACAGCATGGGCGGGTGCACGATCAGACCCGGGTCCTGCAACAGCGGATTGAGGTCCACGCCGTCGATGGGGAACCAGGGCAGCGAGCGGTCGAAGGGGTTGGAGGTGAACAGCATGAAGGCCAGAAAGCCCACCGCGATCATGCCCATCACCGACAGCACCCGCACCACCATATCCAGCGGCACCTTGCGACTGAACAGGCCGACCAGGGCGCTCCAGCCCCCCAGCATCCAGGCCCACAGCAGCAGCGAGCCCTCGTGGCCGCCCCAGATCGCCGACAGGCGATAACCCAGCGGCAACTCGGAGTTGCTGTGGTTGGCCACGTAGGTAATGGAGAAGTCGTCGATATAAAAACAATAGCCCAGGGCGACGATGGACACCGTCAGCGCCAGCCATTGCAGCCAGGCCAGAGGACGAGCGTAGCGCTGCCAGGCTTCCACCCGGCGGTAAACGCCGATCAGGGGAAACACCGCCAACACCAGGGCCGTCGCCATGGCCACCCACAGGGAGAGATGTCCGATTTCCGCCGCCACTTGTTCCTCCGGCTCATGTGCGCGGGCATCATCGCAGATGATGACCGCTTTGCAAGTGTTCCCGGGCCCCGAAAAGTCCGGGAATGACCGGCCATTGTCCGAATCAGACAGACCCATGATCCAGACCGGGTATATGGACATATTTTGAGACGCTTACCGGTCGTACCTGGAGAAAGCGCTCTGATACCATGTCAGATTCGTGAAAGGTCGACACGGTGTAAACTAAGAGTCATCCGGCTTACTTATACTTCTCATCCGGTTCGCGAGGGTCCCGCCGGGGGGCCATCCGATGCCGACCTGATCTATCTGGAGTCAACGGTTTGAGCCCTAACGCTAACGACAGCAACACAAACGACATGAAGGTAGAGCAAAAGTCATCCTATTCCCGTGATGACCTGCTTGCCTGCGCCCACGGCGAACTCTTCGGCCCCGGCAATGCCCGTCTGCCCCTGCCCAACATGCTGATGATGGACCGCATCGTCCATATCGCCGAAACCGGCGGTCACTATGGCAAGGGCCAGATCGTGGCCGAATTGGACATTGATCCCGAGCTTTGGTTCTTCCAGTGCCACTTCGAGAGCGACCCGGTGATGCCGGGCTGCCTGGGCCTGGACGCCACCTGGCAGCTGCTGGGCTTCTTCCTCGGCTGGCTGGGCAACCCCGGCCGTGGCCGCGCCCTGGGCGTGGGCCAGGTGAAATTTTCCGGCCAGGTGCTGCCCACCGCCAAGAAGCTCACCTATCGGATCGACATCAAGCGGGTAATCGCCCGCAGCCTGACCATGGGCATCGCCGACGCCACCGTATCCGTGGACGGCAACGACATCTACCAGGCCAACGATCTGCGTGTGGGCCTGTTCACTTCGACGGAAGGTTTCTGAACGGAGCCCCGTTGAAGACGACCTTATTCTCTTAATGGAGCACTAGTATGCGACGCGTTGTGATTACCGGCATGGGCATTGTTTCCTGCCTGGGCAACGATGCCGATACCGTATCCCGGGCCCTGCGGGAGAGCCGGCCCGGCATCCGCTTCAAGGAAGCCTACAAGGAAATCGGCATGCGCAGCCAGGTGGCAGGCACGCCGGAGATCGACCTGGAAGAGCATATCGACCGCAAGGCGCGCCGTTTCATGGGCGACGCGGCGGCCTATGCCTACGTGGCGATGCAAAAAGCCATCGCCGACGCCGGCCTGGACGCGGACCAGATCAGCCATGAGCGGGTCGGCCTGATCGCCGGCTCCGGCGGCCATTCCTCCCAGAACCAGGTGGAAGCCGCCGACATCGCCCGCCAGCGTGGCGTCAAGCGCGTCGGCCCCTACATGGTGCCCCGGGTGATGGCCAGCACCGTGTCCGCCTGCCTGGCCACGCCGTTCAAGATCAAGGGCGTCAACTACTCCATCGCCAGCGCCTGCGCCACCAGCGCCCACTGCATCGGCAACGCGGTGGAACAGATCCAGCTCGGCAAACAGGACATGATCTTCGCCGGCGGCGGTGAAGAAGAGCATTGGACCCTGAGCTGCCTGTTCGACGGCATGGGCGCCCTCTCCACCAAGTACAACGACACCCCGGAAAGCGCTTCCCGCGCCTATGACGCCCACCGCGACGGCTTCGTCATCGCCGGCGGCGGCGGCATGGTGGTGGTCGAGGAACTGGAGCACGCCAAGGCCCGCGGCGCCAACATCCTGGCCGAGATCGTCGGCTACGGCGCCACCAGCGACGGCCATGACATGGTCGCCCCCAATGGCGAAGGCGCGGCGCGCTGCATGCGCCAGGCCCTGGCCACGGTGGACGGCAAGGTGGACTACATCAACGCCCACGGCACCAGCACCCCGGTGGGCGACGTGGCCGAACTGAAAGCGATTCGGGAAGTGTTCGGCGATCAGGTGCCGGCGATCAGTTCCACCAAGAGCCTCACCGGCCACAGCCTGGGCGCCGCCGGCGTGCAGGAGGCGATCTACTGCCTGCTGATGATGCGCGGCGGCTTCCTGGCCGGCTCAGCCAACATCAGCGAGCTGGATGAAAACGCCGAGGGCCTGCCGATCCTGCGCCAGACCGTGGAGCAGCGTCCGGAGCTGGTAATCAGCAACAGCTTCGGCTTTGGCGGCACCAACGCCACCCTGGCGCTGAAGCGCTGGGATTGATCTCCAGCATCGCCTGGAACACAAAAAAGCCCGCCATTGGCGGGCTTTTTTGTGTTCGGCGTGGGGCTGATCGCGGCTGAAGCCGCTCCTACGGACAGGGCGATGCTTCCGTAGGAGCGGCTTCAGCCGCGATACACTCCGAGCCTCAGAACTTGTGTTCCATGCCCACCGAGAACAGATTGCCACTGTCGTCCTGACGCAGGCCCCCCGGGTAATCCAGGGTGGGGTCGGAAGCGGCCACCAGGCCGTAGACCTTGGTGCCCTTGGCGAGCTTGTAGTCCGCGCCCACGATCACGATGTCGTTCTCGTAACCGAAGTCGTCGCCGTCCACCCGGCCGACCTGCGCCTTGAGGGTCAGGCGCGGCGGCAGACGCCAGCCGGCGCTGACCATGTAGGAGGTCGATTCACCCTTCTGCCCGGGCTGGTCCGGATCGATGCGGGTGCGTTCCACCAGGGCGCCCAGGTCCACGGGCCCCACGGTAATGCCCAGGGCGCCGCGCAGCAGCTCCAGATCGGCGGCCACCGCCACCGGCGTCAGCGCCGGGTTGTTCAGTTCCAGATAGCTGCTCTCGTAGGCCACGGCGGCGTACAGCCGGTCCGGGTTCCAGGTGGCGGACACGCCCCAGGTATCGGCCAGGCCGTCCTTCTCCTCGCCGGCCACGTCCTCGGCCTCGCCGGGGGCGATCTGGGCGCGCAGTTGCAGATCGCCCCAGCGCGGGCTCAGCCAGTTCAGAGTGCCGTCGTTGCGGCGCTGCCCGTAAAAGTAGTGGCTGATGTCGGCGGCGGTGTTGTTGAACTGATCCACCCGCCCCTCGGCCATTTTCACCGGGCTGTCGTAACGGCCGGCGAACACTTCACCGATGGGCGTATCCAGGCCGAGAAAGCTGTTACGGGTGGAAAAGGTGTCGTTGTCACCGTCCACGTCGTAGCCCACTTCCAGCTGGTAAATCACGCTCAGCGGCGTCACGTCCAGCGGCTGACGGCCACGCACGCCCAGACGCGACGCGTTGCTTTCCACGAACCAGCCGTCTTCCAGCGGCGAGCGGCCGGCGCCCACGCCGTTCAGAGCGCCGGGCAGATTGCCGTCCTGATAATCGGACAGCCGGTCCAGGCTGATATTGATGCGACCGTAGAACTCCGGCGCCGCGGCGGCGGACAACGGCAGGCTCAGTGCCAGGGCGGAAGCCCCCAGCCAGATAATGGAACGCATGCGCCCCTCCCTCTTTTTGTCGGTTTCAAAGCGGGCACTATATGACCGTTTGGTGACAATGCCAAAGACGGAACCTGCATAAGAAAATAACAAGCAAAAAATTTCACTGGGATAATCCGGCGGCGGGATCAGCGGATCGCGGACGTACCATGAACAAAAAAAAGCCCGCCGGGGAGGGCGGGCCACGCTGTTATCCGCGTCGAGGAAAAGCCGGGCCTGGTGCGCCCGGCAAGGTTGCTCTGATGAAACTTAGAATTTGTGTTCCATGCCGACGCCCAGGGTGCGGGTCTCGTCGTCGCCACCGGTCAGTTCGTACTTCAGGTTGTTGTAGTACGCGTAGACCTTGCTGTTCTTGGCCAGTTTGTAGTCGGCGCCGAGGGCGTACTGGGTGCCTTCGTCGTCGGTCTGGTCGCCTTTCACGTGACCGTACTGGGCTTTCAGCTTGACGCGGTCGATTTTGAAGGCGCCACTCAGCACGTAGCTGGTCTCTTCACCGTCGCCTTCGGATTCTTCCGCCAGCTGGTAGAGAGCGCCCAGTTCGAACTGATCCATGTTCATGCCGGCGGCCACACGGGTGATGTCGAGTACCGGGGAGACACCGGTGGAGTCGACGATCAGGTCGTCTTTGATGTCGGTGTCGCGGGACACGGCGGCGTAGAAGGCGTCTTTTTCCAGCACCAGGGAGATGGAGCTGCTGTCGGCCAGGCCGTTTTCATTTTCGCCGTCACCGTCGAAGTCGTCGTTGTCTTCGTTGGGGATGAAGGCCAGGTTCAGGGTGATCATGTCAGCCAGCTTCGGAGTGCTGTACTGGATGATGTTGGACACCCGGTTTTCGCCGGAAGCGATGTTCTTGATATCACCGCTCAGGTCGTTGAACTGGTCCACGTCCATTTGAGCGACTTTGGTGGGGGTGTCGAATTTACCGGCTTTCAGAGTACCGAAGCCACCGGACAGACCACCGAAGATGTTGCGCTGTGCGAACGTCTGGCCGTTCTTGTCGCCGTCGTCCACGCTGATCTCGAACTCGGCCTGGTAGATTGCCTTGAGATCGGCCACGTCCAGATCGAAATCGCCTTTCACACCCAAGCGGGAAGCGTTGCTGTTCAGCTCCCACTCGTCGTCATTTTTCGGAGCTGACGGCGCCGGGTCGTACTTCTGGTGTTCCAGGGAAATGTTTACCTTACCGTACACCTTGGGACCGTCGGCTTGAGCCAGCGCCGGTACCATCATCGGCGTAGCGAGTGCCGCCCCCACAGCGATCGCGAGCAGGTTCTTCTTCATCGGAGCATCTCCTTCCATCAGGCAATTTTGAAAAGCAGGGGATGCGACGGGCGACTCCCGAAGCATCCTGAGTGCTTGGGAGCGGAGTATGGTGAGAGGGGATGACCGAAAAGTTTCTGTAATGTGAAGATTATGTGGCAGCCCGCGGGAGCCGCCGTGGCAGCGGCTTCAGCCGCCATAGGCTGTGATGGGCACGGTGGTCCGGAAGAGAACGGCGGCCGTTGATCGCGGCTGAAGCCGCTCCTACCGAACAGGTCTCAGGGGGTTTTCTTGGCCTGGCGCCAGAGGGCGTCGAGGGAGGCTTCGTCGTAATCGGCGAGCGGCCGGTTGGCCAGGGTTTCCACCTTGCGGAAACGCCCTTCGAATTTGTCCGAGGCGCGCCGCAGGGCCAGGTCCGGGTCCAGCTTCAGGTGCCGGGCCAGGTTCACCAGGGTAAAGAACACGTCCCCCAGCTCGTCCTCCATGGCGTCCCGGTCGCCCTGCTCCAGGGCCTGGTCCAGCTCCGCCAGCTCCAGGCCGACCTGGTCGCGCACCGGCCCGGTCTGGCGCCAGTCGAAGCCCACCTTGGCGGCCTTCTTCTGCAGCTTGAGGGCCCGCTGCAGCGCCGGCAGCCCATCCGGCACCCCGTCCACCGCGCTGTGATGCTCGCGCCCCTTGCGGGCCCGCTCATCGGCCTTGATCACCTCCCAGTTGACCTTCACCGCGCTCTCGTCGGCGGCCTCCACTTCACCGAACACATGGGGATGGCGGCGCACCATTTTCTCATTGAGCACCGCCACCACCTCGGCGAAGTCGAACAGCCCCTGCTCGCGGGCCATCTGCGAGTGGAACACCACCTGCAACAGCAGATCCCCCAGTTCCTCGCGCAGCTCCGGATAATCCCGCCGCGCCACCGCCTCGGCCACCTCGAACGCCTCCTCCACGGTATAGGGCACCACGGTGTCGAAGGTCTGTTTCAGATCCCAGGGACAACCGCCATCCGGGTCCCGCAGGCGGGCCATGATGGACAGGAGTTTGGTGATGGCGGCTTCGGGGGTAGAGGCGTCGGGCATCAGGGAGACTCCGTGGGGTCGGGTAAGGGCCAGTTAAAAGTTAAAAGTTGAAAGTTAAAAGGGCGAGCCGGTCCGGGATTTGCCGTGGCCGCTGGCCGGGGAAGACCCGATTTCACGCCGCCAAGCGCGGGCACTGGCCCGCCGCCTCGTGGGCCCCGCTCGCGTTGTCACTTTTAACTTTTAACTTTCAACCGACGATCACCAGGTTGCTATTTTTTGTAGCGCCGTACTTCCAGGACGCCCTTGATCTGATCCATCTTGGCCAACACCTTCCCGAGACCGCCCAGGGAAGCGATTTCCAGGGTCAGCAGCATGGTGGCGGTGTTGTCCTCGGTGTGGGACTGGGTGTGCACGGCGGTGACGTTGACCTTTTCGTTGGCGAGCACCGCGATCACGTCGCGGAGCAGGCCCTGGCGGTCCCAGGCGCGCAGGAAGATGTCCACCGGGTAGAGGATGCGGTCGGCTTCGCCCCAGTTGACCTCGATCACCCGGTTCGGGTCCTCGCCCTGCATCGCCAGCAGGTTGTGGCAATCGGCGCGGTGCACGGTGACACCCCGGCCCTGGGTGATGAAGCCCATTACCGGGTCGCCGGGCACCGGCCGGCAGCAGGCCGCCATGTGGGTGAGCAGGTTGCCCACGCCCTGGATGGTGACGTCGCCGCTCTCCGAGGCCTTGGAGCGGGCCGGCACGAACTCCAGCTGCTGCTGGGGATCGTCGGGCAGCAGCGCCTGGGCCTGGTTGACCACGTGACCGGGGCGCAGGTCGCCGGCGCCCAGGGCCGCCAGCACGTCGTTGCCGGTCTTCAGGTTAAGCTGCGGCGCCAGCTGGTCCAGGTCGATGCGGTCCAGGGCCAGCCGCGACATTTCCCGTTCCAGGATGGCGCGGCCCTGGGCCACGTGCACATCCCGGTCCTGGCGCTTGAACCACTGCTGGATGCGCGCCCGCGCCGAGGAGGTGGCCACATAGCCCAGCGACGGCGTCAGCCAGTCGCGGCTGGGGCCGCCCTCCTTGGCGGTGAGGATTTCCACCTGCTCACCGGTTTGCAGGTTGTAGCTGAGCGGCACGATATGGCCGTTGACCTTGGCGCCCCGGCAGCGGTGCCCCACTTCGGTGTGGATGTGGTAGGCGAAGTCCACCGGGGTGGCACCGGCTTCCAGGTCCACCACATGGCCGTCCGGGGTGAACACATAGACCCGGTCGCTGACCAGACCATGCTGCAGCTCTTCCATCATGGCGTTGGTGTTGGCGTTGTCGCCCAGTTCCTCGTGCCATTCCAGCACCTGGCGCAGCCAGGCGATGCGCTGCTCGTAGGACTGGCTGCGCCGGCCGGCCTTGCTGCCTTCCTTGTAGCGCCAGTGGGCGCACACGCCCAGTTCCGCCTCCTCGTGCATGTCGAAGGTACGGATCTGTACCTCCAGCATTTTGCGCTCCGGGCCCACCACCGCGGTGTGCAGGCTCTGGTAGCCGTTTTCCTTGGGGCTGGCGATGTAGTCGTCGAATTCCTTGGGCACGTGCTTCCACAGCGAATGCACGATGCCCAGGGCGGCGTAGCAGTCGCGCACCTCACGCACCAGCACACGCACCGCGCGCACGTCATAGACCTCGCCAAAGTCCAGGTGCTTCTTCTGCATCTTCCGCCAGATGCTGTAGATATGCTTGGCGCGCCCGTACACCTGGGCGCCCTTGATACCGTTGCGCTCCAGGTGGCCACGCAGGCTCTGGATCACCTCGTCGATGTACTGCTCGCGGTCCAGGCGTTTTTCGTCCAGCAACCGCGCCACCTTCTTGTAGGCGCCGGGTTGCAGGTAGCGGAACGACAGGTCCTCCAGCTCCCACTTGAGCTGGCCCACCCCCAGGCGGTGGGCCAGGGGCGCGTAGATATCGAAGATTTCCCGGGCCACCTTCAGCTGACGCTCCGGGTCGGATTCCTTGACCGCGCGGATGATCACCGTTCGCTCGGCCAGCTTGACCAGGGCCACGCGCACGTCGTCGACCATGGCCAGCAGCATCTTGCGAACATTGTCGAGCTGACCGTCCTGCTGGCCGAGCACCGCCTTGCGGGTGGGGTTGAGCGAGGCGCTGATCGCCGCCATGCGCAGCACGCCCTCGATCAGGGTGGACACCGAGGAGCCGAATTCCCGCTCCACGTCCAGCAGCGACAGCTGGCCCTCACGGACCGCCCGGTACAGCACCGCCGCCGGCAGTGCCTCGGCGTCGGCGCCCAGGTCGGCCAGCACATCGGCCATTTCCAGGCCGATGGTCAGGCAGCCCTTGCCATAGGGCCAGTGGCCTCCGGCGGCTTCGCCGGCGCGCTCGCATTGTTCCGCAAGGGCACAGGCGCGCTCCAGGGAGTGCGAGTCACGCACCGGAACCCGGGCGGTAAGATGCTCCAGCCACTGCTGCCAATCCCTGGCCTGGTCCTCGTCGGGCTGTTGCCGGCGTACGGTTACCATTTCGATTCCTTTTTACTGCGTCCGGCGTCGATCGAACACGGCGATCGATTCCACATGGGCGGTGTGCGGAAACATATCCATCACCCCCGCCGCTTTCAGACGGTAGCCCCTCTCTACCAGTTCCCCGGCATCCCGGGCCAGCGTGGCCGGGTTGCAGGAAACGTACACCAAAAGGTCCGCACCGAAATGGGGCATCAAGCGCACCATTTCAAGCGCACCACTGCGGGGCGGGTCCAGCAGCACACGGTGGTAGGCCTCCCGGGCCCAGGGCTGGCCGTCCGGCGCCTGGGTCAGATCCCAGGCGTGGAATTCCAGATTCTCCAGGCCGTTGAGGCGGGCGTTCTCGTAACCACGCTCGACCATGGCCTGGCTGCCTTCCACGCCCACCACCCGGGCCGCGCGGCGCGCCGCCGGGATGGTGAAGTTGCCAAGACCGCAGAACAGATCGAGCACCTGATGATGCGCCTCCACCTCCAGCAATTCCAATGCCAACGGCACCATGCGGCGGTTGATATCGGCGTTTACCTGGGTGAAATCCGTGGGGTGAAACGCCAGCTCGGCGCCCTCCCGGTCCGGCCCATGGGGGGCGTGGCGGTAGTACAGCCGCTCCTCGCCCTGCTCCGGCCACACCCGGTGCACGGTGGACTCGTTGCCCGGCTGCAGGTACAGCTGGAAATCCGCCGCCCGGCAGAAGTTCAGCAGCTTCTCCAGGTCCCCGGCGGGCAGCGGGTCCATATGCCGGATCACCAGGGCCACGGCGTCGTCGCCCCGGGCCACCTCGATCTGGGGAATGCGGGCGCGCAGGGCCAGATCGCTGATCAGGGCGCGCAGCTCATTGAGGCGGTGGCCGACTTCCGGGATCAGCACTTCGCAGCGGTTCAGGTCGGCGATAAAGCTGTTGCGCTTCTCGCGGAAGCCCACCAGGGCCTCGCCCCGGGCCTCCACGTACTTGACCCCCAGACGGGCCTTGCCCCGGTAGCCGGTGACCGGCCCGGTGAGCGGCTCCAGCCAGGTGTCCGGGGCCAGGCCGCCGAAATGTTCCAGCTGCTCCGCCAGCACCGCCTGCTTGCGGGCGATCTGGCTGGCCGGCGACATATGCTGCAGGCTGCAGCCACCGCAGACCAGGGCATGGGCGCAGGGCGGTTCCACCCGTTCCGGGGACGGCTGGAGAATCTCCACCGCCCGGCCTTCGTCGAACTTGCGGCGCATGTAGGTGTACTGGAACAGCACCTGCTCGCCGGGCAGAGCGTTGTCGATAAAGGTGGTCTTGCCGTCCAGGCGGGCGATGCCCCGGCCATCGTGGCTGAGGCTCTCGATGGTGGCGGCCACCGGCGTTTCCGGCAGTCTTTTCTTGCGGCTTCTTCGGGCCATGGAATCTCGATGCTCGCGGGTGAGCGCCGCCGGCACGGGGCGGCGTTTGTGGCAATTCGGGGGCGGATTGTACTGGCTTGGGGGGCCGCCGTCAGACTTCGTCGGCGGCCTTTTTCCAGGCTTCCAGAAAGGCCAGGAAGTGCGGGTGGCCTTCCTGTTGCAAATAGTCGCGTAGCAAATCCAGTTCGGCCTGGTAGCCGGTGGCGTCAATCTCGCCGCGCATCAACTGGAAACGCAGGAACACCAGCCAGGTGTTGAGCACGTCGGTTTCGCAGTAATCGCGGATGCCCTTGAGGTCGCCGTCCTGGAAGGCATCGAACACCTTGGCGCCGCTCATGCCCATCTTGCCGGGGAAGCCCAGCAGGGTGGCGATCTGGTCCAGGGGCGCGTTGGCCCGGTTGTTGAACATGGCCAGCTGTTCCATCAGGTCCAGGTGGCGCTGGTGGAAACGGCTCAGGTAGTTGTTGAAACGGAAGCTGGTGTCCTCGTTGCCGGTTTCCCAGAAGCGACGGGCCACCACGCCATGCTTGAGGGCGCGGTAGTTGAGCACCGGCAGATCGAAGCCGCCGCCGTTCCAGCTGACGATCTGCGGGGTGAACCGGTCGATGCCGTCGTAGAAGCGCTCAATCAGCTCTTTCTCGCTGGCGCTCTCGTCGCCCAGGGACCACACCTTGACGCCCTGGGCGGAGCGCAGCACCACCGAGATCGCCACCACGCGGTGCAGGTGCAGGCGCAGGAACTCGGAGCCGTTCTCCTGGCGGCGCAGGTTGAACAGGGCGCTGGCGGTGTCCTTGTCGTCCAAGCCGTCCAGATCGTAGAGACGGCGGCCGCCGTCCAGGTCCGGAATGGTCTCGATGTCGAATACCAGTACGTTCATCGGCCGGGCTCCTCGTCTTTCTCCGGCCTGAACACGCCGGTTGAAAGGTAACGGTCGCCCCGGTCGCAGACGATGGCGACGATCACCGCGTTCTCCAGCTCCTCGCTGAGCCGCAGGGCGCCGGCCACCGCACCGCCGGAGGAGACCCCGCAGAAAATGCCCTCTTCCCGGGCCAGCCGGCGCATGGTGTGCTCGGCCACCTCCTGGTCCATATCGATGACCTGGTCCACCCGGGACTCATCGTAGATGCTCGGCAGGTATTCCTTGGGCCAGCGGCGGATACCGGGGATCGAGGCGCCGTCGGTGGGTTGCAGGCCGACGATCTGAACATTGGGGTTCTGTTCCTTGAAGAACATGCTGCAGCCCATGATGGTGCCGGTGGTGCCCATGGAACTGACGAAGTGGGTCATGGCGCCGCCGGTGGCTTCCCAGATTTCCGGGGCGGTGCTTTCGTAGTGCGCCATCGGATTGTCCGGGTTGGCGAACTGGTCGAGCACCTTGCCCTCGCCCCGGGCCTGCATGGCCTGGGCCAGGTCCCGGGCGCCCTCCATGCCCTCCTCCTTGGTCACCGAGATCAGCTCGGCGCCGTAGGCGGCCATGGCGTCGCGGCGCTCCTGGCTCTGGTTGGCGGGCATGATCAGCTTCATCCGATAGCCGCGCATGGCCGCCGCCATGGCCAGGGCAATGCCGGTGTTGCCGCTGGTGGCCTCGATCAGGGTATCGCCGGGCTTGATCTCGCCCCGCTCCTCCGCCTTGCGAATCATATTGAGCGCCGGCCGGTCCTTGACGGAGCCGGCCGGGTTATTGCCTTCCAGCTTCACCAGAAGGGTATTGGTCGTGTTCCCCGGCAGGCGCTGCAGCCGCACCAGCGGCGTACGCCCGACCGTGGACTCAATGGTCTTGTAGGTCATGGCCCGCATTGTAGCTCAACAAGCGGACCCCTGGCAGTGACGCTCAAGTCGGTCATAATGCCGGATCAGACAAATCACCGGACCGGGGGATCATGGCCCGTACCAGCCTGCGCACCCGCATCATGACGATGACCGCGCTGCCGGCGTTTCTGGCGGCTCTGTTGATCGGCGGCTATACCCTGGCCACCCGGGTCATCAGCGAGCGCGCCGACACCGCCCTGCGCCAGCAACTGATCGTGGAAAGCTACGCCGCCCGGCTGGCGGCGTTGGACGCGGACGACCGCGCCGCCTACGAGGCGCTGCTGCGGGATCTGCTGGAACAGCCGGACGTGCGCGCCACCACCCTGCTGGACCAGCGCGACGGCTGGCAGCTGCACACCGGCCCACGGCTGCGCCCGGTGGAGGCGGCGGAGCAACTGGACAGCGGCGCCACCCGCCTGATCACCGATTCCGGCTGGCGGCTGGTGCGCCCGCTCCCCGGCGCGGCGGACCGCATGCTGACCGTGGAGTTTTCCCACCAGGGCCAGTACGTGCGCATCCTGGAGGCGGCGCTCACCCTGATCGGCGTGATCACCCTGGTGATGATTCTGGCGATTCTGCCGGCCACCCATTTCTCCCGGCGGCTGGTCCTGCCGATCCAGATTCTGATCGACAACCTGCGGCGGGTGCGCGACGGCGACCTGAGCACGCCGCCCCGGGCCAACGCTCAGGGAGAACTGCACGAGCTGGAGCAGGCCCTGCGCGACATGGTCGGCGCCCTGGACGAAGCACAGGCGGAACTGCAGCAGAATGTGGACCAGGCCACCCAGGACCTGCGCGAAACCCTGGAAACCATCGAGATCCAGAACATCGAACTGGACATGGCCCGCAAGGAAGCCCTCAAGGCCAGCCAGATCAAATCCGAATTCCTGGCCAATATGAGCCACGAAATCCGCACCCCGCTGAACGGCATCATCGGCTTTACCCGGCTGCTGGAGCGGTCGCCGTTGAGCGAACGGCAAAGCGACTATCTGGACACCATCCGCAAGAGCGCCGAGTCGCTGCTGTCGATCATCAACGACATCCTCGACTTCTCCAAGATCGAGGCCGGCAAGCTGTCCCTGGAGCACGTACCCCTGGACCTGCACGACCTGATCGAGGACGTGCAGACCATGCTGGCGCCCATGGCCCAGGACAAGGGCCTGGAACAGGCGGCGATCATCTACAGTGACGTGCCCACCCGATTGATCGGCGACCCGCTGCGAATCCGCCAGGTGCTCACCAATCTGGTCAGCAACGCCATCAAGTTCACCGAGCGCGGCTCCGTGGTGGTGCGCGCCATGCTGGAGGAGGAACGGGGCGCCGAGGCGATCATCAAGGTGGCGATCACCGACACCGGCAACGGCCTGCCCCGGGAAGTGCAGAAAAACCTGTTCAACGCCTTTACCCAGCTCGACCAGAGCGCCCGCCGCAAGGAAGGCGGCACCGGCCTGGGGCTGGCCATCTGCAAGCGCCTGGTGGAAGGCATGGGCGGCGAGATCGGCCTGGACAGCACCGCCGGTCGCGGCTCCACCTTCTGGTTCACCCTGCGCGTGGAGCGCGACGGCAACGCCGGCCCGGAAGCGTCCCCCACCCTGGAGGGGCTGTCGGTGACCCTGGTGGAAGCCAACGAACATGCCCGCCTGGGCCTCTACCACATGCTCGGCGGCTGGCGCATGCGGGTCACCGAGCTGCAGGCCCTGGACACCCTGGAGAGCCAGCTGCACGGCGACAAGCTGGCGCTCACCGATTTCTATGTGCTGGGCGTGCCCGCCTCCATGCCGCAGCCGGCGGACCTGGCGCCGCTGGTGGAGCGGCTGGCCGCCGCCACCGGCAAGCCGGTGCTGGTGCTGGCCGCCCACGCGGATGCCCTGGCCGGCCGCCTGAACAGCCCGCCGGCGCCCTGCCGGGTGCTGGGCAAACCGGCCACCCGCCGGCGCCTGCGCGACGCCCTGCTGGAGCTGGGCGGGCTGGCCACGCCGACGGCGCCGGGCAGCCCCCTGGGGCCGCTGGGCAAGAGCGTGCGGGTGCTGGTGGTGGACGACCACCCGGGCAACCTGAAACTGGCCCGGGTGTTCCTGGAAGAGATGGCCGTGCAGGTGACCGCCTGCGCCAGCGGCGAAGCCGCCCTGGAGGCCTTCGCCCGGGAAACCTACGACCTGGTGTTCATGGACGTGCAGATGCCCGGCATGGACGGCCTGGAAACCACCCGCCAGCTGCGCGAACGGGAAGGCGAAGGGCCGCGCACCCCGATCATCGCGCTCACCGCCCATGCCCTGGACAGCGAACGCCGCTCGCTGCTGGCCGCCGGCATGGACGATTACCTGAGCAAGCCGATCACCGAAACCCAGCTGCGCCACACCCTCAATCAATGGGTACTGGACAACCCCGAACCGGACCCGGGGCCTGAGCCTGAGCCTGAACCTGAGACCACCCCGGACACTCCGACACCGGCCGACGACGACGACGGCGAAGCACCGGTGCTGGACCCGGAGCTGGCCCTGCGCCGGGTGGGCGGCCGCCAGGCCCTGGCCGAAGAAATGTTCACCATGCTGCAAGCCAGCCTGGACCAGGACGCCCCGGGCATCAACGCGGTGGCGGAATCCGGCGACCGGGAGGCGCTGCTGGAACGGGTCCACAAACTGCACGGCGCCACCCGTTACTGCGGCACACCGCGCCTGGAACAGGCCGCCGGCGAGCTGGAGGAAGCGCTCAAGCAGACGGTACCCGACCAGGGCCTGGAGCCGCTGGTGGCGGTTCTGCTCGCGGAGATCGAAAACGTGCGGCGGGAAGGAAGGGGATAGGGCAGTTGAAAGTTGAAAGTTAAAAGTTAAAAGTTAAAAGGTCCCGCCCGATAGGCCTTCCCTCGGCCTGCGGCCGAAAGGCCTCCGTGCGGCGTCGATGCCCGTTGAACGCGGGCACGACCGTTCCGCCCCCAGGGGCCCGGCCCGCGTTTCAACTTTTAACTTTCAACTTTCAACTGCTCTATCCCCCCTCCCCTAATCCAACCCCCACATCCTCTGCTACCATACCCCCCCGTTACCCACCCACCCCCGGAGCCCCCCATGCCCGTTCTGCTCGGCGTTAACATCGACCACATCGCCACCCTCCGCCAGGCGCGCGGCACCCGTTATCCGGAGCCGGTGCAGGCGGCGCTGGTGGCGGAGCAGGCCGGCGCCGACGGCATCACCGTGCATCTGCGCGAGGACCGGCGGCACATCCAGGACCGGGACGTGGAATTGCTGGCGCAGACGCTGCAGACGCGCATGAACCTGGAAATGGCCGCCACCGAGGAAATGGTCGGCATCGCCCGGCGCATCCGTCCGGCGCACAGCTGCCTGGTGCCGGAAAAACGGGAGGAGCTGACCACCGAGGGCGGTCTGGATGTGGTCGGCAATGAGGAATGGATCAAGCGCTGCACCGGGCAACTGGGCGAGGCCGGCATCCAGGTGTCCCTGTTTATCGACGCCGACCCGGCGCAGATCGAGGCGGCGGTACGCTGCGGCGCGCCGGCCATCGAGATCCACACCGGCCACTATGCCGATGCCACCGACAGCGACACCGCCCAACGGGAGCTGGGGCGCATCCGCGACGGGGTGGCCCTGGCCCGGGACGCCGGCCTGATCGTCAACGCCGGCCACGGCCTGCACTACCACAACACCCGCGAGATCGCCGTTTTGCCGGGCATGAACGAACTGAACATCGGCCACGGCATCGTGGCGCGGGCGGTGATCACCGGGTTGGATGAGGCGGTACGCGCCATGCGCGTGCTGATCGATGAGGCGGTGCGGGATCGCGGCTGAAGCCGCTTCTACGTGTGTTGTAGGAGCGGCTTCAGCCGCGATTGGACCTAGCGGAACAACTCCCGGCTGCGCAGCGGCCGGTCGCCCAGGTGCGGGGCCAGGGCCTCGCGCAGCAGCGCCTTGGCCATGCGGCGCACGTCGCCGTTCCAGCGGTCCTCGCCCAGCGCCACCAGCCACTCACCGGGATAACCCCCGGCGGCCACCAGAAAGCCCTGCTCCGGTACCCAGCGATAGGTGAGGCCCGCCTCCAGCGGGCGGCCCTCCGCGTCCTGGTCCAGGGTCAGGCCGTAGCCCACCTCTTCCAGCAGCATCAGTTCGAAGCGCCGCAGGCTCACATCCAGGGGCGCGTCGCCGGCCAGCTGGCCCAGGGTGCGTTCGTAGATCGGCCACAGATCCGGGTGGGCGTCGTCCCGGTGCAGCAACCGCATCACCAGTTCATTGACATAGAAACCGCAGAACAGGGCACGGCCGGCCAGGGGCAGCGCGGCGCCCCGGGGCTCGCTGTGACGCAGGGTGAACAGTTCGCCGCCGGCTTTCAGGCTGACCCACAGCGGCACGAACGGCGCCAGGGCCGGGTTGCGGCGCCCTCCCCGGGCCACCGCGCCGAGCCGCCCCCGCTCGGGGACGAACAGATCGACAATCAGGCTGGTATTGCGGAACGGGCGCCGGTGCAGCAGCCAGGCCGGCGCCAGATCATTGGTTGCGGTCATAGCCCAGCGAGCGCAGGGCGCGCTCGTCGTCGGACCAGCCGGCCTTGATCTTCACCCACAGGTTGAGCATCACCTTGCGTTCGATCAGACGTTCGATGTCCTGGCGGGCCTGGGTGCCAATCTGCTTGATGCGGGCGCCCTGATCGCCGATCAGGATTTTCTTCTGGCCGCGCCGCTCCACCAGGATGGTGGCGGCGATGTCGGTGACCTTGGGGCCGTCTTCCCAGAGGTCGATTTCCACGGTCATCTGGTGGGGCACTTCCTGACCCAGCTGGCGCACCACTTTTTCACGGATGATCTCGGCGACCATGAACCGCAGGCTGCGGTCGGTGAGCTGATCTTCCTCGAACCAGAAATCCCCTTCCGGCAGGCGCGAGGCCAGGGCCTGTTCCAGGGCTTCCAGATTATGACCGCGCAGCGCCGACACCGGGATCACCTCGGCGAAGCTGAAACGGCTGGCCAGGGTCTGCAGGTGCGGCAGCAGCACGTTCTTGTCTTCCAGGCTGTCCACCTTATTGACCAGCAGCAGCACCGGCGTGTCCCCGGCGCGTTGCAGCAGGCCGAGTACGTGCTCGTCGCCCTCGGTCCATTTCATGCCATCGACCATGAAGCAGATCACATCCACGCCGCTAAGCGCCGACATGGCCGCCTCGTTCATGGCCCGGTTAAGGGCCTTGCCCTCACCGGTATGGATGCCCGGGGTGTCGGCGAACACGATCTGATAGTCGTCCCGGCTGAGAATGCCGTGAATACGATGCCGGGTGGTCTGCGGCTTGCGCGAGGTGATGCTCACCTTCTGGCCGATCAGGTGGTTCATCAGGGTGGACTTGCCCACGTTGGGGCGTCCGACGATGGCCACCAGGCCGCAACGGGTACTGCTCATGAGGATTGCTCCAGCCAGGTCAGTGCCTGTTCCGCCGCCTGCTGCTCGGCGCGCCGGCGGCTGGCGCCGGCGGCCACGAAGCGCTGCTCCAGGTCGGGCAGCGTGCATTCCACCTCGAAGGTCTGGCGCGGCGCCTGGCCGGTCACCGACAGTACCTCATAGGCGGGTAGTTCATGCTTGCGCGCCTGCAGCCATTCCTGCAAGCGGGTTTTGGCGTCCTTGCGCACGGACTGGGGCGATATCTGTTCCATGCGCTCGGCGAACCAGGCCAGCACCACCTGCCGGCAGGTTTCCTCACCGCCGTCGATGACAATGGCCCCGATCAGGGCTTCCAGGGCGTCGGCGAGGATCGAGTCGCGGCGGTTGCCACCGCTTTTCAGCTCACCGCCGCCCAGGATCAGGTATTCACCCACACCCAGTTCCCGGGCCACTTCCGCCAGGGTCTGGCCGCGTACCAGAAAAGCGCGCATGCGGGTCAGCTGCCCTTCGGCGGCTTCCGGAAAGCGCTGAAACAGTTCCGTGGAAATAAACTGGCTGAGCAGGGCATCACCGAGGAATTCCAGCCGCTCGTTGTTGCGGCGGCGGCTGACGCTGCGGTGGCTCAAGGCCAGCTCGAACAGATCCGGGTCCTGGAAACGGTAGCCCAGGCGCCGGGCAAGGCGATCCAGATCGTCCATCAGCGACCAATATTCTTGCTGAAGGTGTCCTCGAAATGCATGACCAGGGACACGTTGTAGAACAACGGCCGGCGCACTTCGTAATCGACCCCCACGGCGAGATCACCACCGTTCTTGCTGATCGCCAGATCGTTGACGCCGATCACGTCCACCTGATTGATGGTGAAACGTTTGGACAGCGCCGAACGTACTTCATGTTCGGACATCCGTGCGGTCTTGCTGTCTTCGAGCACCGAATTGATGGTGCTGCGGATGGTGTTGTATTCCATGTAGGCGGGCACCATGCGGAAGGCGGCGGTGCCAAACACCGCCAGCACGATCAGCACGACCACCCAGCCGAGCAGGGAAAGCCCCCTTTGACGGGTTCGGGTTATCATTGTTGGTCCGTCTCCACCTTGATTCAGTCGTTCTCGACTTTGTCGATTGACCCGTTGCGGGAGAAGCTGGGCAGCGAGAAGATCGGGTCCCAGTGCATCCAGATCATGAACGCCTCGCCCACGATCAGCCGCTCCGGGACCACGCCCCAGAACCGGCTGTCGTTGCTGTTGTCCCGGTTGTCCCCCATTACGAAATAGCTGCCCTCGGGCACCTGCCATTCGCCCTGGGTACCGCCCTGGGGAATGCGCGGCTCGCCGTCGTAGGGGCTGAGCACGCCTTCCTGCCAGATCAGATGCTTCGCTTCACCCAGGTGTTCAATGTACTCGCGGCGCCACATGCGGGCGTTGCGGCCCTGCTCCACCAGCTTGCGTTCCACCGCTTCGCCGTTGATGTAGACCACGTTATCGCGCACCGCCACCCGGTCACCGGGCAGCCCCACCACGCGCTTGATGAAGTTCTGGCTGGTGTCCTCCGGGAACTTGAACACCATCACGTCACCGCGTTCCGGCTCACCCAGCGGGATGATCTTGGTGTTGGTCACCGGCAGGCGCAGGCCGTAGGAAAACTTGTTCACCAGAATAAAATCATGAACCTGCAGGGTCGGCAACATGGAACCGGATGGAATGGTGAACGGCTCGACAATGAAAGAGCGGATCACCAGCACGATCAGCAACACCGAAATCAGCGAGTTGGAGGTCTCCACGGTGGTGCCGAGCATCCCCTTGCGCTGACGCAGCTTGAGGAAACGGTCCGCCAGCCAGATCACCACGGTGATCAGCAGCGCCAGAGTCAGCCAGAAACCCACATCAATATCCATTTAGTCATCCACCTTGAGCACGGCCAGGAAGGCGGCCTGGGGAATTTCCACATTACCCACCTGCTTCATGCGTTTCTTACCTTCTTTTTGCTTCTGCAGCAGTTTTTTCTTACGCGACACGTCACCGCCATAGCATTTGGCGGTCACGTTCTTGCGCAGTGCCTTGACCGTCTGGCGGGCGATGATCTTGCTGCCGATGGCCGCCTGGATCGCCACATCGAACATCTGCCGGGGCACCAGTTCCTTCATCTTCTCGGTGAGCACCCGGCCACGGTGGGCGGAGTGGTCCAGGTGACAGATCATCGCCAGGGCATCCACCTTGTCGCCGTTGATCAGCACGTCCACCTTCACCAGCTTGGCCGGCTGGAAGCGCTCGAAGGCGTATTCCAGGGACGCATAGCCACGGCTGGCGGATTTCAGCCGGTCGAAGAAGTCCAGCACCACCTCGGCCATGGGAATGTCGTAGGTCAGCGAGATCTGCTTGCCCAGATACTGCAGGTTGAGCTGCTCGCCGCGCCGCTCGGTGCACAGGGTGATCACGTTGCCCACGTATTCCTGGGGGGTGAGGATATTGACGCGGGCGATGGGCTCGCGGAACTCCTCGATCTTGTTGCCTTCCGGCAGCTCCGAGGGGTTGTCCACGTAGACCGTTTCACCGTCGCTGAGCAGCAGCTCATAGACCACCGTGGGGGCGGTGGTGATCAGGTCCAGGTCGTATTCCCGCTCCAGGCGCTCATGGATGATTTCCATGTGCAGCATGCCCAGGAAGCCGACCCGGAAGCCGAAGCCCAGGGCGTCGGAGTTTTCCGGCTCATAGAACAGGGAGGCGTCGTTGAGCGCCAGCTTGCCCAGGGCGTCGCGGAAATCCTCGTAGTCGTCCGCGTTGACCGGGAACATGCCGGCGTACACCTGCGGCTTCACCTTCTTGAAGCCGGGCAGCATTTCCACGTCCGGGGTGTTGGCGTGGGTCAGGGTATCGCCCACCGGGGCGCCCTTGATGTCCTTGATGGTGGCACTGACCCAGCCCACCTCGCCGGCCTCCAGCACATTGGTTTCCTTGCGCTTGGGGGTGAAGATGCCGAGGCTGTCCACCACATGGTTCTGGCCGGTGGATTTGACGTGGATCTTGTCGCCCTTCTTGAGGCGGCCATAGCGAATCCGCACCAGCGAGATCACGCCCATGTAGTTGTCGAACCAGGAGTCGATGATCAGCGCCTGCAGGCGGCTCTCCCGGTCGCCCTGGGGCGGCGGGATGCGCTCGATCAGCTGTTCCAGCAGGTCGGGCACGCCGACCCCGGTCTTGGCGGACACATGGCAGGCGTCCAGGGCGTCCAGGCCGATGATCTCCTCGATCTCCTCGGCCACCCGGTCCGGCTCCGCCTGGGGCAGGTCCACCTTGTTGAGCACCGGCAGCACTTCCAGGTCCTGTTCGATGGCGGTGTAGCAGTTGGCCACCGACTGGGCCTCCACGCCCTGGGCGGCATCCACCACCAGCAGAGCGCCCTCACAGGCGGACAGGGAACGGGACACCTCGTAGGAAAAGTCCACGTGGCCCGGCGTGTCGATGAAGTTGAGCTGGTAGGTCTCTCCGTTGCGCGCGGTGTGGTACAGAGTCACGCTCTGCGCCTTGATGGTGATGCCGCGCTCACGCTCCAGGTCCATGGAATCCAGCACCTGCTCCTTGAGCTCGCGGTCGGACAGACCGCCGCAGACCTGGATAAACCGGTCCGCCAGGGTGGATTTGCCGTGATCGATATGAGCAATAATGGAGAAGTTGCGAATGTGCGTAATGTCGGTCACAGATACCCGCCAAATGGTGGAAACATGAAGATGGACACAATGGTGGGCGATTCTATCGGATTAGGGCCGCCGGGGATAATCCCCCGGCCTCGGAGCCCGCTTGCAGGCCCCCTGTAGGAGCGGCTTCAGCCGCGATCCCCACCAACGGCTTATCGCGCGTCAGGTTGATCGCGGCTGAACCAGAACCCCCGCCCGGCCGCTCCCACGGCCTTTGGCGGGATCAGTCGCCGAGTTTCAGCGCCAGGAAGCGGGCATTGCCGCCCCGGTTGATCAGCGCCGGTACCGAGCCTTTTTCCGGCAGTTCACCGATGATACGGCGGTAGTCATCCGGGCTTTTCACGTCCTCGCCGTTGAGGCTCACCAGCAGGTCACCCTGGCGCAGGCCGGCGGTGGCCGCCGGGCCCGGCTTCACGCCGGTGACGATCACGCCGCTGCCGGCTTCCACCCGGGACAGCTCCGCGGGGCTGGCCTCGCGCACGCTCAGACCGAGCCGGTCGGCGCCCGGGCCGGCCTGCTCGCCACCCTGGTTCATGGCCTGCTGCGGATTACTGGGCAGCTCACCCACGGTCACGTCCAGGGTTTTCTCGTCGCCGTTGCGCACCACGGTCATTTCCGCCTCGGTGCCGGCCTTGAGCGCCCCCACCCACTTGGGCAGCTGGGCGGACCGCTGGATTTCGTGGCCGTCGAAGTGAGTGATCACATCGCCGGGCTGCAGGCCCGCTTCCGCCGCCGGGGAGCCCGGCTGCACCTGGGCCACCAGGGCGCCCATGGGCTTGGCCAGGCCGAAGGACTCGGCCAGATCCCGGTCCACTTCCTGGATCAGCACGCCCAGCCAGCCCCGACTCACCTGGCCGCTGTCCTTGAGCTGGTCGGCCACGTCCATGGCCAGGTCGATGGGGATGGCGAAGCTCAGGCCCATGTAGCCACCGGAGCGGCTGACGATCTGGGAGTTGATGCCGACCACCTGGCCTTTCAGGTTGAACAGCGGGCCACCGCTGTTACCCGGGTTGATCGCCACGTCGGTCTGAATAAAGGGCACATAGTTATCGCTGGGCAGGCTGCGGCCCTTGGCGCTGACGATGCCGGCGGTCACCGAGCTGTCGAAGCCGAACGGGGCGCCGATGGCCAGTACCCACTCACCGACCTTGAGGTCGTCGGACGAGCCGATGTCCACCACCGGCAGGTCGGCGGCATCCACCTTGATCAGGGCCAGGTCGCTCTGCGGGTCGGAACCGACCAGCTTGGCGTCCAGTTCACGGCGGTCCTGCAGGCGCACCACGATCTCGTCCGCCTCGCCGACCACGTGATAATTGGTCAGCACATAACCGTCGCTGGAAATGATGAAGCCGGAGCCCAGGGATTCCACGTCCTGGCGACCGCCGGGCCCCTGCGGGCCGGGGCCACCGGGGCCGCCGGGGCCACCGAACTCGTCGAAGAAGCGGCGCAGCATCTCCGGCAGCTGGCTGGTGTCCGGGCCCTTGCCCGCTTCCCGGTGGGTCACGGTGGAGATGTTGACCACCGCCGGTGCTTCCTTCTCCACCAGAGCGGTGAAATCAGGCAGGCCGGTAACCAGCTTCTCGCCGCCCCGGTCATCGCCCTGGCGGGCGGAATCGGACAGCGACGCCTTGGGCGCGCCCTGCTCGCCGTCCGCGGCGTTCTGGTTATCCTGATTCTGGCCGCAGCCGGCGATCAGGCCGGCCAGCAATAACGGCAACAGATATTTGTTTATGGTCCCCATTGGAAGGCTCCCTTCTGGCGTTTTTCGAGCAACGCCGGCCGGCGCCGCCTGGGCGAGCGGCCGGCGACCGATGGTGAATACCCCGCGATACCCGGATCATGGCCGTTCGGCCACCTCCAGGTCGAGGCCCTGCATGATGCGTTCGGCGGTGGGCTGGGGAATCTCGCCCACCAGAGTGAGCAAATAATTGCGTCCGGAGGCGCCCACGGTGCGGCTGATCGCCACCGTCGGCCCGATGCGGCTGACGCCTTCCTCCACGCTGCCGGAGTCCAGCCCCTCCACGAACACCGTGAAGGTGGCCAGGCCGTCGCTGTAACTCTGGGCGGCCACCGGCTGACGCTCGGCGGTAACCCGGCGCCAGTCGCTGTCGGCGGCGCGGAAACCGCCGGGCAACCAGCCGGCGTTCACGTGCACGCGGTCGCCGTGGTTGCCGGGCACCGGCTCCAGGGCCCGCTCGGCGATCACCTTGGGCAGTTCGAAATCGCCCCGGCCCAGGCCCGGGCTCAGGTCCAGGGTGACGAATTCCACCCGTTCCAGGGCCAGGCCACCGGGGTCCACCATCTCCGACTTGAGCAGCAGATGGCTCTCGTTATCCAGCCACAGGCGATAGCCATAGCGGTGGTTGTCCAGCGGCGCCACGCGCATGCGCGTGGTGGCGCGACCGGCCACCCGGCCATCGCCGTCCACCAGCACGTTGTACTGGTCGGGAATCTGTGAGGAAAGCCGCTGCCGGAACGACAGCAGGCCCTGATCCTGGTCATCGATGCGGGTCAGGGTGCCGTTGGGGTGCAGGCACACCAACTCGTCACCGAGGCGCAACACCTCCACCAGACGACCGTCCAGGTGGGTGAAGCGCTGGTATTGCTCGCCGTCGATCACGGCGTGACGAATTTCCATGGTGCTCACTTCCCCACCCAGCTGGTAGAGGAAGCGGCCCTGGTAATCGAGCTCCTGGGTCGCTTCGGTCATGCGTTCCAGGAGGCTCTGGGCGGGAAGAGTATCGGCGATCGCTAGGGGGGCGGCGGTCAGTGTCAGCCCCAGGGCGAGGATCCGCATCATGCGTTAGCGCGCTCCGTTACGGGCGTCCATGCTGACCAATCGGGCATAGGGCATCATGCCCTGGCCACTGTGGCGGGCGGTGAATTCACTGTGGCGCAGCAGCATGGCGTTAACACGCGGTTGCTGATCGCTGGCCACGGTACGGGGCTCGGCGGATCGCAGGGCGCTTTGCGCCACCAGCGAGGTCTCGCCGAACGGACGGGTCATTCTTTGGGTGGCGGCCGGCGCGCTCAGCGACGCCTGGGTGGCCACGCCGTCATTGGCGGCACCGGTCATGGCCACCGCCGGCACGGCATTGCCGGTGTCCGCGGCGCCGCTCCAGTACTGCCAGCCGATCACGGTGACGGCGGCCACCGAGGCGGCCACCGCCACCCGGGCGAAGCCGTGCACCACGCCGGCGCGGCGGCCGGGTTTGGCTTCCGCGGCCAGGGCCTCGGACAGCCGCGCATTGAAGTCCGTGGGCGCCGCCATGGCGGCGTGGCCGTGCAGCACGTCACTGACGCTCTGCCAGCGGCCCAGGGTCTCCAGATCGTCCCGGTCCAGGTCGCGCAGCACACGACGGGTTTCGAATTCGGTGGTTTCACCGTCCAGGAAAGCGGAAAGCGCCTCGTAATTCCTGCTCATAGCCTCACCCTTTGTCTCCGCGCTGCGACCCCAGCAAGGGGCGCACCGCTTCATCGATGGCTTCGCGGGCCCGGAAGATACGGGAACGAACGGTTCCCACCGGGCATTCCATGACCGCCGCGATATCCTCGTAGCTGAGCCCCTCGAATTCACGCAGGGTGACCGCGGTTTTCAGCTCCTGGGGCAGGTCATCGATCGCCTTGTGAATCACTGCCTCCAGTTCCTCGGACAACACATGGGACTCCGGGGTTCCAATTTCGTGCAGCATTTCCGCGCCGCTGTACTGTTCAGCCTCGGCGGCATCCAGGTCGGAGCCCGGCGGACGGCGGGAAAGGGCCACCAGATGGTTCTTGGCGGTGTTGACGGCGATGCGATACAGCCAGGTATAGAAGGCGCTGTCGCCACGGAAGCGGGGTAACGCCCGCCAGGCCTTGATGAAGGCCTCCTGGGCCACATCCTGCACCTCGTCGTGGTCGCGCACATAGCGGCTGATAAGCGCGAAGATGCGTTGCTGGTACTTGACCACAAGCACTTCGAAGGCACGCTGATCGCCGGCCTTGGCTTTCTTGACCAGTTGTTCGTCTGAAGACACCGGGTGCTGGCTCCCTGGAGGACGTAATTATCCCGTGGCGGCGGGTAAAGCGCGGTATTGTAACAGGTGTTCCGCAGGCCGCTATACTAGCGCCCCCGTCCGCGGCGGTTTTCACATTGGTTCAACATTTACCCGGGCTGCGAGGATCCATGGCCACTTACCGTTACGACGTGCTGATCATCGGCTCCGGCGCCGCCGGACTGACCGTTGCACTGCGCCTGCCCGAAGGGGTCCAGGCCGCGCTGCTGTCCAAGGGCAAGCTCACCCATGCGAGCACTTACTACGCCCAGGGCGGCGTGGCGGCGGTGCTTGACGACGACGACTCCCTGGAAAGCCACGTGCAGGACACGCACCGGGCCGGCGGCGGCCTGTGCCATGACGACGCGGTGCGCTACACCGTGGAGAACGGGCCGGCGGCGATCCGCTGGCTGATCGACCAGGGCGTGGACTTCACCCGCCTGGGCGGCAGGGAGAGCAACGAAGACAATCCCCTGCCCTACCATCTGACCCGCGAGGGCGGCCACAGCCACCGGCGCATTATTCACGCCGCCGATGCCACCGGGGTGGCCATTTCCAGCACCCTGATCGAACGGGTCACCGAGCGCGACAATGTGCATCTGTTGGAGCACCGGGTGGCGGTGGACCTGATTCTGCAGCGGCACGATGGCCCGAACGGCCCGGAAAAACGCTGCTGCGGCGCCTATGTGCACAACATCCAGACCGGCGAGACCGACGTGATCCTGGCCCGCTCGGTGGTGCTGGCCACCGGTGGCGCCTCCAAGGTCTACCTGTACACCTCCAACCCGGACGTGGCCACCGGCGACGGCATCGCCATGGCCTGGCGGGCCGGGTGCCGGGTGGGCAACATGGAGTTCATGCAGTTTCACCCCACCTGCCTGTACCACCCCAAGGCCAAGAGCTTTCTGATCACCGAGGCGATCCGTGGCGAGGGCGGCCGCCTGCTGCTGCCCAACGGCGAGCGCTTCATGCCGCGCTTCGACGAGCGCGCCGAGCTGGCGCCCCGGGATGTGGTGGCCCGCGCCATCGACCATGAAATGAAGCGCCTGGGCGCCGATTGCCTGTATCTGGACATCAGCCACAAGCCGGCGGATTTCATCATCGAGCACTTCCCCACGGTCTACGCCAAATGCCTGCAGCTGGGCCTGGACATCACCCGCGACCCGATCCCGGTGGTGCCGGCGGCGCACTACACCTGTGGTGGCGTGGTCATCGACCGGCACGGCCGCACCGATGTGCCCGGGCTCTATGCCCTGGGGGAGACCAGTTTCACCGGCCTGCACGGGGCCAACCGCATGGCCAGCAATTCCCTGCTGGAGTGTTTCGTCTACGGGCAGGCGGTGGCCGACGACATCGGCGCGCACCTGGCGGAATGGCCGCAGCCCCGGGAGGCGGCGGAGTGGGACGATTCCCAGGTCACCGATTCCGACGAGGACGTGGTGATCAGCCACAACTGGGACGAGCTGCGGCGCTTTATGTGGGATTACGTGGGCATCGTGCGCACCGTGAAACGGCTGGAGCGGGCCCAGCATCGGGTGGAGTTGCTGAAAAGCGAGATCGCCGAGTACTACAGCAATTACCACATCAGCAACGACCTGCTGGAACTGCGCAACCTGGTGGTGATCGCCGATTTGATTATCCGCTCGGCGCTGCAGCGGCGGGAGAGCCGGGGGCTGCATTTCATGCGCGAGTTCCCGGGCGCTTCCGAGGTGGGCAGCGATACCATTCTGGAGCCTTGAGGGGCGGCTCCTCCATCAGGGCCGCTTCCGTGTGGGGCGCCACCGGGCCGGACACGCGGCAAGTACATCCCTGTAGCTCGTTTCCGGCATCCCTGCCTCCAACGGTCCGGCCCGGTGGCGCCCCACACGGAAGCTCCGAGGGAGCCGTCCGCGCCCTTTTGGGTTGGAGGTTGTTGTAGGAGCGGCTTCAGCCGCGATCAAGCCGTGATGCGTCCACCACCGTCGTTATCGCGGCTGAAGCCGCTCCTACAAACCCTACCCCATGGCGACCTGGATCAGGTGCCGCAGAAGGTGCGCAGCACGCGCTCCTCCTCGGTGGGGGGAAGGGTGTAGGGGTCGTTGTCCGGGCGGTCCTCATAGGGGTTGGTCAGGGCGTCCAGGAGGGCCCGGGTGGGGGCCAGGTCGTCGTGGTCGATGGCGGCGTTGAGGGCCGCTTCCACCTGGTGGTTGCGGGGTATCAGCGCCGGGTTGGCGCGGCGCATGGTGTCCCAGGCCACCGATTCGGGCTCGGGATTGGTGGCCAGGCGGGCACGCCAGCGTTGGTGCCAGTCCAGGAAGGCGTCCTGGTGATAGAGCTCACCGTCGGGGATCTGGCCGCCGATCAGGGCCCGGAAGGTGTTGGTGTAGTCCGCCCGTTGCTGTTGCATCCAATCGAGCAGATCGCGGATCAGGGCGTCGTCCCCGTCCTGGTCGCCGGTCAGCCCCAGCTTATCCTGCATCATGGCCCGCCAGGCCCGGTCATAGCGGTCGCTGAACGACTTGATCAGGGCCTCGGCGGTGGCCACCGCCCGGTCCGGGTCGTCGTCGATCAGCGGCACCAGGGTTTCCGCGAAGCGCGCCAGGTTCCATTGCGCGATCACCGGCTGGTTCCCATAGGCGTAGCGGCCACGCTGGTCGATGGAGCTGAACACGGTGCTCGGGTGGTAGGCGTCCATGAAGGCGCAGGGGCCGTAATCGATGGTCTCGCCGGACAGCGCCACGTTGTCGGTGTTCATCACGCCATGGATAAAGCCCACCCGCATCCAGTGGGTAACCAGGGCCACCTGCCGGTCCTGCACCGCTTCCAGCAGCGCCAGGGCCGGGTTGTCCGCGTCGCGGCGGTCCGGGTAGTGGCGCGCCAGGGTGTAGTCCACCAGCGTGCTGAGCAGCTCGCCGTCGCGGCGGCCGGCGGCGTACTGGAAGGTGCCCACGCGCAGGTGGGAGTCCGCCACCCGGGTGAACACCGCGCCGGGCTCCGGGCCATCCCGGAACACCGGCTCGCCGTTGGCCACCACCGCCAGGCCCCGGGTGGTGGGAATGCCCAGGGCGTGCATGGCTTCGCTGATGATGTATTCGCGCAGCATCGGCCCCAGGGCGGCGCGGCCGTCACCGCCCCGGGAAAACGGGGTGCGGCCGGCGCCCTTGAGCTGGATGTCCCGGCGCCGGTGATCCGGCGTGATCTGCTCGCCGAGCAGCACCGCGCGGCCGTCGCCCAGCATGGTCGGGTTGCCGAACTGGTGGCCGGCGTAGGCCTGGGCCAGGGGTTCCGCGCCGTCCGGCACGGCGTTGCCGGCGAACAGGCGGGCGCCCGCGTCGCCGTCCAGGGCGTCGCTGTTCAGGCCCAGCTGGTCGGCCAGGGGCCGGTTCCAGAGCAGCAGGCGCGGCGCCGCCACCGGTTGCGGTTCGGTGCGGGCGAACAGGGTGTCGGGCAGGCGGGCGTAGCTGTTGTCGAAGCGGAATCCGTAATCAGTACTCATAGGGGTTCTCTTGGGGCGGTGGCACGCATGCACAAGGGCTTATCAACGGCGGCCAAGCAGCAGCACCTGGCGCAGCGGCGTCACCGCCGCCGCGCCGATCTGATCGGGAAACACCCACACCCACCCCACCCGGGGGCAGTGCACCGCCAGCCAGCGGGCCGGCAGCAGGGCCCGGAACGGCGCCGCCACCGCCACCCGGCGACCGTCGCGCAGCCGCATCCGCAGCCCCTCCGGTGACACCGAGATCCGCGCCGGCGAGGCCGGCCGCCAGCGGCGCGCCAGGCTCAATGCCAGCAGACCGGGCAGCACCGCCACGCTCAGCGGCAGGCCGCTGGCCGCCAGCGACCACCAGGCCAGCAGCAACCCGGCCAGGCGCAGCCGGGCCGGATAGCGGGACGGACTTATCTCAAGATGTCGCGGCCACACGGCGCAGCATCCCGGCCACGAATTCACGCAGTTCCGGGTCCTCCGGTTGGCCATGGCCGGTAAACCAGTCCAGCATGTCCACGTCGTGGCATTCCAGCAGGCGACCGAAGGCGGCGCGCTGTTCCGGGGTGTCGGTATCGAAGAAGCCTTCCAGGTAGGCGTACAACACCACTTCCACCTCGGAGGCGCCACGGCGGCATTGCCACTGGTAGCGGCGTTTCAGGTCGGCGATTTCAGGAGCCGGGGAGGAAGTCATAGGCGCAATCTCTTTCGCTGATCGACTGACACAGGGGCCTTTGATTATCTATCATCACGGGTCGCACTCCCACCCTCCCGGACTGACTAGGAACTGTATGGACGCCTGGCAAACCCTGATCGACGCGCAACAGCCGGTGCACGGCGGCCGCCCGGCGCCGACGCTGGCCACCGGCGAGCACCTGGCGGTGATTCACGCCGAGGGCGAGGAAGCCGGCGCTTATCTGCAGGGGCAGCTCACCGCCGACCTGAAATTCGTGGATGAAGGCGCCCACCGCAGCGCCATGCACCTGTCGCTGAAGGGGCGCGGGCTGGTGAGCCTGCGCCTGGCCCGGCAGGACAGCGGTTACCTGCTGCTGGTACCCGCCGGGCAAGCGGAGGCCACCATCCGCAGCCTGGAAAAATACCGGCTGCGCGCCAAGGTCACCTTCCGCATCGATCCGCAAGCGCGGGTGGCGCAGCTGGCCGGCGGCGTGGACGCCACCCTGGCGGCGGCGGGCCTGCCGGTGCCGGAGCCCGGTCAGGCGGCCCACCGCGACGGCGTGGCCGTGTTGCGTTACGCCCACAGCGACCACGCCCTGCTGGTGGCCGACGGCCCGCTGCTGGCCGCCCACTGGCAGACGCTGAGCGCGGAGCGGGCGGTGACCGACGGGGCCGGCGCCCGCTACCAGGATATCCTCGCCGGCCAGGGGCAGATCCGCCCCGGCGCCGAGGATCTGTTTCTGCCCCAGGTGCTCAACTATGACGTGCTCGGCGGTGTCAGCTTCAAGAAGGGCTGCTACACCGGCCAGGAAGTGGTGGCGCGCATGCACTTCAAAGGCAAGCTCAAGCAGCGCATGGCGGCGTTTTATTACCAGGGCCCGGAGCTGGCCCCGGGCCAGAGCCTGCGCAACGACCAGGGCCGCGCCGTGGCCGAGGTGGTGGACGCCGCCCCCGCCGAGCCCGCCGCCGCCCTGCTGGCGGTGGTACGGCTGGACCACCAGGGCGACCTGTTCCTGGACGACCAGCCCCTGGGGGTGGAGCCCATCGCCCTGCCCTACGACCTGCCCAAGCCCAAGGCGTGATTTATCGCGGCTGAAGCCGCTGCTACCGGGGAGGGCTGTTGCGTTGGGGCGCTTGGGGGATCGCGGCTGAAGCCGCTCCTACAGGGTGTGTTGCGTTGGGGCGCTGGGGGATCGCGGCTAAAGCCGCTCCTACAAATGCCACCCTCCTATTGTAGGAGCGGCTGGGCGGCATCCCGCTTTAGCCGCGATGGTCGGCGCCAGGAAAGGCGTTCAGCCGGCGGCGCGGCACTCTTCCAGCAAGGCCGCCGCCAACTCCTCCACCGGCAGCACCCGGGACCGGTGGGCGCCGGTGCCGGCCCACAGGCTTTTCCATTCCGCCCCGGCGGCCTTGCGCAGCGGCGCCGTTAGCCGGTGCTGATCCGGATACGGGGCAATCTCACGGGGCGCCCGCTCATCCATCCAGGCATTGGCCAGGCCCCGGGCGTAGCGCCCGGACACCGCGGCGGTCATCACCGTGGCATCCGGGCCGGCGGCGGCCAGGGCTTGCCGCCAGGCCGGCGCGGTACCCGCCTCCGGGCAACTCAAAAAGGCGGTACCGAGCTGGGCGGCGGCGGCGCCCAGCCCCAGCACCCGGGCCATGTCGGCACCGTCCATCAGCCCACCGGCGGCGATCAGCGGCCGATCCAGATCACCACAGGCTTCCAGCAAGGCCGCCAGCGGCTGGCCAGCGCCCCGTGTTTCCACGCTACCCCGGTGGCCGCCGGCTTCCTCACCCTGCAGCACGATGGCATCAACGCCATCCTCCGCCTGGTCACGGGCTTCCGCCCGGTTGGTGGCGGTGCCGATCAGGGCGATGCCCCGGGCCCGGCAGGCGTCCCGGCGGGCCTTGTCCAGGCGACCGAAGGTGAAGCTGAAGAACGCCGGGCGGGCCTCCAGCATGGCGTCGAACTGCTCGTCGAAGCCTGGCAGTTCCGCGAAGCTGTCCGGCAGGTCCACGCCGGCGGCGTCATAGCACGGCGCCAGGGCTTCCCGGGCGGCGCGCCATTGGGCCTCGGTGGCGCCCGGTTCGCCGGGGATGAACAGATTCACCGCCAAGGCCTCGGCGCCGCCCTGGCGGGCCGCCGTCACCGCCGCTTCCAGGGCGGTGCCGCTCAGGTAGCCGGCGCCGATGGACGCCAGAGCCCCGGCGCGGGCGGCGCCCACGGTCAGTTCGGTGGTGTTGATGCCGCCGGCCATGGGGGCCTGGATCAGCGTGAAGTCGTGGAAAGGCATGGCGGGGCTCCTGTGGTCCGTTAGGGGGATTCTAGGGAGGCCCGTTGATGACGGGAAATGATGATCCGTGATGTTCGGTATCACTCGGGGGGATAGAGGGGGGATCGCGGCTGAAGCGGGGTGCCGCCCAGCCGCTCCTACCGGGGCTGCTGGGGTTGGGACGCTTGGGGGGATCGCGGCTGAAGCCGCTCCTAGCGGGGCTGCTGACGTTGGGACGCTTGGGGGGATCGCGGCTGAAGCCGCTCCTACAAGGGGATCCATAGCCCCCCCTCTGTAGGAGCGGCTTCAGCCGCGATAAGCGTCAGCCCAGATCGGCAAGCGGGTGGGCGTCAGCGGGATTACGGAAAAAGCCGTCGATATACTCGGCGCTGACCTCATCCACGGACCGGTGGCGGAAGCGCGGGCTGCCGTCCTTGTCGATCAGCAGCGCGCGCACGCCCTCGCGGAAATCCGGGTGCAGGCAGCACTGCACCGCCACGCACCATTCCATGCGGAACACTTCCGCCAGGGACAGATAGCGGGCCCGGTGCAGCTGCTCCCACACCAGGTGCATGGTTTGCGGGCAGCCGGCGGCCAGGGTTTTGCGCGCCTTGTCCAGCCAGGCGTCGCACTGCTTGTGGTCCAGAATACGGGCCACCACTTCGCCCACGGAGCCGCCGTCGCAAAGCTGCTCAATGGTGTCCCGGTGGGCGCTCACCGGCGCCTCCAGCCCGGTGGGCGCCGCCGACAGCTCGCGCAGGCGGCCGTGCAGCAGCTCCCGGTTGGCGTCGCCGTCGTCCTGGTAGCGGCCCCGGGCCAGGGCTTCCAGCACCTGCTCCGCGTCGGCTTCCATGAAGCGGTCCGCCAGCCCCAGGTCCAGCGCGTCCCGGGCGTTCAGGTGCACGCCGGTGAGGCCCAGGAACAGGCCGGTGCGGCCGGGCAGCCGGTTCAGGAACCAGCTGGCGCCCACGTCCGGGAACAGGCCGATGGTGATCTCCGGCATGGCCAGCCGGCTGCGCGGCGTCACCAGCCGGAACTGGCTGCCCTGCATCAGGCCCATGCCGCCGCCCATCACCACGCCGTCGGCCCAGCAGATCACCGGGGTGCGCGAAGTGTGCAGGCGGTAGTCCAGGCGGTATTCCTCGGCGAAGTACTGCTCCGCCTCAGGGTTGCCGGTGTGGCCGGCGTGCTTGACGGTGGCGCGGTACAGGGCCACCACGTCGCCGCCGGCGCTGAACGCCTTGCCGCCGGCGCCTTCCAGCCAGATCGCCACCACCTCATCGCGGGCCTGCCAGGCGGCCACTCGGGCGTCCAGGGCCTGGATCATCTCCAGGCCCAGGGCGTTCAGGGAGCGGGGGGCGTTAAGGGTGGCGCGGCCGATGACACGGCCGCACTCGGTGTTGATTTCGTCGAACAGGACGGTATCGGTCATGCCGGGAAAAATCCTTATCTGTCAGTTCAGGGACCAGTCGATGGGGTCCTTGCCCTGCTGAAGCAGGTATTGGTTGGCGCGGGAAAAATGCCCGCAGCCGAAGAACCCCCGGTAAGCGGACAGGGGCGAAGGGTGCGGCGCGGTCAGCACGCAGTGGCGCTGGCGGTCGATCAGCTTGCCTTTTTTCTGGGCGGAGCTGCCCCACAGCATGAACACCACGCCCTCACGCTCGCGGTTGATATGCTCGATGGCCTGGTCGGTGAAGCGCTCCCAGCCTTGCCCCTGGTGGGAAGCGGCCTGGCCGGCGCGCACGGTGAGCACCGCGTTGAGCAGCAGCACGCCCTGTTTGGCCCAGGCGTCCAGGTTGCCGTGGTCCGGCGCCGGGATGCCCAGGTCGCGCTCGATTTCCTTGAAAATATTGACCAGCGACGGCGGCACCCGCACACCGGGCTGCACGGAAAAGCTCAGCCCGTGGGCCTGGTTGGGCCCGTGGTAGGGATCCTGGCCGAGGATCACCACCTTGACCTGGTCGAAGGGCGTTTCGTTGAAGGCGCGGAAGATGTCCGGCCCGGGCGGATAGAGGGTTTCCCCGGCCTGCTTCTCCTGGCGCAGGAATTCCTTCAGCTGGCCCATGTAGGGCTGCGCGAACTGGTCGCCCAGCACCCGCTTCCAGCCCGCTTCAAGCTGAACGTCGGCTTGCGGTTCGGTCTGCTCACTCATTGGGAACCAGCTTCTCCAGCAGATGCCGCATGCGCGGTTTGACGGTGTCCTCGCCGGCCAGCTCCGGGTGGGTAAGCAACCGCACCTCCAGAGCCATGATGCGGGCGTTGATCACTTCCGCGTCCATTTCCGGGGTGGGCGACCCCACCGCCCGGCAGGCGTCCACCAGCAGCAGCGCCATTTCCTTGAGATAGAGATCCGCCAGCCCGCGCAGGCGCGGGTCCAGGATCGCTTCCTGCAGAAACGCCTGCTCCGCCACCAGGTGATCGCGGCGGTTGTGCAGTTCATCCAGGATAAAGGCGGTGGTGGCGCTGGCCAGTGCTTCGATCAGTTGCTCCCGGTCGGCGCCGCCGCGCTGGAACTGTTCGATCAGCGCGAACGCCTGGTCGCGGAACGGACGGATCACGTTTTCCAGCGCCCGTTCGGCGAACAGGGTAAAGGCATCCGCGATCAGGTCGGAGATGTCCTTGAAGTAATAGGTGGTGGCGGAAAGGGGCACGTCCGCCTCGCGGGCCACGGCCCGGTGACGCACCGCGCGAATGCCGTCGGTGACAATGATGCTGAGAGCCGCGTCGAGAATCGCCTGACGGCGTTGTTCACTGCCCGCGCGGCGGGCCTGGCGGCCCTGGTAACGGATTGCTGTCATGGGTCCGTCTGCTTTTTTATGGCGTCATCGCTAGCCTAACAGGCGCCGCCGGCAAGCGGGAGTGGCGGCGCCGTATGGGTCAGGTGCGTGGACGCATGTGCGGAAACAGAATCACGTCCTTGATGGTGGGCGAATCGGTGAACAGCATCACCAGCCGATCGATGCCGATGCCTTCGCCGGCGGTGGGCGGCAGACCGTGTTCCAGCGCGGTGATGTAGTCCTCATCGTAGAACATGGCTTCGTCGTCGCCGGCTTCCTTCTCGGCCACCTGGGCGCGGAAACGTTCCGCCTGGTCCTCGGCGTCGTTGAGCTCGGAGAAACCATTGGCGATCTCGCGGCCACCGACGAAGAACTCAAAGCGCTCGGTGACGAACGGGTCGTCGTCCTTGCGCCGCGCCAGCGGCGAGACTTCCGTGGGATAGTCGGTGATAAAGGTCGGTTCCTGCAGCCGGTGCTCGGCGGTTTTCTCGAAGATTTCGATCTGCACCTTGCCCAGGCCCCAGCCGTCCTTGAGCGGAATATCCAGCCCCTCGGCGATGCGCCGGGCACCCTGCTCGTCCGCCAGGTCGCTGGCCTGGATGTCCGGGTTGTACTCGAGGATGGCGTCGAACACCGAGAGCCGGCGGAACGGCTTGCCGAAATCATAGGTCACGGTGTCCGCCTCGCCGTCGGCGCCGGGCACGGTGTTGCGCACCAGGGTATCGCCCAGCACGTCCCGGGCCAGGGTACGCAGCATGTCCTCGGTGAGGTCCATCAGGTCCCGGTAATCCGCGTAGGCCTGGTAGAACTCGAGCATGGTGAATTCCGGATTGTGCCGGGTGCTCAGGCCTTCGTTGCGGAAGTTACGGTTGATCTCGAACACCTTCTCGAAACCGCCCACCACCAGCCGCTTCAGGTACAGTTCCGGCGCGATGCGCAGGTACATGTCCATGTCCAGGCTGTTGTGGTGGGTGACGAACGGCCGCGCGCTGGCGCCGCCGGGGATCACCTGCAGCATCGGCGTTTCCGCTTCGATGAAGTCGTGGGCCACCAGATAGTTGCGGATGCCGGCGACGATCCTGGAGCGGATCTTGAAGGTCTCGCGGCTGTCCTCGTTGACGATCAGGTCCACGTAGCGCTGGCGGTAACGGGACTCGGTGTCGGTGAGGCCCTTGTGTTTTTCCGGCAGCGGGCGCAGCGATTTGGTGAGCAGCAGGTACTCGTCCATCATCACGTACAGGTCGCCCTTGCCGGACTTGCACAGCTTGCCGCGCACGCCGATCACGTCGCCCAGGTCCCAGTGCTTGACCGCTTTCTGCACGTCCTTGTTGGCGTACACCTGAATGCGCCCGGACATGTCCTGCAGCACCTTGAAGGCCTTGCGGTCGAGCATCAGGCGGCCGGCCACGGCCACCTGGATGTCTTTCGCTTCCAGTTCTTCCTTGTCCAGCTCGCCGTAGCGCGCCTGCAGTTCGGCGGCCAGGCTGTCGCGGCGGAAGTGATTGGGGAACGCCTCGCCGGCGTCGCGCCATTCCGCCAGTTTGGCCCGGCGTTCAGCGATCAGGCGGTTTTCGTCGGCGGCGTCGTGTTGCTTGCTGTGTTCGTCGGCCATTCTCTTAGAGTCCACTTTTCAGGGAGGCTTCGATGAATCGGTCCAGGTCGCCATCCAATACCTGCTGGGTGTTATGGCTTTCCACCCCGGTGCGCAGGTCCTTGATGCGGCCATCGTCGAGCACGTAGGAGCGGATCTGGCTGCCCCAGCCGATGTCGGCCTTGGCGTTTTCCTGGGCCTGCTTCTCGGCGTTGCGCTTCTGGATTTCCAGTTCGTAGAGCTTGGCCTGCATCATCTTGGTGGCCTTGTCCCGGTTCTGGTGCTGGCTGCGCTCGGACTGGCACTGGGTCACCACGATGTGCTCCTGGCCGTTGTCCGGATCGGTAAAGGTATAGGTCAGCCGCACCGCGGAGTCGGTCCGGTTCACGTGCTGACCACCGGCGCCGGAGGCCCGGTAGGTGTCGGTGCGCAGCTTGCCGGGATCGATCTCGATGTCGATGTCGTCGTCCACTTCCGGAGCCACGAACACCGAACTGAACGAGGTGTGGCGGCGGCCGCCGGAATCGAACGGGCTCTTGCGCACCAGGCGGTGCACGCCGGTTTCGGTGCGCAGCCAGCCGTAGGCGTAGGCGCCTTCGAAACGCACGGTGGCGGACTTGATGCCGGCCACGTCGCCGTCGGAGGCTTCCACCAGCTCGGTTTTGAAACCGTGGGCCTCGCCCCAGCGCAGGTACATGCGCAGCAGCATTTCCGCCCAATCCTGGGCCTCGGTGCCGCCGGAGCCGGCCTGGATGTCCAGGTAGGCGTTGGAGGTGTCCATCTCGCCGGAGAACATGCGGCGGAATTCCAGGTCCGCCACCATCCGTTCCAGGCGGTCGAGATCCGCTTCCACTTCCGTGACGGTGGCTTCGTCGTCTTCCTCCACCGCCAGTTCCAACAGGTCCCGGGTGTCACCCACGCCCTGGTCGGCGTCGCGCAGGGTGGTCACCACGCCTTCCAGCTGCGAGCGCTCCTTGCCCAGGGCCTGGGCCCGCTCGGGCTCGTTCCAGACGTCCGGCAGGGCCAGTTCGCGCTCTACTTCGACCAGTCGCTCACTCTTCTGGTCGTAGTCAAAGATACCCCCTCAGCGCTTCGATGCGCTCGGCCAGGTCGGTGAGGTGGGTTCTTAGCGGGTTTACTTCCATAATGGCTCTCTGTTGAAACAGGTCTCAGTCGATCAACTCGTAGACGTGGAACGCCTCGGGTTTCAGGGCGTCCAGGGTGGTGCCCAGGTACACCGCGTTGTCGGGAATACCGCTGCCGGTGGTGAACACCTTGAAGCGGCGTACTTCCTTGGGCGTGTCGATGACGGTGTCCGCGTCCACCTCCACCCACATGTAAATCACGCGCTCCTGCTGGATGAAATCCACGCGAAGCACTTCACCCTCTTCCGGCAAACGGATTTCCTGCACCTCGGTGCCGATCTCCAACCGGTGTTTATGAATTGTTTTCATGCGGTCCCTCCGTCAGGGATAACCAGGCGCGGGCGGCGATAGCCACCGGCGCATTCCGGGGCCCGGCCTTGTGGGCCGGGAAAGGCGATACGGGTAATGCGCGCCAGCCGGCGCAAGGCGCAATCCTATCAGGTCCCCGGGGGGCTGGCACCAGCCCGGCGCGCCATCGCCGGCGCGCCGGGCAACGGAGCACGGTTCAGGCGCGCTGTTCCAGATTGGCGCGCAGCACGGTCAGGGCCGCCATGTTGACGATCCGCCGCACCGTGGCACTGGCGGTGAGGATGGTGACCGGCGCCTTCACGCCGAGCAGGAAGGGCCCGATGGCCACATTGCTGCCGGCGGCGGTCTTAAGCAGGTTGTAGGCGATGTTGCCGGAATCGCCGTTGGGGCATACCAGCAGGTTGGCGGAGCCCTGCAGGGTGGAGTCCGGCAGAATCTCCTTGCGGATCGACGCCTCCAGGGCGGCATCGCCGTGCATCTCGCCGTCCACTTCCAGCTCCGGCGCCCACTCGCGGATCAGAGCCAGGGCGCGGCGCATCTTCTCGCTGGCCTGGCAGCGCTCGGAACCGAAATTGGAGCGCGACAGCAGCGCCGCCTTGGGCTCCAGGTTCAGGCGCCGCATTTCCTCGGCGGCGGCGATGGTGAACTCGGCGATCTGCTCGGCGCTGGGGTCCTCGTTGACGTGGGTGTCCACCACCGCCAGGGTGCGCTCCGGCAGCAGCAGCACGTTCATGGCCGCGTAGGTGCGCGCCTCCGGCTTCAGGCCGATCACCTGGTCCACGAAATTAAGATGCTCGGCGAACCGGCCCACGGTGCCGCACACCATGCCGTCCGCCTCGCCCAGCTGCACCATCATGGCGCCGATCAGGGTCATGCGGCGGCGCATCTCGGTACGCGCCACTTCCTTGGTGACGCCGTGGCGGCCACGCATTTCCCAGTAGGCGTTCCAGTACCGGTGGAAGCGGTCGTCCTGCTCCGGATTGGTGACCTCCACGTCCTCGCCCAGCTTCAGGCGCAGGCCGTAGCGTTCGATGCGCGTGGCCAGCACTTCCGGCCGGCCCACCAGAATCGGGAACGCCAGCCCTTCGTCCACCACCACCTGGACGGCGCGCAGCACGCGCTCTTCCTCGCCCTCGGTGAACACGATGCGGGCCTTGCCGCCGTCACGCACCAGCGCCTTGGCGGCGGAGAACAGCGGCTTCATAAAGGCGCCGGAGTGGTACACGAACTGCTTGAGCTGCTCGGCGTAGGCGTCCAGGTCGGCGATCGGCCGGGTGGCCACGCCGTCGTCCATGGCCGCCTTGGCCACCGCCGGGGCGATGCGCACGATCAGGCGCGGATCGAACGGTTTGGGAATCAGATACTCCGCACCGAAACTCAGGTCATAGGTGCCGTAGGCGGCGGCCACCACTTCGTTCTGTTCTTCCTGGGCCAGGCCGGCGATGGCGTACACCGCCGCCTTTTCCATCTCCCGGGTGATGGTGGTGGCGCCGGCGTCCAGCGCCCCCCGGAAGATGTACGGGAAGCACAGCACGTTGTTGACCTGGTTGGGGTAGTCGGAGCGCCCGGTGGCCATGATCAGATCGTCGCGCACCGCCTTGGCGTCCTCCGGCAGAATCTCCGGGTTCGGGTTGGCCAGCGCCAGAATCAGCGGGCGCGACGCCATGCGCTGCACCATGTCCGGCTTGAGCACGCCGCCGGCGGACAGACCCAGGAACACATCGGCGCCGTCGATCACCTCACCCAGGGTGCGGGCGTCGGTGGCCTGGGCGAAGCGTTCCTTGTCCGGGTCCATCAGTTCCTTGCGGCCCTGGTAGACCACGCCCTCGATGTCGGTGACCCAGATGTTTTCCAGGGGCAGGCCCAGGTCCACCATCAGATCCAGGCAGGCCAGCGCCGCCGCGCCGGCGCCGGACGCCACCACCTTGACCTGGTCGATGGGTTTGCCGGCCACCTTGAGACCGTTGATGAAAGCGGCGCTCACCGTGATGGCGGTGCCGTGCTGGTCATCGTGAAACACCGGAATGCCCATGCGTTGGCGCAGCTTGCGCTCGACGATAAAGCACTCCGGCGCCTTGATGTCTTCCAGGTTGATACCGCCGAAGGTGGGCTCCAGGGCGGCGATGATGTCCACCAGCTTGTCCGGGTCGCTCTCGTTGATCTCGATGTCGAACACGTCCAGGCCGGCGAACTTCTTGAACAGCACCGCCTTGCCTTCCATCACCGGCTTGGAGGCCAGCGCGCCGATGTTGCCCAGCCCCAGCACCGCGCTGCCGTTGGTGATCACCGCCACCAGATTGCCGCGCCCGGTATAGCGCACCGCGTTCTTGGGATCGTCGACGATTTCCTCACAGGCCCAGGCCACCCCCGGCGAATAGGCCAGGGCCAGATCGTTCTGGTTGGTCAGCGGTTTGGTGGGAACGATGGCGGTTTTGCCGGGGACGGGAAATTCGTGGTAATCGAGCGCAGCGCGGCGGCTGTCGGTGGCCAAGGTGGGTCTCCTTCGGGATCGGGTGTGTACGTTGTTAAGTGACTGCTTACCAGTGTACTGCGACCACGCCAAGCCCGCACCACCCAACATGTTTTGTCACAACTCCCCCCGCATCGGGGTCACATCGGGGTCGGACCACGGCAACCCATTGATCCTGGATGTCTTTTTTTGTGAAACAGGGCTCAGCCAGGCCTTATTGCATGGTTTTTACTGTCCAAAAAACCATGCAATAAGGAGGAAAGGATGCCTCGCGCCAACCGTCATTACTCACCCGGTCACGTCTGGCACATTACCCATCGCTGCCATGACCAGCAGTTTCTGCTCGAATCCAAGCACTACCGCCGTCTCTGGGAACGCTGGCTGTATGAAGCGCGGCGCCGTTACGGCCTGCGGGTGCTCAATTACGTCGTCACCAGTAACCACGTGCATCTGCTCGTGCTTGACCGGGGCGAGGGCGAAATCCAGCGGTCCCTCCAGTTGGTGGCCGGCTGCACCGCCCGGAACTTTAACGGCCGTCACCGCCGCCGGGGCGCGTTCTGGGAAGGTCGCTACCACGCCACCGCGGTGGAAACCGGCGACCACCTGCGGCACTGTCTGGTGTACATCGACCTGAACATGGTGCGCGCCGGCCAGGTGCTGCATCCCCGCGAATGGGACGCCTGTGGCTACAAGGAAATTCAGTCGCCACGTAACCGCTACCGGATCATCAACACCGCCGCCCTGATGAATGTGCTCGGCTTCACCGACCTGGGGGAATTGCGACGGGCCCATCGGCAGTGGGTGCAGGACGCCCTGGACCGCAACGACCTGCGGCGCAACCCGATCTGGACCGAGGGGCTGGCGGTGGGCAGCCGGGAGTTCGTCGAGCAATTCCGCGACGCCCAGGGCCCGCTCGCCCGCAACCGGCCCATCGAAACCGTCGGCGGGATCTGCCAACTGCGTGACGAACCGGTTATTTATCAGCCCTACTCGGCCTTCAAAAGCGACCGTTCAAGCCGCTGAAAGCGCCTATTTTTGAGCGTTTCGTCTTGAAAAACAGAGGGTTATGGTGGTCCGACCCCGACCGACCAGCCGGGCCGGTCAGGGGAGCGGGCGGAGGTGCTCGAAGAGCATTTGCGGGCTGCGGCGGCCGCGGAATTCGTTGACCTCCAGGCGGTAGACGCCCTCCACCCGGGTAAGGCGGGCGCCCAGCAGGGACGGGTCGGCGTTGAACAGGATGCCGTCCACCACGCCATTCACCCCGGGCAGGCCCAGGGTCAGCTTCAGGTGACGCTCACCCACCACCCGGTGGTTGAGCACCTCGAATTCGCCGTCGAAACGGGGCGGCGGAAAACCCTGGCCCCAGGGAAACCGGTGCGACAACAGCTCGGCGGTGGCCAGGCTGATGTCGCCATCCGCCAGGCCGCCGTCACTCTCCACCACCGGGTCGAACAGGTCCTCGCCGGCGACCTCGGAGACCGCCGTCTGAAACGCCTCCCGGAACGCCTCCAGATCCGACGCCCGCAAGGTCATGCCGGCGGCCATGGCGTGCCCGCCGAACTTCTGCAGCATGTCCGGGTGGCGGGTGGCCACCACGTCCAGCACATCGCGCAGGTGCAGGCCGGCGATGGAGCGCCCGGAGCCCTTGAGCATCCCCGCCTCCCGGGCCGGGGCAAAGGCAATCACCGGCCGGTGCACGGCCTCTTTTACCCGGGAGGCGAGAATGCCCACCACGCCCTCGTGCCAGTCGCGGCCATGCAGGCACAGGGCCGCTGGCAACGTCTGCTCGCGCAGCCGCGCCACCTCGACCATGGCGGCGTCACGCATACCCTGCTCGATGCCGCGCCGCTCCCGGTTGATGGTATCCAGCTCCTCGGCGAACCGGCGTGCCTCGGAGACGCTGTCCGCCAGCAGGCATTCGATGCCGTGGCGCATGTCCGCCAGACGGCCGGCGGCGTTCAGCCTGGGCCCCACCGCGAAGCCCAGGTCCGCCGCCAGCGCTCGGCCCGGGTCACGCCCGGCCACTTGCAGCAGCGCACGGATGCCCGGGTTGCCCTTGCCGGCGCGCAGCCGCCGCAGGCCCTGCTCCACCAGAATGCGGTTGGCGTCGTCCAGGCGCACCACATCCGCCACCGTGCCCAGGGCGACAAGGTCGAGCAGGTCCACCACCGCGCCCTTCAGGCCCAGTTCCCGCTGCACCGCCATCAGCAGGTAGAAGGCCACCCCCACCCCGGCCAGATTGGCGGCGGGAAACTCGTCGCCCTCCAGACGCGGATTGGCGATGGCGTCCGCCTCTGGCAGGCGGTCGCCGGGCAAATGGTGGTCGGTGATCAGCACGTGCATGCCCGCCGCGCGGGCGGCAGCGACGCCCTCCACGCTGGCGATGCCGTTGTCCACGGTGATGATCAGATCCGGCTCAAAGTCCGCCCGCGCCAGCTCGACGATGGCCGGCGACAGGCCGTAGCCGTACTCAAACCGATTGGGGACCAGGAAATCCGGCTTCGGGAAGCCCAGCGCCTGCAGCCCCCGCACCATCAGGGCGGTGGCGGTGGCGCCGTCGGCGTCGTAATCGCCGACGATGCAAATGCGCCAGTGCTGCTCCCGGGCGCTCAGCAGCAGCGCCACGGCGGCGGTGAGGCCCTGGAAGGTGTCCGGATGGGGCAGCCGCCCCAGGGTCAGCTCCAGTTGCTCCGCGGCGGTGAGGCCACGGTTGGCGAGGATGCGCGCCAGCAGCGGCGGCACGCCGGGCCAGTCCACGGAAACGGGCGGGCGACGGCGAATACGGGGGTAGGAACTTACGGTCATGACATCCGGCGGTGGGTGCAATGGCGGCAAGCGTCCGGGTATCGACCGGCGCCGTCAAGGGAAACGACCCACAAGTCACACAGGGGGGCTAACATCAAGCGGCCGTGCTTCTTATACTTGGCGACCCTGAGCGGGCTCGACCGAAAACGTGAGCAAACACTCACATGAAACGGCGGGCCACGCCCGCGGCCCCTCCGCGTACTTTGGGACTGGAGAGCAATCGTTATGATTTACCAAGGCAACGCCGTAAGCGTAGAACTGCTTGACGACGGCATCGCCGAACTGAAGTTCGACCTTCAGGGCGAGTCCGTGAACAAGTTCAACCGTGCCACTCTGGAAGACCTGAGCAAGGCCACCGAGGCCCTCAAAGGCAACGACCAGGTCAAGGGCATCGTGGTCACCTCCGGCAAGAAAGTGTTCATTGTCGGCGCCGACATCACCGAATTCACCGAAATGTTCGCCAACGACGAGGCGGAGATCGCCAAGTGGTCCCGTGAGGCGAACGACATCTTCAACGCCTTCGAAGACCTGGACGTACCCAAGGTCGTGGCCATCAACGGTTTCGCCCTGGGCGGCGGCCTGGAAATGTGCCTGGCCTGCGACTTCCGCGTCATGGGCGAAGCCGCCCAGGTGGGCTTCCCGGAAGTGAAGCTGGGCATCTACCCGGGCTTCGGCGGCACCGTGCGCACGCCGCGCATCGTCGGCGTGGACAACGCCATCGAGTGGATCGCCACCGGCAGCCAGAACAAAGCGGACAAGGCCCTGAAAGTGGGCATCGTCGACGCGGTGGTAAAAGCCGGTGACGAACGTGACGCCGCCCTCGACCTGGTCAAGCAATGCCTGGCCGGCAAGATCGACTTCCGCGCCAAGCGCCAGGAAAAACTGGAACCCCTGCCGATGCCCCCCATGGAGCAGATGATGGCGTTCCAGACCGGCATGGCCATGGTCCAGCAGCAGGCCGGCAAGAACTACCCGGCCCCGGTGGAAGCCGTGAAGTCCATGCAGAAGGCCGCCGGCATGAAGCGCGACGACGCCCTGGACGTGGAATCCAAAGGCTTCGCCAAGGTCGCCAAGACCCAGCAAGCCACCGCCATGGTGGGCCTGTTCCTGGCCGACCAGCAGGTCAAGAAAGTGAACGGCAAAACCGCCAAGGGCAGCCGCGAAGTGAAGCACGCCGCGGTACTGGGCGCCGGCATCATGGGTGGCGGCATCGCCTTCCAGTCCGCCCTCAAGGGCACGCCCATCGTGATGAAGGACATCAACGACAAGGCGCTGGACCTGGGCATGAACGAAGCGTCCAAGCTGCTCGCCAAGCGCGTCAGCAAAGGCAAGATGGACGCCGCCGGCATGGGTAAGGTGCTCTCCGCCATCCGTCCCACCCTCAGCTATGAGGACTTCAAGGACATCGACGTGATCGTCGAAGCGGTGGTCGAGAACCCCAAGATCAAACAGTCCGTACTGGCCGAGACCGAACAGAAAGTGGAAGGCGCCATCCTCGCCTCCAACACCTCCACCATCTCCATCAACCGGCTCGCCGAAGCGCTGAAAAAACCGGAGAACTTCGCCGGCATGCACTTCTTCAACCCGGTGCACATGATGCCCCTGGTGGAAGTGATCCGCGGTGAAAAAACCTCCGACGAAACCGTCGCCACCCTGGTCAACTACGCCCAGAAAATGGGCAAGAACCCGGTTGTCGTGAACGACTGCCCCGGGTTCCTGGTAAACCGGGTGCTGTTCCCCTACTTCGCCGGCTTCAGCATGCTGGTCCGTGACGGCGCCGACTTCCAGCAGGTCGACAAAGTCATGCAGAAATTCGGCTGGCCCATGGGCCCCGCCTATCTGCTCGACGTGGTCGGCATCGACACCGGCGTGCACGCCGCCCAGGTGATGGCGGAAGGCTTCCCGGACCGCATGGAGCACGACTTCAAGGACCCGACCGAGATCATGTTCGAAAACGAACGCTATGGTCAGAAGAACGGCATCGGCTTCTACAAGTACGAAGAAGACAAGAAGGGCAAGCCCAAGAAAGTGGTCGACGAAAAGACCTATGAGCTGATCAAGCCCGCCGTTACCAGCGAAGCGAAGGACTACGACGCCGACGAGATCATCGCCCGCATGATGATCCCGATGTGCACCGAAACCGTCCGCTGCCTGGAAGACAACATCGTCGGCTCCCCCGCCGAAGCCGACATGGCCATGATCTACGGCATCGGCTTCCCTCCGTTCCGCGGCGGCCCGCTGCGCTACATCGACAGCATCGGCACCCAGGCCTTCGTGGAACTGTGTGACAAGTACGCCCACCTGGGCGCGCTGTACGAAGCGCCGCAAATGCTCAAGGACAAAGCCTCCAAAGGCGAGTCCTTCTTCGGCTAAGGCACGGGCAAAGGAGATTTTGAAATGAGTTTGAATCCGAAAGACGTGGTCATCGTCGATGCCGTGCGCACCCCGATGGGCAAAAGCAGAAACGGCCAGTTCCGCAACGTACGCGCGGAAAAACTCTCCGCGCTGCTGATCCAGGCCCTGATGGAACGCAACGCCGGCTGGGACACCGCCACCACCGAGGACGTGATCTGGGGCTGCGTGAACCAGACCAAGGAACAGGGCATGAACATCGCCCGCAACATCGCCATGCTGGCCGGCGTGCCCCGCACCACCGCGGCGCAAACCGTCAACCGCCTGTGCGGCTCCTCCATGCAGGCCCTGCACAGCGCCGCCCAGGCGATCATGACCGGCAACGGCGACGTGTTCGTGATCGGCGGCGTGGAACACATGGGCCATGTAGCCATGGACCACGGCGTGGACCTCAACCCGGAACTGTCCAAGTACACCGCCCGGGCCTCCAACATGATGGGCCTGACCGCGGAAATGCTCGGCCGCATGCACGGCATCACCCGTGAACAGCAGGATGAATTCGGCGTGCGCTCCCACAAGAAAGCCTGGGAAGCCACCGAACAAGGCCGCTGGAAAAACGAAATCGTACCCGTGGAAGGCCACGACGCCGACGGCCACAAAGTGCTGTGCGAAATCGACGAAACCATCCGCCCCAACGCCAGCCTCGAAGACATGCAGAAACTGCGCCCCGTCTTCGACCCGGTCAGCGGCACCGTCACCGCCGGCACCTCCTCCGCCCTCTCCGACGGCGCGGCGGCGATGCTGGTAATGACCGCCGAAAAAGCCCAGGCCATGGGCCTCAAGCCCCGCGCCAAGATCCGCAGCATGGCCGTGGCCGGCTGCGACGCGGCCATCATGGGCTACGGCCCGGTCCCGGCCACCCAGAAAGCCCTGGCCCGCGCCGGCCTGACCATCGACGACATCGACTACGTGGAGCTCAACGAAGCCTTCGCCGCGCAATCCCTGCCGGTACTGAAGGACCTCAAGCTCCTCGACAAGATGAACGAGAAGGTCAACCTCAACGGCGGCGCCATTGCCCTGGGCCACCCCCTGGGCTGCTCCGGTGCCCGCATCACCGGCACCCTGCTGAACGTACTGGAAGGCAAGGACGGCCAGATCGGCCTCGCCACCATGTGCATCGGCCTGGGTCAGGGGATTGCCACGGTGATTGAGCGGGTCTAACCACCCTTCTCTTCACCGTTGCCGAGAACTGAAAAGCCCCGGCGGGTTCGCCCGCCGGGGCTTTTTCGTGGGTTCATCGCGGCTGAAGCCGCTCCTACCCGGGGGGCTGGGTTCTTGATGTAGGAGCGACTTCAGTCGCGATGAAAATGGCACCACCGCTGATCCAGCCAGAAGCCCTCGCCTTTCTGAACCCCCAAAGATTGACAAACTTTGTCCGCCGCATAGCATAATCATGTACCCCAACCCCAGGAGAGTGAGCATGCACATCTCACTAACCCCCGAACTGGAAGCCCGCATCAAAACCAAAGTGGAAAGCGGGCTCTACAACAACGCCAGCGAAGTCATCCGCGAGGCCCTTCGTTTCGTGGAAACCCATGAAGAATGGATCAACGAACTCAAGCTCGCACGCCTGCGTGAGCAGCTAAGGGAAGGCGTAGATCAACTGGACCGCGGCGAGGGCACCCGTATCACATCCAAGGCCGGCCTGGACGATCTGTTCGAAGACCTGAAGGCGTAACAATGCCAACCTCACTGGTCCTCTCACCCGCCGCCCGCGAGGATCTGGTAGCGATCCGGAAATATGGTGCGCTCCATTGGGGAAAACATCGCTCCGATCAATACCTGGACACTCTAAAGGAAGCCATCTGGTCGCTTCTTGAGTATCCAGAGACAGGCAGGACGCGCCCTGAATTGTCGAGTGAAATACGCAGCCTTCCGGTGTCCAGTCACGTCATCTTCTACCGAATAGAGCGAGAACAGCTGGAGATCATTCGAATCCTGCATGCACGGCAGGATGTTGATCAGCAACTTTGATGAAAGGCTTACAGTTTTCTATCGTGAACACCTGAGAACCGGTAAAATCTTTTACGCTGCACTCAACATTGTAGCGGTCCATCACACGTCGCTGGATGAACACTTCCTGCGAGGGCCGCGAGAGGTGCATGAAAACGTCGACGAGATGCAGACCGATTTGGACGACTACCTGGCTCGCTACAACACCAAGCAGCCCTACCAAGGGCGCGACATGAAGGGCAGAACACCCTATCCCATGTTCGTGAAGGGCCTGCACAAGGAGAAGAAAACCGTTGCCAAAACCGCCGCACAAACGGAAAAAATGAACCTGCCTGTCAAGAGGCGGCCATCAGGTAATAACCATCACCGCAAAGAAAAACCAGTACACCAAAGACCTCATTAAGACTCGGAATAAAATCAAACTTCCTGGCAAGGAAACACACCTCGAACATAAGCCCATAAGAACTTTCCATGAGACTCCGCATTAATAAAACCTTCATAAGTTTCTTGGGGAACATCAAAATATTGATATACACCACCATTGAGAAATTCGACCTCAAGAATTTTCTCGCCCTCATCATAACCGATAGAGGCAATATTGCTTGAACTTACTGAAATACGCTCCATTTTTATCTCCTGTCAATTATTACCCGGATCGAACCTTGCATCTTGGTTATGCCAATTTATTACCAACCCCTTAAAACTACTTTCTTTGTAATTGCCGCTCCAACTTTCAGACACACTAGGATCTTTGCTATCAGGATACCGGCCTTCTGGCGGAAGGGAGAATCTACAACGCATAGGAATTTTTGTAGCCTCACCAGTAATAAAAGCTTCACCAGTACGAAGAATCGGCAAAAAATCTATCATCCCAGATAGCCCATCCGACATTGCAGATTTTATCTTCGATCTATCCGATGCATTATTTATTCTCAATGCAAAAAAAGTCCCACATTGAGACAAAATCGTATCATCAATTTCCGAAGGCCTTTGGCTAATCATCATCAACCCAACACCAAACTTTCTCCCTTCTTTGGCGATCCTTCTCACCATATCTTTTGCGACACCATTCATGTCATTTGAAAGGTATCTATGAGCTTCCTCCATAACAAGAAGAAGAGGGATTTCTTTCATCCCATAAGGCAAAAACCTCCCCCATATTGCAGCCTCGAAGAGAACGTCGAGCATCGATCCCAAAATAAGATCAAGTCTTGAAGAGGGCATCCCGGAGATATCAAGTATCGTAACGGGGAAATCATCACCAACCCAGTCAAAAATAAGATTTTCAAGGCGTCTATCTGTAGATCCATTACCCCCAATAGACCAAGGACCGGGATCCAAAAAAAACGCGTATTGTCCGTCTACAAGTTTCGACCTCATCGCTTCCAAATTTCTTTTGAATGCTCCAGCCCCCCCTTTATTAGGTGGAGCATTACCAGGGGATGGCGGCGAAAACCTAGGTGGCAAAAGATCATCTACTGAGCCGTCAGACTCTATCGCCGGAATAGTTCTATCGGCATCGCTCCAGGTTACGGAATCATCATAATACAACTTGTACCAAACTTTTTTTAAATCGAATGGAATGGGGGAGTATGGCGTTACTTTTATTGAGTCTATTTCTGGAAAATTCTCACTGGCGTATTGGCGCTTTAAGTCAACCATACAGTCAATAAATTTTATTTTCAGTTGTTCGTTTTTTCCACAAAGAAAGTCAATCAGGCTATCCGGAGAAATACACCAGTAGGGAACGTACAGGTTTTTCTCTTGTCCCGATGGATTTACAGAATAGACATTAGCCACATCAGAGAACGCCGCCGAATATTCACCATGCAAGTCAAAAATGATAATTCTTGATGACGGCCTCAAAACCTTTCCCTCGTCACAACCCACTATTGACCGAATAAGGCTAACCACACCAGTAGATTTCCCCGATCCGGTAGATCCAAGAATGGCAGAGTGCTTATTTACCAGTGAATCCAAATTTATTCCTGCCTTGACTGAATCTGAACTTGATAACCGACCGATGGTCACATAGTCCTCTCCAGAAAACCCATATATTTTTTTTAAATCCGTCTCCGTAACAAGATGTACATCATCATTGATGCTGGGAAATTGATTTATACCTCTCTGAAAATCAATCCCAACTGCCTCACCTACCAGCTCAACTTTGATCATCCGTTTATCTGACAGATCTTTGGATTTTTCTCCAGCCTCGCTTGCCTCCGACACAATCCCGTAAAGATCGTTATAACCCTGGGGTATTCGCACAAAACTACCAACTTGTCCGAGCCTATGCGCCCGACCTTCAATAATAACGACACCAGACCTAACGTTAGGATTCAACTCAACCCCTAGAGAGCTACCGTGAACTGATGAGATCTGCCCAATTAGAGATGGCGAATTATTAGTTTTCATCAATGTCACCCTTATCATTATCTTCCACCAACTTGAGACTTACAGCTTTTCCTCCGCCTGTGTTTGCTAAAAACCTCGAAAATTTCACAAAATCGCCAAGGACAAATTTACCATTATCCCAGTACTCGTCACGAAAAACTTCCCATCCTCTACTAGGAAGCTCTCCAAGTCTCCACTCCGCCTGCACTCCGTTTATTACGGCACCATCGTTACAGTACACACTCATATTGGGGCGTCTCTTGCCGAGCTCCACTGCAAACTTTTCTTCCTCTAGTTTTTTAAATTGCAGGGCGATAACAGCGGATGAGGGATTGCCCGCCATACACTCATCAAGCTTTGCGGAAATATGGGCGTCAGCAAACGAGAAGCCAATCACAATTAGCACTGAATCTTTTTCTAGAACAAAATTCTTGAGCCGATCAAACAGCGATGAAAATGGCGCAGACTGCGTCTGGTCATACTTTAGATGAGAGGGGTAAACCATCGTCCCTTTAGAAGCACCGGCCCCCCTTATAACTTCTCCTTTTCCGTTTTGCTCCCAATTGATTGACCCATGTAGCTTCCACAACCTAGTCCAACGGGAAGGTAGATCATTACTCGCCACAGCAGATGAATCAAAGAATGGGCACCTTGCCCCTGAGAAGCCATCAAAATATGGAGACTTAACTCGCTCAAGAGCTTCCTCCACGAGGAGGTCATAGTTTGTGGTAAAAACCTCGACAGCGTAATCACGGCTAATACCATTAATCCATGACACTAAATCCGAGTAGGCCGTATCATTTTCTGGCAATCCAACCGAAACCACTTCTTTAATTTTTTCACAAACCTCTTCTTCAAAACCTCGATAGGCTTCAGAATCAAGCCCATAAACCTCATTATTTCCCAATACCTCGACAAACGACCTTATTCTAGATAAAACATTCTCAATATTTAGCCTCCCTGCGCCACCCACAATCTGATCAAAGCACCTCCCGTGGACTGGCGAAAGCTTACCCCGTACAATTCCAGTAAGCCCCGCCACATCGGGAATAAGGGGTGAGTACCCCTCGCCCTCCGACACATTAATACCTACTGGCGCCCCAGCACCAACAAGCAAGCCAATCTTCTTTCTTCCCTGGCCAACGATCTGCTTAAAATCGTACATGTACTGATCGGGATTATGAACTGTATCTGCCATTTCTCCGCTCAACCTTCTTCAAAATCATTCGTTATTCCTTATCAGAAAATCGCGCACAAAACCAGTTCGGCGCACTACCTGTTAGCAATAGCCGATGACGTGCGCGTGTCATCCCTACATAGACAAGACGCACTTCGTGCTCAAGACTCTCCTCCTCGCTTCTTAACCCCCCCAATCCCGCCAGCACCACGGTGTCGAACTCAAGCCCCTTGCTGCTTTGCCGGGTGAGTAACGCGACACTTTTTGCATTGGCATCATAGGATTTTTTGTCGGCGGAGCTCTTCAGCCAAGAGCAAGGGACGCCAGCGTTTAACAGCGCGCGTTGAAGGGTGCTGGCCTGCCAATGGTGGCCGTAAATGACCGCGATGTTGTTGAGCGGCTGACCATTGGAGTGCCATTTTCTGACGCACCGGGCGATGTAGTGGGCTTCATCGTTAAAGTTATCGAAATTGCGGAACTGCGGTTCCGGGCCACTGGTACCAGCCACTTCCGGGGCAATCAACGGAATATGATCTTCATCCGCATCCTGAGCCTGCAAAAAATCCTTGGCGAAGTCATAAGCGAACCGGAGGATTTCCCGCGTGTTGCGGTAGTTAAGTTTCAGGATGGTAGTGCGACCACGCGCCTCGATCCCGACACTGGACAGCGGAAATTTCAGGCTGCGCTTTTTATAAATGGACTGCGCATCGTCGTAGAGCAGCAGCAGCGAGTTGGTGTCCGGGTCGATCATCTGCACGATAAGCTTGAGCCATTCCTGCTCAAAGTCGTGGCCTTCATCGATCATCACAGCGCTGTATTGGGCGCGGGGGATCTGGTCTTTGTCCACGGCCTGGATAACGGTTTCCACTTCCCGTTCCCAATAGGGGGCGTCGCCGTCGACCAGGTCCACGTTGTAGGTTCGGCGTTGCAGGCCGCACCATTCGTGAAAGTGGTGAACCTGCACTTTGTCTTCGATGCCTTTCTCGGCGATAAAGCTACGCAGGCGAGCGGCCAGGGTGATGTTGAAGCAGAGAACCAGAATCGGTTTGGTGACGGCCTGGGCCAGGTGCAGGCAGCGGTAGCCGAGAATCAGGGTTTTGCCGGAGCCGGCGACACCGTGGATGACTCGGTGGCCTTCGCCCATGCTGCGGGCCAGTTGTTCTTGTTGCAGGTCCATGACCCGGACGATGTCCGGAATAATCGGGTCGTTGGCCGCCGTGGATTGGTCATCGCCCTCCTCCGCTTCATCGAAAAGGGTTTGCTGGGGGGCGTTGATGCGAATCTCGGGAAAGAGCTGCCAGCGGATGCGGTCGATTTGTGGAAGGGTGAGCTTGTCGCCGAAGGCGTATTCGAACATGCCCCAGAGCTGTTCCTGAAAGGCTTCCGGGTCCACGGTGGCGACCATTTCATCCTTGCAGATCAGGCGGTGAGGAGGCAGCACCAGGTCCTGCTCCGCGTCACCGATCATTTGGTTCCATTGCTTGCGGGTGATATTGGGGAACACCACGCCGTACCCCCAGGGGAAACTGAGGCGGCCCTTGAAGGGGCCGTCGGTTTGCTTGAGGTGGTCGTCGCGCTGTAGTCGGTTGATCGCCACCAGGCCGTATTGGCGGGCCTGTTCCAAGGGGTTGCTGACGGTTTTCAGGCCGGTGGGGGTGTGAATGTCCGCGTGGGTGGGAGTAAGGCGCCGGAGGGTATCCGGTTTCCAGTCCTTCACTTCCAGGAACAGCAGACCTCGCCCGGGGTGCAGGACGATAAAATCCGGGTAGCGGCGCTGGCGGCCGAGCGGGATATCGTACCAGACGGTGTAGTCGTCTTCGAGCAGGCTTTCCAGACGCTGGCCCAGGCGGCGTTCGCCAGGCGTCATGCGGCGCACCGTGCTGAGATTGGGGATGATCACCGCCATGGTCCGGCGCCCCCAATCCACCCCTTAATCAACCCCGGTACATTCCGTGGGTAAGGCATTCCCGTGCCCCCTGTTCGTCCCTTTTTATTTCCTGCCCTCTTCGGGGCGGCTTTTTTGTGAAACAGGTCCGAATTTACCGGGAGTTCACGGAGAGATGCAAGGCGAGCGAAGGCGCCGGGAGGTCGTCCGGCGTTGGAGCCCGGGCTTAATGATCTAATTAACTGATGCCACCACCGTAAAAACACCGGTTTTTCATCAGCCAGCCAAATCTTAAAGTGGTGCCATCGACGCCGGCGTTCCGCCGGCCCTGAGGAGGTCACCATGATTGAGCGGCGTGTATTTCAAGAGTTGGGCGGTGCCGACCACGGTTGGCTGAACACCAAACATCACTTTTCCTTTGCCGGGTACCACGATCCGAAGCGGATGCATTGGGGCGATCTGCGGGTGTGGAACGACGACACCATCGCGCCGCATACCGGGTTCGCGCCGCATTCGCATCGGGATATGGAGATCATCACCTATGTGCGCGAGGGGGCGATCACCCACCAGGATAATCTGGGCAACCAGGGCCGTACCGAGGCCGGCGATGTGCAGGTGATGTCGGCGGGTACCGGTATTACTCACAGCGAGTACAACCGTGAGGACACGCCGACGCGGATTTTCCAGATCTGGATTATCCCCAACGCCACCGGCCTGCCGCCCACCTGGGGCAGCCGGCCTTTTCCGAAGGCGGGCCGGGACGGTGGATTCAAGGTGCTGGCCAGCGGCTATGACGACGGCGACGCTCTGCCGATCCAGGCGGACGGTCGGGTGGCGGCGGTGGCGCTCAGCGCCGGGCAAGAGGCCACCTATACGTTGGCGGCGGGCCGCAAGGCGTATCTGGTGCCGGCCAAGGGGCGGGTGCGGGTCAACGGTGTGCCGGCGGAGGCCGGCGACGGTCTGGCCATCGCCGATGAGCAGGAGTTGGCGGTCCAGGCCGAGACCGACTGCGAGGTGGTGCTGGTGGATGTGGCCTGAGCCGGTTCCGAGGCGGCCGGGCCGAAGAACGGAGCCAGAATCCCGGTGCGGGGCCGCCGCTGGAAGTGGGCGGTCGGAGCAGCGGGGTTTTGGCGCGGAGTTTTACTGCTCGCCTTTAAAAAGCTTGGCGCTTTTGGCCTCCAGCACGTAACCGGCGGTGCCGTATTCGGTGTCATGGGAGTCGACCTTGAGGGTGCCTTCGATTACCACGGCGTCCCACATCATATCCACGGGCATGCCCTCCCCTTGCATCTTGACCAGCACCACCTGGTTGCGGGGCGGCGGGGGGAAGTGGATGCAGGCGCCGAAGTACGGGACCAGCAGGAATTCGCGCAGGTTTTTGTCGTCGCCTTCCAGGGGGACGACAAAGCCGGGCAGGGTCAGGGCGGTGTCGTCCAGGTCCTGGCGCAGGGGGGCGTTGCTCCAGGCTTCTTGCATGGCGTCGAACAGTTGGGCGGCGCGGCGGTCGGTGTCCTCCAGTTGTTCCGGGGAGGATTTTCCGTAGATCTCCTTGGAGATGGTTTCGTATTCGGCGCGGGGGTCCCAGTCCTTGGGGACCAGGGTGTCCCAGACGCTGCCTTCTACTGGTATCTCCGCGGGCTCGGTGGGTTGGGTGGGCTCGGCGGCGGATAGCGGCATGCTGAGCACCGTGGCGAGCAGGGCGAGGGAAAGGTGTTTCATGTCAGCTCCGGGGGGTGAGGCCGTCGGCGAGGCTGTTGCGGAAGGCTTTTTCGGCGGGCAGCAGGCCGGCCAGGGAGCCGGCCAACAGCACGGCGGCGACCAGGGGCAGTTCGCGCCCCGCCAGCAGGTATGAGGGCAGCCGCAGGGACCATTCCGTCAGCGCCCAGGGGGCGAGGATAAGTTGGGCGGCGAACAGTATCAGCACGCCGCTGACACAACCGGCCAGGGTGAGGCAGAGGCTTTCGCCGACGATCACGCCGTAGACGGTGCCGCGCCCGGCGCCGGCGGCACGCAGCACGGCCAGTTCGTGGCGGCGGCCTTCCAGGGCCGCCAGCACCGTGGAGATCAGCACCAGCAGGGCGACCAGGAACACCGCCACCGAGGCGGCGCGCAGCGCGTTTTCCACGTTGGCGGTCATGCGCCACAGGCGCTGCAGTTCCACGCCGGGGATGATGGCGCTGAGCGGTTCGCCGTCGTAGTTGGACAGTTCCCGTTGCAGGCCGAGGATGGCGGTGCGCTGTTTCAGGCCCAGCATCACGGCGTTGACGGAGTCCGGCATGTCGCTGGCCGCCGGGCCGCCGGGGGTCGGATATGCGTATCGGCCGCCGCTGTGAATCAGCGCCATGGCCTGCAGGGAGATGTAGAGCCCCTGGTCCACCGGGGTGCCGGTGGGCGCCAGGACCCCGCTGACGGTAAAGGGATGGTCGGCGTGTTTGATGATGGCCGGGCCGCCGCCCGATCCGTGGGCCAGCACCACTGAGGCGCCGGGGCCGTAGCCCAGGCGCCGGGCCACGTCGCTGCCCAGCACCACCTGGTCGGGGCCGGCTAACCATTTACCGGTAGCCAGTTCCAGGGGCCGGTCCCGGCCGTAGCGGTAGTGTTCCAGGTAGCTGTCGTTGGTGGCCACCACCGGGAAGCCGCGATGGAAGTCGCCCAGTGAGATGGGAATCCACCATTTCACTTTGGGGTGGGCGGCCAGGTGCTCCACGGTGCTCCATTCGATGCCGGCGGTGGGCTCGCTCAGGTGGAACACGCTGTACAGCAGAATATTGGTGGGCCCGCCCCGGGCGCTGACGATCAGATCCATGCCGGAGACGGTGCTGGCGAAGTTGGCGTGCACCTGGTGGCGCAGCCGCTCGATGCCGAGAATCATCACCAGGCTCAGGGCGATGGCGGCGACGATCAGCGCCGCCGAGGTCTTGCGGGTGGCCAGGGAGGCGAGGATCACTCTAGGCAACATGGCTGGCCGCCTGGTTGAGTTCATCGAAACAGAGGCTGCGATGGAAATAGCGGGCCACGTCCGGGTCGTGGCTGACCATCAGCAAGGCGCTGCCGCTGCGTTCGCACTGCTCCGTCAGCAAGCCCATCAAGGCATCCCGATGGGCGGTGTCCAAGGCGGAAGTGGGTTCATCGGCGACGATCAGCTCCGGTTCGCCGTATAGCGCCCGGGCCGCCGCCACCCGTTGCTGCTGGCCGAAGGACAGTTGATGGGCCGGCAACCGTGCCACCTTCCGGTCCAGACCAAGAAGAGCCAGCAGAGTCAGAGCGGCGGTCTCGGTATCAGCCTTGTTGGTATCGGCGCCTTCCCGTTGCCGGCGCCGTTTGGAAAACGAGGGCGTCAGGCGCACGTTATCCAGGGCGGAGAGGTAGGGCAACAGGTTGAAGGCCTGGAAGATCACGCCGAGGTGATCCGCCCGGAAGGCGTCGCGGCGGCGCTGGGACAGGTCCGAGAACGGCTCGCCGGCCACCCGGATGCGGCCACGCTGCAACGGGCGGATGCCGGTGACCAACGACAGCAGCGTGCTTTTGCCGCAGCCGCTGGGGCCGTGGATCAGCACCCGTTCGCCGGCGTCCAGGGTAAGGCGTTCCACGGCGATAAAGGGCCGCGTTTGGCCCGGGTGATGGAAACGCAGGTCCTCCAACTCCAGTGCCATGGTCACTCCAGGGGCAGTCGGGTGTCGCCGGAGTTCAGGGTGCGGGCGCCCTGCCCGCTCGGCAGCAGCAGGATCACCTCGGTGGTCAGGCTGGGGAAGTCCGCCAGGAACGGCCAGGTCACCGCGTTCAGTTCGGCGATGTGGTCACACTGGTAGGTCCAGGTGGCTTCCAGGTCCTGATGGTGGGCGTGATGGTGGTCATCATGGTCATGGTCATGGTCATGGTCATGGTCATGGTCATCGGCATGATGATGGCCGTCGCCCGCCGGGAACAAGGCCGCCAAATCGGTCACCTTCTCCTCCTGAAGCGTGCAACCGGCGGCCTCGGCGGGCAAGGGCGCGACCACCAGGTCCAGCTGCTCCTGGAAGTGGTGGCTTTCCGCCTCGCTCTCCGGCGCCCGCTCCACGCCCAGGATATCCATCAATGGCGCCCGGAAGCTCAGCGTCAGGGTGGCATCGTCAACCGCCACGGCGGCTTCGGCGCGGCCGTGCTGATGCACCGGCGCGGCCTGGGCCAGGCCGGTGGCGAACAATAAAGGGATGGCTCCACGGATGGAGAGGTTCATGGCAACTCCCGGGATGAAAAGGCAACGACGCGCCAAGGCCAGCGCGATTACGTTATAAAATAACATTTTTCAAGGAAGGAACAAGCGCCCTGTCCACCCTCCGGCTTTCCTGCCACTCAGCCCGGGTTCAACGCCTGCCGCGCCCCGGTCTCGGCCTCGCCCGCATCGGCGAAGACCTGGATTCGCAGTCCCATGGCGGCGCCTAGTCCGGCGGTTTTCTTTCAGCCTTGGGTTGTTGCCCCGGCAGCAGCGGACCAAACGCCGGCGGTTGGCCTTGAAACAGAGCACTGGCGCCTTGTGTCCTCGGTGGGCTTTTGTTGGATTCATCGCGGGTTAGAGAGCGGCGATGTGCCGGGCGTAGTGGCACGGGTTAAAGCGCAACGCCATGGCGATCAGCACCACGTAGAGCGCCCCCAGCCCCACCCAGGCCAGAGCGAAATCGCCCAGACGGTCGCGGATCAGACCGGCCAGGAACGGCGAGAAGGCGGCGATCAGGTAGCCGATGCCCTGGACGATGCCCACCAGGGCGCCGGCCACTTCGGCGTTGTCGTGGTGGTCCATGGCGACGATCAGGCTGAGCGGAAACAGCCCGCCGATGCCCAGGCCCAGCAAGGTGGCCACCAGCAGCGGTGAGCCCAGGGGCCAGCCGGCCAGCAGCACGAACCCGGCCAGGGCACTGGCGAGCACCGCCAGCAACGCCGGGCGGCGGTCCGGGCTTTTCAGGACCAGGGGCGGCAGCAGCAGGCCGGCCACCACTTCCATGGCGGTGAGAAAACCGAGCAGGCCGCCGGCCTCCGTGGGGCTGAAGCCCCGCGCCACGTAGTAAGGCGGCAGCCAGGCCAGCACGCAGGTGTAGCCGGCGGTGCCGAGGCCGAAAAACAGCGCCAGGGTCCAGGTGCGCGGCCGTCGCCACAGGCCGGCGGCGGAAGCACTGTCGCCATGCGTCGGCGCCGCGCCAAACAGGCCCCGGCCCCGCCACCAGGCCAGCAAAGCCAGCACCGCGAGCAGCGCCCACACCGCCAGGCCGGCCCGCCAGCCGCCGGCCAGGGTGGCCAGCGATGGCGCCAGGGAGGAAGCCAGGGCGGCGCCGCCCATCACCGCGGCGATGTACCAGCCCATCACCAGGGCGGTGTAGCCGCCGGCGCGGCGTTTGATCAAGGCAGGCAGGCGCACCTGCAGAAAGGCGATGCCGAAGCCCGCCACCAGGGCGGTAAGCATCAGGCCCGTCAGGGTCTGGTTGGCGAGACGGGCCAGGTCCGCCAGCAGGATCATCAGCAGCGATGCCACCACCAGGGCCGGGTCGCCGAGGCGGCGCGCCAGGCCGCCGCCAATAAAACAGCCGGCGGCCATGGCCAAGACCGGCAAAGTGGTGAGCAACGCCAGGCCGGTATAGCTGGCGCCCAGTTCCGCTTGGATGCGGTCGGCCAGGGGCCCCACCGCCGCCATGGAGGGCCGCAGGTTCAGGCCCACCAATACAGCCACGGTGATCATGCCCGCCAGGGCGCGGCGTGGTAGCTGCGCCGGGGTTGGGGTGCTCATGGTGCTTCCTCGCTGAGTGAAAGTGCGCGGAAGTCTGCGACCTGAACCGTGGTTAAGGTCAAGGGGGTGATATGGCGACCGCCCTGGACATTGATCGGGCTCGGCGGCGCCAGGGCGTGGTGGGGGATGCCGCCGCTTTACGGCGGATCGCGACCGAAGCGGTACGCCGCCCGGTCGCTCCTACGAAGGCGAAGGTGGCTCGGAGGCCAGGTTGGTGACCGCGTGGGCGTAGGCGCGGATGGCCAGGGCCACGTCGTCGGTGGTCACGGATTCCGCCGGGTGGTGGCTGATGCCGCCTTTGCAGCGCACGAACAGCATGGCCACCGGCCAGTGGTCGGCCAGGGCGATGGCGTCGTGGCCGGCGCCGCTGGGCAGGTGCGGAGCGCTGCCCTGCACCTCGGTGATGGCGTTGGCCAGATGGTGTTGAAGGCCGGTGTCACAGGCGGTGGCGGCGATGCGGTAGAACTCGTCCGCCTGGAAGGTCAGGCCGCGCCGTTCGGCGATGGCCCGGGCGCGGGCCAGCAGCTCGTCGAGCAGCGCCTCCAGCGGCCCTTCCTGCGGGCCACGCACATCCAGGGTCAGTTTCGCCTGGCCGGGGATCACGTTCACCGCCCCGGGCTTGCACTGCAATGAGCCCACGGTGGCCACCAGCTCCGGGCCGGTCTCGCCGGTGGTGCGTTCGATGTCGATCATCCATTCGGCGGCGCCGGCCAGGGCGTCGCGGCGCTGGGTCATGGGCACGGTGCCGGCGTGGCCGGCCTGGCCGGTGAAGGTGCAGTTGAGGCGGCGGGCGCCGTTGATGGCGGTGACCACGCCCAGGGCCTGGTCGGCTTTTTCCAGGCAGGGACCCTGTTCGATGTGCAGTTCCAGGTAGGCGGCGATATCGCCCAGCGACCGCGCGGCGTCGGTGAGGCGGTGCGGGTCCAGCCCGAACTCGCGCAGGGCATCGACCACCCGGGTGCCCTGCTGGTCCTCTTGCTCCAGCCAATCCCCGGGCCAGGTGCCGGCCAGGCCCCGGCTGCCCAACAGGGTGATGCCGAAGCGGGTGCCCTCCTCGTCGCCGAAACCGACCACTTCGATGGCCAGGGGCAGGCGCGCGTTTTGCTGGTGCAGGTGGCGCACGGTTTCGATGGCGGTGAGCACGCCAAGCATGCCGTCGTAGCGGCCGGCGTCGCGCACCGTGTCCAGGTGGGAGCCCAGCAGCAGGGCCGGGGCGTCCGGAGTGGCGGCTTCATAGCGGCCACAGATATTGCCGACGCTGTCCTGCCACACGGTCATTCCCGCTTCGCGCATCCAGTCGCCGGCCAGGGCGTTGGCGCGTTTATGCTCCGGGGACAGATAGACCCGGGTCAGGGCGTCGGGCTGTTCGCTGATCGCCGCCAGTTCGTCACAGCGGGCCATCACCCGTTCGGCGGCGGCGCGGGCATCGTCCGGGGTCATGGCGGCGGGGTTCATGAGGCGTCCCCCACTTGCCGGTCGTAGTAGTCCCAGGCGGCCTGGGCGCCGCCGCCGTCCGGCGCGCGGAAGCCGAGCCGCCGCAGCACCGCTTCCAGGGCGGTGAGCGTTTGCAGCACGCAGTCCTTGCGGGCGTTGTAGCCCATGGTGCCGATGCGCCAGATCTTGCCCTGCAGGGGGCCGAAGGAGGTGCCGATCTCGATGCCGAAATCGTTGAGCAACAGGCTACGCACCTGCTCGCCGGGGATGCCGTCCGGGATCGTCACGCACAGCATGTTGTTCATCTTGTGGTCCAGGTCGCCGAAGGTTTCCAGGCCCATGCCCTGCACGCCATGGAGTAAGGCGGTGCCGTGCAGGGCGTGGCGGGCGATGGTGTTATCCAGCCCTTCCTGGAGGATCAGCCGGGCGCATTCGCGGGCGGCGAACAGCATGCTGGTGGCCTCGGTGTGGTGGTTGAGGCGCTCCGGACCCCAGTAGTCCATCACCATGCCCAGGTCGAAATAGTTGGAGGCGATCATCTCGTCCTCGCCGTCCTGGTGGGCGTCGGTACGGATGCCCTGCTCCACGTGCTTACGGCGGCGGATCACTTCTTCCATGTTCGGGCCCAGGGTCACCGGGGCGCTGCCGGAGGGGCCGCCCAGGCATTTCTGCAGGCCGGCGGACACCGCGTCCAGGCCCCAGGCGTCGGTTTCCAGGGGGTTGCCGCCAAACGAGGCGGTGACGTCGGCGTAGAACAGCACGCCGTGGCGGCGGCAGATCTCGCCCAGCTCCGCCAGCGGCTGTAGCTGGCCGGTGGAGGTATCGCCCTGCACGGTGAGCAGCAGCCGGGGTTTGACCCGCTGGATGGCGTCCTCGATAACCTGGGGCTCGAACACCTGGCCCCAGGGCACCTCGATGCTGTGCACCTCCGCCCGGCAGCGGCGGGCGATCTCGCACAGCAGATGGCCGAAGCGCCCGAACACCGGCACCAGCACCCGGTCGCCGGGGCGGATCGCCGACACCAGGATCGCTTCGATGCCGGCCCGGGAGGTACCGTCCACCAGCATGGTCCAGCGGTTTTCGGTGCGGAACAGGGCCCGGTAGAGCGCCATCACCTCGTTCATGTAGCCGGTCATGGCCGGGTCGTACTGGCCCACCAACTGGGCGGCCATGGCCCGCAGCACCCGGGGGTCCGCGTTGATCGGCCCCGGGCCCATCAATAGCCGGGCGGGGGGATTGATCTGGTCGAACTGGCTGATCTCCAGCATGGGCGTCCTCTTTGCGGGTGAAGGCATCGCGGCTGAAGCCGCTCCTACGGGGGCCTGGCGGCGGCTCGGAACAACGAAACAATAGTTTCAATAATACACAAAAGAAACAACTGTTCCAAGGGCGGCATCAAGCCGCCCTGGCCTTTCTGCCGGAAGGAAGCGCTAGGGGGAGGGTTTTTCCAGTTCGTCCAGGTCGTCGTAGAGGGCGGTGATCTGGTGGATGCGCCGGCGCCCGGAGGCCAGTGCCTCGTGCAGCACCGCGTTGGCCAGCAGGCTGGCCAGGCTCATGGCGGCGGCGTAGCTGTCGAAGGCGGACAGGCTGTCCAGCGGCACCGGGAAGTGCCAGCGGGCCAGTTCCGGCAGCGCTCGGGCCTGGGGCTCACACAGCAGCACCACCGGTATCTTGCGCTGCCGCAGGCTTTTCAGCAGGGGCGCGATCAGCCGGGGCCGGCGGCGAAACGCCACCACCAGCACCACATCCGCCGGGGTCAGGTCCACCAGCTCTTCCGCCAGGGTCTGCCCCGGCTGCGGGGCCAGGCGCACCTGGCCCCGGGCCTGGATCAGCTGCTGGCGCAGGTGCAGCGCCACCGGATAAGCGTTGCGCTGGCCGACGATCAGCACCTGGCCGGCACCGGCCAGGGCCGCCGCCGCCTCGCCCAGCCGGCGGGCGTCCAGGCCGGCCAGACACTGGTTCAGGTTGGCCAGCTCCTGCTGGTAATGGCGGGCCGGCAGGGTGTCGCCGTCGGCCAGGCCACGGGCGTCGGCCAGGGGCACGCCGCTTTGCCGCAGGGCGCGCAGCTCATCGCGAAGGGCCTTGTAGCCGCTGTAACCGAGCCGCTTGAACAGGCGGCTGACGGTGGGCTTGGACGCCCCGCTCAGCCGCGCCAGCTCGGCGCTGTTGTAGCTGATCAGGTCGTCGTAGTGGTCGAGGATAAAGTCCGCCACCCGCCGCTCCTGGGGCGACAGGCTTTCGTAGTGGGCGCGCAGACGCTCATTCAGTGGTTGCATCCGGTTCTCTGAAACGGTGGGCGTGAAACCTTTGTTTCAGGGACCATACCACAGGTGTCCGCCGGGAGCGCTGCGCGGCAACCTCATCGGGTTACCTGCGCCATCAAAGGCGGAAGTCATCCTGACGCCATGGGCGCGGCACTCAGACGTCCAGGGTCACCAGCAAACGTTCGCCGCCGCTGGCTACCGGCGGCGAGCGGTGTACCACGCCCTTACCGGGCTGATCGTCCCAGTTCTCGCCTTTGAAGAAGGCCACCTGGCCGGGCTCAAGACGTTGGATGGCGGCGGCCTCCACGCGGCCTTCCTGGCATGAGCCGGGGACCAGCAAGCCTTCTGGCACCGACGGTGCGGGCAGCCATTCGCTGCCAGGGCCACCGTAGGTGCACAGCAACCGCACCGGGATGCGGTCCACGTGGAAACGGGGGCACATGGGTTTGGTCAAGGCGGTGACGCGCACGCCGACGCCCTCCACGCCGAACAGGCAGGTGGTCATGTCGGCGAGCAACGCCAGGTCTTCGCGCAGTGGGCCGTAGGCCGGGTCGGGCAGAAGCTCCTGCAAGGCGGGCGCCAGCGCGTCCGCGTTCAGCCAGCTTCTGATCGCCAGCCGCTGCCGGCAGGCCAGAGCCACCACCTCCGGCCCCACCGGGGACGGGCGGTCCCACAGCGCCACCCGCACCGGCTCCTGCATGATGTCCGCGAGCACCAGGGGGTCCTGGTCCCGGACCAGGCCATCGGGGTTGGAAACTACGATTTGCCGGGCGAGCATAAAAACCTTCCGCTTTACGTGGGCTTGATTGTCGATGTTATAACATATCAACCGAAAGCGGCAATGCACCCCGCCGGGGCTGGCCTGGTAATGGCGTTTTGAGGGTTTTGTAGGAGCGGCTTTAGCCGCGACCAGCATCAGCCGCGATGACGATGGCACCACGGCTGATCGCGGCTAAAGCCGCTCCTACAGGGGACAGCCCCCCCGGCGGGGGGCTTTACGTGGCCGTCAGGCCACGCCCTGGCTTTGCAGGTAGTCTTCGTAGCTGCCGTGGAAATCGACGATGCCGGTGGGGGTCAGCTCGATGATGCGGGTGGCCAGGGACGATACGAATTCCCGGTCGTGGCTGACGAACAGCAGCGTGCCGGGATAGTTTTCCAGGGCCAGGTTGAGCGACTCGATGGACTCCATGTCCAGGTGGTTGGTGGGCTCGTCGAGCAGCATGATGTTGGGGCGCTGCAGCATGATCTTGCCGAACAGCATGCGGCCCTGCTCACCGCCGGAGATCACGTCCACGGTCTTGTTGATCTCCGTGGAGGAGAACAGCAGCCGGCCCAGGGTGCCGCGAATCACCTGTTCGTCGTCGCTGGGTTTGCCCCATTGGCTCATCCAGTCGAACAGGTTCAGCTTCTGCTCGAAGTCGGCGGCGTGGTCCTGGGCGTAATAGCCCAGGGTGGCGTTCTCGGACCACTTCACCTGACCGGCGGTGGGTTCCAGATCGCCCACCAGACAGCGCAGCAAGGTGGACTTGCCGACGCCGTTGGGGCCGATGATGGCGATGCGCTCGCCCACTTCCACACGCAGGTCCAGGCCGGAGAACAGTTCTTCGTCAAAGGTCTTCGCCAAGCCTTTCACTTCCAGCGCATTCCGGAACAGTTTCTTGTCCTGCTCGAACACGATGTAGGGGTTCTGGCGGCTGGACGGTTTGATCTCCTCCAGCTTGATCTTGTCGATCTGCTTGGCCCGGGAAGTCGCCTGCTTGGACTTGGAGGCGTTGGCGGAGAAGCGGCTGACGAACTGCTGCAGGTCGGCGATCTGCGCCTTCTTCTTGGCGTTGTCGGCGCGCTTGCGTTCCAGGGCCTGGGTGGCGGCGGTCATGTACTCGTCGTAGTTGCCCGGGTAGACGCGCAGCTCACCGTAGTCCAGATCCGCCATGTGCGTGCAGACGCTGTTCAGGAAGTGGCGGTCGTGGGAAATGATGATCATGGTGCACTGGCGCTGGTTGAGCACGTCTTCCAGCCAGCGGATGGTGTTGATGTCCAGGTTGTTGGTGGGCTCGTCCAGCAACATGATGTCCGGGTCCGAGAACAGCACCTGGGCCAACAGCACGCGCAGCTTCCAGCCCGGCGCCACTTCGCTCATCGGACCGAAGTGCTGCTCCACCGGAATGCCCACGCCCAACAGCAGATCGCCGGCGCGGGACTCGGCGGTGTAGCCGTCCAGCTCGGCGAACTCCGCTTCCAGCTCGCCGGCGCGGATGCCGTCTTGCTCGGTCATCTCCGCCTTGGCGTAGATGGCGTCGCGCTCTTCCTTCACCGTCCACAGCTCTTCGTGGCCCATGATCACGGTGTCCACCACCGAATACTGCTCGTAGGCGAACTGGTCCTGGCGCAGCTTGCCGATGCGCTCGTTGGCTTCCTTGGACACGTTGCCCGCGGAAGGCTCCAGGTCACGGCCGAGGATTTTCATGAAGGTGGATTTACCGCAGCCATTGGCGCCGATCAGGCCGTAACGGTTGCCGTCCCCGAATTTCACGGACACGTTCTCGAACAGCGGCTTGGCGCCGAACTGCATGGTGATATTGGCGGTGGTCAGCAAAGTTGGTCTCGAATAGCAGGAGTGGTGGGGCGAAAGGCGGCGGATTATCGCACAGACCCACCCCACCGGTCACACCGCACCGTCTTAAAGCCCGGATTCGCTCACCGAAAACCGCCGCTAAGCCCCAAAAACCCCGCCAATTCCCCACCCTACCCCTTAAAAATCAACCCTTTACCGGGGTCCGACCCCGGGTGGCAAAATCAACCCCTTACCGGGGTCCGACCCCGGGTGGGCGCCCGGGTGGGGCGGGTGGGCGGGGGGTGAGGCGGCGCCATAGGGCTTCCGCGGTCAGTACCAGCAGCAGGCTGAGGCCCGCCAGGGGCAGGAGCGCGAGCAGGGCCGCCAGCAGCAGCACCAGCGTGCGTGCGCGCACCGGCGGCGCGGCGGGGGCGCCGATACCGCCGGCCGGGCGGCGGCGCCACCACATCACCAGCCCGGTGATCACCAGGGCGATGATGGCGATGCAGGCGAGCAGCATGATCAGTTGGTTGGCGCGGCCGAAGTAGTTGCCCATGTGCAGGGCGACGCCGTATTCCACCGCCTTGGCGATGGCGCCGTACTCGGCGAAGCCGGTGTTCACCAGCACCTGGCCGTCGCTGTCAAAATGCAGGGTGCGCTGTCCTTGCGGGCGGGCCGGGTAGGTGTAGGCGCTGTAGGGGTCGCCGGCCTCGGTGGGGATCGACAATCGGTAGGCCAGCGGCAGACCGTTGGCGGCCAGGGCCCGGTGCACCCGGTTGATGGCCGCCGTGGAGGTGTCCAGCGCCGCCGTCGGGCCATGATGGTGGTGATGGTCATGGGCCGCTGGCACCGTGGGCAGCGGCGCTTGCTGCAGGGCCCAGGGCGCCTCGCCCAGGGTGTCCAGCAGCGTCTTGCCGCTGTCACCGCCGTGGTGGCGCAATTGCGGCGGATAACCCAGGCCGAGGGCGTTGCTCACCGGCGTCAGCACCCGGTCGCCCCAGAAGCTGGCCCAGGGCAGGCCGGTAATGATCAGGAATACGATCAGCACGGCGGCGTAGACGCCGGTCAGCCGATGCAGCTCTCGCCAGCGGGCACGACCACGGCGCTGACGGTTGAACCGGAAGCCGACGCCCCGGCCCCGGGGCCACCACAGGTAGAGGCCGGTGGCGATCAGCACCAACGCCCAGCTGGCCGCCAGTTCCACCACCGCGTCACCGCCTTCCCCCAGCAGCAGGGAGCCGTGCATGCGGTCGGCGAACCCCACCAGGGTGCGCGCATAGATGAAGTCGCCGAGCACCGCCCCGTTGCCCGGGTCGACGAACACCCGGAACGGCTCACCCTGTTCCGGCGTGACGAACACCTCGGCGCTGCGCCCCGGCTCCACCGGCATATCAATGCGGGTCACGGTGGTGTCGGGATAATGGGTGCGCACCGAGGCCACCAGGTCACCGGCCGGCCGCACCGTGTCGCCGCTGGGGGCGAAGCGCAGCTGCGGGTAAATCCAGTCGTTCAGTTCGTCATTGAACAGATAGAGGGCGCCGGTGATCGACAGGATCAACAAAAACGGGGCCGTGAACAGCCCCGCGTAGAAGTGCCAGCGCCACACCGTGGCGTAGCCGTTGGCCGCCATCAGAAGCGGCCGGTCCAGCCGAGTTCCACGCTGCGCGGCGCGCCGATATAGACCTGGGTGGCGCTGTAGCCGGACCAGTCCGCGTAGAACTCATCGGTGAGGTTGCGGCCGCGCAGGGTCAGGGTGCCCTTGGCCAGCGGGTAGCTGACCCAGGCGTCCAGCAACGTGCGTTCGTCAATGCGGTATTGGTTGCTGGTGCTGGTGTAGAAATCACCGGTGTAACGCACCGCGCCGCCCAGGGTCAGCGGCAGGCCTGGCAGCGTGTAGGCGCTGCTCAGGTTGGCGGTTTTTTCCGGCACATTGGTGAGCCGGTTGCCGGACAGGTCCACGCCGCCGGCACCCAGCAGCTCGTCGTATTCGGCGTCGTTGTAGGCGCCATTGAGGTTGATCCACCAACGCTCATGGGGGCGCAGGGTGAGATCCACTTCCACGCCCTCGGCCCGCAGGCTGCCGCCCTGCACCGACAGGGACGGGTTGGCCGGGTCGCGGGTGAGAATGTCGTCCTGATCCAGGCGATAAAGGGATACCGTCAGGGTCGCGCGGTCATCCAGAAACGCCGCCCGGCTGCCCACTTCCACGGACCGCCCCTTGCTCAGATCGAACCCGGCGCTGCTGGCCCGGCTCAGCAGCAAGCCGCTCACCGGCGCCGCCGCCCGGTTGTACTGGGCGAACACCTGCACCCGGTTGCTCAGGTCGTAGACCGTGCCCAGACGCCAGGACAGATCCTCGTAGGTTTGCCCGAAGGTTTCCCGGGTGCCGGCGCTCAGGTCGTCGATGCCCCGGTCCAGGTCCAGGTATTCATAGCGCAGGCCGCTGACCAGCACCCAGTTGGGCGTCAGGTTGAGCGCGTCCTCCACGAACAGGGCGCCGCCGGAAACCTGGCTGTCGTAATCCGCCCGGGAGCCGTAGTTGGCCGGACTGTTGGGCGGCAGGTAACCCCGATCCGGGTCGAACGGGTCCACCGAAGTGGTGGTGCCAAAGCGGCGGCGGCTGTCGAAATCGGTGTACTGGTATTCCGCGCCCACCGCCACGCGGTGGCGGCGCTGGCCGAGCCGGCCGTCATAGACACCGTAGAAGCGGTCGGTGGCGAAACGGTGATGGTGGTTGATACGCGTGGTACCGCGATCCAGTTCCCCGGTGGTGTCGTTGTAGGTGAAGTCCTCGGAGTTGGCCCAGTCCCGGTTGGCGTTGTACAGGCTCAGTTCGTTGACCAGCCGCCACTGGCCGGTGAGCTGGTAGTCGGCCTTGGTGCGCAACCACTGGCTGTCGGCGGTCATCTTGCCGTCGCGCACGTTGTAGTTGTTGTCACGCATGGATTCATCCAGCACCAGCCCGCCGCCGGACACCACGTCGCTGGGGTCGCGGGCCACGCTGGCCGGCACCAGCGGCGTGCCCTGGTAGGGGGTGGCGTAACGGTCGGTGTACAGGTCCAGCGCCGCGCTCAGGGTCAGCCGGTCGCTGGCCTGGATCAGAATACCGGTGGTCAGCGCGGTGGTTTCCGAATCGGTGTCGTCCACGTAACCGCTGCTCTGGCTATGGCTCAGGTCGGCGCGCACCGCCACGTTCGGCGTCACCACCCGGTTGGCGCCCAGACCCAGACGCAGGCTGTCGTGGCTGCCGTATTCGATCATGCCTTCCTGGCGATTGCCGGCCAGATCAGGCTTACGCGTCACCAGGTTGATGGTGCCGCCCAGGGCGCCGCTGCCGTGCAACACCGACGCCGGCCCCTTGAGTATCTCCACCTTCTCCAGATTCCAGGTGTCCAGGTTGCGCGACACCATGGACGGGTCCGCCACGCGCACCCCGTCGAACAGATAGCCCACATCGGTGAGGCCGCGCATGGACACCGACGCCGGCGAGCCGGGGATGTTGCCGGCGGCCACGCCCGGGGCGCTGCGGTACAGCTCGATCAGATTGCGCAGTCCCAGCTGCTCGATATCCTCACGGTCCACGGTGCTCACCGTGGCCGGGGTTTCGCGCTCACTCAGCCCCAGGCGGCCATCGGTGGTGGTGGGCGACGCGGGCGCATCGACCTGGTCGGCCACTTCCACCGCTTCCAGCCGGTGCGACGGCGGTTGCGCCCAGGCGGCGGGCATTAACAGGGACAGAACGACAAGCGAACCGATACGATCGGCACGGGCGGGCAGGCGCGACACGGCATACTCCAGACGGGGGTGATATCGCGCGCCAGCCTAGCGATCAGCGGAAGAAAGGGAATGCGGCGTTTTGTCGCAGTGGCTCAGGAAGCGGGGTCGGGCAGCAGGATCTCCACGGTCTGCCGTTGCACCGGCTTGCCCGGCTCGGTGAAGCGGAACCCGCCCACCTCGGTGCGGCCCGGCTCCAACTGCAGCGCGGATTGCATGCGCCGCTGCAACGGCGGGTCCACCTCGTCATACAGTTGGGCAATGTCCAGCTCATACAGCGTGGGCCCCCGGCGGCGAATGTCGATGCGGTGATCCTCTCCCTCGCTGTGCCAGTGGGTTCGGGTATCCGTGTTGCGCAGCTCGATCACCATCACCCGGGTGTCGCCCCGGACTTCATGAACAATGCGCAGATCATCGTGCCAGGGGGCCGGCACACCGGGCAGCAGGCCGCCGCGCCAGGCGGCGACCAGGGACAGGATAAGCAGGCCGACAATGGCCAGAAATCGGAAGGGTCGGTTCATGGCGGCAAGCTTCCCTGAAGCGGCAAAAAAATGGAACCCCCGGCGCCAGAGCGGATGCCATAAAAAAACGGGCCGAAGCCCGTTTCTTTCAATTGCGCTGCACGCTTAAAGGTGGATGCCGCACTCGGTCTTGCTGGAACCCTGCCAGCGGCCCTCGCGGCCTTCGCCCTTCCAGGTGCAGTGGCTGCAGCCGATGGAGTGGTAGCCTTCCTGGACCAGCGGGTGGAACGGCAGGTCGTGGTCGGCGATGTAGGCGTCGCGCTGCTCCCGGGTGACATCGATCATCGGGTTGAATTTGATCATGCCGCGGCGCTCTTCAAAGATCTCCAGGCCCGCCCGGTGCTCGGTCTGCCAGCCCATCAGGCTGGAAATCCACAGGTCGTAGTTTTCCTTGGCGTCTTCCAGGGGCTGCACCTTATTGACCTGGCAGCACAGATCCGGGTCGGTGCGCCACATTTGCTCGTCCTGGGTGATCTGGTGCTGCCGGGAATCGGCGCGCAGGTCGATCACGTCCAGCTTGAACCGTTCGATCAGGTAGTCCTTGTAGTCCAGGGTCTGCTCGAAGTGGTAGCCGGTGTCGATGAAGTGAATCTTCTGCTCGGGCCGGATGCTGGAAATAATGTGCAGAAAATAGGCGGAGGTCGCCGCGAAGGACGAGGTCACCATGATCTTGTCAGGGGCGAAATCCTGATAGACACGGCGGATGCGCGCCTCGAAATCCAGGGGCGCGTAGGTCCGGTTAAGGTCCTCGATGGCGTCCCGGGAGAGGCCGGCGCTGTTGTCGCCCACTCGTGTGATCAGCTGCGCGTTACCCATGGCTTTGCCTGTCCTTGTTCAAGATCGGTAGCTAGAAACCGCCATGATAAGGATGGGCGAACCATTGAAAAGAAATATATGGTGCTATTTTTATTCCCTTAGAGAATATACCGCCGGACGGTCGGCGTGCTTTACACAATTTGACGGTGCCCGGGCGAAACTCCCGCCCCGCCGCCGGTCCTAACAGGAAGACGCTGATCCTGGCGTCTGGCTTATACCGGAAAACGTGCTTACACCGGAAAAGGAGTTCAACCGTTATGAAAAAACCCGCTTTGTCTCTGTCCGCTCTGCTGCTCGCCGCCGGCCTCAGCGGCACCGTCGCCGCCCAGCAGCCACCCCAGTCGCAGCAGCAGGGCGCCACCGGCCAGCCCCCCACCGCCGAGACGCCGCGCCCGGCGCAGCCGGCGTTGGGCGAATCCTCGGACATTTCCGACGATGAGGTGGCACGCTTCGCCGACGCCCAACAGAAGGTGGAGGAAATCAAAGGCCAGTACCGCGTCAAGGTGCAGGAAAACACCGAGCAGCCCCAGCAGGCCATGGAAGTGCAACGGGAGGCGCAACAAAAGATGGTGCAGGCGGTGAAGGACACCGGCCTGGAAGTGCGCAAGTACAATCAGATCGCCCAGTTGGCCCAGTACGATGCCGGCCTGCGCGAGCGTATCGAGAAACACCGCTAACGGCGGTTGATAAGGCTTGGGGAGAGGCGATGTTTGGCGTCCGGCCCGGTGGGCGTGGCCCGCCACCGGGCCGCCCCTCCCCTGCTTCCGCCTCCTCTCTGGGAGGTCCGACCCCGCCCATTCCGGGCAAAGATCGAATAATCCGAACAAACCGTGCCGGTGAGACGCTGGTTTCCAGCCCCGCTGGCCGGCTACTCTGGGCGCCCGTTCAGACAGTTTTTCGTAAGGAGACGTTATGCGATCCGCACTTGCCGGCCTGTTCACCGCCGCCCTGCTGGCCACCGCCGCCCCGGCGCTGGCCGCCCCCACCGAATACACCCTGGACCCGGGCCACACCCAGGTCCGTTTTTCCTGGAATCACTTCGGCTTCTCCGTGCCTGAGGCCAACTTCAATGACATCAGCGGCACCGTCACCGCCGACCCGGACAACCCCACCGACGCCCGGGTGAACGTGACCATCCAGGTGGACAGCATCGACACCCACGTGCCCGCCCTTAATGACCACCTGCTCAACAAGCCGGAATTCTTCAAGGCCAAGGAGCACCCCACCATTACCTTCAAGAGCACCGGCGTGCGCAACGTGGCCAAGGATAAACGGTCCTTCGAGCTGGTCGGCGACCTGACCGTCAATGGCATCACCAAGCAGGTGGTACTGGACACCACCGTCAATAAAGTGGGCAACCACCCCATGTACGACGGCGCCCCGGCGGCCGGCTTCAACGCCACCACCACCCTGAAGCGCTCCGACTTCGGCATGGACGCCTACGTGCCGGCGGTGAGCGACGAACTGGATGTGCGCATCACCGTGGAAGCGGTGGAAGCGGACGCCTTTGCCAAGAAGCAGGAGGGGTAACAGCAGGTACCCGCCGCCTATCGCGACTGAAGTCGCTCCTACAGCAGCATTCAACGCCTTTGTAGGAGCGACTTCAGTCGCGATAACCTCCCCCCACCACACCCTAACCCCAGAAAAAGCGTGCATTTCCGCCACGCCTCACGTATAGTCCGCCTCCCTTCATTTCAGGGCCACGCCGGCACCGCACTGATCGACAAGCCCGGCCTAGCGCCCGTCCACCGAAAGGTCTGTGCATGTCGTTCGATACCCTGGGTCTGCCCGAGTCTTTGCTCGGCGCAATCGCCCGTCTTGGCTTTGAAACTCCTTCTCCGATTCAAGAACGCAGTATTCCCGCCCTGCTGGAAGGCCGCGACCTGTTGGGTCAGGCGCAAACCGGCACCGGTAAAACCGCTGCCTTTGGCCTGCCCCTTCTGGCCCGTCTTGATCCGGCCCTGAAAGCGCCGCAAATGCTGGTGCTCGCTCCCACCCGTGAACTGGCTCTGCAGGTCGCGGAAGCCCTGGAAACCTTCGCCTACGGTATGCCCGGCATCACCGTGACGCCGATTTACGGCGGCGGTGGCTACCGGGATCAGCTGCGCGCCCTGAAAAGCGGCTCCCAGGTGATCGTCGGCACCCCCGGCCGGGTCATGGACCATATGGAGCGGGGCAGCCTGCGCCTGGACCAGCTGCGCGCCCTGGTGCTGGACGAAGCGGACGAGATGCTGCGCATGGGCTTTATTGACGACGTGCGCTGGGTGCTGGAACGCACCCCGGCCGCCTGTCAGCTGGCGCTGTTCTCCGCCACCATGCCGCCGGCGATCAAGACCATCGCCGACCAGCATCTGAAAACGCCGGAATGGATCCGCATCGATGGCGGCGGCGCCAGCACCGGCGAACACATCCGCCAGCGCTACTGGCCGGTGGCCGGCATCAACAAGCTGGACGCCCTGTGCCGGATTCTGGAAGCGGAACGCCACGACGGCGTGATCGTGTTCGCCCGCACCAAGCAGGCCACCATCAACCTGGCCGAGCAGCTGCTGGGCCGTGGTTTCCGCGCCGAAGCACTGAATGGCGACATGCCGCAGGCCCAGCGCGAAACCACCGTGGCACGGCTGCGCGAGCACCGCATCGACCTGCTGGTGGCCACCGACGTGGTCGCCCGGGGCCTGGACGTGCCGCGTATCACCCATGTGTTCAACTACGATATGCCCACCGATCCGGAAGCCTATGTGCACCGCATCGGCCGCACCGGCCGGGCCGGCCGTGACGGCGAGGCCATCCTGTTCGTGGCCCGCCGAGAGCAGGGCCTGCTGCGCGGCATCGAGCGCACCACCGGCCAGCGTCTGACGATGATGGATCTGCCCTCGGTGGACGACCTGAACCAGCGCCGCCGGGACGGCTTCCGGGACCGCCTTGGCGCGGCCCTTAAGCATGCGGAAGTGGACGCTAATCGGGCGTTCCTGGCCGAACTGTCCCAGGACCTGGAACTGCCCGCCGAGGACCTGGCGGTGGCCCTGGCCACCCTCATGTTCGAGAAGGAGCCGCTGTTCCTGAAGGCCGCGCCGCCGCGCCCGCCCCGCGAAGCCCGGGAGCCGCGCGCCAAGCAAGGCGACCGCAAGGCACCCGCCAAACGGGAACGGAAACTGGGCAAGGGCGCCCGCCCCGCCGGCCCGATGAAAATCTATCGTGTCGCGGTGGGTGAGACCCACGGGGTCCGACCCGGAAATCTGGTGGGGGCGATTGCCAATGAGGCGGGCTTGAGCAGCGCGCAGATCGGGGCGATCAAGATTCATCAGGACCACAGCACCGTGCAACTGCCGGAGGCGCTCAGCGCCAAGCAGCTGCATCAGCTGCGCACCGCCCGGGTGTGTCAGAAAATGCTGGAACTGGAAGTGGTGTAAGCCATCCGGGGCGGCGGCAGCCCGCCGCCCCGCTCTCTCTGTTCAGTCCACCCGGTTCTGTTCAGTCCACCCGAAAGCCCACCTTGACCACCACCTGGAAGTGGGCGACCTGCCCGTTCTCCACATGGCCCCGGGTTTCCTTCACCTCGAACCATTCCACGTTATCCACGGTCTTGCCGGCCGCCGCCACGGCGTTGCGCACCGCGTCCTCGATGCTGTCCTTGGATGAGCCGACCAGTTCCAGCTTCTTGTAAACGTGCTCACTCATGTTTGCCTCCTTTCGTGATTGTCCCTCCAGGCTTGATTGTCAGGCGCCCCTGTTTCAAGGGCGGGGGCCAGGGTTTTACGGTTATTTCGCAAATTACCAATGCTGACGCCGGTCAAAAAAGCGACGGGCGGAGGGCTTGAATCAGCGCCGCCCGGCCTTAATGTGGAAACCAAGAGGTTGTCAGAAGGAGTTGCACCATGAGCACCAAAAGCAAGCTGCATCCCTGGAACTGGTTGAGCAAGGAAACCAGCCGCGACCGGCCCCTCACCCAGCGGCGCCCTTCCCACCCGCTGCTGCGCTGGGACCGGGAATTCGATAACTGGTTTGAACAGATGCTCGGCGACATGGCCTGGACCACTCCCGCGCCCCACGCGGAGCCGTCGGCGCCGTTCCGCCCCAGCATCGACATCGTGGAAAAGCCGGACCGCTATGTCATCACCTTGGAGGTGCCGGGCCTGCGCCGCGACGATCTGTCGGTGGAGCTGGACGGCGATGCCCTGGTGATCACCGGCCGCAAGGAAGAAACCCGCCTCAACGACGAGGACGGCTATCACTACAGCGAACGCCGCTTCGGTCGTTTTCAGCGGTTACTGACGCTGCCCGCGGACGCCGACGGCGACGCTCTCAGCGCCGCCTTCGACAACGGGCTGCTGACCCTGGACGTACCACGCCACGAAAACCACCCGCGCAGCACCCGCACCATCGATATCCGCTGAGCGGACTCAATCCCCGCCGGGGCCACCCCGCCGGCCCAGGGACAACGACCCCGCCGGCCGGTTTCCTGGCCGGAAACGGGTGATCGGCGCCCCAAGGTCCGGGCAACCCAGGGGCCTGCCCCTTATACACACCTGAAGCCCCCGGCCACTCCCTACGTCGCGACCACCGCCGCACCGTGTGTG
>NZ_VCQT01000031.1 GCF_005938655.1 Alloalcanivorax gelatiniphagus
CAAAGTGCGATGAACCTTTTTTATGGCGCGGCCCATGGCGCGACGCCTTTATTGCTTAGCGCAAGCCCACCGGCTGACTTCATCGACACCAGCCAAAGGCAAGGCAGCCAAACGGCGCCACGCTCCCCTCACCCATAATCGGACCATCTTTGAATCGACAAAGGACCCGACCATGGCGAAAGACGCGATCGGCTTCGCCCTGAGCACCCTCAACCGGCTTGCCGGCTCCGAACTGCTGGACCGCCTTGGCCTGCGCCATGGCGCGGAGCGGCTGGCCTACCGTCTCACCAAAAGCGGCTTTCAGGTGATCACCACCAGCGCCCGCGCGTTCAAGGCCAGCGGCAACCAGGACCGGCCGGCGCGCCTGCACGCCCCGGGCCAGACCACCGGTCTGTTCGACCTGGGCATCACCGAAGAGCAGCAGATGATCCGCGACAGCGTGCGTGGCTTCGCCGATGACGTGCTGCGCGCCGGCGCCGAGGAAGCGGACGCCGCCCAGCGCACCGACCCGGCGATTCAGGAACAGGCCCGTGAGCTGGGGCTGAACTTCTTCGCCGTGCCGGAAAGCCTGGGTGGCGCCGCCGCCGAGCGCTCCACCGTAACCAGCCTGCTGGTGGCCGAGGAGCTGGGCCGTGGCGATATGGGCCAGGCGGTGGCGATTCTGGCGCCCATGGGCGTGGCCAACGCGCTCACCCAGTGGGGCACCGCCCTGCAGCAGGACAAGTATCTGACGCCGTTCGCCGGCGAAGACGCGCCGCTGGCCACCATCGCCGTGTGCGAGCCGCGCCCGCTGTTTGATCCCTGCGTGCTGCGCACCACCGCCACCCGCGACGGCGACCACTGGGTACTGAACGGCGAAAAATCCCTGGTGCCGCTGGCCGCCGAGGCGGAGCTGTTCCTGGTGGCGGCGGACACCGATGAGGGCCCCGCCGTGTTTATCGTCGAGGGCGGCACGGAAGGCCTCAGCGCCGGCGAGGACCCGGCCATGGGCATCCGCGCCAGCGGCCAACGCCCCCTGCTGCTGGACAACGTGCGGGTTCCCGCCGATCAGCGCCTGGGCGACGGCGACTTCGATTACCGGGCCTTCGTGGACCTGGGTACCCTGGCCTGGTGCGCGCTCGCCATCGGCACCGGTCAGGCGGTGCTCGACTATGTGGTGCCCTACTGCAACGAGCGTAAGGCGTTCGGTGAACCGATCAGTTATCGCCAGGCGGTGGCCTTCATGATCGCCGACATGGCCATCGAGCTGGACGCCATGCGCATGCTCACCTACCGCGCCGCCTGCCGCGCGGAGCAGGGCAAGACGTTCCAGCGCGAAGCCTATCTGGCGCGCACCCTGGTCAAGGAAAAAGCCATGAAGATCGGCACCGACGGCGTGCAGCTGCTGGGCGGCCATGGCTTTACTCACGAATACCCGGTGGAGCGCTGGTACCGGGATCTGCGCGCCATTGGCGTGGCGTTCGGCGGACTGCATCTGTAAGGGGACGGCACCATGAACATTGAAATTCCGAAGAAATTCAAACCGGTGATCCACAACGCCCGTCAGGTGGCGCTGAACAGCTTCCGGCCGATTTCGCGCAAGTACGACCGCGCCGAACACGCCCGCCCCAAGGAGCTGGACATGGTGGCGTCGGTGCTGGACGGCTTTAACGAGGGCGACCCGGCCAACTCCGCCGGCGCCAGCCAGACCGGCAAGGGCAAGGTGAAGGACGACGGTTCCGTGAAGAACGGTTCCAACATGATGACCTGCCTGGGCGCCCTGGAGTTCTGCTACGGCGACACCGGCTTCCTGCTCGGCATGCCCCGCCAGGGGCTGGGCAACGCGGCCATCGCCGCGGTGGCCACCGACGAACAGCTGGAGCGCTTCAAGGGTAAATGGGCGGCCATGGCGATCACCGAGCCCGGCGCCGGTTCGGACTCCGCCGCCATCCGCACCACCGCCAAGGAAGACGGCGACCATTACGTGCTCAACGGCGAGAAGATCTACGTGACTTCCGGTGAGCGCGCCGACTGCGTGGTGGTGTGGGCCAGCCTGGACCCGAAATTGGGCCGGGCGGCGATCAAATCCTTCGTGGTGGAATGGGGCACGCCGGGCATGGAGCTGGCGCGCCTGGAGAAAAAACTGGGCATCCGCGCCTCGGACACCGCCGCCATCAGTTTCAATGATTGCCGGGTGCCCAAGGAAAACCTGCTCGGCAATCCGGAGGTGGACACCAAAGGCTTCGGCGGTGTCATGGAAACCTTCGACAACACCCGGCCGCTGGTGGCCTGCTTCGCCCTGGGCGTGGCCAAGGCTTCCCTGGAACGCACCCGCGAGCTGCTGGCCGATGCCATCAACTACGACTACGGCAAACCGGTGGATACGGTCAGCGCCGCGGAGGCGGAGCTGTATCGCATGGAAGCGGACTGGGAAGCGGCCTACTGGCTGGCCATGAAGGCGGCCTGGATGGCGGACAACAAGAAGTCCAACTCCCTGGAAGCCTCCATCTCCAAGGCCAAGGCCGGCCGCGTGGGCAACCAGATCACCCTGCGCTGCGTGGAACTGGCCGGTTCGGTGGGCTACACCGAGGACGAACTGCTGGAGAAGTGGGCGCGGGATTCGAAGATTCTGGATATCTTCGAGGGCACCCAGCAGATTCAGCAGCTGATCATCGCCCGCCGGGTGCTGGGGCTCAGCTCCAAGGAACTGAAGTAACAGCGGGCGGTGTTATCGCGGCTGAAGCCGCTCCTACAAGGCCCGTAGGAGCGGCTTCAGCCGCGACCGCCCGGCAGCTATAGCCGCGCCGCCAGCTCCGAGCCCTGCTTGATGGCGCGCTTGGCGTCCAGCTCCGCGGCCACGTCGGCACCGCCGATCAGGTGGTAGCGTTCGTCATCTTCCCGGTACAACTCGCGCAGGGATTCCTGCCCGGCGCAGATCACCACCTGATCCACCTCCAGCAAGCCCTGTTTCTCGTTCTGGGTGATGTGCAGACCGTGGTCGTCGATGCGGTCGTACTGGCAGCCGGGCAGCATTTCCACCTGACGGTGCTTGAGGGTGGCGCGGTGCACCCAGCCACTGGTCTTGCCCAGCCCCTTGCCGAGCGCGCTGGTCTTGCGCTGCAGCAGGTAGATCTTGCGCGCCGGTGCCTCCGGCTGGCCTTCCACCAGGCCACCACGGGTTTCCGCCTGGAAGTCCACGCCCCATTCCCGCAGCCATTCCGGTAGCGGCTGGGCGCCGTCCCGGGGCGTTTCGGCCAGGAACTCGGCCACGTCGAAGCCGATGCCGCCGGCGCCGATGATCGCCACTTTCTCGCCGACGGTAACCTTGCCGCTGAGCACGTCCAGATAGGACACCACCTTGGCGTGGTCGATGCCGGGGATACCCGGGTGTCGGGGGCTGACGCCGGTGGCCACCACGATTTCCTCGAAGCCTTCCGCTTCCAGCTCGCCCACCGCCACGCGCCGGCCCAGGGCCAGTTTCACGCCGGTGCGTTCGATGCGTTTGCTGAAGTAACGCAGGGTCTCGTGGAATTCTTCCTTGCCGGGAATCACCTTGGCCAGGTTGAACTGGCCGCCGATGCGGTCCGCCTGATCGAACAGGGTCACGTCGTGGCCACGCTCGGCGGCCACCGTGGCACAGGCCAGGCCGGCGGGCCCGGCGCCCACCACCGCCACCTTCTTCGGGTGGGCGGTGCGCAGGTAAACCAGCTCGGTCTCGTGGCAGGCCCGGGGGTTGACCAGGCAGGAGGCACGCTTCAGTTCGAAGGTGTGATCCAGGCAGGCCTGGTTACAGGCGATACAGGTATTGATCTCATCCGCCCGGCCCTCGGCGGCCTTGTTGACGAACTCCGGGTCCGCCAGCAGCGGCCGCGCCATGGACACCGCGTCGGCCAGATCGCCGGCCAGAATGCCCTCGGCCACCTGGGGATCGTTGATGCGGTTGGAGGCCACCACCGGGATCGACACCACCTCGCGGACCTGGCGGGTGGCTTCCGCGAAGGCGGCGCGGGGCACCGAGGTGACGATGGTGGGGATACGTGCCTCGTGCCAGCCCACGCCACTGTTGATCAGGCTGGCGCCGGCGGTCTCGATGGCGCGGGCCAGATCCAGCACTTCCTCGCGGGTGGCGCCGTCCGGCACCAGATCGATCACCGACAGGCGATACATGACAATGAAATCCTCGCCGCAGCGGCGGCGGGTTTGTTCCACGATCTCCACCGGAAAACGGCGCCGGTTCTCGGCACTGCCACCGTATTCGTCGGTGCGCCGGTTGGTGCGCGGCGCGGTGAACTGATTGATCAGGTAGCCTTCGGAACCCATGATCTCCACGCCGTCGTAGCCGGCCTGCTTGGCCAGCTCCGCGGTGTGCGCGAAATCGCGCACCGTCTTCTTCACTTCGCGGGTGCTCATGGCCTTGGGCTTGAACGGGTTGATCGGGCTTTTGATCGCCGACGCGGACCGGGAGAACGGGTGATAGCTGTAGCGGCCGGCGTGCAGAATCTGCAGCGCGATCTTGCCGCCTTCCTTGTGCACCGCGTCGGTGATCTTGCGGTGGTTACGGATATCCAGCTTACGGTTGAAGGTGCCCGCCAGCGGATAGAACCAGCCGTGCCGGTTGGGGTTGATGCCCCCGGTCACCGACAGGGCGACGCCGCCCCGGGCCCGCTCGGCGAAGTAGGCGGCCAGCTTGGGGTAATGCCAGAAACGGTCTTCCAGGCCGGTGTGCATGGACCCCATGATCACCCGGTTCTTGAGCTGCGTGTGCCCCAGGTCCAGCGGCGACAGCAGATGCGGATAGGCGTTGGCCACCATGAATTTCTCCTTCCCGAATTCGGGTGTGGCTGGGCCGGCGTGCCGGCCTGGCTAATCTGGACGCCGTCAAGATACGGTGCTATTTTGACGCCGTCAAGATTAGTTCTGATCGCGGCTGAAGCCGCTCCTACAGAGGCAAGGCATCGCGCTGTAGGAGCGGCTTCAGCCGCGATCCGCCGACCCAGGAGTCCCATGCCCCGTCCCGCCCGCTACCACCACGGCGATCTCCGCGACACCCTGCTGCGCGAAGCCGCCATCCTGCTCCGCGAGCACGGCGTGCAGGGCCTGTCCCTGCGCCGGCTGGCGGAACGGGCCGGGGTGTCGCGCACCGCGCCCTACCACCATTTCACCGACAAGAATGCCCTGCTCTGCGCGCTGGCGGAGCAGGGTTTCTTGCGCCTGGACCGGCTGATCGACGGCATGTCCCTGGACCCGGCGGACCCGGAACCGGGGCTGCGCCAGTTCGTGCGCGACTACCTGCGCTTCGCCGCCGAGGACCCGGAACGCTATGAGTTGATGTTCGGCCGCACCCTGTGGAAAGCGGGCCGGCCAGACCCGGCGCTGACCCGGGTGGCCCATGACTGCTTCCGCCGCTACGTGGAGGCGGTGCGCCCGGAACGATTAGGCAGCCTGGGTCAGGGCGCCGACCCGCTGCGCGTGGCGCAGGCCAGCTGGGCCACGCTGCATGGCCTGTGCCGGCTGTTGTTGGATGGCATCTATCTGCGTCGGGAAGACATGGAAGCGGTCAGCGACCAGGCGGTAACGCTGATGCTGGCCGGGCTGCGGCGTGACTGAGCGGGTGTTTATATATTCCGTTGGCGGTGGTTTCAGACCCGCGCCCAAGGCAAACGCAGACTGACCCGCAAACCACCCAGGGGCGATTCGCCCAGCTCCAGGGTGCCGCCATAGGCATCCACCGTATCGCTGACGATGGCCAGTCCCAGGCCGTGGCCGGGCACCCGCTGGTCCAGGCGGTGGCCACGCTGCAGCACCTCCCCGTGCCGTTCCGGCGCGATGCCGGGCCCGTCGTCGTCCACCGTTACGCGCAGTTCGTCGGTTCCCCGGGACAGGTGCAGCGCCACCCGGCCGCGCGCCCACTTGCAGGCGTTGTCCATCAGGTTGCCGAGCAGCTCCAGCATGTCGTCCCGTTCCAGCGGCAGCGGCGCCATACGGTGGCCGTCGGCGGTGAGCGTCAGCGGCCGGTCGTGGGCCCGCCGCAGGGTGTCGAGCAGCAACGGCACGTCCCGGGCCGGCTCGAAACGGGTGGTGGCGGTGGCGCCGGCGGCCACCCGGGCGCGCCCCAGGGCCCGGCCCACGGCGTTCTCGATCTGGTCGAGCTGGTCGGAGAGCAACCGGTGCAGCTCCGGGGACTGACGTTGCAGGTCTGCGTTACAGCGGTTGCGCAGCACCGACAGCGGCGTCTTCAAGGCATGGCCCAGGTCGCCCAGCGCATGGCGGGAACGGGCCAGTTGCTGCTCGGTGTGACGCTGCAGCCGGTTGATCTCCTCCACCAGCGGGCGCAGCTCCGTGGCCACGTCCTGGTCCAGCTCGGCGCGCTGGCCGCCGCGCAGTTGCTCGATCTGGTGGCGGGCGCCCTTGAGCGGGCGCAAGCCGCGGCGGATCAGGTATTGCTGAACCAGCGCCAAGGCACCCAGCAACAGCACCCAGGCCACCAGGGCGGCGGCTTTCAGATCCTGGAACTTGGCCAGTTGCGGCGCGTAATCCTGGGCCACCACCACGGTCAGGGTCTGACCGTCGCGGCGAAACTGGGCGCGGTAACGGAGCAGACTCTGACCGCCGGGGCCCGGCTGCAGGTCGGTGTCCATGCCGGTGCGGTCCGGCAACGGCAGGGCCGCGTCCCACAGGGAGCGGGAGCGCCAGCGCTGATCGTCGATCAGCACCACGAAGTAACGGCCGGACAGGGGCTTGCGGTAGGCCGGGTCCAACCGGTCCTGGTCCAGCACCAGACCATCGTGGCCGCGCACGATGGCCGCCAGCACGCTGCTGGTTTCGTCGCGCAGTTGCCGGCCGCTCAGTTGGCGCTGCTCCCGGTCCAGCCACCACAGGGCCGCCTGCCCGGCCACCAGGCCGGCCACCAACAGGCTGACGAACAGGCTCACGCCCAGGCGGCGGCCGATGGATCGCATCTCAGTTTCCGTCGCGGCCGACGAACAGGTAACCCTGGCCGCGCCGGGTCTGGATCACGCCACTGCCCAGCTTGCGGCGCAGCCGGTTGATGTGCACCTCCACCACATTGGAGTCGCGTTCGCTTTCGCCGTCGTAAAGGTGTTCGTTGAGGGCCGCCTTGGAGATCAGGCGACGCGGGTTGAGCATGAAGTAGCGCAGCATGCGGAACTCGGCGCCGGTCAGCTCCACTTCCCGGTCGTCCAGCCACACCGTCTGGCGGGCTTCCTCCAGCTCCAGGCCGCCGGCGTTCAGCCGGCTCTGGTTGGTGCCGCCGTGGCTGCGGCGCAGCACCGCCTGGATGCGCAGCAGCAACTCCTCGGGGTGGAACGGTTTGGTCAGGTAGTCGTCGGCGCCGGCGCGCAGGCCGTCCACCCGCTCCGCCCAGCTGTCCCGGGCGGTGAGGATCAGCACCGGCAGGGTCAGCCCCTCCTCGCGCCAGCGCCGCAGCACCTGCAAACCGTCCAGGCCCGGCAAGCCCAGGTCCAGCACCGCCAGGTCGAAGGGCTCGTCATGGGCGCGCACCGCCGCGTCGCGGCCGTCCGCCAGCCAATCCACCGCGTAGCCGCTGTCGCGCAGCATCGGCATCAGTTGATCGGCCAGATCCACATTGTCTTCCACCAGCAACAGGCGCATCAGTCGTCCACTTCGTCTTCGAGAATGCGCCCGCTGCGGGCGTCGATTTCCAGCTCGCGCACCACGCCATCGGCGGTGAGCAGCTCCAGTTCGTAGATCAGCTCGCCGTCGTCCCGTTCCAGCTCCGCTTCCAGCAGGCTGGCACGCGGGTGGCGCTCCATGGCCACCGCCAGAATTTTCTCGAAGGGCTGCACCTCGCCGCTCTGACGCAAACGCAGGGCCTCGTCGTGGCTCACGTCCAGCGCCACGGCCGGTGCCATCAGACACGCCAGAAAGGCGGCCAGGGCCGCCTTCCGTGGAGCGAGATTAAATCGTGACTCACGGTTGGGCATCAGTCGTCCCGTTCCTCGCGCAGGATTTCACCGTTGCCGGCATCCAGGTGCACTTCCCATTGCTGACCCTGGGCGTCGCGCAACTCCACCTGATAAATGTAGCGGCCGTATTCCTCTTCCAGCTCGGTTTCCTCGATCTTGGCGTCCGGGTGGTTGGCCAGGGCCGCCTGGTTGAGCTTGTCGAAGGCCTGAATGGTGCCGTCATTGACCAGCTTGTTGACCTGGTCCGGGCGTACATCATCGGCATGGGCCACGGCGGTGGCACCGGTGAAGGTGATCAGTGCGGCGAGCAGGGTGGTTTTGGTGGCGTTCATGAGTGTTCTCCTTTCCTCATCGGGCGACGCCCTTGGCGCGCCGGTTTTGGTGTGTCCCGTTGGGGTACGGTTTCCACTCTACGGCGGCCCGCTTAATTCTCCCTGAAGCGTCCCTGAACGCAACCTTAACGGCGGCCGGCCACTCCCTGGCCCTTGCAAAGCGGCCTGGACTGGGGTGAAGTTACGTTTTCGGAATTGGCTTCCATTTTCAATATCGGCACATCATCCATAAAAAGGACACTCCATGCATACCGATCTGCCTGACCTGCTTGCCCTGCTGGACCTGACGCCCCTGGACGAGGACCGCTTTCAGGGCGAAAGCCGCAATATCGTCGGGCCGCGCATTTTCGGCGGACAGGTAATCAGCCAGGCGCTGGTGGCCGCCTCCCGCACCGTGGCCGGCCGCCCGGCCCACTCCCTGCAAGCCTACTTTCTGCGCCCCGGGGACGTGCGCGAGCCGATCCAGTTCCAGGTCGAACGGGTCCGCGACGGCGGCACCTTCTCCACCCGTCGGGTGGTGGCCGAGCAGCGCGGCCGGCCGATTTTCGACATGGCTCTGTCCTTCCACAACGCGGAACAGGGCCTGGAGCACCAGACCGCCAGCTTCCAGGCACCGGACCCGGACGACCTGCTCACCGAACACGACATGAACGCCCGCTTCCTGGAAGGCGAGGAAATCTCCGAGAACTTCCGCGCCGCCCTGCTGCGCCGCAAGCCCATCGAAATCCGCCCGGTCACCCAGCGCCATCCGCTGCGCCCGGAAAAAACCGAGCCGGTCCGTCAGACCTGGATTCGCGCCAGCGGCCTGGACAGCGACGACCTGCTGCTGCACCAGGCATTACTCGCCTATGTGTCGGATCACAGCCTGATGGGCGCCGCCCTGCTGCCCCACGGCGTTACTTTCCTGAGCCGCGACATGCAGGTGGCCAGCCTGGACCACACCCTCTGGTTCCATCGACCGGTGCGCTTCGACGACTGGCTGTTCTATGACATGGAAAGCCCCATCGCCCACGGCGGGCGGGGCTTTACCCGGGGAAGGATTTTCAATCGTGCCGGGGAGCTGGTGGCGTCGGTGGCGCAGGAGGGGTTGATCAGACAGCAAAGTTAGAAGTTGAAAGTTCAAAGTTGAAAGCGCGGCGCAGGGCCTCGGCTTTTCAGCCAGGCCGTGCCCGCGCTTTCTCCTTTTAACTTTTCACTTTCAACTATTTTTCCAGGATGGCGACCACGCCCTGGCCACCGGCGGCGCAGATGGAGATCAGGCAGCGGCCGGAGCCTTTCTGGTTGAGGAGCTTGGCGGCGTTGGCCAGGATCCGGCCGCCGGTGGCGGCGAACGGGTGGCCGGCGGCCAGGGAAGAGCCTTTCACATTGAGCTTGCTGGTGTCGATTTCACCCAGCGGCCGGTCGCGGCCCAGGCGCTCCTTGCAGAAGGTGTCGTCGGTCCAGGCCTTCAAGGTGCTCAGCACCTGGGAGGCGAACGCCTCGTGGATTTCATAGAAGTCGAAGTCCTGCAGAGTCAGGCCGGCCCGGTCCAGCATGCGCGGTACCGCGTAGGCCGGGGCCATCAGCAGGCCTTCTTTCTTGCCGACGAAATCCACCGCCGCCACTTCGCAGTGGGTCATGTAGGCCTGCACCGGCAGACCACGCTGCTCGGCCCACTCTTCGGTGGCCAGCAGCAGGGCGGAGGCGCCATCGGTGAGCGGCGTGGAGTTGGCCGCGGTCATGGTGCCATTGGCGCCGCCAAAGACCGGCTTCAGGGTGGCCAGCTTCTCCAGGGTGGAGTCGCCGCGCATGTTGTTGTCGCGCTCCAGACCGTGGAACGGTGAAATCAGATCCTGCTGCCAGCCCTCTTCATAGGATTTGGCCAGGTTCTGGTGGGAGCGCCAGGCCAGTTCGTCCTGGGCTTCACGGCTGATGCCCCACTCGGCGGCGGTGATCGCCTGGTGCTCGCCCATGGACAGGCCGGTGCGCGGCTCGCCGTTCTTGGGAATGTCCGGGATCATCAGCTTCGGGTTGATCAGCTTGACCGCCTGCTTGAGCTTGTCACCGGTGGTCTTGGCACGGTTGATCTCCATGAAGATCTTGCGGGCCTGCTCGTTGACGCCCAGGGGCGCGTCGGAGGTGGTGTCCACACCGCCGGCCACGGCGCAGTCGATCTGGCCGAGGGCGATCTTGTTGGCCACCAGAATGGCCGCTTCCAGGCCGGTGCCACAGGCCTGTTGCAGGTCGTAGGCCGGGGTTTCCGGCGCCAGTTTCGAGCCCAGCACGCACTCGCGCACCAGGTTGAAATCCTTGGCGTGTTTCATCACCGCGCCAGCGGCCACTTCGCCCATGCGCTCACCGTGGAGCTTGAAACGATCCACCAGGCCGTTCAGGGCGGCGGTGAGCATTTCCTGGTTGCCCACCTCGAAGTAGGCGGTGTTGGAGCGGGCAAAGGGAATGCGGTTGCCACCGACGATGGCCACCTTGCGTACGTTGTCGCCTGCCAGCATAGTTGAATCCTCCACAGGGGCGTTTCCGGATCGGTTCGCCCAGGTTAACAGATGAGCGCAGTCTATCTCCCCGCCCGCCGGCCTCATTGGCTTCGGCGCCTACCGGCTTTTCTGGCCGGTCAATACACCTTTTACAGGCCGGTGCTTCAATACGCAGCCTCATTCTTCGTATAGTGCCTTTCTCGCACTGTACATTGCACGGCAAAGGACAGGATCATGAGCGATACCTATCAGGCGATTGCCAACTCCCCCATGGGCAAGGCCCTTTTCAGCGCCATCAATCTGCCCATCCCGGTGATACTCGAACGCTGGCAGCCCGGCCAGAACTCCTTTGTCAGCGGCCGGGTGCTGGTCGGCGCCGCTCCCGGTTCCAGCGCCGTGGACACCGTGTTCGCCAGCCTCAAGAAAGCGCCGGAAGCCCGTCCGGCGGTGCTCGCCAATAACGGTAACGCCAGCGAGCTGCAGAAGCAGGCCGCCGCCGCCGGCGTCAGCGCCGACAACTACACCGCCACCAAGGAAGACGAAACCCGCTTCAAGGCCCTGGTGTTCGACGCCACCGGCATCGAAAGCCCGGACCAGCTCAAGGCGCTGTGGGAATTCTTCCACCCGGTGATCAAGAAACTGGACAAGTGCGCGCGGGTGGTCGTTATCGGGCGCACTCCGGAAACCCTGGCCGGCGCCGCCCGCGTGGCCCAGCGCGGCCTGGAAGGGTTCACCCGTTCGGTGGGCAAGGAAATCAAACGGGGCGCCACCGTGCAGCTGGTGTACTGCGAAGCCGGCGCCGAGAGCCAGCTGGCCGCGCCGCTGCATTTCTTCCTGTCACCGAAGTCCGCCTATGTGTCCGCCCAGGTGGTACGGGTGGGCGCCGCCGGCTTCGACGCCGCCAACTTCGACTGGGACAAGCCCCTGGCCGGCAAGAAAGCGCTGGTCACCGGCGGCTCCCGGGGCATCGGCGCGTCCATCGCCCGGGTACTGGCCCGCGACGGCGCCCAGGTCACGGTGCTGGATATCCCGCCCATGGCCGAGGACCTGAACAAGGTGGCCGAGGAAATCCAGGGCCAGACCCTGGAACTGGACATCACCAGCGAGGACGCGCCCCGGGTGATCGCGGAAGCGGCTCGCAAGATGGGCGGCCTGGATATCGTGGTGCACAACGCCGGTGTTACCCGCGACAAGATGCTGGGCAACATGCCGGAGAACTTCTGGGACATGGTGATGAACATCAACATCGCCAGCCAGCTGCGCATCAACGAACAACTGGTGGCCGATGATGGCCTGGGCGAAGGCGGCCGCATCATCTCGATCAGTTCCATCGCCGGCATCGCCGGTAACCTGGGCCAGACCAACTACGGCACTTCCAAGGCGGCGGTGATCGGCATGATCGACACCTACTCCGAGGAATACGCCGACAAGGGCATCACCGTGAACGCGGTGGCGCCGGGCTTTATCGAGACCCAGATGACCGCCGCCATTCCCTTCACCATCCGGGAAGCGGGCCGCCGCATGAACGCCATGAACCAGGGCGGCCAGCCGGTGGACGTGGCGGAAGCCATCGCTTTCTTCGCCAGCCCCGCCGCCCAGGGCCTGACCGGCAACGTGATCCGCGTCTGCGGGCAGATGATGTTGGGCGCCTGATCCCGGGCATAGCCCGGAATCGCTACAAGCAGCAAGCTACAAGCAGCAAGCGACCCCATCGCTTCAGCTTGTAGCTTGAAGCTTGTGACCTGTAGCTTGTCTCCCCCTTGAATCCCCCCTTCCCCGCCGCCATCTCTACCTCAATACGAACGTTTTCGAGGTGCCCATGGGCTTCGGCCGTGTTTTTCTGACTCTTCTGGTATTCGCGCTGATCGAGGTGATGGTGCTGGCAGCGGTGGCCGATCTGATCGGTTGGCCGGTGACCATTATCGCGGTGGTGGCCACGGCGCTGCTTGGCAGCGCCCTGTTCCGCCGCCAGGGGCTGGATACCTGGACCCGTCTCAATGAGCGGGTGAACCAGGGCGAGATGCCGGCCCGGGAGCTGGTGGAGGGGATGATGCTGCTGCTCGGTGGCGCCTTCCTGATCACCCCCGGGTTCATTAGCGACGCGGTGGGCTTCGCGCTGCTACTGCCGCAAAGTCGGCGCGCTCTGGCGGACCGTCTGATAAAACGCGGCACGGTGCAGGCTTTCGCCAGCCGTGGCGGCGGCGCCTTCTTCTATACCAGCGGTCCGGGCGGAGGTTTCCGCCCGGGCGGGCCGGGTGCCGGTGGCAATGTGTATGAAGGGGATGCGCGGACCGAGGATGCCGGGGACCACCAGGGCGAGCGGCCGCTTACCCTGGATCAGGAGTCCCCGCGCGACCGGAGTTAGCCGCCAGACGGCGGGCTTCGGCGGCGTCTTCCTCCGCCTTCATGCGCCGGTACTCGATGGGCGTCATGCCCACCCAGCGCTTGAAGGCCCGGTAAAAGGTGGAAGGCTCCGAGAAACCGGTGAGATAAACGATCTCGTCGATGGATTCGTCGGTGCCGGCGAGCAGCCGCTTGGCCAGCTTGCACCGGTAGTCGGCCACCAACTGGTTGAAGTTGGTGCCGGCGTCCGCCAAGCGGGTGCGCAGTTGCCGGGCCTTGATGCCCAGGCGCTCGGCGACTTCCTCCAGATTGGCGTGGCCGGATTCCAGCAGCTCGGCGATCAGCCGGTTGACCTGGGCCACCAGATCCTGCTTCTCCAGCCGTGCCACCTGCTCACTGGCCAGCTGCTCGTGCAGCCGCAACAGTTCCGGCTCGTGGTGGGCGGAGGGCAGCGTCAGCAGATCCGCGTCGAAGTACACCCCCACTGAAGGCATGTCGAATTTCACCGGGCAACCAAAGGCCCGCTGATACTCCGACGGATCGCTCTGATTGGCGTGGCCGAAGTGCACTTCCAGAGGTTCGAAAGCATCGTCGGTGACGAAGCGGAAGAACTTGATCAGCCCCATCATCACGCATTCGTTCAAGTGCGCCAGGCGATGCCCCCAGAACGGCTGCCGCAAAAATACCCGGTCGCCCTCATCGAACAGTTCAGCCCGAGCCGCGTCCGACAACAAACGCTGGTAACTCAGCGCCCGGTCCAGGCCTTCACCAAAGTTCGGGCTGGACAGAAACAGATACTCCAGCACCTGCCCTTTATAGACTGGCATGTGCTTGCCCAGATGCAGACCCACATGGGGGTCATTAGACACTTTCTCCAGCGCCTGCCAGAACCATTCCTGGCCATCGTGGGGCGTGCGCAGATCGGGCACGTCCAGTATCGAGGCATCCAGGCCCAGCTCAGCCAGCACCGCGTCGGCGTCGATACCCGCATTCAGCATGGCGCGGTAGGCCATGCGCAGGAGCACGCCGGAATCGGTCAGTTCTGCCATCCTTTTGCAACTTCCCCAAACGGTAAACACCAGGTTCGGAGACTAGCATACCGTTACGGTGCCAGGAACCGCATCACATTGGTGCGGAATTCGCACGACGGCGGGACAGCCCTCGCAGCACCCGATTCGGTAGCGCCATCCGGTTAATTCGCTTGAGTACCGTGCCGAACTGCTGGCCAAGCCGGCCGGTGTTGTAGTGCAGCCCGTAGCGGTCGGCGATCTCACGCACCCGGGGCGCCAGTTCCTTGTAGCGATTGGAAGGCATGTCCGGGAACAGGTGGTGCTCGATTTGGTGGCTCAGGTTACCGCTCATGATGTGGAACAGCGGCCCGCCTTCCAGGTTCGAGGACCCGAGCAACTGGCGCAGATACCACTGCCCGCGGCTCTCGTTCTCGATGTCCGCCTCGCTGAACATCTCCGCGTGCTCGGTGAAATGGCCGCAGAAAATGATCAGGTAGGCCCACAGGTTGCGGGTCAGGTTGGCGCTCAGGTTGCCGGCGAACACCAGCGGGAAGAACGGGCCCGCCAGGGCCGGGAACAGCAGGTAGTCCTTGAGCACCTGCTTGCGCACTTTCTTCATGATCTTGCGGCGCTGCACCCGGTACTCGGCGAAGCTCTTCTCGCCCTTGAGCAGCTTCTCGTACTCCAGGTCGTGGAATGCCACACCCCACTGGAACAGCGCCGCCAGCGCCCAGTTATAGGCGGGCTGGGCCAGGTACAGCGGGTTCCAGGGCTGGTCCTCGGACAGGCGCAGGATGCCGTAGCCCACGTCCCGGTCCTTGCCGACCACATTGGTGAAGGTGTGGTGCATGTAATTGTGGGAGTGCTTCCACTGTTCCGCCGGGCAGGTGTTGTCCCAGTCGTAGGTGGACGAATCCAGGGCCGGGTCGTTGAGCCAGTCCCACTGGGCGTGCATCACGTTATGGCCGATCTCCATGTTCTCCAGGATCTTGGACACCGACAGCAGCGCCGTGCCGGCCAGCCAGGCCGGCGGCAGCACGCTCAGGAACAGCAGGCCACGGCCGGCCAGTTCCATGCTTTTCTGGGTTTTCACCAGGCGGCGAATATAGCGGGCATCCTGCTCGCCCAGGTCGCTCATCACTTCATCGCGGAGCGCTTCGATTTCCCGGCCGAAGGCCTCCACCTGGGAACGGGTCAGCCGCACGCCCTGGCGTTCAAAAATCACCGGGTCGAGGTTTTCTACCTTGGCATTCATCGCGGATCTCCTTACCAGTCCGGTTCCAGGTTACAAATCCAGTTCCACGTCGCCGTCGGCGCCGTGCATGCAGATACGGATTTCCTGATTGTTCAATTCGCGGTGCTCGCCGCTTTGCAGGTCGCGCACCCGCCCCCGGGCCACCCGGCATTTGCAGGTATGGCAGATGCCCATGCGGCATCCATGCCGGGGCCGCAGGCCGGCGGCCTCGGCGGCTTCCAGCAACGACTGGCCGGCGGCGGCCTCGGTCTCGCCACCGCTGCGGGCGAACCGCACCCGGCCGCCTTCGCCGCCACCGCTGGTGGCTTGCTGAAACCGTTCGTGGAACAACGGGCCCTGGCCATGGCGGCCGTGCCAGTCGATCACCGTGTCCAGGAAGCCCTGGGGGCCACAAACGAACAACGGCAGCGCGGCGGCGTCTTGCACCTGTTGCGTGAGCCAGTGTTCATCCAGCCGCCCGGAAAAATCGCCTCCCCGGGGCGTATCGGCGCTGAGCACGAGACGAAAGTCGAGACGATCGTCCAAGGCCAGCTCACGCAGGCTCTCGCCCAGCAACAGCGAGGAATAATTCCGTTCGAAGTGCACCCAGATCAGCCGTCCCGTCTGGCCGGACGACAGCCAGGACTTCACAATGCTGTGAACAGGTGTTACTCCTGAGCCGGCGGAAAGGAGCAGAATACGCTCTGGCGCCGGTTCCGGGATCACGAAGTCACCGGCCGGCGCGGACAGGGAGACCAGGTCCCCGGCACGGCAACGATGCACCAGATGATCGCTGACCCCGCCGCCACCGTTGGCCTTGACGGTCACCGTCACGGGCCATTCGCCGGGCGCCGAGGACAATGAGAAGCAGCGTTGCTGACGGGCCCCGTCGATGTCCACGCCGAGCAACACATGCTGGCCGGCGCGGTGCGGTTTCCAAAGGCGATTGGGCTCCAGCTCCAGGGTCACGGCCTGATCACTTTCACGGCGTACCCGGGCCACCCGCGCAAGGATTTCCCGGGAGGAATAACGGGCATCGAACAAGGCCAGATAGTCCTCCGGGTCGAACGGCGAGGCCAGGGCGCGGCCCAGCCGGCGCATCAGTCCGTTTCGCGGTGAAGAGCTGTCCAGGTGCATGACAAACCTCATTTGTTTACACTTGTGCACTTTTTACGCGGACGCGGCTTTTTAGTCAACACCTGTTCACAAATATTTTTTTACATAGGAAAATCAACTAGTTGTATGTATCCGGGAGGGGAAATTGAATAACATGGCGGCTTCTGACTGTATAAAGAATCATCATCGGGGAGCGAAACCATGAGCAGAGAGACAGCGGCCCGCGGACGCCGCCCCAAGCGCGGGCGCACGCGGCAGGCGCTCATGGACGCCGCCCTGGATCTGGTGGCCAAAAAAGCCCCCTTCTCTTCCCTGAGCCTGCGCGAGGTGACCAAGCGCGCCGGCGTGGTGCCCACCGCCTTCTACCGCCATTTCCCGGACATGAGCGCCCTCGGCCTGACCCTGTTGGACGAGTCGTTCCGCACCCTGCGCCAGATGATGCGCGAAGTGCGCCAGCATGAACTGCCCAGCGAGCGCATGATCCGCGGCTCCCTGGAAACGTTTTTCACCTACGTGCGCAACAACCGCACCCATTTCCTGTTCGTGTCCAAGGAGTTGTACGGCGGCTCCGCCACCATGCGCCAGGCGATCCGCCGGGAAATCCGCCTGTTCGTCAGTGAGCTGGCCATGGACATGGCCCGCTTTCCGTTCCTGACCCAGGTGAGCGCCGAGGATTTGCAAATGATGGCGTCGCTGGTGGTCAACGGCGTGGTCGCTCTGACCCAGGAAATGCTGGAACTGGACGAGGACGACGAAGCCGGCCAACACGAGATGCTGATCCTGGCCGAGAAGCAGGTGCGTCTGATCTATTTTGGCGTGGCCCAGTGGCGCTCCGGCAGCGACCAGCCCGCCAGTGCCGCCATGAGCGCGGAGTAAACCGCCCGGTCCCCGGGCCGCTGGCCGATAGGCTCTTGCAGCAACCTTTCAGGCGGCAGGGCCAATCAGGCGCCCGGATCGCCTCCCTATACTGTCCCTCTGTTGATTTCCGTCCCGTTTTTTCAGGTAAAAGGACGCTGTTATGAGTGATGTCCAGTTCCGCGAACTGCGCCACGCGCCGGCGATGCCGGTCAATTTCGCCAAAGCGGTACTGCGTGCCGGCGTCAAACCCGGCAAGAATCCGACGTTGCCCAAGGTGGGGCTGCGGCTCAACGACGTGGGCCTGGACAGCAAGCACCTGAAAGCCTATCGCAAGGTCTGCGGGTTCAGCGCCGACGGCCGGCTGCCGGTGACCTACCCGCACATCCACGCCTTTCCGCTGCACATGGCACTGATGATGGAAGACGGCTTCCCGTTCCCGGCCATGGGTCTGGTGCATGTGCGCAACCGCATTACCCAGTACCGGCCCATCGCCGAGCGTGAGCAGCTCAACATCAAATGCTCCCTGGGCAATCTCAATCAGGTGGAAAAGGGCTGGGAGTTCTCCATTTTCACCGTGGTCACCACCGCCGGCGAACGGGTCTGGTCCAGCGAATCGATCAACTTCTTCCGTGGCGGCGGCCATGGCCGCAAGGACGAGAAAAAAGCGTCCGGCGAGCCCGCCCCGGCCACCGACACCATCGAGTGGAAGGTGCCCGGCAATACCGGCCGCCGCTATGGCGCCGTGTCCGGCGACCGCAACCCCATCCACCTCTATCCGCTGACCGCCAAGCTGTTCGGCTTCAAGCGCCAGATCGCCCACGGCATGTGGTCCAAGGCCCGCGCCCTGGCCCATCTGCAGTCGCAGCTGCCGGAGGAAGCCTTCCGGGTGGACGTGCAGTTCAAGCTGCCCATGTTCATTCCCGCCACGGTGAAGTTCGAGCAGCGGCCGGCGGAGGATGGCCTGGATTTCCGGGTGCTGGCCCGCGACGGCGTCAAACCCCACCTGACCGGTCAACTGCGCCCGCTGGGCGAGTGACCGGCCCCGACCTTACCGTTGAGGACCACGCCGTGGTCCCCATGAACGAGCCCGCCGCACCCCGGCAACTGGTGCTGGTGGGCGGCGGCCACAGCCATGCCCTGGCGCTGCGCCGGCTGGCGAAAACCGCCCCTCCCGACCTGCGAATCACCCTGATCTCCCCGGACCCGCTGGCGGCCTACTCCGGCATGTTGCCGGGCCTGGTGGCCGGCCATTACGACGTGGCCGAAAGCCATGTGAACCTGCCCCGCCTTTGCCGGGCCCGCGGGGCCCGTTTCCTGGCGGCCCGTGTCACCGCCCTGCGGCCCGACGCCCGCCAGCTGGTGCTGGATAACGGCGACACCCTGAACTACCACTTGCTGAGCCTGGACGTGGGCGCCACCCCGGACCTGCAAACCGTGCCCGGCGCCGCCGACCACGCGGTGCCGGTGAAACCGGTGAGCGATTTCCGCCGCCGCTGGCAGGATCTGCGGGCCACCCTGGAAGACCATCGCGGCCCCCTGGCGGTGACCGTGGTGGGCGGCGGCGCCGGTGGTACCGAAATGGTGTTGGCGGTGGCCCGGGCATTGCGCCGGCGGGGCCGATCCGCCACCTTCAATCTGGTGACCTCCGCACAGCTGCTGCCCGGCGCCGCCAAGGGCGTGCGCCGGCGCATGGCGCAGCGGCTGGCCGCCGACGGGGTGACCGTGCTTGAGCACCAGCCGGTGCGGCGGGTGGACGCCGGCTCCGTGGAAACCGACGCCGGCCCGCTGCGCCACGACTTCCTGCTCTGGTGCACCGGCGCCCGGGCCCCGGCCTGGCTGGCGGCCAGCGGCCTGCCCTGCGACGAGAACGGCTTCCTGCGGGTGGAGGCCACCCTGCGCAGCCCGGCGGATGCCCGGGTGTTCGCCGCCGGCGATTGCGCCGCCTTTCCCGGCGGCCTGCCCAAGGCCGGCGTGTACGCGGTTCGCCAGGCGCCGATCCTGGCGCGCAATCTGGTCGCCACGGCGCGCCAGCGTCCGCTGAAACCCTATCGCCCCCAGCGCCGTTTTCTGTCGCTGCTGTCCGCCGGTGACCGCGACGCGGTGGGTAGCCGGGGCCCCTGGCCCACCCTCTCGGGTCCCTGGGTATGGCGTTGGAAGGACCATCTGGACCGGGCTTTCATGGCGCGTTTGGATGCCTCCGATGAGCCCCCGGGCTCACCGTGAAGCATCCAGACGGTTGAGCCTTTCTCCCGGGCGACTGTAAAAGATCACAAAGCTTTGCTCGCCCTGCCTTGGCCTGATAAGGCGTCATGCTAGTGTTTGGGCATCCTTATGAAGCGGAGCGATACCCAATGAAAAAGCAAATTACCGGCGTTCTGACCGCCTTTGTGATGCTGTTTACCCAGGGCCTGTTCGTGCCCGCCGCCCAGGCCGCCATGGTCACCACCGACGGCATGGTCGCCAATGAGCAGCGCGCCGCCATGGAACAAAAGGTCATGCGTCTGATGGAACAGGATGCCGCCGCCAAGGTACTGGCACAGAACGGCGTGACCCCGGACGACGTGCAGAAGCGTCTCGGCCGCCTGAGCAATCAGGAGCTGCAGAAGCTGGCCACCAAGGCCGACCAGATGCCCGCTGGCGGTAGCGTGCTGGGCGTGGTCCTGGCGGTGATTCTGATTCTGGTGCTGCTCGACCTGCTGGGCGCCACCGACGTCTTCCCGGCCATCTAACCGCGCGTGACGACGCTCAAAAAGGGTGGCGGCCGCGCGGCCGCCACCCTCTTTCTTGCCCCCTTGCTGGCGCTGATGCTGAGCGCCTGTCAGACGCTGCCGCCACCGCAGCGTGCCGATTCCCCGCCCCGACAAACTCTCGACGTGCCGTTTATCGCGCAGGATGCCTACCAGTGCGGCCCCGCCGCCCTGGGCATGATGCTGCAATGGAATGGCCTGCCCGGCGACAAGGAAGAGCTGGTTCACGAGGTGTGGCTGCCGGAACGGCAGGGCGCCCTGGGTATCGAACTGAAAGCCGCCGGCCGTGCCCGTGGCCTGTTGCCCTATCCGGTGGAAACCCCGGACGCCCTGTTCAGCGAAATCCAGGCCGGCCATCCGGTGCTGGTGCTGCAGAACCTGGCCTTGAAACGCTGGCCGGTGTGGCACTTCGCGGTGGTGATCGGCTACCGGGACAACGGCGAGCGCATCATTCTGCACAGCGGCACCGACGAAGCCACCAGCAGCCACTGGAACCGGTTCGTGCGCACCTGGGCGCGGGCGGATTACTGGGGCTTCGTGCTGCTGCCCCCCGGCGAATTGCCGGCGCGGGTGGAACCGGAACCCTTGCTGCGCGCCCTGGCGCCGATGCAAATCGATGCCCTGCCCCACTGGCGGGCGGCGGTGGCGCGCTTCCCGGACAATGGCCGGCTGCGTTTCGGACTGGCCAATGCCCTGTGGGCGGCGCAACGCCAGCAGGAGGCATTGGACGCCTACCAGCGCACCGTGGCCCTGGCTCCGGATCTGGCGCCGGCCTGGAACAATCTGGCCTACGCGCTGCGCCGGGCCGGCGACGACCGGGGCGCCCGCGAGGCGGTGTGCCGTGCCAGCGAACTGGCCCCGGACAGTGACAACATCAAGGACAGCGTGGCGGACATCACCGACGGAAACGGTTGCTGACCGCCCCACCGTCCGGCTGCTAAGCTTCCGTCACCGCATAACCGGAAGGCGACACCCCCGTGTGGATTCGAGTGCTGCTAGTGGCCCTGCTGTGCGTGGCGGTCCAGGGCCGGGCCCAGATGCCCGGCTCCTTTACCCTGCCCGGCATCGGTGACCTGGAAAAACAACTGGCCGGCGAGGACAACTCCGGCGACGATCAGAAACAGGGCAACGGCCAGAACAGCGACGGCGACTCCGAACACCGCCAGATCCTGGAACAGACCCTGGCCCTGCGCCGCGAGATCGACACCAATCGGCAGCGCATCGAGGACCTCAAGAAGCAGGCCAACCAGGCGCCCCAGCAAAGCACTCAAATGCAGCGGCAGCTGCAAAGCGCCCGCCGCGAGCAGCAGCAGGACTGGCGGCAGCGCTACCAGGACCTGTCCCTGGCCGCCCTGGTCAACGAACTCACCGGCCAGTTGGATGCCCTGGAAGACAATCAGCAGACCCTGGCCCAAGTCAGCGCCGAACTGACCCGCGCCCAGACCCTGCCGGAACGGGCCCAAACCACCATCAGCGACAGCCTGTCGCGGATGGACGATATCCGCCAGACCCTCAACCGCCGCGACGAGACCCTGGAAGACGCGGAGCGCACCCGGCTGCAAACCGAACTGGCGGCCCTGGACACCCGCATTCAGCTGCGCAACCAGGAGCTGTCCGTGGCCAGCACCCTGGAAGAGCTGTCGCGGTTGCGCAAGCGCGTGCTGGAGGCCCAGGAAGCGGTGATCCAGCAACGGCTGGATGTGCTGCAGCCGATGATCAACGACCGCCGGGACGAATCGCTCAACGCGGAGATCGACGAGGACGCGCCCACGCTGCCCGACGGCCTGGCCAATCACCCGCGCCTGGAAGAAGCCCGCCAGCAGAACGACGACCTGCGCGATCAGCTCAAGCAAACCAGCAGCGACGTCAACGATCTGATCCGCGAGGTAATCAACGCGGAAACCCGCCTGGACCGGGCCCGCTCCCTGTCCAGCACCGTCAACGACCAGATCCGCATGCTCGACGGCAGCTTGCTGCTGTCGCGCATCCTCTACGAACAGCAGAAAAGCCTGCCGGAGTACAAACCCCGACCGGGCCTGGACAAACTGATCAGCGACACGCGGCTGGCGCAGTTCGATATCCGCCAGTCGATCCAGACCCTGGAAAGCGAAAAGCCGGAGCTGGGGCAGACCGACGACCTGGACCCGGACCAGCGCCAACAGCTCAGTGGTGCTCTCACCCGGTTGCGCGATGCGCGCCTGGAACTGCTCAATCAGCTGGACCAGGAGCTGGGCCGCAAACTCAACGTGCTGGTGCGCCTGAACCTGTCCCAGGAACAGTTGCAACGCATCACCAATGACCTGCACGACACCATTTCCGAGCAGACCTTCTGGATGCCCAGCACCCAGCCGATGCCGTCCTGGATTCAGGATTTTCCGGCCCAGGCGGCCCGCGAGCTGAAGGACATTCCCTGGCAGCGCATGAGCAGCGACGCGGTGGATATGATGCGCGCCAAATGGCCCTGGCTGTTCGTGCCGTTGCTGCTGGCCGGCCTGCTGGCGCTGGTGCGCGGCAAGCTGCGGGCGCGCATTCGCGCCCTCAATGGCGACATCGGTTTCCTGAAACGCGACAGCCAGCGGCACACGCCCCAGGCGATCATCTATACCGCCCTGCTGGCGGCGCCGGTGCCGCTGGTGCTGAGCCTGGTGGGCTGGGGCCTGTGGGCGCAACCGGGCACCCTGAGTTCGGTGCTGGGCGCCGCCCTGGCCAAGATTGCCCTGCTGTGGCTGGTGTTTGAACTGTGCTACCGCCTGCTGGCCCGGGACGGCATCGCCCAGCGGCACTTCCGCTGGAGCGCCCAGGCCAACCAGGTGCTGCGCCGGCGCCTGCTGGTGGTGGGGCTGGCCATGGTACCGATGACCCTGGTGATCGCCTTTGGCGAGGAATGGCCGGCCCAGCTCAGCAATGATCGTATCGGCCTGCTGATGATGCTCGCCTGTCTGCTGATCATCAGCGCCACCCTCAGCCGCGCCGCCCTGGCCTACCAGGCGCACCGCTACTCCAAGGCGGTCAAGGGCGGCGCCGTGTTCCTGTGCTGCACCGCGCCCCTGGCGATGGCGGCGCTGATCGTGGTGGGCTACTACTTCACCGCCGTGCGCCTGTCCGGCCGCATGATCGACACCTTCTATCTGTCATTGCTGTGGATGCTGCTCGACGCCACCGCCGTGCGCGGCCTGGCGGTGGCCGCCCAACGGCTGGCCTACAAAAGGGCGGTGGCGGAGCGCGAAGCCGAGCCCAAGGAAAGCGTGGAAGGCGTGGAAGTGGAAGAGCCGCAACTGGACCTGCAACAGGTCAATCAGCAATCCCTGCGGCTGATCCGCCTGGCGGTGCTGGGCCTGTTCGCCGCCCTGCTCTACTGGGTGTGGGCGGACGTGATCAACGCCTTCTCCTACACCGACAACATCGTGCTCTGGCAGAGCACCGAGGGCAGTGGCCTGAACGCCACCAACACCCCGATCAGCCTGGGCGACGTGATCACCTCCCTGGCCATCGGCATCGCCACCTTCATGCTGGTGGCCAACCTGCCCGGGCTGCTGGAAGTGCTGCTGCTGTCACGCATGAATCTGCGACAGGGGGCCAGCTACGCGATCACCACCCTGCTCTCCTATGTGGTGATCATGGTGGGCGTGATCGTGGCGCTGGGGTCGCTGGGGCTGTCCTGGAGCAAGATGCAGTGGCTGGTGGCGGCCCTGGGCGTGGGGCTGGGCTTCGGCCTGCAGGAAATCTTCGCCAACTTTATCTCCGGCATCATCATTCTGTTCGAGCGGCCGATCCGCATCGGCGATGTGATCACCATTGGCAATCTGTCCGGTACCGTCAGCCGTATCCGCATCCGCGCCACCACCATCATCGATTTCGAGCGCAAGGAGATCATCGTTCCCAACAAGGTGTTCGTCACCGAGCGGCTGATCAACTGGACCCTCAGCGACACCGTTACCCGACTGACACTCAAGGTGGGATTCGCCTACGGCTCCGACCTGCAGACCTGCCACGATCTGCTGGTGCAGGTGGCCAAGGACAATCGGCGGGTGCTGCGCGATCCGGAGCCGCTGATTCTGTTCATGGCGTTCGGCGCCAGTACCCTGGATCACGAGCTGCGGGTTTATCTCGGCGAGATCGGCGACATCCTGTTCGCCACCGACGAACTGAACCGGGCCATCGACAAGGCCTGCCGGGAACGGGGCGTGGAGATCGCCTTCAACCAGATCGACGTGCACCTGCGCTCCACCACCGACGATCTGCGCATCGCCGACCTGGACGGCGACGACGAACCGCCGGCGGCGGCGCCCAGGCGCGGCAAAGGGGATGTGCGTGGCCACTACGGCAATACCCGCGGGCACTACAATGACGACGGGCAGGATAACGAGGGGCAGGACCCCGACCGGGACGGCAAGCCCAAGGGCACCGGCGAGGACGACTGAAGCCGGCCCCGCCGCCGGGCGTCAGGAATCGCCGTCGCTGTCCGGCGGCGGCGCGCTCAGCTCCGGATAGCGTTCCCCCAGCTCCCGCCGCCGCGCCTTGAGGCCCTCCAGCTTGCGGCGTCCCTCGGCCAGTTGCGCCGGCGGCAGTCCTTCCCGTTCACCGCGCGCCACCAGGGTTTCCAGCTCGCTGATCTTGCGCTCGGAAGCGGCCATGAAAGAGGCGTACACCGCCATCCGCTCGCCCTGCTCGTAGAGCCGGTAGCGGGCCGGGTCGTCCAGTATCTCCGGCGGCGGCGGCTCACGGGGCTCGGTGGGCGGCGCCAGGGGCGGGGTACGGGGGTCGCCGTGGCGGCGGGCCCGGCTCAGCGACTCGGCCACCGCCGGTGACACCCGGGGCGCCGCCGCGATCACCGGCGCCCCCTCGCCGTTGGCGGGCGGCGGCGCGTCCGCCCGGTCGGCCCCGGTTCCGTCGGCGGCACGGGCCGGGCCGGCCTGATCCCCGGTCACCGCCAGGGTACGCCCGGGCAGCGCCGGCGCGCCGGCCGCCGGCGCCGCTGCCTGCCCGGGCGCCGGCGGCGGGTCAGCCGGCCACCAGGTGGCGCCACCGGCCAGGGTGGCCAGCACCAACGCCATCAGCAGCAAACCTTTCATAAAGCCTCCGGGAAAAAATGCACGGCGGCGGCGTTCTGGCGACGGGCCAGGCCGGTCTGCAGGTGTTCCAGCATGCGCGTGCGCGCCAGGGTCCGGGACGCCTGGTAGCGCACGCTTTCGCTGTCCACCGGCTGATAGCCCTGGACCCGCTCCTGCACCTGCACCACCACCCAGCTGTCCGGGTCACCGGGGGCGCGGATCGGCGGCGCCGTCTGGCCCGGGGTCTGGGCAAAGGCGAAGCCGGTGAGCCAGGCCCCGTCGGCGTTGTCTCCCCGGGCCAGCCAGACCGGCGGCTGGTAGCGCACGCCCTCCTGCTCCCGGTAGGCCGCCGCCAGGGCATCCAGATTGGCGCCCTCCGCCAGCCGCCGGCGGGCATCGTCCGCCAGCGCCGAGGAAGGCAGCCACAGCCGCGCCGCGCGCACCTTCTCCACCCGCGTGAACAGGTCCCGGTGGTAGTTGTAGTAGCGCTCGATTTCCTTGGCCGGAATGTCCTCGGCCACCTCCGCCAGCAAGGTATTGTCGTCGTGGGGGTCGTCGCTGAGGCCCAGGGCCAGCATCAAGCCGCGCTGGTCCTGGCGGTCGAGCACCAACTGGCGAATCCAGGCGCGGTCGGCGTCGCTCAGCGGCGCCCGCCGTTCAAACCAGTCCAGCACGAAAGCGCGGCGCACATAGTCGTGCACGGCGCTGGCCAGGGCATCCCGGTCCAGGTTATGGAAGCGGGTTTTCGAAGCCACGTTCTGCGCCCGGTACAGTTGCGCCAGGGTCAGGGTGCGGGTGGCCGCGCCGGGGAACCGGTAGCGCGCCAACACCCAGCGCTCCGCCGCCGCCTGCTGGTCCGGGTCGAAACCCATGTGCAGGCCGGGGCGGAGCTTGAGGATGGCGGCCAGTTCCGGGTCATCCAGATTGGGCGGCGCGCGCAGCGCCTGGGACGGCGAGGACCAGCCCCAGCCGGCAAGGGTTTGCGCCAGCGGCCCACGCCAGGCCACCCGGGTCAGCGCCGCCAGATCCCGGCGCGCCAGGGTATCCCGGTCGTAACCGACCCGGGATGGCGGCGTATGCTCGGCATAGACCTCCCGGAACCAGACCCCCATCAGGTGCACGTCCACCAGGTTTTCCAGTACCTGAAGCTCGCTGATGTCGGGCTCATGCACCCGCGCCGAGGCCACGAACACCTCCAGCACCTGCCGGGAAAGGGGCGCGCCATCCACCCGAGCCACCGTATCCGGCGGCGCCGTCGAGGCGCCGGCCGCCGTCCACAACCACGCCGCCGTCAGCACCACGGCCATCCATGCACGATTCATGGCAGCGGCGCTCAGTTGGTGATTTGCGCGCTGGCGTGTCCGAGCAGATGCACCACCATGGCAATGGCGTGGGGCACCACCACCCGGGCCACCTGCACCCGGTCGGCGTGGTCGGTGCTGGACAGCACCAGGGCCCCGTTTGCGTAGGCGATCTGACCGCCCTCGGTGAGCAGCGGACGAATGTCGGTGGCGGTGGAGCCCAGCGGGGTGAAGGAGCCCAGCGCCTGGGTCACCAGGGTATCGTCGTTGAGATCCTCGCTGTCGTAGTAATCCGCCACCCAGCCTTCCCAGCCGCTGTGATTGAGCGCCGAGGTGGTCCACACATGGTGCGGCTGCAACACGTCGGTGGCGTGCAGGGCATAGCCCAGGCTCTGGGCGGTGGGGTTGGCCAGGAACTGGTCGTACCAGTACTGGGCCAGGTTATCCAGGGGCTGGAACGGCATCTCCTCGAAGTCGTCGTACATGGACTTGGTGGAGGTGGTGCCCTGGCGGTAATTGGCTTCGGTGATGCCGTAGGTGTTGTATTCAGAGTCGTCGTTGGACCACCAGCCGGTCATGCCGCCGGGGCCGTCATCCATGTAATCGCCCACCAGCCAGGTGGCGGCCAGATTGTCGATGTCGCCCCACACGGTGAGCTTGTCGTAGTTGTAGCCGCCCAGGTCGTTGCCGTGCACGTCCGAGCCCTGGGTGTGGTTCTGGAAATGCCAGTAGGAGGTGTAGTTGACCAGGGAGGCCCCGGCGTTGAACACCGGCGCGTAGACGCAGTCGCCGGTGACGGCGCCGCAGAAATAGGTGTCCTGGAAGTCATCCACGTCGTAGGCGCTCTGCCCCAGCACCTGGGCGAACTGGGCCACCGTGTAGCCGCCGGCGGTGGCCACCGCCTGCAGGTCCGCGTAGCCGGTGGTGGTCGGGTGGTTCTGCATGTAGGTGACCGCGTCCTCCACCAGACGGCGGTGGGTTTCCTGTTTGAACGCCTGGGCGGCGGGGCACAGGACAGCGGTAATCAGCAAGCCGATGGTGATCCGTTTCATGACTCCCTCCCTGGGATATTTCATCTTTTTGGTATGATCGTCCTATACAGGAACAATTTGGTGCCCGCTTCAATTGTTTATCCGCGACAAACCGGCACTTCCGACCCCATTAATCAGCCATCGCCCACCGCCACGAAGGCTGGCGCGGGGCTGCTCCTGCGCCCCTCCCGGGTGTACACTTGCGCTTTTCCGCTACCGCGACCCGCCTCCTTCATGCCTTTGATTACCCTTCGAGATGTCGATCTTCATTACGGCGAGCAACCCTTGCTCGACCAGGTCAATCTGGCCATCGAACCCGGCGAGCGTCTGTGCCTGGTGGGCCGCAACGGCACCGGCAAGTCCACCCTGTTCAAGGTGCTCGCCGGTGAGCAGCAGGCCGACGACGGCCAGATCGAGACCAGCCAGAACCTGACCGTGGCGCGGCTGGAGCAGGAAGTGCCGGACGACCAGGACCATAGCGTCCATGAAATGGTGGCCGGCGGCCTGGGCGAACTGGGCGCGCTGATCCAGGAGCACGACCGGCTCAGCCACGCCCTGGCCAACGGCGACGAAGACGCCATGGCGCGCTTCGAGATCCTTAACGAACAGATCGAGGCGCGCGGCGCCTGGCAGCTGTTCAACCGGGTGGAGACGGTGCTCTCGAAACTGAACCTGGACGGCGACGTGGCCTTCGCCGGGCTGTCCGGGGGCATGAAGCGGCGCGTACTGCTGGCCCGGGCGCTGGTGCGCGAGCCGGACATTCTGCTGCTCGACGAGCCCACCAACCACCTGGACCTGGACAGCATCCGCTGGCTGGAAAGCTTTCTGAAGGGCTACCCGGCCACCCTGGTGTTTATCTCCCACGACCGGGCCTTCATCCGTGCCGTGGCCACCCGCATCATCGAGCTGGACCGGGGCAAGCTGACCAGCTGGCCCGGCGATTACGACAAGTATCTGGCCGGCAAACAGGCGGCGCTGGAGAGCGAGGAACGCAACAACGCGGAGTTCGATAAGAAGCTGAGCCAGGAAGAGCGCTGGATTCGCCAGGGCATCAAGGCCCGGCGCACCCGTAACGAAGGCCGGGTGCGGGCCCTGAAAAGCCTGCGCGACCAGTACGCGCAACGGCGCAATCGCCAGGGCACCGCGGGCCTGGAAATCCAGCAGGGCGACAGCTCCGGCAAGGTGGTGGTGGAGGCCGAGCACCTGGCCTGCCAGGTGGGCGGCAAGCACATTCTCCGTGATTTCTCCCTGACCGTGATGCGCGGCGACCGGATCGGCGTGCTGGGCCCCAATGGCTGCGGCAAATCCACCCTGATCCGGGTGCTGCTGGGCCGGCTGCAACCGGACCAGGGCACCGTCAAACTGGGCACCCAGTTGCAGGTGGCCTACTTCGACCAGTTGCGCGACACCCTGGACGGCGACAAGAGCGTGCTCGACAACCTGGCGGAAGGCTCCGACGTGGTGGAGATCAACGGCCGCAAGAAGCACGTCATGGGCTACCTGCAGGACTTCCTGTTCGAACCGGCCCGGGCCCGGCAGCCGGTGCGGTCGCTGTCCGGCGGCGAGCGCAACCGGCTGCTGCTGGCCAAGCTGTTCAGCAAGCCGTTCAACCTGCTGGTGCTGGACGAGCCCACCAACGACCTGGACGTGGAAACCCTGGAACTGCTGGAAGAGCAGTTGGTTAACTATCAGGGCACCCTGCTGCTGGTGAGCCATGACCGGGAATTCATCGACAATGTGGTGACCTCGACCCTGGTGTTCGAGGGCGGCGACCCCCACAGCTATGTGGGCGGTTACCAGGACTGGCTGCGCCAGCGTCCGGAACCGGCGCGCGAACGGGACGTCCAAGCCGGTGGCGGCGGCCAGGTGAAAACCGAAACCAAGGTAAAAACCGCCGCCACCAGCGCGCCGGACGCGACCGACGGGCGTAAGCTCACCTACAAGGAGCAGTTGGAGCTGAAGGCGCTGCCGGAGCGGATCGAATCCCTGGAAGCGGAGCTGGAACAGGTACGCAACCGCCTCGCCGACCCGGACCTCTACAAAGGTCCGGCGGAGGAGATCGCCGACGCCCAACGCGAGCTGCAAACGCTGGAACAAACCCTGAACGATCACTATGGCCGCTGGGAGGAACTGGACCAGCGGCCGTCATGACCGGCCCGGCGATCCCGGGCCGGCGAGGAGGACGAGTTTCGTGACACCCGCTCTCAACCGGACCCTGACCGCCTTGATAGTGCTGGCCCTGGCCACCCCCCTGGCCGCCAATGAACGGGAGGACGAGGACGGCCGCCACGCCGCCCCGGCCAGCGCCGACCAGACCACCCCTCGCCCGCAGGACCCGGAAGACCCGGACGGTCCGCCGGCGGACGACGCCCGCAGTGGCGACGCCCGCGGTGGCGATGCCGGGCACCAGGACGGCGCCGACCCGCGGGCCGACGCCGAACTGCCCGCCGCCCCGGACCCGGTGGCGCCCCTGGAGCTGCTTGGCAAGAGCGTGCCGGTGGGCACCTTCGATACCCTTTACTGGACCCCGGACCAGTCATTCCGCTCCATCGCCACGCCGGTGCCGGTGCTGGTGGCCCACGGCACCCGCCCCGGGCCCTATCTGTGCCTTACCGCCGCCGTGCACGGCGACGAATTGAACGGCATCGAAATGGTGCGGCGGCTGATGTACGAACTGGAACCGGACGAGCTGGCCGGCACCGTGGTGGGCGTGCCCATCGTCAACCTGGACGGCTTCCGCAACGGCTCCCGCTACCTGAGCGACCGCCGCGATCTGAACCGTTATTTCCCCGGCCGCAAGAACGGCAGCGCCGCCAGCCGGGTGGCTTATTCTCTGTTCGAGAACATCGTGCGCCACTGCGACTATCTGGTGGACCTGCACACCGGCTCCCAGAAGCGGGTCAACCAGCCGCAGCTGCGCGCCGACCTGGAGAACCCCCAGGTGGTGGCGTTCGCCAAGCATTTCGGCGGCATGACGGTGCTGCACAGCCCCTCTTCCAGCGGCATGCTGCGCGCCGCCGCCGTGGACGAAGGCATCGTGGCGGTGACCATGGAAGCCGGCGGCCCCAACCGGCTGGAGGACGACGCGGTGGACTACGGCGTGCAGGCGCTGGAGACCCTGCTGGAGAACCTGGACATGCGCAAGGCGAGCCGCTTCTGGGGCGCGCCGCAGCCGGTGTTCTATGAGTCCGAGTGGATTCGCGCCGGCCAGGGCGGGATTCTGCTGTCCGAGGTGGATCTCAACGAGCAGGTCAAGAAAGGGCAGATTCTCGGCACCGTCACCGACCCGATCAGCAACACCGGCAGCGCCATCATCGCCCCCTACGACGGCCGGGTGCTGGGCATGGCGGTGAACCAGGTGGTCCATGCCGGCTTCGCCGCCTACCGCATCGGCGAGGAAAAGAGCGCCGAGGAAGTGGAGGCCAAGGCGGAGCAGGCCCAGGAACGGAGCGCCCCGGAAGCGGGCGGCGGCGAAAGCAAGCCGGCGGAGGAACCGGACCGCCCGGATGGCGATACCGAATAGAAAGGGCGGCGGCGATCGCGGCTAAAGCGGCTATCAATATCCGGTAGCAGCGGCTTTAGCCGCGATCGCTTTTCAAAGGCCCGCACACCCGCTCGAAGCCCGCCACCACGAACGGAATCATGCGGTCGTAGGCGCTCTGGAAATCATCGGAGCGGCACAGGCCACCGGACATGGCGTTGATGCGTCCGGTGTTGGCGAAGGTCAGGGTCATGGACCCGGACATAAAGTGGTAGCACCAGTACAGGTCACCCCGGTCACAGCCCGGCAGCACCGCCGCCAGGGCTTCCACGAAGGACTCCATGGGCGCGTCGAAATGCCGGCTCATGAGTACCGGCCCCCACACCGGTGAGGTGTTCACATAGGCCAGCAGCGCACAGTAGTTGCGCCAGCCCTGGTCCTCGCTTTCCTGGGCCATTTCCAGCGGCCGCAGATAGGCTTCGATAATACGTTCCAGGGGGACCGGGTCCGGTTCCGCCTCGGCGCGGGCGCGGTTGAGGGCGTCCAGGCGGTCGTCATTGAGAACCCGGGCGCGGCGCTGGAAAACGGTATCGAAGAGCTGCTGCTTGGGGCCGAAATAATAGTTGATCAGGGCCACGTCGACGCCGGCTTCGCGGGCGATGGTGCGCAGGGTGACGCCGTCGTAGCCGTGGCGGGCGAACAAACGTTCGGACACATCGAGAATGGTGGCGCCGCGATCGCCTTCGCCGGCGCGGGCCCGGGGGCGACCCACGGTCTTTTTCGTCATGCGCGGATAGTACGCAAGCGCCGCTGGGACAACAAGCAGTGGCGTTTGGCTTGTCAGGACCCTCCAGCAGGGGCGCGGTTCCGGGTCAGGATGGAGGATGTAGGAGCGGCTTTAGCCGCGATGAAGCCTGCTCCGCCGCTTATCGCGACTAAAGCGGAACGCCGCCCGGTCGCTCCTACCCCGTACCCCGGCAGGGATAGTCAGAGGCTGTAGGCTCCCTTTCGAACGTCCTGTTCTCAAGGGTCCCGGAAGGGCCTGACCCGGAACCGCTTTGCGGTGATCCTCCACGTAACGGGTTATTTCCCGACGCCAGGATGGAGGGTGTAGGAGCGGCTTTAGCCGCGATGAAGCCTGCTCCGCCACTGATCGCGACTAAAGTCGCTCCTACCCTGTACCGGTCAGGGGCAGGTGCCGACCTGCCAGAGGGCGCCGCCGTTGCTGCTGTACAGCGTGGTCATACCCCAGGTGGAGCCGGCCATGGGCTGGTCGCTGCCCTGGGCGAAGTAGTCCGGCGCCAGGTAGTTGCCGGTGCTGTACGCCCGGCCGGCGGTCTTGTGGTAGTAGTTGTAGGCGCTTTCCTGCTGGCAGCCCGGTTGCGGGTCGCCGCCACCGTTGTCGCCGCCACCGTCGCCGCCATCTCCCCCACCGTTACCGCCACCGGCGCATGCCTGGACCGGGCCGGTGCAGCTGGCGTCGTCGTCCCGCCATTGGCATTGGTCGCCGCTGGTGGTGTGTTCGGTGAGTTTGAAGGTGGCGGTGCCGTATTCCAGGTAGCAGTTGGCGTAATTGGTGTAGTCCAGGCGGCCGGCGCTGATGTGCTGGTCCAGAGTGGCCACCTGGCCGGCGTCGATCTGGAAGTCGATCTGGTCGCTGTCGGCCAGGCCGCCCTGGTCCACGGCTGCCACGCTGGCGCTGTTGGCGCCGCCGGGCAGGTCGCAGGCGCGGGCGCTGTAGCGCACGCCGTCCAGGTCGGCGTCGACGACACCGCTGGCGAAGGTCACCGTCACCGCGTCGAGGTCCTGATTTTCATCCACCACCTGGCCGCTCACCGTGGCGCACTGGCCGTCCACGCTCACCGCGATGTCGCTGAGTACCGGGGCGCTGGGCGGCGGCGCCGGGCCCAGCCGCACGGTGTCGATGACCGGGTCGCTTTCGCCGCCGTCGTTGTCCTCGGCGGTGACCGCCACGGTGTAGAGGTCGTCGGCCAGGCTGCCGCTGGTGGCCTGGAAGGCACCGCCGCCGTCCACGCTGGTGGTCAGGGTCTCGCCACCGCCGGCCAGGCCTTCAATCACGATGGTGATGGCGGTGACGGTGCCGTCCTCGTCGTCGGCCTGGCCGCTGATTGCCAGGGCATCGCCGTTGGCCACCAGGGTGAGGCCGTCCACGCGGGGCGGCAGGTTGCGGTTCACCCGGGCGTTGTTCTGGCTGAAGAATTCACCCAGGTAGCGGGCGTAGTTGATGCTGGCGCTGCCGATATAGCTGCCGCTGGCGCCCTGGCCGCCGGACCAGGAGTGGTCCAGGCCGTTGAGCCAGAGCATGGAGACCCGGCCGTCCTGCCACAGGTATTCCTCGGCGCTGCCGCCGTCCTGGTTGATCTGGGTGCTGCCGGGCAGTTCGCTGACGCCGTAGAGCCCGGCCATGCCTTCCGCGTTCTGCCGGTTATAGCAGGTGTCCACGGTGGTGTCCGCGTCGCCGTGGGCGATGGAAGCCACCTGGGTGTCGAAGGCGCTCTGGTAGGCGCCGCCCAGGTTGCGGCAGCGGCTTTCCACGTTGGCCTGCTCACAGACCCCGATGGCGCCACTGGAACTGGTGCCAACGCTGGGGCCGGCGCTGACGCCGACACCGGCGAACACGTCCGGGGCCAGGCAGGCGGTGGTATTGGCGAAGCTGGCGCCGGACGACAGGCCGGCGATGTAGACCTGGTTGGGGTCGATGCCGCGGGTGCCGTCGCCGGACAGCTCGTTGGCCAGCTCGATCAGGTTTTTGTAGTCACCGGCGCTGCGTGACTTGGTGCCCTGCCAGTAGGACCAGCAGCTGAAGCCGGCCTTGTTCATGGCGTCCGGCACCGCCACCACCATGCCGTATTCCTCGGCGGCCACTTCCAGGTTGGCGGTCTTGTAGGCGTTGATCGACTGGGTGCAGCCGTGCAGCACGATCAGCAGCGCCTTGCCGGCGCCCACCGGCGAGTCGCTGTCGGGGGTGTAGAGATGGACGTTGTTGAAACCGCCCAGGGAAAGGTTGTCCTGCCAGCTGCCGGCCTGGACCGGACCGGCCAGCAGAAGCAATGTGCCCGCCAGGGCACCGAGGGCCTTCTTGATCATGGTGGTTCTCCCGTTTTGCTTTGTTTTTCTGATCGGTTGTTGTGATCTTTTTTGCGTTATTCATCGGCCGATGAATAAAAACTCTACAACCGTTGAATATCTCGGGTCCACCCACCCGGGGTCATTGAAATGTATAGATTTTGAACAGGCTCACAATTGGGGTAGCGCCCACCGTCATCACTGGTAGTCTTGCCGGATGCTGAAACGACATCGCGTATACGTTATCTCCACCGCCCTGATGGTCCTTCTGGTGGCCCTCGGCGTGGCGGCCCCCCGCGCCTTTCAAAGGACCTCCGAGGCGGTGCTCAATACCCTCGGGCACTACTTCGGCTGGTTCTATCTGATCAGTACCTTCGTGTTCGTGGTGTTCCTGCTGGGGCTGGCCATGAGCCGTTACGGCAAGATCCGCCTGGGGCCGCAGAACTCGGCGCCGGAGTATGGGGTGTTTTCCTGGCTGAGCATGCTGCTGTCCGCCGGCTTCGGCGTGGGCCTGGTGTTCTACGGCATGGCCGAGCCGATCCAGCACCTCACCGAGCCGCCCCACGGCATGGCCGAGCCCGGCAGCGCCGGGGCCGCCACCCTGGCCATGCAATACAGTTTCTTCCACTGGGGCATGAACCAGTGGGCGGCGTTCACCCTGGTGGGGCTGATCATCGCCTTCTTCCAGTTCCGCAAGGACCGCCCCGGGCTGGTGTCGACCATGGTGGAACCGGCCACGGTGAACCTGCCCGGCCGCCAGGGTATTTCCGATTCCCTGGATGTGCTGGCGGTGGTCGCCACGGTGATGGGGGTGGCCACCTCCCTGGGTCTGGGCATCCTGCAAATGAACGGCGGCCTGCACACGGTGTTCGGCTGGGCCGACAACTTCTGGACCAAGGCGGCGATTCTGGGGGCCATGTTCGTGTGCTACACGGCGTCGTCCTACAGCGGCCTGGACAAGGGCATCCGCGTGCTCAGTAATCTGAACATGGCCCTGTGCCTGGGCTTCATGGGCTATATGCTGATCACCGGCCCCACGGTGCTGATTCTGGACAATTTCGTGAACGGCCTGGGCGCCTACCTGGGCAACTACATCGAGATGGCCCTGACCATCCCGCCCATGGAAGACCGGGACTGGATGAACCGCTTCACCCTGTTCTACTGGGCCTGGGTGATCGCCTGGTCACCGTTCGTGGGCACCTTCGTGGCGCGCATCTCCAAGGGCCGCACCATCACCGAATACGTGCTCGGCGTGCTGCTGGTGCCACCGCTGATGGCCTGCGCCTGGATCGCCGTGTTCGGCACCACCGCCCTGGATCTGCAGCTCAACGGCGGCGTGGACCTGACCGGACCGGTGGCCGACGACGTGGCCAACGCCCTGTTCCAGATGTATCAGTCGCTGCCGTTCAGCACCTTCCTGTCCGGTATCACCATGCTGATTCTGTTCGTGTTCCTTGTTACCTCGGCGGACTCCGCCTCCTACATCGTCTCGCAGATGACCGACCACGGCTCCCTCAATCCGCCGCTTTATAAGCGCCTGACCTGGGGCGTGCTCATCTCGGCGATTTGCTTGACCCTGATCGTGGCCAGCGGCCTGAAAGGCCTGCAATCCGCCAGCCTGCTGGCGGCGCTGCCCTTTGCCATGGTGCTGTTTCTGATGATGGGGGTGCTGATGTCGCAGCTGCGCGCGGACCGCCGCGCCATGCTGGTGGAGCTGTATCAGCGCAACGCGGAAACCCCGGTGGGCGCCGATCTGTTCGAAGCCGACGACTTCACCGACCTGCCCCCGGAAAAACGCATCCGCCAACGGCTGAACTTCAAACGCAAACCCTGAGCCGGACATTTGCGGTAGGAGCGGCTTCAGCCGCGATGAAGCTCGCACCAACGCTGATCGCGACTGAAGTCGCTCCTACAAAAGGCGGGTGTAGCGACGGCGTCTGGACATTACCGTAGGAGCGGCTTTAGCCGCGATGACGCTCGCACCACCGCCGATTTGTGCCGAGGGCGCGTCTTAATCCAGCCATGCCTGGACCAGCGACGGTTAATCCAACGACGCCACCGCCTTATCAATGGCGGTGTCGCCGCTGATCAGGTCGAACTCCCGCTTGCTGGCGCCCGGGTGGTCGAGCACCGCCCGCAGCACCGCCGCCACATCCTGGCGGGGGATCTCGCCGAACTGGTCGATACGCTCGGCCAGGCGTACCTTGCCGGTGCCCTCTTCCTCGGTGAGCTTGCCCGGGCGCACGATGGTGTAGTTGAGGTGGCTGGCGCGCAGATGGTTGTCCGCCTTCTGCTTGGCGACAAAGTAATGGCGCATTTTTTCCGGGCCGCTGTCCGGGTCGTCGGCGCGCATGGAACTGACGATCACGAAACGGGGCACGCCCATTTCCTGGGCCAGGTCGATCAGATTGATGGCGCCGTTCTGGTCCACATCCACGGTTTTCTCCGGCCCGGTGTGCGCTCCGGACCCGGCGGTGAACACCACCGCGTCGCAGGTGATCAACGCCGCCCGGCAATCCCCTTCCAGATCCGCCACCACCACCTCATCGGCACCCAGCCGGCGCAGCTCCCACTCCTGGGACGGGTCGCGCACCATGGCCCGGCAGATATGGTCGCTCTCACCGAGCAACCGCACCAAATGACGCCCGATTTTGCCGTTGGCCCCGGCGATCAGAATACGCATGGCAGGTCTCCTAGGAGGTCGATTGGGATAGGCCTCAACCCTAGGGGTGGAAGCTGCGGGCTGCAAGCGGGCGGAGGGTGGTTCCGGCGCCGTGCCGGCAACACCCAGTTCAAAGTTGAAAGTGAAAAGTTAAAAGGAGGCCGCAAGCTACAAGCTTCAAGCCACAAACCGGCACGGCCCCCTTTCAACTTGTAACTTTAAACTTTCAACTGGCCCTCACGGAGCCCCACCCCATCCGCGCCCACCAACCTGCCTGCAGCTTGTAGCTTGCGGCTCGCCTACCACATCTGCGGGACCATCCGGATTTTGCCGGTGTCGTAGCCGGCGTCGGCGGCGATGCCGTAGAGCCGGCGCAGGGTGGTTTCGTCGAGTTCCGGGTCGCGGGCCATGATCCACAGGTAATCCCGTTTTTGCCGGCCGATGATGGTGGTCTGGTATTGCGGGTCCACGTAGACCACCCAGTAGTCGGCGCGCAGGGGCCAGAAGAACTGCATTTTCCAGACCGCGTTGCTGTGGTCGCTGACGAAGCCGGTGGGGGTCATTTCTTCGCGCTCGCCGTCGAAGCCGCCTTCGTTGAAGGTGAAGGTGACGCCCACCTTGTTCGGCCCCAGCCGCTGATAGCTTTCCACCGCGTTGTAGGCGTCCTTCTCCGGCGGGGTGGGGATGTTGGCGATCACGTACCAGTCGCCCATGAAGCGATCCAGGTCCAGGTTGTCCACGGTGCGGATGGGCGGGTGTTCCGGTTGGCTTTGGCAGGCCGCCATCAACAGGGCAAGGGTTCCGATCAGGGCAAGACGCATGGCAGCTCTCCTGGCAAAAGGTAGGTTCCTGGGACGGGATCCACGTCATCGCCAGCCTGCCTGTGCTCCGGCCAAGGGCGCGTGAAACCACCCTCCGCTTCCCCGCGCCCGGCTTCGGCCGCGGGCAGCGCCGGAGCCATTTTTATCGCGGCTGAAGCCG
>NZ_VCQT01000032.1 GCF_005938655.1 Alloalcanivorax gelatiniphagus
CCAACCGCCTATTCGAACCGCTAGGATATATCCCGCCGGCGGAAGCTGAGGCAAACTACTACAGGCAACTCAATAGTCAGGCCTCCGTCGCAGCCTGACTTAAACCAAACAGCCTCCGCGAAATACGGGGCGGTTCAATGAGATTGATCGTGATATTGACGTTCTACTTGGAGTAAACGAGAGGATGGGTGTTGGCGCACTAGCAGGGCTGCCTTTGCACACCGACATAGATGGGAAGACGGTACATGAGCACTACCTTGAGTACCTGCGACAGATCAGGCAGCGGCTTATGACGCCCGAGATGCGGAGGTACAGACGCAACCTCAGAATCAAGCGAAAGAGGCGCGTTGAAGCCATTGACGCGGCTGTGAAGGACGCTCTCTCTTTATGCAAACGAGCACGCCTGATACGTGTCGACGGCAACTATCTTCAATCAGTCAGGCCCACGGTCACCCCCGACCGCATCTCATCGGACCTAGGCCGAATGATAAAAAACATGCGCCACAACAAACGCCATTTCGGCGGCCTGGTGCTGGCGGTCCTGAAGATCGAATATGGGCCAGAGAAGGGATACCACTGGCACGGCTATTTCATCTATGACGGCGACCTGGTGCACAAGGATATGCTCAAAGGGAAATACATCCTTAACTACTGGATCAAGGTGGTCACGAAGGGGGACGGCAGCGGTTTCAACGTGAACAGCGCCAGTGCTCGGCGTCAGCTCGCTAGCAGGCTGGGGATACATGAGGACCATCTGGCTATAGGGGCGTTCCGGCCGGGCGATTCGCTCCAGCAACATAACTTGGACACGCTGATTTCTTACTTGGGGAAGGAACGGCAAAGCCTAAGAGTGAAAAAGAATACAAAAACACGATCGCTACGGATTGTGCGAGGGCCAGGATACAGGGATCTGAAACAGGGACGCCAACGGCTCTCTGACCGTGACCTGCACCCGAAATGAGCGCCATACCGCCATTCCCAGTTCGCCGACCGGGAATGGCGGTCACCCTTTCAGCAATACCAAAGAGGGCAATCCCAAGGTAAAGCGAGGCCTGGCGCCATATCGATGTAAACGATGTTCCTAGTGTCCTGCATAGGCCTGATGGCACCCTCCCTAGCGAGAACATCTAAAGCCTTATAGAACCGCCCTCCGCTCCTAAGGCTGTTGGGGCAGCGTTGCCGCAGATAGTTCTTCCTAACGATGCGATAACCGTCGTTACACATCCTTTGCATCATACCTCTCAGCTCCTCTGCATCCGAAATCTCTTCAGGCACCGGAACGAACAGGTCGATAAAGTCCTGAGAACACTCATTGCAGGTATCCGCTGCCACCCGGAGGGTGTTGGCCGAGATCTGCCCCTCGAAATCTTCGAAATAGTGGAGCAATGCAGCAACCCGTGCCATATTCTCCGCCAGCTTGGAGGCGTGATCAGAGGCATTTTCATACTTCCCGCCTGACCGAATTCCATCTTCGATTTCGTCAGCGAGATCAAACCAGAGCGAGGCGGCTTCCTGCGAGAATAGGATCTCTTCTCGCTCTGCATTGCCAACGACCCTAGCCATTCTGGCCCTATCCAGTATCTGGGAAAGGCGATGATCAAAGCGCTCCATATGCTCCCAGGAATTGGCTTGTTTTCTAGAGAAGCGCGTTCCCTGAGTAGACTCTGGATTGAACACTAAGTATCTAGCCCAATGGCCCGAGCCTCGAACCTTCTCGCCCTTCTTACCCGTATGCGGCCCAAAGATGTCTGGCTGAAGCATGATGGATATCGTCAGCCGCGCGTCATTGATTTGAAGGGTAGCCTGCCGCATCCGAGAAACCCCGACGGGCTCACCGCTCCAGAGTGAATTGAAGTACGGTACGCCGTCAAAGGATTTTCCATCTACGATAATACCCCCCTCGCTAGAAACCAGAGTCCCTACCTTCGTCTCATTCAGCGCTGTCAACATTGCCATGGGAGAAATGTCTTCATAGACAATCCGAGCCCGTTGAGGCTCTTCGGGCTTCTCTTTCCAATGCTCGACTAATTCTTCGCTGACTCGTTTGTGCTCCGAATGCTCAAGCCCCTTCTTTTCCAGTATCTTTTCGAGGCGCTTTCTATGCCCTTTCCATTGATGAAGTCGAACATTATAATCAGCCATTCTATTTTTGTGGTCAGCTTCAAGGGCTTCTTCAATGGCCCTGATCCGCTGCATGAACCTATGCTCGACTGCTGATTTACGCTCCCCGGATTTGGCAATTCCCACCAGGAAAAGGCTAAGCGGCACAGTAGCGCCATAAGGCATGACGACATCAACTAGTGGCTGAGTAGCTGACGATATAGCCGCCAGCGCCGCCATCAAGCAAAGACGGTAAGGAGCCTGATAATTCTGGTGAGCTTGCCGCGCGGCCTCACTAACGAGGGGCGTAAATTGGCAGGATGCAGCAGGGTTGTTCGTGCCTGTCATCGGATATGCCATGATCAAGCCTCCCTTGCTGCAGAAATCGTTCGGGACTCAACCCATTCGATGATCTCATGCCTATACCAGCCTACAGATCTTCGCCCAAGGCTTACTTTTTTCGGCCAGCTTGGATCAAAGTACGCAGATTTCGGATCCATCTTTGCGTAGATGGTTGACCTGGAAAGGCCTGTCAAACGTTCAACCTCAGGCCTGCGAATGACCTGGATTTCCTTTGCTAAATTCGTGCTTAACGGTGCTTGGCGACTCATATCGGTCTCCTAACTCGTGACTGGAGGCGCCAATGTAGAGCGTCAAAAAACCGGCGGGCGGAATAAAAAATACCCCTTGTTTATTCCAAAATAAAGCCCTCTAACTTATTGTTTTTATTGGTATTTTTAAAAATAAATATTTTTATCTTGTTCGCTTAAAATCACCTCTATAACAGATTTTATCATGTAATCCGGTATAGGTTGCATTTTTAAGTAGCCACTTACCTGTTCTTGCCACTTTGTGTAGCTAGGCACCCTTGCATTCCTCGATAGGCCAAGGACATTCTTCTTCCAGGCATGAATTAATACTTTCAACGCCGTCTTTTTCCAGTAATCTTCCTTAGTCTTCCTGACGAGATATGGGGCCCTATTACGCCCAGATCTTTTAGCCGTATTAAAATTAAGAATAACCAGCCGTGTCCAGTCATCAAAGAAACTTTCGAAATCTTTATTCATTCTGTTTATTAGGTTCTTACAATTCACCTTGTCTGCCTTTCCTTTGAGCGGCACATCCTTCCAAACCATCACCGCAATCGTTGCCAAGTCAACCAGAGGAATAGCGCTTTCAACATCCCGTTGTTCGACGCCAACTTCATCACATATCCATTGAAGCGCAGTTTTGCGACAGTCCTCATATCCGGGGACATCGTCTAGTTTCTGAACAGACTCGATTGCGTCGAAAACCTTTTTGTACGGGGCTTGGGCACGCGTCCTACTTACATTGAGATCATGAAGGTCCTTTTTAAGAACGAAAATGTCATCAACTTCAACGTCAATCTTTTTGGGTTTAATTATAATAGACGAGTCATCGTTAAGAATTGACTCATCTTCAAGCACCGAAAAACTATAATTAATGACCGGATTAGGACCAGACAAGTAAACATCCAGAGATCGCGTTTTAGACCAGCGATAGAAGAGCTCGCCAATTAGACTGACCTCATACTTTACCACGGGCTTAAGTGGGCCAATATCTCGTATTACAGTAGCCAGACGGGAGCTACCCGAAATTTCCTCTCGCCCCTCCTCCTTACATACACCACCTTGGTTTATTTTCTCCAACGATTGATCAGAGAAACATCCTTCCTCATAGAAGTCACGCGCACCGGGCACATAGTCTCGCCTTAGGGTGAAGAGTCGCTCAAAGCTACCATCTCCGGTGTATCTTATCGCCCCTGAAAAAAAAGAGGCCTCAGACAGAATCCCTTTTCTTACGTCGAAAATTAATTCTCTATCTATCTCGACAGCAATAACATCATCGTGTCTCACCGGCAGGTATATGCTTTTATTATTTAAAACAATGCCCGGATACTTTTTTACTTCACGACTGTGCTTAATTATGTTGGGGCGCCCCACAAACTCCTTTATTAATGAATAGACACTACCCTTCTTTACTTTCAAATAAAATCTTAAACCCTGATCCAGAGCCTCATTTATAAACTTCTCCAAGTCGCCCTTGAGTTCTTTCGAATCACCTTTTTTCGCAGCATCTTTTACTGAGACGAACATCCCAACCCCTTGTTAAATTTTATTTTCTAACTTATCTAAGCAATCTTCCCACAACTGCATCATATTGCGCCGCTCCTCCAGATGGGCGGACGGCGGGTGTTGCGGAGGATCACCTCGAACACCATGATCAGCTTCAGCCGCAGAGTACTGGCGCTCATTCTTTCGGAGGGTGTTTTTCAGGCGAGCCCGTAACCGTTCGACCAACGTATAAGCGAACCCCGAGAGGATCAGCCGCCACTAATTGGTGGACCGTTGCGTGCTGGAGGTGCGGTCCGCGAGCAGACACAAATGCTGTGTTCTTGATCCGGTTTTCTATATCGCCTCGAACCCAGTATTGTTCGTCGTACAGCTTGAAGCCGTCGTCGTAGCGTGAACGGATGACGAACCGTAGATTGGCGCCAGTTCGCCTTCTTCCAGGCTCGCCGCAACCCAGCGAGGGTATTTCCAGGAGCATGCCTGATACGGGAACCGGTAGTTTTTTTCTCCGCGCTCCTGACAGGCCTTACGAACCACCTGCGAGCCAGTAAGCCCAGATGCGAAGAACCAAGCCTACCAGTTTGCTATTAATCTGCCACGGGTAAGATTGTGGGTACGATTGCAAACGGCCACACTTTATTATCTATGAAATCAGAGAGATAGAGACACAGTTCAAGTCCTGGTGGGCCCACCACTCTTCCCTCACCCAAACGCCAGCGCTGCCGTCCCTGGCGCTACGTTTCTGCCTCATACAACCCCAGCTGAAACATCCCTGTTTCCGCGTTCGTCCGCTGCGAAGCAGTGCTTCGGTCCTCCTCACCCCACCACTCGCTTCGCTCGCGCCGGGCAATTCGCTGCGCGAATTCAGGACTCCCGGCCACGCATAAAAAACACCTAGGGTTGCGCCGTCCCTGGCGCCAGGCTGGTCCTTTATACCGCTAGCTCTTCTCTTTCTTATCGCGGCGTTTTTCCTTCAGCGTTCGTTTCGCTTTTTTCTTTTCTTTTTCCTTACTCATGATTCTGACTCCTGCCAGGGTTCCACCCGTTTGATCAGGACACTGTATTCGTGGCCGAGAAATCGCGGGTGGACCATGTCGCCCACGCGGGCGCCGAACAGCGCCTCGCCGAAGGGCGACAGGATTGAGATAAAGCGAAGGTTAGGCTTCGCGCGGGACGGTTCCACCAGGACAAAGTCCATCTCGCCACCGTGGTCCAGGTCGATGATCCAGACCCGGGTGTCGATGTCCGCAACCATGGAGCGGTCCCGTTGGCGTTTTCTTTGTTCCATCCTTGCCAACAAACCGCCGAGCAGTTGCGGGGACAACATCCACCATCCGCGAACAGACAGGTATCCGCGCGCCTTCGCCGATAAGCCGGGCAGGCGCCGTCGCGCACACGGGGGCGCCATCAGCACATCTCCTGATTGGAAATAAACGATTTTGAAAATAACCAGACGCCGGACGGGGAGACCCGTCCGGCTTAGAGGAGGAAGGTGGGGAAAACAGTCAGAAAAGTGCGGTGAATAATCACGGCGTGCCTCGTACCATGAATGAACTCAACGCTCGACCATAGCCCAATTAAAATATAAAGCAAGCCAGCACGCTGGAATGCGGTTCAGCCCCTCCTGGTCGATCCTGGCGTTCAAGCTAACAGGACAAGACTTCCCGTGGTTTGACCGCTTTCAAGCGCTCTATGTGCTCTTGCGGCGTCGACTAGCCGGTACTGGCCACCAATTTCGGCGGTCAGACCATCCCTGAGCGCATGGAGAACCGCCTCGGTTGCGTCACGATAGCGTTCCCGGTCGGCCGAATAGGCCATCACGCTCGGCTTCGCCAAGGAGACGGTTCCCAGTTCCTCCATTTCGATCGGCGGGACCGGCCCGGCGACCCAGCCGATGCTGGCGACGGCGCCAAATGGACGAACGCATTTCAGAGATTTCCTGAGCATGTCGCCACCAATACCATCAATAGCAAAGTCGGCTCCCCGTCCATTGGTGAGATTGGAGATTTCGCCGACGATGTCCGCATCGCGGCCGACGATAACGTGGTCGGCGCCGTTGGCCATGGCCATCGTCGCTTTCTCCTGGTTGCTTGTGGTCGCGATCACGGAGGCGCCAAGGCGATTGGCCCAGCGGGTAAGCATTCCTCCGAGCCCACCCGCCGCCGCGTGCACCAGCAGGGTGGACCCGGCGCCAACCGGATAGCTCACCGTGAGCAGCATATGCGTGGTAAGCCCTCGCAGCATCGAGGTGGCCGCCACCTCAAAGGGGATCTCCTCCGGCAACCGCACCGCCCGCCAGGCGGGCAAAAGCCGGGTTGAGGCATAAGCCCCTGGGACCCCGGCATAAACCACGCGATCGCCGACCCGAATCCCTTCGACACCCGCTCCCAGTGCTTCCACCACGCCGGCGCCCTCGACGCCGGGTATACAGGGGCTCGGTAGTGGATAGTGTCCGGAACGGTGGTAGATATCTAAAAAATTCACGCCAATAGCCCGCTGGCGCAGGCGAATTTCTCCGGGGCCGGGCTGTTGCGGCAGGCAGTTGCTTGCTTCCAGCTGTTCCGGACCGCCGGAAGCCTTTATACGAATCTGAATATTCATGGGCGTTATCTCCATCTGAGAGATGTCGATAATATGGCTCAGCTGCCCGTCAATAAATTCACTTCATATTTCCATTCATTGGGAATAAATTAACGTATGGATTGGGAAAGTCTTCGCCATTTTTCGCTGTTCGCAACGCACGGCAGTCTCTCTGGGACCGCGCGGTCGCTCGGCGTGGAGCACGCGACGGTTGCCCGTCGGATCGCGGCGTTGGAGGCCGATCTTCAGGTCAAGCTGATCGACCGCCGTGGACGGCGTCTGGTGCTGACGCCGGACGGCGAACGAATCGCGGCGATGGCCCGGGCCATGGAGGCCGAGGCCACGGCGATCGAACGGGTAGCCGCGGGGGCCCGCGAAGCGTTGAGCGGCGAAGTTACTATCAGCGCACCGCCGGCTTTCGCGGCTGCCCGGCTCGTGGCGCCACTAGCGGCATTACGAGAGCGCCATCCCGACTTGGCCATACGGTTGATCGGTGAATCTCGCAGTGCGGTGCTGGAAAGGCGCGAGGCGGATATCGCCATCCGCCTGAGTCGCCCCGAAGAGGGTGATCTCACGATAATGAAGCTGGGCGTGATGTCCTTTCGACTCTATGCCAGCCCTGGCTATCTGGAAAACGTGCCGGAGTCCGAATGGACGTTCATTGGTTATGACGGCCCAATGACGCTTGCCCCGCATCAAGTGAAACTCCGGGACGTCGCGGCGGGCAGGCGCGTCGCCTTTACCGCCAGCACGGCGGAAATACAGCTTTCAGCAACCAAGGCGGGAGCCGGTGTCGCGATTTTGCCGGAGTTCATGGCGGAAGGTGACGACGGGCTTGTGCGTTTGAGCGTCGGCCAACCGGTGTTCCGGCGCGATATCTGGCTGGTGGTTCACTCGGATATGAAGGCGGCCGCCAGCATCCGCGCCACTATTGAGGCGCTGAAAAGCGAGTTGGGAAAGTAGCGCGTCTCGTGGCGGTCAAGCCCGGTGCCAGCTTCATCGCCACTAAAGTCGCTCCTACGGGCCCATCAACGCTATGGGGTCGCGCGTGACGCCCCCCCCCCGGGTGTGAACAACGATGAAGCAATGGAAAAGCCCGAGCAGCGGAGCCGCCCGGGACGGTCGTGGGAATGCGGTTCAGAACACGCCCTGGTCGATCATGGCGTCGGCGACGCGGCGGAAGCCGGCGATGTTGGCGCCGAGCACCAGGTTGCCGGGGGCGTCGAATTCCAGCGCCGTTTGGCTGGCGCTTTGGTGGATGCCACGCATGATGGCGCGCAGGGTGTCGTCCACCTGTTCCACGGACCAGCGGGCCATGGCGGCGTTTTGCTGCATTTCCAGCTGGCTGACGGCCACGCCACCGGCGTTGGCGGCCTTGCCCGGGCCGTAGAGGATGCCGGCGCGCAGGAACAGGGACACCGCTTCCCGGGTGCAGGGCATATTGGCGCCTTCGCACACGCAGGCCACGCCGTTGGCGAGCAGGGTTTCCGCGTCGGCGCCGTTCAGTTCGTTCTGGGTGGCGCAGGGGAAGGCGATGTCGCCGTCCTGCCGCCATACCGGCGAACCGCCGTCCGGGTAGTCCGCCACCGGAATAAAGGTGGCCTCTTTATGGGTGTCCAGGTAGGTGGCCAGGGCGGCGCGTGTTTGTTCCTTGATGGTTTTCAGCAGCGGCACGTCGAGGCCGGCGGGGTGGATCAGGGTGCCGCTGGAGTCCGAGCAGGTGATCGGCCGGGCGCCCAGCTCCACCAGTTTTTCCATGGTGTAGAGCGCCACATTGCCGGCGCCGGACACCAGGCAGCGTTTGCCTTTCAGGGTCTCGCCCCGTTCCGCCAGCATGTTCTCGGCGAAGTACACGCAGCCGTAGCCGGTGGCTTCCTTGCGGCCCAGGGAGCCGCCCCAGCCCGGTGACTTACCGGTGAGCACGCCTTCGAAGCGGCCGCTCAGGCGGCGGTATTGGCCGTACAGGTAGCCGATTTCCCGGTGCCCCACGCCAATGTCCCCGGCGGGCACGTCGATGGTGGCGCCGATATGGCGATAGAGGGCGGTCATGAACGCCTGGCAGAAGCGCATCACTTCACCCTGGGAGCGGCCCTTGGGGTTGAAGTCCGATCCGCCCTTGCCGCCGCCCAGGGGCAGCCCGGTGAGGGCGTTTTTGAAGATCTGCTCGAAGCCCAGGAATTTGATGATGCCGCCGTTCACGCTGGGGTGAAAACGCAGGCCCCCTTTGTAGGGCCCCAGGGCCGAGTTGAATTGCACCCGGTAGCCTTTGTTGACCCGCACCGTGCCTTCGTCATCGACCCAGGCCACGCGGAACAGAATCTGACGCTCCGGCTCCAACAGGCGCTCGATAACGCCTTCGTTCTGATAGCGGGGGTCGGCGTCCAGCACCGGAGCAAGCACTTCCAGTACTTCCTCCACGGCCTGATAGAACTCGGTTTGCCCCGGGCTGCTTTGTCGCAGCCCATCGATGACGCTGGAAACATGGTTCATGAATACTCCCTATAGCAACGAGCCGAACAATAAAGCGGCTCAAAAATAAAAACAGAAAAGCGGGCGTCACCGCCCAAGCGTGGTCCGGCCCTAAACCCCCAACCAGGAGAAAACCTGGCGCAGATAGGCAGTGCCGTTGTCGGCGCGCCAGACGCCGTGGGCCATGATCACCTTTTCCGGGCGCCAGGCAAGCATTTGCCGCACCCGGGCACGGGCGCGACGGCGGCGCAGGGTGCTCAGGCGCACTTCCAGCGGCGCCTTGCCGGGCCGTTCGGTGATGCCCCAGAGCCGCGCGATCCAGCGTTGCCAGGGCTTCCAGTGGTGGCGCAGGAAATGGTCGCTGAACGCCTCGCTGAAGTCCGCCAGAATCACGGTGCGCGACGGGCGGTGGAAGAACACCACTTCGTCGAGAAACAGGGCCTCGCGCAGCCAGATCTGATCCAGGGTGCCGGCCCAGGCCGCCGGCGGGGTGTCGTCCAGGGTGCCGGTGAAGGTGAGGTCGGGCCTTTTGCGCTGGCTGGAGGCCGGGCCCCACAGCTGGGCCTGTGGCCAGGCCTGTTGCCATTCCGCCAGGTACAGGTGATGCAGCTTGTTGGGGCTGACCAGGTAGCGCACCGGCCCAAGCCGGTCCACGAAGGCGCGCAGCGCCTCGGTAAGCGGCACCGGCGACCATACCCACAGGCCGCCGTCGGGCAGGCGCGCGATCACCGCCCGGGTGGGATACGGCATCCGGTAGAAATCCACCACCGGGCCATCCACCAGCCACAGGTCCTCGCCAACCTGCACCGGGGTGTCATGGCGGCACTCCTGGTGGGCCGCGGCGGTTTGCTCTGGTGAGCTTGTCATTGATCGCTCCCTGCCAGGAAAGAAAGATGCTGGAACCGGTACGCCGGGTCAGGTCGGGGCGGCGGAACCGTCGAGACCATCGACCAGGAAGAAGGGCCCCACCGATCCCCGTTGCCGGGCCGCTTTGAAGGGGGCGTATTCCTCGCTGTGGTAGAAACCCTCCGCTACCTGCCGGGAGGGAAACTCGATAATCAGGAAGGTCCCCGGCGGCGGGCCCTCCCCTTCAATCCGGTCGACCCGGTTGGTGCGCGCCAGGTAACGGCCGCCGAGCCGTTCCACCATGGGCGTGACCCGGGCGACATAATCCTTGATCCAACCCGAGTCGGTAAAGTCGATCATCGCAATCGCATAGCATTTCATGACCAGGTCCTCATTACGATAAAACCCTGACTATCCATCGGCGTGGCGGCGCGGGCAATGACCGGTTTGCCCGGCGGTTCCTGGCCGGGCCGGGGATCGCCTGTTATAACGGGCGCCTGTTCATGGATGGATGCTCGCCTTGATCCCGGTCGCCCCTTTTTCACCGCTTTTCCTCGGGTTGCTGACGCTGTCGATGCTGGCCGGCGCGGCGCTCGCGTTGTTCTGGCTGCTGGTGCTGACCCACCCCGGGGTAGGCGGCTGGCGCCGGCGCCATCGGCGCGGCACCGCACTGCTGTCGGTGGTGTTGGCCGTGCTGTTCGTGCCCTATGTGGCCTGGCAGGTATTGGGGTGGTGGTCGCTGGCCGAGGGGGTACGGGAGCAGGCGGCGCTGCGGGTGACTCTGCAAGCGCCGGCGCGGGTGGCGGGCATCGATATGCCCGCCGGCAGCGAGCTGGTGCTGAAGGAACAGGATCGGCTGGAGAGCTTCGAGCGGGCGGCGTTTCCGGCGCCGGTAACGGTGTACGGCTTCCAGGCGTCGGCGGTGCGCCGCTTTCTGGACCGGGGCGAGCAGGGCCGGCACTACGTTCCCCGGCGGCTGCGCATGACGCTGGCCGGGGATCAGACCTGGGAAGGCTGGCGCTGCGCCGGCGGCGAGCCGCTGACCGCGGACCTGGCCCCCGGCGGCACGCCGCGGTGGGTGGACGGCTGCGTGCTGGCCGCCGGCAACCGGCTGGCCGGCGCCGGACTGCCCGCAGGCAGCGCCCTGCGCGCCTCGAAAGGCACGGTCTACACCAACGGCCGGCGGGACCCGGATCGTTGGGTGGTGGACCTGCCCGAGGCGGAGGCGGTGCCTCTGGCCGGCGCCCGGCTGCGCGGGCGCATCCACCTGGATGGGGAGCACCGACCGGTGCGTGCCCTGGGCGCCCTGGCGGAGCCGTTTACCCTGGGCGCCCTGTCCTACCCCGCCGGCACCCGGGTGCGGGTGCGCTTCGCGGCGGGACAGCCGGAGTCCTGGTGGTTCAGCCCGGTTCAGGACGGAGAGACGCGGCGGCGGGACGGCCCGCCGGTGCCCCCCGGCCAGGCGGTCCATCAGGACCGACAGGGCCGGGTAGTGGAAATCACCGACAACCAAAGCGCCGGTTTCTTTCAGGCCCTCCCCGTGCGCTGAAAGGCGGCAGCCCCCTTGTAGGAGCGGCTTCAGCCGCGAAAGCGATCATGTGGATCGCGCAGGGAGATGATCGCGGCTGAAGCCGCTCCTACAGCACAGACAACACCGGCAACACCGACAGCGACGGCTACAGTTGTTCCCAGGCCCGTTGGGCGCGCAGGGCACGGGCCTTGCCGGCCACCTGGAACAGGGGCCGGTCCCGGCGCCAGCGTTCGGCGCTGGCGTCGCCTTCGCCGTCCCAGAGCCCGTCCGCCCGCGCGTAGAGACTCTGGGTACGGGCCAGGGCGCCGGCCAGGGCCAGGTGGGTCACCGGGTCGTCGGCGGGCCCCTCGCTGACGGCGGCCAGGGTCACCAGGCTGGCGGTGAGCGCTTCGGCGAAGTCCGCCGGCCAGTGCCGCGCCCGGGCCTCGCGCAGCAGCCAGCTCTGCACCGCCAGGGCGATAAAGGTGTCCTCCACGGCACGGAACGGTTTCACCACGGTGTCGTAGCCGTCGCCGTCCAGCAGGGCGTCGCCGGGCAGGGCCACCGCCTCGAATACGGCGGCGGTGTGGGGAATCTCCGGCACGAACGCCAGGGCCGGCTTGTCCCGCAAAGCCACCCCGTCGGCGCCGGCGGGCACCCGCGCCACTTTCAATACCGGCCGGTCCCCTGGCTGGTCCAGCCGTGCCACCACCAGCAGTTCGTCACACACCGGCCCCAGGGTGATCCAGCTCTTCTGGCCGTGCAGCCGCCAGCCATCGCCGTCCGCGCGCAGCGTGGTGGTGATATCCCGGGGCCGGTTGCCGCCCTCTTCCGTGGCGCACAGGGCCAGCCGGACGGCGGGGCCGGGGGTGATGCCGAAGTTCGCCAGCAGGTGACGCAGGGCCGCCTGGTAGCCGGCGGCGAACGCCCAGCCCACCCGGTCGGCGGCGAAGCCGCCGTACAGGGCCAGCGCCACCGGGTCCCGCTGGTCGCCGGCCAGGCTTTCCCAGCCGCGGCTCCAGGCGGCCAGGTCGGCGGGCGGCGTGATCGTGACGGGGGCGCGCAGCAGCGCCCCCAGCGTGTCCCGGCACCCGCTCAAAACGCGGCCCGCCCGACGGAGGCGCCGCCGTCCACGCAGATCGTCTGGCCGGTCATATAGCCGCTGTCCTCGCCCAGCATAAAGGCCAGGGTGGCGGCGATTTCCCGGGGTTCACCGAGCCGGTCCATGGGCACCATGGCCAGGTAGGCGGCTTCGCCGTCACTGCCCTTGGCGTTGTTGGCGCGGAACAGTTCGGTCTCGATGGGGCCCGGGGCGATGGCGTTGACGGTAATGCCGGTGCGCGCCAGTTCCAGGGCCCAGGTGCGGGTGAAATTGACCATGGCGGCCTTGGCGCTGCCGTAGGCGGTGCGCCCGGGCAGGCCGAAGATGGTCAGGCTGGAGACATTGACGATACGTCCCCAGCCGCGCGCCTTCATGCCCGGCAGCAGCGCCTGGCTGGCCTGGATCGCCGGGTGCAGATGCAGGGCGTGGGTGGCGTCGAAGGTGTCCAGGTCGATCTCGCCCAGGGCCTGGGGTTTGATCATGCCCACATTGTTGACCAGGCCGTCGAACTCGAAACGGCCGGCCAGGTCCTTGAACACCGCGTCGGCCTGATCCCGGTCGCCCAGATCGGCGCTCACCAGGGTGCCCGGAAAGTCCGGGTCATCCCCCTGGCGGGCAATGCCCACCACGCCATGGCCGCCGGCGGCCAGCCACTCGGCGGTGGCGCGGCCGATGCCCTTGGTGGCGCCGGTGATCAGATAGGTACGACGTTTCATTAAGCTCTCCCGTTTTTGGTTATTGTTGTCAGCCGCGCATGGGCTTGAGCGCCTCCGCCCAGCGCTGCAGTTCGTCGAGCATGACGATGGCGGATTTCTCCTGCACCTCCTTGGCCTTGAAGGTGCCGTTTTCCAGTTGCTCCTGCACCATGGGCACCGCCACCTGCTCGATCAGCGGCATCATTTTCAGGGTGGTCAGGGTCGGCTTGGTGGCTTCCACCGAACGCATGCCCCCGGAGATGCCGCCGTAGCTGACGAACGCCGCCGGCTTGTAGTTCCACTCGTGGTAGACGTAATTGAGGGCGTTGAGCAGCGCCGGCGTGGGCCCGAAGTTGTACTCCGGCACCACCAGCACATAGGCGTCCGCCTCGTCCACGCTGGCCGCCCAGCGCTTGGTGTGTTCGTGCTGGTAGTTCTGCTGGCGGGGATGGTTGGGCTCGTCGAACACCGGCAGGTTGAAGTCCGCCAGGTCCACCCAGCGGACGTCGAAGTTGCCGTGATGGCGGGCCAGTTCATAGAACCAGGTGCCCACCGTCGAGCCCACCCGGCCCGGGCGGGTGCTGGCGATGATCACATTGAGACGAAGCATGGTTGGCTCCTTATGCGTGGGCGGTGAAGGAAAAAAGAGGAACACCGGGTTTATCACTATCCGGGCACCGGGCGCAACGTCCGACGCTGGTCGCCGCGGCATGGGCACACTATTCTAGGCGCCATGCCCCACATCACCCTGCCCCCCTGCCTGCACGATCTGGAAACCCTTGCCCGGGGCCCCGGCCTGGTGCTGGCCCGCTGTGGTTACCGGCCGGACGCGTTCGCCGGGGACGCCTTCGCCCACGCCGGCATCCCGCTGCCGGCGGGGCTGGAAAAAGCGGTGGCCAAGCGCCGCACCGAGTACCTGGCCGGCCGGGTGTGCGCCCGTGCCGCCCTGGGCCAGGCCACCGGCCTGGAGGCGGTGCCCGCCATCGGCGACGACCGGGCACCCTGCTGGCCGGACGGGGCGGTGGGCGCCATCACCCACTCCCACGGCCAGGCCGCCGCCCTGGTGGGCCGCCATGCGGACTGGCAGGGGCTGGGCCTGGATGCGGAGCACTGGCTGGCGCCGGACCGGGCCCGGCGCCTGGCCGGGCAGCTTCTTACCCCGGCGGAACGGGAGGCGCTGGGCACGCTGGACGATACCGCCTTCGCCCGCCGCCTGACCCGGGTGTTTTCCATCAAGGAGAGTCTGTTCAAGGCGCTCTATCCGATCACCGGCGTGCGTTTTTATTTCCAGGACGCGGAGATGGTGGCGGAGGACCACATCGCGCTGCGGCGCGACCTGTCCGATCAGTGGCGGCGGGGCGCCACCGTGGAAGCCCTGTGGCGGGATGAGGACCAGGGCGTGTTGAGTTGGATCGCGGTGCCGCGGGGGAGGAAGTCATTGGGGGGTCGCGACTGAAGTCGCTCCTACGGCGGCGGAGTTTTTCCCGTAGGAGCGACTTCAGTCGCGATGCCACCAATCAGAACAGGTCCTGCTCCAGGCTCATCATGGTGGCCGGGCCGGCCTTGATCTGCTCGGCCAGGGCGCCGGCGCGGGGCAGCAGTCGCTCGAAGTAGAAGCGGCCCACGGTGAGCTTGGCGCGGCCGAAGTCGTCGTCCCGTTGCGCGGCGGTAACCATCATGCGGGCCCACAGCCAGGCGTAGGTGACGTAGCCAAACAAGTCCAGGTATTCCACCGCGCTGGCATTGACCATGTCCGGGTTGTCGCCGGCCTGGCGCAGCAGTTCGGCGGTGGTGCTTTCCAGCAGGTCCACGGCGGCCACCAGCCGTTCGCGGATGCTGTCCAGGCCCTGCTCGTTGGCGTTGTCATCGATCCAGCCGCGCAGGTCGGCCAGGAAGGCGTCCACGTACTTGCCGCCGTTGCGGGTCACCTTGCGGCCGGCCAGGTCCAGGGCCTGAATGCCGTTGGTGCCCTCGTAGATCTGGGAAATGCGGCAGTCGCGTACGAACTGCTCCATGCCCCATTCGCGCACGTAACCGTGGCCACCGAACACCTGCTGGCCGATCACCGTGGTGTCGAAGCCCCGGTCGGTGAAAAACGCCTTGGCGATGGGCGTCAGCAGTGCCACCCGATCCTGGGCCGCTTTCTGCTCGGCGTCGTTCTCGGAGAACTTGGCCTTGTCCAGTTCCATGCCCACGTAGGTGGAGAGGGCGCGGCCGCCTTCGTTGAGGGCGCGCATGGTCAGCAGCATGCGGCGCACGTCGCCGTGCACGATGATCGGGTCGGCGTTGCCGCCTTCGTTCTGGACGCCGGTGGCGGCGCGGCCCTGCAGGCGCTCGCGGGCGTAATCGGCGGCACTCTGGTAGCTCACCTCGCCCAGGCCCAGGCCCTGGATGCCGATGGACAGGCGCTCGTAGTTCATCATCGTGAACATGGCGGCCAGCCCCTGGTTGGGCTCGCCGATGATCCAGCCCTTGGCGTCGTCGAAGTTCATCACGCAGGTGGCGGAACCCTTGATGCCCATCTTGTGTTCGATGGACCCGGCGGCCACGCCATTGCGTTCACCCGGGTTGCCGTCCGCGTCGGGCAGGAACTTGGGCACCAGGAACAGGGAGATGCCCTTGGAGCCGGCGGGGGCGTCGGGCAGCTTGGCCAGCACCAGGTGGATAATGTTGTCCACCATGTCGTGCTCACCGCCGGTGATGAAAATCTTGGTGCCGGAAATATTGAAGGAGCCGTCGTCGTTGGGCACGGCCTTGCTGCGCATGATGCCCAGGTCGGTGCCGCAGTGCGGTTCGGTAAGGCACATGGTGCCGCTCCATTCGCCACTGTACAGCTTCGGCAGATAGGCCTGCTTGAGGTCTTCGCTGGCGTGGGCGTCCAGGCACAGGGTGGCGCCATTGGTCAGCGCCGGGTACAGCGCGAACGAGGAATTGGCGCTGTGCATCATTTCCTCGAACAACACGGCGAGGGATTTGGGCATGCCCTGGCCACCGAATTCCGGATTGCCGGAGAACGCGGTCCAGCCGTTTTCGGCGTAGGTTTTGAACGCTTCCTTGAAACCTTTCGGCGTGGTGACCTGACCGTCGTCGAAGTGGCAGCCTTCTTCGTCGCCGTCGCGGTTAAGCGGAAACAGCAGGTTTTCCACCATTTTTCCCGCTTCATCGAGAATCGCGTCGGACAGGTCGCGGGTGACTTCGGCGGTGGCGGGCATGGATGCCCACAAACGATCAGCCTGAAATACATCGTTCAAAATGAAACGCATGTCTTCCAACGGCGCTTTGTAGGTAGCCATGATAAATCTCCCGAAACGTGGCGATTGCGGGAGCCTAGTTTAGTCGCGGCGAACCGGGCGTAAACGTTTATTTGTGACCCGCCGTTCATCCTCGGCGGTGGGTTCCGGCCGCCGCCACATCCACAACAGCAATCCGCAAAGAAACAAAGGCACGCCGATTTTCACGCTGTTCGGCACATTGGAAAGGGCGATCAGCACGACGCTGATCATCATCACCGTGGAGGCGGCGCATTTGGCGCGGCGGGACATAGCGCCCTGTTCGCGCCACAGCACGATGGGCGGCCCGAAGCGGGGATGGTTCACCAGCCAGTGCTCCAGGCGCGGCCAGCCCCGGGTGCCCGCCCAGGCGGCGATCAACATGAACACGGTGGTCGGCATGCCCGGCACCACCACGCCGATCAGCCCGAGGGCCACGCACAGCAGTGCCAGACTGCGCCAAAGAAAAGTACGCAGCATGGCCACAGTATAAAGCCAACAACGAGCGCCCGCGCCCCCCGGTCCACGCGCCATCATGTAGGAGCGGCTCAGGGCGCGACGCCCTTCCGGGCCCCTTGTAGGAGCGACTTTAGTCGCGATGACGATGGCACCCCAGAGGATCGCGGCTAAAGCGGAGTGCCGCCCAGTCGCTCCTACCGGGAGATTCATGGCCATAAAAAAGCCCCGCCGAAGCGGGGCTTTTTCAGAGCCATGCCGGAGCATGCCGGATCAGAACGCGAAGTGTTCCTGGTCCAGTTCCATCAGGCAGTCGAGACCACCTTCGATGGCGCCTTTATGACCCGCCGCGCGCGGCAGGATGCGCTTCATGTAGAAGCGGGCGGTGCTGATCTTGGCCTTGTAGAAGTCCTCGTCGCCGGCACCGGCGTCGAGCTGCTCCTGGGCCTTGGCGGCCATCCGCGCCCACAGGTAGGCGAGGGTCACGTAGCCGGAGTACATCAGGTAGTCCACCGAAGCGGCGCCCACGTAGTCCGGGTTCTGCATGGCCTGCATGGCGATCGCCTGGGTCAGTTCGCCCCACTCGCGGTTGTATCGGGCCACCGGCTCGATCAGTTCCTTGAGTTCGCCGTTGTCGCCGTGGGCTTCGCAGAACTTGTGCACGATCTTGGTGAAGTTCCGCAGCGCCTGGCCCTGGGTCATCATCACCTTGCGGCCCAGCAGGTCCAGCGCCTGGATGCCGGTGGTGCCTTCGTAGAGGGTGGAGATGCGCGCGTCACGCACGTTCTGCTCCATGCCCCATTCGCGGATGAAACCGTGGCCGCCGTAGATCTGCACGCCGTGGTTGGCCGCTTCCAGGCCCACCTCGGTGACGAACGCCTTGGCGATGGGCGTGAGCAGCGCCATCAGGTCGTGAGCCTGTTCACGCTCGGCGTCGTCGCGGGCCAGTTTCACCTGGTCGCCGAGCTGGGCGCACAGGTAGACCAGCGCGCGGCCGCCTTCGGCGAACGCCTTGGAGGTGAGCAGCATGCGGCGCACGTCCGGGTGCACGATGATTGGGTCCGCCGGGCCGTCCGGATTTTTCGGGCCGGACAGGCTGCGCATGGCGAGCCGCTCGCGGGCATAGGCCAGACCGCCCTGGAAACCCAGCTCGGCGTGGGCCACGCCCTGGATGGCGGTACCCAGACGGGCGAAGTTCATAAAAGTGAACATGCAGTTCAGGCCTTTGTTCTCCGGGCCGATCAGGTAGCCGGTGGCGCCGTCGAAGTTCATCACGCAGGTGGCGGAAGCCTTGATGCCCATCTTGTGTTCGATGGAACCGCAGGCCACCGCGTTGCGCTCGCCCACGCCGCCGTTACCGTCGGTGAGGAACTTGGGCACGATGAACAGGGAAATCCCCTTGGTGCCTTTGGGCGCGTCGGGCAGGCGGGCCAGCACGATGTGCACGATGTTCTCGGCCATGTCGTGTTCGCCGGCGGAGATGAAGATCTTGGTGCCGGTGATGCTGTAGCTGCCGTCGGCGTTGGGCTCGGCCTTGGTTTTCAGAATGCCCAGGTCGGAACCACAGTGCGGCTCGGTCAGGCACATGGTGCCGGTCCATTCACCGCTGGTCAGCTTCGGCAGGTAAGCGTTCTTCTGCTGGTCGGTGCCGTGTTCCTCGATGGTGGCCACGGCGCCGTGGGACAGGCCCGGATACATGCTCCAGGACCAGTTGGCGGTGCCGGTCATTTCGGAAATGGCGATGCTGGCGGAACCGGGCAGGCCCTGGCCGCCGAATTCCGGATCGCCGTTGATGGCCGGCCAGCCACCTTCCACGTACTTGGCGTAGGCTTCCTTGAAGCCTTTCGGCGTGGTCACCACGCCGTCTTCGAAGTGGCAGCCTTCCTCATCGCCGGAACGGTTCAGGGGAGCCAGTTCGTTCTCGGAGAATTTGGCGCCTTCGTCGAGGAAGGCGTTGAGCAGCTCGCTGTTCACCTCTTCCAGACCCAGCTTGGCGTAATGCCCATCCAGGTCCAGCACTTCGTTGAGCACGAAGCGCATATCGCGCAGGGGAGCTTTGTACTCGGGCATGATCAGGTCTCCCAGGAGAGTCATCGTTAAGCGGGAAAACCGGCCCCGGAACGGGCTGAGACAAAGGCAGCGGGCGGGGCGGGTCCATCGTCAGGGAGAGAATGGTAGCCGCGCCCCGGAGCCACTGCCCACAACTATTTGTGACCCATAAGTCAAACAAGCGTTTGAAATCACTTTTGTCCGACAACACTGGTATAGTCCGCCCAAGCCGCCCCCTATTCCCGGGTTTATGACACTGGGTTTACGACACAGGGTTTACCATAGGAGTACCACCCCATGATCGACCCCAATCTGCTGGACATTCTGGTCTGTCCCGTGAGCAAGGCGCCGTTGATCTACGACGAACAACGGGCCGAGTTGAAGTGCAAGGCCAGCGGCCTGGCCTACCCGGTACGGGACGGCATTCCGGTGATGCTGGAGGAAGAGGCCCGCACTCTGGACGACGGCGAACTGCGCACGCTCTGACCACCTCCATCGAGGACCACCTCTATGTCCCGTCCGCTTTTCGCTCTGCTGCTGTGCCTGGCGGCGCCGGCCTGGGCCGACACCGACACTGGCGCCGGCGATGCACCGGAAACCGCCCCGGACCAGGCCGCCCTGGAACTCCAACAACAGAACGAATGCCTGCAGCGCGCCGCCCGCACCGTGGGCGATGAGGTCACCGCCCGGCAGTTACGCGACTGGTGTCTGGACAACGCCCCCCGGCCCAAGCAACGCACGCCCCACGAAGACGCCCTGCGCACCCGCCTGGCCCTGGAGCGCTCCAGCCAGGACAACCCGTTCGTGATCACGCCGCACCGGCGCAACTACCTGTTGCCCTACAGCCACTGGTCCAACCCCAAGTGGAACGACCCGGACCGGGCCGGCCAGGACCTGGACTCCAAGGAGGTCAAATTCCAGATCTCCCTGAAGGCGCCGCTGTACGACGATTTCTGGAACGGCAGCACCATCTACATGGCCTTCACCGGGGTGTTCTTCTGGCAGGCCTACAACAAGAGCGAGTCGAGCCCGTTCCGGGAGATCAATTTCACCCCGGAGATCTTTCTCGCCAAGCCGGTGGACTGGAAACTGGGCCCGGTGCAAAGCGAGCTGCTGGCGTTCGGCTTCCGCCACGATTCCAACGGCCGCGACGAGCCCACCTCGCGGAGCTGGAACCGCCTTTATCTGCGGCATATTTCCCAGATCGGCCCGTACTATGTGTCGCTGATGCCCTGGTACCGGATTCCCGAGGATGACAAGGACTATCCGCTGGACCCGCGCGGCGACAACAACCCGGACATCGAAAAATACATGGGCCATTTCGAGCTGGAAGTGGCGCGCGCCTTCGGCAACCACGTGGTGGAACTGATGGTGCGCAACAACCTGCGTTCCGACAACAAGGGCGCCGGCCGGGTCAATTACTCCTTCCCCATCAACGAGCGCTTCAAGGGTCTGGTGCAGGTGTTCACCGGCTATGGCGACTCGATGATCAACTACGACGACTACGAGACCCGCTTCAGCCTGGGCATCCTGCTCACCGATACGCTTTAGGGCTGACGCTCAGCGCCTTCCTGATCGCGGCTGAAGCCGCTCCTACCGCCGCCATCAGGCGCCGGGGAGCGCCCAGGCGGCGCTCATGGCGCCGCCGGCCACGCCGCTCAGGGCAGGCTGTCCAGGGTGCGCGTGCGCAGCTCTTCCAGGCCGTCGCTGAAGGTCACCGGATAGGGCGCGTTGGAGCGGGCGGTACCGCGCAGGGCCGGCGGCAGCGACGCCAGTTCCCGGCGCAGCCGTTCGCGGGCGGCGTCCGGGTCCGGCGCCGGCAGCACCGGTTTACCGTCCGCCACCACCGTGCGCAGCAACGGCTCGCCGTGGCGTTCCTCATCGGCGGCGGTGATCTCGTCGCCCACCAGCCGGCCCTCGCCGTCGTACTGCCGCCACACCTGCTTGGCGCCGGGGTAGACCGGTTTGCCCGGCGACGCCTTGAGGCGCGGGCGGCCGTCGTACTCGGTGAGTTTGTAGGCGAAATCCAGGGACGGCGCGTCCGCCACCGAGCCCATCTCGGTGCCCACGCCGAAGCCGTCAATGGGGGCACCGGCGGCCACCAGGGCGGCCACCTTCCATTCGTCCAGGCCGCCGCTGACCACCACCCGGACGCGGGACAGGCCGGCGCCGTCCAGTTTGTCGCGCACCGCCCGGGCCAGGGCCGCCAGGTCCCCGGAGTCGATGCGCACCGCGCCCACGTCCAGGCCCTCGTCGCGCACCAGGCCGATCACCTTGTCGGTGGCGGCCAGGGCGTCGTAGGTGTCGATCAACAGGGTGGTGCCCGGATAGTCCCGGGCGTAGCGGCGGAACGCCTCGGTTTCGTCGTCGAACGACTGAATGTAGGAGTGCGCCATGGTGCCGCGCAGCGGCAGGTCGAAGGTCAGGCCACCGAGCACATTGCTGGTGGCCTGGATGCCGGCGACCCGGTAGGCGCGCACGCTGCGCCAGGCGGCCTCCAGGCCGTGCATGCGGCGCATGCCGAAGTCCAGCACCGGGGCGTCGCCGGCGGCCAGCACCACCCGCGCCGCCTTGGAGGCAAGCAGGGTTTCCAGATTCACATAGTTCATCAGCAGGCTTTCCAGCAGCTGGCCCTCGGCCACCGGGGCGCGCAGTTCCAGCAGCGGCTCCTGGGGAAATACCAGGGAGCCTTCCGGCAGGGCCCGCACCTCGCCGCTGAAGCGGAAGTTGGCCAGCCAGTCGAGAAAGTCGTCGCGGAAACCCAGCGGCGCCAGCCGGCGCACCTGTTCCTCGGGGAAACGCAGCTCGCTGATCAGCCGCGCCGCGTGCTCCTGGCCGCAGGCCACGACGAAGTTGCGCTCGCCGGGCAGCACCCGGTAGAACAGGCTGAACACCGCCTCCCCGCGCCGCTGGTCCAGATGGTAGGCCTGGGCCATGTTCAATTCATAGAGATCGGTGAGCAGACCCAATTCGTCCGCCCGTGGCCAGACTGCGGTCATCGGCGCTTCCTATGGCTGGTGGTGTCAAACATCGCTATGGATTGCACCCCGGAGGGCGCTTTTCAAGGTCCGTCGGCGGCTTTCAGCGGGCCAGGTCGTCGAGTACGGCTTGATGGGCCGCCAGGGCGGCGGCGTCGAACAGCACGAAACGGATGCGTTGCACCCGGCTCAGCGCGGCGCTTTCCTCCGCCACCGTGGTCACCGCGATGCGCGCCGCCTCCGCCAGCGGGTAACCGAAGGCGCCGGTGGAGAGCGCCGGAAACGCCAGGCTGTGCAGCCCTTCCCGCTCCGCCAGCCGCAGCGCGTTGCGGTAACAGTCCGCCAGCAACCGGTCGGCGGGCTCATCACGGCCATGGACCGGGCCCAGACAGTGAATCACAAAACGATTGGGCAGGCCGTGTGCACCGCTGATCACCGCCTGTCCGGGGCGGATCGGCGCCATCGGCGCGCATTCCTCGGCGAGCCCCGGCCCGGCGGCGCGGTGCAGGGCACCGGCCACGCCGCCGCCGGTGCGCAGTTGCGCGTTGGCGGCGTTGACCACCGCGTCCATATCGGTCTGGGCGGCAATGTCGCCTTGCCGGCACTCAATGCTTACCTGGGCCATGAAGGGCTTCCTGGCATCGCGGCCCGGCTCGGGTATGATCCTCGGCGGGCCTGTGTATTTAAACTGGGAGAACACTATGCGAACTCTGGCTCGAATCGGCGTGCTCGGCCTGCTTGCCCTGCTCAGCGCCTGCCAGACCCTCACCGGTCTGGAAGCTCCGGAGGTGAACCTGTCCAGCCTGCGCCTGGAGCAGGTCAGCGTGTTTGAGCAACAGTGGCAGGTGGTGCTGCGCGCGCGCAACCCCAACGACCGTGAGCTGACGCTCAAAAGTCTGGATTACGAGCTGTTCGTCAACGGCGAGAAGCTGGCCCGTGGCCTGACCGGCGACGATGTGACCCTGCCGGCCATGGGCGACGCCCTGGTCACCACCCGCATCACCACCAGCCTGATGCAGACTCTCGGCAAGCTTAAGGGCCTGCAGCAGGACCCCGGAGCGCCGCTGGACTACCGCATCAAGGGCACCGCCCGGGTCAAGGGCCTGGCCCTGCCGCTCAGCTTCGACCAGCGCGGCGAGTTTCGCCTGCCGGACACCCTGCCGCTGCGCTGAGGCACTGGTAGGAGCGACCGGGCGGCGTTCCGCTTCAGCCGCGATCCCACCAGCCACACCGCGCCCGCGGCGATCGCGGCTGAAGCCGCTCCTACAGCGGCCCGGCCGACCTGACCGGGGCGGCCGTCGGACCGAGCGTTCCGGTCATGCCCCCGGCACCGGCTGCCCGGCTACAGTGGGGGCATTCTGGTAGAGGCAGCTTCCATGCGAGCGGATTTCCAAGTGGCCATCATCGGCGCCGGCTTTGGCGGGCTGGGCATGGCCATCGAATTGAAGAAACGCGGCCGCCATTCCCTGGTGATCCTGGAAAAGGCCGATGGCGTGGGCGGCGCCTGGCGGGACAACACCTACCCCGGCGCCGCCTGCGATGTGCCTTCGCATCTGTATTCCTTTTCGTTCACGCGCAAATTCGACTGGTCCCGGCGCTTCGCGCCCCAGGCGGAGATCCTCGCCTATCTGCGGAAGTGCGTGGACGACTACCACCTGGCGCCCCATCTGCGTCTGCGCACCGAGGTGCGCGGCGCGCGCTTCGACGAAACGGACAATCTCTGGCACCTGGACACCGGCGACGGCACCGTCACCGCCGTAGCCCTGATCACCGCCACCGGCCAGTTGAACCGCCCCGCCTGGCCGCGCCTGCCCGGGCTGGAACGCTTCGCCGGCCCGGCCTTCCACAGCGCCCGCTGGGACCATGACCTGGACCTGGCGGGCAAGACCGTGGCGGTGGTGGGCACCGGTGCCAGCGCCATCCAGTTCGTGCCGGAGGTGGCGCGGGTGGCGGCCCGGGTAAAGCTGTTCCAGCGCTCCGCCGCCTATGTGATCCCGAAACCGGACCGCCCCTATTCCGCGTTGGAGCACACCCTGATGCGGCGCCTGCCGATACTGCAGCGCCTGGACCGGGCACGCATCTACGCGCTGAACGAGAGCCGGGTGCTGGGCTTCACCGCCCTGCAGGGAGTGATGCGGGTCTATCAATGGCTGTTCCGGCGCTACCTGCGGCGCACCGTCAGCGACCCGGCCCTGCGCCAGACGCTGACGCCGGATTACCCCATGGGCTGCAAGCGCATCCTGATCTCCAACGATTACTTCCAGGCCATCGAGCGGCACCACATTGAGGTGCACGACGGGGCGGTGACGGCGGTGGACGAGACCGGTCTGGTGGATGGCCAGGGGCGCCACCACGCGGCGGACGTGTTGATTTTCGGCACCGGCTTCCAGGCCACCGATTTTCTGGCGCCGATGACCATCACCGGACGCCAGGGCCGCGATCTCAACCAGGCCTGGCGGGATGGCGCCCAGGCGTACCTGGGCATCAGCGTGAGCGGCTTCCCCAACCTGTTCATGCTGTACGGCCCCAACACCAACCTGGGCCATAACTCCATCGTCTACATGCTGGAGTCGCAGATCGCCTATGTGCTGAGTGCCCTGGAGACCCTGGAGCGGCCCGAGGTGGCGCGGCTGGAAGTGCGCCCGGAGATCCAGGACCGCTTCAACCGGCAACTGCAGCAGCGGCTGCGCGCCACGGTCTGGGAACGCGGCTGCGACAGCTGGTACAAGACCGCCAGCGGCAAGAACACCAACAACTGGCCCGGCTTCACCTTTGCGTACCGCCGCCGGACCCGACGACTGGACCCCCGTGATTATGAGCTGTACCCGTGAACAGGGCGGCGTGGCCCCGAGCCCGTCGCAACGTCTGATCGCCGCCACCCTGCGCGGCACCCTGAAAAGCCTGCTCAGCCCCGCCTTCCAGGCGCGCGCCCCGGTGGCGCTGCAGCGCCGCTGGCTGGCCACCGTGGCGCGGGCCACCCTGCCGGCCCGGGGCGTGCCCCGGCACCAGACCCGCTTTGCCGGGGTGCCGGTGGAGGTGGTGGGCGAAGGCCCCGCCGCCACCCTGCTGTACCTGCACGGCGGCGGCTACGTGGCCGGCAGCCCGGCCACCCACCGGGCCATCACCACCCGGCTGGCCCGGGCCCTGGACGCCACCGTGATGGTGGTGGACTACCGGCTGGCGCCGGAGCATCCCAGCCCGGCGGCCCTGGACGATGTGGTGGCGGTGTACCGGGCGCTGCTGGACCACGGCCACCGGCCGGAGCGCATGGCGGTGGCCGGCGACTCCGCCGGCGGCGGCCTGAGCCTGGCGTTCCTGCAGCATGTGCGCGACGGCGGTGAGCTGCCACCGCCGGCCGCCGGGGTGCTGCTGTCGCCCTGGCTGGACCTGACCCTGACGCAAACGCCCCGGCGGGTGCCCGGCGAGGCCATGCTCAGCCACGACTGGCTGGCGTTCGCGGCCAACGCCTACGCCGGCGAGCGCCGCCAGCGGCCGGAGGTATCGCCGCTGGCCGGTGATCTCAACGGGCTGCCGCCGCTGCTGATCCAGTGCGGCGGCGATGAAATTCTGGGCCCGGACAGCGAACGGCTGGCCACCGCCCTGGAGCAGGCCGACACCGAGGCGCGCTACCAGTTGTTCGCGGATCGCTGGCACGTTTTCCAGATGCACGGCGGCGTGCTCGCCGACGCCGACCGGGCGCTGGCCCACATCACCGATTTCCTGGGCGCCCGCTTCCAGGCCGGCCAGCGGGAGCCCCGGCCATGAACCGTATCCTGATCACCGGCGCCGCCAGCGGCATCGGCCTGGCCACCGCCCAACGCCTGCATGCCCGTGGCTGGCGCCTGGGCCTGCTGGATGTGAACGACCATGCCCTGCGCTCGCTGCACGCCGAACTGGGCGGCGACACCTGGTTCCGGGCCGTGGACGTGACCGACCCGGCCGCCTGCCAGGCCGCCGCCGACGACTTCGCCGCCCAGGCCGGGGGCCTGGATGTGCTGTTCAACAGCGCCGGGCTGCTGCGCATGGGGCCGGTGGAAGAAGTGGACCTGGCGGACCATCACCGCACCCTGGAGATCAACGTGCTCGGGGTGCTGCACATGAGCCTGGCCTGCCTGCCCCATCTGAAACGCTCCGAGCGCCCCCGGGTGCTGAACATGAGTTCCGCTTCGGCGTTGTACGGGGTGCCGGACCTGGCGGTCTACTCCGCCTCCAAGTTCGCGGTGCGCGGCCTCACCGAGGCGCTCAATCTGGAATGGCGGCGGCACGGCATCCAGGTGCAGGACCTGATGCCGCCGTTCGTGAATACCCCGATGGTCACCGGCCAGACCTACCGGGCGCCGGTGCTGGAGCGCATGGGCGTGAAGCTGAGCGCCGAGGACATCGCCCGCGCCGCGGAGCAGGCCCTGGAAAGCCAGCGGGTGCACACCCCGGTGGGGCTGCCGTTCCGGGTCACGGTGCTGTTGGAGAAGCTGGCGCCACGCTGGGTGACCCGGGAGATCCTGCGCCACCTGAGCCGCTGAAGACTATTCCTCGCCCCAGTGAATGATCACCCGGCGCCGGCCCCAGTCCCGCGCCGCGTCCTGGTCCTCGCCCATGTAGATGTCGATCTTGTTGCGCCAGCGGCTGTGCATCTTGTCGCGCACATACCAGACCCCGTCCAGCCCTTCGATGCGCACCGGGGTGCCGTAATCCAGGCCGGCGCCAATCAGGTCCCGGGACACGGCGATGGCTTTCATGCCGGGCACCAGGGTGTCGCCCCAGGCCGCCAGGCTGTGATCGTCGCCGGCGCCCTGGCCTTCCAGGGAATTGTAGGCGGTGGCGGTGACCGTGGTGCTGTCCTTGAACGCCTCGGCGGGGGGATTCCGGGCCGGCGCGGCAACCGGGGCGGCCACCCCCAGCACCGCCAGCAGCAGCGCCGCCGCCCGTGGCCGGCGCCCGCTTTCCGGTCTGAACCCGCTCTTCACCTTCACGTGGCGATACTGTGTCGATGTCATCCAGATTCCCTGCCTTGCTATTGATGCTGTTCGGACTTAACGCCTGCGCCACCCAGCCCACGCCGGCTCCGCCGGAGGCCCGGCTGTGGCCCGCCGAGGGCACGCCCCGGGGCACCCTGGTGGCTCTGCACAGTTTCGGCGACCACGACGACGCCTTCAATCTGGCGGCGCCGGCGCTGGCCCGGGCCGGCTATACGGTGTACGCCTTCGACCAGGCCGGCTTCGGTGAGCGCACCCTGGAGGACGGCCGCTGGGCCGGCGAGGACCGGCTGGTGGCGGACGCCGCCGCCATGGTCCGCCAGGCGGCCCGCCAGCAACCGGGCCGGCCGCTCTATCTGCTCGGCGAGAGCCTGGGCGGCGCCGTGGCCATGCTGGTGGCGGCGCGCCACCCGGAACTGCCGGTGGACGGCCTGATCCTGGCCGCGCCGGCGGTGCGCGAGGGCATTCGACTGCGTTACGGCTGGAACGTTCTGATCGCCGCCGCCGCCACCCTGGCGCCGGGTTACAAGCTCACCGTGGACCGTCCGCCGGACGATCCCCGGCTGGCGCCCGCCGCCGCCCGGCGCCTGGCGGACGACCCACGGGTGATGCGCCGGGTGCGCATGGACGCCTACTGGGGGCTGATCAAGCTGGCCGACAACGCCAGCGACGCGGCCCCCTCCCTGACCCTGCCCACCCTGGTGCTGTACGGCGGCCTGGATACCTCGGTGCCGGCGGTGGGCATCGAGCGGCTCAACCAGCACCTGGGGGAGCGGGGCGATTATCGGTACTTCCCGGACGGCCCGCACCTGCTTTTGCAGGGCCGCCACTGGCCGGCGGTGGTGGAGGCCATCGAGCAATGGCTGGCGGACCAGCCCCGGTTGCCGCACTGACGGCGCGGCGGCGGCGATCAGGCCCCGGTATCGGCGCCGGAATTTGCTAGGCTTGCCGTTATCGCCCCCCTTTCCAGGAGATAACGGCACCATGAGCAAACGGGTTCTGATCACCGGCGGCAATTCCGGCATTGGTTTGTGCACGGCGGAACAACTGGCGGCGCGTGGCGCCGAGGTGATTCTCGCCTGCCGCGACCAGGCCAAGGGCCAGGCGGCACTGGCGCGCATCAAGCACAACACGCCGAACGCCCGGGTGCGGGTGGTGAGCCTGGATCTGGCGGATCTGGCGCGGGTGCGCGGCGTGGCCCGCCAGCTCAACGACGAACTGGACGGCCTGGACGTGCTGATCAACAACGCCGGGGTGGTACCGCGCCGCCAGCAGTTCACCGCCGACGGCTTCGAGATGCAGTTCGGCGTCAACTATCTGGCCCCCGTGCTGCTGACCCATCTGCTGCTGCCACTGCTGCAGCAGCGGCCCGGCGCCCGGGTGGTGCACGTGGCCTCGGTGGCCCACTGGCTGGGCCGCATCAACCCGGGCACCTGGCGCGGCCGCCGGCCCTACTTGATGCTGGACGCCTACGGCCAGTCCAAGCTTGGCAACATTCTGTTCAGCGATGTGCTGGCCCAGCGGCTGGCCGGGCAGGACATCACCAGCAATGCCCTGCACCCGGGCGGCGTGGACACGCCCATCTTCCGCTACACGCCGGGGCTGCTGATGAAGGCGATCCGCCCCACCCTGACCACGCCGGAAAACGCCGCCCGCCTGCCGGTGAGCCTGGCCCTGGACGACCGCTACAACGGCGTCACCGGCGGCTACTTCGACGCCAAGGGCCCGGCCACCCGGTCCCCCCGGGCGCGCAACAAGGCCAGCGCCGAAAAGCTCTATCAGGAAAGCATGAAGCTGCTGGGAATCAATCCGCTGTAATCAATCCGGTTGAGAGGGCGCCTGCTCCAGGGCCTGCTCGGCCACCGCCCGCTGCAGGCCGGGATAGAGCTCCAGGAACACCTGCTCCAGATGCTCGTAGTGGTGTTCGATGTCGGCCTGGCAGCCCTGGAAGCGGTTGGCGAAACGCACCCGGGCGGCGATCCGGTCCAGGGCCCGGCCCACGGTGTCCAGCTCGGCGTAATGACGCACCCAGTCCTGGGCCACCATGCGCTCCACCACCGCCCGCATGGGCACCGGCATCAGCGCCCGCCCCTCCAACAACAACCGGTAGTCCCGGTCGATGGCCTGGTGCAGCGGCTGGTCGTGGAAGCGCGCCCAGTGACGCACCAGAAAATGGTCGAACAGCACATCCAGGGCCACCCCGGCGAACCGCCGCCGGGGCGCGGCGAACAGCTGCCGGCTGTGACGCACCGGCGGGTGATCGTCGGTGACCCGGTCCACCAGCCGGTGGTTGAGCAGCCCCCGCCGCACCGGCTCCGGCAGTTGTTCCTCGCGCACCCCGCGCATGAAATCCCCGAGCAGGTTGCCCACCTTGGACGGGGCGGTGGGCTGTGCCAGGGCCAGGTGGGCGAAGTAATTCAAGGCCGCTGCCGCTCCAGCAGGAAGCGCAGATTCTGGCGCACCGCCGGCCATTCCTGATTGATGATGGAAAACACCACGGTGTCGCGGTAAATGCCGTCGGCGGTCACCGTATGGTTGCGCAGCACGCCATCCTGCTTGGCGCCGAGCCGGGCGATGGCGGCCCGCGATGCCCGGTTGTGCCAGTGGGTACGAAATTCCACCGCGATGGCGTCCAGGCTCTCGAAGGCATGACGCAGCAGCAGCCACTTGCACTCGGTGTTGACGCCGGTGCGCTGATAGCGGCCGGCGTACCAGGTGTGGCCCAGTTCCAGACGGCGGTTGTCTTCGTCCACCTTGAAGAACCGGGTGGTGCCGATCACCCGGCCACTTTCCCGGTGGCGCACCGCGAACGGCAGGTCGCCCTGGTCGCGGCCGGCCAGGGCGGCTTGGATGTAGTCGTCCACCCGCTGCGGGGCCGGCGCGAAGGTAAACCAGAGTTTCCAGAGTTCACCGTCCCGACAGGCCTCGGTCAGGTCGTCGGCGTGGGACGGAGCCAGGGGTTCCAGGCATACCCGGTCCCCTTCAAGGGTGACCGGTTCGATCCAGCGGGCCATGGGGCGCTCCCGGATGAATGAGGGAAACAGCAGCATAGCGCAGGGCACCGCACGGCGCAGGTGGCGCGGTGCCCGTGTGGTTTATTGGGGGGTGGTCGGTTTAGTGGCCGGTTTAGTGGCCGAATCGGCGGCCGGGGCGTTCATTTGTTTGCGGATGCGCTGCAAAGCCGGCGGCACCGCGTCGCAGCGGGCGGCGCCCTGGTCGCAGGCCACGCAATCGGCGGCGGCGCTGGCGGCCATGGTCAGATTGATGCGGTAGGCCAGCTGCGGCAACTTGGCGGCCCGGTCGCGCAGGGCCAGGGCCTGCTCATGGAGGGCGCCGTGCTCGGCGCGGCACTGCTTGAGCGCGGCTTGATCCGCCGGGTCGTAGTCCTTTTTGAAAGCCTGGCCGCCGCCGTGAAGCGTCTCCAGCTCGGCGATCATGCCGTTGATCCGCTCCGGATTGTCCGGCGTCAGCGCCAGGGCCGGGCCGGTCAGGCACAGCGCCAGGGTCGAAATCAGCAGGCGTTTCATGGTGGTGCTCCTTTTTCTTGTTCGGTTTTTATTGTTCGGGACGGTTCAGGTCCTTGTGACGGCCGGGACTCAGCCCGGCCGTGCTCTGAGACCGGCCGGCGGCCCGGGAGTTCAGCCCGGGGGCCAGGAGAACGGACGGCCGCCAAGCACATGCACGTGCAGATGGAACACGGTCTGGCTGGCGCCGGCGCCATTGTTGACGTTGAGGCGGAAGTCCTCGAGCCCTTGCTCGCGGGCCACCTGGCCGGCCACCAGCAGCAGATGCCCGAGCAGGTCCTTGTCGCCTTCGTCGGCGTCGGACAGCTTGGCGATGGGTTTACGGGGAATCACCAGGAAATGGACCGGCGCCTGCGGATTGATGTCCCGGAAAGCCAGGCACTGGTCGTCCTCGTAGACGATATCGGCGGGGATTTCCCGGTCGATGATCTTGGAAAAAATGGTTTCGCTCATGGATTGTCTCCGGCCTCTGGCGTGAAAGGCCCAACCATAGAACAAGGCGGGGCGCGCGTCGATCCGTGTTCCCGATCACACCCCGACCATGCGGGAGAAGCAATTTACAAAACCCGGGGTGAGACCGGAGCGCCGCTGAGACTATAATGGCCGCCCTGCTTGCAACCCCTTTCAAACAAGAGACTTATGGCCACCCTGTTCGTTGAAAACCTGACCGTGGTGGACTTTTCCTACCTGCACGCCAAACGCGGCATGGTGGGGGAGTCCTGGATCGTCGATCTGGAACTGTCCGGCGATCTCGATGCCCAGGGCATGGTGTTCGACTTCGGACGCATCAAGAAAACCGTCAAACAGACCGTGGACGAGCGCGTGGACCACCGGCTGCTGGTGCCGGCGGGCAGCGACCAGCTCAACCTGCATGTCCGGGACGACGACCACCTGGGCCTGACCTGGACCTATCTGGCCGGCGAGATCCGCATGGTGACCCCCGCCTCCGGCGTGCTGGAACTGCCCGGCACGGAAGTCAGCAAAGCCGGCGTGACCCTCTACCTGCTGGATCTGATCCGCGACACGGTGCCGTCCAACGTCAGCGAGATCCAGGTGATTCTGCGCGAACAGGACACCGGCACCGCGCCCTTCTACCACTATTCCCACGGCCTCAAGAAACACGACGGCAATTGCCAGCGCATCGCCCACGGCCACCGCTCCGGTATCGAGATTTTCGAGAATGGCCGCCGCAGCCGGTACTGGGAAAAGCTGTGGGCGGACCGCTGGGAAGACATCTACATCGGTACCCGCGAAGACCTGGAAGGCACCTACTACGTGGAGGAGACCCCGCACCACCGGTTCCGCTACGACGCCCCCCAGGGCCACTTCGAGCTGGTGATTCCCGAGGACCACTGCTATCTGGTGGACACCGATTCCACGGTGGAGAACCTGGCCGAGCACATCGCCAGTGAACTGGCCCGGGAAGCCCCCGGCAAGCGCTTCCGGGTGCGCGCCTTCGAAGGCGTGGGCAAGGGCGCCATCGCCGAAGCCGGCGAGGAAAACCCGCGTCTGGGCAACGGCGGCTGGCTGCGGGGCACCTCGGTATTCTGAGGTGCCCGCTCAGGGGTCTTCCTTGAGAATCTGCTCCGCTTCTTCCTGAATCAGCCGGCGCAGCCAGCGGTGCGCCGCGTTGTGATGCAGCAACGGCGACCAGGCCATCTTCAATTCGAACTCCGGGATATCGAACGGCGGCGGCTTGATCACCAGCTGCGAATTCTGCGCCTGCATGCGCGCCACCCGGCTGGGCAGGGTGGCCACCAGATCGTTGTTCATGGCCAGCAGACCGGGCATCTGATAGTGGCGGGTAAAGATACTGATCTTGCGGCTGCGCCCCAGGCGCTGCAGGGCGTGGTCGATCCAGCCCAGCCCGCCCAGTTTCTCCGGGTTCATGCCGAAGCCCACCCCGAAGCCGGTTTTCGACACCCAGATATGCTGGGCGGACAGGTAGCTGTCCAGGTCGAAATGGCGGGCGATGGGGTTATCCCGGTTGAGCAGGCAGGAAAAGGTATCCCGCCACAGGGTCACCTGGTGGAAGGACCCGGGGATCTCGTTGAAGCGGTTCAGGGCCATGTCCACCCGACCCTGCTCCATGTCCGGGTAGCTCACGTCCGAGGGCGTGACGAAATCCAGCACCACGTCCGGTGCTTCCTCCCGCAGGCGCCGCACGATGTGCGGCACCAGGGTGCCCTCCGCGTAATCGCTGGTCATGATGCGGAACACCCGGCGGCTCTCCGCCGGCCGGAAGCCGTCCTCCGGCGTGAACAGCGACTCGGCCTGGGCGATCAGCTGGCGCACCAGCGGCTGCAACTCCTGGGCCCGGTCGGTGGCGGTCATGCCTTCGCTGGTGCGGATCAGCAAGGGGTCACCGAACATCAGCCGCAGCCGCTTGAGGCTGTTGCTCATGGCCGGCTGGGTGATGCCCAACTGCTCGGCGGCACGGGTCACGTTCTTCTCGCGGAGAAGCACGTCCAGGTACTTGAGCAGGTTGAGATCGGCGCTGGCGATGTTCATGGCGGGGCTCGACGGAAACCGGAAAACCGGCGGAGTATAGCACCGCGCCGGTGTTAACTCCGTCACTGTCCGGACAGATCATGGCGCTTTGCCACTCGCAGGATTGAAAAAAAGTGCGTATCTTGAGCGTTTTCCAACAGCCTCAGTAGGGACTATGAAGCAGGACGCCACCAGTCAGGCGCAGAAGTTCGTGGTGCGGTTCCCGTGTGACATGCGCGGCCGCATCGCCGAGGTCGCCGCGCTCAACCACCGCAGCATGAACGCCGAGATCGTCGCCCGGTTACAGCACAGCCTGGCGAACTGGTCCACGCTGGAGCCCACCACCGCCGACGCCATCCCGGTGGGGCGTGAAGAACAGGTGTTGCTGCAACGCTTCCGGTTGCTCTCCCCGGCCCGGCAACGGGCGCTGCTCGGCCTGTTGGACTGATCCGTCCGGCGCCCCGGTCGGGGGAGCATTGCTAACACCTTTGCTGTTACTCTACTTTCGTCTTTTTAATCCGATGGTCACGACTGGCCGGACGGCCGTGTCGATGGGGTGGAACCTAATTTGAAGGACGAATCGCAAAGGCTGAACGTTTTGCCCAGCGGCCGCGATCTGCGCCTGCCCTGGCACCTGCGTCTGCCCGCGCCACTGGAACGGGATTTCGCCGAGTTCTTCCGCAACAGCGTCGCCAAGGTGGCGCCCTGGGCCGCGCTCAACGTGGTGGTGCTGCTGGTGTTGGCACTGGCTCTGGAACTCTATATTTCGCCGGAAGTGGCGGCGCGCACCTGGCGGCCGCGACTGCTGTGCGCGATGCTGGCGGTGGCCACCATCCTGGTGGCGCGGCACGCCGAATGGCGGCGCTGGCTGCACAGCGCCAGCCTGGCGCTGGCGTTCTCGGTGGCGCTCACCGGCGACTGGATCGGCATGCGGGTGGACCATCCACTGGCGTTCAGCCTGTTTCTGCAAACCTCGCTGGCGATTCTGCTGATGTCGGTGCTGCTCAGGGTACCCTTCTACTGGGCGGTGACCGGCAGCCTGGCGATGATCGCGGCGCTGGCCGCCAGCCTCCACAACAGCCCGCACATCGACCACCAACTGGCCCTGGTGCTGTTGCTGCTGTCCCTGGCCAGCGCCAGCATGAGTCTGTTCGGCCAGTACATCTATGAGCGTCTTCTGCGCCAGCACTTTCTCTCCGAGAACGTGCTGTTCCAGCACCGCGACGAGCTGCACTCCGCCAACCGGGTGCTGGAAAGCCAGGCCACGGTGGATGGCCTCACCGGCTGTTTGAACCGGCGCGGCATGGAAAGCCGGCTCAATGAGCTGCTGCATGGCTTCGGCCGGGGCGGCACCGGCGAACGGGCCTCGGTGCTGCTGTTCGATATCGATTTCTTCAAGCAGTACAACGACACCTACGGCCACCAGGCCGGCGACGAATGCCTGAAGACCGTTGCGTCCATCCCCCGTGCCCTGACCCAGGGCGATAAGGACTTCGTGGCCCGCTACGGCGGTGAGGAGTTCATGGTGGTGCTGGCCAATACCAGCCTCAAGGACGCCCTGGTGTTCGCCGAGCGCCTGCGCACGCGCATCGAGCAGCTGGGCCTGCCCCACGCCGGCTCACGGGTCAGCCAGGTGGTGACCATCAGTATCGGGGTGGTGTGCGCCAGTGAGCGGGTCTCCGACGCCCCGGGCCTGATCAAGTGCGCCGATGAGGCGCTGTACCAGGCCAAGGGCGCCGGCCGCAACCGGGTGGCCTATATGAGCGATCAGGGCCGGGTGGCGATGCTCTAACGGCCGCTGGAATCCGCTTCCGCCCACAGCGGCTCGGGCACGCCGAACGCCAGTTCGGTGAAGAAATAGAGCAACGCCAGCAGCGGCAGGACCACGCCGATCCAGCCGGTGAGCTGCCAGCCACCGTGGGCCTGGGACCAGCCCCCCAGCGCCGAGCCGATGGCGCCGCCGGTGAAGAAGGTGGCCATGTACAGGCCGTTGAGCCGGCCCCGGTAGCTGTCCCCCAGGCTGTAGATGGCGCGCTGCCCCAGCACCACATTGGCGGACACACCGAAATCCAGCACCACCGCCGCCACCACCAGCAGGGCCACCGCCACCACGCTGCCCGGCTCGGCGATCAAGGTCAGCAGGAAGGCCCCGCTGCAAATCAGCATCGCCGTTACCGTGGCCGGGCGGGTCAGGCCGCCGTCGGCGAGCCGGCCGGCGATGGGCGCGGCCACCGCGCCGGCCACCCCGGCCAGCCCGAACAGGGCGATTCCACCCTGGGAAAAGCCGAAGGCCGGGCCCGCCAGCAACAGCGGCACCGCGGTCCAGAACAGGCTGAAAGCGGCGAACAGGCAGGCCTGGTACAGGGCCCGCCGGCGCAGGATCGGCGTGGTCCGCATCAGCCGGCCCATGGACAGCAGCAGACGCCCGTAACCCACTCCCGCCGTCGGTTGCCGGCGCGGCATCACCCGCGCCAGCACCAGGCTGAGCACCACCATCAGCAGCGACGACAGCACGAATACGGACTGCCAGCCGAACGCCTCGGTGAGCGCACTGGCCACCGGCCGCGCCAGCATGATGCCCAGCATCAGGCCGCTCATCACCGTGCCCACCACCTGGCCGCGCCGGGCCGGCGGCGCCAGGTGGGCCGCGTAGGGCACCAGAATCTGCACCGCCACCGAGCCAAAGCCGATAAACAGGGCGGCGCCCAGAAACAGGGTGGCGTGGCCGGCGAACAGGGCCGCCACCAGGGCGACGGCGGCCAGCAGGATCACCGAGATCACCAGCCGCCGGTTCTCGACCAGGTCGCCCAGGGGCACCACCAGCAGCAGCCCCACGCCGTAACCCACCTGGGTCATGGTCACGATCAGGCCGGCGGCGCCCGGCGACAGGCCCAGGGACTCGGCAATCGGCCCCACCAGGGGTTGGGTGTAGTAAATATTGGCGACGATCAGGCCACAGGCAGTGGCCAGGGTCCATACCAGCCACGCCGGCATGGACGCGGTTTCGGCGTTCGATGACATTGCTTGCTGAGGTCCGTTAACGGAAAGGCGCGGGGTCAACCACATCGAGCTGTTCCGGGTCCAGGGCGACGCGCGCGTAATCGCGCCACACTCCGGCGTCCAGAAACAGCCGGTAGAGGTCCGGATCAAGGTGCTGATTATCACGCATGCGTTGCATGATGCCCAGGGCCTCGGAGATTTTCAGCGGCGTTTTGTAGGGGCGCTCACGGGCGGTGAGCGCCTCGAACACGTCGGCGATGGCCATGATGCGCGCCGGAATCGACATCTGCTCGCGGGTCAGGCCGCGGGGAAAACCGCTGCCGTCCATGCGCTCGTGGTGGCCGCCGGCGTACTCCGGCACGCGCCGCAGTTTGCGCGGAAACGGCAGCGACTCCAGCATCTCCAGGGTCACGTCCATATGGCTGTTGATGATTTCCCGTTCCCGGTCGGTGAGGGTACCCCGGGTGATGCACAGGTTGGCCACCTCATCGTCGTTGAGCAGCGGCCGGACCTGCCCGTGGGCGTCGGTCCAGGGCCGCGCGGCGATCCGCCGCACCCGCTCGGTGTCGGCGGCGGCCATGGCCTCGCCACCTTTATTGATACGCTCCAGAAACGCCAGATCGGATTCCAGCCCGGCGATGTCCTGCTCCAGGCGGCGCCGGTGTTCCGGCTCCCGGGCCGGCTCGCTGAGCGACTCCCGTTCGTAGCGCCGCTCGGCTTCCACCCGCAGCGCCGAGAAACGCGCCGCCACCAGCTCGATGCGGTCGTGCAGCCCGTGGAGCTTGGTGGCCTTGTCGAGCACCGAATCGGGAATCGCCAGCTTGCCGCAGTCGTGCAGCCAGGCCGCCACCCTCAGTTCGTACCACTCGTCCTCGTCGAGCTGGAATGAGGAGAAGGTGCCGCCATCGTCGCAGGCGGCCCGGGCCAGTAATTCGGTCAGAAGAGGCACCCGCTCGCAGTGCGCGCTGGTGTGTGAGCTTTTCGCGTCAATGGCGCGGGCAAACACCCGCACGAAGGCGTCCAACAGGTCCTTGAGTTCCTGCACCAGCAGCAGATTATTGAGGGCGATGCCGGCGTAGCCGCCGAGGGCGCCGAGCAGAGTGCGGGTGCGCGCCGGAAACGGGCCGGGCCCGCTCTCGCCCCGGGCGTTGACCAGCTGCAGCACGCCCACCACCCGGCCCTCATGGTTGGTCAGCGGCACCAGCAGCAGGGACACCACCCGCGTCACCAGGCCGGGCACCAGCCGCGCCCGGTCGTCCTCCGGCAGGGCCGAGGGGTCCGCCAGATGCAGCATGGCGCCGTCTTCCACCACCCGCACCGCCGGATGGTCCCGGTGGGCCGCGTCCAGCGGCAGGCGCGGCAGGTCCGGGCCCGGGGCGGCGCTGCCCTCCTCGCCGGCGGTGATCTGACGCACGCATTCCAGCCACTCGTCCCGGGTATCGTCGCGCCGCAACCAGAGCACGCCGGCTTCGGCACGGGCCAGCTCAAGAGCCTCTTCCAGCACCGTGCGGGTCAACGGCGCCAGATCGCTTTGCGCATTAATCTGCCGGGCCACCCGCAACAGCGGCGGCAACCGGGTGCCGGGCACCTGTTCCAGCTTGTTCATGACGTCATTCCGTTGTCAGCCACGCCTAGGGAGCCTCCCGTGAACGCCGATCGGGCCCCGCGGAGCGGCCAGTGATCGAGCCCCGGCCGGCGGCGGCAACAAACCACGGCAACCCGCTTGAGACCACGCGGAATGCGACAGGCGTGATGCGGAAGCTCCCTAGCATAGGCACAGGCTGTCATGGTGGTAAAGCATGCTCGCTTGAACGGTGCCGGTCGATTGCCTACCATTCGTCGGTTCCGCAACCCTCAGCCTCGGACCCCATTTCATCCATGAGCGTGCAATACAGACTGCCCGATGGGGCAAATATGGAGTTTGATCAGCCGGCCTCCGGATTGGAGATCGCCGAGCGGATCAGCAAAAAACTCGCCAAGCAGGCCCTGGCCGTCAAGGCCGACGGGCACCTTACCGACGTCTATCTGCCGCTCACCGATGGAACCACCGTGGAAATCATCACCCGGGATCACGACGATGCCCTGGAGTTGATCCGCCACGATGCCGCCCATGTCATGGCCGAGGCGGTGCAAGAGCTGTTTCCCGATACCCAGGTGACCATCGGGCCGACCATCGAGAACGGCTTCTATTACGACTTCTACCGGGAAGAACCCTTCACCCCGGAGGATCTCACCGCCATCGAGAAGCGCATGCAGGAAATCGTGCGCCGCAACGAGCAGATCCGCCGGGAGGTCTGGGACCGGGACGAAGCGGTCAGCTTCTTCCTGGAAAAAGGCGAGGACTTCAAGGCGGAGATCATCCGCGACCTGCCCGCCGACCAGGAAGTGTCCCTGTACCGCCAGGGCGACTTTATCGACCTGTGCCGGGGCCCGCACCTGCCCGCCACCAGCAAGCTGGGTGACGGCTTCAAGCTGATGAAGGTGGCCGGCGCCTACTGGCGCGGCGACGCCAACAACGCCCAGCTGCAGCGCGTCTACGGCACCGCCTGGCGGGACAAGAAGGAACTCAACGCCTACCTGCAGCAGCTTGAGGAGGCCGCCAAGCGGGACCACCGCAAGCTGGGTAAGGAGATGGATCTGTTCCATCAGCAGGAAGAGGCCCCGGGCATGGTGTTCTGGCACCCGCGCGGCTGGGCCATCTGGCAGAAGGTGGAGCAGTACGTGCGCAAGGTCTACCGCAACAGCGGTTACCAGGAAGTGCGCGGCCCGCAGATCATGGATGTGAGCCTGTGGAAACGCTCCGGGCACTGGGACAACTACCAGGAAAACATGTTCTTCACCGAGTCCGAGAAACGGACCTACGCGGTGAAGCCCATGAACTGCCCGGGCCACGTACAGATCTACAACGCCGCCCTGCACAGCTACCGGGACCTGCCGATCCGCTACGCGGAATTCGGCGGCTGCCACCGCAACGAGCCCTCCGGTGCCCTGCACGGCATCATGCGGGTGCGCGCCTTTACCCAGGACGACGGCCATATCTTCTGCACCGAGGACCAGGTGGAAGGGGAAGTCACCGCCTTCCACAAACAGGCCATGGCGGTGTACGCCGACTTCGGCTTTGAGAACATCTCGGTGAAGCTGGCCCTGCGCCCGGAAAAACGCATCGGCACCGATGAAGCCTGGGACAAGGCGGAAAACGGCCTGCGCGCGGCGCTCAGCAACGCCGGCGTGGAATGGGAGGAACTGCCCGGCGAGGGCGCCTTCTACGGTCCCAAGATCGAATACCACCTCAAGGATTCCATCGGCCGCGCCTGGCAGATGGGCACCGTGCAGTTCGACCCGATGATGCCCGAGCGGCTCGACGCGGAGTACGTGGACGAGCACTCCCAACGGCAGCGGCCGATCATGCTGCACCGGGCCATCGTCGGCTCCATGGAACGCTTTATCGGCATTCTCATCGAGCACCACGCCGGCCATCTGCCGCTGTGGCTGGCGCCGGTGCCGGTGGTGATCGCCACCATCACCAACGCCGCCGACGACTATGCCCAGACCGTGAAGGAACAGCTGGAAGCCGCCGGCGTGACCGTGGAAATGGACCTGCGTAACGAGAAGATCGGCTACAAGGTGCGCGAGCACTCCCGCGCCAAGATCCCGGTGATCCTGGTACTCGGCAAGCAGGAAGCGGAGGAGCGCCAGGTGGCGATCCGCCGGCTGGGTTCCAAGGACACCGAAACCCTGGCCCTGGACCAGGCGGTGGCCGACCTGGCCGCCGCCACCCGGCTGCCGCTCTGACGGAGCGACCGTAGGAGCGACCGTAGGAGCGACTTCAGTCGCGATCAGCGCTTGCGGTAGCAGAGAGCAATCGCGACTGAAGTCGCTCCTACAAATACCTACGGGGCCAGCCCCAGCGTTTGGAGGCACCATGTTCAAAGAGAACGAACAGCAGGCGGAAGGGTTCAGCGTGGCGCTGGGCGCGGCGCTGGACGACCTGGCGTTCAACGATGCCGGCCTGGTGCCGGTGATCGCCCAGCAGCACGACAGCGGCGAGGTGCTGATGTTCGCCTGGATGAACCGGCAGGCCATCGAGGAGACCCTGCGCACCGGGCGGGTCTGTTATTACTCGCGCTCCCGGGGCAAGCTGTGGCGTAAGGGGGAGTCTTCCGGCCAGGTGCAGATGCTGCGCGAACTGCGCGTGGACTGCGACGGTGACGTGCTGCTGGCGCGGGTGGACCAGACCGGCCCGGCCTGCCACACCGGCCGTCGCGACTGTTTCTACTGGAAGCTGGATGGCGAGAAGGCGACCATCGACAAAGCACCGCTGATCGACCCGGCGGACCTTTACAAGAACTGACCACGGACGAAGTGCCTGTTCCATGCTGACATTGCACAACACCCTCACCGGACAGAAGGACGTTTTCCAGCCGCTGGACCCGGAGCGCGTGACGCTCTATGTGTGCGGCCCCACGGTCTATAACTACGTCCATATCGGCAACGCCCGCCCGGTGGTGGTGTTCGACGTGCTCTACCGGCTGCTGGCGCGGCTTTATCCCAAGGTGGTCTACGCCCGTAACATCACCGATATCGACGACAAGATCATCAACGCCTGCGCCGACTCCGGCGAGACCATGGAGGCCCTTACCGGCCGGTTCACCGCCGCCTTCCGCGAGGACATGGCCGCCCTGGGCGCCCTGGAGCCGTCGATCACGCCGCTGGCCACCGACCATATCGGCGACATGATCGCCATGATCGAAACCCTGATCAGCAAGGGCCATGCCTATGAGTCCCAGGGCCATGTGCTGTTCGCGGTGCAGTCCATGCCCGACTACGGCAAGCTCTCCGGGCGCAACCTGGAAGACATGCTGGCCGGCGCCCGGGTGGAAGTGGCCGACTACAAGCGCCACCCCGGCGACTTCGTGCTGTGGAAACCCAGCAGCGACGACCAGCCCGGCTGGGACTCCCCCTGGGGGCGCGGCCGCCCGGGCTGGCACATCGAATGCTCGGCGATGATCCACCGCCACCTGGGCGACGTGATCGACATCCACGGCGGCGGCCAGGACCTGATTTTCCCGCACCACGAAAACGAGATCGCCCAGGGCTGCTGCGCCCACGGCACCGAATACGTGCGCTACTGGATGCACAACGGCTATATCAATATCGACGGCGAGAAGATGTCCAAGTCCCTGGGCAACTTCCGGCTGGTGCGCGACCTGCTGCAGCACTATCCCGGCGAGGTACTGCGCTTCGCCCTGCTGTCCAGCCACTACCGCTCGCCGCTGAACTTTTCCGTGGAGCTGCTGGAGCAGGCACGCAGCAGCCTGGATTCGCTTTACTACGCGCTGCTGGGCCGGGGCCGCATCGTGCGCGCCGACCCGGATTACCGGCTGCCCGACGACCACCCGGTGGTCACCGCCCTGCTCGACGACCTGAACACCTCCGAGGCGATCAGCGCCCTGCACGCGGTGGCCGCCCGCCTGAACAAGGCAGAGCCGGACGACAAACCGGCCCTGAAGGCGGAGCTGCTGGCCGGCGCCGGCCTGCTGGGCCTGCTCGACGCGGACCCCACCGGCTGGTTCCAGAACAAGCAGGGCGGCGGCGAGGACGATCTGGACAACGCCACCATCGACGCCCTGGTGGCGGAGCGTAACCAGGCCAAGAAAGACCGGGATTTCGCCCGCGCCGACGACATCCGCGACCAGCTCAAGAACGCCGGCATCCAGCTCGAGGACACCCGCGAAGGGACCCGCTGGACCCGCGGCTGAGGGCCGGCCGGCGCCGGAGCCCGCGCTGGTTTTTGTTATAGTGTTCGGTTTATGATGGCTCGTTGAATTCACCTCCGTCTGCGGATGTCGCCGTGAAACCCGTTTTGCTTGCCGGTCTGCGGTTTTACCAACTGGTGCTCAGCCCCTGGGTGGGCAACCAGTGCCGCTTCTATCCGACCTGCTCGGAGTACGCCCGGCAGGCGGTGGAAACCCATGGCAGCCTGCGCGGCAGCGCCCTGGCGGCCAAACGGCTGTGCAAGTGCCACCCCTGGCATCCCGGCGGCTTCGACCCGGTGCCCGGCCGGGAAGCCGACCATGACTGAGCGCCGCCCCCACCTTCGTCTGTGGCTCGCCGCCCTGCTGCTTACGGCGCAGACCCTGGTGGCCTGGCACGGACCCAGTCATATTCTCGACGGCCATGGCCACGGCCCGGTGGCTCAGCAGGACTGCCAGGCACTGCACGGCCATGGCCTGGCCTGCGCGCCGACCGCTGATCTGCCGCCGGCACGCTTCACCCCCGCGCTCGCCGTTACGCCTCCGGTGGGCGCCCCCGATATCCTGCTGCCCCGGGTCCACCCCGCCCGCGCCCCACCGGTTTTCTCCTGATACCAACCCTTTGACGTTGTTCACACGGACCTTACCGGCATAACACCCCGGCCGTGCCTGTATCCAGGAGAGACCATGAAACGCGCAATTTTCCCCATGGCGGCCGCCACCCTGGCCGCCATGGGCGGGTCAGTGGCGTTTGCCCAGCCCGCTGATTCCAACGAAGCCCGCCTCGACGCGGTGGAAGTGTCCGCCCTGCCCCTGGGCAGCGATGCCAACCTGACCCCAGCCTCCTACGACCTGCTGGAAGACGACCTGCTGTTCCAGCAAAGCGAAGCGACCCTGGGCGATACCCTCAATGGCCTGCCCGGCGTGCACGCCGACACCTTCGGCGGCGGCAGCAGCCGGCCGGTGATTCGCGGCCAGACCGCCCCCCGGGTCAGCGTGCTGTCCGACGGCGCCCAGTTGTTCGATATGTCCGCCATCTCACCGGACCACGCCACCACCGTGGAGCCCATGCTCAGCCGCAAGGTGGAAGTGCTGCGCGGCCCGTCCACGCTGCTGTACGGCGGCGGCGCCATTGGCGGCGTGGTCAACGTGCTCGACAACAAGATTCCCACCCGCATGCCCGACGGGCCGGTGGAGGGATTCTTCGAAGGCCGCGGCAATACCGTGGCCGATGAAGGCGCCGCCGCCTTCGGCCTGACCACCCGTGCCGGCGACAACCTGGCCCTGCACGTGGAAGGGGCACGCCGGGACGCGGACGACTACGAGGTCAACGGTTTCACCGAGAAGACCATCGACGGCACCTGGGCGAAAAGCGACAACGGCAGCGTCGGCCTGTCCTGGATCGGTGACCGGGGTTATCTGGGCCTGGCCTATTCCTACCGGAGCGATCAGTACGGCCTGCCCGGCCACAGCCACGAGTTCGAGGGCTGCACCGCCAATGGCTCCAGCCTGGAATGCGCCGAGGAAGAACACGACCACGAGCATGGCGAACACGAAGCCCCGTTCGTGGACCTGGACAGCCGCCGGGTGGATCTGCGCGGCGAGTACCGGCAGCCGGTGGCCGGCATCGAGGCGGTACGCCTGCGCGCCAGCCACACGGATTATCGCCACCACGAGATCGAGGAAGGCGCCATCGGCACCACCTTCCGCCACCGGGGCGTGGACGCCCGGGTGGAAGCGGAGCACGCACCGGTGCTGGGCTGGCGCGGCACCTTCGGCACCCAGTTCACCGACGGGCAGATCGAAACCAGCGGCGAGGAAGCGGTGGTTCCAAAAACCGATACCCGCACCGCGGCCGTGTTCGCGGTGGAGCGCTACCGCTTCAATGAGCGCTGGCAGTTGGAAGCCGGTGCCCGCCTGGAACACCAGAAGCTGGACCCGGATGACGCTGACCGGCCGCTGCCTTCCTACAGCGAGTCCGCCACCTCCCTGTCCACGGCGCTGACCTGGGCGTTCCGCCCGGACTACAACGTGTCCGTGTCCCTGGCCCGGTCCGAAAGGCTGCCCCAGGCCCAGGAGGTGTATGCCCGGGGCGTGCACCTGGCCACCAACACCTATGAGTGTGGCCTGCTGGCGGACACCTTCACCTGCGGCGGCGCCGGCAACGACTCCAGCCTGAAAACCGAGACCTCCTACAACGCAGGCATCAACCTGCGCAAGGTGAGCGGTGACCTGACCTTCAACCTGGGCCTGTTCCACAACCGGGTGGACGACTACGTCTACGCCCGCACCCTGGATCAGATCGAGGAATTCCGCCTGATCAAATACAGCCAGGCGGACGTGGAATTCACCGGCGCCGAAGCGGAGGCCACCTACCAGTGGACCGACCGCGTCTCCACCACCCTGTTCGGCGACACCGTGCGCGCCGAGTTCAAGGACGGCGGCGACAGCCTGCCGCGCATCCCGGCCCACCGGCTGGGCGCCCGGGTAAACACCTTCTGGCGCGCGTTCGACGGCGAAGTGGAGTTCTACCGGGTGTTCGCCCAGGACGACATCGCCGCCTTCGAGACCCGCACCCCGGGCCACGACATGCTCAATGCCACGGTGAGCTACACCTTCACCGGCAAACCCCAATACAACGTCTTCCTGCGGGCCAGCAATCTGCTCGGCGAGGAAGTGTGGAACCACGCGTCCTTCCTGGCGCGCACCGTCCCGGAACCCGGTCGCAACCTGACCGCCGGCGTGCGCATGACCTTTTGACGCGATCCACTGAAAAACGAATTCGGAGACCACGATGAAACGCTATTTTTCCCCCACCGGCGCCGCCCTGCTGGCGGCATCGGTGCTGCTTGCCGCCTGCAACAACGACACCGGCAGCACCGAGCTGCCCGGCGACCACCACGACCATGACCATGAGCACGGCGAAGCCGCCGGCCGGCTGGTGTTCACCCACGCCGACGGCGCCAACTCCCGGGTCTATGTGCATGATCTGGAAAGCGGCCAAACGGTGGGCGACTTCGCCCTGGTGCACCCGGCCACCGGCGTCTACACCAGCCCCGAAGGCCGCTATGCGGTGATCGTGCAGCGCGACAACGACCAAGTGGAGTTCCTGGACAGCGGCATCTACCCGCACGGCGACCATGTCCACGAAGACGAGCCGGCCCTGCTCGGCTTCACCCTGAACGGCGTGGCGCCCACCCACTACCGCAGCAACGGTGAGTACGCCGCGCTCTACTTCGATGGCGACAACGGCGCCGGTCAGATGAGCAGCTTCCAGCTGTTCAGCGACGAGAGCCTGGCCGACGGTGGCGTGCTGGCGTCCCAGACCCTGGACACTGCCCACCATGGCGTGGCCGAGCCCCTGGACGGCCTGGTGCTGGCCAGCCACGCCAGCACCAGCGGCGGTTCCGCCGACGGCGTCACGGTGTTCGAACTGCACGGCGATCACTTCCACGGCGAGGGCGAGCTGGCCACCGCCTGCCCGGGGCTGCACGGCGCCGCCACCCACGGGGCCTATAGCGTGTTCGGCTGCCAGGACGGCGTGCTGGTGGCGGAGCTGCACGGCGACCACTTCCACGACGCCAAGGTGGCGGTGCCGGAGCGGATCGCCACGGTGCTGGGTCATCCGGACGTGGAGACGCTGATCGGTGTGTCCTACCCGGACGGCAACCTGTACGCCATCGATCCGGAGGCGGGCACCGCCACCCAGGTGGACTGGCGGGACGGCGCCGTGGACGGCGGCGGTGACCCGGTGACGCCGAAGGCCCAGGCGTTCGATGCCCACGGTGAGCATCTGCTGGTGCTGGACAGCGAGGGCAGTCTGCATGTGCTGGAGACCTCTGACTGGTCCCATCGCGCCGCCCTGGCCCTGCTCAGCACGGTTCCCAGCGCCGGCCCGGCACCGGCCCTGGCGGTGAGCGGCGCCGGTGATCAGGCATACGTCAGCGACCCGGCGGCCCAGGCCCTGCACATCATCGACCTGGAAGCGCTGTCCGTGGAGACCGAGGATCTGGACTTCGCCCCCACCGGGCTGGCCTGGACCGGCGTCGTGGGGGACCATGACCACGGCGGGGAAGACGGCGAGCACGATCACGAGCATTGATCGGCGTCACACCCCTTTCGCGACTGAAGTCGCTCCTACAGTACGATACCCGCCGTAGGAGCGACTTCAGTCGCGATACACCGCGTCGCCCCTCTTGCCGCGTCGCCCCCTCTTGCCGCGTCGCCATTGACGCGGCTTTTCACTACAATGAGGCTCGTCCTCAAAGCAGTGGAACTCGGAGTCTCTCATGAAACGATGGCTGTTGGCCGCGGGCCTTGCCCTGCCCTTTTCCGTTCTTTCCGCCCCGGCCCTGGCGGCGGGTTACGCCGGCCTGGATTACGTCAGCGCGGACATCAGTCCCGATCGCGGCGGCAGCGCCGATCCGTCCGCTCTGCAATTCAAGTTCGGCAGCTGGATCAACCGCAACGAAACCCTGGGCGGCGAGCTGCGCCTGGGCCTGGGCATCGGCGACGACAGCCTGGGCGGCGGCGTTGACGTGGAAATCGACCGCTACTACGGCGCCTATTTCCGTGGCCAGTTTCCCAACACCCTGCCGGTGCGTCCCTACGGCCTGATCGGCCTGACCCGCGTGGAAACCACCGTCGACTATCCGGACGGCGGCTCCAGCGGCGACAACTACAGCGGCCTGTCCCTGGGCCTGGGCGCCGACATCAGCCTCACCGACGTGGTGTTCCTGAGCGTGGAATACCTGCGCGCGGTGGACAGCGGCGGTGATGAGATCAACAACATCGGGGTCGGCCTGAACGGCAGGTTCTAAGCTGCAAGCTGCAAGCTGCAAGCTGCAAGCCCAGAAAGCATGACGGCCCCTTCGGGGCCGTCATGCTGTTCAGAGGTGTTAAGCCTGTAGCCTGAAGCTTGAGGCTTGAAGCTCCCCGTCAGGGGATAGGCAGGTACCCGCCGTCCACCTGCTTGGTGACGATCGCCACCGCGTTGTGGGCGTGCAGGCTTTCCAGGTGGTTCACGCGCAGCCAGAAATCCTTGTAGCAGGGCTGCGGGTCCAGGGCCTGCTTGAGGCGCCGGGCGGCGTCTTCGCAGAACATCAGGTTCTTACCGTTGAGCTTGGCGAATTCCTGCTCGTCCACCCGTTTCACGGCGGTCTGCACCGGCGTCTTCAGCGCCCCTTCGATGGTGTCGATCAGGGCGGTGATCGGAAACGCCTCGTCGCAGCCGGCATCCAGCAGCACCCGCACCTGCGCCACGGAGCGCTGGCTGTGGGGGGTGGCCATGATGCCTTCCTCGGTGCCCAGCCATTCGAACACCTTGTCCACGTCCACCTGGCTGTCCTTGCCGAAGTCCTCGCGGAACTGTTCCTGGATCAGTTGCCGGGCCAGGGCCGCGGAACAGGGGCAGGTGGAGGAATACGGCACTTCCACCGCCAGTTCGATGCGCAGGCCATCCGGGGCCATGGTGGCCTTGATGGTGACCGGGTAGCTCTTCCAGCCGGCGTAGCTGCTCTTCAGCGCCGGGCGGCGCATGGAATACTCGAAATCGAACTGCACGAACGCCTTGTCGCTGAGGCCGTCGTGGGTTTCCAGGAAGTTGTTCAGCAGCTGTTCGATGGAGTGGGCGCTCACCGAGTGATCGCCGAACGTCTCTTCCAGCATCAGATACAGCCGGGACATGTGAATGCCCTTGGCGTCCGGGTTGGACAGGCTCACATAGGCCTGAATGGAGGTGCTCACCGGGCGCTCACCGGCCAGGGTATCGCTGATCCGGGCCGGCAGATGGATTTCACTCATGCCCACCCAATCCAGGGTGCTGTGCAGGTGGTCCACCATGGAATTGGTCGCCACATCGGGCATGGATTTGGTGGTATCCGCACCACTATCGCGCTTCATGGGAATCTCCGTAGGGACGACGGCGGCGAATCATGACGCCGATCAGGTGAAGGGAATGCCAACCTGACTGTCATCGACCGATCACAAAGGGACGCGAAGTGTAGCAGAATCACCGGCACAAATAGACCTTTCGGGACGCGGGCTTTGGCAATGGCGCCGACAGGCCGGAACTATCAGAAACGGGCCGCCCATAGCGGCCCGCCGGGCTAGAGCAGCGATTCCGGGTCGTCTTCCGGGCGGCCCACCACCTCCTGGAAGCGCTCCAGCTCGCGCAGCGGCACGAACATTTCCTCCGCCCGGGCGTGGCGCCGCAGGGCCTCGGAAATGCTCACCGCCTGCTCCAGGTCACGCAGGGCGTTGTCGTTTTCACCCAGGCCGGCCCAGGCACAGGCGCGCTGATAGAGAGCGTGGGCGTTGTCCTCGTCCACCTCCAGCACCCGGTCGCACAGGCTCAGCGCCCAGCGCTGCTCGCCCAGCTCCAGGGCGGCATCGGCCTTCCAGGCCAGCGCCTCCGGGTCGTCCGGGCGCAGCTCCAGGATCCGATCGTAGAGCTCGATCTTCTCCTTGTAGCTGCCTTCCTTGGTGGCTTTCAGCCACAGGCTGTGGATCTCGTTGGTGCGCTCGATCTCTTCCTGGTTCTCGGCGATGGTGCGGGATTTCTGGCGCAGCTCCTGCTCCAGATCCACCAGCCGCGATTCGTATTCCACGGTCAGCCGCGACATTTCCTTCTCCGCGTAGACGCGGATGTTGTCCTTGAGATCGCGGATCGTGGACCAGCCCACCAGCGCCAGAATCGAGGCGGCGCCGGCGATCAGGTAGAAGAAGTAGGTCACCGTGTTGGTGGCGTAGCCCATGGCCTTGTCAGCCACCTCCAGCTCCCGGTCGGTGACGATGCGGTTCATGTCGTTGCGGTATTCCATCATGTCCTGACGGATGGACCGCAGCTCGCCGAGAATCCAGTTTTCCCGGAACTGGGAAATCACCGGACCCTTCTCGATCTCGCTCTGCGCTTCCGGGCGGGACTCGGCGGGCTCCGACTGGGCCGTGGCCATGGCACCCATGGTCATCAACAGCACCCAGATTCCCACCTTCAGGCATGGCTTGAACAAGACCGCTTCCTCTTTATTGCTGATTCGCCACGGCAACGGCCGTGGCCGGGAAAAACCGCGAGTATGGTGGCATTAAGACCCGGTGTTCGCCAGCCTGAACACGGCAAACGCGAACCGGAGCGCGCTTGACAGGCTTTCCTCGATGCAATGTAGTGAGTTGCTCCCCGCATGCCAACATCAAGGAGTTTCATGAGAATGCATCGACTCATGGGCGCCACCGCCGCGCTGGCGCTGATGGCGCTCAGCGCCGCCGCCAGCGCGGAAACCTGGCGCCTGGGCCTGGAGGAAATCGAGGGCAGCGTCCAGCACCGCTACGCCGAGCGCTTCAAGGAACTGGTTGAGAAGCGCAGCGACGGCGACATCACCGTGCGCTTGCTGCCCTACGGCACCTGGGGCTCCACCTACACGGCCCTCTACGACGCGGTCCAGAACGGCGCCATTCAACTGGGCTTCGGTTCCGGCGCCCTGGGCGGCACGGTGCCGGAAAGCCAGCTGCTCAACCTGAACTTCGTGATGCCCGCCGACCAGTGGCGCACCGCCAAGGTGCTCAACTCGGATGCGTTCCTGAAAAGCGAGGCCTGGCAGCAGTCGTTCCGCCAGCGCGATCTGGTGCCCCTGGCGGAGCTGCCCGAGGGTTATCAGGTGTGGACCGCCAACAAGCCGATTCGCCAGCCGGCGGACATGAAGGGCCTGAAAATCCGCGTCATGGACAACAGCCTGCTGCGCGCCACTTATAAGGCCTATGGCGCCGCGCCCACCACCATCGCCTACGGCGAACTGTACAGCGCCCTGCAGCAGGGCCAGGCGGAAGCCAACATCCAGCCGGTGTTCGCCCACCAGGAGATGGGCTTCTACGAGGTGCAGGAGTACATGATCTTCGCCCGCCAGTCCCAGTTCGTGGCCACGCTGATGGGCAATGAACAATGGTACGACGGCCTCTCCGAGGAGCGCCGGGCGATGATCGACAAGGTGGTCGCCAAGCTGGTGCGTGAAGGCCATGACATGCAGACCAGCTTCAACAAGAAGCGGCTCAAGGCGATCAAGAAGGCCAGCGACATCCAGATCATCGAACTGGACGACGCCCAGCGCCAGGCGTTTCGCGACAAGGCCCGGCCGGTGCGCCAGACCTACATCGACGAAGTGGGCGAGCGCGGCCAACAGGCCCTGGACACCCTGCTCAAGGCGTTCGGAACCGCCGGCGACCAGTAAACAACGAAAGCTGTTTGTAGGAGCGACTTCAGTCGCGATAACCGCCTCCGATGATCGCGGCTAAAGCCGCTCCTACTGCCTCCCACTGAACACGGAAAACCTCAAAGGCTGCCCAGGGACGGCAGCCACAGGGAGATCTGCGGGTAGGCGATCAGGATCACCGTGGCCAGCATCAGGATCAGGATGAACGGCGGCGTGCCCCGGATCACTTCCAGGTAGGGCCGGCGGAACACGGCGATGGCGGTGAAAATATCGCAGCCGAACGGCGGCGTGGCGGAGCCGATGGCCGCCTGCAGGGTGACGATCACCCCCACGTGCACCGGGTCCAGGGCGGCGGATTGCACCAGCGGTTTGAAGATCGGCACCAGAATCAGGATCACCACGATCGGGTCGACGAACATACAGCCGATAAAGAACGCCACCGCGATCAGCGCCAGCGCCGCGGTCTTGTTGTCGCCGATGGCCTCGATGGCCGGCCCCAATACCGCCTCCGGCACCCCGGCGGTGCCCAGGGTATGGGAGAAGGCGGCGCCGATGGCCACCAGGATGAACACCACCGCGGTGATCATCCCCGACGACAGCGCCAGGCCGCCCAGGTCGCGGATGCTCACCTTCCGATAGATCAGCACCTCCAGCACCAGGGCGTAGGCCACCGCCACGGCGGACGCCTCCACCGCACTGAAGAAGCCCAGGTAAATGCCGCCCACCACCAACACCGGAAAGCCCAAGGGCAGAATCGCGCCACCCACGGCCTTGAAGCGTTCTTCCCAGCTGGCGCGCGGCTCCGGCTCGATACCCTGGACCCGGGCGCCGATCCAGCAGTAGGCGGCGAACATCAGCAGAATCAGGATGCCGGGCAGAATACCGGCCAGGAACAGGTCGCCGATGGAGGTGCCCATCACCACGCCATAGACAATAAAACCGATGCTGGGCGGAATCAGCAGGGCAATATCACTGGCGTTGATGATCAGCGCCAGGGCGAAACTGTCGGAATAGCCCTTGGCCAGCAGGCGCGGGCGCATGGGCCCGCCCATGGCGACCACGGTGGCCTGGGTGGAGCCGGAGACCGCGCCGAACATGGCGCAACCCGCCGCCGTGGTGATCGGCAGCCCGCCGCGCCAGTGGCGGCTGAACACGTCCACCAGATCCAGCAGCCGATTGGCGGTGTGCCCCTTGGTGAGAATATCCGCGGCGAAGATAAACATGGGCACCGCCGCCAGCACCCAGCTGCCGACCCCGGTGATCATCCAGGTGATGGCCTGGTCGGGGCCGAAGAAGGTCAGCCCGGAGAACATCATGAACAGGGTGCCCACCGCCAGCGGCACCATCATCGGGTAACCCAGCAGCAGCAGAACCAACATGATCAGGGCGAGAGCGATCAGCATGACGGCGCCCTCCGGCCCGGTCGCGATTCAGACACGGTCATCGCCGGCCCCTCCCATTTCCCCGCCGTGCACCGGCGTGTCCGAATAGGTTTCCTGTTCGTTGAAGGAGCGCCAGATCCCCGGCGACAGGGCATTGCGCGCCAGGGTCAGCAGATACTGCACCCCGGCCAGCCCGAACCCGGCGGGCAGCGCCAGGTAGACGATCCACATGGGCAGGCCCAGGGATGAACTGACCCGCCCCCGGTCGTGGATCGCCACCACGTACTGCCCGGACTTCCAGGCGAAATAGAACATCAGGGCGGCGGTGCCGGCGCAGATCAGCATCAGCAACCCCTTGCGGGCCTTGCCGTGCAACTGCTCGTACAGCGCGGACATGCGGATATGACGGGCATGGCGGGCGGCGTAGCTGACCCCCACGAAGGTCATCACCACGATCAGCATCTCGGTGACCTCGTAGGTACCGGGAATGCCCCGCTCGAACAACAACTGCCCCACCACATGGGCACTCATCAGCAGCGCCATGATCAGAACCGTGCCGCCGATGATCAGCCGTTCGATCACCCCGATGACCCGATCCAAAGCGGCCAAACAGGCCAGCAAGCCTTTGAAAACGTTATCCATCGCTAAATACAACCACAATGTTTACCCGCCCGGCAACGGGCGCTGTTCACCCACCGGATAGCGCCCGGGATGGCGCCCGCCCCAACAAGTACTTTGACATCTAAATGTTATAGCTCTAAACTAGCCTACCACTTATCGCAAGGAATCGCTCGGTCATGCCGTTGTTCTCCGGCTACATCCTGAATGTAAAATCATTTTTTACATCAAAATGACGCTGCAGCAACACGGTCATATTAGTTTGTTATCCAGAGAATTAACGATCATGGCCCGACACGACGAAGTGCTGATTGCCCTACGCCAAATCATCCGCGCCACGGACCTGTACTCGCGCAAGCTGAGTAAGGTCGCCGGCCTCACGGCGCCCCAGTTGCTGATCCTCCAGGCGATAGCCTCCCGGGGAGAAATGACCATGGGCGATATCGCCACCGAGGTATCGGTGAGCCAGGCCACCGTGACCACCATCCTGGACCGCCTCGAGAAGCGCGAGCTGATCGAACGCAAAAGGGGTGAGCGGGATAAACGGCGGGTCTATGCTTATTTGACCGACGCCGGCCGCGACATCATGGAGCGGGCCCCGACCCCCTTGCAGGACGAGTTCATGGACCGTTTTGCCCGGCTCGAGGATTGGGAGCAGTCGTTGATTCTCAGCTCCCTGCAACGGGTCGCGGCGATGATGAACGCCGGCGACATCGATGCATCGCCGGTGCTGGATCTGGGCGCCATCGACCGTATTCAGCCCAATGGCGACGGCCAGCGCCGCCGCCGAAACCCTTCATCCTTTCAACCTGACCACAAGTGAAACTCATGCCATCAGACGATCAAAAAGGGGCATCGACCCCCGCCGACATCAAAAAAGAGATCATTCTGCGCAAGCCTGAAAGTCAGGATGGGCCGCGGGTGCACAAGCTGATTTCCGAGTGCAAGCCGCTGGACGAGAACTCGGTGTATTGCAACCTGCTGCAGTGCACGCATTTCGCGGACACCTCCGTGGCGGCCGAGATGGATGGCGAACTGGTGGGTTTCATTTCCGGCTACATCCCGCCCAAGCAGCAGAACACGCTGTTCGTCTGGCAGGTGGCGGTGCACTCCAAGGCCCGCGGTCACGGCCTGGCCAAGCGCATGCTGGCCAACCTGATCGAGCGCGAGGAAAGCCGGGATGTGCAGTTTATCGACACCACCATCACCCCGGATAATGAAGCATCCTGGGGGATGTTCCGCAGCTTCGCCTACGAACGCCGGATGCCCACCGAGGAGTTCATTCTGTTCGACTCGCGCCTCCACTTCGCGGGCCAGCACAACGACGAACACCTTCTGCGGATCGGCCCGTTCAACCGGGACGACGCCTGAGCGTAAAGAACGCCTGAACATCGAATTGAATTGACTGAATCTGACCAGACAGCGAAAGAGAGGTAGAAAAGCCATGGATACCGAAATTTTTGAGAATATCGAATCCGAAGTACAGAGTTACGCACGCAGCTTCCCGGTGGTCTTCGACAAGGCCCAGGGCAGCTACCTGTACGACGAGGACGGCAACCGCTACCTGGACTTTCTGGCCGGCGCCGGCACCCTGAACTACGGGCACAACAACCCGGTACTCAAGGAAGTGCTGCTGGAGTACATCCAGAACGACAAGATCGTGCACGGCCTGGACATGCACACCGTCGCCAAGCGTGACTTCCTGGAAGCCCTGGACGAGCACATCCTCAAGCCCCGCGAGATGGACCACGTGGTGCAGTTCACCGGCCCCACCGGCACCAACGCGGTGGAAGCGGCGCTGAAAATCGCCCGTAACATCAAGGGCCGCGAGAACATCATCAGCTTCACCAACGGCTTCCACGGCGTCAGCCTGGGTGCCCTGTCCGCCACCGGTAACAGCCACCACCGTGGCGTGGCCGGCGTCACCATGGGCGGCGTCAGCGTGATGCCCTATGACGGCTACCTGGGCGATGCCTTCGACACCACCGAGTACCTGGACAAGGTGCTGTGCGACTCCTCCAGCGGCGTCGACCACCCCGCCGCGGTGATCGTGGAAACGGTGCAGGGCGAGGGCGGCATCAACGCGGCCAGCTTCGAATGGCTGCGTAACCTGGAACGGGTCTGCCGCAAGCACGACATGCTGCTGATCCTGGACGACATCCAGGCCGGCTGTGGCCGTACCGGCACCTTCTTCAGCTTTGACAACGTGGGCATCAAGCCGGACATCATCACCCTGTCCAAGTCGCTCAGCGGCTATGGCCTGCCGTTCGCCGTGGTACTGCTCAAGCCGGAACTGGACCTGTGGAAGCCGGGCGAGCACAACGGCACCTTCCGTGGCCACAACCTGGCCTTCGCCACCGCCGCCAAGGCCCTGACCCACTTCTGGAGCGACGACACCTTCGCCAAGGAAGTGCAGAAGAAAGGTGGCATCATCACCGAGCGCTTCCGTGACATCGCCGGCGCCTACGAGGACCACTGGTTCTACCTGAACGGCCGCGGCATGATGCAGGGCCTGGTATGCCGTGACGGTGAGCTGGCCGAGGAAATCACCAAGGCCGCCTTCAAGCGCAAGCTGGTGATCGAAACCTCCGGCGCCGACGACCAGGTGATCAAGACCCTGTGTCCGCTGACCGTGTCCGAGGAAGAGCTCCACGAGGCCATGGACATCATCAAGGAAAGCGTGGCCGAGGTCATGAAGGACCGGATCAAGCGCGGCGACGCCCACTCCGTTTCCAGCCTCGCCGGCTGAACCCTGGTTCCCCGCCGGCCCCACCGGGGCCGGCACCCTCTCTTTTTCCCGATTCCCTTATTCAGTCCCCTGGAGGTCCCAGATGATTGTTCGTACCCTGGCGGAAGCCGAAAAATCCGAACGTCGCGTGGTTGCCGAGAACGGCAACTGGCAATCCGTGCGCCTGTCCCTGAAAGAAGACAAGATGGGCCACTCCTTCAACATCACCACCATCTTCAAGGGCACCAAGACCCACATCAAATACGCCAACCACTGGGAATCCGTGTACGTGATTTCCGGCAAGGGCAAAATCGAGATGGTGGAAACCGGTGATGTGTACGAACTGACCCCGGGCACCATCTACCTGCTCGACCAGCACGACGAGCACTACCTGTACGGTGGCGAGAACGAAGACATGGTGGTGGCCTGCGCCTTCACCCCGCCGCTGAGCGGTAAGGAAGTGCACGACGAAAACGGTGTTTACCCCGCCGACCTGGACTGATTCACAGCCCGGACGGTGCGAACACCGAAGCGGAGCCCCTGGCTCCGCTTTTTTTTGGTTCATCGCACTTTGGCGGGAAATCGATGCGAGGGGTCTCTATCCGGGACGCGGATCTGTGTGGGTGCCTTCCGGGATCGCTCAAGCCGTCCCTGGGCGCTCCCGTTTTTGGCATCCCTGCCAAAAAGGGTCCCGGAAGGCACCCCCCCCTCTCCGCTTCGAGGTTTT